>CBDBQI010000007.1:0-716144 GCA_965209165.1 Dehalococcoidia bacterium
GCGGGCCATGAGCTGCACCACGTCCCTGGGAGTGAAGTGCTCCCCCGCCTCCTCGTTGTTCTCCTCGTTGAATCGCCGGATGAGTTCCTCGAAGACCGTGCCCCATCCCGTGGTTGTCCAGCCCGTCCAGCCGCACCGACCCGTCGCCGTTTAGGACCGGCTGCGGGCTGAGGTTGATGGAACTGTCCAGGAACTTCTCTATCAGAAACCCTAAAGCGTCCGCTTCCACGAGAGTCGGTATCTGGTTGCGAAACTTGAACTTGTCCAACACCTCTTGGATGTTGGGGGAGAAGCCGTCGAGGTATGCCTCGAAGTCGGTCCTCAATTGCTGTTGACGACCGCGTGAGGCAAGGTCGCGAAGGCGGAAGGGAGACGTGTTGTAGAAGGCTTGACCGGATGCCTGTCGCAGGGCGGCGTCCTGGTTGGTGATGCCCGCGCCGTCCAACTGATCCTTCATGCGCAGAACCGCATCCTTGGTCGGCTCCAGCACGGCGTCAAGGCGGCGGATCACCGTCATGGGCAGGATGACGTCGCGGTACTTGCCGCGAACGTACACGTCCCGCAGCACGTCGTCGGCGATACCCCAGATGAAACCGCTGATGTTGAGTGCGCTCACTGGCTCGTCATGCTCCTATAGGCTGCCTTGACCATCTGGTCGAGGGCGACGGCGGCTTGCTCGTTGAGACGAGGGTCGGAGTGCAGGCAGGAAGATATCACCGCCAACGGCTCCGGTTCCTCCCCGGCGGACGGTTTCCTGAGGAACCGGTTCACGTCCAGCCCCGACCAGGTCGCCAGCGCCGCAAGGCCGTTCACGTCTGGGTGTCGGCCTTGAGCCATACGAGTCAAGGTTGAGGCGCTGATGCCGCACTCCTCCGCCACCTGCTTCCAGGTACATTGACGGGCCTGCCTCTCCGTGTCCAACGCGGCTAAGAAAGCGTCGCCGTCGAACCTAGCTGTCCTGGCCATGTTTCTCTCCTCGGCGGGCACACGCCACAGATGGCTGTCACCTTACGCTGGGGTGCATTGCTCATTTGATTATCGCAACTGTATAATTCGTTTGCAATAGACACCAAAGCCGGGGGGCAACATTCAAAATGGAGCAAATGGGCAAGGGGCAACTACGCTGGTCGAACTCCTTACTATGTACCTCTCAGTACATCCTAATGCGAAGCACCCTACGGAAGCCTCCTTGCATATGGGAAGCAAGAGGCTTGCAAGAGAGACAGAGAGGTTAGAGCGTGCCAATTCGGTGGGGTGACTTAGAGCCTCAAGCATACGAGACGATGGTCTCTGTGCTTCTCAGCCGGCTACGTCCAAACGCCCAACGAATCGACGGCAAGGGTGGTGACGGTGGCCGGGACGTACAGATTGTAGACGGCCGGAACGGTCTGATCACCTACGCCTTTGAGTTGAAGTCCTTCACAGGCCGTATGACTGCTGGACGGCGTAGGCAGGTGGAACGCTCTCTCAAACGGGCGGCCTCCCTTGGGCCAGCCCGATGGGCACTCGTCGTGCCTATTGATCCCACTCCTGCGGAAGACCAATGGTTCCGTGAACTCGGAAACGACTACTGCTTTCCAATCAAATGGTTCGGAAAAACATGGCTTGACGAAAAAATGGCGGCGTTTCCGGACATTCGCCGATACTTCCTGGAAGGAGCGAAAGATGAAGTGTTCCGCTTGCTTCGAGAAATCCGGGAAGAGCAGGCGAGAATCACGGGTGTTCATGACGCAGTAGACCGATTTCGGACGCTCCGCGCTCGACTGAATGAGATCGATCCTCACTACCGCTACGAGATCGCGACGGGAACGGAGGCTGTGAACAGCTGGCCAACGGATGTAGTCTTCTCAATCGGCTTCCGTGACATGAGGGTCGATGTCTATCCGAAGTACTTGGGTGCAACCAAGGATCGACCCGTCACAGTGAATGTCAAGATTCTCGTGGATACCGACGACGAAGTGGTACAGAACGCTCTCAACTATGGATTGGAGGCAACCATACCACCCCACATGGTCGACAGTGTCACGGTTGATGCGCCGTTCGGCATCGCAGGTGAGTTCACAGAAACGGAACTCACCTTAATTCCGATCAATAGCCTAGACGAGCCTGTCACCCTCTCACTCGACATCATGGACGGAGACATAATTCTGGCCAGTTGGCCGGTACATCTCACAGAACGGACCAGTGGTCTAAAAGGCTCAACCTTAACTGGAGCCGATAGCAGTGGGTGGCTGCAAGCACGCATCATGGTGGATGTAGAAGCCAATGGCCTCGAGGCGAAGTTCTGGTTGACCCCCCAATCCACCATGCCAGGGACTCTGTTGCCTCTCTTCCGATGGGTGGACGCATGTAAGCCACCCCATCATCTTCGGTTCCGTTGGCAAGGCGGACTAGAACCGCGCGTTGAAATACGAAAGCCCTTCGTACCAGATGACAGCCTCAGCAGGGTTGTTGAGGCACTCGCCTATTTGCAGAACCGCAGCGGCATTCACTGGGAGATGTCTCCTTCACTTACTCCCGAGGAGGCTCAACAGATTCTGGCAGCTGCGACCATGCTAAAGGAAGAGACCATTGACTTCACATGGAAATCGTGGAGCCTTCGCTTGGATCATTCGGAGCCAATACTCAAGGAACTGATGGATGGCCATCCGCGCGCCTTTCTCTCAAGACAAGACTTGCGGATCGAACTTGAGGGGGTGACAGTTGCAATAGTACGGACCCAAACCCACCTTGAGTCCGCCCGTCTTGCTAATCTCGGTGCTGTCGAGCAAGCCCTCACGTCAGGATCAGTTCCACACTTGAATCTAGTACCGGGAGAAAGCGACAAGGGGCAACGCATCGCGGCGTTACTGCCAGCACCTCCAGGGCACCCATGACGATGAATCTAGCAGGTGGGGGGGCTACCCATGGCTAGGACAGTGCAAGTCTACCCCCTTAGCCAAAACAGGATTTGCTAATGGAAGTGTGCCGTTGCGAGTCCTAACGGCACAGAGTATAACTGAGCCAAAGGACCGTTGGTCTCATTGTCCGCCCAGCCACATCTCAAACACGGTTCTGTCTGTCATCAATATGTCCAGTGTGACGCCCCTGCCGTCCCGCCGTACGATCCTTCACACTACAGGAATCGCAAGTCCTCGGTGCGCCGACAGGCTGCCAAGCGACATCTCGAATATGGCGGTATCTACCGTAAGCGGTGGTGGGCCGGACTGGACGAAATCAAGAACCGAGGCCGACTCCCTTGTCACGCCATCGCTGGGCATGGGCACCGTGTACGTAAGCGTAGCCTCGTCTCCCACCACCTCGATGCCCTCAACGAAGTTGCGGATGAGCGCCTTCTTCTCCGGTATCGTCCCGTCCTTCAGGAAGTCCCGGAAGTCCGCCACATACTCTACTATCTCCTCCGTCGTCGGAAGCTCCACCCTCCGCCGCTCAAGCTGGGTCTCGGCGTCCTCTCTCGCAGCCTCCAGCTGCTCCTCACGGTGCCGCAGGGACATGATGCGGGGCGACAGCACCTCCAGCGTCAGGTCGCTGGTCTCGATGGCCTCGTAGAGCTTCCCCAGACGCCTCCGCACGTCCCCTAGCTCCGCCTCGACGACCTCCAGCCTGCCGGACAGCTCACCGGCCATGGCGTCGATCTCTTCGGCCACAAGCTGCACCAATTCGGTGATGGTTTCCTCGGTGAGGATGCGCTCCCGTATCTTCTCCACCACGAAGTTCTCAACCTTGGGGGCGTTCAGGTAGCGGGCGCTGCACGTACCCGCTCCTTCCCTGAACAACGTCCCGCAGATGTAGTAGGCGAACTGGCCGCTCTTGGCTCCCTGGGCCGAGTAGGGCCTGCCGCACACCCCGCAGCGCAAGAGACCGCTCAACAGATACGGGCTTCCCACCCTCGCGGGCCTCTGCACCTTCGGGGCGCGCTCGCTCATCGCCTGCTGAACGGAGTCGTAGAGCTCCCTCGACACCAGGGCGGGCCACGCTCCCTCAACCCTCACAGGGTCCTGGGCCTTCTCGTTCTTGCCCTTGACTCCCCACACGGCGGCTCCCGTGTACGCCTCGTTTCGCAGCACGTAGTGGAGACCGCCCTTGTACCAGCGCTTGCCCCGGTTGGTGACGCCCCTATCGTTCAGCTCCCTGCACAGCTCCTTCAGGCCGTGGCCCTGGAGCGACTTCTCGAATATCTCCTTCACCACGGGGGCCGTGGCCGGGTCCACCTCCAGCGAGGGACGCTCCTTGGGTCCGTCCATGACCTTGATCTTCCGATACCCAAAGGGGGCTTTGGAGCCGAGGAAGAAGCCTCGCGACGCGGCCTCCCTCATCCCCCGGACGACCTCCTGCGCCAAATTCTCCGAATAATATTCATCGACGGACTCGATGATGCCCTCAAGGAGCCTGCCGGTGGCGTTGTCCTCGGCCTGCTCGGTGATGGACACCACCCGGATGCCCTTGCGCCGCAGCTGGGCCTTGAACGCCACGGCGTGCTCCCGCTTGCGGGTGAACCTTGAAAACTTCCAGACCAAAATCACCTCAAAAGGAGCCTGGGGCTTGGAGCCTTCTGCGATCATCTCCCGGAACTGGGGCCGGTCGGCTACCCGGCCGCTCTCGGCCTCGTCGATGTACTCCCTGGCCACGGAGTAGCCGTTGGCCTTCGCGTACTCCTTGAGCGCCCGCAGCTGGGCCGCCACGGACAGGTCCACGTCCTGCCGGTCGCTGGACACCCTGGCGTACAGGGCCGCCGGCGTCAGGGGCTGTAGGTGCTTCTTCGTCATGTCGATTCCTCCTTCTTAGCGTATGTGCTGTTGATCGTCTGAACATTAGAGTGGTATGTAGAAGATACCCAGATTCCTAAAGCGCAATGCTGCCATTTCAGAAAACTCAATCCACTCTTTGAGCAGAGCAACTCGGATGAATCTCGGTCTGTCCACCGTCTCTCTGAGATCCCGTTCGAGATACTGTCTGGCGTTGACGGCCTCACACGTTGCCTTCCAGTACGGATAAGAATCGCTCTTTACCTTGACTGACAAATGGTTGCGCCGACTCACTACTATTGGAGTTGACTCCCGTACTAATCCCCCCGGCGGTATGCAAGAAACAGGGAGGAGCCAGGTATCTTGAAGAAGATCGGGGGCGTCCTTGTCTGCTTTACTCCACCTGTTGTACAACGGAAACGCATAGAACACAGCCTCGGGGTTCCCCAGCCGCAACAGAGCTTCGTGTTGTCTCTTGTTGACGCTGAACTTGTAGTAGTTATCTCCATAGTAGGTCGCCCAGGGAGACTTGAATTGGAGCATCAACGCCAAGTCGTCAGCGTTGCGAATCGTTGTATCCGATCCTTGTTCACGTTCCTCCCTTTGAGTCAGGCCAATCCACAGAGCCTTCCGGTAATCCGGGTAGTCTCTCAGGCATTGGAGCATTTCAGCGCAGACATTCAACTCCAGTGACTTTTCTGACACTTCCTTCTTTCTAGTCACCACACTGCTCCGAAACTTCAGAGACCTTGGTGCCACCCATCCTAGTGTCCTGGTTCATGGATGTCTTTACCCTCTCCCACGTCGGAGAAGTTGGTGATGGCGATCTCCCCTTCGGGAAACTCGGCCACTATCTTCAGCTTCCCGCCCACCGCCTCGATGTAGGACCGCAGGCTGGAAACGTACACGTCCGCCCGCTGCTCCAGCTTGGACACGGCGGGCTGGTTCACCTTCAGCAGCTTCGCCATCTCCCGCTGGGTCAACTCCCGCGCCCGGCGAAGCTCGTGCAGCGGCATCTCGGCGAGCAACTCCCGCTTCATCTCGTCGATGCGCCGTCGGCGCTCCGGTGTGAAGTCCCTGGTCAACTCGCTGAACGGATGTCGTCCACTCATTTGATCAGCCCCTCCTTTCTCAGTTCTTCCAGGTGCTCGTCGTAGAGGTCGTCGGCCACCGGCACGTACTCCTGGTAGAACCGGTCGTTGCCCGTCTTGTCCCCGCCGATGAGCAGGATTGACGTTCGCCTGGGGTCGAAGGCGTAGAAGACCCGGAGGGGCCTCCCGCCGCTCTGCGCTCGAAGCTCACGCATTACCCCGTGCCGCGAGCTTCTGATGTCCGAGGAGTAAGGGTACGGCAGGTTGGGGCCGTGCTCCTCCAGCAACTCGACCTTGGCGGCCACGGAGTTCTGCTGGCCCTCCGAGAGTTGCCGCCACCACTCCCCGAACTCGTCCGTGTATTCGACCTCCCAAGGCATGTGTGCATTATATTCCAGTTACGGAATCAGTGCAAGTTGCAGCTGGGTGGACAGAGTGCCGGTGGGGTTTGAGAGGGTGGCGGCGGTGTGGGTTGAAGTCGGAATCCGGGCCGGTCGGCCGCTCAGGCGCCGTCCTCGCGCTCCGCAGGCCGCCTGGGTGCTGGCAGGGACTGGGACGCCTGACGCCGAAGGTGGGCACGGGCGATCATCCGGGCAAGGATACGCAGCCCGCGCCGCACCGTCTCCTGCCGCTCGGTGGAGTACGCCGTGGTACGGCGGTCAGTCGATGGATTTATCTCGTTGGCGCTTCTCATCCCGATCATTCCGTCCCTGGGCGTTTCATGGGCCTGGTGCGTGCGTTCCAGTCTGAGCGGTCGAGGCGCAGGGCGTAACCGCCTGTGAGGCTGCTCACATGAGCGCCCATGTAGGGGCTCGGGTCGGCAAGCCCATTCGCGATGCCGCCGGGCTGTACAGAGGACGTCGATCCGCCTGAATATGTGGCCTACGGTTCCTGACTGTTCATCTGTGTCCGGTAGGTTGAGCAGGACGACGCGAGCGACGACGTTGGGCGCATGGGACCCCGTAGCGTGGTGAAGCTGGTGGGCGCTCTGCCGGCGGCTGCCAGACTCTCCGAGGCGGGGGCACGCATGGGGACCCCTTCCAGGGTCTTCAAAAATCGAGGCCGTCGGCGCAGTGCGGGGGGTGTAGAGCCTGTCTCAGAAGTCGGGGACTGGCGAGTGAGAGGATGTGCGATGTACTTTAGGAGGCGAGCCCGATAGAGGATGGAAGACGATGCCCCTTCGAGACATGGCCCGAGAGCAGGCGTGGCTGTTGCCGCCGTCTCTCGATGAGCTGTTGCCGTTGGATCACCCGGCACGGTTTGTCGCTGAGTTTGTTGACGCCCTGGACAAGGAAGGCTGGGCGGAATTAGGTGTGGAGATAGAAGGAGATCCGCTGGGAGCGCCAGCCTATCATCCCAGTGCCCTGCTGAGCGTGTGGCTGTACGGCTTCATGACCGGAGTGCGCTCGTGTCGGAAGCTGGAGACGGCCTGCCGGGACCAGATACCGTATCTGTGGCTGACGGGATGGCAGCATCCCGATCACAACACTCTGTGGCGGTTCTACAAGGCACACCGGGAGGCTATGAGGGAGTTGTTCAAGCGCACGGTGCGGACGGCTGTGGCGATGAAGTTGGTTGATCTGGCGGTGCAGGCGGTGGACGGGTCGAAGGTGGCGGCCAACGCCACAAGGGACAGGACATACGACGCCAAAAGGGGAAAGCGCTTGCTCGACCGTCTGGAGAAGGCGATAGCCGACCTTGAGGCTCAGAACGAGGCGGGAGAGGATGCCCCCGCCGCCCATCTGCCGGAGCAGTTGACCGACAAGAGAGCCCTGAGGGAACAGGTGAAGCAGGCGATGGACGACCTGGCTAGTCAGGAGAGTCTCAAGCACATCAACCTGACCGACAAAGATGCCCGGTTGATGAAGACGCGGCAGGGCATCGTACCCAGCTACAACGGCCAGGCAATGGTCTCACCCGTCACGGCGGAAGGAGAAGTGACTGGGATGTTGATTACTGCGGTCGGCCTCGTAGATGAACCGACCGACTACACATCGTTTACCCCGATGCTGGAGCAGGCCGAGGAGACTACGGGGTCCAAAGCGCTTATGACTTTGGCTGACGCCGGATACTACTCGGGAAGCAACCTGGAGAAGTGTGCAGGTAGGGGACAGGAGGTGACCATGCCGGAGTCATTGCCTTCCCCGGGACTTCCGTACCACAAGGATCGGTTCATCTATGACGAGCAGAGGGACAGCTTCACGTGTCCCAAGGGCCAGACCCTCCATTTCGAGCGAATTCAACGGTCTGCCAAGAAGGACGGAGTGAGGAATAAGGTATACCGAGCACACTGGAAGGTCTGCCGTTCCTGCCCTGCCTTCGGGGTATGTACCAAGTCCGAACGGGGTCGCGCTATAGCGGTAGGAAGGTACGATGCAAGTCTGCGCAGTCACCGTGCTTGGATGTCAACCGACACAGCGAAAGAAGTCTACAAGCTGAGAAAGCACCTGGTGGAGCCGGTCTTCGGGATCATCAAGGAGCAACTGAGAGCGCGGAGGTTCCTGCTGCGGGGTCTGGCCAACGTATCGGCTGAGTGGACGATGTTGGCCACAGCCTTCAACCTCCGCATCCTCTGGAAGGCGTGGCGCTCCCGACGCCTTCCGTTCCCGGAAGTCGGTCTCCAACCTCAACTAGCATCCTGACTCCCGCGGGGCAACCTGCGCCATCTCCTACTCCACTTCCCCACTGACGAACCGCCCAAAGTCGGCGAATTCTTCCCACCTATCCTGAGCCTCCCGCTCTCTAAGTCTGATTCTGAGACGGGCTCTGTACAGGAGTTTGAGTTTTGCTGGTGATGCATCAGACGGGTCCCGGCAAAGCTGAAACAGGCGAAAATCGGCTCCCTATCGGAATAATCAGTGAACACTTTGGTGAAAGGGCGGAGTTCGGTCTCCGATGACAAAAAGGGGCTTGAGGTGGGGGTGCATGACGCGGCCCAAATCGGCGGCCCGATTACAAAAGCGGACAAAAAGTGCGCTTGAGGTGGGGGTGCGTGACGTCGAGCATTTCGGCCTGTGGAGGCGCGTTTTCGTCCCCCTGAAGACCTTGGCGCATCCCTGATTCGGGTCGTGATGCAGTGACAGGTCAACCCGTCGAAGTCGTCGAAGTGGTCGAGGAGGTGATGATCGGCGAGGTCTCCGTGATCCCGCCGGTTCTGCAACGGATTGTACATTTGGGAGCTGTTGGGGGCTGACACGGTGAGTGAGGGGAATGCCCTTCGACCCTCTACAGGAAGTCCTGGGAACGGCTCCGGGGGACAAGTTGCAGTATGTTGCGCAGGCTTCGGCGTCCGTGGGTGAGACGTAGCGGCCAGGCGGTTGTAGGCGGGCATCGTAGCTGAGGAACGAGGGCGACGAGGGTGTGTGACGCAGCGGAGAAAAGGGCCTGACCGGTCGGTACCGCAACCGATTGTACTTCGGAGGGCGGAAGGGGAGATGCGTGACCGGTCGCGTCTGCAAGTAGTCCCAGCAGCTTTGCTGGGACAGCCCCTATTGGAAGGGTTCGGAACGGAAACGGCGGTCATTGCACAGCCTGATGCATCACGGAAATCGGCCTTCTGTGGAGGGAACACGGCGACAGCATCAGCTATGATCGCCCAAGCCGCCGTGCTCGGCCAGGGTCACAACGTTGGTGGTGACGATGGGAACGTCGTCTACTTCGTCGGCGATGTCGAAAGGGCGGGCCCGCCGGCGAGGGCCTCGGAGACGATGAGCAGGATGGGCTGGCCGTTCGCGACGGCGCTGTCATGCGCGTCACCTGTTATGGTGCGTGGGGTTCGGGGGATCGTTCGGGGTGTCTCACCCGTGTACAGCAAATCAGTGTTGGTGTACGGAATGGCATCGGGTCTCGGGCAAGCTGTTTGGGGAGGGAAGGCCCCCTACGGGACCATGGCGGGAAGCACTTTGGTGTCGGAGCAGGTTCATGCCCACGTGGTCAGTCACAGCTACGATGTTGTCGTTACCCAAGATCTTTGAGCCAGGTTACCCACGAACATTGAGCCACCCTGAACGCCGATGATACGGATTATGACAGGATGCTATCGGCGGTTCAATCACCTCCCTTCTTGCCGAGGATTTTGGCCACCTTTCCCAGTAGGGCGCGGTGAGGAGAGAGCCTCTCCCGGTAGCTGGTGCCCTCGATGACGATCTGGTAGCTGGTGTTGGCCAGACGGTCCAGGGCGCTGTTGCCCAGGATGGGATCGTTGAAGAGACCGAGCCACTCTTCGATGGCGCGGTTGGATGTTATGACGAAGCTGGAGGCCCGATGCTTGCCGACGATGAGCTGGTAGAGGTCCGATGACTGTTGTGCGTTAAGACGGTGCAGGCCCAGGTCGTCGAGGATGAGCAGGTCGGGGGAGAGGAAGGAGCGGAAGGCTTTGTCCACCGAGTTGTCCACCCTGGCTTGGGACATGGCTTTGAAGAAGTCGTATGCGTGGATGAAGCGGACGGAGTATCCGGCTCTGACGGCGGCGTAGCCCAGGGCCTGGGCCAGGAAGCTCTTGCCGACGCCCGCCGGTCCCATGAGCAGGACGTGCTCGTGCCTGGGGATGAAGTCCAGGGAGAAGGCGGCGTCAAGGAGGCGTCGGTCCAGGGTGATTTCGGACGTCCAGTCGAAGTCCTCCAGGCGGCAGGTCTCTTCGAAGCCGGCCCGGTTCAGGCGGGTCTCGATGCGCCGGTTCTCCCTGCGGCTGACCTCGTCGGCCAGGATGATCTCCAGGAAGGCGGCATAGTCCAACTGGTCCCTTCGGGCCAGGGCGATGCGCTCGGGCAGGGTGTCCAGCATGCCGCTGAGCTTGAGGGTCTTGAGCAGCGGGGCCAGATCGACGTTGCGGTTGCGGGTCATAGCGTAACTCCTTCGGTTGGGTGATGGCCGTTGACCAGGGCGAAGACGGAGCCGGGCCTGGCGAAGCGCCCCGGCGGTATGAGGTCGGCAAGGGGCGGCGCATCCTGCTGCTCCAGGGCTTCAACCAGGATGCGCTCGACGCGGTGCACGTCGATGAGGTCCACGTCCAAGGCCTTGCGGCAGGCGTCGTTCAGCCGGTCGGGGGTGTAGCGCTGGGCGAGGCGGAGCAGCTTGTGTCCCTGCCGCACCTTGGCCCAAGGCGTGGGGCCTTCGAAGAGCCGGTCGGCGAAGGCGGCCACCGCCTCTCCCAGCTCCGCCGCGCTCTGCTTGATCTTGTCGGGCCCTCGCAGGGTGTAGGCGATGAACTCCTTTGGGTAGTCGTCGGGGTCGGTGGAGCGTTTGCCCCTGGGCTGACGGGGATGGACCTTGATCAGCTTGCCCCGGTGGTAGATGCGCACCAGCTTGCTGTCCAGCGCGATCTCCACCTGCTGCCCCGGAGGGCACAGGGCCGACGGCACCGAGTAGAGGGCGTGCTGGCAGGTCACGTGGTGGTCGAGCTGCACCTTGGCGTTGCGCCAGCGGGTAACCTCGTAGGGATCGCCGTCCCAGGGCAGCAACGTCTGGCGCTCCTCTGCGTCGAAGACCTCCACGGGCTTGCGCCTGGTGGTGCCGTGCACCCGCTGTCCGGCCACCTCACGGCACCAGTGGAGCGCTTCCTTCCGCATGTGAGGCAGGTCCCTGAAGGAGGCTCCCTTGAAGAAGCGCTCTCTCACGTACTGGACTCCCCGCTCCACCTTGGGCTTATCCCTGGGGTGGCGCACCCGGGCCGGGTCGGTGATGAAGCCCCGGCGCTGCGAGTACTCTAGGAAACCCCTGGTCAGCCTGGGGTGCAGGGCGTCGGCCCCGGCCACCGCCGCCGGGAAGTTGTCGATGACCAGGTACTTGGGTATGCCGTCGAAGAAAGCCCAGGCCGCCTCCAGTCCGGCGACCACGTCCTCCAGCTTCTGCCCGTGGGTGGGCCAGACGAAGCTGTGCCGCGAGTAGGCCAGCACCACGATCAGCGCCCACACCGTCCGGCGGCGTCCCGTCTCCGGGTCCTCCAGCGGCCCCAGCCGACCGAAGTCCAGCTCCGCCACCTCGCCCGGAGGACTCTCCTCCATCCGCACCGTCCGAAGACTGCGGCCTCGCCAGTTGCGGCGGGCCACGAAGCGCTGGAGGGACGAATAGGGCACATCGCAGCCCCGCTCCAAGAGCAACTCCCGGATGCGGGTCAGTTGCAGCCGGTCCCCGATGAGCCACTGCTGAATCTGGTCGGCCCAGGGGGACAGCCTCTCCTCTATGGGCATCTTGGTCTGCCGCGGTCCCGCACGGCCGATGGCCGCCAGCTTGCTCAGCTGCTCCTCGCTGGGACCCGGTCCGTCCCGGGACAGCCCCAACCTCTCCGCCGAGGAGATGTATTTGACCACCGTGTTCCGGGAAAGGCCCGTCCCAGTTGCTATGTGGCGCTGGCTCTCTCCAGCCTGCCAGCGCCGGATGACTTCTTCTATCTCCACTCTGAGTACCTCCTTGTAGGCCATCGCGGCACCTCCTTATCAAGTGCTGCAATGGTCTAAGCTGGGGCGCTCAGGGTGGCTCAAAGACCCTGGTTATCTGGCTCAATGTTAGTGGGTATTGTGGCTCAATGTTCCTGGGTATTGACACGATGTTGGTCAAAACGCCCGTCGTGAAAACGGGGACAGCCGGTGAGTCGCAGCTACGGATCTGGTCAAAACTACGACGTGGTTTGCGGCGGCGATGTTCTGGAGGTTAAGTGGGCCGTTGTTCATGGGCTGATGCGTCAGACTACAATCGCCCACGGACGGCTTTCGCCCTAGGAGGACTGTAAGGGAAATCGGAATACATTGCAAAATACAATCGAGGTGAAATGCGTAGCTGAATGAAGGGGAATCCAAGGGAGCTGGGGAGAATACGGCGAGCAGTTTTACTGCGGGCCTGTGTCGGGGTTGTTGTACTGATTGTATTGCACTTCATTGTAGTTTCCGATGTGATGGAAGCCCACATGGTTGACCATGATGAGCCTGTCATGGGATACGGCAAAGGGTTCCGGCGAGACGGTGTGAAGGCCCCTACTGGAAAGCCTCTACCGGACATGCTGGACCTTCTGGTGGATGATTGGGGCCAGATGGCCGCGTGGGACGCTCTAGCGGTGGACGGTCGCGTGGGGTTCGCCCAGGATGAGCGCCAACTCCGCCGATTCGACGAACGGCATCCGGCTGAGGGCGTCGAGCAACTGGTGGGTTGGAAGGGCCATACATCAAGGAGAGCCGAGGAGTTGTCGGCACTGATCAACTCGATGGAAGAGTCGGCTTCGAGATTCAGATAGACGGCGCATCGTCGCCTCACATGCATGCTCCATGGCCCTTTATGGCCTTTTCGTTGTCAGGTTGTCAGAAAATCGCTGGGTATGTAAGATATGACTCGGCTGTGTGTGCCAAATATCACCTTCACAGGAGAGCTACTATGACAACTGCCGCGAGACTTAAGCATCCCATGATCGACCAGTTGTTAACTTACCACCGGCTGCGGAGAGATTTGGAACGCGACCACCTAGGCCAGTGGGTAGTCATCTACGATTCAAAGCTGGTGGGTGACGGCTATGAGTCTTACGACGATGCCGTAGAAGCGGCGCGGCAACGCGGGCTGGACGACCTAGAATGCCTGATTCGCCGAGTGGGGTCGGAGGCGTACATCCTCTCCTATGGCCAATGATTACGGGACCAGTTCAATACTGGATTTCTCCCGAACTGCTTAGGTGGGATGGGCCTCCCATCCGTGTAGTCGTAGCGGGGAGAGCCGGGCTGGCGTTACTGGACACTGGGGCCGGTATTTCGTGCATTGACATTGCTTTCGCTACATCGCTGCAACTGTCCGAGCAAGGAACGCACGAGGTGACCGGAGCGACTGGCACGGGCGAATACCCTAAGTTCAAAGCGGACTTATACATACCGTCGTTAGATGTCGCCGTTCCCTCGCCCGTCGTCGGAGTGCCGCTCAGACGAATGGGGCATCCCTGGGACGCCATCGTCGGGCGGGACGTTCTTTGCCAGTTCGAGATGACGGTAAGCGGAAAGACCGGACTGATACGTTTCGTGCCAGCGCCATAGTGTCCATAGGTACCCCCAGCATGTGTTTGACTAGGGTACCCGAATACGGGCATAACCTAGAAGGTCGATGTCTTCCCCAATTGTTGGTGTGCGGTCGGCACCTTGAAACCCCAACACTTCAACTACGTAATCCGACGGGTCTCCGTCCAGTTTCTGAGGGAAAGGAAACTCTACAATGAACGACCGCATTTCCGCAGTGTTGACATACCTATACGTAGTGGCGACCACATCGCCGGGGTCCTGAAGAACCCATCCAGGTCCTGGCGAAAGTATCCAGCCAACATAGTCGTAACCGTCTGCACGCGTCAACAAAAAATGCAGGCTAGAGCTAGGGTCACTCCCTCCCAAGGTTGAATCGCCCAGCATCACCACTTCAAAGCTGACGGAGCGGCCATCATACGTCGGGTATTGGACCCACTCAATCAGGTCGTGCATAGTGCGTTCTATGCCTTCATCAAAAGGGCGGTTCTCTGGGGCGTTCAATCCACCCGACCAATGCCGATCAATGATTGCGGCCTGCTCGCCAAAGACCTGCCGGACCTCAGCGATGCCGCCCCTTTCTTCCAAAGATAGCCGGTACAACTCCCTCAGCCCGACGCTGAACGCCTCTTTACCCACGCTCTCGAGCAACTCTTGGAAGAATAGCTGCCCTAGGTAGTAGGTGCAGCCGTACTCTGAGTCGCCTGGGGCAGGGTTCCATTCTGAGATCATTGCTAGGTCGTGGGCCTCACAGCCCCCGCGCGAGGGCTGTAGCTGGCCCCGGCTCAAACCGTTCTCTCTGCTGTACATATACTCGATTATGTTGGCGACACCTTCGTCTATCCAGCCCTCGTTACCGATCCAATAGTAGTGGGCAGTCTCATGGAGAAAGCCTTGGTCAAGATACTGGAGTTCGGTAGTGTCCCACCCCCGCCTTTCTTCGTACTCAGGCCGGTAGCTGAAGGCAAAGCCGTGGGCGAGCCCTGCGGCATCAATGCCATGGTCGGTCGCATGTTCATTCAGGACGATGATCACGTGGTTTACCGGCAGAGGCAGCCCCATTGTGTCCTCAGCAAACTCTATCAGGTTTCGCGTCGCCTCCATCGTGCCCGGCCTGGACTGGCTATCGGTGCGAACGATGCTGATTCTCAGATCGGGAGTTAGGCGCGTGCCAGGGGTCTCCGTTTCAATGGATGCTGCTCCAGGCTCCAACACTCTCCTCATCTCGTCGGTGTTGTCGAGAGTGCCCACGGCGGCAATCAGTGTAGTCTCAGCCTCAGTTATCCCTTCTCGGAAGACGGAATGTTCCATGAGGGCCGAGAGTCTCTCTGCCCCCATAGAGGACATTCCCCGTAAGGCCAACACATCGGTGGTATCAGGAGAGCCCAGAAATGGCATTGCGAGAATCGCAGACACCGCTTGCGGGTCGTGGTATTCGACATTTGCGAGCCAGTCGATGATGTCGTGCTCGACCTTCGAGATAGAGTCTTGCACCCAGGGTAAAGCGACGACTGTCGATAGGTTTGCCGGATTTTCATACTCGAACACCGTAAGCCTATCAATGGTTTTATGTTCCACCCGAGAGATAGAGTCTTGCACCCAGGGCAAACGTAAGACTGCCTCCAAGTCGGCAAACCTGCCAGCACCAATGTAGATCAACTTCTCTATGGTTGAGCGCTCTAGGTCAGAAAGTCCGTCCGCGCGGACCCATGCTAGGTTGAAAATCTGGCGGGCTAGGACAGGCTTAACTCCTTCCAGCCATCGGGCGTTCGTGGTGTTGTGTATAGAGGTCAACCTAGGGTGAGGAGTGGCCGTCGGCATGTGCGTTGGTGTCGCTGAGGGTACTGGTGTGACCGTGGCCGTCGGCATGTGCGTTGGCTTCGCCGAGGGCACTGGCGTGGCTGTGGTAGTCGGCGGGGTTGCCGAGGGTACTGGCGCGGCTGTGACGGTCGGCAGAAGAGCAGGCGTGGTTGATGGCACGGGAGTGCTGGAAGCTAGCGTCGTCGTAGCCGTGCCGACCTGAACAGCTCTTGCCGTTGCGGGCGAGCTTGAAGTGGCCCAATTCGCAATTGTGCTATTGGGAGTTGGAGACTGAAGGCCGACCGACGGGAGAGACTCGTCCAAACCGGGTCGTTGATCAATCCCACCACCGTCGCGCCCAAGCTCAGCGATGAAGATCAGGTACCCAACAGCACCCAGCAGAAAGACCAAGACAGCAGCAGTAGCAGCAGTCCGGGTGTATGAACGTCGAATACCTCGTGTATTGTGCCGCCTGGCACGTCTTTCCATCTGTGGGATTGATTCGGCATGGACGAGGCCGCTTCCATCGTGTCCCGGCGGGATGATGCGCTCAGCTACCTTGGGGGTCCCGAACACTCGGTTGCATCTGCGACATCTCCACAGCAGGCTATGGTGTCTCCTCCGCCTGATGCGAATTCTGGGACTTCCACATAACGGACAGACGCCTAGGCGGTCGTAATGTTCACCTCCGTTGGGCACTGCGATTCCCTTATCGTTCCCCTGGACCGGTCCACGACTGTCGGACTTGCAGATACCCCGCCCTGAACATCCTGTAGCTAAGAAACAAGAGGAACGTGAATCCGCCGATGAACAGAACCATAGACCACCACTGGTCGAAGGGAAGTTCAGCGGTCGCACCCAGCCAACTCACGATGAACGCGACCCATATCAAGAACCCCATGAGCACCGAGGCGGGTCTGCTGGCACGAATGGCACGACTTCGAAGTGCCCGCACCTGGGAGGCCAAAGCGAGGGCGAACGATGATATGAACAGGAATGCGCCAAGGGCGAGATACACGGCGTCGTGAAAGGCGGGGATGGTCACATTGAAGGGAAGCTCATAGACACCATCGGAAAGGTTCCAGGATTGGGCCGTCAGAAGCACTCCCACGAAGGCGACCACGGCGTTGCCGGCTAGCCAGTCCTCTTTAAGGGCCGGGTCATCGGCGCTCATTACTTTCCTCCGTGCTTGAGATGCGATAATCGGCAATTCCTATCTGATTTCTCCCGTTAGGCGAGTGGATATGGGTCAATCTGGGCTCTTGACATCTTAGACCGGGTCTGGGTGCTGCAACAAGCTCAGCCGCAGCATAGCGAGCATGTCACCTGTTCACGGCTATTAGGGAAGCGGGCGGCGCTTCGCCAGGTTGGTGACCACTCCCTGTGCCTTTGTAACCATTCTAAGAGAGCGGAGATGGCCCTCATATCGGCGCTTCAAGAAGCGGCTTGGTCGAGATCACGTTTCCGAGGCTCTTCTTTTGGAGTACGGACGTGCGGTTGCGACGGTTGCGAGAGGTGCCGATAAATGGTAGGTTACCGTGGTAGTCCGTGGTAGCCACGGGAGGGTAGAATGAGGAGAAGCAATCCCAGTCGAAGGCGCAGAAGCCCGCAAGGGCGCAAGACACTTTATATGAGAGCTACCGCCGTGGTGGTCAATCAAGACCACGAGGTTTTGCTTGTTAAACACAACGGCCAGAATGAGTGGTCCCTGCCCGGCGGTCGCATGGTGGCTGGGGAGGACCCAGCGAGGCTGATCGTACTTGAGGTTGCAGAGGAAACTGGGTTGCACATTGCTCAGCCCAAGCACATGGGTCGTTACGCAGGCACCGTAGCCGCCCACGAGATTTACTTGGCACGAAGCTCTGGAGAGCCTCGTCCGAACCACAGGGAGATCCAAGACGCCATTTGGTGGGACAGAACTCGTCCCTTGCAGGTGCAGCAGCATGTAAGTGCTATCCTGGCAACGGTTGGAGACAGCATCGACGAACTTGGGGCGAAGGACCCGGCGACTTTAGAACTCCCGCGCAGTGGATAGCCATCCTTGCACGTAGCTATGGTGCCAACAGCCTGCCATCAGATCGCTAGCTTGATTTCGCGCTAATTTGAACGTCACCTTCTCCGCCTCGATCGTCCAAAGAAACCTATGATGGCGGCCAAGTTCAGTGCTGCTACCACAGTGAATGCTGTCATAGTAAAGTAGTAGCCGAGTCTCCATTGTGTTTCGTCGGTGGGATTCTGAAACATTCCCGGGATGGCGAACTCAGTTCTTGGTACGTGATAGCGCATCAGGACCAGCGCTAAAATGCCTGCGAGCGCGAGAAGTGCTCGCGACCACGTCTTTCTCCTCGGCAATGCATTGGGCAATAGAGCACCGGTTATTGCCAATGCCGCCACCAACAATGCATAGTACTCCGTAGGTTGGATATTGTATCTGCCCAGCGCTATGTTGAAACCGGTTAGCGCGAAAGGCCAGTCTTTGACAATGGACACCCACGGCATTATGAAACCGCCAAGAGCTAATAGGAACCCAGCAGTCGATATCGGTCCGAGGTGTCGCAATGTTGCCCTGCCTGTTAAGTGAGACTCCTACCGAGGAGTCGACTGCCTTCTCAGTCTACTAATTTGAGCCAGCGCTTCTCGTCGTGATTGGTGTAAGCAGGCTTACACCTCCAGCTTGAAGGAAATCTGGAAGGTTCTTGATTTCATCAAGTCTGGTGGGCCTAGCGGGACTCGAACCAATCCGGTCAGAGTTCGATTCCCCCTTGGCCCACCAGACTTGATAAAATCAAGAACCTTCGCGATGCGCTTCCAGTTGGAACTATAGGAGGGAAGGCTGTCGCAATCACTCGGTGATGCTGGTGCCTTGTCCGTCGATAGGGAGAGGCCGAGCACCGGGCAACGGCTGATGCTGTGGTATAGTTCGCAATCAGTGTCGTTGACGAGTTGCTGGACAGGGACTACCTGAGTTGCTGTGGAAGGACTCCCCCGACCCTCGACGACATGTCGGATGACGCTGAGGAAGACGACCCTTCTGGCGTGTTCGCAGCAGACACGAGCGTTTCGTTGAGATTGGATTACGGAACATCTCTGTCGGAGTAGAAGTCAGCGCATGCTCTCGGTATGTCATCAGGCCCTCGATCTTGTCTATCAGTGTCAGAGCGTTAGAGCAGAATCACTCTCTCGGGAGACTGTCAGGTTTTGTCACCGACCTGTTTGCCTCTCCAAATCAGTGGGTCGCCAGTCTTGGAGTCAACCACTCCTTCTAGTATTGGAGGATTAGAAGGGTCGGCACAGGCAAAATCTAGTTGCTCTTGGACTAGTCCGCGGGCAGGAAACATGCCATCGATCGAAAAGCATGTCCCCGTTAAGTTGGCACCATCCAGAAAGTTGCGCGACAGCACCCTATGGAACACGGCAGTCATCAAGTCTCCAAATTGGTGGTCTTCGTCGTCTGAGATTTTCTTGATTTCCTCTCTACTTACAATCGGATTGGACAAATCAGCGCCTGCCAATTGTGCCAATGACAGATTAGCTCCAGGCAGAAACGCGCCAGATAAGTTTGCCCCCAAGAGATTAGCTCCCGATAGATCAGCATCTCTCAGCAGTTGCCGGCTTAGATCTGACTCGTGCAGATTCAACTCGAAATCACATTCTCGTTCTAACGCCACTTGTGAAGTGGTCCGCCTGGCAATGAATTGCACTGCCTCTGTAACGTCCTCCCGCACTTCCTTAACCGAAGCAGAAGGAGAAGAGTACTCGACGTCTTCACTCTGTGTAGGATGCCGAACAAATGCACAGATAAGTCGCATGACTGGTACATGGTATAGTTCTGGATGTTCCGCTGCGAGTTGCTGTAAAGCGAAAATGCCACCCAAGCGCACTGAGTGAACTCTGTTCCCGAGCATTTCCGCACCTCGCTGATACTGCTCGTTCAGCAAAGTCCGTTGAGCCGTTTCAGATTGGCGCTCTGCAATGGTGCTCCGCCAGAGAGCGAGTAGTATCGCAATAACGCCGCCTACTACTAGCCCCACATTTCGGACAGTTGTACTCAGGGATTCCCCATCACCTCGTAATTCGCCCCAATACTGCCAAGCTAAGAGCGCACCTACGACCAGAACGAAGACTATCCCGGCAACCCACCAGAATCCATCCCGGTCTATCATGCGGAAGCTAAATCGCAGCAGGAAGCGAAGTCGGCGGCGAATCACAATGAGTCCATTCATTTGGATGTCACTAGTTGTAGGATAGTCGCTATTCGCCGCGCGGTGTCCGTGAAGTGCTGCACCTCCTCTGGCTTCATAGCACGCCCTAGGACACTGAACTCCCGGTAAGACAGCCACTTCTTGAGGACCTGGTAGCCGCCGAGCTTGTAGGCCCATACAGCAGAGGGGACGTTTCGCCAGTAGGCGCGGTCGTTCAAGTAGATGTCGAACGTGGTCTCGCCAAAGGTTTGAGCGGCCTCTCCCACATAGACACGCTCAGGAGGCGTGTATTCGCGCTCAACTATGCGACCCAGGCCCGGCATTACGGCCTCACTCTGCCCAAAGTGTCCCCAGCCCGCCATGACCAAGAAGTCATCCCCGGTCATGTTGCCGCCGTCAGTGGCTGAGGGAACGGCAAGCGCGGCGATCTCCAACCTCAATTGGCCTGTGGTGACGCCCAACACTGGAGTCTCAGAGTCCAGTAAGGCGGCAAGCTCACGTCCTCGCGCTGCCGATGCTATCAATTCTTCCGTAGCTTCTGAGGAATCGCCATCCGGCCAGCCCGGTAACGGAATGCGAGGCCATTCCATCCTGAGTGCTCCTGCGTTGGATTCGCGATACACTGGATCGTGCAGAACGGCTAGGACATGGTGGAACAGATCCTCGACATCCGCTCCGATGCGTTCAAGGTAGCGCTCGGAGGCCTCCGACAGATTGGGGCGACGACCATCATTGTCATTGCCTAATTTCAAGCCCTCATCCCGGAGCCAAGCTGGGAACATTGCTGCCCCGCGCTCGATCAAATGGAAGGACCCAGCACTTCTAGCAAAACACGCTTGTGGTTCAGACGTTCCCTTGCGCAAATGTTGAGCTGAGGATAGCCATATGTTCCCTTCAAACAGGTGCGGCCAGTAATCGGGGGAGGGAGCGGTTAGTAGGCCGCGGTCTGATTCCCAATAGAGCCAACGGTTGTCGAACGGGCGATACGAATCTCGCACAAAACCTGCCTGAATGAGCCCTCCTCGCTGGAGGAGGTTCTTACGCACCATATGTGCGTCCGACGGATTGAAGGCAGAGGAGTTTCTCATAGCTGCCGGGTAGCGACGAGCGATTTCTTCATCACTTAGCTCTGCATTGAAGTAGTCGGTGATTCTCCCGCGTAGACGATCTAAATCGATATCAATGAGAAAGTGATCTCGCCCCGTATGGACTCCGGGGAATGAAGCTGGAAGCAGTTCTGGGAGTGACGGCCAAGTATGCCAGTCTTCGCTGACAGTCATTCTTGCGTAGGGCAGCCCCAAAGGCAGTCTCGGTTCAACGTTGTCGTACAGCTCCTCAGGCTTCTCTTCGGCAGTATCCGCTAACTCGGTGAGCTTCTTCTGGCCCCATAGATTGCGGAGCCCAACGGCTTTAGCGGGATTATGGTGGGCCATTCGCACGAGCGTCGTAATTGCTGTCCCCACCTGAATCCCGACAGGGTCGCCAGGAGTCGAGAAGATGCTTGGGTCCGGAGCACCATCGGGAGTCGTCTTGCCAGTCTTGTACTTGTCTCCATTGAGATTGTCGATGCGGATAACGTCGAAGGCATCCAGGTAGCGTTCCCTCATGCCGGTGAAGGAGAGGCCGTCCAGCCAAGAGTAGTTGGAGATGAAGCAGACCACACCCTGTCCCGTCTTCTCGGCAATGCGACGCTCCGCCATTCGGAAGAAACGCACATAGAGATCATTCAGCGCTCTGGTGTCGGATACTGTTACAGACTTTGGCGACCTGTACGCATCCAAAAGCCTCTTCTCCTCCTCTATAGCCACGCCCGCGAAACCATTGTAGGGCGGATTGCCTAGAATCACGAGAATGGGCCTGTCCTGCTTCACCCGGTCGGCGCGGTCTCGCTCCTCCTCTAACTCTGGGAACGGCAGTGGCTTCTGCACGCTGGACTCCCAGCCCGTGAGGGCATTGGTCAGAAAGATGCCGGCTCGCTCGTTACCATCGTCGGACAACGGCGCATCCAATGTTTGCATCGTTAGGCCGACCTGTAGATGAGCGACGACGAACGGCGCGGGCATGATCTCGAACCCTAAGACTCGCTCGGTCGCCGCCTTCTTCACGCGCGCCCCAACCAAGGCGCCCAAGCCCTTGTCCTTCAGGTTTGCGGCAATGCGACGGAGCACCTCGGCCAGGTAAGCCCCGGTGCCGCAACAGGGGTCGAGGACATAGACGTTCTCGGCGGCCAGACCGTCGGCGATGCCCAGATCGTCCTTCAACGCTCGGTCAACTCGGGCGACCATGTAGCGCACCACCTCGATAGGCGTGTACCAGACGCCCAGTTGCTTGCGGAGAGCGGGGTCGAACGCTTCAAGGAACGGCTCGTAGAAATACTGTACGGCCTCGCCTTCGTTGAAGCGGGCAAAGAAGGCGTCCCTATCCACCCTGTCCAACGCCGCCGCCGTCCAATCCAACACCTCAATGAGCCCCAAGGACCGCAAGCGTCCAGGGTCGGACAGCTGCTGGAAGAGCGCCCTGAGCACCGGCGCTCGGAGATGCCAGACGGCTTCATGCCAGTTGAATGATCCGGTAGGCGAAGGCGTCTGCCGTGCCCAGAGCACCCAGGCGGAGAAGACGCCGTAGAACAGGGTCTGCACAAGGGAGGAGCGGAAGAAGGCAGTTCCGCGCTCGCCCTCGAAGCGGACTCCCAGCGCCTCTTCCAAGGCCGACCTCACCGCTCCGAGCGAGGAGGCGTCGCCTGCCGCCTCCACACGGGCAAGGCCGTCTCTCGCATAGGACGCTAGGAGCCGAGCCAAGTCCCTTGGCTCAACGAGCTTTGCCCGGTGAGTTAGCACCCGGCACAGGTATTCTCCAAGACCGGCTCCGACCGCATTCGCAAAGGCACGGGGGTGCTCTAGCCGTGACTCGAACTCCTCCTGCGTGCCCGCCAGTCGGAGTGTCTCCAGCTTCACGGGGTTGCCCGCAGCATCTTCACCGACGAGCACGAAGTCGTGGGTGTTGGTCACAAGCACCAGGCGGTAACGATCCCAGTAACGGCTCACCTGGTCACTGGAAGCGGTCAGCCATGCGTCATCGCCCGCGGACTTTACTTCGACCACGCCATACTCGGGCAACTGGCCATCGCGGGGTCTTCCTCTCTGGACTTGCTTGGCTGCATACAGGCCGAAATCGGGATGCCCTGCACCTTGTTGAGCGAGCTCACCCACGCAGAACACCTTGGGTTTGAGCGTACCGCCGATGGCGTTCAGCAGGTTGCCGAGCGGAGGGTAGTAGGAACGTTCGGCAGTCGCAGCGCCGGAGGCCCGAATGCGGCGAAGGTCGGAAAGATATGTCTCGACCGATTGCTTCAGCTTGGAATTTGACTCTGCCATAACTCAGTAGTCTCGCTGCCTCTGGTTATTGGAGAAGCCGCTCGGGTTCCACCAGCAACTCAGGGACCCTTCTCCCTAGGGCGTTTGCGATGGCGTCGAGGGTCCTGAACCTGGGCGACTGTTCCCCCTTCTCCACCCGCACCAGCGTCACCCGCCCGATGTCCGCAGCACGGGCGAGGGCCTCCTGCGTCATCCCTGCGGACTCCCTGAGGTCCCTGATGCGCGCGCCAAGAGTCTGCCGTCCCTGCATGGCTATCGCCTCTACCGCCGGTCGATAGGATGCGTCGCAGTAATGGCGAGCGAAATCCCAGGGGATCTCCACCTGTTCTCCGCTGTCGGTCTCTACCACCATCTCGTAGGGGTTTGGCAGTTCGAGGTTGGACACGGCCCCGCGTTCATTGAGCTCAGGAACGTCGGCATAGGGTATGAGACCCTTGGACCCATCGGCGAAGCTCAGTTCGATGCCGTCCTCCAAGAGGCTGGCGGCCGTCATCATCCGATTGGCGTTTCTAACCAAGACTGCTTCCATCATCGCCTATCCTCCATGAATGTCGTCCCAGGTTCTTCTGATCTCCTTGGCGTATCTGGCATAGGTCCTCATGATGTTCCTGAAGTTCCCAGGGGGCGGGGTGTCCATGAAGGTTCCCCCGTTGAGTTCTATGCGGCACACATCTTCGTTGCCGACCCAGACGTGGACGTGGGGCGGCTCGAAGCTGTTCTCCCTGGTGTTGACGACGAAGCGGAACTGGCCTTCTATTGCCACGGTCGGCATGGGCAATCCTTCCGGTCATCGACACCTTGTCGGGAGTCCCTGTCTCACCCTAATAGTATCATGCAACGACACACGCGGCAATCCATGCGGGTTGGTTGGGCAACCACTGACACGCGTCGATTGCCCACTGGGGCGCTCAATCGCTACTCTCGTATTATGGCCCTTTCCGACCAACAGCTACTCGACGCCCTCAGCCGGATGCCGTTCGTCGAATCGACGGAGCTGGCGCTCATCCTGGGTGAGCCGCACGCGACCGTCCACCGCAGGCTGTCCGAGTTGCTGGCCGACGGCATCGTCGGGAAGTCCACCCACGGCACCATCCACCTGCCTTCGAGCGGGAGATACTGTCTGACGGCAGGTGGCATCAAAGAAGCCGCCGACTTCCTGGACTTCGACACGCCCTCGGACTTTGTGCGGGCCTATCCCATGTCCAGGGAGTGGCTGACGCTGCTGTTGCGCCGGATGGACGCCGTGGCATCCGTCTACCGCCTGGCCGCCACCATGTCCCCCGGCACGGACGCACGCAGGACCCGCGTGGAGTTTCACCGCAAGGGCCGCTTCGACGCTACCATCACCCTCCACGACGGCCGAGACTTCGGCATCGTGCGCCAGGGCCTGGCCCTGCGGCGCCGGTCTCTCTACGACCGGCTGAGAGCCATTGCCGAGTACGACTCCAGCCGCCGCCCCGACATCGTTCTCATCCTGGTTCCCAGTGTCTGGGAGCGGAGGCTGACGGCCACGTTCTGCGATCAGGTCTATCTCCGTGACTGTTACGTCGCCGTGGAGTCCCGGACCGCCCTGGAACGTCGCAATCGCTACGTGTGGCATAGTATCTCGTTCTTGATTGGGGGACGCGATCGCACGCTTGAGGGCGTAATCGCTCAGGCCAACCCCGGCAGAAGACGAATACCCCTCACTGCGTCGCCGGAGCGCAAACGCGCCTCCCTGCCCCAGCCTGAACGGATGGCGCAGGATTCGCCTGCCTTCGGTCTCAGCCCTGCTGAGAAGCGGACGCTGGACCTCATTACCGACCACCCGATGATCCCCCGCGAGCACCTCGCAACCTGGCTCGGCGTCTCCGAAGGAAGACTCAGCCAAGTGATGCGCAGCCTCGTGAAGACATGGGGCCTCGTGGAGCGCCGGGGCAAACGCGGCGAGGTTCGCTACACCCTGTCCGACGATGGGATACGCTACGTCACCCACCGGGACCGGGCCGAGCTGCCCACCACGCGGGGCATCTGGAGCACGGAGCTCACCCCCGACGAACAGGGACGCCTCCGTCACGTGGGACACCGCATCGAGACGTGGGCGAGGCAGACGAAGCACACCGACGGCATCACGTGGTTCCTTTCGAAGCTGGAAGCCGAGACCAGGGCCGACCCCAACAGCCAGCTGATGTGGTCCGTCCCCACCGCCAGGTCCGACCGGGCCTACAACTGGGGGCGCTCCACCATCGCCCCCGACGCCGTGGGGCAGCTTCTCGCCGGGGGCCATCCCGTGCCCTTCTACCTTGAGCACGAGCTCAGAGCCCGCCACCCCAGGGGAGTCCTGGCCCGGCTGAGGCCCTACGAAGACTACTACTGGTCGCCGGAACACAAAGAAGACCAGCCGCCGTTCCCCACTACACTGTTCGTCGTGGGCACCGAGGACGTGGAGGAGACCTACGTGAGCACCTCCGCCCGGATGGACCGGATGGCGCTGCCCATCCTGGTGTCCTGCACTGTCAATACCCAGGAACATTGAGCCAGAATAACCACGAACATTGAGCCAGATAATCAGGGTCTTTGAGCCACCCTGAGCGCCCCCGGCTTAGACCATTGCAGCACTTGATAAGGAGGTGCAGCGATGGCCTACAAGGAGGTGTTCAGAGTGGAGATAGAAGAAGTCATCCGGCGCTGGCAGGCTGGAGAGAGCCAGCGCCACATAGCAACTGGGACGGGCCTTTCCCGGAACACGGTGGGCAAGTACATCTCCTCAGCTGAGAGGTTGGGGCTGTCCCGGGACGGACCCGTTCCCAGCGAGGAGCAGCTGAGCAAGCTGGCGGTCATCGGCCGTGCGGGACCGCGGCAGACGAAGAAGCCCATAGAGGAGACGCTGTCCCCCTGGGCCGACCAGATCCACCAGTGGGTCATCGGTGACCGGCTGCAACTGACCCGCATCCGGGAGTTGCTCTTGGAGCGTGGCTGCCCGGTGCCCTATTCGTCGTTACAGCGTTTCGTGGCCCGCCGCAACTGGCGAGGCCGCAGTCTCCGGACAGTGCGGATGGAGGAGGGTCCTCCGGGCGAGGTAGCGGAACTGGACTTCGGGAGACTTGGCTTCGTCCAGGACCCGGAGACGGGACGCCGCCGGTCGGTGTGGGCGCTGATCGTGGTGCTGGCCTACTCGCGGCACAGCTTCGTCTGGCCCACCCACCGGCAGAAGCTGGAGGATGTGGTCGCCGGACTGGAGGCGGCCTGGGCCTTCTTCGACGGCGTGCCCAAGTACCTAGTCATCGACAACTTCCCGGCGGCGGTGGCCGGGGCCGACGCCCTGCATCCCAGGCTGACCAGGGGCTTCCTGGAGTACTCGCAGCGCCGGGGCTTCATCACCGACCCTGCTCGGGTGCGCCACCCCAGGGACAAGCCCAAGGTGGAGCGGGGAGTCCAGTACGTGCGGGAGCGCTTCTTCAAGGGAGCCGACTTCAGGGACCTGGCCCACATGCGGAAGGAAGCACTCCACTGGTGCAGAGAGGTGGCTGGTCAGAGGGTGCACGGCACCACCAGGCGCAAGCCCTTGGAGGTCTTCGACGCGGAGGAGCGCCAGGCGCTGCTGCCCTGGGACGGCGAGCCCTACGAGGTGACCTACTGGCGCACCGCCAAGGTGCAGCTCGACTACCACGTGACCTGCCAGTACGCCATCTACTCGGTGCCGTCGTCCCTGTGCCCTCCGGGTCAGCAGGTGGAGATCGCGCTGGGTACCAAGCTGGTGCGCATCTACCACCGGGGCAAGCTGATCAAGGTCCATCCCCGTCAGCCCAAGGGCAGACGCTCCACCGATCCCGACGACTACCCGAAGGAGTTCAGCGCCTACACTCGGCGGGCGCCCGACAAGATCAAGCAGAGCGCGGCGGAGCTGGGAGAAGCGGTGGCCGCCTTCGCCGACCGGCTCTTCGAAGGTCCCACGCCCTGGGCCAGGATGCGGCAGGGCCACAAGCTGCTCCGCCTTGCCCAGCGCTACACCCCGGAGCGGCTGAACGACGCCTGTCGCAAGGCTCTGGACGTGGATCTTATCGACGTGTACCGAGTCGAGCGCATCCTGATCGAAGCCCTGGAACAGCAGGAGGCTCCGCCCCTTGCCGATCTCATACCGCCGGGCCGCTTCACCAGACCCGGCTCCGTCTTCGCCCTCGTCAACCGCCATCACCCAACCGAAGGAGTCAAGCTATGACCCGCAACCGCAACGTCGATCTGGCCCCGATGCTCAAGACCCTCAAGCTCAGCGGCATGCTGGACACCCTGCCCGAGCGCATCGCCCTGGCTCGCAGGGACCAACTGGACTACGCCGCCTTCCTGGAGATCATCCTAGCCGACGAGGTCAGCCGAAGGGAGAACCGGCGCATCGAGACCCGTCTGAACCGTGCCGGCTTCGAAGAGACCTGCCGACTGGAAGACTTCGACTGGACATCCGAAATCACCCTGGACCGACGCCTCCTCGACGCCGCCTTCTCCCTGGACTTCATCCTCAGGCACGAGCACGTCCTGCTCATGGGACCGGCGGGCGTCGGCAAGAGCTTCCTGGCCCAGGCTCTCGGCTACGCCGCCGTCAGAGCCGGGTACTCCGTGCACTTCATCCACGCATACGACTTCTTCAAAGCCATGTCCCAGGCCAGGGTAGACAACTCGGTGGACAAAGCCTTCCGCTCCTTCCTCTCCCCAGACCTGCTCATCCTCGACGACCTGGGCCTGCACCGTCTCAACGCACAACAGTCATCGGACCTCTACCAGCTCATCGTCGGCAAGCATCGGGCCTCCAGCTTCGTCATAACATCCAACCGCGCCATCGAAGAGTGGCTCGGTCTCTTCAACGACCCCATCCTGGGCAACAGCGCCCTGGACCGCCTCGCCAACACCAGCTACCAGATCGTCATCGAGGGAACCAGCTACCGGGAGAGGCTCTCCCCTCACCGCGCCCTGCTGGGCAAGGTGGCCAAAATCCTCAGCAAGAAGGGAGGTGATTGACTCCCAATAGCTTCCTGTCTAGAATCCAAATCATCGGCGTCCAGGGTGGCTCAAAGTTCGTGGGTAACCTGGCTCAAAGATGTTGGGTAACGACATGCACCCCTGTGTTGTCCACCACGGGGATACTGGGGGAGTCCTGGCGTCCCTTGTGGGAGCCGTCCTCCCCCCGACTGGCGCTGTCAGGGCTGAACGCCTACCAGTGGGACGGTCTCTACCACCGGATGCGGCAGAGTCCTGTAGGGAGGCATCCTGTAGGGCGCTGACCCCTGACACATAGATAGCGCCGATGCGTCGCCATCTGCCCTCCCTGCCGTCTGGGGGCCGAAAAGGTGGACATTTTGTCCAGTGGGCGGAGTCTGAAGGGGGCCGCAGACCGGTCATTCGCCTCTGATTCAGCTACGAATCGACCTTTGAGATCCCTCGACCGGTCAACGACTGAAAATGCAAGTCTCGGAGAAGCTGTGCTAAAATACGTCACCGCTCAAAACACGCCAGAATTGCACTTTTACCACCCTGACCGGTCAGCCGTTGGAGAGGGATTCAGCTACGGATGCCCCTGTGAGGCAGGTCTGAGGCGTCGATGAGGGCATGATTCGGCGTGTCGAGGGCGTTTCCGGCCCAGGTTGGCCCACCGGTTTTTGCAGGAATTGAGGTGGGGGTGCATGACATGAATTTTGGTCATGGGTAGGAACGGACATTTCGGGCCACACAGGTTTGGATTTATGCAACGATCGGGGAGATTGGCTGAAAATTGTGACCGGTCGGTGTCAAGGGCTGGTTCCGCCGAAAATTGCAGAAGCGGCCCACCCCAATAGAGGACGAAAATGACATCTCGGAAGTCGAAGGTGAAATCGGAGGCCGGAGACGCTAAGCCCGACCAGAAGTGGGTCGTGGAGTACCTCGTCCAGCGCGAAGGTCAGCGCAAGACGGCGGCTCTTCTGGGAGTCAACCGGAAGACGGTGGCCCTGGCCCTGAGCAAAGAGCGGTTGACGGGCAGGATGACCCTGGCCGTGCAACGGTTCATGGCCAGCCTGGACGATCCCGATGGGGAGAGGACGAGTCCCCTGGACAGGCTGGAGGCGAGGATACAGGTGGCGCTCGAAGTGGCGCACGAGCTGGCGGAAATGGTGGAGAGCTTGACACAACGCGTGGAGGCTCTGGAGGCTGCACAGCAGGAGGACGATGTCGGAGGCCGGGCACCGGATGTGCCCGAGGCCGAGGGGCGTGGGCTACGCCTGTTCGACCGGTGGCGGAGACGGAGAGCGCAGGACGAGGACGAGAGCGATGGCTGAGCGGGTGCGCTGGGTGGCGAAGGCGGAGGCGGCGCGGGAGATGGAAGTTTCCATCTCGACCCTCGACCGAATGATACGGAGGGATGAGGTCGAGGTCCGCAGGGAGGGCCGCCGGGTCTACGTGCGGATGGAGGGGTCGGAGCGCGTGAGCGACGAGGAGTTGCTGCGCCGGGCTCTCGGTCGGGAGGACAAGCTTCAGCGGAGGCTGTTGGAGTTGGACCGGCGGTCGCAGGCGTTGGAGCGAGAACGGGACGAAGCCGTGCACTCCGCAGCCGCCGACAGGCAGGGACATGAGGAGATAGAGGAGGCGTACCGGAAGGAGATCGCCGAGCACGGGCGGACGAGACGATGGGCCTTCAGGCTCAGCCTCGTCGCGGTTGCGTTGCTCGTGCTGCTGGTGGGCAGTATTCTCCTGTGGTGGTTTGTGTTGAGGTAGTATGAAACAGGCTTCGGAGTTAGGATTTTGATAAAGAGGTAGGATGCATGGAACGCACATTGACCGACCTAATCGACCGCGCACCATGGCGGGAAGCAGTCACTTACCGGGATACCTGGCCTCACGAATACGTCCTCAGCGCAAAGGATGGTCAGCGGGAACTGCTAAACGCAATCTACGCCCGCTTCCAAGATGGTGAGGGAGTAAGCTGCCGCTTCTTCCGCGTGAGCAACAAGTACCTCTTCATCGGTGACTTCAAATACTGGTTCAACAGCCAGTGGGATGGCTTCGATCCAGAGGATGGCGAGAACGTCATTAACCGCGCACGTCTGTATAGAGACCGCCGCGACTTTGTGATTCAGTCAGGAGACTCAGGCAAGCCCGAAGATTATCCAATCAATCCACCTAGCCAATAATCGGGTGAGGTAGGGCGAGGAACGCTAAGGCTATACAGCCCACCTTTGCAACGCGAAGGCCACTATATCGGCCCCTCGGTCGTTGATCGCGCCGACATCCCACGTGGGAAGGTCGGAAAGCTCCTTCTGTACCAACAGATTGGAGTTCGAGTAGCTGGGCGCATCGCCAGGTTGCCACCGCTTGTCATGGAATGTTCTGTTTCCCATGCTCTTGTTCCACGATTGGGAAGCTATGGTCAGGTTGCCAAGCCGATGGACGTTCTGCCTATGTTCCGCTGCTTCCTCTGCGTCCATTTCACAAGACGGATGCTGAGCCCAGATATGCTCTACCTCGTAGTCGGACGATAGGATTTTCTCCTGTGTCGCGACAGCCAATGGGACATCAACCTTCTTTCTGAGGCGAATTTCGTATTCGCTCAGCAGATACCTTATAGTTCTTGAGCTCAGGCGCTCGTAGAGGTCAATCCAACCGAGGGAACGCTTGAACTGTTCGTCGTTCTGGTAGTACTGATTCATCCCCTTCAATTCATCAATTAGGCTCTCGTAGTCCAATCTCTTCCGATGCACTCTGTGAGCTATTCCATTGAGTGTGGACGCCCCGGTATGGCTCCGGTATCCGCTCACCAGGTATACACGAACGATGAATGTCTCCAGAAGTCTCAGGATCTCCTCCAGACGTGGGGCGTCGTCTCCGAACCTCAGCCAGGAGGCAATCAAGAGCGGAAATATGTTCCCCATCCTCTCCAGCATGAATATCTTGCTAAGCGTCCCGCCTTCTTCATCCTCCTTGTAGGCTTCGGTGATTTGTTTCACTGCGAGGAAAGCCCTTTCCAGGTCTGTGGCGTACGTTAGGGCGTACTGAACGCACTCTTCAGGGTCTTCTCGCAACTTTTCCCTGATGCGGTCCTTGAGGCTGTCGGTGGGGCGTGATGAAGCGTCTCCGGGCGAAATGTAGTTTATGAAGTGGTAGCGGTGAACGTCATTCTCGTCCATTCGCAAGCGTTCCATGTGCTTGGTTCCGCTCACGTCTTCGAAATGGCGGTATATTCTGGAAAAGTGGCCGTTCAGTTCTTTGAGCCTCCCGACCACCGCGTCATCGTCTTCTATCCCCAAGTACGAAGTGTGCATGAGGAAGCTCTTTGTCTTCTCAAGATTGCTCAGTGGGCGGCCTCGGTCGTTTACGGTCTCAAAGATGCGAATGGCATCCGCGTCCGACTTGACTTGGTACTGGATGAGCTGAAGGTCGTCGATCTTCTGCTTGAACTGCACCAGAAAGTTCTGGTATTCCGAAGGCTGCCGTTCCTTCTCTCCGATAAGTCGTTCTCTGAAGAACGCCTTGGCCTCCGTGAGACGGCGTTGGGAGTGAGTCGTAGTGGCGCCAGACAGAAAGTCATTGCCGTCAATGACGACATGGTGGAAGAAGTCACCATCGTCACCCAAAGGGTTCAGTTTGTAATGAGCACCTTCTTTCAAATAGCTCCTCTCAAGGGCATCCACATCTCCGCGCAACTCATTGCCACTGACCTCCTTCAATTGCGAGATGATCTCTCGCAACAATATCAGGACAGTAGTAAGCCGCTGCTGTCCGTCGATGACATCGAAGCGGCTCAAAGTAGCTAACGAGGTTCTGGCGGTCTTCCCCGAGTCTTTGAGAAGCACCGTGCCGAAGTAGTGCTTCTTGGCAGGGTCCAGGTAGTAGAGGTCCTCCCACAGGTCCTCCAGGTTCTTCCTCTCCCAGGCATAGCCCCTCTGGTAAACGGGAATGTCGAACACCTGGTTGCCGGTGAGTAACCCATTAAGACTGACAAGTGTTCCGTCCATCGATCAAAGCTCCCAAAAATTGACTCGGTGTTGCCCAAATCAATTTATCGCCTATCCTGGTTGCGCGTGTCAACCCATGCCGTTCAAGGCGTGCTTGACAGCAGAAGGCCGGATGGGTGATGATAGAAAGTAAGACAGTTTATGACTGAGAAACTCATCCACAGGAACACCAAGACGATCACCTTCTCCCTGCCGCCTGAGATGGCAGACCATGTGCAGGACGTGATGCGCGACGAGGGGCGCACCATGAGCGAGCTCATCCGCGAGGCCCTTCGCAACTACATGGAGGAGCGGGAGTGGCTCAGAACCATCCGGTACGAGAGGCTGCGCGCTCGCCATGCCGAACAGGAAGACTCACAGGGAGATCGAAGGAGGACAGCATGAAGAAGAAGCACCTACAGCCGCTCACGCCCGCGGCCTTGTATGCCAGGGTGTCCAGCGACCGGCAGGACGTGGACCTGTCCGTGTCCGCCCAGCTCAGGGCGCTCAAGGAGTACGCGAAGGCCAACGGCTACTCCGTAGCTCGCGAGTACGTGGACGAGGCAGAGAGCGGCCGAGTCGCCGACCGGCCCCAGTTCCGGGAGATGATCGAGGAGGGCAGCAAGCCCAAGGCTCCGTTTGACGTGATTCTCGTCTGGAAATTCAGTAGGTTCACCCGCAAGCGGGAGCACGCCGTGGCGTTCAAGGCCCAGCTGCGGCGCAAGGGCATACGGGTGGTGTCCATCACCGAGCAGGCCGAGGACAACGCCACCGGCAGGCTGCTTGAGGGCATCATCGAGTCGGTGGATGAATACTATAGTGAGAATTTGGCGCAGGAGGTCGTCCGGGGGATGAGGGAGGCCGCGTCGCGAGGCTTCTTCCTCGGCTCCAAAGCCCCCTTTGGCTATCGGAAGATCAAGGTCATGGACGGGGCGAAGGAACGTCCCACTTTGGAGGTAGACCCTGCCACCGCTCCTGTAGTAAAGGAGATATTCGAGAAGTCCCTGCTGGGCAACGGCCTCAAGGAGCTGTGCAGGGAGCTGAACGAGAGGGGCGTCACCAACCGGGGGAAGCGCTGGTACAAGGGCGGACTCCACTACGTGCTGCGCAACGAGGCGTACACCGGAACAGCCGTGTGGGGGCTCAAAGGCAAAGGAGAGAAGGCCCAGGACCCGGTGAGGGTTGAGGGAGCGTGGCCCGCCCTGGTGTCGAGGGAGCTGTTCGACGAGGTTCAGCAGGCGATGAGCGAGCGCGCTCCGAAGGTGCAGAGGCCCGCGAGGGTGGGAAGCCCGTACCTCCTGAGCGGGCTGCTCAAGTGCGGAGTGTGCGGCAGGCCCTACTCGGCCCAGGGAGCCAAGAGCGGCCAGTTCGCCTACTACATCTGCGGGACGCTGTTCAGGGAGGGAGCGGGGACGTGCAGCGCCCGCTACCTGAACGCCCCGAAGCTGGAGACCTTCGTGGTGGAGAAGATCAGGGAGCGGATTCTGACCGAGGAGACCATCACCGAGCTGGTGCAGCTTGTGGCCGAAGAAATTGACGCGATGGCGGGAGAGCTGTCCGGCAGGCTGGAGGTGGTCGAGGCCGAGCTATCCGACGTGAGGAAGCGTCTGGGGAAGCTCTATGAGGCCATCGAGACCAGCGAGTTGACCCTTGAGGTCCTGTCGCCCCGCATCATGTCCCTACGGCACCGCGAGGAGCAGCTGGAGGCTGCTCGGGAGGACGCCGAGACCCGGCTGGAGCAGCGCAGGGTTGCCCTGCCCGGCACCGAGGAGATCGTGGAGTACGTGGCGGACTTCCAGGAGTTCCTGAAGGACGGGACGATACCGGAGAAGAAGGCGCTCATCCGCAACTTCGTGGAGGGGATCGAGGTGGTGGGAGACGATGCGACTCTGACGTACACGGTGCCCATGCCCAGCGACGGCGTGATGTCGGAGTCCGCCTCGGTTCTTGATTTCGTCAAGTCCAGCCCACCACTGCTTACGGTAGATACCGCCATCTTCGAGATGCGGCTCGGTAGCCTGTCGGCGCACCAAGGACTTGCGATACCTGTAGTGTGACGCCTAGTGACGGGGAAACGTGAGCGCTGGTCACTGGAGGTCTACTCTCCTCGTGTCTCCCCATCCGCCATGCGATAGCCTGTCAATAGCCGACGCGAGGCTTGTAGCAACTTGCGTCGGGCTGACCGCATCCTAATCCCGCTTCCGCCCCGTCCTCATCAGGTCAGCGCTGACACACCCGTGCATTCCCGGCCCTAGTCTGCCCCATATCCTACTTGAGGCACTTAAGGACCCGCTCGGGAATCAACACTATTCCCGCGTTCCTCAAAGCCTCTTCACACGGTGTACGATACATCGTACAATGAGACCGTGTTCACGATCCTACGAAGCGCGACCTTCGACCGGTGGCTGGGCAAGCTGCGGGACCGCCACGCGGTGAACCGCATCGTCGCCCGGTTGCTAGCAGCCGAAGAGGGACATCTCGGAGACGTGAGGTCTGTTGGCAGCGGCGTATCCGAGATGAGAATTCAGTATGGCCGTGGGTACCGGGTCTACTTCATCACGCGAGGTGCTGAGCTAATCGTCCTTCTATGCGGCGGCGACAAGGACAGCCAGCGACGAGACATCCAGCGAGCCAAGAGAATGGCAGCAGAATGGAGGAGCTAATGTCTGAAGAGTACAGAAAATTTGAGGCAGCGGACTACGTAAAGACCGAGGAGCATGCCAAGGGGCTTCTCAGAGCGGCTACGGAAGAGGATTCTGGGGACGGGGCCGTGCTTCGCGCCGCCCTTATGCACGTCGCTCGAACTCAGAACATAAGCGCTCTCGCCCGCGACACTGGGTTAAACCGGGGCAACCTCTACGAGGCGCTGTCTGAAGACGGCAACCCTACCCTGGCAACAATGCTGAAGATCACAAACGCCTTGGGGTTGAAGCTACGCCTTGAGCCCGTCGAGGGATACCTACAAAGTACGCAACCGGAGGAGAGCCGGAATCTCACGGCAGAGTCGACTTCGACTTAGCCTAATCCTAGGCCTAGTGACTCGTTGCAGAGCTAGGGTTCTGGTAAAGCGAGTGGCTTGAGCCATTGCCGGCCACGATGCGCGGCATAAAGGGTGCTTCATTAGTGCCATCGCCTTTCAGCGATGGAAGACTGGAGTCCACGGGCCAGGGCTAATGCCTTTGAACGAGACGGCCTGGGCCAACCCTCACTTCAGTCGAGAGATGACATCGGATGAACAAGACGATAGCAGGTCAACTACAGAATCCCCTAACCAGGGAACGCGATGAAGTCGATAGGTCGCGTATCCTCCTGTCCTTTCCAATGTTGGGGAAGGAATCGGAACAGCACGCCCTCATCCTGCGCCGATACCTGGACAACCGTCCTGAGAAATTCTTCGACCGCCCAGCGTTTGATACGTATCTAGGCTGGCTTCAAGTACATGATCGGACAAGACCAAAGCAATTGAAGACGTACCTATCTCGATTCAATTCAGAGATAGACCGCGCATTCCTTTTCTTGAGGGAACTCAACCTGGAGCAATGGCACGACGGTCCCCTAGACACTGGAGACGACTACGATCTGATACGGATGATCGATAGGCATGTCCACCCCGCGTACCTGCGTCTCGTAGAGGGAGTGTTCACGCCACTTCTTCGACCCCTGGCATACTTCTCCAGGACTGATCGCAATAAAGGCGTGGAAGGGCTTGACGTCTGGTCGATCACCGAAGAACTGAAAGGCCAGAGAGAGGGGCATCTAATCCAGCACTATCAACATACAGTCCGAAATGGCATCGCTCACGGTGGGATCTCATTCCTTCAAAGAGAGATTCGTTACCGGGACCACAGAGGGAACGAAGAGACCTTAGCCACTTCCTATGTGATTCGACTCTTCGATGACTTGCTCGATGTGTGCAATGGGCTAGCTGCAGCTGCCAAGGTGTTCTTCCTGGCTTCACAGGGCCAAGGCTATACACAACCTCGCGAGTTGATGCTTGAAGCCCTACAAGAACTTACGTCGGCACCTTGGTGGACAATCGAAGGTTGCGTCGAAACCGAGGTCGGCGGTCAACCTCAGCTGACCGTTTACGCCAAGCCGGATTCGCGTGACTTTAGGAAAGTACTTTGGTCCACCGTGCAGAGTGGAATCCTCAGCGAGAGTCTGGCATCCGGCTACGACCGATATTTCTTTTCACTCCGTTCGCCGAAGGCATTTCCAGGGTGGGCTGCATTTGACGGCAACAAGCTCAGAGGGTTGCGGGAAAGGGAGGCCAATGATCTGTCCGACTACCAGGGAATACTAGAGGGAAACGGCATTTTCTATGTTCCACGACCAGCTATGCCTGCAGTTCTTGCGAGAATAGACACCCTGGCTATGAGCGTGCGCATGGCTATTCCGACTGCCATCCAGAAGATGAGAGAGAGCTTGGGGAGACCCCGTATGTACTGTAGGAACGCAAATATACACCGGAACTCCTGGGGCGCCGTCTTAAGGGGTGACGTTGTGTTCGAGGGGTTGGATGGACAAGAGATCGTGAGAGCCATCCGCAAGAACTGCCATCTCATTATCAAGACTGGAAAGAGACACGCACGTAGGGAGGGCGGATTCAACGCCACTCACCTGTTGCCGATCGGATACGCCCAGATCGCTGTATTCAGAGGAGACCACCGTGCGCGCAGGCTCTCGGGCTTTGGACTAGCCGACGACCTGGTATGTACAGTGAGGCTCCAGCGAATACGACGCATCAAAGCGCCAGACATCTTTGGATCGACCATCGAGACCAAGGGAAAGTGGCGCATAGCCTGGAACAAGGCATGGCTGGCTTCTGTAGGTCATCATGTATTGGACGGTTGCGACAAAGGGTCCCGATGACTTGCCACCGATGGCTAGGTGCCAATCACCTACGCCGTTGCGGGTGGGGGCTTCAATGCTGCCTTGAGACTTGGTCGGCTATGATCTACATCCACAGCCCTTGCGACATTGGCAGCATCGTGTGTCATTCCCAAGGTCGCCTAGCTAACCTGATGGCTCGTTCACTGAGATGTATACGCTCTCGGGGACTGTCCGAAACTCGAGGCCGCAGTTGTGGAATATCCCTTCTACGGCTTGCCCAACGGCTTTAATCGACTCCTCCAGAGGCGACTGGACATCATCGAGATGGGCAAGGATTGTGTCCAGGTGTTCCTTCATGAACCGTTGGGAGGCGTCCGTCCGTTTGATTCGCTCCACGATGTCTGGCCAGAGATCCGTTCCCATGTACCTCGCAGAGGTATGGCTCAGCAACCTCAGAAGGTCCTTAATGTAGGGAATCACCGATATGGCGAGCTCGTCGATCCCAATTTGCCAGGTCCGAAATCTACACACCTCTTCGTCTACCAACGGTGGCAATCGATTAAGGCTATCCAGCAACCCGTGAACCCATTCCAATCCCTGAGCCTCATCGAGCTCTCGCAAGGACCAGGGTTGTCCATCCTCCTTCGTAGCAAACCTGCCAACCATAGCGTCCACCACACGGTCCACGTCGAACTCATCTAGAAGCAAGCAGGCCCAACTGTCCAGCCGCCGCTCCCTGGTAACACGATCCGCTGTGTACTCTTCTTCCCCTAGCCGCTCTAGGTGGCGCTCTTCTCGGAGTACGTGGATTAACTCATGGAGTACCGTTATCAGACACCGGGCATTGTTGAACGCCCACGGGCCGATCTGACTTGCATCGATAATCACCACAAAGCCGAGGTCACCCTGTCCGGATCGAGTCCAAAGTGTCTTGCCAATCGCGTGGGCATTGCGTCGGGCAGCGACATAGCCCGTAAGGCCTGAGTGCTCAATGAGCAACTGGTTCACGTCATCATCGAATTGGTCGGTGATACGAACCTTGTCCAGCAGGAATTTCATCCCCTGTCTGTCGGCGACTCTCCTGATTGCGTCCAATAGCCTGCCGATGTCCTCCTTGGCGGTGGATTGCAATTCTGGCGGTATCCCAGGAACCTCAATGTTGTGATCTCGGCTTATGTTGTTCATGGGTTCTTGTTCACGGCAGGAGTGCCAGCGCTGAGCCCCGCGGCAGGAACCAAGGGCAGTGGGCGTTTGCATTGAGCTAAAGATCTGGCTTTATAGGGCGACCATGCAATCCACAATCCGTCTCGAAGCACTCAAGCTTGCCTCAATTGCTGAGGACCTCCCACAATCTTGCGCACTGGCACCTCAACTGGCCTGTGCATTGGTGACAGACGGCTCCCTAGCCAGTTCCCTTCGAATAGCGGCAACCCATTCCGGGTCAAGACTCAAGGCCGAGGTAACGGCGTCGTCGATTTCTTGACGCACTGGGTCCTCGTGCATCTGCGGGAATGGCAGTAATGTCTTGCCGCACAGCTCGTCGAACCGGCTTCTAAGGACTTCCCTCTCCGCTTCTCCCAAGCTGGCGAAGTCAGGCACCGGCAGAGACCGCAGGGTGTCCAGGGAGAAGGACGGATACGACGGCACGCGATTGTCGCGTTCTCCGAGCAAGGCCAAGATGCCAAGCGTGGAGTTGAGCCACATGCACAGTGCCTTGGCGATGTCAGGGTCTTTGGGTCTGCATGGCGTCCAGATAGACCCCACCGCCCGTTCCGGGAGCATCACCGCCGCCACCCGCGCGAGGTTCAGCCTAAGCCTATGTGCGAGCAGCAGGTCGCTCCGCTGTTCCCAGTAGCTATCGGCCAGATGGCGGCGTGCAGCTTTCGGCTCAATGTACACGTCGGTTTCTGTGAGCATGGACTGCGTTACGCCCGTCTTGTGATGCCAGAGCGCACGACGGCCTTGGGCAGTTGGCATGGACTGATAAGTGTAAGCGTCACGTATCCGTCTTCCTTCTGGCCCGACTTCCGCCAGCCTACTCAACGACACAATGGGTACCGACGCCGGCTTCCCCTCGCTGAGCGTTCGGTAGCCTTCCACCAAGAACGGCGAGAGGAAGTTGACAGCGAACCAGTCGCCTCGGCCGATGCGTTCGGAATCGACCCGCTGGACGGTGAAGTCGTAGGAGTCCTGGCTGCCAGCATCGTCTGCGCGTTCAATCCTCGCGGCGGTGTCCAAGGCTGCCAGGGGAGTCGCCGGATTCCGGGCCAGGTTGACCACCCGCGTCCGTGGCTTTGGCGCGTCCTGCTTCCACCGGCGGCAGACCAGGAGAATCTCCCCGATGCTGGTGTTCTCGGAGAAGAAGACGCGGCTCGGGTCATGGGAGGAGACGATGGTGTCAATGTGGAAGCGCCGGGCGAGGTACTGGCGTGTCTGCCGCGCCGCCGGATTTGTTGCCATGACCGTGGGCAGAATAGCTGCAAACGTCGTCGCTTCCGAATCGCTGCGCAGCAGCTTGTCTCCTAGAACCATAAACGCATTAGCAGAACCTGAAAGACGGGCAGCTTCCCTGTAAGGTTGGCCTTCCATGATTTCCTTCTCCCGCCGTTTGATGGTCTGTTCGTCCTTACGGGTGAATTGGTCATGGCGCAGGCTGTCGCGGGTGAAGGGCGGGTTCATGATCACCAGGTCCATGGGCGGCGGAGGTTCCACCATGCCCACTTCACTCTCCACCTGCTGTGTGACGGACGGCCAGGCGGCGAGACGAGCCTGACTGTGAAGGAAATCCAACGAGCCCAGATAGGGCTGACCGTCAAACACGCCCAACAGCGCCCGGTGGATGTTCATACGGCTGAACTGGGTAGTGGGAGAAAGCATCCCAAGCGTGCTGGCGGCCATGTGGGTAGCCGTCAGGTTGACGTCGTAGCCCCAAAGGACATCTTCGACCAATAGCAGACCAAGAGCTTCCTCATCCTCAGCGTCTCCACGCCCTGAGGCAATTCGCAGGTCTCGAATCCGTTCTGAGACCGCCATGAGCAGGGTTCCGGTGCCGCAGGCGGGATCACAGATGCGCAGGGAAGCCACGAAGTTTGGGTCCGACCAGTCCCCGTCCGTGTCCCGTAGGGCAAGTGAGGAAAGGAGTGCTGCGGCTGCGGTGGATGTGTAGAAGGAGCCGTCGTACCGGGCGGTGTCCAGCACCCGGTGGAAGATGCGGCCCAGCAAGTCATGGCGCAGACCGGCGACCTGTTCAGAGATTCTCGCGACCGTCCTCGCCAAACTGCTTACCGCCTGGCCCATGTCGGGGTCCGACGAGAGCGCCGCAAGAGCTGTCCTGCCCGTCTCAAACACCGGGCGGTAGTCCACGGCCAGGATGCCACGCCATGCTTCATGAAAAGCGCTCAGGGGTGTTTCTTGGTCCGCGCATACCGAGGCACTGTCCGGCGGCCATGCTCCGTTGTATCCCTCCGGCGGTTGAGCGGGAAGATGGTTCTGGACCCGGTGATGAAACAGCATGGCAGTTGCGACAACGAGCATCCCACGCTTTGCAGCTACGAAATACCTCTCGCCGTCACCGCGACCCTGTGCCTTGGTGGGAGGAAGATCAAGAGCCTGCGCCAGTGCTCGACGCACAGGAGCTTTCATCCTCTGGACCACCGAGTCCAGGCCCTCGGAGAGCAGTTGCGCAGCAGCGTCCGCTCCACTGAGGGACCGTGGAGCCTGACGAACCGCCTGCGCAAGCTGCGCCACATCACCGGTGGTCCACTCGCCCGGAGGTGCGCCCGGCGTCAGACGGAGAGTCCACGTGAGCGCTGCATTAGGCAGGTTCGCCTCGGTCACGTCGTCGGGATAGCACACGGCGAACACCACCGTCGCCAGCTTCTGCCGCAGGCGGGCGTCAGCGTCCTTGATAGCCTGAGCCTTGCGGTGAAATCCTGTCTCCGCTTCAAGAACGACCCTAAGCCCATCCACATTCGCCACCACATCAATACGCCTGCGCCCGGCGCGCCGCTCGAAGTCCGACGGGATTCCCAATCCTGTAAGGAGATGGGCCAAGGCTCTGTTCTGGAAGTCCTCCTGCTTCTGCATAGCATTCAATTCTGTGAGAGTCACTACTCCATCTTGAAGGGATTCAGCAAGTCCAGTAGGCGGATTGCAACTCTCGTGAAGCTATTCCGGTACAACGAACTCTCCTAGCCATCGGACATGTGCGAGGCGGTCACTCACCGCCCTGTGAAACCTGTGGTCAGCGGTCCACAATTCGCAGCCGAACTCCTCGGCAAGTGCCAAGTAGTGGGCGTCATATACTGCTCCCTGCTGGAATTCGCTTGCCAACTCTAGGGCTCTCGCGTGAAGCCCTGCGGTCTGGTGGAGCTCAAGCCGCGAACCAATCAACTGCGCGATCATACGGGTGCTGTCCCCTACGCTCAACTGGCCCCGAAACACCTTCCGATGAAGGGCGTTGGCGACCTCGAACGGCAGCAGGTGAGGAGCGGTCGGGGTGACCTCTTCCTCATGCCACGCCCGGAGGATCGCCAGAGCCCTGTCGGTATCCACCTCCCTCACCAACCACTTGACAGCCACGCTCGCGTCGACGACGACAAGTCCGCTCACGCCCATCTCCCCATCTCAGCATCCCTGATCTCGCGGGCCTCTCGAATCAGGTCGGCTGAGTTCCCAGGTAGCGTCTTGTCCCCGAATATCTCCTCTTGCAGTTCCGCAAACAGTTCGTGGTCGGGCTTGTCAGCCAGCAGCCCGCCCAAGCCGTTGGCTTCGTCGTTTGTCAACTCCCGGTCGATGGCCGCTTGGCAGTACCCGCGCATGCTGACTCCCTTGAGCGCGGATATGGCCTTGAGCCGCCGTTGGAAGGCGGGGTCTAAGTCCAGCGTGAGCCTTTTCTTCTTGGTTGCCATGGCGCGTTCTCCTCCAAGGGAGTTACCTACCATAATCGTATGCTAAACACGGAAACATAGTCAATGCACTGCAGAGTGTCGGGTGATGAAAGCGGCGCGCATTCATGTGTGGCAGAGGAGGCCCGCCACACCAACTGTGGCGGACCTCCTCTATGTCCTGCAATCTAGCAACTCGTAGGCTTGTGATCGTTGCTAGATTGAGCCGTCTATACGGCTGTTCCCTTTAGGCTACTCCCACCTGTGGCTTCGCCAGCAGGGCGGAGTAGCCCGGCGCCACCACGTGCTCCACCGACACCCTCCCGCTGCCGTCGTATCCGGTGCGGAAGGCGTACTCCACCTTCGCTCCCCAGGGAACGCGCCCGCCGACGCGCACCGCGCCGCCCCTGGCCGTGCCGTCCCTGCCGCGAGCGCCGTGCACCACCATCCCGCTGCGCTCCCCCTTCTTCCAGCCCAGCACCTTCAACGCTGCGGGCATCACCAGCTCCTCTCCCTGGGTCCGCTGGAACAGCGCCCCGTGCAGCTTCCTGAGCACCACCGCCGAGGGGCTGCGCCGGCCGTTCATGATCTGGGAGAGATGACCGGAGCTGATCCCTGCCCGCCTGGCCACCTCGTTCTGGCTGACGCCCATCTCGTCCATCTGTTGCCAGATGAACTGCCGGTCTACGTCCGGGCACTGGGCGGAGGCCACCTTCGCCTGCCCCCCAAGCACGGCCTCGACCCTGGCCTGGAGCTTGACCCCCATGCACTTCTTCCCGCGCGCCACCTGGCTGAGATAACCGGCGGAGACGCCGACCTTCTTGGCAAGCTCCCGCATGGTGATGCCCAGAGCGCGTGCGGTCTCTCGGATGAAGCTGCTGTCGTCACCCTCGACTACCTCACCCTGGCGATTGGCGAGCTTGGCGGGGGCGACCCTGGCCGCCACCCCAAGGGCCGACTCGATGTTGGCCTGCACCTTGGGTCCCATCTGTCTGCGACCCCTGGCCACCTGGGTGAGGTAGCCGTAGCTCACCCCCGACCGGTCGGACAGCTCCAGCATGGTGATTCCTATCTCGCGTGCGCGCTCCCGGATGAAGGTACTTTCTGCATCTACCTCGCGGGTCTGTCGGTAGACGAAGCCCTGGCCGGGGACCTCTCCCAGGATGGCGATGGCCTTCTCCCGCAGGTTGGGGGTCCAGGGCTTCTTGCCCGTGCCGACCTGGGAGAGGTGGCCCGCGCTGACGTCCATCAGAGCAGCTAGATCCTTCACGGTGAGGCCCCGCTTCCTGGCCGCCGCCCTGAGCTCGCTCTCAGGCCTGCCCCTGCGCTCGGCAGGTGATGCCTCATCCGTCGTGGTCTCCGTGCTCTTGGTCCGGTTGGTCGTTGTGGTGGTTGCCGTCGTCATGTCGCTTCTCCTTTCAATGAAGAAGCGGGACGGCCTCCCACCCCGTGGAGTGGAGACAGTCCCGCTCGAATTGATGTCCCGGTGTCCGGGACTGTCTCCGTGGGTTGGTGTGTTCGCCTGTTGCCGGCAAAGAGAAGGGCCGCCCTCCCGTTGCGAGAGAGGCGGCCCTTGGATCACCGGCTGCTGTGAGGCCGGAAGCCCCGTTGCCAATGGCGTGGTGGCCTCCAGGCCGAGACTTGGGGCGTCAAAGCTGCCGAAGCAGCCTGTGACGCCCTCGCCTACGACTTACTCAATGTGCATACGCACCTCCTTGTGGTTATTGACCCGCGCGGCATCCCGTGGCGCGGGCTGTGTGTGATGGGATGGATTGACGTAAGACGCACTCCGCCCACGGTCGGATGCCGGACGCGGGGACGAAGTGGATGAATAATGTAAGACGCAGCTCACCCCACGGTGAGTCGTTGGGAATCAGCTCCTGGGACTGCTATCGAGGGGAGCAACCGGCCTGCGGGACAAACCCACGACGGCGCAAGGTTAAGAGGACGCAACTCGCCCCAGGGTGGAAGCAGTCAGTTGGGGTAAGCTGTGAGACGTAAAGCGACCAGCCTGCTTGTTATGGCAGACCGGCGTGTGTCGAAGCTGCGGTGCGGCTGCGTGACAGCTTAACCGCAGAACGTATATAGCCAGCCGAGGCGCAAGACCTGTCTGCAAGAGGCAGGCGCACTCCGATTGACCGGGTGAGGACGAGGCGCGGAAGGCGCACCGATCCCCTACGTCCAGCGGCGAGGCGATCAACCCCAGCCGTCAGACTGGTGCCCGGTGTGTGAAGCGATCAACTCCACTCGCCGGACGGGTGCCCAGCGGGTGAAGGACCAACGTCAAACTTCCACCGCCGGACTGAGCCGAGGACGGAGGGCTTTTTCACTCCGTCGAATCGGCCCGCGCTGGTTGCGGAGGGCTTGTCACTCCGCATCGCCAGCATTCCCTCTTGGGCGTAGCCCGTGCAACAGGGATCACGCACCCAGGTTTTCTATGGTCGGAAACCTTGGAGAAAGCCTAACACTGCAACCATTATTAGCAGACCGTCCCGGCGTTGAGAAGGCTTTGACGACGCTATGGCCCAAATCGGTTGATTCAGTTCATATCCACTTCAACTAAAGTTCACATTAATCGGTGAGCCGGCCCTGTTCATGGTCGAGCACATCGCTTCGACCATAGTCGCAGGGTCAGCAAGCGCCGCAACGTGCCCGTAAGCTGCGCCCTCTTCCGCGCCCTCCGCGTGCCGGAGAGCGCGGCGTAAGCGCCGGGTGGTGTCCCTCCGGCCCCGACCAGGAGATTTTGACCCGGCCCGACCACGACCTACGCCCCAATCTCGTCGTCGCGCTGACTCATCCACCGACCGGCGTAATGCACCCCCACATCCCCTGCCTTCTTCGCCCCGTTTTCCGCTCCGCCAGCCGATTCCCGGCGACGCGTGCCCCCCACCGTCGAGCGGAGTTTGAGGCAAATGACCTGAACGCACTCTTTCAACAAGCCGTTCGCTGATTACGTCCAGTAGGGGGCCTTTTCCGCCCATTTCAGCTTTGCCCACGACCGGTTGACGCGCCACCTACAAAACTCCATCTCCTGTACAGCCCCATTGCTTCCAAAGGCAGTCCGTTTTCCGACGACCTCGGAGGGTGCATCACAAGCGATGCACGCTACGGCTAGTATCCAGCCGTCTTCCGGTTGTTCACGCTCTTCTGCATGTCTAAGCACCCTCACTTGGAAAATCCAAGTTTCATTCGGGACTCTTCCAAGTCCGTCCCTGCTGCTTGCAGTTGGATTCTCCAAGCCTGGCACCGTGACTTTCCAAGTCACCGCTGGAAGGAGCACTTCCCCCAAAGTGATTCCCGTTTACGTCCAGTAGGGGGCACTTTACCCCTGTCCTAGCTACGAAATGACCCCACTTGGATTTTCCAACCCAACGCCATTTCTCTGTACACCCCAGCTACAGCACGGCAGAGGTGTGTTTAGTAAGCCCACGCGTGCAGGTGCACCTCTGCACCTATCCGTGGGAGGTTCCGAATCGCATATCCGTTGCTCACACTCTCTTTGCGGGCGCTGCGGTCCGGTGAACCGTGACCCGGCACTGTCGTCGCTCAGCTTCTACACCAGATCGTTCAGGAGGGCCATGAGTCTCATGCGGTACATGTTCTCCATGTCCCCGCCGTCCTCAATGCCCCGATCGGTCGTGATTATCTACTTTCGCCCCTCGCGGGAAACTCGCTTCAGATTCGGAGTCGACCAAGTCCGTGTTTCTAGTGTTGTCTCGGCTGGCGTAACACACCCCCACCTCAAACCGACTTTTTGGCCGCTTTTGTCATCAGGCAGTCGATTTGGGCCGCGTCATGCACCCCCACCTCAAGCCCCCTCTTGTCATTGCCGACCGGAATCCGCCCTTTCACCAAAGTGTTCACCGCTCACGTCCAATAGGGGACGTTTTGCCCCTGATTCAGCTACGAAATCACAGCTTCGACCACTTCGTCACCAAACTCCATTTCCTGTACACCCCCGGCACTGCAAGAAACCGGCCTCCGATTGGAGACCTTCCGTGGGGCCACCATGCGTGAGGTCTTTTTCGGCGTCTCGGTCGTTCACACTCTTTTGCGAACGCTGCGATCAAGCACGTCGGAGCAAACGGGAGAGAGGTGAATGAGTTGGCGCTGAAAGCAAAGCTCCGGTCGGCAGGACGGCTCATGTCGTTGGGTATTGCGCCCGGTCCTGTCCTGCTTTTAGCCGGACGTCACGCACCCCCACGTCAAACGGCTTTTTCGGCCCGTTTTCCGATTGGCCCCAGGTTTTGGGCCGCGTCCTGCACCCCCACGTCAATCGCATTTTCTCGATTTCGACCGAACTGCGGCCTTTCAAAAAAGTGTTCACCAGTTACGTCCGATAGGGGCGCGATCTGTGCCTGTTTCAGCTTTGCCGCGACCCGTTTGACGTGTCACCGACAAAACTCGATCTCCTGTACACCCCCGATGCATCGCGGAGATAGCGATTTTCCAGGAACCACCGAAGGTGCGTCCCGCAGGGAGGGGCGTGCAGGGGAGGGTGCCGAAGGCCCCCCTCCGTCCCCCGTCGTCGTAGCTAGTATTCAACCCCGTTTCGGTTGTTCACACTCTTTTGCAACTCCCTTGAATCGCTGAACCGAGAGGAGTCGAAACGATGAACCCACAGAAGGCCAACGAGCGGAAGGATCACCGGAGGCGTGGAGGACGGGCGGTTGTCCGGCTCGACGCGGCGGCGCTCTGGAGGCGGTTGAACCTGCTGAATCGCTCCCAGTCCTGGCTCGCCCGGGAGATCGGGATAAGCCCCGGCTACCTCTCCATGCTGGTCAACGCGGGGCGCGCGCCCTCCGGTCGCATCCGAGCACGGATGCAGAAGGCCCTCGGAGTGGACGACTTCAGCGACCTTTTCAGACTGGAGGAATAGCCATGACGCAACCTGACCATGCGCCCGCCCGTCCCGGGTCGGAGGCCCACTCCCAAAGATGAAAACGAGAGGCCAGCGGCGCCAAACAGGCCGCTGCGACTGTGATCCATGAGAGACAGCAAAGAGAAGAGAATAAGAAAGAGGCCGGTAGGCCGGGAGCTTGAACGCACCCTGGAGAGCTCCATGCCGTCCTACGCCCCGGAGCATCGCAGGGCGGTCCTCAAGGGGCTGCGCATCCTGGCGCGTGTCGCCATCCGCTCCTACATGGATGAGAAGGCTGAGGCGGAAGCGTCGCCACGGACCGAAGTTGCCGAGGACGGCGGCGAGAAAAAGAGCTGATGGAGTACGAGGGGAAGCCAGATGGCCTTGACAACGAGCGCGAGCAACAGCATGGCGTCTGAGGCCGTTCTCGTGCGGCACGGTAGGAGAAACTCCGCAAGCCAAAGGGTCACCGAGGCGACCACCGCCCTGAGCATGGGCGGGCAGATTCTTCGGCAGAACCGCCTAGAAGGTCGAGGCGTCCTCGCCCACCCATTTGCGGATGAGCTCGTTCAGGGAACCGTCCGCCTTCATCGACGCAATGGCCGAGTTCAGCTTCGCCAGCAGTTCGTTGTTGTTCCGCACACCTATCCCTATGCCCCGGTCCAGCAACACGGAGGGGCCGACCACGGCCAGCCGTCCCTCGTACTCCGAGAGCTTGTTCGTGGCGTAGGCGTGGTCCACCAGCATCGCGTCGATGTCGCCGCTCAGCAGCGCCGCCAGCCGGTCGTCCTCGTCGCCGAACTCTATGTACGCTATGCCCCGTTCCGTGAAGTAGTCCGAGTAGATGGTGTTGGCGTAGGCTCCGAGCCGTCCCTCGACGGCTTCGTCGCCCGCACCCGACACCGCCAGGTATACGGAGGGCGTTGGAGGGTAGTACGGCTCGGTGAAGTCGATGGTCATGTCCCGCTTATCTGTGATGCTCATGCCGGCCATGATGGCGTCGAACTCCTCCGCCACGAGGTCCGGGATCATGCTCTCCCAGTCGTTGAGCACCCACTCGCACTCAAGCTCGGCCCTGCGGCAGAGCTCGTCGCCAAGCTCACGTTCCAACCCGTCTATCTCGCCGTCGTCGTTGATGAAGTTGAAGGGATGGTAGTCGCCCTCCGTGGCAAGGAGCACGGGATCCACGTCGTCACTGCACGCGAGCGCCAATCCACAGACGGCCACGACCATGACCGCCAGCAGCAGCTTCCAAAGAACCCGCCTGGAAGTCCCCAACAGAATGAACCTCTCCGTAGCAAATGTCTCGCCCCGATTTTACTCCATTTGGCCCACTCTAAACAGAGGCTGCGTCCCTTGACACCGGGAGTCGGACTGTTCATGATACTAGTATGACGTTGTAATACAGTGAGAGGCAAAAAGAGAGCATGACCACTCCCAGGAAATCGAAGGTCATCGCCTTCTCCATGCCGCCCGAGATGGCGGACGAGGTGCAACGGATGGTCCAGGAGGAGGGCCGCACCATGAGCGAGGTTGTCCGAGAGGCCCTGCGCCTGTACATGGACGAACGGGAGTGGCTGAGGCAGGAACGCCGCCAACGGGCAGAGGCCCGCAGAAACCAGACCGAATGAAGCAGGAGGAAGCACATATGAGCAGCACGACTGAACAGATTGAACGCACACCGGCGGCCCTCTACGCCAGGGTCTCCAGCGACCGACAGGACGTGGACCTGTCCGTGTCCGCCCAGCTGAGGGCGCTCAGGGACTACGCCGACAAGAACGACTACGAGATCGTCCGGGAGTACGTGGACGAGGCGGAGAGCGGGCGCGTGATGAACCGCCCCGATTTCCAGAAGATGATCGACGAGGCCAAACAAGCCAACACGCCCTTCAAGGCGATCCTGGTCTGGAAATTCTCCCGCTTCACTCGCAAGCGGGAGCACGCCGTCGTCCTGAAGTCCCAGCTCCGACGCAGGGGACTCCGCGTCGTATCCATCACCGAGCAGGCCGAGGACAACCCCACGGGCAGGTTGATGGAGGGAATCATCGAGACCATCGACGAATACTACAGCGAGAACTTGGCGACCGAGGTCTTGCGGGGGATGAGGGAGGCGGCGTCCCGCGGCTTCTGGGTCGCTCCCATGGCCCCCTACGGCTACAGGAAGGTCAAGGTGCCCGACGGCCCCAAGGAGAGACCCACCCTGGAGATCGACCCAGACACCTCTCCCATCGTCAAGCGCATGTTCGATCTGGCCGAGTCCCGCAAGGGGATGCTCAAGATCGCCCGCATCCTCAACGACGAGGGCATCGCCAGCCCCAGGGGTAAGCTCTGGAACAAGATGAGCATCCACAACATCCTCAACAACGAGGCGTACCTGGGAACCCTCGTCTGGGGCAACAACGCCAGCGACGGCGCAGACCCCGTGCGGATGGAGAAGGCGTTCCCCGCCACCGTCACCAAGACCCAGTTCGACCGGGTGAACAGGATAATGCGCTCCCGCGCTCCCAGGAACACGCATCCCCGCAGGGTGGGAAGCACCTTCCTGCTGAGCGGCCTGGTCAAGTGCTACCGGTGCAGGAGGGCGCTCTCGGGCCGGTACTCCAGCAGGGGCACCTTCCCCTACTACGTCTGCCACTCCTTCGTGAAGCGCGCCCCCGGCTCCTGCGACTCGCCCAGGGTGGACGCCCGGCAGTTCGAGGGGCTGGTGGTCGGCCTGATCCGCTCCAACATCCTGACCGAGGGCAACATCCGCAGCCTGGTCAACGTGGTGGACGAGCAGATGGACGACGTGGCTGGCGACGAGCGCAAGCGGCTGGAGACCATCGAGTCGGAGCTTGCCGACGTGCGGGGCAGGCTCGACCGGCTCTACGACCTGGTGGAGACGACGACCGAGTTCGACATGGCACACTTCGCCGACCGCATCAGCGACCACAAGGAGCGAAAGGAGCGCCTTGAGTCCGCTGCTGAGGGAGCTAGGGCGATCCTGGCCCAGCGAAGGGCGGTCCTCGACGACGTGAACACCATCACGGCCTACGCCCAGGACATGAGCAGGTTCTTGCAGAAGAGCGAACTGACCGAGCGTAGGGCCTTCATCGAGACCTTCGTGAAGGAGATCGAGCTACTGCCCGACAATGCCGTCGTCCGCTACTCCGTCCCCATGCCCGACGACAGCTTGATTCCAGGAAAAAAAGTGCAGCAGATACCGCTGAACGGCTCAGTGGTATCTTCCGTAAACGGTAGCCCACCAGACTTGACAAAATCAAGAACTTTCACACTTACCCTCGTTCTGGACCTGTAGCCAATCTGTAGACCGTCAGCGATAATGGGACACCCGAGGGGATAGGAAAACCCGAGAGATTTGAGGTGGTGTGAGCTCCCTGACTGAAGGTAGAGTGCCCCGGGAAAGGAGCAGACGTGTCCCAACCAGATACTGACAAAGCAGCGGCCGCCCAGGAGCGTAGCCGGGAGACGGAACCGCTCGTCATTTCCACGAACGCGGGAACCTATCGAACCCTCGAGCCCAGGCCAACCGAATTACCGATGGGGCCAGCCACGCCATGACGTTACACTCTGTACTGTCGAACCGCGTTCGGAAGGTGTGAGGAGATGCGCAACTGACGCGAGACAGACTGAAGAAGGCAGGCTTGGTGCTCCTGATCCTCTATCTGATCATAGGCTTTGGCTTTATCCTGTGGGGACACTACGTGCAAGATGTCGATATCGGCGAAGGAGTAACCCGGTGGGTCTTCTGGTGGGCGCTGCCTGGTCTCGCCGTGCTGCCGATACTTGCCTCTGTAGCTGTAGAGCCACCTGAATCAAGGATTCACCCCCGACTATTCCACGGGTTGGTCTTTGTCGCGACTGCGCTTGGGGCCCTCTTCGTCGCATGGGCGCTATGGGTTCCCTTCGTACTTGCGCCGGAGCCTGGCGACGATGTGTATCGCTGGTGGACCGCTGGAGTGATCCTGATCTTGGGCGCACTATTCGTCATATCTGGCATATCGTTCGTCTCATCTAAAGAAGACCCTCCAGAGGCAACGCGCGAGAGCTCTTGGAAGAAAACTGCGCTCGATGTCGCAGGGGGCGGATTGGTGTTTGCCGGGTTAGCTCTCCTGCTATGGGCATTCTACGTCGACGATGCCGACACGTCTGAGCCGGTGTACGAATGGGTAGTACTACTCTCTCTCGCTGGCTTTGTACGTTGGGTGATTCCCTGGGTAGTGTCGAATTGGAAGCGCACTCTCGTCGGCACGTTTCTATTCATATACACGGCCATCGTGCTGGTGCTTGCCGTGGATGCCCTGGACGAAAGTGAGGATTGGCGCTTCTGGACACTAATCGTAGTTTGGTTGGCAGTGACGGGGGCATCATGGGCTTCATTACATTTGCCGGTCTTAAAGTACGCCATCGAGATAGTGCTGATATTCTGCGTGTTCATTGCCGGCTTCGCGTTGCTATGGATATTCATCAACTTGGGAGTACTCGGGAACCAAGGCGGTTCCACGGAGAATGTGCTCTCGGCACCGCTCAGCTTCATGATTGAGGTTGCATTACCGGCGGCCGGAATGGTGGGCGGGCTTGAGATTGCAGAGAGACTGAGATGTTGGTTGGGTATTGGTCGGGTGCCCCGTTTTCAAATACGTTCGTAGCCATGTAAGAAACCAGGCTGGACGAAACCCGTGCCAGAGGCGCCGGAACTCACCATTGTCCGCGAGGTGCTGGAGCGCCGCGCGGTGGGCGCTTCCGTGGTCTCTGCCCGCGTCGTCCGCCCAACGGTATTTCGGACGCTATCCGAGATTGACGTGGCCGGGGACATTGAGGACCGCTCTTTCACGAACGTGTCCCGCTACGGCAAGAGCGTCACTTTGACGCTCTCCGACGGAATGGCCCTCGTCATCTTTCCGATGCTGACTGGCCGGCCAGCCAGAAGTACCACCTGACGGCCCAGGGCATCGACGAAGCCGCGTGGGTCCTCCGCTTCGACACGCCCTCGGACTTCGTGCGGGCCTACCCCATGTACAGGGAGTGACTGACGCTGCTCATACGCAGGATGGACGCCGTGGCCTCCATATATCGCCTGGCCGCCACCATGTCTACCAGACTTGATAAAATCAAGAACCTTCCGCTTGTCCTTCAAGCTGGAGGTGTAAGAGGAGGGGATGAGCAGCAGCGACATGGAGCTTGCCAGCCAAGGCCGCCGTCTCGCCGGATTCGTCCTCCGACTGCTTTCTCTTCGTGCTTACGCTCGGCATCGGCTGGGGCATATGGTACCTGATCGCGGCGCGAGGCGGACAGATCCCGCCGAAGCAGCTCCTGCGTACGCGCGTCATCCGTGGGGATGGTCAATCGGCCGACCTAGGTTGGATGCTGATCAGGGACCTGGTCGTGCGATGCATCGTTTTCGGCGCGGTCAATGGGGTATTGGTGGCTGTGCTGGGAGAGCAGGCGGGCGGGGCCATCTTCACGCCTACCTTCGTCGTTGCGGCGCTTTGGTGCGTCTGGGACGCCGACCGCCAATGCCTCTGGGACAAGATCGTGCGCACGCGTGTCGTCAACGCCCGCAGCCGATAGTGCCCTTGGCGCGAAATGTCCATTCGCAAGGCGCACTTCAGCTTCAGCGGTGCTCGTTTTCGGGGGGTTCCAAGGTCTGGCCCGGCGGTGTATAGTATGACTCGTAGAGTAACACCTTGTTGGAGGTGCTTCGGAGTGGAGACGCCTTTCCGTTGGCCTGCCGATGAGTGGGCGGGGTTGGCGCAGGCTTCGAGCCGACTGTTTAGGTGAGCTATGACGACGCCGGACACGACATTTGCCAGGACGCCGCCGGTTCGGGAGCATTTTGTGTTTCCGGACCCTCCGGAAGATCCGGACGACAAGATGACCAGCTTTGACGGTCTGACCTACACCGGTATTGTCCACAACCTGGTAGTGCATCTGGGCAGCCCAGAGACGACGCTGGTGGCCGGTGAGCGCTACTTGGCGCTGGCGCCCACGGGGAGCCTGGCCGGGGTGCGGTATCCCGACCTGCTGGTGGCCTTCGGGGTTGACCCGGGGGCGTACCGGCGCAGCGAAGCCTACGTGATCGCGGAGCAGGGGAAGCCGCCGGACTTCGTGCTGGAGGTGGCGTCCAAAAGCACGGGGCGAGTGGACGTGACCGAGAAGCGCGCGGACTACACCGCTCTGAGCATACCGGAGTACTGGCGATTCGATGAGACGGGAGCGTATCACGGGGCGAAGCTGGGCGGAGACCGGCTGGTGGACGGTGCGTATGTCCCTGTAGAGCTAGAGGAGTTGCCCGGAGGGAGCCTCCAGGGGTACAGCGCGGTGCTGAACCTGTATCTGCGTTGGGATGATGGGAGGCTGATGTTCTACGACCCTGTCACGGGGGAGCCCATCGCCAGCCTTGAGAGCGAACGAGCCCGCGCCGACAGCGCCGAGGCCCGCGCCGACAGCGCCGAAGCCCGTGTCCGGGAGTTGGAAGAAAGGCTCCGCCAACGGGGGACGTAGCAGTTCAGCATTGAATCTCGAAATCGGATAGCAGGAGGCAGAGACCGTCATGACCGAAGGTAGTGGCCTAGATGTGCGAACGTATACTTATACCCCCCCCCCCGAACAGGCGTCCTAAGCATACCCGACCTCTCTCCTCGCTAGAGAGCGACCGTCGGGGAGGCCGTTTCCCCTCTGAACCCCGCCGCCATTATGAAAGGACGGGGCTGAGAGAGTTCCTTCCGTTTGCGGTGGCGCTGCTGGTTGTGCTGGTGGCCCTCTCCACGTCCGCTTGTAGTGACGACACAACTACCAACCCCACGTCCACACGGGAATCGGCGACATCAGGCGCGACGCCTACGGTCGCGAACATTGCCGCACCGACGACCGCGCCCGTGTTCACGTCGGTCCCACCAACGAGTACCGCCATGCCGACATCGACGTCGGGGCGTTCCGCTGCGTCGACACTCACCCCGATACGCACCGCCACACCTGCCGTGGAACCCACGCCTGCACCAACCACGCCCTCGCCGGAGCCTACCGCTACACCCACGCCTACACCAGACAATGTGTTCGAGGCGGGGGAGACGCTCCCAAACTCTCCCGCTGAGTTTTCAGATTGGCGAAGATTTGGGGGAGGAGCCCAGGCCCAATCCGGTTCCGGCGGCTTTGTAATTCTGATGGACAATGGAGGGTACGGCTGGACTTATGACGCCGTCTACACCTGCATAGATCCGGCAGGTTGCCGCATTGTGAACGGAAGAGTTACCGGCGGGGCTGTCCGTAGAACAGAGCCTACCGCTACGCCAACACCAGCCACACCCACGCCGGTGGCGACCGACACGCCCTCGCCGGAGCCTACTGCTACACTCACGCCGGAACTCGCGCCTGTAGTCTTGGGGATATGCCGGGACGGCATGACGTTGCAGCCTGGCGAAGGTTGCAGCTACACCGGTGGCGGCACGCCACGCGCCAGCGTCGTTCTGTCAGTGACGCACGACGGAGCAATCTGTCGTGAGGGAGGCCCGGCGAAGCAAGTGGTAGGGGGCATCACCCTCAATGTGGACAACCTTCGTCTCTGCTACTCTGACGGCTTCGAAGTCGACGATGCCTTCCAGAGCGAAATCGTAGCCACCGCCAACGCTGAAGGGAGTTGGACCTTCTATGAGTCCCGACAATCTGCACAGCGTTCCCTAAGGCCCACACCAGAGCCTACTGCTACACCCACGCCTACCCCAGACAATGTGTTCGAGGCGGGAGAGACGCTCCCAAACTCTCCCGCTGAGTTTTCAGATTGGCGAAGATTTGGGGGAGGAGCCCAGGCCCAATCCGGTTCCGGCGGCTTTGTAATTCTGATGGACAATGGAGGGTACGGCTGGACTTATGACGCCGTCTACACCTGCATAGATCCGGCAGGTTGCCGCATTGTGAACGGAAGAGTTACCGGCGGGGCTGTCCGTAGAACAGAGCCTACCGCTACGCCTACACCAGCCACACCCACGCCGGTGGCGACCGACACGCCCTCGCCGGAGCCTACCGCTACGCCTACACCAGCCACACCCACGCCGGTGGCGACCGACACGCCCTCGCCGGAGCCTACTGCTACACTCACGCCAGAACCCACGGCTGCACCAGCCACGCCCGCGCCAGCCACGCGCCTCACCGACAACGACGCTACCGATTGGGCGCCCGACTGGGCGCCCGACGGCCAGCGCATCGCGTTCGAATCCGACCGCGACGGGGACCTTGAGATCTACGTGATGAACGCCGACGGCTCCGGGGTCACGCGCCTCACCGATCACGACGCTCCCGATGCGCTGGCCGCCTGGTCGCCCGACGGCCAGCGCATCGCGTTCATGTCCGCCCGCGACGGGGACTGGGAGATCTACGTGATGAACGCCGACGGCTCCGGGGTCACGCGCCTCACCGACAACGACGCTAGCGATTGGGCGCCCGACTGGTCGCCCGACGGCCAGCGCATCGCGTTCATGTCCGCCCGCGACGGGGACTGGGAGATCTACGTGATGAACGCCGACGGCTCCGGGGTCACGCGCCTCACCGACAACGACGCTAGCGATTGGGCGCCCGACTGGTCGCCCGACGGCCAGCGCATCGCGTTCGAATCCGACCGCGACGGGGACGATGAGATCTACGTGATGAACGCCGACGGCTCCGGGGTCACGCGCCTCACCGATCACGACGCTCCCGATGTGCTGGCCGCCTGGTCGCCCGACGGCCAGCGCATCGCGTTCGAATCCGACCGCGACGGGAACCGTGAGATCTACGTGATGAACGCCGACGGCTCCGGGGTCACGCGCCTCACCGACAACGACGCTCGCGATAGTCGCCCCGCTTGGTCGCCCGACGGCCAGCGCATCGCGTTCGATTCCAACCGCGACGGGGACGCTGATATCTACGTGATGAACGCCGCGGGCGAACCCGTGGCCACCACTAGGCCTACTCCCGTACCGGAAGGGGCGGATCGAATATGCCGCGTGTGGTTGCAGCTAAACCCCGGCGACCAATGCTCCTATGAAGGGTTCTCCATTCGAATTCGCGAGGACGGAGCGGCGGTGCTGGACGGCAATATTGGCGGCATCAGGATGGGCAACACCGTCATGAACGCCCAGTCCCTAAACCTCAACCGCTTCCGCGCCACCAAGAGCGGCTCCACATGGACCATCGAAAGTCTGCCCGGCAGATCGAATCCCGGCTCCTCTGCTGTCACTTCCACACCAGAGCCTACCGCTACACCCACGCCTGCACCAGCCACGCCCGCGCCAGCCACGCGCCTCACCAACGACGACGCTGCCGATTGGGCGCCCGACTGGGCGCCCGACGGCCAGCGCATCGCGTTCGAATCCGACCGCGACGGGGACCTTGAGATCTACGTGATGAACGCCGACGGCTCCGGGGTCACGCGCCTCACCGATCACGACGCTCCCGATGCGCTGGCCGCCTGGTCGCCCGACGGCCAGCGCATCGCGTTCATGTCCGCCCGCGACGGGGACTTTGACATCTACGTGATGAACGCCGACGGCTCCGGGGTCACACGCCTCACCAACGACGCTGACGATTGGTGGCCCGCCTGGTCACCCGATGGCCAGCGCATCGCGTTCGAATCCGACCGCGACGGGGACGGTGAGATATACGTGATGAACGCCGACGGCTCCGGGGTCACGCGCCTCACCAACAACGACGCTGGCGATGGTGTCCCCCGCCTGGTCGCCCGACGGCCAGCGCATTGCGTTCATGTCCGACCGCGACGGGGACTATGAGATATACGTGATGAACGCCGACGGCTCCGGGGTCACGCGCCTCACCAACAACGACGCTGGCGATGGTGTCCCCGCCTGGTCGCCCGACGGCCAGCGCATTGCGTTCAGTTCCGACCGCGACGGGAACGATGAGATCTACGTGATGAACGCCGACGGCTCCGGGGTCACGCGCCTCACCGACAACGACACTAGCGACTGGTCGCCCGACTGGTCGCCCGACGGCCAGCGCATCGCGTTCAGGTCCGACCGCGACGGGGACGATGAGATCTACGTGATGAATGCCGCGGGCGAACCCGTGGCCACCACTAGGCCTACTCCCGTACTCCCGTACAGGAGCCAGTCTCGATAACCGAATTCAACAGAGCCAGCCTCTCAACCAGGTTATCCATGTTTGAAGAGGGGAGGATTGCGAAGTGCCAAGTGGGCCTAGTTCTGCCGCGAGACGGTTTCTGCATTGATCCCGATGCAGAGTCGATAAGGCCGCCGAACACTGTGCGGTTCTTGGCGGCCCACCTGTCTGACGGCTCTGGCTTGGTAATGGGCGAGGCGTGGGTATTTGGCCGATCACCCGGCACGATCACACTCATCGGCACGAACGTGGAATTCGGCTGGATTTCTGGATCCGTTTACCAATCGCGCAGTGAGGTGGACCTTGGCTCTATCACCGCCGAGAAGCAGGGTGTGGACTGGGTCATAACGCATCTTGATTGAAGGGGCGGAGACAGGTTCTGAGGCGACTTGCCAGTACTGATCAGGTTCCACAGACTCCCAGACCGGGAGGAGCGGAGATGCTTGAGGGAGTCGGGCTGGGCGAGTCGATCAGACGCCACGTGAAGGTCAAAGAGTGGACCAGGGCTGGACGGACGGTCACCTCGCTGATGCTGTTGACCCCAATTGGCGGAGAAGGGGTGGACGACCTTCAGTATGACCACTGCCCAAACGACCAGCAACATCCCGAAGTCCAGGCACGTTTCCGGCTGCCGGACCCGCTACAGCACTAGCCTGACGAGATGACCCAGTATGGCAAACCTTGTTCAAGTACGGAAATTCCCTGGCACTGGCTGTGCATTTTAGTAAGCCGGAGACTTACCCTGGTAGAGGCGGGACTGCTGGAATTGTGGTCAGGCCAGAGTTCGATAAGGCGCGGGCGCGGTGCCCTAGCCTCGCTCTGACCTGCTGGTCGCTTTTGGCGTGGACCCGTGGGCATACCGGGCCATCAACGAGTGCGTGGTGTCGGAGCAGGGGAGTGCCACATCTGGCAGTCACCGCAAGGCGCTTACATGACACCGGCCGTTCCGCTTGGTGGCTCTCGTTACTCATGTCTCCTGTTTTGCTGTTGCTGGTGATCATAGAATTCCTTGCGTATGTCAATGAAGACGACAGCCTCCCACAAGTTTCAAGCGTTTCGTATTAAACCATGAGCAGATTCATTGCAAATCAGTTTAGTAGGAGGGATGGGATAATGAAGCGGATCATCTTTCTGACAGTTGCAATGGCTTTCATCCTCACGGTCGGCGCGGCCGTTGTCGTCGCTGATGACAACGGTGCGAGAGAAGTGAGAATTGCTGCCCAGCGCCTTGGCGACGGGCGCATCGAGTTTGCGCTCCAGGAACGCGGGGATGGGGGATGGGGGGAGCGCATCCTGCCAGAGAATCGCTTCTTGCCAGCCGATAGTGGAGGCATATGGCTCAGTTCTTCCCCGATAACACTGGGAAAGCCCGTCGGTACCACGATGGATCAGGCCACGACCGGGCCTGACTTGCGGGTTACTGCCCGTCGCCTCGTGGACGGGCGAGTCGAGTTCGCGCTTCAAGAACGTGAGGACGCCGGATGGGGAGAGCGCATCCTGCCAACCAGCCGCTTCCTTCCAGCCGACAGCCGGGGGAGATGGCTCAGTTCTTCCCCTATAGTACTGGGAGAGGCTGAGGATGCCGCGATGGAACCGGCCACGCCGCCCACATCTACTCCCGTTGCTACGTCCACGCCTTGGGCAGATCACGGAGACATCCCCTGGAAGAGGTCTGTGATCAAGGTACCGGCCCTCGAAGTAGGTGAGATGCGCATCACCCTGTCCGAGGGAGAGACCCTCGAATATCGATTCGACGCCGGCAGAAGCTTTTGGTTTCTTAGGGAGCTGGACATTGACTTTAGACTCCTCAATACATCCGGAGATGTATTGAGAGAAGTGAGAAGGGCAAAGTCGCTGAACGGAGAAGTAACGGCAGAGTCCTCAGGTGTTTACACCTTGGTGTTCGACAATTGGTTCTCTTTCGTTACGTCCAAGACCGTGACTTTGAGATACCGGGTGCTTGCGCCCGGTGACAGGCATGTTGCCTCACGCCCTACAGCCACGCCAACTCAGGGGGCGGCTGATCTGGTTGTGGACACCGCCACGGTGAGCGACAACAACCCCACCGCAGGCGAGTCGTTCACGCTGAGCGCGACGGTAAGCAACCAGGGAAGCGGTCCTTCGGACTTGACCACCCTGCGTTACTATCGCTCGACTGACACCACGATCATGAAGTCTGACACCGAGGCTGGCACGGGCAGGGTCCCCGCAGTGCCTGCGTCGGGCAGCAAGGCCGAGTCCATCAGTCTGACCGCGCCGTCCACGGCGGGGACTTACTACTATGGAGCGTGCGTGGATGCGGTGTCTGGAGAGTCTGACACGACCAACAACTGCTCGTCGGCGGTGATAGTGACCATTACTACTACCCCGAATCCAACGACCACCCCTACACCTAAGCCGGGAGCTAGTACGCCCTCTGCATCCGCTGACTTTCTGACATTCGAGCACGATTCCTTCGGGATACACATGGAGTTACGGGTGCTGGAAGTCGTGCGGGGGCATACTGGGAACGCGAGGGCGGATTTCTGGCTGGACGATGGCAACGAATGGGTCAAGGTTGTTGTCGAAGTAAGAAATCGTGGCGATGATGACTTTTCTTTCAATTCCAACGCGTTCGCTCTGACCGGTGCGAGCAATGAAGAACTGGGAGATACCTTCGGAGCGCCCGATACGGACAATCTCTTGACTGACAAGGAGATTCTCCCAGGTACGGTGGTTCGGGGCGACATCGTTATGCAAGGCCCCGGTAATGCAAGCTATCTCGCCCTTAGCGTCGCCCCAGTTTTCTTCAGCGTTCAGTATCTGCCGCTGACTGCCGGGGCGGCTAATGCTCCCCCTGCTACACCACGCCCTACAGCCACGCCGCGTCACACTGCTACACCGCAGCCTACCGCGACTCCCTACCCCACGGCCACCCCAACTCAGGGGGCGGCCGATCTGGTTGTGGAGTCGGTTTCAACCAGCGACACCAGCCCCGATACCGGCGATTCCTTTACCCTTCGCGCCACGGTCCGCAACCAAGGCAGCGATCCTTCGAGCTCGACGACCCTGCGTTACTATCGCTCGGCTGACACCACGATCACGACGTCTGACACCGAGGCTGGCACGGGCAGGGTCCCCACAGTGCCTGCGTCGGGCGGCAAGATCGAGTCCATCAGTCTGACCGCGCCTTCCATGACGGGGACTCACTACTATGGAGCGTGTGTGGATGCGGTGGTGGGCGAGTCCGATACAGGTAACAACTGCTCAAGAGCGGTAGCGGTTTCCGTCACTGCCGAACCGACGGCGACGCCGCGTCCATCGGACGGCGACGGACTGTGTCGGGTAGGTCTAGTGGTCAGGCTTGGGGAGAGTTGTGTCTACCCGAGTACGTCCGAGGAGTTCTCGGTCGATTCGTCCGGTAGAGGAAGGTTCTTGTTCTTCGTCGCGGGAACCTCAATCAATGCGAGAAACGTGACCATAAACGGCGTTCGGTACAACTTTGCAGCGAGCAAGCAGACCGGCGGAGCTTGGGTAATCGAGGCTGCGGGGTAGGCAAGAGGCGAACGTGCACTTCCGATACAAGAGGCAGTCCTGTGGGAATCGCAGGACACCGCATCCTAAGGGTGTGGGATCAGGACAATCCGAATCAAACTCCACCCAAAAGGATGTTGCGCGAACTGGGCAGTACTCATCTTGACCAGCACGTCCGGCCAAGTCTACTGACGCATATCCCCAGTCAAGGGACTATTGCGGGCGACATCGCTCAACAGAAAATCCCCGCCGGGGAGAATGGACCGAGAACAAAGAAAGAAAAGACCATATGCGGAGGTGGCGTCTTGAACCGCAAGGAAGCGGCTGCAAGAGCCGCTCGACGGACGTTCCACTGACTCCATGTCTCCTGCCCTGTCCCTTTGTCGCTTGGCATATCTCTTGGAGTAGCCTATTCGTCGCTCGTGCTCCGCCGACATGTCAAACTCGTCCCCGAAGACCTGAACTTGCAAGGGACCGACGGGTGCCGCGTAGGTCGCCGATAACTTAGGAATTTAGGCGGTTGCTCGGCAAAGCTCCCACCAGAGGCTTCGGCGGCCAAACGCAGCATCTATGGCGGTGTTCCGGGGTTCGCGGGGCAAGTTGAGGACCGTTACCCGAACGAACTTACCATGCACCGCCGCTGTCACATGACCGTTGCCCACAGCATCCGGACCTCTATATGCTAGACACATGGCCCTCTCCGACCACCAGTTGCTCGACGCCCTGAGCCGGATGCCGTTCGTCGAATCGACGGAGTTGGCACTCATCCTCGGCGAGCCCCACGCGACCGTCCACCGCAGACTGTCCGAGTTGCTGGCCGACGGCATCGTCGGGAAGGTCACCCACGGCACCATACACCTGCCGTCGAGCGCGAGATACTGCCTGACGGACAATGGCATCCGCGAGACCGCCGACTTCATGGACTTCGACACGCCCTCGGACTTCGTGCGGGCCTACCCCATGTCCTGGGAGTGGCTGACGCCGCTCATCCGCCGCATGGACGCCGTGGCCGCCGTCTACCGCCTGGCTTGATTCTCAGCCTTCAGCATCGTCACGTGTTCACCGGCGTAATGGTCCTGCACATCCCCGACGTCAACAGTCGTATCCTGATACTCCCACTTGTTCTTCGAGAGCCACGACGCTCTCCGCAACGTCACTGTCGTCATCGGCCTGCACATCCCCGGCGTCAACACTATTAACGACAAACACTGGCTGGCGTCTTGAGAGTATTCCACAGATCGCCGCATCCGGCGGGAGACGTGGAGTGACTCCCGACAGGCCACCATCGTGGCGTTTGGTTGGCCTCCAGAGCCTCGGCAACGGCCACCTTTGCCCTGTCGTCCACCAGAGTGCCCGCCTGTGTCCGGTAAGGGCTGTCCGATAGAGACCTTCATGTCGTCTCGTCGGAAACCCTACGCCCCTCCATGACAGGCTCATCATGGGCCACCACATGGGTCATTCATGCCTCAGAAAGTACAATTCCTACAATACAATAACTGCAATAAACCCGACACTGATCCGCAGTAAAACTGCTCGCTGGATTCCCTTCGCTTCGCCCCGATTCCCCTTCATTCAGCTACGAATATCACGCAGATTGTATTCTGCAATGTATTCCGTTTCTCCTTACAGCCCTCCCAGGGCGAAACCCGCCCCTGGGCGAGTGTAGTCTGACGTGTCAGCCCCTTCGGACAGCCCGGCGTTGATACGGCCTAACTCCCACCCCTGGACGAATCGCTAACGCCGGTCGTCAGATCGTCATTGCCAACCAGAGCAACCGGGAGCAGGGCTGCTCGGCCATGCACGACTCCCCTAACCTTCCGAACCACATCGGACTTTCCTTCGCCAGACACCGGAGCCTACGCCTAGACGCCCCTCCATCGCTTCTGAACCCGCACAGTCATTTTGACCGAATCCCTAGCTGAGGCTGACCAGCCACCTCCGTTTCGCCGCTTGTCGTTTTGACCGTTCTCGGCCTCCCCTCCCCAAACAGCTTGTCCACGAGCCGATGAGATTCTGACCACCAACCTCGATCTTCTGTACACGGGTGGCGCACCCCGAAGGACCCTCCAAATCCCCTGCGCCATAACGGGTGACACCAATGACAGCGCCATCGGGAACGGTCAGCCTGTGGTGCTCATCGTCTTCGAGTCCCTGGACAACGAGACCGCCTTCCTCGACATCGCCGACGACGAGATGGACGACATGCCCATCGTCACCGCCAACGTCGAAGCCCTTGCCGAGCACGGCGTCATGGGTGAAGCATGGGCGCTACCGCCGTATTTCCTCGACAGACGCTCGCTGGCCCTGATGTCAATACCCAGGAACATTGAGCCAGAATAACCACGAACATTGAGCCAGATAATCAGGGTCTTTGAGCCACCCTGAGCGCCCCCGGCTTAGACCATTGCAGCACTTGATAAGGAGGTGCAGCGATGGCCTACAAGGAGGTGTTCAGAGTGGAGATAGAAGAAGTCATCCGGCGCTGGCAGGCTGGAGAGAGCCAGCGCCACATAGCAACTGGGACGGGCCTTTCCCGGAACACGGTGGGCAAGTACATCTCCTCAGCTGAGAGGTTGGGGCTGTCCCGGGACGGACCCGTTCCCAGCGAGGAGCAGCTGAGCAAGCTGGCGGTCATCGGCCGTGCGGGACCGCGGCAGACGAAGAAGCCCATAGAGGAGACGCTGTCCCCCTGGGCCGACCAGATCCACCAGTGGGTCATCGGTGACCGGCTGCAACTGACCCGCATCCGGGAGTTGCTCTTGGAGCGTGGCTGCCCGGTGCCCTATTCGTCGTTACAGCGTTTCGTGGCCCGCCGCAACTGGCGAGGCCGCAGTCTCCGGACAGTGCGGATGGAGGAGGGTCCTCCGGGCGAGGTAGCGGAACTGGACTTCGGGAGACTTGGCTTCGTCCAGGACCCGGAGACGGGACGCCGCCGGTCGGTGTGGGCGCTGATCGTGGTGCTGGCCTACTCGCGGCACAGCTTCGTCTGGCCCACCCACCGGCAGAAGCTGGAGGATGTGGTCGCCGGACTGGAGGCGGCCTGGGCCTTCTTCGACGGCGTGCCCAAGTACCTAGTCATCGACAACTTCCCGGCGGCGGTGGCCGGGGCCGACGCCCTGCATCCCAGGCTGACCAGGGGCTTCCTGGAGTACTCGCAGCGCCGGGGCTTCATCACCGACCCTGCTCGGGTGCGCCACCCCAGGGACAAGCCCAAGGTGGAGCGGGGAGTCCAGTACGTGCGGGAGCGCTTCTTCAAGGGAGCCGACTTCAGGGACCTGGCCCACATGCGGAAGGAAGCACTCCACTGGTGCAGAGAGGTGGCTGGTCAGAGGGTGCACGGCACCACCAGGCGCAAGCCCTTGGAGGTCTTCGACGCGGAGGAGCGCCAGGCGCTGCTGCCCTGGGACGGCGAGCCCTACGAGGTGACCTACTGGCGCACCGCCAAGGTGCAGCTCGACTACCACGTGACCTGCCAGTACGCCATCTACTCGGTGCCGTCGTCCCTGTGCCCTCCGGGTCAGCAGGTGGAGATCGCGCTGGGTACCAAGCTGGTGCGCATCTACCACCGGGGCAAGCTGATCAAGGTCCATCCCCGTCAGCCCAAGGGCAGACGCTCCACCGATCCCGACGACTACCCGAAGGAGTTCAGCGCCTACACTCGGCGGGCGCCCGACAAGATCAAGCAGAGCGCGGCGGAGCTGGGAGAAGCGGTGGCCGCCTTCGCCGACCGGCTCTTCGAAGGTCCCACGCCCTGGGCCAGGATGCGGCAGGGCCACAAGCTGCTCCGCCTTGCCCAGCGCTACACCCCGGAGCGGCTGAACGACGCCTGTCGCAAGGCTCTGGACGTGGATCTTATCGACGTGTACCGAGTCGAGCGCATCCTGATCGAAGCCCTGGAACAGCAGGAGGCTCCGCCCCTTGCCGATCTCATACCGCCGGGCCGCTTCACCAGACCCGGCTCCGTCTTCGCCCTCGTCAACCGCCATCACCCAACCGAAGGAGTCAAGCTATGACCCGCAACCGCAACGTCGATCTGGCCCCGATGCTCAAGACCCTCAAGCTCAGCGGCATGCTGGACACCCTGCCCGAGCGCATCGCCCTGGCTCGCAGGGACCAACTGGACTACGCCGCCTTCCTGGAGATCATCCTAGCCGACGAGGTCAGCCGAAGGGAGAACCGGCGCATCGAGACCCGTCTGAACCGTGCCGGCTTCGAAGAGACCTGCCGACTGGAAGACTTCGACTGGACATCCGAAATCACCCTGGACCGACGCCTCCTCGACGCCGCCTTCTCCCTGGACTTCATCCTCAGGCACGAGCACGTCCTGCTCATGGGACCGGCGGGCGTCGGCAAGAGCTTCCTGGCCCAGGCTCTCGGCTACGCCGCCGTCAGAGCCGGGTACTCCGTGCACTTCATCCACGCATACGACTTCTTCAAAGCCATGTCCCAGGCCAGGGTAGACAACTCGGTGGACAAAGCCTTCCGCTCCTTCCTCTCCCCAGACCTGCTCATCCTCGACGACCTGGGCCTGCACCGTCTCAACGCACAACAGTCATCGGACCTCTACCAGCTCATCGTCGGCAAGCATCGGGCCTCCAGCTTCGTCATAACATCCAACCGCGCCATCGAAGAGTGGCTCGGTCTCTTCAACGACCCCATCCTGGGCAACAGCGCCCTGGACCGCCTCGCCAACACCAGCTACCAGATCGTCATCGAGGGAACCAGCTACCGGGAGAGGCTCTCCCCTCACCGCGCCCTGCTGGGCAAGGTGGCCAAAATCCTCAGCAAGAAGGGAGGTGATTGACTCCCAATAGCTTCCTGTCTAGAATCCAAATCATCGGCGTCCAGGGTGGCTCAAAGTTCGTGGGTAACCTGGCTCAAAGATGTTGGGTAACGACACTCGCTGCCCGTCCTGGTGTCCTGCATCCCCGTGCTGTCACGCAGGGGGATACTGGGGGAGTCCTGGCGCCCCCTGTGGGCGCCGTCCTCCCCCCGGCTGAGGCTGTCCCAGCTGAGCGGTTACGTCTACGACCCGCTGTACCACCGGATGCGTCCCACTGCTCCTGTAGAGGCATCCTATAGGAGGGGACATAGATAGCGTCGATGCAACGCTATCTACCCTCCCTGCGGTCTGGGGGCCGCAAAACGGTGCAAGTTGTACCTCCGGCAGGGTCTCGAAATACGCCAGACCGGTCATATTCCTCTGTTTCAGCTACGAAAGGGGCTGCACAGACCTCGACCGGTCAACGGCCAAAAGTATAAGTTGGGGAGAAGCTGTGCTAAAGTTAGGGCGCTCTCCGGAGACGCCGGAATTGCACTTTTACCACCCTGACCGGTCAGCCGATCATGGGGGATGTAGGTACGGATGCGGGTCTGAATCGTCTATGAGGAGCAAAATCGGCGCGTCGGCGGCGTCCCCGGCCCACGTTGGCCCACCGGTTTTTGCAGGAATTGAGGTGAGGGTGCATGACGCGAAATGGGGTGGTGGGCAGGAGCGGACATTTCGGGCCACGCAGGTTTGGATTTATGCAACATTTCAGGGGTTTGGCCGGAAATGGTGACCGGTCGCTGTCAAGGGCCGGTTCCACCAAAAATTGCAGAAGCGGCCCACCCCTGTAGAGGATGAACATGACCTCTCGGAAGTCGAAGACGAGATCGAAGGCCGGAGACGGCAAGCCCGACCAGAAGTGGGTCGTGGAGTACCTGGTCCAGCGGGAGGGTCAGCGCAGGACGGCGGCCCTGCTGGGGGTGAACCGTAAGACGGTGGCGCTGGCGCTGGGCCGGGATCGGCTGACGGGGAAGATGGCCCTGGCCGTGCAGCGGTTCATGGCGGGCCTGGACGACCCCGACGGGGAGAGGACGACGCCCCTGGACAGGCTGGAGTCGAGGATGCGGCGGGCAATCCGAGCCGTGGACGATCTTAGGGGCCTTGTGGATGACCTGACGGAGCGCGTGGAGGCCCTGGAGGCGGCGCAGACAGCCGAGGAGGACGCCAGGGGCCGTGGGTTGGCTCTGTTCGGCCGGTGGCGTAGGAGCAGGCCGCAGGGCGAGGACGAGAGCGATGGCTGAGCGGGTGCGCTGGGTGGCGAAGGCGGAGGCGGCGCGGGAGATGGAGGTCTCCATTTCGACCCTCGACCGGTTGATACGGAGGGAAGAGATCGAGGTCCGCAGGGAGGGCCGGAGGGTCTACGTGCAGATGGAGGGACCGGAGCGCGTGAGCGACGAGGAGCTGCTGCGCCGGGCTCTCGGTCGGGAGGAGAAGCTTCAACGGAGGCTGGTGGAGTTGGACCGGCGAACACAGGGGTTGGAGCGGGAGCGGGACGAGGCCGTGCACTCCGCGTCGGCCGACAGGCAGGCGCTTGAGGAGTTGGAGGATGCGTACGAGAAGGAGCGCGACGCCCGCAGACGAATGAGGCGGTTGGCCGTCAAGCTTGGGTTGGCCGTCGTCGTGCTGCTGGTGGTCGTCGGGTTGCTCACCTTGCGACTGTTCGCGTAGGTGTTGTCAGGTTCCGTCAGGCTTGGCCGCCCAAGCTCTTTCAGGTACTCATGGTGCCGAGTGCACCTTTACGGGTGGTCCGCCAAAGTCAATATCGATAGCGATTCGATGACCACGGAATAGCTCCATACCAATAATTGGCCGATCGACATCCGGCTTTTGGACGAATTGTCCGGGGAATTGGTGTCCTTGACAGACTACTTCAACTTCTCCGCAGGGCACATCGACCAGACCGCCATCAAAATACCGCTGGCACGTTCCAGATAGCCTTAGCCCGAGTTCGTTTACCAAGCTAGCGGGGAAACTCAATTCTCCGTTATCTCCTGTGTCTACATTGGCACCAAAGGTGTGGAATCTTCCGCTACTATCTCTAACCGTTATGTTGATCCAAGGGAGTGCAGCCAACACCGCCCATGATGGCGGAGGTTCTTGGGAGGACAGTTGGCGTTTGGGTGTACGTAAGTTCCTAAGGATTCGCTCGTAGAGGGACGGCTCTGGTATCCAGTCGATGGTCACTTCCCCATTCTGCACTACGTCCACGGTTATCCGACGTCGCAGCAAGGGGGCTGTTCCCAAAAGGCCCGCGAAAAGGTGCTCCTTTCTTGTTTGGGCCGAAACCTTCCGTGGGTTTTCTTCCAAGAACAATTCAGCAGTCTGGGGGTCGTGCAGGAACCGGTTCGATGTCAACCCACTGTAATCCATCCCGATTGCAAGCCCATACCGATCCACAGTGTCCTCTCTGAGTATGAGATCTCCGTAGAATCCCGTATCCAACAGCAGGTCAAGCCGCTGGAAAGCTCCGTCATTCCTTCTAATGCTAGCCGGAATCATTGGGGCAAGATGACGAGTTACATGACCTCTTATCACTTTTTGCCTACCTGAGTTCGAGTAGTTGGATTAACCAATAGCCTCTTGGGCATTTGCTTGGCCTGGTTGTCATACTTCAAATAGACGGAAATAGCTCCTGCTCCGTTGTTAGATTGATAACTAACGATTCAAGAATGGTGCTCATACAATACTGCAAGACATCAGACAGTTGCCATAGGGGTAGTTTCCCTTCCACTCTTCAGAATCGCGCGTGCTTGCTCCGCCCTGAACAACGGCCCCGATTGACAACAGGCCAGCGGATGACCGATGATAGAGAGTAAGACAGCATATGACCAACAGACTCGTCAACAGGAACACCAAGACCATCACCTTCTCCCTGCCGCCTGACATGGCCGAGCAGGTGCAGGACGTGATGCGCGACGAGGGCCGCACCATGAGTGAGCTCATCCGGGAGGCTCTTCGCAACTACATGGAGGAGCGGGAGTGGCTCAGGACCATCCGGTACGAGAGACTCCGCGCTCGCCATGCCGAACAGGAAGACTCACAAGGAGATTAAGGGAGGACGACATGAAGAAGAAGCACCTACAGCCCCTGACGCCAGCTGCCCTCTACGCCAGGGTGTCCAGCGACCGCCAGGACGTGGACCTGTCCGTGGCGGCCCAGCTAAGGGCGCTCAAGGAGTACGCCAGGGCCAACGGCTACTCGGTGGCAAGGGAGTACGTGGACGAGGCCGAGAGCGGAAGGGTCGCCGACCGTCCCCAGTTCCGGGAGATGATCGAGGAGGGCAGCAAGACCAAGGCTCCTTTTGACGTGATTCTCGTCTGGAAGTTCTCGAGGTTCACCCGCAAGCGGGAGCACGCCGTGGCGTTCAAGGCCCAGCTGCGGCGCAAGGGCATCCGGGTGGTGTCCATCACCGAGCAGGCCGAGGACAACGCCACCGGCAGGCTGCTTGAGGGCATCATCGAGTCGGTGGACGAATACTACAGCGAAAATCTTGCCCAGGAAGTAGTCAGGGGTATGAGGGAGGCCGCGTCGCGGGGCTTCTTCCTCGGCTCCAAGGCCCCCTTCGGCTACAGGAAGGTCAAGGTGCAGGACGGGGCGAAGGAACGCCCCACCCTGGAGGTAGACTCGGCCACGGCTCCGGTAGTGAAGGAGATTTTTGAAAAATCCCTGGGCGGCCACGGCCTCAAGGAGCTGTGCAGGGAGTTGAACGACCGGGGCGTCACCAACCGGGGCAAGCGCTGGTACAAGGGCGGACTTCACTACGTGCTGAGGAACGAGGCGTACACCGGCACAGCGGTCTGGGGAGTCAAGGGGAAGGGAGAGAAGGCCCAGGACCCGGTGCGTGTTGAGGGAGCTTGGCCTGCGCTGGTGTCCAGGGAGCTGTTCGACGCCGTGCAGCAGGCCATGAGTGAGCGCGCTCCGAAGGTGCAGAGGCCCGCAAGGGTGGGAAGCCCCTATCTGTTGAGCGGGCTGCTGAAGTGCGGGGTGTGCGGCAGGCCCTACTCGGCCCAGGGAGCCAAGAGCGGCCAGTTCGCCTACTACATCTGCGGCACCCTGTTCAGAGAGGGCGCGGGGACGTGTAGCGCCCGTTACCTGAACGCCCCAAAGCTGGAGAGCTTCGTGGTGGAGAAGATCAGAGAGCGCATCCTGACCAAGGAGACCATCACCGAGTTGGTGCAGCTTGTGGCGGAGGAGATCGACGCGATGGCGGGAGATCTGTCCGGCAGGCTGGAGGTGGTCGAGGCTGAGCTAGCTGACGTGCGGAGGCGTCTTGGGAAGCTCTACGAGGCCATTGAGATCAGCGACCTGACCCTTGAGGTGCTATCGCCCCGCATCATGTCCCTGAGGCACCGCGAGGAGCAGCTAGAGGCTGCGCGGGAGGACGCCGAGACCCGGCTGGAGCAGCGCCGGGTTGCCCTTCCCGACACCGAGGAGATCGCCCGGTACGTAGCGGACTTCCGGGACTTCCTGAAGGAGGGGACGATACCGGAGAAGAAGGCGCTCATCCGCAACTTCGTTGAGGCAGTCGAGGTGGCGGGAGACGAGGCGACGCTGACGTACACGGTCCCCATGCCGAGCGACGGCGTGACTAGGGAGTCGGCCTCGGTTCTTGATTTCGTCAAGTCCAGCCCACCAACGTGCAATCAATCTCTGGCTTGGCGCCTCCCACTTGGGATGGGGACGTGGGGGCGGATTGGCATGACGCTGGGGGCCCCCAAGAGGATGCGGCCCATTGCGTTGGCAGGCCAGGCCATCACAGCCGTGGGTGTTCACGTCACTCCCTGTCGAGGCGATAGAGAAGTCCGTCGAGTTCCCATTGTCTGGGCGATGCCTCAGGAAGTCGAGAGCAACCATGGCTGCTGAATCCTGCCGGCTGCCTTCGGGCTTGAGAAGAGAGCGGGTGGACTCGTGACAGGACGAAATCAACAGGAGGACAACACAGTGAAAGAACGACAGGAACCCATACCGATAGCAATCTATGCGCGAGTGATCAGGCAGGACGTGGACCTGCCCGTCGACGCCCAGCTCAACGTCCTGAGGGAATACTCCAGGGAGAACGACTACGTGGTCGTCCGCGAGTATGTGGACGAGGATGAGAGAGTGAACATCGTCCAGACTCCGCAGTTCGGCAAGATGATTGACGAAGCTAGACTCCCCAAGGCCGCTTTCCAAGAGATCCTGGTCTGGAAGCTCTCCAGGTTTACCCCCGGTCCTGAACATGACGTCGCTCTCAGGTTGATGCTGCTACGTAGAGGTGTCCATGTCGGCTCCATCGCCGAGCACGTCGATTACACACCCACCGGCAAGCTCATGGAAGTGCTTCTCGAGGGCTTTCAAGAGGCTCGCTCGTTCGAACGGAGCCTGGATGTTACGTCGGGAATGCAGGAGGCGGCATCAAGAGGTTTCTGGATATCCAGCCACGTCCCCTTCGGCTACAAACGGGTCTCGGTACAGGACGGTCCAAAGAAGCGCGCCAAACTGGAAACCGATGCGGCTACGGCCCCTGCCGTCAAGCGCATCTTCGATATGGCTGAGGCCGGAAGGACGACGGTCGACATCGCGGGGATCCTCAACGAGGAGGGAGTAGCCAGCTCCAAAGGGAAGCCCTGGTCGACGACCAGCGTCCGCAGCATCCTCACCAATGAAGTGTACACGGGCACGTTGCTCTGGGGCGCGAGTGCCAAGAGCAAGATCGACCCGGTGAGGGTGGAGAAAGCGTTTCCCGCGATCGTCTCCGAGGACCAGTTCTTCCGAGTGAGGAGGCAAATGAGCTCCGGTGCACCATAGAACAGCCACCGCTTGAAGGTGGCCATCCCACGGCTGGCCCCGCCAGTTGATCAGTGACCACACCTTAGAAGAGAAGGAGGAGGAGATGAAGAATCAAGTTCCCATGAGGGTTGCGATCTATGCTCGCGTTTCTTCTGAACGACAAGCAGAGAAGGACCTATCCATTCCTGCCCAGTTGAAGGCTCTCAAGAAATACGCACTCGGCCGGGGATGGGATGTGGTTGCAGAATACGTCGATGAGGCCGAGAGCGCGAGGTCGGCCAATCGTCCTGCATTCAAGGACATGATCGCCGCCGCCAAGAACAAGGTGAAGCCGTTCGACAGCATCCTGGTCTGGAAGCTGTCCCGGTTTGCGCGAAACAGAGAAGACTCGGTCATCTACAAGTCTCTGCTGAAACGGCGGAAGATCTCTGTAGTCTCCATGAACGAGCATGTTGATGAGAGCCCTGCTGGGTCTCTGCTGGAGGGCATCATCGAGGTGATCGACGAATTCTACTCGGCCAACTTGTCGCAGGACACGATCAGAGGGATGAAGGAGAACGCTGCACGGGGATTTCGGAATGGCGGAACGGTCCCATTTGGCTACAGAAGCTCCGTGGAGTCACATGGTGGTTCCTCCAAGTCGAAGCTGATCCCGCATGAGAGGGAAGCTCCGATCGTGAAGAGGGTGTTCGAACTGGCAGCCCGCGGCCAGGGCGCAAAGCTGATTGCGAGCTCGCTGAACGCCGAAGGGTTGAGGACGCGCCATGGGAGGCACTTCCATATCACCGGCATCAACAACATGCTGAGGAACGAGGCATACGTGGGCACGATTGTTTGGAATAGGTACAGCAAACGCCTAGGTACCAGGCAGGGAAGAGATGACTCCGAAGTCATTCGTGTCCCTGACTGTCACGTCCCACTAGTAGATAAGGACGTATTCGAGGAGGTGCAAGCGTTCCTGACATCCAGGCGTCCCTCGGTCACGCACTCAGGGAGACTCAACAGCCGATTCCTCTTGAGTGGTCTCGCTCACTGTGCACAGTGCGATTCGCCTGCCATAGGTGTGAATGGCAAGTTTGGGCAATACCTCTACTACAGGTGTAATGGCAGGCTAAGGAAAGGGGCAACAGTGTGTAAGGGGTCCGCGATCAACGCCAAGAAGCTGGAGGCGTTCGTGCTGGACCGGATCAGAGAGAACATACTTACCGAGGAGACACTGACTAAGTTGATAGACCTAGCCGAAGAGGAGCTGAGTCTGTACAAGCGCAGAGCCATCAGTCGGCTTGATCGTCTGAATCGGGAAGCTGAGTCAATAGAAGAGAAGCTAGGCCACGTGTACGCTGCTTTGGAGAGCGGGACAGTGGATATCGATGACTTGGCACCGCGGCTGAAGGAACTGAGGGCCAGACAACGGGAGCTCGATGCGAAGAAGGATGAGGCGTTGGACGAAATGAATCAGAGGGGCGACAGTCTCCCTGACCCTATAGCGTTTCGTGACCACCTGGGAGAACTAAAGGAGATCCTGCAGAGCGCGTCATTCCTCGAGCGCAAGACCTTCCTCGGCTCTTTCATCAGGAGGATTGACTTCAACAAGCAGGAGGTCGGGATCGAGTACACGATGCCGATTCCTGTCAGCGATGGTTCAACGAAGACAGCCGAAGTACTGTCCGTCAGAGGCGTTGGCTCCGCAGGCAGGATTTGAACCTGCGACCCGCCGGTTAACAGCCGGCTGCTCTACCACTGAGCTACTGCGGAGCGCCTAGAGGGGAGGGGGCAGATCTAGGTATTCGATTGTAGCATTGGGCCCAAATCCGGACAAGGCTATTCGGTGTGCCGTCCCTGCCAACCGCGCTTGGTGTGGGGCCAGCGTGATGACCCGGTTGCTGCTTTCCGCGATGACCAGGAGGAGGGAATCGGGTCGTGAAGCCGCCTGGCCTGCTTGGGACCGGGGCCGGAATGGTCCAGTACCACTAGTGGGACCTTCAAGGTATGACCCGCGAGCACTGGGCAGTTCAGTCCTCCCTCCCGTCGTCTGCGCGGTATTGCTCGAGCTGCTCCAGTTCTCGCTTCTTGCGATCGGTCTTGACCCGTGCTTTGGCGACGGCCACCAACAGCAGCATCGCTACTACCGCAAGCACTATGAAAGCGAAGAACTCCATGCCGTAACCGCCCTAGCAAAGCACTCCTAGTGGATACTGTACCACTGCCTGGCGGAGCGACGCCCCGCGTTATGCGACGACACCGGCCTGGTGCCCATGTGCGGGCAAGCCGGCGCGGGCAGGACTAACGACTCGGAGCGACCCTTACGAGGTTGGCCCAAGCACGCGGCTGGATATGATCTCGCGCATGACTTCGGACGAGCCGGCGGCGATGGTCCAGAGCCGGTAGTCCCGCGCGAATCTCTCGACCGGCGTCTCGCGGATGTAGCCGTAGCCCCCATGCATCTGCACGCCCTCATAGGCGACCACGTTGGCAACCTCGGTCGCATGCAGCTTGGCCATCGACACTTCGACCTCTGCCTCCTCGCCTCGCGCGAACAGGGATGAGGCGTGATACGTGAGCCGGCGGGCGGCCTCCAGCCGGGTCAGGATGTCCGCGAACCGGTGTCGCAGGGCCTGCAGGTCGGCGAGCGGGCTGCCGAATGCCTCGCGCTGGAGCAGGTACTCGCTCGTGTCCTCCAGTGCCTGGGCCGCGGCGGAGATGCTGAGCACGGCGGCCAGCAGCCGTTCTCGCTGGAGCCCGGCCGCCAGCTGGTGGAAGCCGCGATTCTCCTCGCCCACCAGGTTCGACGCGGGTACGCGCGCGTCCTCGAACACAATCTCCGCCGTGTCGGACGACAGCATTCCCGTCTTGTCCAGCTTCTTGGTTACCGTCAGCCCCGGCGTGTCTCGCTCCACCAAAAGCTGGGAGAGCTGGCGATGCCTGGGTCCTTCCCTGCCCGTCCGCGCAGATACGAAGTACAGGTCGCCGTAGACGCCGTTGGTCGTGAATGTCTTGGAGCCGTTCAGCACCCAGTCGTCGCCGTCGCGCTCGGCCCTGGTGGCTATGCCCGCCATGTCGGAGCCGGCGCCTGGCTCCGTGATTGCCAGGGCGCACACCTTCTCGCCGCTGATCACCGACGGCAGGTACCGCTCCTTCTGTTCGCCCGTGCCCAGCCGGGCCAGCCAGGGCGATGACATATCCGTGTGGACGATGACGCTGAAGGCGACCCCTCCGGCGCGGCAGCGGGCCATCTCCTCGGCAAGGACCACCGTCATCCAGAAGTCCGCGCCGCCTCCACCGTATTCCGGCGGGTATTCGACACCGAGGAAGCCGAGCTCGCCCAACTGGCGAAAGAGGCTCCGGGGGATCTCCCCGCGCTCCTCCCACTCGTCTACGTTGGGAACGATCTCCTCTTCCACGAAGCGGCGAATTGCGGAGCGGAAGAGCTCATGCTCCTCACGAAAGTCTTCCATGTTCGTCTGACAGCCTCGATCCAGAATCTACCCGCGCCGGCCTATTATGACCGCTCGCTTTCCGCCCGGCGCAGCTCGTTTCGCCTTATCTTGCCGCTGATGGTCTTGGGCAGGTCGTCTACGAATTCGACCTCTCGCGGGTACTTGTAGGGTGCGGTGACGCGCTTTACGTGGTCCTGCAGATCGGCGACCAGATCGGCAGACGGGCTATTACCCTGCGCCAGGACCACGAATGCCTTCACGATCTCGCTGCGCATTGGGTCAGGCTTGCCTATCACCGCAGCCTCCGCGACAGCGTCGTGCTCGACGAGGGCCGATTCGACCTCGAAGGGGCCTATACGGTACGAGGCGCTGATGATCACGTCGTCGGCCCGGCCCACGAACCAGAAGTAGCCGTCGTCGTCGCGGGTCGCCAGGTCGCCGGTGTAGTACCACCCGTTGCGGAAGGCGCTGGCGTTGGCCTCGGGGTTGCGCCAGTACCCGGGGAAGAGGCCCACGGGCCACTCGGGCTCGGTGCGGACGGCCATGTTGCCCTCGTCCCCATTCGGAAGCTCGACGCCGTCCTCGTCCACTATTCCCATGTAGAAGCCCGGCGCCGTAACGCCCATGGACCCGGGCCTGTACTCCATGCCCGGGAAGGTAGCTGCCAGGAGCGTGGTCTCGGTCTGGCCGTACCCCTCCCATATGTGGAGGCCGGTCTGATCGCGCCACTCGTCGATCACCTCGGGATTGACGGCCTCCCCGGCGCCGACGACGTGCCTGAGCGCCTTTGGCGTGAAGCTGCCCAGGTCCTCCTGCACCATCATACGGTAGGCGGTGGGCGGCGCGAAGAAGGTCGTGATGGGGTAGTCCTCGAACATCCTGAGCGTGCCCGCTGCGTCGAAGCGGCCCCTGTGGTCCCAGATGAAGATGGCCGCGCCCATGTTCCAGGGGGCGAAGAAGCACGTCCAGGAGGCCTGGGCCCAGCCGGTGTCGGCGAGGGTCCAGTGGAGGTCGGTGGGCCGGTTGTCGAGCCAGAATTTGCCCGTGGCCACGTGTCCAATCGGGTAGGTGGAGTGCGTGTTCATCACCATCTTGGGATGGCCCGTCGTGCCGGACGTGAAGTATATGACCAGAGGGTACGAGGCGGGGTTGCCGGGGTGAGGCAGGTTGGCGGAGGAGGCTTTAAGCAGGTCTTCGTACTCAAGCCAGGGGCCCTCGCCGCCCACGACGATGATCTTCTCCAGGGTGGGGCAGTCGGCTCGGACCGACTCGATCTTGTCGACGTTGTCCGGGTCGGTGATGGCGATGGTCGACTCGGAGATGTTGATCCTGTAGGTGATGTCCTTGGGCGTGAGCAACGTCGTTCCTGGCACGGGCACTATCATGGCCCTCATGCAGCCCAGCATGATCTCCCACCATTCGACGACCCGCGGAAGCATGGTGAAGATGCGTCCGCCGGGCTTCACGCCCAGCCCTGCCAGGGCATTGCCGATGCGCTTCGACCGCTCGCCCATCTCGCGGAACGTAGCCTCGCGCGACCTGCCGTCCTGCCCGACCCAGACCATTGCGACCTTGTTGGGGTCCCGGCCCCACTCGTCGAACACCTCGTAGGCCCAGTTATATGTCTCCGGCACGGTCTGCCGGAAGGTGCGGTATGTCTCGGCGTAGTCGCCGACCTGGTAGGCGTGGCTCATGTCGCTACGGTATGTTCCACGGGCCCCAGGACTCCCGTCGTCCTCAGGGCTTCGATCTCGCCCGGGGAGTACCCAAGCCCCGTGAGTATATCGTCTGACTGCTCGCCAAGGTCCGGCGGCGGCTTGGACGGGCCGACGGCCCCCGAAGAGAAGCGGGCCGGCTGCCCCAGGTAGGTGCTCCCGCCGACGGCCGCGAACATGCCCCTTTCCCGAAAGTGCGGGGTGTCCAGGACTTCAGTCAGATCGGCGACGGCGGCAGCGGGTACGTCGGCATCTAGCAGCGCCTCCTCCCAGTCGGCCGCAGACCTGGTGGGAAGTACACGGGCGAGTGCCGCCTGGATGGCGTCTGCTTCCTCCAGTCGCTCGTCGAGGCTCAAGCCGGTCATCTCTCCGAGCCCGGCAACCTCGCAGAAGCTGTCCCAGAAGTGGTCCTCATGGACGATGCCGAGGCTGAGCCACCGTCCGTCGGCGCACGGGAAGAGCCCGTAGTGTGGAATGAATGTAACGTTCGGACTCCGTCCGTCCTCCGCAGGGTCGTTGGCCCTGCCGACCTCTAGCCCCATGAGCGCCAGGGCCGCGTCGGTCATCGAGAGGTCGATATACTCCCCGGCCCCGGAAACGCTCCGTCCGGCCAGGGCGGCCAGGGTCATGATCGCCGCGTAGAGCCCCGAAACGAGGTCGGAGAAAAGGACTGCTGGGGGCCACGGCCGTGACTCGACCTGTGACTGGAGCCCCATGTATCCGCTGAGCGCCAGGTAGTTGACGTCGTGTCCGGGCCTGTCGCGCCATGGGCCATCCTGGCCGAACCCGGAGATCGAGCAGTAGACCAGGCCGGCATTGTCCTTGGACAGGGTGTCATAGTCGGCTCCAAGCCGCGTCGACACGCCGGGCCGCCAACCCTCGAGGAGTATGTCGGCCTGCGAGGCCAGCCGGCGCAGCACCTGCTTCCCACGGTCGGTCTTCAGGTCCAGCGCTATGCTTTCCTTGCCGTGGTTGATGCTGGCCCAGATGCCGGGGCTGTGGCGGAGAGGGTCCCCGCCGGGGGGCTCTACCTTTATGACACGGGCGCCCAGGTCTCCAAGGATGGTAGAACAGAACGGGCCGGGGACGTTGACGGTCAGGTCGAGTACCGACACATGCCCCAGGGGGCCGGGGCCATCACCATTGGATGGGCTCAACGTTCGACGCCCTCGTCACCCGGCTGTCTCGCCACTCCTGCCCCGCCTCAGCCTGCTCTGCTTCCCAGGAAACGGCCAACGAACTTGGACCCGTTCCTCTTCTTGAGCCCAGACCCGATGAGGGCAACCTCTTCAGGGAGCACGATTCCCCCGGAGAATACCAGCTTCATGGCATCCTCGACGGTGAGGTCGGTCTCCAGGATTTCTCCCTCCGGCACAAACGCTATGTTGCCTGAGGTAGGGTTGGGTACCGTTGGGATGTAGATGATGACTATGGGCTCATCACGGTCAGGGGCATTGAGCGAGCCGGTCACGAAGCCTATTGCGACGGAACCCTCCCGGGGCCACTCCACGAATACGACTCGGCTGAAGTGCTGCTGGGAAGTGAGAGCCCTTATCGCCTTTTCGGAAACGCCGTATATGGTGCTGACGATGGGGACGTGGTTCAGGACCGCGCTCTTCCACTCCATGATCTTCCGTCCGGGCATCGTAGCGACTACCAGACCGATGGCATAGCAGATGGCTATGAGCGCAAGCAGGCCGAAGCCAGGGAAGTCCAGGGGCCCGTTTTCGACGAAGGGTTCCACCGCGTTGTCGGTGTGTCCAATGATGATGAGGATGATAACGATCGTGACCATCAACGGCAGGAGGGCCAGGAACCCGGACAAGGTCCTGCCAAAGAGGTGACTCTGAATACGTTTCAGCGCAGCCAAGAAGAGCAATGTCCCGCCCTCGTCAACTTAGGCCGGTTCACCTGTCACTGCACGGGTGACGAGCGCCCAGTTGCGGCCTGGCAATCGCAAGCCATCCGTACTCTATAGCAAGAACGGGGTTGGTTTCAATGTGAGAACATTTCAAAAAACAAGCGATTTTCGGAACAGGGGATTCCCCGTAGGTGAGGAAGCAGCCGGGCGACCCTCCGAATATGTGGCTCGACTTTTGAACAAAGTCAAAACTTTGGATAGAACGTAGTTGACTAATTTTCCAAGATAGCGCTAGCCTGTCACCACGTGGAGGTTTCACATGGAAAAAGCAAGGCGCTTGGCAATCCTTATCTTGTTGGTGGCTCTCTTCGCCGGCACGCAGTGGGCCGCGGCCCGGGACGTCTCGGCGGACTCGGCCTATTCGCGACCGATCACCACTATCGTGGTAGACGGCTTCTCGGTACGTTCATCGGAGGCAGCGGCAGACCTTGCCATCTCCTTCGTGAGCCTGCTCGACACGCTCCAGAGCGATGACCTGTTCATGCTCATGGTGACCGACGACTCCACGCACTTCGTCGGCCCGTACAGGCCCACCGATCCGGCCTACAACCAGGTGCGGGCTGACTTCGACGCCATACTGCGCTGGCCGGTAACTATCCGGTCGGACGGCGTGGAGAAGGCGCTGTTGGAGACCCACGCGACCCTGATCGAGGAGCGTGCGGCGGAGGGGTCCCGCGTATACGTGCTGATGGGCGACTCGCCGCATAACGACTTCGGCAGCCTGTCTTCGAGCATCAGTCCCCTCATCGCCAAGTTCGCAGCCCAGGGCTGGAGCCTCAACGGCGTCTCCCTGCCGGGATCTTCGAACTCGGCGAGGGGCTTCCTGAATGAGGCCTCGTCCGCTACAGGCGGGCAGATGGTGGACCTGTCCACCTACGTGGGGCTCACTGCCGCCGCCGATCACGTGCTTGGCCTGCGGGCCCGTGGCACCCTGTCCGAGGTTGGCAGCAGGAGGTTGGCGCCCCACGAGATCATGAGCTCCATCGTAAGCGTCGCGCCTGGTACCAGCAACGCGACTATATTGATCTTCAGGGACTCGGACCAGGGGTCCTTCCAGCTAAACGACCCGACCGGCTTCAGCATTTCCGACGAGCGGACGACCTACCGGGTCGAGGAGTCACCCAACTCGATAGTCTGGGAGATACAGGACCCACTGCCAGGCCACTGGAAGGTCGACAGCCGTGGGATAGAAGGCAATGTGTCGGTGTGGAACTACTCCAGCAATGCCTACAGGATCGTTCTGCAGCCCGCCGGGACGGTGCCACTGGGCGAACCATCTTCGCTGGCGGCCTACATCGCAGAGGGCGACCGCCTGGTCAATCTCGACGACGTTCAGGTCATAGCGAGGCTGACCACGCCAAACGAAGGCGCATTGAAACTTGAAATGCGCGACGATGGGATCGGTGGCGACCGAGCCGCCGGTGACGGCATATACTTCGCGCAGCTGCCTCCTCTGTCTGTTGCAGGGGACTACCAGGTCCAGCTCGACATCCTGTGGGCTGACTACAACCACACGCTCACTTCGTTCGAGAGCTTCCGGGCTGAGAAGTACCCGAGCGTGCTCGTAGACAGCGTGGAGACAGGAGAGCTGGTGCCTGGGCAGAGGACGCATATCGCGGACGTGCTGGTCCACATCGACCGAGCTCCACATTCGGTGCCCCACGAAGCGCTGATCCCAATCGTGAACGCGGCCCCGGGCTCGGAAGCCAACGTGGAGATCGTGCCCAGGAGCCTGTTTGGCGACGGCCCCGCTTGGGAATACGACGTATTCCTGACGGTGTCCGAGCCCGGCACCTACTCGGTGGCCCTGCAGCTGACGACCGAGTTCGGAGGCTCCATGTTCTCCAAGCTGTCCGACATGGTCGTGCTGCGGACGGACTCGTCGGATGCGCCGACGGTCGCCCCGGCAGTCGAGAAGCCAGCCGTTGTCCAGCCGGCCGTTGCGCAGCCAGCCGCCGCGCAGCCAGCCGCCGCGCAGCCAGCAGATGCTCAGCCGGCGGCACAGCCCGTCGCAGTGCGCCCCGAGCCTGCCTCGGCAACGCCGGAGCCACAGTCACTCCAGTGGATCGCCCTTCTGATCGCGCCCTTGCTGGCGGTAGCGGCCGGAGTGGGAATCTACTTCCTGCTTCAGACGCGGCCGTACGGGTACATATACGGCGACAGGGAGGAGAGGCTGGTGGACTTCTCGGCGATGATAAGGAGGAATCCGCTGATGGCCGTCTTCCGCAGGAGCTACGTGAGCGGCGCGGAGCTCGGCATACCCGGGCTCGAACACGTGGCGTTCAAGTTCTCCGGGAGCACCATACACATCCTCAAGGACAAGGGAAGCGAGTCGACAGTGCGCGTCAACAACCAGCCGCTGATCGACCAGGCCATTGTGCAGGACAGGACGTGGATCGGCGCTCGCGGCAAGCTCTACACGTTCCTGACGGCGGCCCCCGGCCTTCCGGAGGGGGTAGGTGTGCCGGAGGGAGCCAGCGCGGACTGACACCGCAGAAGTACTAACCCGGACCCTTAGACGAGAAGAGGACCGCCCGATTTGGGCGGTCCTCTTTGCTGTCGTCCGACTGTTCCCGTACGAGGGCGAAGTACTTACTCTTCGGTAATCGTGATCGTCTTGATGGCGTCGCCGGGCGTCGTTGCCGTTTGCGGATCGCGCAACGATATCGAGTTGACGACGTCCATGCCCTCTACGACCCTTCCGAACACCGTGTGGCAAGACACGCCTCTCTGCGAGCAGTTCTTCGGAGTGCCGTCCGCTTCGTAGCCGTCGAGGAAGGGCGTGGGAATGAAGGTGATGAAGAACTGGCTGCCGTTCGTCGCTGCGCCGCCGGAGTTCGCCATCGAGAGTGTGCCTGGTGAGTCGTGCCTGCGTTCGAGGCTAACCTCGTTCTCGAAGCTGTACCCCGGGCCGCCGGTGCCCGTGCCAGTGGGATCGCCTCCCTGCGCCATGAAATCCTGGATGACGCGGTGGAACGTCACGCCGTCGTAGAAGCCGTCCCGCGCAAGGAAGACGAAGCTGTTGACGGTCTTTGGGGCCTCCTTGGCATAGAGCTCTACCTCGAACTCGCCTCCCTTCGCCAATTCGAAGGTGGCAGTGTAGGACTTGTCGGGGTCTATGGTCATCACAGGGTAGCTGTCGTAACGCTTCACTGCTGGCTCCTTGGGTGCTGGTGCGGCTGTTCGCCTGACGACCGGTGTGTCCGCCGGCTGGGCAACGGCGGTCTTCTCGGCCGCTGTGCTCTCGATCCCGGACGGCTCGACGGTCTCCTCTTCGCCGCCGCACGCGGCCAGCAGCCCGACAGCGGTAATGGCGACTAGGGATGCGAGGAATCCATATGATCTTTTCATGGCGATCTGGCCTACCTGCGGTATTGCCTCCGGACAGGACCACGACGGTCCATTGCCTGAAGCGGGCATCATTCTACAATCAAACGGGCGGGACACGCCACCGGCGGAGGGACGCGGGGCCGGGGACACCTCCCAGTCAGGCCAACCCCGACGCCCCGGGATTACCTGCTACAATGGCGACCGGCCCGCCAGGGCTGTAGGGCGGTCTCCCAGGACATGACAAGATGCGACCTCGCGATGAGAGCCCGCCCTGAGGCAGTTACAGACCGCCGGAGGGGTTAAAGGATGGTAGCCATACTGACCGCACCAAGGAAAAGCGCGCCGCTCGCTCTTGCTCTGCTGCTTGCCGCAGTCCTGCTGGCGGCCTGCTCAGGAGGTTCCGAGCCGGAACCCGAGCCTGAACCCGAGCCCACAGCCGCGCCCACAGCGGCCCCCGCAGCGCCCACTGCCGCGCCCAAGTCGGAGGCGCCCGCAGCTCCGACCGCTGCGCCTAAGGCCGAGGAGCCCACCGCAACGCCCGAGCCCGAGGCCGCAACGGAGACGGTCGAGGAGTTGTCCCCCGAGGACGCCGCCGCGGCTGCGGCTTCCGTCTTCCCGTTCGACCAGTTCACCGGCTTGACCGGCTGCGCTTCGGGCGCCTCGCTCGACGACCAGAAGGCAACCCTGGTGACGATGTCAAAGACGATGTTCGCCGGCGAAACGGCCTACGAGGAGAAGAAGCCCAGGATTACCGAGCTGGGAGGCACTCCGATCGACCCGACGGCCCGCGACCACCGCCCCACCAAGGGCATCCGCCTGGTGATCGAGTTCAACGGCGACGATCATGGAGGGGTGTTCGAAAAGAAGGCCAGCGTCGACCTCTGGATGCGTGAGACATACAACGCACTGTTCACCTCGGGGTGCGACCTGCTGTCGCTGGTCGAGATTTCCGGCTACGGGGCCGCTCTTGGACGCCACCCAATCGGACCTGCCGCTCTCTCCTGGGCTATCACATTCAAGACCAGGATGACCAAGGACGTTGCCGAGGGAGTGGACTGGGAAAACCGGGATAGCCTCGACTTCGGCGAGATCTGGGACGTCATGATCCTCAATTTCAGGTGGGAGCAGGCCCTCAAGGGCGAGCCCGTGGGCCAGTGACCGCGGTCACGGCCTGAGCAGACTCGATGCGGAAGCTTCCTCTTGGCGAGGGCGGTCCCCTGGTACCGGTAGTGTGCTTCGGGACGTTTCCTATAGGTGGCGGCTTCGGGGCAATCCCCGAGTCGCAGGCCATATCGACCATACACGCCGCCCTCGACGCGGGCCTGACCTTCGTCGACACGGCCGAGGGCTATGCCAACGCGGAGGAGCTGCTGGGAAAGGGCCTGAAGGGCAGGCGGGACGAGGTCTTCCTGGCAACCAAGCTCTCCCGGGCGGACCACTCGCCCGATCAGATAGACGAGGCGCTGGAGAACAGCCTGCGCAAGCTGGGCACGGACCACGTCGACCTGTACCAGATTCACAGCCCCTGGCCCGCATACCCCGTCGAGGAGACCCTCGACAGGTTCATCCGCCACCGCGACGCGGGGAAGATTCGCTACTTCGGCATCTCGAACTGCACTGCGGAGCAAACAGCCGAGGCGGCCGGGCACACCCGGATACACAGCTCGCAGCCCAGGTATAACATGCTCTTCCGGGACGTGGAGGAGACCGTGCTGCCGGAGTGCGAGAAGCACGGCGTAGGGGTGATAGCTCACTCCGTGCTCGCGAAGGGACTGCTTGCGGGAAAGTACAAGCCCGGCCACCGGTTCGACGAGGACGACCAGCGGCACGACTGGGAGGACTACCAGGGCGAGAGGTTCGCCCGAACATACAAGGTCGGGCAGAGACTGGACGCGTGGGCCCGGGATAACGGGCGCGACCTCGCACAGCTCGCCCTGGCCTGGCCGGTCGCCCACCCTGCCGTAACGTCCAGTATCGTCGGCATCCGCACGCCTGAGCAGGCCCGCATGAACGCGCGGGCGGGCGACTGGACCCTTACGCCCGGGGACCTGGAGGAGATAGACGATATCCAGGGAGGGCTGAGACTGCACTTCTACCACGGGCCGGAGCGCGAGTACTACGGCTTCCGCGACAAGGGCGACCCGGAGTACGCGGGCGGCTGAGGGGTCACATTAGCGGCCACAGTGACATCGTCGACGAGATACTGGCGGGTTCCTGGGACCTTCACGTCCACTCTCGCCCCGACCCTGAGGATGGCCTGAGGCTCGATGCGCTGGACACGGCCCGCCGGGCCCAGGAAGCGGGCATGGCGGGGTTCGTCCTGAAGTCGCACCACTACCCCACCGGGCCGGTCGCCGAGCTGTTGACCCGCGTCTACCCCGGTCTGACGGTAGTGGGCGCGGTGGCGCTGAACGACGAGGTCGGCGGGCTGAACGTGGCCGCCGTGGAGGCCGCCGCGAAGACGGGCGGGGGCGTAGTGTGGATGCCGACCTTCAGCGCCCACCACTACACGATGCAGCAACACGACCGGGCCGGGATCGAGATAGCGTCAGGCGGTAAGCTGGCGCCGGCGGCGCTCGCCGTCCTGGAGGTGGCGAGGAGCCACGAGATGGCCGTCGCCTCGGGGCACGTCTCTCCGGCCGAGGCGATCCTGCTCTTCCGGGCGGCCAGGGACGTGGGTATCACCCGCCTGATAGCGACCCACCCCACGCACTGGTCCACGAGAGAGGAACTGGCCGAGATGGCCAGGCTCGGCGCATACATCGAGCACGCGTTCCTGTCCTGCATGCCTTCTCGAGGGCGGACCACCCCTGCGGAGATGTCGTCGCTGATCGGCGAGCTCGGCCCGGAGCGGTGCGTGGTGACCTCGGACTTCGGGCAGTGGATGAACCCGCCGCCCGCCGAGGGGATGAGGATGGCCATAGCAGAGTTGCTGAATGCGGGCATGTCCCCGGAGGACGTGACCACGGTGGTGAAGACCAACCCGCAGGCACTCGTCGGATAGGGCCGAGGCTACCTGGGAGCCAGCTCCTTCGATGCCCGGCGCAGACCGCCGAACCTTAGCCGCAGCAACCCCTTGAGGTCGCCCCAGGCAGTCCGAACTATCCTCACGCGGCTGTCGGGGTCGTCGGTCCACCGCACGGGGATCTCGTCGATGGCGTAGCCGTTCTTCTCCGCGAGGAGCAGCAGCTCCGTGTCGAAGAACCACGTCGTGTCCCTGACCAGGGGGAGGAGGTCCTGGGCTGCGCCCCGCGAGATGGCCTTGAAGCCGCACTGGGCATCCCGGAAGCCGGTGAAGAACAAGGACCGGAACAGGAGGCTGTAGCCCCTCGATATGACCTCCCGGAGCGGGGAGCGGCCTATGACCACCGAATCTGGCCTCAGCCTTGACCCGATTGCGAGGGCGTAGTCGCCAGACTCAATCGACCCCACGAGCCTGTCGACGGCCCCCAGGTCTGTCGACAGGTCGATGTCCATGTATGCGAGGATGTCGGCGCCGCTCTCGAGCCACGCTCGCCTGAGGGCGCGACCCCGGCCCCGCTGCTCCAGCCTCATATAGCCGACCCTGTCATGCTCGCCTACGAGCCCCGCCGCAACCTCGGGGGTGGAGTCGGTAGAGCCGTTGTCGGCGATGAGGACTCGCCAGTCGTAGCTGCTCAGATTCGCCGCCAGGAACTCGTGCAGCCGCACGGTGCTGGCTCGCAGCGAGCGCTCCTCATTGAGTACGGGCAGGACTACCTCCAGCGACTTGGCCAACGTGCGCCTCAGTGGCGGAAGTGCCGCGTCCCCGTGAAGACCATGGCCAGGCCAAGCATGTCGGCGGCTTCGATAACATCGTCGTCGCGGAGCGAGCCGCCGGGCTGCACTACAGCCGTGATGCCACCCTTAGCCGCAAGCTCCAACCCGTCGGCGAACGGGAAGAAGGCGTCGGACGCCAGCACGGACCCCTTTGCCTTGCCGCCCGCCACGCGCAGCGCGAGGTGTACGCTCGTGACCCTGTTAGGCTGCCCCGCGCCCATCCCCACGAGGGCAGACTCCCTGGCAAGTACGATGGCGTTGGACTTGACGTGAGCGGCGGCCCGCCAAGCGAAGGCGAGGTCCAACAGCTCCTCTCCGGTCGGCTGGCGCTTCGACTTCGCTACCCATGACCTTGGTTCGACAGGAATCTCGTCAGCCATCTGCAGCAGCGCGCCGCCGGACACGCGGCGAACGTCCAGTCTCTCTCCGGGGCCGCTCGCGGGCGCGACGCGCATCACCCGGGCCTGCTTGCGCCTCTTCAGTATCTCCAGCGCCTCACGCTCGAAGTCGGGCGCGATCACGACATGGTACAGGACGCCGCGCATGGCCCTGGCCGCAGCCCCGGTGAGGGTCCTGTTGAAGGCGACTATGCCGCCGTAGGCCGACATAGAATCGCCCTCGTAGGCCTTGCGGTAGGCTGCCACCTGGTCGACGTCGATAGCCAGCCCGCACGGGTTGTTGTGCTTCACCACCACCGCGGCAGGCTCAGGGAAGTCCGACACGACCCGCCATGCAGCCTCGCCGTCCAGGAAATTGTTATACGAGAGCTCCGGACCCAGGAGTTGCTCGGCTCGCACAATCCCGCCGGTCGACAGGGGGTCCGCATAGACCGCCGCCTGCTGGTGCGGGTTCTCGCCGTACCGGACCGCCGCCGTCCGCTCGTAGCCCAGGGTTACGGCCTCGGGCATGTCGCCAGAGTCGCCCCGCAGGTAGTGGGAAACCGCCGTGTCGTAGAGGGCGACGTGCTGGAACGCCTTCTGTGCAAGCTTGCGCCTTTCGCCCAGCGTCACAGGCCCCCTATCCGCAAGTCGCTGGGCGAGCCACCCATAGTCGGCAGGGTCCACGGCTACGATCACGTGGGGGAAGTTCTTGGCAGCGGCCCTCAGCAGCGTCGGCCCGCCTATGTCGATATTCTCGAGCGCGTCCCCCAGCGTAGCGCCCGGCTCCGTGACAGTCTCCACGAACGGGTAGAGGTTCACCGCTACGAGGTCTATCGTGCCTATGCCGTGCCGGTCCAGCTCAGCCGTGTGGGAGTCGAGGTCGCGACGGGCGAGGATGCCGCCGTGCACCTTGGGGTGGAGCGTCTTGACGCGCCCGTCGAGTATCTCCGGGAAGCCCGTCAGCTCCGCGACCTCTTGCACGGGCAGGCCGGCGTCGGATAGCGCGCCCCCCGTGCCGCCGGTGCTTACCAGCTCGAAGCCAGCGCCGTGCAGCGCCTGTGCAAACTCGACAAGTCCCGTCCTGTTCGATGCGCTGAGAAGTGCCTTCATGCGACCCTCGCCCTAGAGTCCCGTGTACTGGATGGTAACCCGCCCGTCTACGGTCGCGGGCGTGACCTCGCCTACTACTTCGGCCTCACGCGCCGCCGAGAGCACGGCATCCACCTGCTCGGGGTCGCACACGAGGACCATGCCCAGTCCCATATTGAACACGCGGTACATCTCGTCCACGTCGACCTCGCACAGCTCCTGGAGCAGTGAGAAGACCGGCGGGGGCGTCCAGGTCGACGTGTCGAACGCCGCCCCCACGCCGGAGGGCAGGGCGCGAGGCACGTTCTCGATGAGGCCCCCGCCTGTGACATGGGCCATCGACTTCACGAGTCCCCTCAGGTCCTCCACGACCGGCCAGTAGGCTGTGTGCGGCGCGAGCAGGGCATCGCCCAGGGCGCCCCCTAGCTCGTCGTACGTCTCGTGCAGCGGCGCGGGGTCTTCGTCCAGCCCCAGCGCCGCCCTCACCAGCGAGTAGCCGTTCGTGTGCAGGCCGTTGGACGGCAGCCCGACCAGCAGGTCGCCCGCCTCTACCGTCGACGGGTCGAGGATGTCCCTCCGTTCTACCGCGCCGACCGCGAACCCGGCCAGGTCGAAGTCGCCCTCGTCGTACATGCCGGGCAGCTCCGCGGTCTCGCCTCCGATCAGCGCGCAACCCGAGACCTCGCACGCTCGGCCCATCCCGGCGGCTATGGCCTCTAGCACGTCAGGATCGAGCCTGCCGGCGGCGATGTAGTCGAGGAAGAAGAGCGGCTTCGCCCCTGAAACGATGACGTCGTTGACGCACGCGTTGACCAGGTCCTCGCCGATGGTGTCGTAGCGCGACAGATCGATGGCGAGCTTGAGCTTGGTGCCTACACCATCGGTGCTGGAGACGAGCACTAGGTCGTCATAGCCGCCGGGACTGAAAAGCGCGCCGAAGCCCCCGGGGCCCGCCAGCACCTCCGACCCGTGGGTGCGCTCTGCTATGGGCTTGACGCGCCTGATGAACTCGGCCGCAGCGTCCCTGTCGACGCCAGCATCCCTATAGGTGTGTGGAGCGGGACCGGGCATGAGCGCCGGCTACACCTCCAGGGCCAGCTTGTCCATCTCGAGCTGGACCGGGAACGGGTGGTTGCCCGTGAAGCATGCGGAGCAGATCCGATTCTCGGCCAGACCGACGGCATTGACCAGGCCGTCGTGGCTCAGGTACCCCAGGCTGTCTGCCCCCAGGATGGCACATATCTCGTCGACACTGTTGCTCGAGGCTATCAGCTCCTTGCGGGTCGGCATGTCTATGCCAAGCTGGCAGGGGTGCATGATGGGCGGAGCGCAGATCCTCAAGTGCACCTCTTTCGCGCCGCCGCGCCTCAGCAAGTTCACCACCGGAACGCTGGTCGTGCCCCGGACGATGCTGTCCTCCACCACCACCAGCCTCTTGCCCCTGATCATGTCCGGCAGCGGGTTGAGCTTCGTGCGCACACCGAGATCGCGCAGGCGCTGGTCCGGGAGGATGAACGTCCGCCCCACGTACCGGTTCTTGACAAACCCGTCTCCGTAGGGGATGCCGGACTCCTGGGAGTACCCGGCGGCAGCCGCGGTCGCCGAGTCCGGCACGCCGATGACCATGTCCGCGTCGACCGGGTGCTCCCTGGCGAGCTCCCTGCCCATCTCCATCCGGCTGGCGTAAATGAGCCTGCCGTCTATGACGCTGTCGGGCCTGGCAAAGTAGATGTGCTCGAAGACGCAGGAGGCCTTGCGGCCGTTGGTCTCGCGCCTGTACAGGGTGCGAAGCCCGTTCTCGTCTACGATGATGGCCTCGCCGGGGGCCACTTCCCTTACGAAGTCCGCACCGATGTGGTCGAGTGCGCAGCTCTCGGAGGCGAACACCCAGCCGTCTCCGTTCAGCTTGCCGATGCACAGGGGACGCACGCCCAGCGGGTCCCTTATTGCCAGCAGGAAGTCGCGCGTCAGTCCCACCATCGAATAGGCCCCGCGCACCCGCCTCATCGCGTAGGAGACGCGGTCCGCCCAGTTGTTCGCCGGGGCGTTGGCGATGATGTTCGCCAGCACCTCCGTGTCGCTCGAAGTGTGGAACTCGATGCCCCAGCCCGCAAGCTCGTCGCGGAGCTCCACGGCGTTCACCAGGTTACCGTTGTGCCCGACGGCGATCTCGATCCCGGGCCCGTAGGCCGTCATGGGCTGGGCGTTCTGAATGAGGTTGCTGCCCGTGGTGGAGTACCGCGTGTGACCTATGGCGATGTGGCCGGTGAGCCGCTGGAGGTCGGTCTCCTGGAAGCCCTGCACGAGGAGGCCCAAGGCCGTGTGGCGCCTGATCTGCTCGCCGTCCGCGCTGGCGATGCCGACGCTTTCCTGGCCGCGGTGCTGCAGGGCATAGGTCCCGAAGAATGCCTCACGTGCCGCCTGCTCGTTTGGGGTATACACTCCGACAACGCCACACTCGTCGCGGGGGCGGTCGTCTGGTATCCGCATCTAGCTCCAGCAGGCTGTGGACTTGTGCATGGGCGCGGCTCTCACGGGCATTATATGGGCCTCCGAGCGGACGGTCAACGCTGCGTACCAGCAAAGCTGGCCAGTCTCCCCCTTGCTTCTCCAGGCTCCATCACTTCGGCAACCCACGCTCGTTGTATAGGTAATCACCGTGCTCGACTGCCGACGGTCCAGCCTTCAGGAGGCGACTGCAGCGTTTCCCAATGGCATCCAACTCGCGAATGCGGGCCTCGACGCTTCGCTCGCCCCTCCCTGGCTTGTCCTCATTAGTCGCCACTCATGGCCTCCAGATCGTCCGCGAATGTCGACGCGCTTACATGAAGGAGAACGATTCCCGGGAAGTTGTCGCTGACCTTGCCAGCGAACTTTCGATCGGCGGTTACCAAGGCGGATCTGGTTGCCTCAGCGCAGGCAAGATACAGGCAGTCGTAGACCGGATGATCGATCTCCCTCGCCAACTGTCCTGCCCGCGATACTAGACCATACATGGGATGCAGCTCTACGATTTCGCCCAGGCCGACAACCGCATCCATGTACGGCCCACCATCCAGTATCTCCCCCCGTCGCACCTTTTTCCAGATTGTGTTGGCGCACTCGGCCAGGAGCAGGTCCGGCGCATGCAAGTCTACGGAAAGGTCGAGCACCAGCCGGGCTTCCTCGGAGAACGGCTCGGGTACGAACCACTTGGTGACGACACTGGCATCGACGGTCAGACTCACCGGTCGCGGTCTTCTCGCAGCAGGTCTGCGCTATCCGTCTGTGGCAGGTTGGGAGCGCTCCTGGCAAGGTCGAGTGTGCGCTCACGAAACTGGGCCAAACGAGCGCTCCTGTCGACTCTGTGGGTCAGTATGTAACGGACCTCGGCCTCCAACGATCGGTGGTTCGCCCTTGCCTGCTCCTTCAATGTCTCGATCACGCCATCGCCAAGATTGCGAATGGTTAGAGTCCCCATGAGGCTCTCCTGACACCGTAATGCTTTCATTATGCTAGCACATTCCCACATACCCAAGCCGTATGTCGGACTATGCCACACGGTCAGCTCCGATAGGCCATTCTACATGGGCATCGGAGCATGGCGTGATTGCATTCGCCATCCGGGCGTGTAGACTTGTCGGGATGCCCGCAGAGTGTCGCGGGCCTTGGGGGTATGGAATGGCAGCAGATGCAGTCGACAGGATCATCGACGCCCACATCCACGTGTGGCCGGCGGACAAGGAGCGCTACCCGCTCTCGACCGGCTTCGAGGAGGCCGACCTGTGGATACCGTCCTACGAGGCTAAGGACCACCTGGCCATGGCGGGTCCGCATGGAATCGGGCGCATCAACTTCGTGCAGATGACCTGGTACGGCACCGACCACGGCTACATCCTCGACCTGATAGCCGCGGAGCCGGACCGCTTCGTCGGCACCGGCATCGTACCGGCCGTCACGGACATAGACGTGGGCAGCCCCGCCAGGCAGATGTTCGCCCTGGCGCGTGGCGGCGTGTACGCGTTCAGGGTCAGGGGCGGCAGCGCGAGTCCGGGCCTCCTTGCCGCCGGGCCGAGGTGGCTCGACCATCCCGGCTACCACGAGATGTTCGAGGCGGGGGCGAAGGAGAACCTGGCGATCAGCTTCCTGATGGACCCCGTCGATATCCCAGAGGTCGACAGGATGTGCGCGCTTTACCCCGACACCCCCGTCATCGTCGACCACCTCTGCCGGATCGGTGCCGACGGCGAGTTCCGCGAGGAGGACATCGCGGCGTTCTGCGGCCTCGCCAAACACCGCAGCGTGCTGGTCAAGGTGGGGCCGTTCAACCACCTTGGTTCCAAGGTCAAGCCCTACCTCGACGTGCTCCCGCTGGTCGAGCGGACTATCGACGCCTTCGGGCCCGAGCGCTGCATGTGGGAGAGCGACAGCCCCGCGCTCCGTCCCGGCAACTACGACGCCGACCCCCCGGCGGACTTCGAGGCGGGCTTGGCCCTGATACGCGACCACGCCAACCTGAGCCCGTCGGACCGGGACCACCTGCTGTTCGGCACCGCCGAGCGCTTCTTCTTCGAGGGCCGTCCAAGGCCTGAGACGAGATGAACCGCAGAGGACGCGGAGGCCGCAGAGGGTAAGAGTTGTGGGAGAGAGTTCATGAGCGCGAATACAGCGGATGTCGTGATTGTTGGGGGAGGGCTGGTGGGGGCCGCGACGGCCTACTTCCTGTCCCGCGAGGGCGTCGATTGCGTGGTCGTGGAGCGGGACGGCATCGCCAGCCACGCATCGGGCTACTCGTACGCCGCGCTGGGCACCTTCGACGAGGCCGGGATGATGGACAGCGCCCACTTCGACGTGGCGTCCCTGGGCATGCGCCTCCACCATGAGCTGGCCGATTCGCTCCTTGACGAGACCGGCGTGAACGTGGAGTTCCGCGAGAGGCCATCGCTGTCCCTGGCCTTCGACGAGGACGAGGTTGTCGCCGCCCAGTCGCCGGAGGGGCTGGAGCGCGACAGGCACTCCTGGGAGGTGGACACACAGGGCTACACCGTCGAATGGCTCACGACCGGGGACGCCCTGCAGGTCGAGCCGCGCATCAATCCCGCGGCGCTCGGCGCGGTCTACATGGAGGGCACTTGCGACGTCAACGCCCAGCGCCTGACCCTTGCGCTGGCGTCGGGCGCGGAGCAGAAGGGGGCCCGCTTCGTGAGGGCGAACGTCACCGGGCTGTCCACGGACGGAGGCCGCGTGCGTGGGGTGACGCTGGACGATGGCGAGATCCCGTGCGGCAGGGTCGTCGTGGCGACCGGGCCCTGGAGCGAGGAGGCCTCGGACTGGCTCGGCGTGCCGATTCGGATGCAGCCCTGGAAGGGCCAGATTCTGCGCCTGCGACTGCCGGGCCCGCCGATTCGCGCGTCCGTGGGCGGTGGCGACCACTTCGCATCCACCAAGCCCGACGGTCTCACGTGGATCGGCCCCACGTTCGAGGATGCGGGCATCGACGAGACGACGCATGACTGGGCGCGCGACGAGATCATGGACGCCGTGGCGAAGAACATCCCGTCGGTGACAGAGGGCGAGGTCGTGGTGCACACGGCCTGCGTCCGGCCACTGTCGGCGGACAGGAAACTCGTGCTGGGCGAAGTGCCTGGCACCGAAGGCGCCTACATCGCCACAGGCGGGGGACGGCTGGGCCTCATGCTCGGCCCGGCCATGGCACGACTCACGGCGGACCTGGTCGCGAAGGGTACGACCACCGTGCCTCTCGACGAGTTCGACCCAGGCCGGTTCGCCTAGAGCTAGGGCTTAATTCTGAGTGTTGGGAGCAAAGTAGGTGGCTTACGCCGTTGGGCTGGTGATGCTCGGTGTTGGGCTGCTGGTTGGTGAGTGGTTACCCGATACGGACCAGTCGATAGAGTTCCTTCGGCATCGCTCAATCGTCACGCATGGCCCTCTAGTTCCATTGATCCTGTTCCTGCTCGCCAAGAATAGCGACACAATCCCATTACGGTGGTTCTCGCTTGGGGTTAGCTTGGGCTTTGCGGTCCACCTCGGGTTCGACCTATTCCCTAGCGCATGGAAGGGCTATGCCCTGATAAGCGTTCCGTTCTATGGCTGGACATCTCCATGGTTTTCCATCGCCTGGATAGCTGGGAGCCTGTTGTGCTGTGCCTATGTGGGGGCGCGCCTAACCCGGGGCTATCTGGAAGCCGTCCTGTACCTGGCATCCCTAGCCGGGGTCTTCCTTAGCGCGGCTGGGGGCGAGTACAAGGTAATCCAGCCTGCCATAGCGATTGCGGCCGCCGCGTTCCTGTCGTTGGCACTCAGGCGTAGCTATTGGAGCCAGAGGAGAGAGCAGGCGCTGGCTTGAATCACATGAACCTACGCCGGGTACTGCGGCTCAGCCCTCGCTCTCGACCTCCCGGATGACCTGCTTGACGTACTTCAGTGAGCGGCGGTCGTTCGTAATCTGGTCGCCCTGGGTCATCCCCTCCACGGCTAGGTAGCCGTCGAACCCGGCATCGTGCATGGCCGAGATGGCGAACCGGTAGTCGATCTCGCCGTCGGGCAGTGGGACGCGGATGAATATGGCGTGCTCGTTCTCGGGGATGTGGACGCGCTGCAGGTTCTTGCAGTGCCAGTACTTCGACCTGGGGGCGAGGGCCACGATGGCGTCCTCGGTCGACTCCTCGGGGATGTCGTAGCACCAGTAGACGTTGCCCAGGTCCGGGTTGGCGAAGACGTGGGGGCTGTCGATCAGGTCCAGCATGTACAGGGTCGACCAGCTGTTGTCGGTGATCGACTGCTGGTGCACCTCGATGGTGACATCGATGCCGAGGCCCCCGGCGCGTGCGCCGACCTCCCTCAGGGCGGCGGCCGTCCGCTCGAAGGCATCGGCCGACGCCATGCGGCTTCCTCCCTGGGAGACGGGCTCGCCGACGAAGGCTCCGGCCATGTCGGGGTTCCTGGGCGGTGTCGACGTAGTGACGTTGACGGTGTCCGCGCCCAGCCATGAGGCGACTTCGACGGTCTTGTCCAGCATGAGCCTGCTGTGGGCCGCCACGTTGGGCTGCGAAACGCCCCCGCCGCCCCTGACGGCGACGCAGGGAGTCCCATAGTCCTCCAGCTCGCGGCGCAGGTCCGTGACGGGTCCCTCCTCGGCGTCCGGCCCGCCGACCATGTCGACGCCCAGCTCGACGGCCTCGAAGCCGACCTCACGGATCTTGCCGAAGAGCCGCGCGCGTACGTCACGCTCAGGCAGTCCGCGAGGGTTGCCCCCGTACGGGTAGTAGATGCTGCGGCGGAAGGCATATGCGATTTTCATTAGGGGATGCTCCTGACGGGTCGCTACCAAGACTCTAAAAGCTATCGAACTCCTTGAGAGTCAGCCCTGCTTGCTGCAATATGCTGCGCAGCGTGCCCGGCGACACTTCTCTATGACGCAGGACGGTCACGGTGCGCAAACCCTCGGGAGCCTCCCTGGCGAACTTTACGTGGCTGCCTCTCTGGCTGATCTGAGCGAAGCCTGCCGACCTTAGCTTGCGGACAACATCTCGATAGGGAAGTGGCCTAACCAGAGGCCACCTCTATCTCAATTCGGTGGATCTCTGGTGCGGCCGAAGCCACGGGTGGCTCGAAGTGGAGCTCCAAGGCCTCGCGCAGATTGGCCAATGCAGCATCGACCGTCTTGCCCTGGCTGGCCACATCTACATCTAGGGCCTGCGCCACATACCACTCATCTTCCTTCCACACACTGGCCGTGAAGGTCCGTTTCGTAACTTCTGTGAGCATGCCCTTGCCTCTTCGGGACCAACTTGATGCTGGCGACTGCATCATAGCACGAGTGGCCGACTTCCAGTTCCTAGGAGTTCAATCCGAACGCATTTGCGGCCATGTCGGCTATGTAGCGGCTGATGGTTAGGGCGGAGGTTGCGCCGGGGGATGGGGCGTTGAGGACGTGGATGGCGGTGGCGGTCTGCGATATGGCGAAGTCCTGCACGAGGTTGCCCTTTCGGTCGATGGCCTGGGCGCGGACCCCTGCGCCCGGTGAGGTCAGGTCCTCCATGCGTGTGTCGGGCACCAGGGTCTGCAGCGACTTCAGGAACGAGCGCTTGCGCATGGATCGGTACTGCTCGCTGATACCCGACCTCCAGTAGGTGGCGGACATCCTCCAGAAGCCGGGGTAGGTCAGCGTGCCCAGCGCCTCGCCCAGGTGGAAGCTCGTCTTGCGATAGCCCTCGCGGGCCAAAGCCAGGACCGCGTTCGGCCCCGCCTCGACGGAGCCGTCGATTCGCCTCGTGAAGTGGACGCCCAGGAACGGCAGCTTGGGGTTCGGGACGGGGTAGATCAGGCCCTGCACCAGATCGCGGCGCTCCGGGCGTATTGAAAAATACTCGCCCCTGAATGGGACGATCCGCAGGCCGGGCTCGACGCCCATCATGCGGGCGACCCGGTCGGCGTGCAGGCCGGCGCAGTTGATGATACGGCGGGCGGCGACCTCGCCCCGAGTCGTCTCCATGTGGGCGCCGTCCGCGCGCTCGTCTATGCCCAGCACCTCGGCGCCCGTCAGGAGGTCTCCGCCGCTCTCCCCGAGCTCGGACGCGAAGGCGGTAGCCACTGCGCCGAAGTCGATGATGCCGGTGTTGGGGGAGTGGATCGCCTCGACCCCGGCGGCGTGGGGCTCCAGCTCGCGCAGGCGCTCCGGGCCGACCATCTTCAGCCCCTCGGCGCCGTTGGCCGTACCCCTCTCGTAGAGGTCCTGCAGGCGGGGTCGCTCCTCCTCGTCGACGGCGACGATGACCTTGCCGCACATCCGGTACGGGATGCCCCGCTCGTCGCAGAACTCCCGCAGCAGCCGCCCGCCGGTGGAGCAGAAATTGGCCTTCTGCGAGCCTGGGGCGTAGTAGATGCCGGCGTGGATGACGCCGCTGTTGTGCCCCGTCTGGTGGCGGGCGACCTCGGGCTCCTTTTCCAGCAGCACGAAGCGCCGTCCGGGGTAGCTGCGGGCCAGCGTCATGGCCGTAGCAAGGCCGATGATCCCGCCGCCAATCACGGCGACGTCGTAGGTGGTCGATGTTGCGGTCCGCACGCCTCTTCTATCGGTCAGGACTACCGCCCACGATACCCTTACTGCGAAGTATCTCCAGGTACGCGTCTCGACCTAACCTACAGCTGATGGCGTCCCGCAATTGGCCGTCGCTCAATTTCAACTGTTGCCGGATGCTGTGGAACATTGGAAGGTCGCCGGTGGCCTTCTTTGAGCGCCGTGTCCGAACGACAACCTTCCCATCTACTACCAACCATGCGAGAAGGTCTCTGCTATTCCTCGTCTCGAACCCGAACTTCCTGACCAGGCGATCAAACTCATGGGCGGCTAGCGGCATCAGCCTTGTGGACCTTCTGCGAGAGTGTGCCCCACACTGCTGACAAGTCCGGGCCAAGCCGCCCCTGTTCAGCTTCGAGGGTGAAGTAGAGCTCCGCGATAGCTGCCTGCAAGTCCGCAACAGCGCCGCCAAGGGTGTCGCCGAATCCAAACTCGCTTATCTCCGGAGCTTCAGCGACGTGCTTGTCCCCCTCCACCATCGGTATGACCTCTATGGGTTCCACGACGCGAAGACGCCCATCACGCAGACTGTCTAACGTGAACCTGGCATGGGCCTCCGTGTTGCCAAGGGTGCTTGGGGACTCCACGCTCTGCGCGGTATGTGCCACAACTTCCGTTGCTCTGATAGAACTCTCCATTGTGGGACCTCCACCCTCCCAGGCCCTCTGCGCTCGACGGTCGGGAGTGTGCCGACAATATATAGGCGCAAGTGTATGATGACAACCATGATAACCCACCGCCGGGCCGACGTTGAGCGCGACAGAGACGTGCTGCTGGAGCTGCACAGCCATGCCAACTACGCCTCCTCCAGCCCGTGGGTCAGGTCGCTCGTCTCGTTCGAGCAGTTCCACGACAACTGGCTCACTGGCCCACAGGTCAAGGAGTTTCTGGACAACGTGGCCGAGTCGCTCAGAGACCCACGGACAATCCTTGAGCTGTGGGAGGTCGACGGCGAGACCGCGGGGGTGGTCCGCGTCAGGTTCACCGACACGGGGTGGCAGGGCTTCACGCGCGCGGACGTATACGACCTGGCGGTTGCGCCGGCTTTCAGGCGCATGGGCATCGGGTCGCGCATGATGGCGTTTGCCGAAGAGGAGGCCCGGGCCAGCGGGGCCAACGCCCTGTACGTCGGCACCGGCTGGGAGAACGCGCCGGCGCGGGCCCTGTACGAGAAGAGGGGTTTCCAGGAGCAGGAGCTACAGTACGAGATGCTATTCCGTCTCCCGGAGCCGCCTTAGCCGCTGTCAGATAACCTCGAAGCGAAGTATTGGTTGCACGGCTTGGCTCCGGTACGTCATGGCTGCTCCGACATGTGAACGGTGCGAGCATGCCCCAGCCATACAGGGGCCGAAAGAGTGACCGGCTTGCCATAGCCATCCGGTCTGTATACAACCGCCGGGGACTGGATTCCGGCTCAAGGCCGGAATGACGATATGTATGGCCCTCGCCTGTAGAGAATGCCGTTGTCAGCCAGTTCTTGATCCCTCATGGTATCCTCGACATATTCCAGGTTGCCGCCGCGGACATTTGCGGGCCGTCTGGCGGCGTATCCCCCAACGAAGGAGACCAGCGTGACGACCATTCTCTGTTATGACGACAGCTACCTGAAGGAGTTCGACGCGACCGTGGTCGGGGCGGCCGACAAGGGCGTTGTGCTCGACCGCACGGCCTTCTATCCCGGCGGCGGCGGCCAGCCGCCTGATTCGGGTACCCTCAGCGCCGGCGGGCGGGAATATCGGGTGCGCAAGCTGTCGAGAGCGGGCGGGAAGCTCGTACACGAGATCGAGGCCGGCGACTTCCCGCAGGAGGGCGAGGCCGTTCACGGCGAGATCGACTGGGAGCGCAGGTACCAGCTCATGCGCACGCACACGGCGCTCCACATCCTGTGTGGCGTGGTGTGGCGGGACTACGGCGCGCTCGTCACCGGAGGCGACATGAAGCCGCTCACGGCGCGCATGGACTTCGAGCTCGAGAGCATGTCGGCCGAGTTCGCCACCGAGGTGGAGGAGCGCATCAATGCGGAGGTCGAGGCCGCTAGGGATGTCGAGATCCGCACCCTCCCGCGCGAGGAGGCGTTCCAGATTCCCGACCTGATACGCACGAAGATCAACCTGCTCCCCGCCTCGATCACAGAGGTCCGGACCGTGGACATAACGGGCCTCGACCTCCAGGCCGACGGGGGCACCCACGTCGCCAACACCAGCGAGGTGGGCAGGATCAGGGTCGTGGGCCGCGAGAGCAAGGGGCGCATCAACAAGCGACTGAGGATAGCGGTCGACTAGCAGTCCCCCTCCGAGACTCGCACCTCCCCGCGGTGATGGGAGGCCTCGCCCTGCTCTCACCCCTGCAAGACCGTGATGCTCCGGATGCGCGAGTGCATCTGCCTTCACCACAACTACCGTGTTATGCTTGCGTCTTCATGCGGCCCCGATTGCCGGAAGTTGAATTACTTGTAATTACGCAAGTCCTGTTGTACGATTGACGGCGGTGTTTGCCATTAGGCGGGCGATTGCGAAAGGGGACTGAATGAGCGACTTCATCATTTCTGCCGAGGGTGTCGAGAAGACCTACGATACGGGATCGGTCCAGGTCAACGCGCTGAGGGGCGTGGACCTGGACGTGGAACGGGGCGAGATCGTCTCGATCATGGGGCCCAGCGGGTGCGGCAAGACTACGCTGCTGAACTGCCTGTCGGGACTGGACGACGTGGACGGCGGCCGGGTGCTGATCGACGGGGTCGTCCTGAACGACCTGCCTGACGACGAGCGAAGCGAGTACCGGGCCCGCCGGATGGGCTTCGTGTTCCAGATGTACAACCTGCTTCCGGTGCTGTCGGCAGTGGAGAACGTGGAGCTGCCCCTCCTGGTGTCGGGAGTATCCGCCTCCGAGTCCCGTGCGCGCTCCCTGGAGATGCTGGACATGGTGGGCCTGGCGGACTGGGCGCAGCACGCGCCGGGCGAGCTGTCGGGAGGGCAGAGACAGCGGGTGACGATAGCGCGAGCCCTCGTGAACTCCCCGGCAATCGTCTGGGCCGACGAGCCGACCGGCGACCTGGACAGCGAGAACGCTGCCGAGATCGTGTCGCTCATCCAGGAGCTGAACCAGACCAACGGGCAGACGTTCATCGTCGTGACCCACGCGCTCGAGGTGGGCGAAAAGGCCCGGCGGATCGTGCGGATGCGCGACGGGTCGATAGAGGACTACGGCCTCGGCGCCGGCCCGGGTGACTCCGGGCAGGAGGCTGCAGGGTAATGGAAGAGCTATTCGGCCTTTCCATGACGACCCTGATGTACGTCCTCCTGGGCGTGGTACTGGCCTCCATGGCCGTGCTCGGCGTGCTGGCGGCGCGGAACAGGATCATGCTGAAGATGGGGCTGCGACCCATCCCGCGCCGGCCCGGCCAGACCGCGCTCATCATCATGGGAGTGATGCTGAGCACGGTCATCATGGCCGCCGCCTTCGGAACGGGGGACACCCTCAGCTATTCGATCCGCAACGGCGCGGTGGAGTGGCTGCAAGAGATCGACGAGCTGATCGTGCCGACGAGGTCCGGGGAGGATGCCCGATTTGGGACCGCGTACATCACCGAGGAGCGGTTCGAGGAGCTCCTCGTCCACCTCTCGGCCAACGACAAGATAGACGGCATCATGCCGCAGGCCGCCGAGAACGTCTCCGTACACAACACGAGGACGGGGCTCAGCGAGGGGCGCATGAATCTGGTCGGCATCGACCCGGCCAAGCTCGGTGGGTTCCGTGCCCTTAGCCTGGAGGGCGGCGGTGAGGCTAGTCTGGACGACCTTGGCCCGGACGAGGTGTATTTATCGGAGCCGAGCGTCGATGAGCTCGAAGTCCAGGCGGGCGATGAGCTCGAGGTGTTCCTGGAGGGTCGCAGTGCGACCCTCCAGGTCGCTGGAATCGTAAGCTCAGGCGGGTTCGCGGGCATCGATCCGACGATGCTGGTCTCCCTCGAAAGCACCCAGGAGATGCTGGGCCGGGCGGGCCAGATCAACACCATCGTCATATCGAACCGGGGAGATGCGCGGACGGGCGTCGACCTGAGCGAGGACGTTACGAAGGACCTTCGGGTGCTGTTCAACGACCGCGAGGTCGCGGAGAAGCTCAAGGCGCTGTTCGGCCGGGAGGATGTCCTCGGGGCGGTGGACGCGAAGGTCGCGGCACTGGAGTTGGAGGGCGTCGACTCGGGCTCGAGCGACGAGCTGGACAACTTGAGAGAGCTTGCAGCCGAGCTCCGCAAGCCCGAGCTGACGGACGAGCTGGGCGGGCTGCTGGCTGACCCGGACGTCACCCAGGCCGTCGTGGAGCAGATGGAGGAGTCCGATCTGAATGCGGCCGCGACCGAGGCGTACACACTGCTGGCCGAGCTGGCAGAGTTCCAGGTCCTGGAGATCAAGAAGGACATCGTCGACGCGTCCGAAGAGGCGGGCACCGGCGTCACGTCCATATTCATCCTGTTCAGCTCGTTCTCGATCATGGTGGGGATCCTGCTCATCTTCCTGATCTTCGTGATGCTGGCGTCGGCGCGGAAGTCGGAGATGGGGATGGCTCGTGCCGTCGGCGCCAAGCGGCGCCACCTGGTGATGATGTTCGCCTTCGAGGGAACGGCGTACGCCATCGTTTCGGCGGCCATAGGAGTGGTGCTGGGGCTGGGCGTGAGCATGCTGATGGTCACGGTGATGAACCAGATATTCTCCGGGCTCGACCAGAACTTCACCCTGACCATCCACTTCGAGCCCCGCAGCGTGGTGGTGGCGTACTGCCTGGGCATGGCGATCACCTTCGCGACGGTTGTCGTTTCGGCGTACAGGGTCAGCCGGCTCAACATCGTGGTCGCCATTCGCGGCCTGCCCGAGTCGATCATCCCCAAGGGCGAAGCGTCCTTCAGGGAGCGGCTCCTGGGGCTGCTCAGATCGGTCGTGCTGCCTGTGCATCACCTGGTCGCTGCGTTCAGGGCGCTGTTCGGGCGGAGGTTCAGGGAGTCCGCCAAGGGCCTGGGCCTCGTCGTTGTGACAGCCCTGCCTCCCGTGTGGCTCACGGCCATCGCGCTGGGACTTCTCAGGTTCATCCAGCCTTACCTGCTCAAAGGGTGGCTTGTGCTGGTAGCGGGAGTAGTCCTCACCTACTTCGGGGTGGCCGTCTGGGAGAGGTGGTCGTGGTTCGGCGCCGGGGTGTCCCTGACCATCGTAGGCCTTGGACTGATGCTGAGGTGGTGGCTAGGGCGGACCGAGATGCGGCCCGAGACCGTAGACAGGATTGCCTTCACAGCCGCGGGCGTGCTGATGCTCGTCTACTGGGCGCTGCCTGAGTCCGCCGTGAGACCACTCGTTGGGGAGCTCGAGGGTGACTTCGACATAATGTTCGTCTCAGGCGTGGCAATGGTGGGGGCGGCGGTCTGGGCGGTGATGTACAACTCCGACCTGCTGGTGCGTGGGTTGTCGGCGCTGACGTCCCGCTTCGGGCGCATAAGGCCGGCGCTGGTGACGGCGGTGGCCTACCCCATGAGCTCCAAGTTCCGGACCGGGCTGACTCTCGCGATGTTCGCCCTCGTGATATTCACGCTGGTCATCATGTCGGTGCTGACCGAGGTATTCACGACGCAGTTCGAGGAGCCGCGCAAGGTCTACATGGGCTACGACGCCGGCGGGGCGATCAATTTCAACACGCCTGTCGATGACATACACGCTGCCATAGAAGCTGCGGAGGGTGTGTCCGCGTCGGACTTCGACGCGGTGGGCGGCGTCACCAACGTGCCAGTGGAGATGAGGCAGAGCGGCGGTGAGAGCGGGCGGTGGCGATCGCGGTCGGCGATGCTGCTGGACGACGGCTTCCTGTCGTCGGCAGATATCGAGCTGAAGGTCATCGCGGAGGGATACGGACCCACAGTGGAGGACGTGCTACGGCAGATGAGGGACGACCCCTCCCTGGCCCTGGCGGGTGGGTGGCTGGTGCCGAACAACGCAGCCGACATCGCCCGCGATGCGGACGAGCAGCGACTCCTCGGAGATCTCCACTACGATGCGTCGAACATGGAGGCGGTTCCCGTGGACGTGAGGGAGCCCTTCACGGGCGTCGAGGTCTCGATCACGGTGATCGGCATAGTGGACAGGGTCCACGCCGACGCCTTCAGGATGATCGGCTCCAAGAGCCTGATCGACGGTGCGGCTCCCTTCCCAATCCCGGTTACGCAGTACCGCTTCAGGGCATCGGATGGCGCGGACGTGAAGGCTGTGTCAAACGCGCTGGAGGCGGCCCTGCTGGAGAATGGGATGCAGGCCGAGGTGTTCCAGGAGACCGTCGACGAGCAGAATGCGGCCGGCCAGGCGTTCTTCAGGCTGTTCACGGGCTTCATGGCCCTGGGCCTGCTCGTGGGCGTGGCGGCGCTGGGCGTGGTGAGCACGCGAGCGGTGGTCGAGAGGCGCCAGCACATCGGCATGCTCAGGGCGATTGGATACAAGAAGCGCATGATCGCGCTCAGCTTCCTGCTGGAGTCGTCCTTCGTCTCGGTGCTTGGCGCCGTTATCGGGCTGGCGCTGGGCCTGCTCCTGTCCTTCAACGCCGTCAACAGCATCCGGGCGGAGTCTGGCATCGACGGGCTCAGCTTCTCGGTGCCGTGGATGCAGCTGGGGGTCATCCTGGCCCTGACGTACGGCTTCTCCCTGCTGACGACGTTCCTTCCGGCCCGGCAGGCTTCGAGGGTGTACCCGGCGGAGGCGCTGAGGTACGAGTAGGCGGAGGCGGGCCAGTCCGGCACAACTACCCCTTTCGGCACGCTCAGGGGTTGGGCGGCGGAGCACTGCCCTTCGACAAGCTCAGGGCGAACGATCCCTGCATGGCTGTTCGCCCCGGCTTGTGGGTGCACTCTCCGGGACTGGTCCTAGATTGCGCCGGCTTCCTGGCTCTGTGCCGACAAGGACTCTGGGGGATGGAGGGGCAGCTCGACGATCATCTCCGTGAATTCGCCCGGCTCTGTCTCTACCCTGATCGTGCCGCCGTGTTCGCGAATGATGTCGCTGGACATGGCGAGGCCGAGCCCCGTGCCCTGGCCGGTCGGCTTCGTCGTGAAGAACGGGTTGAATATCTTCTCCTTGACCTCGTCCGGCATGCCGCTCCCGTTGTCCCTTATGCGGATCGTCACGTGCTCGTCGTCGCGTTCGGTCTTGAGGGTCAGCGTCGGGAAGTACATATCGGTCGTGTCGGTCATGTTGCGCCGCTTCTCGTCGGTGGCGTAGCACGCGTTGCCGACCATGTTTAGGAAGACGCGCCCGAGGTCTTGGGGGATCACTTCCAGCTCTCCGACCTCGGTACCGAACTCCCGCTCGATGGTTAGGTTGAAGTCGGGGTCGGTGGCGCGCGCGCTGTGGTAGGCGAGGCCGGTGTATTCGTCGAGCAGGCCGTTGACGTCGATGGACTGCGTATCGCTGGAGCCGCGGCCCATCATGAGCATGTCCTGGACAATGCGGTTGGCGCGGTCGCCGTGTGAACGTATGCGGTCCAGGTTGCTCGACAGGTCCTCCGATATCTCCTGGAGCAGCCCGTACTGCTCCTCCTCGACCTTATCTTCGACCTCTTCCATAACCTCCTTGAACTCGACCAGGAGCTCTTCTGACACCTCTGCGAAGTTCTTGACGAAGTTGAGCGGGTTCTTGATCTCGTGTGCGACGCCCGCGGTCAGCTCGCCCAGCGCCGCCAGCTTCTCGCGCATGACTATCTGGTCCTGGGCCTTCTGAAGGTCCTCCAGGACGACCTCCAGCTGCCCGTTCTTTTCCTGCAGCTCTTCCGCGAGCTTCTCGACAAGGTTTAGCCGTTGGACCTCCAGGGCGTGCCGGCGGAACACCTCCAGCGCGGCCGCCATGTCCGCGACCTCGTCGCGTCCTCCAATCTCCATCCTGGCCTCGAGGTCTCCACCTGCCATGCGTCGCATCCAGTCCGACAGCATCTGGAGGCGACGCAGGAGTATGCGCCCCACGAAGCCCCATGCAATCAGGAGCGCGCCGGTGATGCTGACCGCCGTAATCGCCAGCAGCAGCGTACGGCCCGTGAGAATGGCTTGGGTGGAGGCTGCCGCAGCTTCGTCCGCCCCGCTGCGTGCGGCGCTGACGAGGTCGTTGACCTCGGCGAGAACGTCGACGGAGATGTCGCGGTTCTTCCCCAGGTTGTCCTCCTGGGCCTCTATGATGCGTAGCCTCGCGACGAGCAGATCGAAACCATTGTCTTCTCCAGTGCCCAGCTCGAAGAGCTGCAGTATGGACGGCTCCACCTGGCTGTGAACGGGAGACCCCTGGAGCGCCGACATACTACGCTCGATGCTGCCCTTGGCCGACTCGAAGCGCTCGCGCAGCGGCTCGATGAGAGGAGCCTCGGATATGGCAAATGCGCTCTCCAGCAGCTGAATCGCCGCGATGGAGTCCGCGCGCAGGCCTTCCAGGTAACGGTAGTGCCCCAGTTCGGTGTCAGAAAAGTGGTTCCCGCGGTCCGCTGGAGCGTCGCCAAGGCCCGAGTAGCCGGTCATCGTATAGAAGAGCTGGTCGTCGACGGCGGGCACCAGGACTCCATCGAGCTGGATGCGCAGCTCCGTCAGGTCCTCTCTCAGGAACTCCCGGCGCCTGGTCAGCTCGAACAGCTCGACCATACCGTCCTCAATGCCGTGAATGCTGCTGATGAGCGTGTCGACATTGGCGCGGATGCGTTCGAAGCGGGCCGCGCTGTCGGCCGTCATGGTGTCCGCCGCTCTTCCGGAGTCTTCGCTCTCGACGCCAAGTAGCTCAAGCTGGTCCTCGAGGGACTGATAGGCTACCTCGATGCTCTCGGAGACCAGGCCCAGATCTCGAGGCGTGGTGGCGGAGGTCAGCCGCGGCGCGGCCGCTACCAGGGTTGCGCTATGCTGGGCGACTCCGAAGGCGGCCACCACCTCGGGTATGCTCTCTTCGTTGACCTGGCTCTGGGAATTCCCCACGCTGTTGAACGAGAACCACCCGACGAGGCTCGCGGCCACCGTCATGACCACGGCGCCCCCGATACCGACATAGAGCTGGGTGGAGATGCGGTAGCGAAGATCGAGAAAGGACGGCAGCCTGGAGCCGATTGCCGATAGAGTCGCCATTAGTTGCCCCCCTCGCTCAGCCTCTCGACCGGCTGGTACTTACCGTCCGGGCCGATAACGGTCAGGAATACCGTGTCGGACCCCTGGTTGTCGTTAGCGTCGTCGTACCGAAGCATGAACCCGTCGATGCTGATGTCGCCGACGCCGTACATACCGCCCATGAAACAGGACCGGTCGACTTCCCGCCCGCATCTCTCCAGACCGGCGATCGCCAGGCGGCCGGCAAGGTAGCCCTCCAGGGACACGAAGCCGGGAACTATCCCCGGGTCGTAGGCGTTCAGGGCGTCCATGTAGGCCTCCACCACAGGAAGGGAAGCGTCTGTCGGGAAAGGCACCACCTGGGTGACGTATACTCCGGCGCCCCCCGGGCCCAGGTCTTGGGCGAGCGCGTTGCTGCCGACGAACGAGACTGTCATGAATATCGCGTCGAGTCCGGTGTGGCGCGCCCACTTGATAAAGGCGCCAACCGGCTGGTATGCCCCGATCATGATGATGGCCTGGGGGTCTCCCCCCCGCAGGTCGAGCAGAGCCGTCTTCACGGCTGTCGTGTTCCGGGGGTAGAGCCCGATCGACGAGGGCTTCATTCCTCGCCGCTCGAGTGCGAGCGTCGCGCCGCGGTACCCTGCCCTGCCGAAGGAGTCGTCCTGGTACAACACCCCGATGCGCTCTATACCCAGGTCCTCCGTGAGCCTGGCGACCATCTCCTCGGTCTCCTGGTAATAGGAGGCCCTGAGGTTCAGGATATTGTCCCAGCTGTCGTCCCTCAGGAATTCGGCGCCCGTGAATGGTGCGACGAAGGGTACGCCGGCCTCGGCCGCGACGGGCGTGGCCGAGCGCGAAGTAGGCGTTCCTACTTCGCCTATCAGTGCAAAGACATTCTCCTCCTCGATCAGGCGACCGGTGTTTATGGCTGCAGCCTCAGGCTCGTAGGTGTCGTCGAGAGAGACTAGCTGGATGGTCCTGCCATGAACCCCGCCGGCGTCGTTTGCCTCCTTGAAGGCCGCCAGGATGCCCGCCCTCATGCCGTTGCCCAGCGCCTCTGCGGGACCGCTCAATGCCGCCGACTGACCGAACACTATGCGGTCGTCGAATATGCCGTGGGAGGAAGGCAACGATGGTGCCGTTCCAGTGTTGCTCTGAGACTCCGTGGCAGGCTCTGGTGTGCCCTGTACGACCGGGGCATCGCCGCCGCAGGAGGCGGCCGCTATAGCGAGAACGGCAAGGGCCGCGGCAACAAGGGCCGACGGCGCGCGTATTGCCATACGCCCTGACCGGAAGTGGGTCTTTCCCCTGCCCTTCACCCTTCCCTGTTAGCCACCAGCGTCAGGTGGTTCTTGCCGTCCTCCCACCGGTAGCTGACCTCATCCATCATCGTTCGCACAAGGTGGACGCCAAGTCCCCCAATCGGGCGGTCCTCCAGCGGGGCATCTGTGTCCGGGACCTTCGCGTCATGGAGGGGATCGAAGGGGATGCCGTCGTCGGTGATTTCTATCGTGAGATTGTCGTCTTCTGACATCAGGACGACCACGAGCTCGTGGTCGTCCTTGCCGTCATCGAAACCGTAGTCGATGATGTTCAGGACGAGCTCTTCGAGCACCAGGTGCACCCGGAAGAGGAGGTCGTTTGACCAGTCCTCCCTGTGTCCAAGGTCGTCGACCGCATCCGTGATGCGCCCCAGCTCATCGTGACTGCGTTCTATGTTCAGGGTCAGCTTCGCGCTCATGATGCGCTGCGATGAAAGGTCACACAGGTAATATCGTCCGACTGGGCGGTGTCTCCCGCGAAGGAATGGACGGCCTCGAAGACGGCGTCTGTGGCGGAGTCGGAGTCGGTGGGAGGGGACGGCTCGAAGACCTCTTGCAGGCGCTCGATTCCGAACTCCTCGCCGTCTTCGTTCATGGCCTCCGTGACTCCATCGGTGTAGAAGAACACGGTATCGCCGGGTGCGAGATCGACTGATGTCTGCTTGTAGTGAATGCCCGGAATGATGCCGAGGGCTATCCCGCCTGTGAGCGGCAGGAGCTCCGAGCTGCCGTCGGCGTGGACGACCAGCGGAGAGTTGTGCCCGCCGTTCGCATACGTAACCTTATGGGTCTCGGGGTCGTACATGGCATATAGGACCGTCACGAACATAGTGGCGTCGTTTTCCTCGTTGAGGAGGTCGTTCACCTCGCGCAGCACGTCTCCGGGGGTATCGCTGCCTATTGCCGCACCCTTGAGGAGCGTACGGCTCGACATCATGAACAGTGCGGCAGGTACTCCCTTGTCCGAAACATCTGCCACGGCGATCCCTACACGCCCGCGCTCGAGGCGAAGAATGTCGAAGAAGTCGCCTCCCACGTTCCGGGCGGGTTCCATGTTGGCTGCTATCTGGTAGTCGTCACTCTTCGGGAACTGCGTCGGGAGTATGGATTGCTGGATGCTGCTGGCAACGTCCAGCTCGTTCTGCAAAGCTACCAGCTTGTCCCTCGATGAGAGCGCTTCCCGCCACTCGAAGAGGTTGCGCATGGTCCGGTCGATGGTGATTGTAAGGTCCTCGAAATCGACCGGCTTGGTGACGAAGTCGAAGGCGCCCCGGTTCATTGCCGTGCGAATGTTCTGCATGTCGCCGTATGCGGAGATGATCACGGAGCGGATGTTAGGATCGACCTGTGGGATCTGCTGCAGGAGGGTGAGGCCGTCCATCCTGGGCATGTTGATATCGGAGAGCACCAGGTCGATGTCACCGTCCTCGCGCAGTACCTCCAGGGCCTCTATACCGTTCGCCGCGAAGACAAAGCTGTAGTCTCCGGACCTGATCCGCCGCCGCATTCGCTGCAGCATTAGGGGTTCGAGGTCGGGCTCATCGTCGACTACGAGAATCTTGCAGGGCTGCTTCTTCAACTAGGCCCTCTTGTCGGGCTGTGCGGGTCGTCCCATTTGGACAATGAAGGGGCGCGCAGTCGATCCCCTGAGGGGAGCCCGCCCTTCAGCCCCCGAACGAGGCTAGAGCATCGCCCTCAGAGTCGTGGATGGAAACGATCTGGTCGATGCCGCTGATCTCGAACACCTCGCGGATCGGCCCCTTCGCCGAGCAGAGGGCAAACTGAGCTTCTTGAGCCCGAAGCGCCTTGGCTGTCTGCAGGATCACCCTGAGGCCCGCGCTGCTGATGTATGAGAGCTCGCTGAGGTCCAGCAGAACAGCTGTGTCTGAGTCTTCGATTGCGCCTTCCAAGGCTTCCAGGAATAGGCGAGCGTTGGCGCCGTCGATGCGCCCCTGTGTGGCTGCGGTCAGTGTTCCGCCTTCCCGCTTTGCCTCTATCGTCAGGTTGTCGGTTTCGGCAACGGTCCAGCTGGTCAACGCTCCACCCTCCTGTCCTGTGTTGGCTTCCATGAACCTCTCCCTCTCTCCATGAGTCTCTCCAAGGTCGCTTGAGTGTTCGTGCGTGAGATTCTAACTGTACTCGCATGTAGGTTCAACACACAAGCCCATGAGTTTTGGAATTGGATTTCCTGAAATCTGTGGACTAGGCCGCTCCCAGCACGCGTTTCAGGTTGTCGAGCATGTCGTCGACCGTCGCGCCGAGATCGTATCTTGGGCTCCATCCCCACTCTTTCCTGGCCACGGTGTCGTCCAGCTTGTCGGGCCAGGAGTCCGCAATTCCCTGGCGCAGATCGTCTATCTCGTAGCTGATCTCGAAGCCCGGCAGCCGTTCCTCTATCTCTGTGGCGAGCTCGGACGGCGTGAAGCTCATGGCGTTGACGTTGAAGTCCGCGTGATGCTCCAGCCGGGCGGCGTCCGCCTCGGCAACGCCTATCAGTGCGGATATCGCGTCGGGCATGTACATCATCGGAAGCCTTGTGTCCGGCCCGAGCCAGCACGTGTAACGGTTTTCCCGTAAAGCTCCGTAGAATATCGCAACCGCGTAGTCGGTCGTGCCCGACGTCGGCTCGACCTTCCAGCTTATGATGCCCGGCAGCCTCACTCCCCTCACCTCGAGGCCGAGCTTGGTCGAGTAGTAGTTGCCCAGCAGCTCCCCGAAGACCTTGGATATGCCATACACGGTATTGGGCTTCTGCACCGTGTCGTTGGGAGTATTGGCGTGGGGAGTCTCCGGACCGAAAGCTGCGATTGAGCTCGGGACCACCACCATGTCGAGGTCGTTGGCCACGGCCGCCTCGAGGACATTGTTCAGCCCGTTGAAGTTTACGTCGTAGGCCGCCTGGCGATTCTGCTCTGCCAGTGCGGACAGCATCGACGCCATGTGGAACACGGTGTCGACGCCGTACCTCCTGAAGGCTCCGTCGACCTCGTCATACTTCGTCACGTCGATATAGTCGCTCGGCCCTGCCTTCATCTCTTCCGACAGGGGGGTGGTATGGCCTGCCGCAATGACGTTCTCCACGCCATACTTGGCCCTCAGCGCCGGAACGAGCTCGGTCCCGATCTGGCCGCGGGCGCCGGTCACTAGGATTCTCTTCATCTCTCTCTCCGCCGCCGGCCACCTGCCGGGGGCCGTGAACCCGTTGAGTCTACCACGAGAGCGGAGCGCGGGCGAAGGGCAGGGCCGCGGCTTGCAGGCTCGCCACGATCACATCTCGCCCAGTCTGAGTATGCGGTGGAGGGAAATACGGTGGATCAGCCATAGGAGTCCCAGGGTTATGACGGCGAATACGAACACCATCGCCCCGTACGTGATGGCGAGGGTGTTCCAGTCTACCTCCACCACGAAGGGCGGGATGACGCGCGCGCCCCAGTCGTCGTGTCCCAGGAAAGGCATTATGACGGCTCCCAGGCGGCCCCCCATCCACATCCCCAGGGCCATCCCGACTGCCACGACTAGTATCTGCTCCAGCCAGACCATGGCCAGCATCTGGCGGCTCGAGAGCCCCACGGTGCGGAGCAGGGCGAACTGCAGTTGCCTGTTGCGGAAGGAGACGTATGCGTGGATCGCGAACCCAAGGCAGCTCAGCAGCAGCACGGCGGAGAAGGCCAGGAAGAGCAGGGCCCTCCACCCCGCTTCCACGAGCGGGTCTACCTGGGCCTCGTCGAGCCTGATGGAGCGGTCGAAGACTATGCTGCTCGTGACGTTGCGAGCCTTGCCGAGAGCCTTCACGAGCTCGGACCGCTCCTCGCCGGTCGTGGATGACGACAGCCACATCTCGTTCGGCAGCAGCTCCCTGGAATAGGCCGCCATGTTGGCGTACCGCGTCAGCGAATTCAGATCGGCAACCAGGTATTTCTCGTCCTGGGTGGTCATGGTAGGAAAGAGGTCGACGGTCGCGGTCAGGCGCACGGGAACGCGGAACCCTCCGACGGACACTTCGAACTCCTCGCCCTCTCCCCTGCCCGTCGCCCTCGCAAATGAGGAGCTGGCCAGCACGGGCACGTGCTCGCTCTCCGAGCCGCGGAACACCCCCCTGGCAGTCCCGGACGAGCCCTCAGACCATGAGAAGAGCGCCACCGCCGAGTCGTTGTACGTGGCGTCCGACTCGCGCAGGGTGTCCGAGCCGGCGTCGGGCGAGGCCCGCATGACGGTCCAGCCCTCCAGTTCGTCGAAGCCTTCGAGCACGGTCTTCCCCGTCCACGCGTCGATCGCCCAGACCTCGTCGATCAAGATCGACCCGGCCTGGAGTCTCCTGTCGCCGGTCTCCTCGATGCGCAGGGACACGAGGTTCAACGGGCGGCTGAGCTGCATCGACTGGCGGACGCCGAACTGCAGGCTCACTTCCATGTCGACCCACTGGTCCGAGTCCAGGGTGCCCAGGGTGTAGGTTGTGAACTGGCCCTGTGCATTCTGGAGCCTGGCCGTGAAGCGCACGCTGGGATGGGGCCGGTTGGCCTTGATCCGGGCGCCGATGAGGTAGGCTTCGTCAGGCATTAGGATGCCGCTGGGCCGCTCCTCGGCGGGCAGCTCGGCGATGAGGTCGGCAATGGGCTCGTCGGCGAAGTCATCCCTGAACCAGGCGACGTCCATAACAGTCTCGGGGTCGACGGCGAGCATCTCGTAGCTGGTGCCGAACGTCTTGCCCATCTCGCTGCCCCGCTCCCGCAGGACCGGGGAGAGCGCGTCGACGGCCGTGAACCGCTCGTACGGGGTGATGACTGCCCTGTGGCGCTGCGGGATGGTGCGGTTCAGGCCGTACCGGCGCGTGTAGTCCCACCTCGTGCGGTATACGGGCTTGACTCCCTGGACCCGGATGTCGCTGCCCGTGGCGTAGAGTATCCGCTCTTCGAAGCTCCGCTCCAGGGTTGCTCCGAAGCTGGAGGCGAAGATCCCCAGGCCGGCTGTCAGGATGAGCAGAAGGGAGAGCCTCGCGTAGTGAGTCGGGTTCCGGGCCATCTGCCACACGCCCATGGCCAGGCCTGCCGGCAGCAGCCTCGACAGGGCCCTGCTTGCCGCACGCATGGCAAGGGGGAAGAGCCTGAGAAGCGCCATGCCCGCGGCAACGAGCGTGAGCCCAGGCAGCGCAAGCAGGAGCTGGTCCACGGCCACGTCTCCCAACACCTCCTTTGCGACGACGGAGCCCTGCTGTCCGAGCTGCCTGAACAGGTATATGCTCACTATCAGCAGCAGCACGTCGATGTAGTAGCGCTGGAAGACGGGGGTGGATGCGGGCCTGGCGGCGCTCTGGCGTTGCCGAGTCACATTCATCCGCGAGGCCTGCACCGCCGGGGCCATCACCGCCGCGAAGCTCAGGACGCCCCCCAGGGCGCTCATCAGGTACGCGCTCAGGGAAACCGTGACCTCGAGCCTCTCGCCGCCGGTCAGGCCCGAAAATGCCGGGGTCAACCCCAGGAAGCTCGTAACGGTGGCGGCCAGGAGAGGCCCTGCGGCCACCGCCAGCACCACCACGGTGAGCCCTTCCAGCGCGAAGACCGCCAGCATCTGTGAGGGTGTGGCGCCCCGGCTGCGCAGCAGGGCAACCTCGTTTCGCCTCTCCTCGATGGCAAGTGCCGAGAGCGTCACTATGTAGTAGAGGATGACGACGCTGATGAATATCATCACGACGTACATGGGCAGCTTGCTGAAGAAGAGCTTGCGATCATACTCCTTGAGGGCGCCGACCAGGGCCGTCTTCTGGGAGTGGCCGGATGTCGTCGCGGCGAGATGGGATGTCAGTCCCTCCAGACTGCCAAGCACGGCCTCCGTGTTCCGGGCGGTCACCCTGTCGTTGTCTACGTCGAGCAGCCAGGCGTAAGTGGTGGAGAGCCGGCTGAACGAAGGGCCCAGGGCCTCCAGGTACCCGGTCTCGGAGACGTAGAAGGCGGCGGTGCGGAAGCTGCTGCCCGTCGACGCGTCCAGCACCCTCTCCTCCACGTACCACACGTCGTCATCGAAGTCCTTCTTGTCGAAAATGCCGGAGACTACCACGGAGATGACGGGCGTCGCGTCGGACCAGAACGGAATGGCCGACATACTGTCGCCCACGTCGAGGCCGAACAGGAGAGCCACGTCTCGCTGTACCAGCGCCTCGATCCTGGGTGTTTCGCCCGGGGCACTCAGTAGGCGGTCATCCGGGAGGCGGCCGCCCGGGAGTATCGTGATGTGGTCCTCGAGCGACCGGACGAAGGCGAAGTAGCTGCGCGAGTTGTACCTGCCCGCCTCGTGCTCCCTGCCGGGCTGCGTCAGGAACATGGTCGGGGTCTTGCCCGCGTGAATGGAGCCCTGCACTATCTGGCCGACCCTGCTGGCGACATATCTGTCCACCAGGGCCGAAAGGAGGCTGTGCTCCGGTCTGGTGGTGGGGCCCCGGTCGCCGGTGATCAGGATGTCGAGCTCCTGGTCGTCGTACTTGTCCAGCGACTGGTTCAGGGCCAGGTCGCGCAGGGCGTCGAAGTATATGACCGTCCCTGAGATTATGGTCGACGCCAGCAGTACTCCAAGCAGGACGGAGAGCAGCACCCGCCAGTGCGCCAGGCTTCGCTTCGCGACCAGCTGCCAGGCTGACATGAGCCTGCTTGCGAAAGCGGTCAATGCCCGGCTGTCCCTTCCGGCGAGTTCGGGCCCGCGCCCGCGTTGGCCGACTTACCGGCGGACTTGGTACCCCGGTCCAGCCCGGCCGCGGTGAAGGTCCGCAACGACTCTCCGAATTCGCGGCGCTGCCAGCGGCGCACCTCCTCGCACTCGAGCTCCGTCGGAAGGCTGTCGGGCCTGGCGGCGAGGCGTCCCAGGCTGGTTGCCGGCCAGATGAGCGGCGGGTCGAGCCCGAGCTGCTTGGCCTGCTCGGCGCGCCAGCCTTTCAGGAGGCGCAGCCGGTCCCGTGCCCTGGCCCTCTCCTTGGGGCTGAGCCGCTCCCCGTCGTTCCGCGGCTTTCTCGGGCGGCGTACCGGCGATGCCCTCAGCCCTTCGCGTATGGCCCGCCGCACACCAGCGGCGGCCGGTCCCCGTCCGTATCTCCCCATCCCCTTCACCCTGGCTATGTCGCGTCTAGGGTCGGCGGCCAGGTCCGCAATCACGGAGTCGGACAGGACCTTGAAGGGAGGACGGTCGAGCTTGAGCGCCTCGTTTTCTCGGAAGGAGTGCAGCGACCGGAGGACCGCAAGGCCTCGCCCATCCAGGTTGCGGCTGCCCTTCACGGACAAGAAGCCCCACTCTGCGTCCAGAGGAGTGTGCCGGACCCCGGCCAGCCTGTCGATCTCCTCGCGCACCCAGGCCGTCCTGCCCAGCCTGGCAAGCTTGCCGTCCAGGGTAGCCTTGAGCCGTGCGAGGTGGAGGACATCCTGCGCCGCGTACTGGAGCATCTCGTCAGTCAGCGGCCGCCGCGACCAGTCGGCGCGCTGGAGCTTCTTCTCCTTGCTCACCTCGACGTCGAGGAACTCCTTCAATACCGCGGCCAGTCCCAGCTTCTCGGAGCCGACGAAGGCCGCGGCTATGCTGGTGTCGAACAGGCCCCTCACGTGGAACCCCCAGTCCCGGTCGAGGCTCCTTATGTCGTAGTCGGCCGAGTGGAAGATTTTGTCGACCGACGGGTCGGCCAGGAGCTTCCCCAGGGGCGCTGGATCGTCAATCGAGAGCGGGTCGATGACGTGCACCGCGTCCTGCGTCGCAAGCTGCACCAGGCACACGCGCTCGGGGTACCTGAAAAAGCCGTTGGACTCCAGATCGACCGCGACGCGCGGCTGCCGCATCGCAGACTCCACGACAGCCGCCAGGCGAGGCCCGGCCGTTACGACCTCTACGGCGCTCCCATTTCCAGGCAAGCTCCGGCCTCCAGCAGATTCGGTGTCCATACAGTCTCGACCATACGTTGATTCTACGCGCCCCGGTCGCAGCGCGAAAGGGCCGCACGGATGCCGGGGCCGGGGGGAACGGGACAATACGACGAGGGACTGCGCTCCGGCTCTTCTATCCTCTTCCTTCCAACTACGTCGCGTACTAACGACGGGATTGCCGCCCGCCGAAGCGACGGACCGCGGCGTGAGACGTGCCCCAATAGGCTTGGGGCCTGATAACATGCCCGAAAACATGGAGACGGCAGGAGCAATGACAGGACCAGCACCGAACGAAGACAGCGTCATAGTCCTCTACAAGGGCGGGCGGCTTGCCTCGTGGGACGGCCTCACCGCGGTTGAGCAGGACGAATACTCGCGCGAACACGTCGACCTGATGCTGTCGGTGGCGCGCGAGCACGGCCTGATGAGCTTGGAGGGATTCAGGCTGGTCACGCCGGTCGAAGACTGGGTCCGGTTCTGGGCGATCGAGTTCCCAACCTTCGAGGGCGCCGAGGCCTGGATCGACGCCGAGATGGAGCCGCCGTACGGCCGATACGGCTACTACGAGTATTACCTTGCGCGGAGGGTACGGGGGGAGCGTCAGGCCCTGCCTGTTGTAGAACCCCTGGCAGGCGCACCCTCGGAGACACCGGTCCTGGAGGCCGACATGGGCAGCTTCGTCGTGGTCGCGCTCGACCGGTGGCTCCCAGGCGCGGACATCGTGCCCCCAGGCCGGCGCGGCGATGTGGAACACGACGATCTCATGAGCTCGGTGGCGCGGGATCACGGACTGTTGCGGATGGACGTTTACCGGCTCGTTGCGCCCCAGCATTCGTGGCACGGGGCGTGGGTCGTCGAATTCCCCGAGCTGGAGGGAGCGGAAGCATGGATCGAGGCGGACTCCCTCCCGCCCAATAGCCGCTACAGGTCCAGGACATACCACCTTGCGCGCAAGTGGGCGCCGGAGTACTTTGCAAGCTGGGTTGCAGGAGCATAGCAATCGATGACCGAATTCGGCGCCGTCCGCGGGCCTTCTACAGTCGCTATAAGTCGTTGCTCTGAGACTGACGGTAGCCTTGTTTGAGACTGGTTGGTAGTCCCACTAGCCTGACGGTAGCGTGTGTCGATTTCATGGCTGGGATGACGCAATCTTCACGACAGGAACAACACAACATTCGTATCTGTAAAACCGCTATTTCGGTTGCGGTCTTGCCGGGTGTGTTATAAGGTTGTGCCGACATTCGGGCAGGTCACCTGGAACATCTTAGGAGAGGTGTCATGAAAGTCTTGACTGTGAAATGGGCTGTCCTACTGGGTCTGATAGCGGCCTTCGCGTTGGCGCTTGCCGCGTGCGGCGGCGGCGATGACGAGGCCTTCAGAATAGGTGTGATGGAGTCCCTCACGGGTCCCGGCGAGACGTACGGCACGGTCGCCAACCAGGCCAAGCAGATGGCCGTGGACGAGATCAACGCCGCGGGCGGCATCGATGGGCGTATGATTGAGCTGGTCGTCGAGGACTCCAAGTGCAACTCTGCGGACGCGATCACGGCCTACAACAAGCTGACCGACGTTGAAGGCGTGAAGATCATCCTCGGCACATCGTGCAGCGGCGCGATGCTCGGGGCCGCGCCCCTGGCTGAGGAGGATGGCGTGATCCTCTTCTCCGGCCTTGCGACTAACCCTGACATAGCCGAGGCCGGCGATTACATCTTCCGCACTTCCATGAGCGATGCCCAGCTCGGCATCGACACCGGCAACCTCCTGTGGGCCGACGGCATCCGCACCCTTGCCACGATCAACGAGTCGACCGACTACGCGGAGGGCGTCAGGCGCGAGTCCGTCGCCCAGTTCGAGAAGCGGGGAGGCGAGGTGGTCGGCGAGGAGCGTTACCCCACCGACACGACCGACTTCAGGAGCCAGCTCACCAAGCTGTTCAACGAGAACCCGGACGCCCTGCACGTAGCCGCCCAGGCCGAGTTCTCCGGCGGGACCATCGTGAAGCAGGCGCGTGAGCTCGGCTTCACCGGGCCCATCTACTCGGACGTGGTCGTAGTTGGCGCCACTGCCCTGGAGATCGCGGGTGACGCCGCCACCGGCCTCAAGGCGGTTACGGCCGACCTCGATCCCTCCAACAACAAGGCGCAGGAGGTCCTCAAGAACTTCAGGGAGAAGTACGACTACGTCACGCTCCCCTGGTACCTCGGCTCCGCGTACGACGACGTCTACATCACGGCAGAGTGCCTGAAGGAGACGGGCGACGACCAGGACGCCGACGGGTTCAAGGACTGCATGTACGGCATAACCTGGAGCGGCGCTATCGGCGACAGCTACAGCTTCGACGCCAAGGGTGAGGTCGTTGGCCTCTCCAACCTCGTCGTAGAGGTCCTGCCGACAGCCGAGAGGAACGAGGACAACCAGGGATACAAGGTGCTGGGCGGCGCTCCTACCCAGTAGGCGCCGCTTTCATGGAGGCGGAGACGCTCGACGCGGGCTCGGCCGCGCCCCAGCCGCCGTTGGCGGTTGGCGCCGGCGAGTCCGCGCGGCACGGCAGACCGGGGTTGTTCTAGGTGAATCGGCTGCTTGGATTCCTCGGCCGTCAGGACAGGGTGCTGGCGGTCGCGTTGGCTTTCGGGGCGGCGGCATACCTCGTGTGGAAGATCACCGAGTCCCCTGACCAGGCCGTGCAGTTCACCTTCAACGGCCTGTCGGTGGGGGCGGTGTACGCCCTGCTGGCGATGGGGTTCACGCTGGTCTACAGCACCGTCTGGTTCTTCGACCTGTACTACGGGGCAGCGGCCGCGATGGGCGCGTACGGAGTCTTCTACCTCAGGTCGAAAGAGGCCCTGGGCGGGCTGTACCACGTGCAGAACCTCTACATGAACGCCCTCTTCGCAGCCGTCGTCGCAGGTGTTGTAGCGTGGGCCCTCCACGAGAGCCTGTACAGTCGGCTCCGCACGCGCTTCGATCCCATGGCTTTGCAAGTCGTAGGTGGCCTGCTCGCCGCCTCGGCCGGCGCCTACACGTGGCTCGTCCTGACCCTGACGGACAACCTCCATCTCACCCTGAGCCCACTGATCGGGGCCGTGGCGGCCCTTGCGGCGGGGTGGGCGGTGCACCGGGCCATCCGTGCCGTCTTCTCGGAGGCCGGGCGGACCCCGTTCCTCGCCTTCGCCGCAATCGTCGGCGTCGCGGTTGGGTCCTGCTGCGCCCTGCTCATAGCGAATACACCCGGGTCGAAGCTCTACCTGAGCTGGGCGGTGTCGTGTCTGCTGGCGGGCGCCGTCGGTCTCGCCCTCTACAGGGGCCTGTACGTGTACATGCGCGAGCGGGCCAGATCGCCCCTGATCATGCTCGTCGCGTCGCTGGGCATCCTGCTGGCGATCACTGCGGCCACGTCGATCGTGTTCGAGAGCGCCCCTCGCCCACTGCCGGAGGCCTTCGGCAGTGCCCCCTGGAAGATCTGGGGAGGCACCATCAAGGGCTTCAACGTATTCACCATCGGCGTGGCCCTGGCCGGCTTCGTGGGGCTTCTCCTCCTGCTGAAGAGGACCGCGTTCGGAAAGGCGGTCAGGGCCATAGGGGACGACGAAGAGGTGTCGAAGGTCGTCGGCATAAACACGACCGTCGTCATTGCCATCGTGTTCTTCATTGGGGCGGTCTTCGCGGCGGCGGCCGGGGTGCTCAGCGGGCACGACACCGCGATCCAGCCGAGGATGGGACTGCTGCTGCTGCTCAAGGGCTGGATCGCCTCCGTCGTGGGCGGCATAGGCAACCTGTACGGCGCCATCGTTGGCGGCTTCGCACTGGGCATCCTGGAACAGTTCGGCATCTGGGACCTGGCGGGCGAGTGGAGGGACGTGATCTCCTTCGGCGTCCTCATCCTCTTCCTGTCGTTCTGGCCCCAGGGCCTCCTGCCGAGGAAGTAAGGGCGGCGACCATGGCATCAGGCATAGTTGCTGGGGTTACGAGACTGGCCCGCGAGCAGCGGGTGGTCATGAGGCTCGCCAACGGCAACATAGAGCTGTGGGCGAACCTGGTAGTCATCACCTGGGCCGTGGCGTTTGCCACCTGGCAGGGCGTAGGGTTCGCCATAACCCTGGGCACCGTATTCGGCATATGGGCGATCCTTGCCGTGAGCCTGAACCTCGTGGTGGGTTTCACAGGGCTATTGTCGGTAAGCCACATAGGCTTCTTCGGCATCGGCGCGTACACCGTTGCCATCCTCACTTCCGACACTAATTACGAGCTGCTCCGCACCGATGCGGTCCCCACCTATGGGTGGCCCTTCTTCGCCGCTCTGCCGGTCGGCGTAGTCCTGGCTGGCTTGACGGCCATAGCGGTGGGCGTCGTCTTCAACCGCTTCAGGGACGACATCTTCGTGCTGGTCTCATTCGGGTTCGCCATCATCGCTTTCAACATGTTCCTGAACGCGCGTCCCATCACCAGGGGCGCCTTCGGCATTCGCGATATAGAGAAACCCGCTATCGGAGGTTGGTCGTTCGATGGCGAGTTACTATTCATGGCGCTGATCCTGGCATTCCTTGCGCTCGTCGTACTGGTCTCCTGGTTCATCGTGACCTCGTCCTTCGGGCGGGTGCTTAAGGCCATCCGGGAGGACGAGCAGGCTATTGAGGTCTTCGGATACCGGGCGACTCACTACAAGCTGGCGGTGTGGGTCGTGTCGGCCATGATGGCGGGCTTGGCAGGAGGCCTGTTCGCGAGCTGGACGACCTTTGTCGACCCCAACTCCTTCATCCTGCTCGAGTCGATGCTGCTCGTCTCAGTGGTGATCCTGGGCGGGCTTGCCACGATCTGGGGCTCGCTGCTCGGGGCGATGGCCTTCGTGCTCCTCGAAGAGGGGATGCGTTTCCTGCCGTTCTTCCCCTCAGAATACGTCGGCCAGGCCAGGCAGGTCGTACTCGGCGTCCTGCTGGTCCTGCTAATGCTGTTCAGGCCCCAGGGGCTGGTCGGGAGATACAAGCTGTGAGCCAACCACAGGTCGACATCGACGAGGTCTTCATCCTCAGGACTGAGGACATCTCAAAGCACTTCGGCGCAGTCAGGGCCGTGGACCGCCTCTCCGTGTCCATCTTTCGCCAGTGGATAACCTGCATCGTCGGTCCGAACGGGTCCGGAAAATCGACCCTGATGGACCTGCTCAGCGGCATGCTGCCCCTCGACCAGGGGGCCGTGATAATCGATGGCGTTGGCCTCCGTGTCATCAGGCCGTACGACGCCCCTGGCCGCGGGGTCACGAGGACCTTCCAGGATGTCAGGCTATTCGACCAGATGACCGTGTGGGACAACATCATGGTCGTCCTCACCGACCGGCGCGCCTTCCCCTCCCTCCTCGAGCGGACGAGGCCCCGCCACAAGGAGAAGGCCGAGAGCATTCTGCGGAGCGTCGGCATGTGGGAGAAGCGGGACGCAATGGCTATGGACCTCTCCTACGGCCAGCGGAAGCTGCTGGAGATCGGGCGCGCCATGGCCATGGACGTCAGCATATACCTGTTCGACGAGCCCTTCGCCGGCCTCTTCCCCCAGATGCTGGAGAGGGTCAAGTCGATCCTGAAAGAGATGCGGGAGCAGGGCAACACCATCGTCTTCGTCTCCCACAACATGGACATCGTCCGCGAGCTGTCTGACCATCTCTTCGTCCTGGACAGCGGCACCCTCCTCGCCGCAGGGGAGGTCGAAGAGGTGCTCGCCAGGCCGGACGTGATAGACGCATACCTGGGACACTAGAAGCTATGGCACTGCTTGAGCTTTCAGACGTATCCGTGCGCTACGGGGCCGTCTCGGCCCTCGAGGACGTTACCCTGGGAGTCGACGAGGGCGAGGTGGTCGCCGTCATGGGGCCAAACGGCGCCGGCAAGTCCACCGTGCTCAAGGCAATCATGGGCCTGGCGCCCGTCGTGCAGGGGCAGGTCAACTGGCGCTCGGAGCCGCTGGCGTCCGCCACACACGAGATAGTCAAGGAGGGCATCGCCTTCGTGCCCCAGGGCAGGCGCCTCTTCACTCACCTGACCATCGAAGAGAACCTGGAGATGGGCTGCCTCTACATGAACGACCGGGCCGAGAAGGAGCGGCGCATGGAGTCGGTCATGGAGCTGTTTCCAATCCTCCACGACAAACGGCGCGACATGGCCAGCGCGATGTCCGGCGGCCAGCAGCAGATGCTCGCCCTGGGACGCGGGCTGATGGCTAGTCCCGACGTGCTGCTCCTCGACGAGCCGACGCTCGGACTTGCCCCCATCGTGGTCAAGGAGGTGTTCCGGATGGTGGCCCTGATCAGCGAGCGCCTCGGCACCACCATCATGGTGGTAGAGCACAACATCAAGGGCGTGCTCGACATCGTGGACCGGGCCTACGTGCTGGACATGGGCCGCGTTGTGTTCGAGGGGACTCCTGACTCAGTCCTCGAGACCAACATCCTCACGGAGGTCTTCCTGGGCAAGGTAAGCACGGCTGCCGAGGAGTAGGCCGGTCCCGGGCCGTGCTTGGGTGGTTGGTAGCTTGGACACGATTCCCCACTCCGTCGTTCCTGCGAAGGCAGGAACCCAGAGTGGTGCCGGGGAAGGGCTCTCCTCCCCGGCTAGGGAGCAATTACCTGAAGGTTACGTCCGGCCTGAGCCGGTCGAAGGCCAGTGCTCGCCAGCACGACCATGAGTAATCAGTAGCTGCCAGGCAGTGAAGATCGTTCGGCCTGAGCCAGTCGAAGGCCAGTGCTCTCCAGCGCAACATGATGCACAGCAGTTACTTGAAGGTACGTTCGGGCCTACGCTTGTCGAAGGCCAGTTCTCAGCCGCGCGCTAACCGATATCTGGATAGTGAAGCGGCTGACCCGTGGCCCCGGTTTCGTACCGGGTGATATGCCACCTGCCGATGTTGGCTCCCAGCAGGATGTCCCTGTCCGGTCCGCAGAAAGCGATGTTCGTCGGCGCGGCGATCAGGGTGCCCTCGAAGTCCTCGGCGAGGACGTCGACCTCGCCGCCCGGCGTCACCCGGTAGATGATGTCGGGCCTGTACATCGACACGTACAGGTTGCCGTCGGTATCGAATGCGAGGCCGTCGGGGACCGTCCTCGGGAACCCGGCCACCGTCTCATACTCTCCCGGGCTCCCGTCCGCCTCGATGCGGATCCGGTCCACGCGGGGCGGGTTCACGCTCATCGCGACGTAGAGATGCTCGCCGCCGGGGCCCATGCACAGCCCGTTCGGGAACTCCTTCGGGCGCCTGTCCCACACCGTGGTCTCGCCCCCAGGCCTGACGCGGTAGACCATCCCGTCGTCGTCGTGCCAGCCTCCCGACTCGCACACGTACAGGTTCCCCTCGGCGTCGAAGGCGGGGTAGTTCGGCACCCGGAAGGGCTCGTCGGCCGTGCCGCTCGAATACACAGACACGTCGCCCCCGGGGGTGATCTTCATCACTGCGCCGTTGCCGATGTCGCAGGCATAGACGTTGTGGTGCGCGTCCAGCGCCATTCCCAGCAGGAATCCGCCCGTGTCCGCGACCTGCTCCACCTCGCGCTTCTCGATGTCTATCCGGTAGAGCTGGCCCGCCTCGCCGCCAGCGTAAGCGTAGCCGTCCAGCCCCCACGCTATGCCCTCAGCGTGGTCCAGCCCCTCCACCAACACCGATACCTGCGTGTCATTGTCCAGAAGACTCATGGCATTCTCCTCGGGAGACTCCAAATCCGTCGTTTCCGCGACGGGAACCTTGCAGAACCGTCATTCCGGCGAAAGCCGGGATTCCTGTCCCCAGGAACCGTCCGCCATCCAGGGGGCGGGGGGCCAACTTCGATTGCGTTGTTTCTGGCCCCGGTGACTCTCAGTTCCGGGCAGTTACACAAAGGTCTCCGACGGCGGTAACCCATCCCCCGGCCGCTGCCGCCGAACGAGGGCAGGGCCACTTCATACCCTGCTAGGGCTCCAGCATGAAGCCGTTGTTCAGGAAAGCCCCGTCGATCGGGATGGCCGTCCCGCTGATGTGCGCCGACCGCTCGCTGCAGAGAAACAGCACCAGGTCGGCCACCTCCTCCGGGTACGCCTCCCTGCCCGCCGGCATTCTCTTCAGCCGCTGCGCCCTCAGCTCCGGCTCGCGCTTGTAGACCAGCTCGGTCATGGGCGAGAGCACCATGCCCGGGCAGACGGCGTTGACGTTTATGCCGTACTGGGCCCATTCCAGCGACAGCACCCCGGCGAGTCCGATCAGCCCGGCCTTGGCGGGACTGTATGCGCCCCGCTCGGGCACCGGCGCGTTGGCGGCGACCGACGACATGAACACCACGCGGCCGCCCTCGCCCTGCTCCACGAGGTGCTTGCCGACGGCCTTGCTGAACAGGAACGCCCCCGTAAGGTGCGTGTCCAGCACGCTGCTCCAGTCCCCGGCCGAGAGGTCCAGCACCGGCGCCTTGACGTTGTTGCCGGCGCAGTGGACCAGGAAGTCCACCCGGCCGAAGCGGTCGATGGTCCTCCGCACGGCGTCCTCTACTGACGGCTCGGAGGCGACCTGGACCTCGATCCCAATAGCATGGCCGCCGAGCTCGACCACTTCGGAGGCGGTCTTGTCGGCGCGATCGCCGTCCATGTCGGCCACCGCCACACCGACGCCCTCGCTTGCGAACGCCCGGCTCACCGCTGAGCCGATCCCGCCCGCTCCTCCGGTCACGATGGCCACCTTGCCGTCCATCCCCGCCCTCCTACCATGGCTAGGGCGCAATATACGCCGCACCCCGGTACCAGTCAAATGGGCCGGTGTTGCCCGGAGGACACGTCGTCCAGGCCCCTGGCCTTTACGTCGGGATGGTGCCCCAAGAGGACGACGTTAAGCTGACCGTAGCCTTGAAGAGCGGCGGGAAGGCACCTATAATCTAGCCATATAGTCTAGCCGGAGCAGATCATGGTTGAATGGTCATTGCAAGACGCCAAGAACCGGTTCAGCGCGGTGGTGAACGCCGCTCTATCCGGTGAACCTCAGACCGTCACCCGGAGGGGCTCTCCAGCCGTCGTGGTACTGGCCGTTGAGGACTATCAGCGGCTCTGCCAGGCTGAGAAGGCCAGCGCGCCGACCTTCATAGAGCACCTTCTCGCCATACCCAAGGGCGGCCCGGAAGACCTGCTCGATAGCGCCCCGCTGAAACTTCGGGATGTGGAGTGGTGATGTATCTGTTGGACACCAACGTGGTCTCCGCCCTGCGCCGCCCGGAACGCCACCTTGCACCAGTCATGTGGCTGAAAGGTCAGAGGCCATCCGACGTGTACCTCAGCGTCGTAACGCTTGGAGAAATAGAGCGGGGCATCGTCCAGCAGACCGCACGGGACCCAGATTTTGCCCTTGATCTTGCCATGTGGTTCGAACAGACCCTGACATGGTTTGCAGATCGCATCTTGCCGGTGGATGCAAGCACGTCCCGGCGCTGGGGCCGCCTCTCGGCATCCGTGGGCAATCAGGATATCGATCTGCTCATCGCTGCCACAGCCTTGGAGCATGGCCTCACCGTCGTCACCCGGAATGTACGTCACTTTGTCCGTACCGACGTGGAGATGCTCAACCCCTTTGACGATGACGACGGGGCCTCTGAGTAGGGCCCACTTGGGGCGAAGCCACTTCTGCCATTTCCATCAATCTTGGACTGCTGTGCGCCTCAGATGGCCTGTACAATAGTCCCCATGTCGCGCGTCATCATTTTCGCCCGGCGGGGTCGGCTCCGCAGACCGGAGCCTGCATCGCCGGGTCGTTTCGTGAATAGATCAATGCTGCTCAGCCAGCCACTCGGCGACGGCCGCTCCGTCTCCGCGGCCGGTATGGCCCGTTAGTGACGGCCCGCGTCCCCCTGCCCAGGACATTCTGGGCCTTCAGGAACCCCAGCTACCGCTTCCTGTGGCCGGCGAACTTCATCGCCTACGCCTCCAGGTGGATGCAGATGACCCTGCTGGGGTGGTTCGTACTGGTCGAGACGGACTCCCCCTGGCTGGTCGGCCTCGTGGGGTTCTTCGGCATGATCCCCATGTTCGTCCTGGGCGTCCTGGGCGGCGTGCTCGCCGACGCGGTCGACCGGCGCAGGCTCCTGCTGACGACCCAGGCTGTCGCCCTGCTGTCGCTGGTGTCCCTGTCCACGCTCATGGTCCTCGACCTGGCCGTCTACTGGCATGCGTACCCGGCGATTCTCGTGATGGGCATCGCCTGGGCGCTCGACATGCCGTCCAGGCGGTCCCTCATTCACGACCTCCTGGGCAGGAGGCGAGTGACGAACGGCGTCGCCCTCGACTCCATGGGCATGAGCGCCAGCATGATGATCGGCCCCGCAACCGCAGGCGCACTCATCGACAGGGTCGGCGTAACGGGCGGCTACCTGGTGGTGACCGTCCTGTCCTTGACCTCGATCGTGCTGCTGTCCAGGCTCGGGACCGGTCAAGCCCGCCCGCCGCAGTACGACGTGGGCATCCTCCGCAACCTTGCCGACGGGTTACGCTACGTGGCCGGACACTCTGCCCTCAGGGCGATGGTGTTGATTACGGTCCTGGCGAACCTGCTGCTCTTCCCTTACATGCACATGGTCCCCGTAATGGCCCGCGAGGTGCTCGAAGTAGGCCCCACACTCATGGGGCTGCTCCAGGCTGCGCCCGGCATGGGGTCATTCGCCGGCGCCGTGGGCATCGCCTCCCTAACACGGCTGACGCATCACGGCCAGGTCATGCTGGCGGGAACGCTGACCGCGTTTGCCGCGCTGCTAATCTTCTCGCAATCGACGGTCTATGCCTTCTCGCTGCCGACGCTCCTGGTCATGGGCATCGGGCAATCCGGGTTCGGCTCGATGCAGGCGGCCATGACCATGCTCCTGGCCCCCAAGGAGATGAGGGGGAAGGCCCTCGGCGTGGTGAGCCTGGCGATAGGTTCGGGCCCGTTCGGCGCGCTGATCGTAAGCTCTATAGCCAACGAATACGGGCCTGCCCCGGCCATCGCCGCCATCGCCATTGCAGGCATGGCCTCGGTCGGCCTGGTCGGCATCTCCATGCCAGCTATTAGGGCTCGAATAGCCTAGGGCTGCCTAGGTGCACGGTTGCCTCGAAGTATCGGGTATCCGCAGCTGCGAGGCATGCAGAGTCACATGTAGGTAGGGGCGACTCGGCGAGTCGCCCTTCCCCGTCGGCCAGCAAGCGAATCGAAGAGCGGGACATCCTTCTCACCAATTCTGAACAGTTGCTGCCTGAGCCCTTGACTTTCCCAGCACCTTAGTTCTATAATCCCAGTGGAGGGACAGACCCCGCGAGGGCTGTCCCCTTTTCTTTGGAGTGGCCAGCCCATCACGATCCAGGGAGGATGTGGGATTGGCCTTCTTCGACTCGAGAGTATCGCGGTTCCTGGTCTTCGACACAGGCGGCGCCCGCCGGGACCTGTCGCCTTTCATCACTGACGTTCGCGGCCTGCCCGGCGACCGGTCGCTGAGCGAGGTCACCGCCCTCGGCGACTCCGGCGCAAGGTTCATACCCGGCGTCGAGGACACGACGGTCCTGCTCTCCGGGATCTTCGACGACAGCGAGCCCGGCGGCCCCGACTCCGTGCTCGGCCCCCTGCGAGCCCACTCGTCGCCGGTCCGATTCGAGTACGGCCCCAGGGGCGCGTCCGCCGGCTCGGCGAGGTATTCGGGCTCATGCTGGGTTGCGTCTTACAGGCTGCGCAGCCGCGTCGGGAGCAGGGTCGAGTGGGCGGCGGCCCTGCAGGTCGACGGCACGGTGAGCCGGGACAGCTTCTAGCCCGTTCACAACACACCAGACCAGAGGAGATAAGGATCATGCACGTACGACTGCCTTCGGGAGGATGGTGGGACATAGAGACGAGGCCGCGCTGGCGGCACCTGCGCGAGTGGATGCGGAACCGGCAGGAGACCAGCGCCCAGGAGGGGCTCGCCGACGAGGTGCTCGTCTCCCTGACGAACGCCTGGAGCTTCGACCTGCCCGTAGACACATCCTCGCTGGAACGGATAGACCCGGGCGACCTTGCCGCCGCATTCGGTACCGTCCGGCACGCTCTGGCTGAGCTGTGGGACCTGAAGAGCCAGCGGGAGCGCACCGAGCGCCTCTTCACGGAGATGAGCGCCGGGACGGTGCCCGACGAGTTCGAGGAGGCCCGCGTCATGGCGCTGACCGGGTGGAGCTGGCACACCCTGCAGGAGACGCCCGCCGACGCGGTGGAGTCGATGATGGCGTACCTCTCAGTCCTCAGCGTCCGCGAGCACGGGGGCGCGCTGGACTTCCCGGCAGCTTCCAATGGGGGATAGGGACGTGGACGACGCCGCGCTCTCAGACATCCGCTCGTCCCTGGCCGCGGACGTGGCCGGTTTGGCCGCGCCGTCGCTCAGACACACCCGGCAAGGTGAACGGACCCCGGGAATGCCGGCCCAGGCGCCACCCGGCTCTTCCGGCGTGCACGTCACCGTCAATCTCGCCAGCGGCGGTGTGGTCTTCCTGGACGACGAGCGCCGCATGAGGCTGCTTGCCAGGGAGATCAAGCGGCTGATCATCGAGGACGTCAGGCGCGGAATCGACGTCTAGCCGTGGTGGCTCTTGTGTCATTCCGAGCGCAGCGAGGAATCTAAGAACCTTGCGCCAAGACTACCACCTTAGATTCTTCACTACGCTGCGCTCCGTTCAGAATGACACGACTGGGTAGTCAGGAAGGAGTGACACGCATGCAGGCGAAGTGGCTCGTATCGGTAGACTGGAACGACGACGGAGTGTTCTCGGACCCGCACGGGGACGTGACTTCTGACGTGCTCGGGCTGACTCTGGAGCACTTCCGTGACCTCGCGTCCGGGTACATGGAGTCTGCCCGCCTGGACCTCGAGCTGAGGAACGACACGCACCGTTACAGCCCGCCCAATGCGGTCTCGCCTCTTGCAGGGAACCTCGTGCCCGGGCGGCGGGTCTGGGTCAGGGCCGCCTACCCTTTCGACTCGATGTCGGGCAGGCCGGGAGCGCGGCTCGCCTCCCGGCCCCCCGACCTCGGCTCAGGCTTCTCGTGGACTGAGCAGGGGGACGCATTCGAGATCGCCCCGTCGGGCGGAGGCGTACGCTCCGCCGGGTCCCAGTCCGGCGCCCGCACTGCGACCGTCGACTTCGGGTCGCCCGACGTGTCCTTCGGCTGCTGGTTCACGAGGGCCGGGTCGCCCAGCCACGGCGGGCTGTGTCTCAGGCGATCGGCCAAGGGGCACCTGTACGTCCGCGTCACCGGCGCGGCTATCGAGATAGGGGAGGCACGCACTGGATCCCCCGGCAAGCTCGTCACTTCCACCGCGCACGAGTGGGACGAGGGCGCGGAGAAGTTCCTGCAGGTGGTCACGCACGGGGACGAGATAACCGTCTTCGTGGACGACCGCGCCGTGCTCGAAACAACATCGTCGTTCAACTCCCCGGCCGCCAGTCACGGCCTGTTCTGCGAAGGCGCGGCGGACCACCTCTGGCGCGGATTCGGGGGCTGGGTGTCGCTGTTCCACGGGCGGATCGACGTGATACAACCCAGGCCCAGTCGCGGCGCGCAGTATTGCTACATGAGGGCGTTCGACGAGATGGAGCGACTCGGGGCGGTCACACTGTACACCTACGCGACCGCGCAGCTGCCCCAGTCGGCCGGCGACATCCTGGGCCACATCCTCGACTATGCCGGCGTAGACGCGGCGCGCCGAAAGATCGACGGCGGGTCCGAGCTGGTGCCGGACACCTTCAGCCCCTCCATCTGGGGTGTGAAGGCCCTCGACGAGATACAGCGGCTCCAGGACGAGGAGGACGGCCTGATCTACGTGGACGGGCATGGGCGCTGGAGGCTGGAGGCCAGGGACCACCGGAGCTCAGGCACTCACGGGCGTGAATTGGCTACCGTGACCGGCGTGGGAGGGCGCGCGGGACCGTACTTCTCGGACCTGGCCTGGGACGACGGCGCGGGCAACGTCGAGAACATGGTCTTCATGCGGACCAGGGGCTACACCAACCACGGCCTGCGGACGGCGTGGACGCTTGCCGGGAAGCCCGAGTTCCGCGCATCTGAGACAAAGGACTTCCTGGCCGAAGCCGCCGGCTACGACACTCTCGGAGGGCAGCTCACGCCGATCCGCAACCTCGACTACAGGGCCAACACGATGCTGGACGGCTCCGGCGACGACATCACCCGCGAGATCGCCGTGTCGTACCCGGACAGGGCAAACTACAACGGCAAGGGCACCCTGGTGCGCGTCATGTTCGGTGCGACTCCCGGCTACTTGACGCAGCTCCATATCCGCACGCTGAACGCCATCACCTACGACGACCCGGTCATCCTCCGCGCCGAGGACGCGGGCAGCCGGCGGCTGTATGGGGACCGAATCAGGTCGATCGACGCCCGGTGGACGCGGGAGCCGGACACGGCCCTCGCCGCCATCCGCAGCAGGCTCGCCCGCAGGAAGGACTCCAGGACGGTCCTGAGGATCACCGTCAACAATGGTTCAGGAGACAACCTGGCGCTCCTGCTCCAGCGGGGAGTCTCGGACAGGGTCCGCGTGAGTTACCCGGACATGGGCATCGGCCGAGCCTTCTTCATAGAGGGCCGCTCCATCACCCTCTCCGAGGGCGGAAGCCTTGTAACAGGCGAACTGCTCCTGAGCGAGGCGCCGTAACCGTCGTCCCTGCGAAGGCAGAGCCTGCCCCGTACTTGATACGGGGGACCCAGAGGGGCGGGAGAGCGGGGTTCCCTCCCTCACCGAAGTTCCCAAGCCATGCAAGTGGCAGCCAGTCTGGGAACCAAGACGGGTTGGGGCGATAGGCCGGCGTGACAGCTATGGCCTGGTCGCGGACGGCGGCATCAGCCTGAGCCTCCGCTGGAATGAGATGCGGCGGAACGACTCCGCGTGCTCCATCCCGTGGCCCTTCGCGCGCTCCCTGCGCCACATCTTCATCCGCTCGCCGATCTCCTCGACGCGGCTGCCGCCGATCTGGGACGTGTGCTCCGCTAGGGCCCTGATCGAAGTGTCCATGTGGCCCGTCACGTCCACCCAGTGGTCGGGCTCCGGGTGGCCCATGACCCACGCCTCGGCCACCTTGTGAGGCTCCAGGCCCTCCTCGAGCAGCTCGGGGAAGGTCAGGTGGTCCCGCGCCGTGGGGAAGATGGCGGCCAGCGCGGCCTCGCCGGACGCGATGTGGTCCGGGTGGCCGACGCCCCAGCCCCCTCCTTCGAGGTTCCGCATGGGGTACATGCAGATCACGACGTCGGGCCTGTGGCGCCGGATCTCCCGGGCTATGTCGCGCCTCAGCTCCAGGGTCGGCTCCAGGTAGGCGTCGGGGTATCCCAGGAAGACCACATCCTTCAGCCCCAGCACCTTGCCCGCCTCGACCTGCTCTCTCGTACGTATCTCCGACAGCTCCTCGGACGTGATCGTGCGGTCGCCCGTGCCCTTGCTGCCGTCAGTGCAGATGACGTACACCACCTCCACACCCTCCGCGCACCACTTCGCCACCGTGCCCGAGCATCCGAACTCCGCGTCGTCGGCGTGGGCCACGACGACCATGGCCCTCTCCAGCGTCTTGTCTTCGTGTTCCTCTTCAGGCATATCTCCCCGCCAGCGTACTGATTCGTTCCATCGACGCGATATGGTATCCAGCACGCAGCCCCATGTCCATGATTGCCGGAGGGCGACAGGCCGCTTCCGTATAATGGGCGGCGCTATGGAGACGCACGAGGGCGCGGGCTCTCCCTGGAACAGGGCATACGACAGCATGGCGTGGCTGCCGGGCGGGTGGCTGAACGCCGCCCACGAGATCGTGGACCGCCACGCCAGGGGGCGACTGGGCAACAGGACCGCGCTGGTCTGGGTGGGCCGGGACGGCGAGGTCGAGCGGCACACATTCCGGCAGATCAAGCTAATGTCGGACAAGTTCGCCAACGTGCTCGACAGCCTTGGCGTCGTGCGGGGCGACAGGGTGCTCATATATCTTGAACGGGTGCCGGAGCTGTACTTCGCCTTCCTGGGAGCGCTCAAGTCCGGCGCGATAGCGGGATTCCTGTCTCCAGACCTGGGGCCGGACCAGGTGCGCGACCGGATGGCGACGACGTCAGCCAAGATCCTGGTCACGCGGCCCGGCCTCCGCCGCAGGATGGGCGACATCGTCTACGAGCTGTTCGACCTCCAGCACATCGTCATAGTGAACAAGAGCGGACGAGACCCCGGCCCGCCAGACATCGCCGACCTGGTCTACGAGGAGGAGATGGCGAAGGCGCCCGCCGAGTACCGCACGGAGCGCACGAGCCAGATCGACGACGCGACCATCAGCTTCACCGCGGGCGTCTCGGGCAAGCCGAAGGCCGTAGTGCACCGCCACCAGGCCGTCGTCCAGCACTTCGCTACCGGACGGGATGTCCTCGACCTGCGCGGGGACGACGTCTACTGGTGCTCCTCCGCTCCCGACCGGCTTGGCGGAGCGGCATACGGGATTGCGGCGCCCTGGTCCAACGGCGTCACGCAGGTGGTCAACGAGGGACCGCTCGACCCAGGGCCCTTGCTGGAGCTGCTTCGGGAGCACGGTGTCACGGTCGCTCTCACCACGCCCACGGTCCTCCAGGAGCTGGCGGCGGCCGGGCCGGCCGCCAGCTCGGTCAGGCACGTCGTCTCCTGCGGCGAGCCTCTCGACGCCGAGCTGGCTTCCCTGGCCCGCCGAGCGCTGGGCGTCCCAATCCACAACAGCTACATGGCGACGGAGACGGGCGCGATCATGTGCGCCAACCCACCGGGCTCCGATCCGGTGGCGGGCTCCATCGGCTCGCCCACGCCGGGCATCGAGATGGCCGTGCTCGGCCCGGGCTTCGATCCCCTCGACGCAGGCGCAGAGGGCCGGCTGGCCATTCGCCCGGACTGGCCGTCCATGTTCTCCCGCTACTGGAACGACGAGCCACCATACAACGAACGCTTCCGCAGGGGGTGGTACCTAACCGGCGACCGGGCAATCGCCGATGCCGACGGACGATTCCGCATCCTGTCAAGAGAGGAATGAGTCGACGACTTGCTTCGTCCCAGCAGCTAGCCGCGCTGGCGGGGCACCCCCGATAGCTGGCTGGGGAAGCGTGGCTCGGCCCTCTTCAGGGCGCCTATCAGTGCCCGGGCGTCCGATATGCCTCCCCACACATAGTCTTCCGGATACCTCTCTTCGTAGAAGTTGGTGTGGAGTGCCTCAAGCGTCGAGAACATCCGGCGGCTCTGCTCCGGGTCGTGGGTGAGACGTGTCAGCGCGTACGTGATTTGTCTGATCTGCTGGTGTGAGTTGTTGGGCCAACCCCGATCTTTGGCAACTGATTTGACGTGGTGGGCTACCGCCCCCCAAGCCTTCTCCGATGCCTGCAGCATGTCGCCCTTGTTGTACTCGTCCACAGCGTGGTCGAGGAACATGTCGCTGATCTCTCTATGCCTGACTGCCGTCGTCAATCGATCATCCCCGCTGGTGCTCTTGATCCGATAATACCACGGGCGTCGTGTCAGTACGTACCTTACGCGCACCTGTGCCGTTATCGCGGAACAATGGGCAGCGTGACGTGCGAGGGGTACTCGGGGCTGTGGTGTACGGTCTGCAGGGCCGAGACGACTGCCGTGTCGCTCCCGATCGGTTCGCCCGTGTTGGCGTTCCGGTCGTACTTCGGGAAGTTGCTGCTAGACACCTCCAGGCGCACCCGGTGGCCCTGCATGAACACGTTGCTCGTGGCCCACATGTCGATGTGGTACTTGTAGACCGCTCCGGGCTCTATGCTGCTCGACGGCCGGCCGGCGTCCCTCGCCCTCGCACGAACGACCCCTTCCGCAACATTCCGCGCGTAGCCGTCCGGGCCCACGTCGACCAGCTTCGCGGTGAAGTCCGTGTCAGGAGCCGAGCTCGACGCGTAGAGGGTTGCCGTTACCGGGCCCGTCACCTCCAGCGGCTCTTCGAGGGGTTGGGTCGTGTACACCAGCACGTCGTGCCTCGACTCCACCAGCCGCTGGTCATAGGCCCCGGCAGGTACGACTCCCGCATCGCATATGACGGGGCCGCCCCTGGTCGGCACGGGGTCCAGGGGGTTGTAGACGTAGACGTCCGGCGGCTCGCCGCCGCCGGGTGAGTTCCGGTCCAGCCGGCCGTCGCCCCAGAGCGAGTTGGCCTTGCCGTTGCTGCGGATGAAGAATGGCACCTGCTCGGCCCTGGACAACGGCCACTCGTCCTCCTCCCTCCAGACGTTGTCGCCCATCACGAAGATGCTCACAGGCCTGTCCTCGGGAACGCCGTTGTCCTCGTCCCTGAGCCAGTGGTCGAAGTATCTGAGCAGCTGACCCTGCAGATCGATCCCGTAGGCCGACGAGGCGACGCTGCCGAAGCTCCGCTCGCCGGCAACGTCGTTACCGATGGCCGAGTGGACCCAGGGACCGATCACCAGACGCTGTCCCCGCCTAGCGGCCTCCGTCGCCCCCTGCTCCCACATCCCCGTGAAGTTCCGGATCGTGCCCCCCAGGAAGATGTCGTACCACCCGCCATAGTTGAACGCCGGTATGGCGATGTCGGAGTGGGCCTCCTCGATCGATATGGCCTTCCAGTAGTCGTCGTACTCGGGGTGGTCCAGCCAGTCGAAGTAGTAGGGGGCCATGTCGCCCCGAAGCTCGGTATGGTCGCTGAGCGGCAGGTGCATGAAGCTGTCCATGACGGAGTCCTTAGCCTCGACGAGCATCTCGAACTGCCGGGGCGACAGGTAGAGCCGCGTCGACAGGTTGCGCCAGTTCTCTGTGACCAGGGAGCCGATCGTCCAGTACAGGTTGAATCCCAGCTCGAACGCTCCGCCGCGCCACGCCCAGCCATCGTGGTAGTTGGCCGCCGTCACCCCGGGCGCTATGGCCTGCAGAGATGGCGGACGGGCCTTGGCCGCGAGCCACTGGGTAGCGCCCACGTACGACGACCCGTACATCCCCACCCGGCCGTTGCACCACGGCTGCCCGGCGACCCACTCGACCGAGTCGAACCCGTCGCTCATCTCGTCCACGAACGGATAGAACTCGCCGTCCGACGTGTACCGTCCGCGGACGTCCTGTATCACCACGGCGTACCCCGCCATCGCGGCGCGGATGGCGTCGAGGGAGTAGCCCCGGCTGTGAGGCGTGCCCTTGCTGTAGGGCGTGCGCTGGAGCAGCGCCGGCAGCCGGCCCGGACCATCGGGACGAAACACGTCCACGTAGGTGATGGTCCCGTCCCGGAGCATCAGCGGCTGGTCCGGTTCGAATCTGACGGAGTGAGTGTCGGCAGCCATCGCGGGATCGCCTCGTCCCAAGACCCTCGCGTTTCGGGCGGCAATAATAGCACACCGGCTATGTGCGGCGTGCCGGGAACGACATCCCCAGGATCACGCCCTACGCCACCCCACATTCCCGGACGATTCTTGTATAATGCGGACGCTTTGAAGGCCTCAAAGATACGCAGTATCATCGACCTCCATGTGTCGGCGACCGCGTCACGCCGAAGGCCTATGCTCAGGGGCGGAGGTAAGCACGTCGCGGAGCCTCAGTAGGTTCACTCCAAGCCTGAGCTACGACCTCCAGACCTTCAAGGGGGACGTCTTCGGTGGCGTCACCTCGGCGGTGGTCGGCCTGCCGGTAGCCCTCGCCTTCGGCGTCGCCTCAGGCCTTGGCGCCCTCGCCGGAATCTACGGGGCGATAGCCGTCGGCTTCTTCGCGGCGGTCTTCGGCGGGACCCGCTCCCAGATTTCCGGCCCCACCGGCCCGATGGCCGTGGTCATGGCGGTCATCGTCGCGGCACATGCCGACAACCTGGCCGGGGCGTTCACTATCGTCATCCTGGCTGGCCTGCTGCAGATATTCCTGGGCGTGCTGAGGATCGGCCGGTTCGTCGCCTTCACTCCATACTCCGTTATCTCCGGCTTCATGTCGGGCATCGGCGTAATCATCATACTGCTACAGACCATGCCGTTCCTTGGCCATGACGTCGCAGTGGGTGGACCGGTCGGAGCAGTCCGCGCCCTGCCGGACGCCCTCACCGACGTCAACATCAGCGCCCTCGCCATCGCCCTGGTCACGCTGGCCGTCGGCATCCTGTGGCCGAGGCAGCTTAGTAAGTTCCTGCCGGCCACGCTGGGGGCGTTGACTATCGGGACGCTGCTGGGAGTCCTGGGAACAACCAACGTGCCCATCATCGGCATGTTGGGCGACGTGCCGGTAATCGGTGACGTGCCGACCGGACTGCCGGACGTGCAGCTGCCCGATCTCTCTGCAAGCGTGCTGGTGAACGCCGTCCAGCCAGCCCTGATCATCGCCTTGCTCGGCTCCATCGACAGCCTGCTCACTTCACTCGTGGCTGACTCGATGACCCGCACGCGGCACAACCCCAACAAGGAGCTGGTGGGACAGGGTATCGGCAACATAGCTGCAGGGCTGGTCTGGGGCCTGCCGGGAGCGGGAGCCACGCTGGGCACGGTGGTGAACATCCGGGCGGGCGGGAGCACCCAGATCTCGGGAGCGATCAGGGCCGGAATACTGCTGGCCCTCGTCCTGGGCCTGGGGAAGTACGTCGAGGCCATCCCCCACGCTGTCCTGGCCGGGATACTGATCAAGGTCGGCTGGGACATCATCGACTGGCGCTTCCTCACCCGCATCCACCGCGTCCAGCGAGAGCATCTCATCGTGATGCTGATCACCATGGGGCTCACGGTGTTCCTGGACCTGGTCACTGCAGTGGCAATAGGGATGATCGCCGCAGGCATGGCCAGCGCGCGCCAGTTCGAGCGCCTGGAGCTCGACAGCGTGGTCTCCGTGCCCCTGCTGGACATGACTTTCTTTGCAGGCCACGACGACATGGGAGACATCGACGAGTTCTCCGCCCGCGTCGGCCTGGTGGCCCTCAGGGGCAGCTTCTCGGTCGCGTCCTCCATCAAGCTCATCAATACCATCAGCGTCGACATACAGGACCACGAGGTCGTGATCCTGGACTTCTCCGACACCGTCTACATGGACGATAGCGCCGCCCTGGTCGTCGAGCAGATGATCGATACCGCGAGGGCAGAGGATACCGAGTGCATCGTCATGGGCCTCTCGGGCCACCCGGCCCAGAATCTGCACGCGCTCAACGTCCTCCAGCACGTCCCGGAAGACCATTTCGCAGAGACGATCGACGACGCAAGGTTAATCGCGAAGAGGCTCCTCCAGGCACAAGCCGCGTAAGGACGGTTTACGGGCGGACCCAGGTGTCCGCCCGCCGTCGGATACCTTGCGCGGTTGCTATGGCGTCATCGCAAGCGGGTGGTCGGTCATCTGGCGATCTGCGGTGAGCAGCTTGAGACCCTCTTCCTGCGCCTGCACCAGCAGCATCTCGTCGAATGGGTCCCTATGGGGAATGGGAGTCTCGAGCCGACGGGCCGCGTGACCGATTGTCATTGGGAGGAATGTCACGTCCTGCTCTTCCAGCGCCGCGACCACGTCTTCCGGGGCAAAGGGGACGCCGAACTCGCCAAAGCGGCCGCGCGCCTGGAGCTTCAGGCGTATCTCCCAGATCGACACGGCGCTCACGTATAGCTGTATCGCCTGGTTCGTGAGGATGAGCAGCTCAGTGTCCGAGAACCGCTCCCGCGAGGCCATCAGGTTGTACAGATAGCTCGTGTCGAGAAGAATGCGCACGGCGGCCGCTTAGTCCAGGCCCAGGACCTGGCGGCTGAAGGCAGGGTCGTCGAACTCGGCCGGCCAGCCCGCATCGTCTCGTTCAACGCCAAGCCGTTCGCACGTCGCGGCCAGCTTGCCAAAATCGATCCCGCCGCTCTTGTGGTACCGGACTAGCTCCACCGTCGGCTCTCCGTGCTTCGTGATGACCACCCGCTCGCCGCCATACGCCGCGGCTACGAGCTCCGAAAGCCGCGCTTTCGCTTCCCGCAGTGGAGTCTCCATCGCCACCGCCTCCGTCTTCCAGCCGTCGCGTACAGGATATATCATATTGTAGTCTCGCGCAAGACTACACTGTGACTACAATGTTTTCGGCTCCCCATCATGTAGAATCCCCAGACCGTCCCGCGGGAGGCTAACCCATGACACGCGACCTGATCGACCCCAAGGCCCACAAGCAGCTCTTCCTCGACGACCACGCCATCGAGCGCCTCCACGCCATGAAGCGCACGCTGCACCAGCCGGACCGCAAGGGCGCCGTGCTGCGGCGCGACCGCGAAATGGGGCAGTTCCGCGTCGCCGCCTGGTCGGTCCCAATATGGAACCCCGAGAAGGACCTGTGGGAGTGGTGGTACAACGGCCACTACGGCGAGACCGACGCATACCTCAACCACTACGCCACGTCCGCCGACGGCATCCACTGGGACAGGCCCGACCTCGGGCTCTACGAGTGGCAGGGCTCGAAGCAGAACAACATCGCCCTCGACCCGTCCGACAAGTCAGGGGAGCTCGACGCCCAGGCCGGACTCGGCATATACCACATCCTTCGCGACGACCGCGATCCCGACCCGGGCCGCCGGTACAAGGCCCTCTTCGGCGCGCACGACCGGCACCTCGGAGTCTCCCCCGACGGCTTCGACTGGACCATGCTCGACGTGCCGCCCATCCCGAGCCAGGACACCTCCAAGTTCTTCTACGACCCTTACACCGAGCAGTTCGTCGCCACCGTCAAGCGACCCACCCAGTGGGGGCGCTCCGTCTGGGTCACGACCAGCAGCGACTTCGACCACTTCTCCGAGCCGAGGCTCGCACTCCACTCCGACGAGACCGACTGGGAGAACTGCCGCCAGCGCGTCCGCAAGATCGTGGAGGACCCGGCCTACTTCACGCCGCCAATCGTCGACGACGAGGACTACATCGCCGAGGTATACCTGATGCCGGTCATGCCGTACGAGGGGATGTACGTCGGCTTCCCCAACCTATTCAACCCCTTCGGCGCGATACCGGCGCCTCACATGAACTTCACGCGGATCAACCAGCCGGAGCTGGCCGTCTCGCGCGACCTCTACAACTGGGAGCGCGTCGCCGGCAGGGAGCTCTTCCTGCCCGTGCACCCGTGGGACGGCACCGCCTACGACACCAGCCAGATCAGCATCTGCGGCGCGCCCATCGTGCGCGGCGACGAGATCTGGGTCTACTACAACGGCTACCGGATGCCGGGCTACAAGCACCTGTTCGAGATATACAACAGGAACAGAGAGCTGTTCAGGCTCCAGGTCGACCCCGCCGCCTTCGAGGACATCGGCGCGATGTGCCTGGCGACCCTGCGGCTGGACGGCTTCGTGTCGCTCGACGCCACAGAGGTCGGCAAGGTCGTGACCAGGCCCTTCCTCTGGCGGGGCGAGCGACTCTTCGTCAACGTCGACGCGGCCTGGGGCGAGCTCCGCGCCGAGGTCCTCGGGGCCGACAGCACCGCGCCGCCCGAGCCCGTTGGCCCGGCCATGCGCCCCGACAACTTCTCCATCGTCTCGAGCTTCGACAGGTCCAGCGCGGTCCCAGTCACAGGCGACCACGTCCGCGCCGAGGTGCGCTGGGACAACGGCACGCCGCCAAGCTTCGAGCAGCCGGTCCGGCTCAGGTTCACGATGCGACAGGCGAGGTTGTATTCCTTCTGGCTGGAATGAGATTGCAATACCTGGCGCACAGCCACTTGGGTAGGGCCGGACCCTCCATCGTAGGGGCGGTTTCAAACCCGCTCTCTCCAGACGGCCGGGCGCCGCGTCTTACTCTGCGTCCAGCTGGTGAGGGTCCAGCCGATACCAGAACACCTCGCCGGCCTCGATAGCGTGCCGGACCCGGTCGTCCCTGTGTGCGCCCACTACCGCAGGGTATGAGCGTCTGCCGGTGAACCTGGGCAGGAAGTCAGCGTTGCGTATCGCCCTCGAAGTGTCCCGCCCATTGACCGTGAAGGAGATCTCAGCCGCCACGTAGCAGACCTCGCCCTCCCCATCTCTGCCCTCCATGACCAGATCCGCCGCCCGGAAGCTCCTCAACTCGTTCGTAGGGATGTCTGCCGTATCGGCGGTGTCGATCAGGTCCAGCACGTCGCCTCGGGTGAGCGTCTTCGTCAGCCGCAGCCCCATCTCGCTGGCAATACCGGCAGCATCCTCGATCGCGGCGTTTCTGGCGTGCGCCCCTTTCAACACACCCACATCGTCGGTAAGCCTGTCCATCCGACCGTCGAGCCTGGCAAGGGTGTGGGGCATCTCCAGCACTTCGCGCGTCAGCAGCCGGGCACGGATGGCCTCGAGCCACCTCGGGTTGTCGTCCAGTATCTGTACCAAGTCCTCTATGGTGTTGATGGTCGCCATTGCATTCCGGTCCTATGGGCATTCTAGCATGGAGGGCCGTTCCAGACCTGATGTCCATGAGATGGTAAGATTGCCCACCGAGCGATGGAGGTCAGGACACTTGGCAAACACCATTCGACGAAAGCTGGCGGCGGGACAGGCGATAGTGGGGACCCTGGCAGGCCTGGACGTGCGGGCCGCGAACAAGGCCGTGGCGGAGTCCGGCTTCGACTTCGTGCTCATCGACACTCAGCACAGCGCCATCGACCAGACCATGCTGAGCCGTATGGTGACCTCGATGGGGCACAAGGACGTCGTCGTCCGCGTGCTGTTCAACGAGCCCTGGCTCATCAACCAGGCCCTCGACATAGGGGCGGACGGCGTCATAGTCCCGCTCACCGAGTCCGCCGCCGACGTGGAGAGGGCGGTCGAGGCGGCCAAGTACCCGCCGCGCGGCAACAGGAGCTGGGGAAGCTCACTGCGCGCCGACAAGTACGGCGGCTCGCCAGGCTACTCCAGGGTGGCCAACGACGAGACCCTCGTATGGCCCCAGATCGAGTCCGTCAAGTCCGTCGAGAACATCGACGAGATACTCACCGTTGAGGGCGTCGACGGCATCATGGTCGGCCCCGGCGACCTGGGCCTCACCATGGGCATCCTGCCGTCGGAGTGGAACGACGAGCACACGGCGATGATCCAGCACATCCTGGACAAGTGCAACGAGCACGGCGTGCCGTGGGGCATGTTCACGTCGACCTACGAGATAGCGGAGTACTGGCTGGAGCGAGGCGGCAAGATCGCCACCGTCGGCGCCGACATGGGCTTCCTGATGTCAGGCCTCGCAGACATGGACGCCCGCGTCCGCGACCTCGTGGCAAGGACCAACGCCGGCTAGAGACGTCCGCGGCTACCGGGGAGCCGTAGCCCGTCCGAGAGCCACGAGCCACTCAGGCCGCTCACGACCCACTGCACAGATCCAGGCCGAGCACGTCCAGTGGCACGTCGCTCAGCCAGTTGGTGCTGTTGTTCCAATTCGCCCCGCCGGTTGCGTTGTAGAGCGCGGTCAGAACAGCCACCTCAGGAGCAGTCGGGCAGCCCGAGATAGGCCATGTCGTTGTCAGGATCGTTCTCCGGGTTGTCATCGACTACACTGCGCAGGCCGTCGGGTACACACCCGGTCAGCCGGTTGTTGGATAGAAACAGCCGTTCCAGGTTGCTGAGATCGCCCAACCCGGCTGGGATGGAGCCTGTCAGCCGGTTGTCGTTTAGGGTCAAGAACTCCAGCTCGTCGAGGTCGGCGAGCCAGGATGGTATAGGGCCATCCAGCCGGTTGCCGTTCAGAGCCAAATGCTCCAGCTTGGTAAGATTAGCCAGCTCACCTGGTATCGGACCGTTCAGCCGGTTGTAGCTCACGTCCAGCAGCGTGAGGTTCCTCAGATTGGCCAGATGAAATGGGACTCCGCCCGTCAGCCGGTTGTGATCGAGGCGCAGTGCTCTGAGCTTTGTGAGGTCGCCCAGCTCGGGGGGTATGAAGCCGCTCAACCGGTTCCAGCCAATTCCGAGCTCCTCCAAGTTGGCCAGATTGCTGAGCTCGACCGGTATGGGCCCGCTGAGCTGGCTGCCGCCAAGCACCAGGTCTCTCAGGTTTGTGAGTCCACCCACCCAGGCAGGTATCGGGCCACTCAGCGGCCCCCCGCCCATCCGCAACGACTCCAGCTTGGTAAGACTGCCCAGCTCGTCCGGAATCGGGCCGTAGAGGCCATTCCCAAAGAGATTCATGGCCTTGAGACTTGTGAGATCTCCCAGCTCGGCGGGTATCGGCCCGGATAGTCGATTGTCGTTGAGGTACAACCGCTCCAGGTTGGCAAGCCCACCCAGCTCAGGCGGAATTGGCCCCGTCAACCTGTTCCATTGGAGAACTAGCGACTGGAGTTTGCTGAGGCTGCCCAGCTCTGCTGGGATACTGCCGGTTAGTTCACCAGGGCGCGGTTCGCCGCTGAGTTCGAGGCCCACCACACGCCCATCGGCAATCGACACACCGCGCCAGTTGTGGATGGACAGATGCTCGCTCCAGTTCAGCGTCGCCGTCCCCGCCAGAACGTCACGGGACGCCATCAGCGCCTCGCAGTCCGACACCAGCCCCGCGTTCGTCGAATCCGCAACCGCACCGCCGCTCACGCAGACCCTCGCTCTAGGACGAACCAATATGTTGTAGAAGCGGACGGCGTGACCGTCCAGCGAGGTCACCTCCACCTTTATTCCCGCGATTCCCCCGCCGAGGTCGACCTGGAGGCCCTCCAGCGCACCATCGCCATCCGCTATTTCGGCGCCTTCCTCATCCAGGAAACGGATGGTCGCGCCGTGCTCTTTCGAGGCCGCTACTGTCACCGAGGTCAGTCCCTCCAACGCCGCGTATCTCGTCCGGTAGGGGTCGAACGCCGGAGTCAGTACCCGCGGGCTGATCGACAGGCCGCTCAGCAGCACATCGCAGAACGGTAGACCGATCTCGACCAAGTCGTTGTCGTCAGCATTGCGCAATTCGCCCGGTATGCACCCCATGAACCGATTCCCACTTATCCACAACCTCTTCAGATTGGTCAGGCCGCCCAACTCTGGGGGAATAGATCCCGTAAGCTGGTTGCCGCCGAGGAACAGGAACGACAGGTTGGACAGGCTGCCAAGCTCCACCGGAATCGCCCCTGTCAACTGGTTGTTGCCAAGGGACAGCGCCAACAGGCCGGTAAGGCCGCCAAGCTCGGCTGGAATGGGACCCTCCAGCTCGTTGTAGTGGAGAGACAGCGCTATCAGGCTGGGAAGGCTGCCAAGCTCGGCTGGAATAGCCCCCGTCAACCGGTTGTCGCCGAGCCACAGCTTCGTCAAGTTTGCCAGATTGCCCAGATCGACGGGGATCGAGCCCGCCAGCCAATTAGACGAGAGATACAGATGCTCCAGCTTGGACAAGCTGCCAAGCTCGGCCGGAATAGTGCCCTCCAGATCGTTGCCGCTGAGATCCAGTACCTCCAAGTTGGGCAAGCTGCCAAGCTCGGTCGGAATTGTGCCCTCCAGATCGTTGCCGCTGAGATCCAGCACCTCCAAGTTGGGCAGGCTGCCAAGCTCGGCCGGAATTGTGCCATCCAGATAGTTGAAGGAAAGCCACAGCGTCGCCAAGTTGGACAGGCTGCCAAGCTCGGCCGGTATTGCGCCCGTTAGCTGGTTGCCCCGGAGCTTCAGCACCTGTAGGTTGGACAGGTTGCCTAGCTCGGTGGGAATTGCGCCTGTCAGGTCATTGTCCCAGAGATTCAGCACCTGCAGGCTGGCCAGGTTGCCAAACTCCTCGGGAATCGTGCCTGTCAGCCCGCCGTCGTAGAGGTCCAGCTCCATCACACGCTCCGGCGTACCGCCGACCGTCACCCCCTCCCAACCCGCGATCGGCCAGTCCGGCGACCAGTCCAACGTCGCGCTTCCTGCAAGCGTATCCCGCGACGCCAGCAGCGCCTCGCAGTCCGACACGAGGCCCGTGTTCGAAACATCCGCCACAGCCCTGCCGCTTGTACAGTCGCAGAAGGGCAGACCGAGCTCGCTAAGATCGTTGTCGGGGTCATTGGTAGGATCGTCGTCGCCAACGTCACGTAGTCCGGTTGGAATGCAGCCGGTAAGCTGGTTGCCTCCCAGGAACACCCACTGAAGTTTGGAGAGAGCCCCCAGTTCGCTCGGTATCGGCCCGCTCAGCCGGTTATGGCCGAGGTGCAAACCCCTCAAGTTAGCCAAGTTGCCAAGCTCAGCCGGGATAGGCCCGCTTAGCTGATTCTTCCCCAGGATCAATGTGTGCAAATCGACCAGGCTGCCCAGCTCAGCCGGAACTCCGCCGGTCAGCTGATTCCCCGACAGGACCAGGCCGCCCAGCTTCGTGAGATCGCCCAGCTCCGCGGGTATCCCGCCGGTCAGCTGGTTATTCCACAGGTAGAGGTTCTCGAGCTCGGTCAGGCCACCCAGCTCAACCGGGATACTCCCAGTCAACTGGTTGCGGGAGAGGGTCAGTCCCCGCAGGTTTGAGAGGTTGCCCAGCTCGACCGGAATCGTCCCCGTCAACTCGTTGTCGTCCAGCACCAGGCCCCGTAGATCGGCGAGGTCGCCTATCTCCGGAGGTATCGGGCCCGACAGCTCGTTCCCCTCCAGGGCCAGCTCCTGCAGGCTGACCAAGGCGCCTATCTGAGCGGGGATGGACCCGACCAGGCCATTGCGGATCAGGTCCAGCCCTGTGACCCTGCCTCGATCATCGGTGGTGACTCCGTGCCACTCCCCAAGCGGTCGGTCGCTCAGCCAGTTGCTGTTGTTCGTCCAGTTCGCCCCGCCCGTCGCGTTGTATAGCGCGGTCAGAGCTATCTCAGAGCAGCCGGGCAGTCCCAGCGTGCCAAGATCATTAGTCTGCACGTGTCGCAGCCCGTCGGATATGCACCCACTCAACTGGTTCCCGGCGAGGGACAGCCACTCCAGGTTCGACAGGCCCTGCAATTCGGCAGGGATCGCGCCGCTTAACTGGTTACGTGAGAGGCCGAGCCATGTCAGGTTGGCGAGGTTGCCCAGCTCGGCTGGGATCACGCTGCTCAGCTGGTTCCCTGAGAGATCAAGCCATTCCAGATTGGCGAGGCTGCCCAGCTTCGCAGGGATCGAGCCGCTCAGCTGGTTTTCTTCGATGTCTAGCCTGTTCAATTTGGCGAGGCTACCCAACCCCGGAGGTATCGCGCCGCTCAACTCGTTGCTCCCAAGATACAGAACTTGCAGGTTAGCTAGGCTGCCCAACTCCGCAGGGATCGCACCGCTCAACTGGTTCTGTGAGAGACTGAGCAATGTCAGGTTAGCTAGGCTGCCCAGCTCCGCAGGGATCGCACCGCTCAGCTGGTTCCGTGAGAGACCCATCCATGTCAGGTTGGCGAGGTTGCCCAACTCCACAGGGACGACGCCACTCAACTCGTTGCCGTCGAGATACATCGTTTGCAGCTTGACTAGACTACCCAGCTCCGCAGGGATCGCGCCGCTCAGCTGGTTCCCTGAGAGATCTAGCCATTCCAGATTGGCGAGGCTGCCCAACTCCGCAGGGATCGCGCCGCTCAACTCGTTGTCGCCGAGGGCCAGGGTTTGCAGGTTGGTTAGGCTGCCCAACTCCGCAGGGATCGTGCCGCTCAACTCGTTCCATGAGAGACCAAGCGATCTCAGGCTGGCGAGGTTGCCCAGCTCCGCAGGGAGCGTGCCGCTCAGCTGGTTCCCTGAGAGACCAAGCCCTTCCAGGTTGGCGAGGTTGCCCAGCTCCGCAGGGATCACGCCGCTCAGCTCGTTTCCGAAGAGGTAGATTATTTGCAGGTTAACCAGGCTACCCAGCTCCGCGGGGATCGCGCCGCTCAACTGGTTCCCTGAGAGACCAAGCCACTCCAGGTTGGCGAGGTTGCCCAACTCCGCAGGGATCACGCCGCTCAACTCGTTGTCGTCGAGATACATTGCTTGCAGGTTAACCAGGCCGCCCAGCTCCGCAGGGATCGCGCCGCTCAACTGGTTCCCTGGCAGATTGAGCAATGTCAGGTTGGCGAGGTTGCCCAGCTCCGCAGGGATCGCGCCGCTCAACTGGTTGCTGGTGAGTTGCAGGTGGGTTAGTTTGGCGAGGTTGTCCAACTCTGTAGGGATCGCGCCGCTCAACTGGTTCCCTGAGAGGCTGAGCCATGTGAGGTTGGCGAGGTTGCCTAACTCAGCTGGGATATCACCGATCAGTTGGTTCTTGCCCAGATCTAGCTTGTTCAAGTTGACTAGGCTGCCCAACTCCTTAGGGATCTCGCCGCTCAACTGGTTGTCGTCGAGATCCAAAGTCTTCAGACTATCCAGGCTGCCCAGCTCCTCAGGGATCTCGCCGCTCAACTGGTTCCCTGTTAGATTGAGCAATGTCAGGTTGGCGAGGTTGCCCAACTCCTCGGGGATCACGCCGCTCAACTCGTTGCTCCCAAGATCCAGAGTTTGCAGGTCAGCTAGGCCGCCCAAATCCGCAGGGATAACGCCGGTCAGTAGGTTACCGTACAGATCTAGCCTGTTCAGGTTAGCTAGGCTGCCCAACTCCGCAGGGACCCCGCCGCTCAACTGGTTGATGCTGAGGTCCAGAGTTTGCAGACTAGCTAGGCTACCCAACTCCGCGGGGACCCCGCCGCTCAACTGGTTGATGGTGAAGTCCAGAGTTTGAAGGTTGGCTAGGCTACCCAACTCCGCCGGTATCTCCCCGGTCAACCCCCAGTTTCGCAGGGCGAGTCGTATTACACGCGCTTGCACACTCCCAACCGTTACCCCGTCCCACGTTGCAATAGGCGTTTCCGCCGACCAGTTCAGCGTCGCCGTTCCCGCCAAGGTGTCTCCCGACGCCAGCAGAGCCTCGCAGTCGGACACCAAGCCCGGGTTGTTGGCAGGGTCGGGCACGGCAGCACCCGTGGCGCATGTGGCCGGATCGCTCTGAGCCTGGGCTCTAAAGGCCATCGCCAGCGTGACTGTAAGCAGGACAAGCGCGGCGACAACAGCCGTGGCGAGCACTGGGTGGCGGCTCGATAGTAGGGCCATGTCCGACTCTCCCTCCCGTAAGCCAAAGAGAGAGCATACAGGGATCGTGTGAGTTGGATGTGATATTTGCATCTGAACATCGTTAGTTCTTATGATTTATTCGCTCACCGGCAGAGCCGGAGTCTTTCAGCACTGGGTTCACAGGGATTGACGAAGCAACCGGGGCGACACACTAAGGGATCGATTCTGTTCCGCTGGTGCGTCGGTTTCGGGGCGGGGCAGACCGAATCTCTTGGATCATCGAAGGCCAGTGGGATGCCAGGAGTCTCTTCCACTGACCTTAGGTCCCGCTCCTCACCACATCGAAATGAAAGTCCGCGGCCAGGTACTCGCCGCCCCAGAGCTTGCGGCGGCCCGCGTTGTCGATAGACGCCAGCCGCCCGTCGTCCACGCTGCCGCCCCACGTCGGGTCCGACGCCGCGGCCGCCTCGATGCTCGACTCCCCCGACTGCGCCATGAAGTCGTAGAGCCTGTCGGACCCCTCGCTTGCGTCCGCCGCCGACACCGCCAGCACCACCCTGATCCGCCCCGCGAACCCGTGCCCGCCCAGCGTCCGCGATGCGCCGCGGGACTCGAACAGCACCACGGCAGCCGGTAGCTCGTTCAGCGCCGCCGGGGGCTGCCGGTGTACCCGCAGCCCGGGAACGCCCTCCAGCAGCGAGGCCAGCCCCTCCACTGCGTCCCCTATCTCGCTGGCCATCAGCAGCCCACCCCGAGCGCCGGCTTCCGGTACGACCCCAGCAGTGTCCGCGTGTCCCCGTTCAGCACTGCGGGGCCTTCTGGGTCGCTCCCGCTCGCGAGCCTCCACAGCCGCGCCGTCTGCAGCAGGGTTGCCTCGACGACAGGCCCCGGGTACTCCATCACGTACACGGCAGACCCCGAATCGTGCGACGCTGCCTCAGTGCCGTTCACGCCCCTCTCCACCACGAGCGTGCCGCCGCGAGCCTCGCGGACGTAGAGCTGCTCCTCGTCGATCAGCAGCGTGTGACCCACCGCCACGCCCAGGTCCGTTCGCCCTGAGCTTGTCGAAGGGCCCACCTCGACCTCCCTCGCGTCCCCATCCGCGACAGCGTCGCTCGTCTCGCCCTCGCGCCTGAGACGGCGCTGCCATCCCCACTCGCCGGCTATCTGCACTGTGCCGCGAACGGCGGGCCAGGCATGCCTCGCGCCCCTGCCGGTTACTTCGATCGACGTGTAGGGCCTCGGCTCCCCGCCTCCCTCCAGGGCCGCGTTCCTGGGCAGCAGCACATAGTCGCCCACATCCCACTTGGTCCTGAAGGTCCCGTCGCGCCCTTCGTCCGTCCGCACTCCGCCGTCATCCACGCGCGCCAGGTCCGGCAACAGCAACCTCGATGCGCCGTTGCCGTCGAACCGCCGCGTCGCCCTCACCACGTAGAAGTGCCGGTTGCAGTACCGGTCGACCAGCCGGCTCGCAGCCTCGGCCACCGCCACCAGCCGCCCATCCTCGCTCGATCCGGTGATATTCAGCCCCGAAGGCCCCTTCAGCACATCCAGCGTCACGTACGTATTCGCCATAGCTCCTCCTAACCCCCTCTCCCTCGACTCCTGCACCCTCTCCCTCGACGGGAGAGGGCTGGGGTGAGGGTGAACGTGTGAGGGTGAAAGTCCCTGGCGTGGGCTCCCCCTCATCCTGGCCTTCTCCCGCCTGGGGAGAAGGAACCCGACATTGCGAACTGAGGCCGCCGGGGAGCAATGTCCCCGGCGGCCCGGCCTCACTTCCTTACACTCCCGTGATGTTGATCTGCAGCGCCGTGTGCGTGGCCGTCGACCTGTCGCCCGTGCGCTCGGTCAGGGCGTGCCGCAGGCTGACCGTGACCACCGTCTGCCGCTTCTGCGTGTCCCTGTCCACGTCGATCGAGACCCTCCGCCGGAACCCCTGGGTCCACTGGGTCCGGTTGAAGATCAGCAGGCGGCCTGCATCCCTCGTGTTGCCTCCATCCGTCACCTTCCCGTCGGAGTCCGCCAGCCGCATCTGCTCGGACACGATCACCGGTATCCCTTCCACCGCGCCGAGCATCCCCGTCAGCAGCGTCGCGTTGGGGCCGAGCTTGTCCATCGTCCGGAACTGGCTGATCGACTGGGCGCGGATGAACGTGTTCACGTCCATGACCCACACCAGCTCCGACGGCCTGGCGCCGTACTTGCCCAGCTTGGCCCTGATCTCGCTGAACATCTCGTCCGAGACCCCGTCGGTGTGAAGGTTGCTCTGGTCCGAGTTGTCCACCAGCGGCAGGTGAAGGATCCCGTCGTAGCCGAGCAGCCAGTGCCCCTTCCCCGCGTCTGACTTCGAGATCGTCGCATCGTCCGCATTGATGTTGTTGGTCGCCGAGTCGTCGGCGTTCAGGATGACGTCGTCCAGCACCTCGGCTACGTTCCGCACCAGCCCTGCCCTGATCTCCGGCAGCAGCGCCACCACGGCGTCCTCCTCCAGCGTGAACGAGTACGGCACGTGCCCGACCAGCTCGTGGGACTCCAGCGTCGCCCGGCCGGTGCCGAGGGCCGTTTCGGCCGCCGCCATGTTCTCCGTGCCGGGGTAGAAGTTCACGTCCCCAAGCTGCCTCGGAAGCTCGAACGGGTTCGAGGGCATGTCGATGGCCCCTATCAGCGGCGCCACCAGCGTCCGCAGGTTCACGTCCATCCACAGCTCCCGCGCCTCCAGCGTCGCCACCAGCTCGTCGCCCGACCCCGCCGTCGTGCTGTCCATTGCCGCCCGTGTGAGCGACCGCAGCACCGGCTGGCTGAACGTCTCGTGCTGTCCCGTGGGCCGCGGACCGACCCTGTGAAGCTGCCTTAGCCGGGCGTCGGCGGCCTCGTGCGACTCCTGCACGACGGCCGTCGTTGCGCCCTCCACGAGCGACCTCCTCGCCGCGTCCATCCGCTCGAGCCATCCGGGGCCGAAGAACTCGCGCCGCTGCGACCGCGCGATCCGCCTCAGCAGGCCCAGGTCCAGGGCGTCCATGCCCGCGTACGGCCCTTCGCCCACCACCGGCTCCTGGCCGGCCCGGCCCGCCAGCGCCCTCCGCCTCGGCTGGCGCTCCCGCTCCTGCAGGCGCGTGATCTCACCGCCCAGGCGCTCCGTCTCCTCCTTGAGCAGCCCCACGTCCTGCGAGACCGGATCGAACCGCTCCCGCACGAACTCGTTGATCCCCGACAGCTCCGTCCTGATCGCCTCCATCTCAGTCGTCGTCATGCTTTCCTCCTCATTCGGCCCCCTCCTGATAGAAGGGGAAGATTAGTGTTTGAGGGACACCCTCAAACTCCCGGCAAAGGGGCTGCGCCCCTCTGCACACCCGCTTTCGGCAACGCGCTAGGCCGCCATTCCGAGGCCCTCCTTCACCTCGTCCACCAGCAGGCCGATGGCCTCACGCCACTCCTCATCTCCCATCCCCCCGTCGCCATCCAGCGCGTGGGCCATCAGCCGCCGGTAGGAGTCCCGCAGCGCGTCCGGGTCCGCGGGCACCGGCACCAGCGACCACTCCACCAGCTCCGACGTCACGTCCCGCCGCCGTCCCGACTCGTCCGACTCGCTCTCCACCGGCACCCAGCTCACCGAGGCCGCCCGCAGGAAGCCCTTGTCCCACGCGTTCTTCACACGCTGGGCGAACGGGTCCTCAGCCAGGAACTCGAACTCCGCCGACAGCCGGCCGCCTGCGCCCTTGCTCAGCCCCAGCGTCCTGCCCACGGGCAGCCCGCCCGACGGCGACCGCCCCACCACGTCGTGCGCCCACATCACCACCGGGTTCCGCATGTACGCCTCGGTCGACATCCCGGCCAGGTCCAGGTCCGGCGGACGCCGCACCCTCTCGTTCGCCGCGATCGTCACCGCGTACTGCCCTTCTCCCAGGTCCCTGCTCTCCACGATGTCCAAGAATGCCGAACGCAATCCCAACCTCCTTCCTTGGTTCTCCGTCGTTCCAGCCCCGAATCCGAGCCTGCCCTGAGCTTGTCGAAGAGCCTGCCCCGTACCCCGATACGCGGGTCGTACCGGCCCCCGAGCCGGAACCCATCCCCCGGCCCCATCTCAGGCCATTACCCAATAGAAAAGCCCCCGAACCGAAGCCGTCCGTCGGCCTCGAATCGGGGGCGATTCCCGCCCTGGTTCCTCTGTTGTCGCAGGAGCACAACTCCCGCGTCTCAACTACCCTAGCACGTTAGTTCCCATACCGTCAACCCTCATCCGCGGCAGACGTCATTCAAGCTGATGGTGCGGATTCGGGAGGAGTCGACCGGCGCCAGATCCGGGGCCAATTGAACAGACTGGTCTGACTAGGTACAATGCTCACCATGAGCATCACCTATTCGACCTACGAAGCCAAGGCGAAGTTCTCGGAGATCATCCGCAGCGTCCGCGACGGCAAGACCGTCACCGTCTCGTACCGGGGAGAGCCCGTGGCTGAAATCCGTCCGCTCCAAAGGGCCGCAACCATCGAGCAGCGTACCCTGGAGCTGGAGCGGAAGGGCGTCCTGGTCGGACCTAGAGAGCGCCGGGTCCCATTCGAGGGCGGGACCCACGTCCCAGGCGCGCTTGAGGCGTTCCTCAGAGAACGCGACTGATGAGCATCGCCTACGTCGATTCCTCCGTGATCGTCTGCATCGCATTCCAGGACTCCGGCTGGGTCGACGCGGAGCGGCGACTCGCTGAGTTCTCCGACCTGCGCTCTTCCAACCTGCTGGAGGCCGAGGTCCGGGCTGCCCATGCCCGAGAGAGGCTGGAGTTCGACGCCCGAGTTCTCTCCGGCATCAGGTGGGTCCTCCCCGATCGGCCGCTGACGCAGGAGCTTGGAACAGCCCTCTCAGCCGGGTATCTCAAGGGAGCCGACCTGTGGCACGTGGCGACCGCCCTATACCTCGCGCCCACGCCAGGCGAAATGTCCTTCATTACCCTTGACGGGTCGCAGGAGTCCGTCGCCAACGCCCTCGGCTTCCCCGCATAACCTCCATAACGCCCGGACAGCCCCAAGGATGTGTGCGAAGTTCCTTCTCCCCTGGCGGGAGAAGGTTAGAGCCTGCCCCGTACTCGATACGGGGATGAAAGGGAGAACCGCGCCGACGCCTTCATCTCCACCCTCAGTCCTCTCCCATCGGGCGAGAGGAGGCTATTGAGACCTTTGCACACCCCCTCGCAGGACCAACTGCGGACTCAGGACGCTAGTTGGCCCTGCGCTCCGATACGGTGCGGATCTCGGCTTCGGCCCACGCGCCCACGGCCTCGAGGGCCTCTTCCGTGGACATGGCGTGGAGGTACACAGGCGTCGACGGACCCGGAAGAAGCTCGCCCTCCAGGATACCGCGCAGGAGCTTCCTGGGCGCCTACCACCAGCGCTGATTGTTGACCTTGCCATGCGTCCGCCAGGTTTGAGAAGTGATGCCGAATATCCGCCGCCATAGACCCGCGACAGCGAATACAAACAGCCCTGCCAGGACACCCGCCGCCATACAGGACAACGGCAGATTCGCCAGCGGCACCCATATCTCAGGGTGCGCCACTGACCTGGTAGACTCAGACCACTGAACCCCTACGAATACGCCTATAGCGCCTGCAGGCAAGACCAATATGATTGCCCTTCTCATGGCGCGACTTTCTTTGATCCTCATCGTATCACCCTCACGGCCTTTGAGCGGACACCGCACACAGACACCTTAGAGTATCCCTACTCGCACCCTACCACCACCGTCCATCTTTCATCGAATACGCCATCAGGCCTAAAACCGCAATAGACAGGTTCCTCGATCGCCGTCACATATACGATTGCGAGGGATGAGAGAATCAGGATAGTGGCTATGACTCTGTTCTTTAGCCCCGTGGTGAAACAGGCGTACCCGAGACCAACGACCATCAGAAGCACCCCCACCGCCGGCCACATCTTACAGACTGCCTCCCTCGGCCTCGCTCATCCTCCCAGATACCTCCGCTATGGATCCTCCTATGGTCTTGGTGGACACTTAGTACCTTGCACCCTCGTCATTTTTCTGCCCGAGGGGTTTTCCCAAATGCAGATACCTTCCGTGTAGCTCTCCAGGTCCAGGTCATACTCCCACAGATCTATGTCCCACAGGCTGCCCCGATGTTCTGATGGCCTGTTACCAAAGAAACGGAGCCCGCCCGATCTTTCGCCCGCGTCCGCTCCCCACTCGTAGTAGCAAAGCCATATCTCAGGGATGTTCGGCGGGTCTATGCGGAAGTAGCCATAGCGTGACCCGTCCGGTCGTTCACCAGAGGACATGTCCGCCAGCATGCCTGAATCAAAGCCACGTTCCAGTAGTTCAGCGCGTGTCTCTGGGAAGTCTGAGTAAGAGACACACTCCACAGGGAAGTTGGGTTCAAGCCGATTCAACAGTAGATGTGCGCTCCATGCGTAGGCGTTCACGGCCACAAGCATGATGAGAACAAATAGAGATAGTTTCCACCAAGGCTTCATATCGGTCCTCCTGAGCTAGTAATCGCATGCTTCCCATTGCGGGAGCTGAGCCGTCTTCGCGGTCAAATGCGGACCAACATGTCGCCTTCCCCGCCAAAGTCGGGGAAACGGAATCCCGGGATTTCGGGAGGCCCCAGCCCCCTGTCGAAGTCTGGTTGGCGCTTCGTTTCGGTCCTCAGCGCGCGCAGCCAATGGGTCTGCTCGGCGTGCCAAGCGTCCAGGAAAGTCCATCCTGCCGGCGACTCGTACCTGTTCTGCTCCGCGGTCAGCAGCCCGCCCAGGCTCAGGTGGAAGCCGTCCCACTCCTCCGACACTGCTCCCCAATTCGGCGCCAGGCGGTCGTCCTCCGTGCCTCTTGCGGGGTATCTGACGCACAGGTCATGCCAGTCGGACGGGCCATGGATCTCGAACACCCGCACATCCTCGAGGAAGCGTATCGACCACCACGCCAGAGGAAATCCACAGTAGTAGTCCCCCACCCGTTCATCGCAGGCAACAAGCTCGGATGTCAGGTAGGGCCCGTAAAGGGTCGACGTGGACTGGTTGCCAAGCGGCTGCTGCGCATAGCGCTCCCAGGGCCTCGATGGGTTCGCCGGTCGACTCCACGCCATCGTATCGGGGGGAGTTCCATAGATGAACTTGTCGGGTGTCCCATGTATGGAGAGCCAGGCCTGGGCGCGCAGGTCCACGTCATCGAACCACCATGCGACGCCGGGATGTTCGATCAACGCGCGCGCCTGGGCCGCTTTCCCCCTTGCGAGAGCCAGCACCCCAGGCGCGACCAGGTCATAGTCCGAGCGGAACCTGAACACCTCGTCTGCGCACGCTGCGGCCATCCACAGGGCTGCCTTCGGGTCCGCCACGTCGTCCGGCGCGAGGCCCGATTCGTCGAGCGCGACCACGAACGCGCATCCGACAATGGAGTTCAGGAGATCGTCAGCTCGTGTGCCAGTATTGGCCATCAGAAACGCTTCCTCCTATGAGAGCTGACGACAATGAGGCAGACCGCATTCCCATAACGGAATCGTGGCTCCGCGAGCAGCGAAGTCTCGATTGACGTTATAGCGGACGTTACCAGTAGTCTTGCTCGTATCCATCGTCGTGGATGTCAAGATCCTTGGGTCTCTTGGGCCGGTCTATTGCAATAGGAAGATGCGGGTTGTCACGGTTGGACTCGTATACCTCTGATACTCGATAGCCGGTTTCCGTGTCTTCTTTGTCCTTCTCCCACTCGAAGAAGCAGAGGGTGACCGCTCGTGCATCGGGAGGGTGCAGACGGAAGTAACCGAAGTGCGTGCTGCTGTTTTCGCCAACGCTCATATCGGCTATCCCCATCTCGAACGCGTCCCTGTCGTCAAAGAACCTATCGTTCTTGCTGCGCTCGCGTATAGCGGTCTTTGCCTTGTCTATCCCTGAGTAAGCGAAGCACTCTATTCCTGGGTGTGGGCGAAGATCGCTTGCTCCTTCTAGCAGCAAGTGCATTCCCCATCCGTAGGCATTGATGCCAGTCAGGAGTGCGAGTACGATCAGGATTCGCAGTATCCATGTTCTAGGCATTGGAGTCCCTTTCGCGTGAACTCTGCCAGAGGCCCCCGTGACCATCGGCCGCGGGCCCTCTGCTCTCGCTGAGACGCGCCGTTCTACCCTTCCCACCCTCGAGAGCAATGTATGCAGCCACGGGATCGGTGCATCGGCGAGGCGGCGCATGAGCCCCTCCATCTATATCCCTCGCGGGCAGTTTCCGTTCGCGTAGCAGGCACCTACCGCGAATGCGAGGGCCAGTGACAGCAGGACTATCACCGTCCAGTTATAGGCCGTCCAGAATTCACCCCAATATATCGACCAGGACGGCTGCGGGTGTTGTCGCACCCTCCTTCGAGCGACTTCTACACCCGTGAGCGCCAGCAGGGCCGATGTCAGGACTACTAGTATGTAGGGCATGTCCTTTCTCCCTCTACTCCATGGTGGGCAGGACGGCCTCGTACCTGGCGTTCAGCGCGGCCCTCTGCTGTTCCTAGGACCGTGTCCTCTAGCGTTCTGGTATCTCTACGCCCTCACCCACGATGGCGGCTTCCCAACCTGAGTACTCCCCCTCAACATCATGCGGACCGCTTATCAGAATCAGAGCCAGTCCTAGCAATACGAGGGTGCAGGCGCCGAATGCGAATCCAAGTATGGCGTACTGCTTCATCTCACGCCTCCTTCCCACAGATGGTGTGCCCTCCTCGAAGTCGAATCCTTCGATGGTGTCATTGAACAGTCGTTCATGATGGAGACTACTCGGCGAGGGCGGGAAGGACACCCTCAGTTTACCGGGGTATTCCACAGGATGTAGAGCGGCAGGAGAAACGCCATCGCACCTGAGACAATGGCAACTATGTACCCCGCCAGCTTCAACTCCACCTCCCTAGCCTTCTTCACTGTGAGCAGCCCTATGACGACGAACGCCGAACAGAATAGCAAGGCGATCGCCGCCATCAGAGCTACCCCGAGCTCAGGAGCCATTGCCCCAGCACGTCTTGGTGATCTCCGAAGTCCAGTACTTGGTCAGCGGGTGGAGTGGGGCGTGCCGACAGTGTACGTGCCGTCGTAGCAGTAGCGCGTCTTGCTGATGTACGTCAGCAGCTTCACTCCGAAGGACATCAGGGTGCGAATGGGACTTCACACGCCACCTCCTTCCCAAACCCCCATAGCCAGGATATTGACCATCATAGACGGCCCACATCAAATGGACGTCAAAAGCAACCCTGTTTCCATCAAAGAACCATCAAAGCTCTGGACGTCCGTCATCGATGCGGCAAAGGCCCGCAGTACAATGAGCGGCACACTAGCCCCATCGGTGCGTGATGGTCCAGGAGGTGGCGTGTTCGTACAGCAGCGGTCCTCGAAGGAGTAGGACGCACTCAGGCGGGAAATCGAGACCCTGCGAGCCCGCTTCGACAGTATGAGCGAGATCAGCCGCCGCGCCAACGAGAGTTGGGACCTCGACGCAGTGCTTCAGGAGGTCGTTGACGGCGCCCGCTCGCTGGCATTCTCTAAGGTCGCGTAGGCATCTCCGTCCAGCCGCACATATTCTCGTTCTCGGGGTTGCTTTGGTACGACTCCCTTAGTCTGAGTATCGCGCATCGGTCGTTCCATACCTGGGGCGTAGGTTGAGTGAATGACGCTGACACATCAATTACCCGGGGAACAGGCTCGGTCGGAATCGGACCCCAATCCCTCCTGAGAGTGGACGTCGGCGTAGGGGGAATCTCCTCCTCTGTAGGGGAGGACGCAGTAGGGCTCATCTGCGTCTCCCCTCCCTGCACTATCCACCAAATGCCTACGAGAGCAGCGAGCCCTATGACTACGGCAGCTACTCTCACTGGCTTAGACCTCCGGGCACTGGATGTTGGAGCCTAGCGTCTCAGGTTCGCTTCTCAAGATGGAGCCGTTCACGAACAGAATCTGGTAGGACAAGGTGTTGGTGTTTCCGCTACCGGCATTCGATGTCCTTCAGCTCCTCCTCGATCCTGTCGAGCCTATCATCGAGCTCGTATAGCAGCTCCATTCTGTCGCGGATTCTGACTGGCTCGACGAGCCAGTAGTCTGTACCGAAGTTGAAACTGCGGTTCAGGTGGTCGAGCCTGGGACCGCAGAGCGTCCTTACCTGTTCTTCCGAGATCGTCGTGAAGCGGTCCTGGAGCTCCTTCATCTTGGCCTCCACGTCCTTGGCCGTCGCGTCCTCGGGCGCCACGTCCACGACGCCGCCAGACTGCGAGCAGGCTGCCAGGGCCATTATCGCTGCCGCCGCGATCGCTCGTCGCATCGGCTTCCTCCCTACGTTGATCTTCGGACAATGAGGGCCCCCTCACTGCGAACGCCGGTACTTTGGAGTCATCGCCTGAAGCTCCGACCAGCCCTTAACGTAATTGCTAAACAGCTTCCTGGTCTGTTCCTCGGTGAGCGGGCCAAACGCTCCCTTCCCCACCGTCATCCCACGGCCATATGCTATTCCCACTTCTCCCCAAAACCTCTCCTTCAGGTCGGGATGCAGCCCTTCGAACTCGGCGACGACCTCCGGGTAGACCAGGTCCTCGATGGGCGGAATCTCGGCGGGGACTGACATGAGCACTCCCTTTTCCTCCTCCACGATCCTCTCCACCCTGCCGGCGACGTACCCGCCTGGGTCGATGAAGGCCAGCCACGCATTGTGGTCCCTGGGGTCCGGGACGGTTACTGCCATGGGCGAGCTGTGCTCCCAGCCCTGCACGAACGCCTTCCTGATGTGGGGATCGAGGGAGTCGAGCTTGGCCTTCTCGTCGGCTGACAGGGCGTCTTCCAGGGACGGAAGCGGCGCCCTGAAGTCCCCGGGCGTATAGAAGTGGACCACGGGGGCAGTCGCCCCCTCTTCGGACCGCTGTGCGGACGACCCGGCATCGCCCGAGTCCGCCGCAGGGCTGACCTCCTGCTCCCCCTCCATCCTCTCAAGCTCCATATCCCGCAGCGCCAGCAGCGACCTCGCCGCCGCCTCATGCCCCAGGGCGGCCGCGTAGAGCTCGATGTCGGCCCGCCCTCCCTCGTCCAGGCGCTCGTACAGGGCGAGGGTCTCACCCTCCAGGCTCGCCCCAAAGGCCGTGCGGTCCGAGTAAGACTCCGGCGTGAATATCCTCAGCCTCTCCTCCGACGAGGCCAGCAGCCACTCGGCAGTCCGCTCCGCGCCCAGACGCTCGGCCAGCGTCTCCACGCCCTGGCGCTGCCTAGGAGTCATCTCTTCGTACCTGGCGAGGGCCTCGCCGTCCAGCGTGGACGCGAACGGCCCCAGCGCCGGCTCCGGCGGACCGTCTTTGCCACAGCCTGCGAGCAGGAGAACCAGCATCATCGCTGTCATGATGGCGGTGGAGTAGTGCATCACAGTAACTCCTTTGCTAGCCCCACACCCTACGTTCATTGTCTGCATCGCCGAACAGGTCTGCGGTTCTGGCAACGCCGACTACCTAGCCGACACCCTTTACTCTTCGGGTATCTCGAAGTCTTCGGGTATCTCAACGACGCTGCCCTCTATGACACCGAGTTCTTGCCCTATGACCCCGAATTCTTGCCCAACATCCGGGTAGTCGAATGCCGACCTGAACGGCGGGAGCGGGACAACTTCCAAGCCCTGGGGTTCTTTCCCCTCATCAGGCGGACCGCTCGTCAGGACCATGGCCAGTCCAAAGATCAAAGTGAGAGCGACGACCACGACTCCAGCTACAGCGAGCTGCATTTTCTCCTGCATCACGCTATCTGCGAACAGGTTATGGTCGCGAACTTCCAAGCGACCGAGGTGCTTATGCCACCGGTGGCAAACTTGACAGACCCCTTTGCCCAATTCTTGTAGCTGTTCGTCTTTTGGACGCAGTCGCCGCTGAGGGTGTGCCCGTGGCTCAGCCAGCTCTGCCACCCACTGTCGTAGTCGTCCAAGAGATCGGAGCCAAAGGTGTGCTCCATGGTCAGCTTACCCTCCAACTTGGTCTCGACGACATTGACGTAGATGCAGGATAGGTCTATCCTGCCCTTCACGTCACCGCTGTTCTCGTAGGGCACGTGAGCCCTGACGACGCACCCGTTTACGCTGGAGGCCAACGAAGAGTCGAAGTTGCCTTGGAAGGCGTCTCTGACGTGTGAGGGGAGCGACGCCAGCACGTCGCTCGGTATTTCGATGGGCTGGTAGTCGGGACCGACCGTCAACTCACGCTGGTCGGCGACCGGATCGGCCTCGAACCAGAACAGGATACCTTCTCCGTTTTCGGTCTGGAAGGTGACGGTGTGTACGGTTGGCGGGCCAGCGCCCATCAGCACCAAACCAAAGGTCAGCAGGAGCCCGATGACCAGTGTTCGCTTCAGCATCACATTATCCTCCCTTCGTTAACTTGCGGCAATCGCCGTCTACGGAGATGTCGCCTGAGGCTGGGTCGATATGGAGAGGCGACCACCTGTGGCTGATAGCCCCGATGGCCCCCCCGAGCGGGGGAACGCTCGGCTCCAGGTGCGAATGAGACTTCATACGCCACCCCCTTTCCAAATCTCTGCAACCGGGTCATTGACCATCGTAGGAGGCGCATATCAAATCGCCGTCAAAAACAACCCTGTTTCCATCAAAGAACCATCAAAGCTCTGGGCGCCCGTTATCGATGCGGCAAAGGGCCGCAGTATAATGAGCGGCACACCAGCCCCATCGGTGAGTGTTGGTACAGGAGGCGGCGTGGTAGTACAGGAGGAGTCCTCGAAGAAGGAGGACGCACTCAGGCGGGAAATCGAGACCCTGCGAGCTCGCTTCGACAGGATGAGCGAGATCAGCCGCCGCGCCAACGAGAGCTGGGACCTCGACGCAGTGCTGCAGGAAATCGTTGACGGCGCTCGCTCGCTGACAGACGCGAGGTATGGCGCGGTCGGGGTGTTCGACGACTCCGGGCGACTTCGGGAGTTCATTACCTCCGGCATCACCCCTGAAGAGCGAAGTCTGCTGGGGGACCTGCCCAGGGGCTTGGGACTCCTCGGCCACCTGAACAAGATACCGGAGCCGCTGCGACTGGCAGACCTCGCGCAGCACTCCAGCTCGGTCGGCTTCCCTGAGAACCATCCGCCAATGAAGACCTTCCTCGGAGCTCCGATCCGCCATCGGAGCGAGCCTGTCGGCAACATCTTCCTGACCGAGAAGGAGGGTGGAGAGGAGTTCTCGGAAGAGGACGAAGAGATTCTTGTGATGTTCGCGTCACAGGCCGCGATCGCTATCGTCAATGCCCTCAGGCACAAGGAGGAGCGGCGGTCCAGGGACCAGGTGGAGACCGAGAGACGTCGATTGGCTGCGCTGGTGGAGTCCTCGCCAGTGGGGGTTCTCGTGGTCGATGCCGGCACCAGGACCTTCGCGTCCATCAATAGAGAGGCGGAGCGCATCCTGGGCGTATCGCCCGAGCCCGGCTCCACGCTTGTGCGATATCACGAGGTGGCGATCTACCGGCGGGCGGATGGGGAGAGGTACGAGAGCCACGAGCGCCCGCTGGCCAGAGCGCTCGACCGCGGTGAGGTGGTGCGGGCAGAGGAGATCCTGTTCGATCTGCCCGGGGGACGCAAGGTGGCTACTCTCGTCAACGCGACGCCGATCTACTCCGATGACGGCGAGATCGTGTCCGCTGTCGCAGTGATACAGGACATGACCCGTCTCGAGGAGGTCGAGCGGCTGCGCCGGGAGTTCCTCGCCATGGTTAGCCATGAGCTGCGAACGCCCCTGACCACGATTAAGGGCTGCACGAGTATCGTGTTGGGCAGCTCCAGTCCCCCGGACAATTCCGAGATGCTCCAGTACTTCCGAATGATAGACGAGCAGTCCGACAATCTGCGTGACCTCGTCAACAACCTCCTCGACATGACACAGATAGAAGCGGGAGCGTTGTCGGTGACTCTGGGTCCCGTGGATGTCGAGACCCTGGTTGAGGAGGCTAGGGTGGCGTTTCTTCGCCAGGGGGCGCGGAATTCGGTCCAGGTGGACCTCGCCCGGGGCCTGCCGCAGATCTCGGCGGACAGGAAGCGTATCGTCCAGGTGCTGGGCAACCTGCTGTCCAACGCGTCCAAGTACTCGCAGGAAGCCTCGACGATCAGGGTAGCCGCAACGCTGGATGACATCTACGTGGCCTTCTCCGTGATGGACGAGGGCAGAGGCATACCCGACGACGAGCTGCCCAACCTGTTCAAGAAGTTCTCCCGCGTGGGAAACGGTCAGCAAGGAGAGAGCATCGCGGGGGAAGGCCTGGGGCTTGCAATCTGCAAGGGAATAGTCGAGGCGCATGGAGGCCGCATCCGGGCCGAGAGCGATGGAGAGGGACAGGGCGCTCGGATCACCTTTACGATCCCTGTGGCCGCCGACGTGATCCGGGAGCCTGCCGTCGATGCTCGGGTGTCTGGGCCGGGTGGTATGGTCAAGATTCTGGCGGTGGACGACGAGCCGCAGGTACTTCGACTCCTTCGGGCCCTCCTCGATGACCACGGGTACACGATGCTTGGCACCGGCAGTCTCGATGAGATGATGCACCTCGTGGAGCTGGAGCAGCCCCACCTTGTCCTGATGGACCTTATGGTGCCGGGGAGCAGCGGTTTCGAGCTGATGGGACGCGTCCGCGAGGTGTCCGACGCGCCGGTTATCTTCCTGTCTGCGAACGACCAGGAGGAGAACGTCGTCAAGGCTCTCGACATGGGAGCCGACGACTACATAGTCAAGCCTTTCTCGTCGACCGAGTTGATCGCAAGGGTGGAAGCGTCCTTGCGAAAGCGGGACCCGGCTGGCGGGGCGGTGCAACGCCAGCCCTATCACCTGGGAGACTTGACCATCGACTACGCAGACCGGGCGGCGACCGTATCCGGCCGTCGCGCACAGTTGTCCGCGACCGAGTACAGGCTGCTCTTCGAGCTTTCTGTCAATGCCGGACGCGTGTTGACCCACGACCAGATCCTGCAAAGGGTCTGGGGAGCAGCATACTCCGGCGATGTCCAGGTGCTTCGCGCCACGATGAGAAACCTGCGTCACAAGCTGGGGGACGATGCAAACGCTCCGCAGTACATCTTTACCGAGCCGCGTGTAGGCTACCGGATGGACAAGGCACAGTCGCCCGCTTCCACCTAGAACTACGGCAACCGGGACCTTCCGATTCCCTCCTTCCCCTTCACCACTTCGTCAGCACCATGAAGCACGGCCCGGTGCTGCAGCCTTCATCGAGGCCGCAATCCTTCTCACCCAGCTCGCACGTACTGCACCACCACATCGATACCCGTGGCCCGGGTCAGTTTGCCGTCCGCCGTCAGCATCGGCGCATCCAGGGCTCGCGCCGCCGCTACGTAGAACGCGTCGTACGCCCCCACGTTGTACCGCCAGGCCAGCCTGGCGAGCTTCCGGTGGGAGATGCGGTCCACCGGCCAGTGCGCCAGGTCCTCCACGGCCGTCTCCGCCCGTGCGTCGTCGAGCCGGCCTAGCAGCACTCCGCGCCGCAGCACGGAGACCACCTCGGTGTCCATGAGCTCCGGGGCGGCCAGGGACGCGCTGTCCAGCAGGTCGGCCACGGCCACGCCGAGCGGCGTTCTCAAGAGATACTCCACCGCGACCGATGCGTCGACGACGTACTCCGTCACCCTCGCTCGGCGTCGCGGTCCGAGCGCGCCTCCGCCAGCAGCGCCGACGCCGGGCCACCGAGGTCCGTCTCGGGACGTCCGGCCAGGCGGTCCCGCCACTCACGCCTCGCCAGCTCGCGCTCCAGCGCAGCCAGGACCACCGCGCTCATTGTGCGGTTGCTGTCACGCGCATAACCACGCAGGCGCTCATGGAGGGCGTCCGGTATGTTCTTCACCTGCAGGTTGGCCATGGCATGACTATAGCATGATGCTGGCATGACCACAACCAGAGCGGCAAAGTAAGCCGTCGTTCCCGCGGAGGCGGGAACCCATCCCACCGACCTTGGTAAAGAACCCAATGCCAGTACGGATCGGGGCCATTTGGGCCCGCCCCATTCGCACCTCACCATTCACCATTCTCAATTCTTCAGGCCCATCTCCTCGCGCACCTCTTCCGCAGTCATGATCCCCGCCTTCACGTACCCGATGCGGCGCTTGGCCCTGTCGTTCTCCGTCTCCCGCAGCGCCTCCACCCCGGACAGGTCAAACTTGGCGCGCAGCGTGCCGTCCCCCAGGCCCGGCATAAGGCCCGCGTTCAGCGCCTCCTCGTAGAACCCGAGTTGCGGCACGATCGTGTCCTCCCAGAACACCCGCCGCGCCGTGTTGAAGTTCGAGAACGTCGCCTGCTCCAGGTCCGCCAGCATCGGCTTGGGCACACCGTACACCCGCGACACGTCCTCCAGGCTCCACCTCATGCTCCTGAAGTACTCCATCTCGCGCGGGCTGAAGCCCAGGCTCCGCACGCTCATCCCACCGCCCAGGAACGCCGGCCTTCTCACCTTGTCGACGCCCTTGAACCGGGCCTCCCACCGCTCGTGGAACTCCCTCACCTCGTCGTCCGACGGCGTGTCCTGGGTCTCGATGAAGATCCCCGGCGCGCTGTCGTTCAGCAGCGCGCTCCGGCTCGCGCGCAGGGAGTCCAGGCCCATGTCGGCGGAGAGCCGCAGGGGGGCCATCGGCGACAGCCCAGCGTACTCGTCCAGCGGGTTGAAGTACCGCATCCACACCACGTCCTCGGGCAGGTATGACGCCGCCTGCTGCCCGCCCGCCATGTAGACGAACCCGCGAACGTAGCTCTCCTCGTCGGGCACGACGCGCATCCGGTCCGGGCGCAGCGGCCATATCTCCGCGACCCTGCCGCCGCCGTCCCGCTCCAGCCCCCAGAACGCCGACCCCCACAGGCCCAGGTACGTCTCCGTCGCGCGCCACAGCTCGCCCCGCGTCCAGAACGGATTGGGCCGGTCGAGCAGCCGCTGCGCCGGATGGTCCGCCCCAGCGGGACGCTCGCCTTCTCCCCGATGCACCACCAGCGGCACCCGCGCGACCGCGTCCTGCCTCAGCTTGATCGCCGAGTACACCAGCGCCGACTTAGGGTAGTACCCGCCGTAAGACTCCGGCGTCCAGCTCCACCCCGTGTCCGGACCTTCCCATCGCCCATCCTCCAGCGCCGACGTCCGCCCTCCACCCCTCGGCCCTCTCACCCTCTCAAACATCCTCACAACCCTATCCAGCACCATCGGCTCCTCCCTCGATTGTCACCCTCACCCCTTCGACAGGCTCAGGACAGGCCCAGCCCTCTCCCGTCAAGGTAGAGGGGGTATTTAGACCCAGATCTGTACCTTCTGCTTCCTGACCGCGAAAGTCATGGCCAGCGCGTCCGCCTCGTCCGGCGACTTCGCCAGCTCATACTTGGTCTGCAGCTTGATCCGCTCGCCCTCCCGGTAGAATCTCCGCGTCGACACCTGCTCGATCAGGGCCGGGTCGTTGTCCGTGTCCAGGTCGCCCGCCTCGTACCTGTTCCGCATGATCCACCACACCTCAGCGCCCCGGTTCGCGTGGTATCTCCGGTTCGACGGCGAGGACCCGGCCACGAACGGCTCCAGCTTCGTGCCCCGCAGCCTGAGCTGCTTCAGCCGGTCCACCACGCCGCCTCCGACACCCGTCTCGTCGACGACCAGGAAGTCGACCTTCTCGCTATCGCAGAACCGCTTGAGGTACTCGGCGATCTCCATCGTGTCCTGGCCGTTTATCCTGTGCACGATACGCGCGTATGCCCCCTGCCTCCTCACCACTACCGTCTTATCCGAGCCTTGCCGGGCCACGTCGCACGCCAGGATCACCGGCCCGTCGGGCTCCAGGCTCCGCTCGGCGGCCGCCCGCGCCCACTTGAGCGGGACAACGACGTCATCCTGGTTCTCCGGGAATTTCGCCAGCACAGTGCTCTGGAACCTGGGGTCGTCGCTCCCCCACTCCGCCTTGCGGTCGGCCACGTCCTGCCGCGTCATCATGCCGGGGATGTACTCCTCTCCCTGCGTGAAGTTCGGCGTGTCCTCCGCGCTGATCCTGATCGCCTCGTACAAGTGCCGCTTCGAGTGATGCGAATCGAAGAACGTGCCAGGCGACACGTACGCGTTCCCCACCAACAGCAGCCGCTTGGGGTGCAGCCGCCGGATCGCGTCCATGTCCCGCTCTTCCACCGCGTGGGCCTCGGTGACCACCACCAGCAGGTTCGGCGAGTGGAACCCCTGCAGGTTGTACGGCGAGTCCGTCGCGAACCCAAGCGCGAACGTCTCTTCGTCAACCTCGTACCGCGACGTCCTGAACATCTTGCCCTTGAGCTTGCCCTTGGGCGCCCAGGCGTAGGCCCACTGCATCTCCCTCCACACGATTTCGCTGACCTGCCGTGTCGTCGGGCCCGTCACTATGGCTTTCGCCGGTCTGAACGCGTTCACCCACCAGAGCACCACGCGCGCGGCTGTCCAGTCCTTGCCCGACCCGTTGCAGCCCACCACCGACACCCGCCGGTGCTTTGCCACCGCCTCCAGTATCTCCACCTGCTTCCCGTACGGCTCCTCCTTCAGGGTCTTCTGCACGAACTCCACCGGCCCAACAGCCGGCCCGTCCCCCTTTGCCTTCCCTCCCCTCTCTGCACTCGACCTTCTCTTCCCTGCGCCCGGCTCTCCATCCTCCGCGCCCGGCTCTCCATCCTCCGCACTCGGCTCTCCATCCTCAGCGCTTGGCTCTCCATCCTCCGCACTCGGCTCTCCATCCTCCGCACTCGGCTCTCCTTCCTCAGCGCTTGGCTCTCCATCTCCCTCTTCGTCGTCACCGGCCTCCTTGTCCACTCCCCTTCGACCTCCCAAGTGGCTTACGGCGCTCCCCCCCATCGCGGAAAAAACAAAAGGGACAGACCGCCGTCGGGTCCGTCCCTGCAACAACAGTAGAACAACAGTGCTCACATTGTCAAGTCACCCGAAGCAACCCAAATCCACCGCCTAATTGAATGAGAATACCTCGTTGGAGTCGGCTGCAAAGCTGACTAAGATGGTAAGTGACAATCCCAAACCATCACCAACGAGGTGCAGTTATTATGCAACATGGAGTCCTACCGTTCCAGTACAGGGCAGAGAACCGCATCGGGGGCATGACGGCGCTATCGGGGTTGGCAGTCTACCTGGAGATGGCCGAGGCAATCGGCCTTGGCGAGTCGATCAGACGCCACGTGAGGGTCAGAGAGGGAGGCCAGGGTTGGACGGACCGTCAGATGGTCACCTCACTGACGCTGTTGAACCTGGCGGGCGGCGAAGGGGTGGACGACCTTCGCGTGCTGGAGGCGGACGAGGGCCTTGGCCGGATGTTGGGAAGGGTGGAGACCCACCGGCAGCGAGCTTCGGAGCGCAGGGCGGTGCGCAACCGGTGGCGGCGTGACCGACACCGCTATGTGCCGTCTCCATCGGCGGTGTTCCGGTATCTGAGCCAGTTCCACGACGCATCCCAGGAGGAGGCGAGGCAGCCTCATACGGCGTTCATACCCCAGGCCAACGACGCGCTGGACGGACTTGGGAAGGTCAACGCCGAGATGGTGGGCTTTGTCCAGGGCCACGTCGGGCATAGGCAGGCGACACTGGATATGGACGCGACGCTGGTCGAGACTCACAAGCAGGAGGCGCTCTACTGCTACAAGGGATTCAAAGCCTATCAGCCGCTAACGACATACTGGGCCGAGGCGGACCTGGTCGTCCACTCGGAGTTCAGAGACGGCAACGTTCCTGCGGGATTTGAGCAGCTACGAGTGTTGCGAGACGCGTTGGAGTGCGTACCCGAGGGAGTGGAGCGGGTGATGCTGCGGTCCGACACGGCAGGCTACCAGAACGATCTTCTGGAGTACTGCGCCGAGGGGAGAGACGAACGGTTCGGAGTGATCGAGTTCGCGATTGGGGTACGCGTCACGGACGAGTTCAAGCATGAGGCGGCGCTGGTGGAAGAGAGCGAGTGGCGTCAGTTGCCCCGGATGATGGGGGAGTTCGAGGTGGAGACGGGGCAGGAGTGGGCCGAGGTGGGCTTCATGTCCAGTCGATTAGGTCGCTACAAGGAGGGTCCCGCCTACCGTTTCATAGCCGTCAGAGAACCTCTGAGGCGACCGCCGCTACCGGGCATGGAGAGTGAGTTTGAGCTGTCGGTTCCGGTCATGCAGATGCCGAACCACGGCTGGTACAAGATCAGCGGGATAGTGACGAACCGGGAGCTTCCGGGAGACGAGGTTGTGCGGTGGTACCGTGAGAGATGCGGGAAAGGCGAGGAGGTCCATAGTGTGCTGAAGGAGGACCTGGCGGGCGGGAGACTGCCGTCGGGACAGTTCGGAGCCAACGCAGCGTGGTGGGCGATAACGGTGCTGGCGTTCAACCTGAACTCGGCGGTCAAGCAGTTGGCGCTGGGTGATGAGTGGGTGACCAAGCGGCTCAAGGCGGTGCGCTTCGCTCTGATCGACCTTGCCGGTCGAGTGGTCTACCATGCCAGGAAGCTGCTGATCCGACTGGCGCGAGGTCATCCATCGTTCCCGCTGCTGGTCGGGGCACACCGGAGAATAGCGGCGCTGGCTCACGGCCCTCCCTGAATCTGAGACGGTCCGCGCCACAGCCTATCGGTCAAGCGACGTGGATAACCGTCGTAGGGACGCTGCGTCCTCCTACGAGGCCAAACGGCTCAAAATCGACGCAAAACATCGTAAAGCAGCACCCCAAGACCCTCATACGTCCACCATCGGCCCCGCCAAACCACTGCTAACCCTGTCAGTAGCCAATCGACGCCCCCACCGGCCCAACCGAAAGGTCAGAAAATCAGATTCCTACCTTTAGGCGGTGGATTTGGGAGCAACCCAACCGTCGTTCCCGCGGTGGCGGGAGCCCTGGGGAGATGGCGGATGGGGGCTCCCCCTCCTCGCCCTTGACGGGAGAGGATTGAGAGCCTGCCCTGAGTCCCCCCGAAGGGTGAGGGTGACAGTCGGGCGGTCCTCAGGTCACGTCCACCAGCTCGAGCTGGTGCAGGTACATCCGGTCGGCTTCGTCCGGGTACGTGTGCAGCACCCCGACCATCCGCCTGTCGTCGACGTACGCCATGTCGGGGTAGCCGCACAGGAAGCTCGGGGCGTGCCTCGGGTTCGCGTCCGCCCGGTAGAGCTGCCCCACGAACCGCCAGCTCTCGCCGCCGTCCTCCGTGACGCTCACGCTAACCCCCCTGCGCGAAGGCTCCTCGTCCCGGTACACGCATATCACCGCGCCCGACCGGAGCCGCTGCAGCTTGATGTTCGCCCCCATGAACCCCGTGTACCGGATCGGCGTCCACGTGCGCCCGTCGTCCTCCGAGTGCGAGTACACGCTCTTCTTCACGACGTGTTCCCTCACCACGGCCAGCAGCCGCCCGTCGTCCAGGCGGACCACGTCCGTGTCACTGTAGTTGCGCGCGGGATCGTTGGCGATGATGACGGGCTTGGTGAACGAGTACCCGTCGTTCGGGTCGACGAAGGAGACGCCCGAGTGCCACTGCTCGTCCCGGCCCATCGTCCCCATCGCCGCCATCAGGAATCGCCCATCGGCGAGGGGATGCGGGTTGCTCTGGCCGTACACCTCCGTCCACAGCGGGAAGAGCTTCAGCCCCTGCCCAGGCTCCGTCCACGTCCGCCCGCCGTCCCGCGAGTCCATGAACCCCGTATACCAGTCGTAGAACGGCTCGTCGCCCCCGAGTGCACGGTCGATCTTCACCCTACCGATGATGAGCCGGACCATCTCGTCCGAGAACCGCACCAGCCCGCCCATGTTTATGCACGTCCACCCGGGCACTTCATATACCACGCGCGGCTCCGACCAGGTAGCCCCGTCGTCTTCCGACTCCGCCAGCAGCACGCTGCTCTCCAGCCGGTCCTCCCCCTCGTCAAGCGAGAACGTCATCAGCAGCCGCCCGCCGTCCAGCCGGGCAAGGCTCGCGCACTTGCGGTGTACGGGCAGGTCGTCCGGGAAGAGGACCCGCGCGGACGTGACCCGCACGGGCGAGTCGTCATGCAGCTTCGGATTCGGTTCGATCATTCAAGTATCTCCTTGGGGGCCTGCCAACCCGTCATACCGGCGAACCCCGTTATCCAGTCCCAGACGCCTTGGACTCCAGTCGGCGCTTCAGTGACGAGCGGCCCGGTCTCCCCTCGTTCGCCCTGAGCCTGTCGAAGGGCGGTGCTCAGCAGTGCAGGTGGTTTGCGGCGACCCCTTACGCGAAGTTTGGCATCACCTCGTCCACGAACAACCCCATGTCGTCCAGCTCCTGGAAGTTCGGGAACACCGTTATGCACAGGTCGAAGCCCATCTCAGCCCACTCGTACAGCCGGTCCGTGACCTCCTGCGGGTCGCCGGCGATGGGCGGCTGGTCGCTCGCCAGCCAGTCCCCGGCGGCGCGCCGGGCCCTCGCCCGGTCGCGGTCGACGAATATGCGCGTCGTGAACGTCTTGCGGATCGAGTCGTAGTCCCGGCCCTCCGCCTCGCAGTGACCCCTGAGGGCGTCGAGCTTGCGGCGCGTCTCGTCAGCCGGCCTCGCCAGGTCGTTCCACCAGTCGGCGTGCCTTGCCACGACCCGCAGCGTCTTCCTCTCGCCCGCGCCGCCGATCATGATGGGCGGCTTCGGGTCTGGCAGCGGCTCGCAGTGGGCGTTCTCGACCCGGTAGAACCTGCCGTCGAAGTTCGCCGGCGCGTCGTTCCACAGCCGCCTGATCACCTGCACGCCCTCCTCCAGCATGTCGATCCGGACGCCCGGGCTCGGGTAGTCGAACCCGAAGGCCCTGTACTCGCCCTCGTGCCAGCCCGCCCCGTAGCCCAGGATGAACCTGCCCGAGCTGAGATGCTGCATGGTCGCGCCCATCTTCGCCATCATCGACGGGCTGCGGAACGAGTTTGGACATCACGATCGTGCCCAGCTTCGGGCCCGGGTAGCGGGCGGCTATCCACGTCAGCAGCGTCCAGCACTCCATCCTGAACTCGCTGCCGTAGTTGATGTGGTCCGAGATCCACAGACTGGAGAAGCTCTGTGACGCCACGTCCAGCGACCGGTGAAGGTCCGACAGGTAGTCCCGCGGCCGTATCGTCTCCAGTCCCCGCTCCCCCGTGGGCGGGTTATATCCAAAGTCCATCCTGGGCTTGCCAGCCATAGCGCGCTCCTTCCCGAGAGAATCCCAACCAGGCGGCCAGATTATACGCCACTTCTGTAACTCCCCCGAGCCTATCGAGGCAAGTCCGCTCACCCTGAGCCTGCCTGTCCTGAGCTTGCCGAAGGGTCGAAGAGCCTGCCCCGTACTCGATACGGGGGGGGGGGGGGGTAGTGCTCCCGCAGCCCCCCCTGTTCCACCCTCACCCCAACCCTCTCCCGTCAAGGGCGAGGGGGTAAGAGCCCCCATCCTCTTCCCCATAGTCCCCCTTCTTACCTCTGCGATCTCTGTGCCCTCTGCGGTGAAATCCCCTGGTGGTAGAATACGCCCATGGCAAAGAACTTCTGGATGGTCGTGCAGAAGCCCGAGGACTTCGAGATCACCCGCGACCTCGGCTTCACCGTCCACGGCATGAAAGGCAGGCAGCGGCGGCGGGCCCAGCGCATGGAGCCCGACGACAATATCCTTTTCTACGTCAGCGGCATCAAGAAATGGACCGCCATCGCCGTCATCACGTCCAGGTACTACGAGGACCCCACGCCCATCTGGAAGCCCGCCGACCGCGGCCGCGAGGTATACCCCTACAGGGTCAAGCTCAGGCCCCAAATCGTCATGGCAGAGGACCTGTACATCGACGCCCTGGCCCTGGCACCGCGGCTCGACTACATCAAGAGGTGGCCCGCCGAGCGGTGGCCCCTGGCCTTCATGGACACCCTCCACCTCCTGCCCCAGAAGGACTTCCGGCTCATCGAGGCCGAGATGAAGCGCATCCACCCCGAGTGGCGCAGCAGGCCCAAGCGCCGCTCCCGAAAACGCAACCGCCGCCGCCCACCCCAGCAAACGAACGGGGCCAATAGCTCCCGTCACCCCGGCGAGAGTCGCAATCCAGAGGCAGGCGGGTAAGCCGCAGAGTGTCCGGACCGCAAATAGCTCGTCATTCCGGCGGAGGCCGGAATCCAGTGCCGGGCGGGTAAGCAGCAGAGCGCTCGGAGGGCAGAGGCAAGCACGGCTGAAATAGCCCCTCTGGCTGTTCATCTTCGCGAAGTGACGGCAGTGTCGTGCCGGGCCTTGCTATCACTATGCTATCATCAAGGTATCATAGCGGCGCTGGCGCCGCGTGAGGAGTCCGATATGCCCAACCTGGCGCTGCGAGGGATGTCCACTGAGCTGCACAGAGAGCTCAAGTCGGCGGCGGGCCGGAATCACCGCAGCCTGAACTCAGAAATAATGGCAAGGCTGACGGCATCTGTCCGCGAGGAGCCCACGGACGCCGCCGCTCTCCTGGCGCGGATACGGCTGCGGCGCGAGAGCATCGGGGAGATCGACCTGCGGGACGAGACGCTGCGGGATCTGCGGAACGCCGATCGGCCGTGATCGTCGTAGACACGAACGTAGTGGTGCACCTGCTGTTGGGCGGCGAGCATGGCGAGGACGCAGCGCTGCTGTTCGAGCGGGACCCGGAGTGGGCCGCGCCGGTCATCCTGACGAGCGAACTGCGCAACGTGCTGTTAGGATACGTGCGCCGAGGCGACCTGACAGCGGACCAGGCCAACGCCATGTGCGACGATGCGGCGGCGGTCCTGAGGGGCCGCACTGCCACGGTCGCCAGCGGCCAGGTGCTGGACGTTGCGCTGGAGTGCGACCTGTCCGCATACGACGCCGAGTTCGTAGCCCTGGCGCGAACCCTGGGAGTCCCGCTTGTCACCCTGGACGGCCGGATACTGCGCGAGGCCGAAGACGTGGCCGTGCCACTGCGCAACGACTGACCGGCGTAAGGCGCAAGCTTGACAGTATACGAACTCCTGCACTACCGTGCCCTTGCCGGGGGCGATTGAACCCCTGCACATCCGTAGGAGGGCAATTACGTATGGCCTCGACATTGGCGTCGTTTCTCCAATCAAGTACTTGGGCCGCCCGGACAAGGAGATCTACGATTTCGTCCAGCACCTGAACCTATACGCCGAATACGGTGATGGCTGGAACGTCTCCTCCGGGATGAACACGATCGTCGAGTACACCCGCGAGAGCATGGCGACCCAGTTGGAGGAGTATGTCCAGGACAGCGAACTTGCCCAGGAGGCGATAGACAAGATCAGAAGCTGGGTCGACGGCCTGCCGTGGAGCGGCGACGGCATTGTGCTGCACTTCAGCTGGTGACAGGGATGGCCACTCTAGGCGAATTCAGGTGCCACAAGGCCAACACGGAGAGTCTCTACAGTCTCCCGTAGCGCACGGTCAGACTGTATCTCACACTCCCAGACAACAAACACTCGCCAACCCATTCGTCCTAGCTCGGCGTCATTGAGCTGATCTCTGCGGCGATTGCTGCCCAGTTTGTTCTCCCAGTATTCCCTGTTTGTCCTCGGAAGACGACCGTCGGGACAGGCGTGAAAATGCCAGAAGCAACCTCGAACCTGGATGATCGCCTTGTACTTGGGCATCACTACGTCCGGTTTGCCGGGAAGGTTAGCATCATGCAGTCGATAGCGGAATCCAAGTCCATGAAGTTGCTTTCGAACACGCATCTCAGGCCTCGTATCCGTAGAACGGATACGTCTCATAATCTCCGACCGCTTCTTCTTGTCGAAAACGTCAGCCATGAGGTGGCTAGGACTGTGCCCACTTCCTTTCCAAGGCTTCACGTGATGGCCGGAGGGTGGTGCTAGCCTGCAATGTCCTTCCCTCAAGGGTGGCATAGCTGGTGTTAGTAAGCGGCCCCATGATCCGGACCGCCAATGATTCGGGAACCACCCTTAGCAGACCCAAGTCAAAGAGAGTATGAATGTCAGCCCTCAACAAGAGTCCATTCCTCAAGTCGTTAGTGTAGTCCCCACCCTCCGAGTACGGATAGATATGAGCAGCTTCCAGTGCTGGCTCTCCAGTGTATAGGGTGACTTGGCATTGACTTCCATACGCTGCTAGCAATCCTTGTCTAAAGGACCATTGGCCCCGTCGATTGATGATATCCCTCTTGATTCGCTGTGGGACTACTGCGATAGCTCCAAGGTCAAGTTCTCCAGTCTGAACTTCCTCGACAGCCGAGTCTACCTCCAAGGTATCCAGGTTGAGAAGTTCTTCCAAGATTGGTAGTGGGTCTGACCCGCTAGCCCGTCCGGGCAACAGACGGTTCGCCTCACGCTGGATTGCCGCGACCACGCGCTCGCAGGACCTGCCAATCGGCCGACCGGCACTTACTAGACCTTCATGTTGACGAACTAACGTGCGGAGTGAGTCTGGCAGCTGTGCAGAGCTAGCCCATATGCGCCTCAACGCAACGAGTCGTTGCCCTGCTGGAAGGGATTGTTCGTTATCGAGGTTCTTCAGTTCAATTGTCCCAGGCACCACATACGCCTCATTCGAAGATAAGTGATTGATGAAGTCAAGGTGGATCCGCTCTATGACATATGCCTTCGTGGACAGCAACGGTAGCCCACTTCCCTTGTCGTTGACCCTTCTGGGACTTGGAAGCATCAAGGCCGCGGCAAGCTGAAGTTGGATGTGGATTTCCGCGGTTGACCTGCGTAGCCGATGCTTGCCCCCCTGCAATTCTAATGCTACTCCAGACGGAATCTTCAGATCGGGGGAGAGTTCAAACACAATCTCACGACCAAGGAGGTCCGTAGAAGTAAGGCTTGTAGTCGTAGCACCCGCGATTTCTAAATCACCCCTACCAGCACCGGTCCTACGCGCTATGTACATGACTCTTCCTTAGGGTTTCGCCGCACCCACAGGGACTTGCGTGTGAGGCGGCGCCAATTGCATTGAAGTGTAGAGACGCCTACCAATCCACTCCGCCACCGGGACTGTTACGGCATTGCCAAGTGCCGCGTAGCGTGCGCTGTCCAAGCCTGCTACTGCCTTGGACGTCAAGCCGTTCGGTACGGTCCATCCGTCCGGAAAGCCTTGAAGACGCTCTGCTTCGAGAGGCGTTATGCGACGGACTGCATCCGGGTATGTGATGTAGGTTCTACTCCAGTCGGTCCCTGTATGCCTACCAGAGGTGGCGGCTAGGCAGTAGGCAAGTCTCTGGACAACTGGGCCGACGCTAGGGTCTCCAAGGCTCTCTTTAAAGGGGGAAACAGATTTCGTCCTTGGGCGTCTGCTCGTCTCAGTATCCCCTGGGCTGCGTTCGGGCTCAAATAGTAGTGCGGCTGCTCGGGCCGGGTTTCCACGATATCCAGCAAGGTAGAGTCTTCGGCGTGACTGGGGGACGCCGAAGTAGCGGCTGTCAAGCACGCGCCACGCCACACCATACCCGAGTTCGTCCAGCGTGCCGAGGATGATTCCGAAGTCTCTTCCATTGTGAGAAGAGAGAAGACCTGGGACGTTTTCGAGAATGACAATATTCGGGCGAGCGTGATCAAGCAATCGGGCGAAGTCGTAGAAGAGGCTGGTGTGCCGTCCATTGAGCCCCGCCCGATGTCGCGCTCGAGCAAGGGAAACATCCTGGCACGGGAATCCTGCGCACCAAAGTTCTGCTTGTGGGACTTCTTGGCCATTGTTCACCTTCCTGATGTCTTCGGCTCTTTCAACTCCTGGCCAGTGGCGCTCTAGAAGAGAATTACAGAAGCCATCGATCTCGCATTGGAAGACCACCTCAATGCCAGCCCGTTGAAAACCAAGATCGAATCCCCCAATTCCTGAAAAAAACGAGGCCACTCGGAAGGGACTTGAGCTTTGTCCCGCCCCTCCCTCTTCACCGAGAGCATGTAACGGGAACGGAACCTGAGTACCAGCGAGGTTCACAGTGAAACCCATTGACACCTAACCTCTATCCGAAACAGATGTTCCAGCTCCCCAACGCTACCCTAATGGCACTTATTGTGTCAAGGTGTCCACGACACGATGATGTCCATACTATAACGGAGACGTAGCCTGAGTGCACCGCCTTCGCTAATGACGGCTATGCCAGGATCGGGTAACATCGTGCTCACCCCACATGACAGCGAAGGGAGCCTGTTATGCGTAAGCCCAAGCTCGTCTATTACAACGACCTCCGGCACTACCTGATGTACCGGTTCGACCCGCCCATGAACGGCTACCAGCTCCGCCAGCCCGTGGACGAGGTCCTCGGCACCGGCGTCGACACGCTGTCGGTCGGCCTGGCGTCCGGCCAGACCTTCTGGCACGACACGAGGGTCGGCCTGAAGTGGGGCGAGCGCGTCGAGCGGCACAACAACGGCGTCATGTGGTGGCGCGCCGGCGAGAACCTGGAGCACGCCCTCCGCGAGGGCATCGACCCCCTCAAGGTCGTGATCGACAGGGCCCACGAGAAGGACCTGCAGGTCCTGTGCAGCCTCAAGCTCAACGACCCCTCGTACCTGGAGTCGGACAAGCTCTACTGGCTCGGCAAGCTGAAGTGGGACCACCCCGAGGTGATGATCGGCGAGGAGGACCCGGACGAGCCCAAGATCGCCACCTGCTCCGACTACGCCCGGCCCGAGGTCCGCCAAGAGCGCCTCGACGTGTTGGAGGAGGTCGTCTTCAACTACGGCCCCGACGGCATCGAACTGGACGACTGCCTGAAGGACAGCCACCTCCGCGTCTTCTTCAAGCCCTCCGAGGCCCGCGCGAACATCCCCATCCTGACCGGGTTCATCCGCGACGTGCGCCGCCTGCTCGACCACGCCGGCGAGTCGAAGTGGGGCCGCCGCCTGGCCCTCGCCATGCGCGTACACCCGACCGAGGAGGGCAACCTGTCCGCAGGCATGGATGTCCGCTCATGGCTGGCCGAGGGCCTGCTCGACTTCGTCGTCCCATACCTCGGCGGCCCCCACGACAAGCTCACCGACTCCCAGTACTCCTTCGACTGGCTCGTCGACGCCGCCAGGGCCAGCGATACGTGGGTCTACTCGCCCGCGGGCCGCACGCCATACGACGACCGCCACCCCGACCAGACCATCGAGATGTTCCGCGCGACCGCCTCCAACCTCCACGCCCGCGGCGCGGACGGCCTGTACCTCGAGGACCTGAAGTGGCCCCACTCACGTGACCAGTACATGATCCTGCGCGAGATGGGCGACCCCGACGTCTACGAGCGCAAGACCAAGCACTACATGTTCGCGCCCGGCATCGACACGGTCGACTCGGCGCCCCTCGACCGCCCGCTGCCGGTGACGATGACCGAGGGTCTGACAGCCAGCATCCCCGTGTACGTCGGCGACGACCTGGACTCAGCCCGCGCCGACGGAGCGCTGAAGTCGGTCGTGCTGGGCGTCCGCATCGTACAGACCGGCCCCGACGACAGCTTCACCTTCAGGTTCAACGGCCAGGAGCTGGGGCTCGACCACGCCGAGGTAATGACCTACTACGGCGGCGCGGTCCCGTACCAGGCATTCCGCGCGGGGCTGCCGGAGCGCGTCGACACCTACTACTGGTACCACTTCCACCTGCCGCTCGACCTGGCGCAGCAGGGCCAGAACACCTTCGAGCTGACCATGGACAAACGCTTCGCCGCCCGCACGGAGGACCGCCTCCTCCAGCAGATCGAGCTGGTCGTCAACTACGTCGAGCCGCCGGTGCCGATACAAGGCCAGATGTAACCGCCAACCCCCTCATTTTGATGGGAGGGGGCAAGGGTGAGTTACATCCAGTCGTTCCTGCGAAGTCAGGAACCAAGAGGGGCGGGGCTTCCTGCCCCTCTCCCTAGATGAGGGCAGGGGTGAGGGTGAATCGACGCATCTCAGCGGCCCTTCATTGCAGGGCCGGGGACTGGATTCCGGCTCGGGGGCCGGAATGACGTTTTGAATGGCTGCGCCTTTAGAGAATTCCTCAAGAGGCATACACCACCTCGCCCTCCTGTAGGGCGGGCTTTATGACCAGCGCGTGGCTGTCTCTGAAGCGCTCCACGTCTTTGGACGACACCACGATCGCGTCGACCGCCGCCCCCACCCCGTGGAGCCTGCCGTATATCCGAGTCATCAGTTCGAGCGGGTCGGAGCCGTCCTTGACGATCAGCAGGTCAAGGTCGCTTCCGTCGCCCTTGCGACCGCGGACAGCGGATCCGAAGAGTACGATTCTCTCTGGATCCGCCACTTCCACAATACGGCCGATAACGTCATCGAACGTTGCTCGGTCGATTACCCGACTGTTGACTGCTTGGTTTGTCATGCCTGCCGCACCCTATCCGTCCCCGCCAACGTCACCATAGCACATCGCGACCATACCGCCGCTTGGTCCTACCCCGTCAGGTACGGCAGCATCGACAGAGGCGACGCCGCGAGCAGCCCGGCGTCGACCGGCAGCAGCACGCCGGTCACCCAGCGCGCGTCGTCGCTGGAGAGGAACAGCGCCGCCTGGGCTATGTCCCACGCCGTGCCCTCCGTGCCGAGCGGCGCGCCCTTCGCCCGCTGGCTCCGCACCTCCTCGGACAGGTGCGGCGCAACCATAGGCGTGTAGATGTAGCCCGGCAGGATGCAGTTCGCGCGAATGTTGTCGCGCCCGTGCTGCACGGCCATGGCCAGCGTCAGCGTCACCACGCCGCCCTTCGACACCGAGTACGGCGTGAGCGCGGCGAAGCTCCCCGACCGCACTGCCTCGACCGACGAGATGTTGACGATGGAGCCGCCGCCTGTCTCGATCATCGCCGGAATGGCGTGCTTGGACGCCAGCATCATCCCCTTCAGGTTCACGTCCATCGCCGTGTCCCAGTCCTCCTCCTCCACCTCCACGACCGTGCCTGTCTTGATGACCGCGACGTTGTTCATGAGCACGTCCAGCCTGCCGTACCTGTCGACCGCCGCCTCGACCATCGCCCGGCAGTCGTCGGAGCTGGTCACGTCCGCCTCGAACACCGACGCCTCGCCGCCCTCCTCGGCAATGATCGCCGACGTCTCCTCGGCCCGGTCGGCGTCGCGGTCCACCAGCAGCACCCGCGCGCCCTCCCGAGCGAACAGCACGGACGTGGCCTTCCCCGTCCCGTACCCCGGCCCGCTCGAGCCGGCCCCCGTAACGATCGCGACCTTCCCCTCGAGCCGAGCCCTGCCTTCAGCCATGAATACCTCCGCCGGTGACCTGGGCCAATCTTCTCACACGGCACACCGATAGACACCCCACGCGCAGCCCATCCAGGAATGGACGCGAGTACCTGCTACAATTGAAGAGTCGTTATTGACCGGAGAGTCCGATGGATGCAAAGCAGGCAGTCAGCAGGGCAAGAGAATACCTGGTAGAGCTCTTCGATGACGAGGGGATATCTGAGGTCGGCCTCGAAGAGGTGGACTTCGACGGTATGCAGAACGAGTGGAAGATAACGTTGGGCTTTTCACGCCCCTGGGATCAAAAGACACGCTTGGAAACCGCTCTGGGGCACACATCGCCTCGCTCGTACAAAGTGATACGAATCCACGACCCTGACGGCCAGATTAGGTCTCTGACGGACCGCGTCCTGCCCGCATCAAGTACCTAGTGGCCCTCACCCCCACCGGCTATTTCATCGACGCAAACCTTCTGGTTCTGCTGGTCGTGGGAGGCACCGGCCGGGACATGATCGGCAAGCACCGCCGACTGAGAAGGTTCGCACCGGAAGACTACGACCTACTTATCCGCTTCATCGCACAGGTCGGCCGCCTATATGTGACGCCGAATACGCTCACCGAGACATCCAACCTCCTCGCTCAGCACGCAGACCCGGAACTGTCACTCTTTTTCGAGCGGCTCCGCTTCATCATCCATGAGAGCGAGGAGGTGGTGATCGCCAGCGAACTCGCTTCCGCCAACAGCCAGTTCACCCGACTCGGGCTCACCGACGCCGCCCTGCTCGAAGTCGCGACCGAGGAAACGCCGGTGCTCACCGTCGATCTCGACCTGTACCTGGCAGCCATGAAGAAGTCGCCCTACACCGCGGTGAACTTCACCCACTTCCAGGACCTGTAACAAGCACGACGGATGGCTGGGACAGCCCCGGCCACGCCTTGGCTTCGTTGACCCTCCCCGCGGGCCGTTGCTATACTCGCCGCGCCTTCAACGCTGCTTCGCGGAGGCTACGATGCAGGTCGGCGAGTACCGCCTGAACGACCCCCAGGACATCGAGACCCCCGAGTTCCTCGTCTACGAGGACATGGTGGGCTACAACATCGACGCCGTGATCCGCGTCTGCGGCTCCGTCGACCGCATCGTGCCCCACGCCAAGACCCACAAGTCGGCCGCCGTCCTGGAGCGCCAGATGGCCGCCGGCATGCGCTCCTACAAGTGCGCGACCCTGCGCGAGGCCGAGCTGCTCGTCGAGCACGGCGTGGACGAGCTGATCTTCGCCTACCCGCTCGTCCAACCGAAGAAGATCGAGCGGCTCGCGCGGCTTAAGAAGGACAACCCCGCCACCGCCGTCAAGGCCATCGTCAGCACCCCCGAGCACCTGGAAGGGCTGTCGTCGGTGATGCGGCGCGAGGGCATGACCATGGAGGTCTACGTCGACCTGGACACCGGGATGCGCCGAACCGGCGTGCAGCCCGGCGCAGAGGCCGCTGACTTCTACGCGACCGCCGCGCGGACTCCCGGCATCAGCGTGCTGGGAGTGCACGTGTTCGACGGCCACACCCTCTACAAGCCCGACTACGACGAACGCAAGGCCCTCGTCGACAAGAGCATCGAGTACATGCGCGAGGTGTGGGACCGCGTCACGGCCCAGGGCATCGAGGTTGTCGACAACGTGGCCGGCGGCTCATGGTCATTCCACCTCTACCTGGGCGAGGAGAACGTCAGGGTGTCGCCCGGCACCTGGGTCTACTGGGACTCCCGCAACGCCACGATGGCCGAGCTGCCCTTCAAGATCGCGGCGGTTGTCCTGGGCCAGGTCGTTGACCGCGACCCCGAGATGGACACGGTCACGACCGACGTGGGCTCCAAGGTCGCCTCGCCCGACCAGCCTATCCCCAACCGCTTCACGGTGGTGGGCCATCCGAAGGCCGAGCTGGTAGCGCAGAGCGAGGAGCACGGCGTAGTGAAGCTCAACGGCGAGAAGCTGGATGTGGGCGACTACATCCTCGCCGCCCCGGGCCACGCCTGCACGACGACGGTGAAATTCCCCTTCGCCAACGTCGTAGACGCCAACGGCAACATAACAGGCCGCTACGACCACACCGCAAGGGACCACTAAAGCGTTAGCTGAAGTCCATCCCAGGATGCTGGGCTGGGAAGTCGTTCGCCCTGAGCCTGTCGAAGGGCAGTGCTCAGCAGGTCGAGCTTGCCGAGGAACTCGCGAGGGGAGAAGAAACGGCTGCTAGCCGCCGGCGACCGCCGGCACGATGCTCACCTCGTCGCCCGCCTTTGTGGCCGTGCCGAGGCCGTCCAGGAACCTCACGTCCTCGCCGTTCACGTACAGGTTCACGAAGTTGCGCAGCTCGCCCGACTCGTCGCAGAGCCGCTCGCTGATCCCCGGGAACTGCCCGTCGAGGTCTGCGATGACCTCGGCGACAGTCCCCCCGTCGCCGCTCACCTTGTCCTGTCCGTTCGTAAGCCGCCTCAGTGGCGCTGGTATCCTGACGTTGACGCTCATGCTTGACGGTCCTCCTGGATTCCTCGGGAGCGTGGGGCTGCGGTCAGCGGTCGATACCCGCGGCCTCGAACGATGTGTACGTGGGGTCGATCTCCACGCGGTCGACCAGGTGCTCGACGACCTCCTTGGTCTTGAAGCCGTTGCCTGTGATGAATGCCACCGTCACCTCGTCCCTGCCTATCTTGCCAGACTCGGCCAGCTTGCGCAGCCCTGAGATGACGACGCCGCCCGCCGTCTCGGTGAAGATACCCTCCGTCTCGGCGAGGAGCTGGATGCACTCCGCTATCTCGTCCTCCGGCGCGGCCGCGGCCGTGCCGGCCGTCTCCTTCAGGACCTGCAGCGAGTAGACGCCCGCAGCCGGGTCCCCGATCGCCAGCGACTTGGCGATGGTGTCGGGCTTCTGCGGCGCAACGTACGTGTCGCCGTTCTCGAACGCCGACACGATGGGCCGGCAGCCCTCGGGCTGGGCCAGGTGCATCCTCGTGGCTGGCTGGTCGATGAGGCCGATGTCGGCCATCTCGGTCAGCCCCTTCCATATCTTCGTGTGGAGCTCGCCGGACGCGGCCGGGACGACGCAGTGGTCGGGCGCCTTCCAGCCTAGCTGCTCGGCCACCTCGTATCCCAGGGTCTTGCTGCCTTCCGCGTAGAAGGGGCGCATGTTGATGTTCACGAACGCCCAGCGCAGGTTGTCGGCCAGCTCGCTGCAGAGCCGGTTCACCTGGTCGTAGGTGCCGTCGACCGCTACGAGGGTCGGGCCATATACCGCCGCGCCCGTGATCTTGCCATTCTCCAGGTTGCCGGGGAAGAACACGACGGTCTTCATCCCTGCCTTGGCCCCGTGCCCGGCAACGGAGCCCATCAGGTTCCCCGTCGACACGCAGGCCAGCACCTCGAACTCGAACTCCAGGGCCTTCGCGGTCGTGACGGCCACGGGCCTGTCCTTGAACGAGAAGGTCGGGTTCACGCTGTCGTTCTTGATATACAGGTTGTCCAGGCCCAGCTTCCGCCCCAGGTTCTTTGCCGGCAGCAGCGGGGTGAAGCCTGTGCCCATGTCCACGGCTTCTTCGGCCCGTACGGGCAGGAAGTCGTGGTACCGCCACATCGAGAGCGGGCCGTCGGCAATCGACTCGCGGGACACCGCCCGGGCCATGGAGTCGTAGTCGTAGCGGACTTCGAGTGGGCCGAAGCAGAACTCGCAGGCGTTCGAGGGCTCGATGGGATATTCCCTGCGACACTCACGGCACTCTAGCGACTTGGCGTGGGACACTCGGCGGGCCTCCGGCGGAGGGGATGGGGCTTCCGGCCCCTCGCCAGTAAGGCTAGAGGCACGAAAAGGGTAGCAACGAGGCCGAAACCGTGTCAAGGAAAGCTGAGACGCCCGAAGCACCACTCCGGTCGTTCCCGGGAAGTGTCCAGGGAGTACGTCCTCATGGGAAAGGAGACCAGAGAACAGCCTGCCTGGCGTTTTCTGTACTTGTCTAAGAATGTATCAATACTCATTGACAGTCCAGCGCACGTCCAGTTAGGATTACCCCATCAATCGTAGCGGAGGTTTCGCCCTCGATGAGCTACCCCTCGCTGGAGGAAAGAGTTGCCCTCGTTCTTGGATCTCGCCCGAGAGAGGAACGAGAGCCCCTCCTCCAGTACCCACTCCAAGCCGACCCCAGGCTGCGGTAGCCCTACCGCCCTCCCCTTGCTTAGAAGAGTCGTCCGAGTCGCGCCGTGTGTCCTTCTGACCTGGAATATCCTCTGGCACCTTCTGTTCGCCAGCCAGGTTTCCATGTCCTACGCCTTCTACCCCGTGGACCTGCTATTGCCGCATGTGACCGGGTTCCGCACCGCCATTTCGATGCTGCTGCTCCTGTTGGCGGGCATCGTCACCCTCTTCTATCTCCGCAAGGCGCTCAGAAACACCGCTCGCATGCCGGACCCGCCGTCGCATCCGATCGATGACGTCGGAGGGCCGGTCGCCGTGCCTCACTTCGACTACGCGGTGACCGCCCAGACTCTCGAAACGTGCATACTCGCAGGTCGCGCGTCGGCCGCGAGGGCGCTAGATTCCGCCCGCTCCAGGATCCCCGACCGCATACTTCCCGATACCGTGGACGGCCTGGTCGCCGGCACGGAGCGCCGCCGCAGCCTGAGCCTGGCATAACACACTCGGGTCCCACTCCCCTCCTGACAGCCCCACCTCTCGCACGCCCTTGCCTGGCCCGCGTGCCCCAGCCCGCCAACCTGACTGTCCAGCGCGCAGCCGCGTCACCCGCCGCCGCCACGCCGGGAAACTAGGGGGTGTTATACTTTGACACGGCCGGAAGCAACCCGGCTGGACCCTCCCGGAGAAGTGACTTGGCTACGAATCTAGCACCAACCGCGGGCACCTCCCGCACCGACAACTCGCTGCTCGAGGAGATACAGGACCGCGTCTTGTGGCTCGCATGCCACATGGTCGACTACGCCAACAACGAGCGCCCGAACCCGACCGGGCTGAAGGTCGGCGGCCACCAGGCCTCGAGCGCGTCGGTCGTCACCGTGATGACGTACATGTTCTTCGAGTACATGCGCCCCGGCGACCGCATCTCGGTCAAGCCCCACTCTTCCCCCGTCTACCACGCCATCCAGTACTTGCTGGGCAACCTGGACCCCGAGTACCTCAAGGCCCTCCGCGGCTTCCACGGCCTCCAGGCCTACCCGAGCCGCACCAAGGACCCGGACGGCGTCGACTTCTCGACCGGCTCCGTCGGCCTCGGCGCGGTGGCCCCGAACTGGGCCTGGCTGGCCGAGGAGTACGTGCGCGACCACCTGGACCCCAACAGCGGGCCCGGCCGCCGCTTCATCAGCCTGATCGGCGACGCGGAGCTCGACGAGGGCGTCGTGTGGGAGGCCATCGCCGACCCGTCCCTCGCCGACACCAGGAACGTCCTTTGGGTCGTAGACCTGAACCGCCAGAGCCTCGACAGGATCGTCCCCGGCATTCGGGTGAAGGTGTGGCGCGAAATGTTCGAGGCGAACGGCTGGAAGGTCGTCGACGCCAAGTACGGCCGCAAGCTGCAGGCCGCCTTCGCCGAGCCGAACGGCGAGCTGCTGCGCGGCGCAATCGACGATATGTCCAACGACCTCTACCAGCGGCTCCTGCGCGTCGACAGCCCGACCCTGCGGGAGTGGCTGCCCAGGGCCAGCAGCCACCCGGGCGACATGGCCGAGCTGCTGGGCCGGTGGGACGACGACGAGCTCAGCGAGATATTCCACGACCTGGGCGGGCACGACTTCGACGTGCTGCGCGAGGCCTACGACGAGCTGGACCTGGAGAGCGGCCCGAACGTGCTCTTCGCATACACCCTGAAGGGCTGGAAGCTGCCGACCATCGGCCACCCCCAGAACCACTCGGCGACCCTGAACCGCCGGCAGATGAACCAGCTCCGCGAGAACCTCGGCGTGCCCGAGGACGAGGCGGTGTCGCGCCTTGGCTCGGACACCGCGGCCGGGCGGCTGTGCCTCGACAAGGGCTACGATCTTCAGCTCACACGGCGAAGCAACGGCGCGCCGCCCCAGATCGACATCCCCACGGAGTTCGGGCGCTCGTACAACGGGCGCATGTCCACCCAGCAGATATTCGGGCTGGTACTCACCGAGCTCTCGCGGAGCAACGAGCACCTCCACGAGCGCGTCGTGACCGTCAGCCCCGACGTGGCCAGTTCCACCAACCTGGGCGGCTGGATCAACAGGGCGGGGGTATGGGCCAAGCGCCCCCAGGAGGAGTTCCCCGAGGACCTGGAGGGCAGCTCCATCAGGTGGGAGGAGTCCGAGGAGGGCCGGCACATCGAGCTGGGCATATCCGAGAACAACCTCTTCATGGCCCTGGGCCAGTTCGGCCTCACCCACGAGATGACGGGCGAGATGCTATTCCCCATCGGCACCCTATACGACCCCTTCGTCAGGCGGGGCCTGGACGCCTTCGTGTACAGCGTCTACGCCGGCGGCCGCTTCATCGTCGTCGGGACGCCGTCGGGGGTGACTCTCGGCCCCGAGGGCGGCTCGCACCAGTCGGAGGTCACCCCGTCCATAGGGGTGGAGATGCCCGAGCTCGGCTTCTACGAGCCCTGCTTCGGCCAGGAGCTGGAGTGGATACTCCTGGCCGCGCTGGAGAACATCCGGACGCGGAAGGAGTCGACATACCTCAGGCTCACAACCAAGAACACCGACCAGGGCCTGTTCACCCTGCCGAAGGACGCCGATGCCCGCGAGGCCCTGCGCAGGCAGGTCATCCGCGGCGCGTACCGGCTCGTCGACCGGCGCAGGGATGCCGGGTACCAGGCGGGGGTGAACGAGGTCAACGTCTTCGCATCGGGCGCGATCGTCCCCGAGGCCGTCGAGGCGAGCAGCAAGCTGCTGGACGAGGGCATCTACGCCAGCGTGATCAACGTCACCGGGCCCGGCCACCTGTACGCCGAGTACCAGGAGACGGCCCACGCAGCCGTTCGCGGCAGGCCCGTGCAGGCGCCGTTCCTGCAGGGCGTCCTGGACGGGCAGGAGCGCCGCGCCCCCATCGTCACAGTCGTCGACGGCCACCCCCACACCCTCGCGTGGCTGGGCGCAGCCCTCAACGTGCCCACATACCCCCTCGGAGTCACCCGGTTCGGCCAGTCCGGCAACCCCGACGACCTCTACCGCGAGTACGAAATCGATTCCGACAGCATAATGGCCGCGTGCTTTGCGGCTTTGGGGATTTAGGTTCAATCCCAGCCGGACCCACCCAAATGCTTCCATGTCGCTCCGCGCGAGTTGCGCCAGCTGTAAGCTCTGAAGGACAACGTTCCCCTACCAAAGACGTTCAGAGACGAGGCAGATTCCGGTCGCTGACTAAAATCACCAGATAAGAAGCTGCCCAGGAGGAGAGTATTGACACGGGAAGAGCGAGAGGCAGAGGCGAAGGCGATCATTGAACCCTTTGTTGAAGAGTGGGTTGATCGTGCTGGTTGCCACTTCGCAGCATTCAGGAATTGGGCAGTTGGCCAAGTGCTCTGGGACGAGAATCTGTCTGACGAGCAAATTGAAGAAGCAGTCGCCGTGGACGGACCAGGCGATATGGGAATAGACGCTTGGTACCTGGCCAAGGACGATGCAAGAAGAGTGCTCTACCTCGTTCAGTCTAAGGACACAAGGGCCACCAAGAGCGACCTTGACAAACTTGCGCAGGGATTCCTAGACCTCTTCCATCCCACCAGCAGTCTCAATGCCAATACTGAAGTCAGAACACGGGCCGCAGAGCTACAATCCGAACTAGATGCTTACTTCACAATTGAATTCCATCTAGTAGCCTCGAAACTCGTTGCCAAGAATCTTCGAACCGATGGAGAGCCTCTATCCCAGAAGGACATCTCCTTTCTGGGCCGCACGTTTGCAACAGCTTCTTATGTCCATGATGTAGAATCACTAGCCGGGAATCTCAGGGTGATTCAAGAACATCCTATCACTGCCCAGTTCCATATTGGTCAAGGCGAGTATTTTGCGTACCAGACCAACAGCAACTACCGGACTGTGTCCGCAGCGATAAGGGCCGATGCTCTAGCGCGTTTGTTCCACCAGAACAGGTTGAATCTCTTCCGATTGAATCCCCGATATTTCTTGACAACCAAAAGCGTGGTTAACCGCGACATCCTAGAAACTCTTAGTAGCGAAGACCCCGACAACTTCTACTTATACAACAATGGAGTCACAGCGACATGCAGCGCCATCAATGTTAGTGACGCTGGTGCCGATTCGATTCTGGAACTTCATGATTTCCAAATAGTGAATGGCTGTCAAACAACGGCGACCATATACGAAAGATGGAAGCGAGCAGGTGGTGCCGGAAATCTTGACGCTGTCCGAGTACCAATACGAATCATTGAAACTCCAGCGGCGAAACAAATGGCTCAACAAATCGCACGAACGACTAATCGGCAGAATCAGATGAAGGAGGAAGACTTTCGGTCGGGAGACAAGTTACATGAGAAACTGCAGGCTGAATTCGATATGCTGAACCCGAGGTGGTTTTACGAGTATAAGAGAGGGACTTGGAATACAGAATTCCGCACGACCACTGCGAAATCCCCCTACGTGGGAGAACCTTACGCACCACGGCGAATCCAAATGAAAGACTTGGCGCAAGCTTGCCTAGCCTTCCAAGGGCGCCCTGATGACTCGGTCGATAGAATATCGTCCTACTTTGCCTCCGAGGAACGCTATCGACAAGTGTTCCCAACGACTTGCCAAGCGCAACAGTTGCTCTTGCCGTACACACTTTTCCTGAAAGCCGACGAAATAGCGAAAGGCGAAAAAGAGGAGTACTCTTGGTCCACGAGCTACTTGAGATACCCGACTGTGTCCTGCGTTTCCAGGGCTCTTCGCTATCTGACGGACGATTCACCGATGCCGTACTTCGGATCGGAGGCGTCGGCGAAAATCATGTCGACACTGGACGAATGGGCACCTAAGCTATTTCCAGTGGTCTTCGAAGAGCTCGCCAAATCTGTTGAGAAGGAGGCCCAGTCCGGCAGGGGCGTTAGAGCAGTCGTCCGTCGGAGGGACTGGCTCGATGAAACATATGACGCCGTACAATTCAAGATCGACGCGATCTTGGACGCTGAAAGGCAGGCAGCTCATTCAATTGGAGCCGATCCGAACACTATCGGGCTACGAAGTGTCCTCCCCGTATTTGTTTAGGACTACCTACCCGGCAGATACATGGCACGTCGGCTGCCATGATTGTGATGGACTGGACGTTGGTGTCCAGCAGTAGGTTCGACATGCACACGACCGCGGACGCGACGTATTCGACTTTGAAGGTCGGCTCCACCTCTCATTTGAGCCGCCATCGTGGGCCGTTACTACCTGCATCCGCGATGGCATATCCGTGGCGGCGTCGCCGATGTCCCACTATGCGTGTCGAGTTGCCCGAAGCCGGTCGCGGGGCCGAAAGCGAAGCCACGACTGCACACTGTGCGCCTATCCTTGGGGGTGTGGGAAAGTTCTTGCGAAACCCACGCCGTTAGAACCTACTGCAGGGTTCCGCACATCACCCTGTTTCAGCTATTAGCCTCTTAAGGTTACTCCATGTCCAAGTATGAATTCTGTCACCGCGACGCGTTGATCTAGGCCTTGTACATGTCTTCCTCTTGCGCCCTCTTAGCAGGAAGTATGGCTTGTTCTCCTCTCGTACAATGGTAATCTCAGCCGCGACCCCTGCCGCGTCGTGTGTGTGCTCGCCACAAATCACTATGGTCAGGTCGGTCCTCCGAATGATCTCTCTGACTTTCCTTCTCCAATTCTCTGAAATCGGTTCCTTCACCGACCAGTCAGTGATACTAAACGGCGATTCGGGACTCTTCGCCTGGGTGACCAAGTTACCCCGCAGATCCTGATCATTGTCGTAGTCAAAGCTGATGAACACGTCCTTGGTATCCAACATCGCCTCCCTTTTGCTCTGTTCCACCTGGCGACGGGTGCTAGGAAGACGGCCACAAAGTCAGCTGCAATACCGAATAGATCGACAGCCCGAGGAAGGGCAAAAGCATCAGCAGAGGCACGAGCTGCTCCACCCTTGTCAACTGAAAGTACTTGGGAGTGGCACCCGGAGGGCGTAACAGCTTCCTTTCATTAGTATATCCTTGAGCCGGCAAACTCTTCTCCAACTCATTGATCACCGTGAACTTTGCTGTGTTCAATGACCGATACGACCTGATATTCACTAGCCACACTACCGACAGAAAGGACCCAAACAAACCTCCACCTAAGAACACTAGGATCCAAACATCTTCCGAAATGTCAAGCCTTACCAGAACAGCCATGAGCGCAATCATGGCAGCCAACAAACCGGAGTAGAACCGGTTTGATTGGTCTCTTCGCTGGCTGATGCGATCAGCCATTTCGACGTAGAGCTTGTACTGCTCAAGCAGGTGGTTTGAGTAGTTTTCTCCATACTCGGTTGGATTCAAATGGCATTGCTCCTAATCGCACTGACAATTGAGTTCGTGTTCCACCCAACCAATTCTGTGGCCGCATCCTGAACTGCGCTTGGAACGCGCTGTGATCCCCACGGCCTAATGCCAACAATTGGCTTGCTATAACTCTCGGCCACCTCAATCTCATATTGAATCCAATCCCTGTAACTCACGTACATTCCAGAAATGATGAGCACTACGTTGACCGGCCTGATCTGTCGGTCAAGTGCCGCCATGAGTCGGGGCGTGTTGTTTGCATCCAGTGGGTCGTGCTGGGGAACGCTGTAGTTTCTGTATCTGAACCAATTCGCTTCGTCTAAGAACTGGAGCAGCCTGTAGTAGTAGTCGTCATACGTCCAAGCGTGACTTATGAACAGATCATAGGTCTTGAGGGTAGGCACTCTTCAATCTCCTTTGATGAATCATCTTGATCCTATGATGCACTAGGATAGCCAGCTATGGTCTTCTTTTCAACAGTTTCACAGACCTTGCCGAAGCGGTGACGCTGTCAGATTGGTTGGAGCGGTCTTTGTTACGCTCAGATATCGGAGCCGAGTCATGCAAGTATTGACTCGGCGCCGCCTCAGTCGTCTGTTGGTCTAGAAGAGTGTAACCCCAGTCCGCGGCTACCCCCGGCCAATGTAGGGCATGTCGGTCGCCATGATGGTGACGAACTGGACGTTCGTGTCCAGCGGCAGATTCGACATGTGTACGATCGTGGACGCGACGTGCTCGACGTCGAACGTCGGCTCCACCTTCATCGAGCCGTCGGCCTGGGCCGTGCCGGACGGCATCCGGGCCGTCATGGGCGTGGCGGCGTTGCCTATGTCGATCTGGCCGCACGCGATGTTGTACTTGCGACCGTCGAGCGAGGTCGACTTGGTCAGGCCGGTGACCGCGTGCTTGGTCGCCGTGTAAGCGACCGAGTCGGGTCGCGGCACGTGGGCCGAGATCGAGCCGTTGCCGATGATCCCGCCGAAGGGGTGTTGACTGCATGTCGTTTCTGTAACTACAATTGCGTAATGTGGTGAGGGCGACCGCGCTTGCGTTGGACTTGGGATCAGGCAAAGAACGAGGCGAACCTTCGAGCGCACGGCCTCAGTTTCGTGGCCGCGGTCTTCGTGTTCGACGATCCCATGTCCGCGACGCGGGAAGACCCATATCCATATGAGCAACGGTGGCGGACCATTGGCATGGTGGGCACCCAAGTCGTGATGGTAGTCCATACGTGGCCCGACTTAGACACGGAGACCGGCGAAGAGATCGTGCGCATCATCTCGGCACGTAAGGCGACCAGGCACGAGAGGGAGGCGTATGAAGAAGGACATGACTGAGTTGCCGTCGGACGTTCAGGAGCAGATCCGGGCGTTGGAGGCTCTGCCCGAGGACCAGGTCGACACGACCGACGCCCCTGAGATTCTCGACTGGTCCGACGCCAGGCGCGGTGTCTTCTACCGGCCTGTGAAGCAGCAGATTACGCTGAGGATCGACGCGGACATCATCGCCTGGTTCAAGGCCAGTGCTCGTGACGGCCGGGGGTACCAGACGGACATCAATGGAGCGCTCCGCAAGCACGTCCAGAGGATGGCCCGTTCCACTTAGGACGGCACCATCGATTACCAGGCGAACAAGGCCAGTCCCCGATAGAAATCGCGTGGAGGACCCAGCCTACCCACGGCCGATGTAGGGCATATCCGTCGCCATGATGGTTACGAACTGGACGTTCGTGTCCAGCGGCAGGTTCGACATGTGTACGATCGTGGACGCTACGTGCTCGACGTCGAACGTCGGCTCCACCTTCATCGAGCCGTCGGCCTGGGCCGTGCCGGAAGGCATCCGGGCCGTCATGGGCGTGGCGGCGTTGCCTATGTCGATCTGGCCGCATGCGATGTTGTACTTGCGACCGTCGAGCGAGGTCGACTTGGTCAGACCAGTGACCGCGTGCTTGGTCGCCGTGTAGGCGACCGAGTCGGGTCGCGGCACGTGGGCCGAGATGGAGCCGTTGTTGATGATCCGGCCGCCCATCGGATCCTGCGCCTTCATGATCCTGATCGCTTCCTGGGTGCAGAGAAAAGACCCCGTCAGGTTCGTATCGACCACGCTCTGCCAGTCCTCGAAGGGCAGGTCCTCCATGGACACCCTGGCCGCCCCGAAGCCGGCATTGTTGAACAGCACGTCCAGGCGGCCGAACGCCTCCTTCGTCCTGGCGAACAGCGCGCTGACCGACTCGGGTTGCGCCACGTCCGTCTGGACACCCAGGATGGGCGCCCCGTCCCCCGCCAGCTCGACCGTCTCATCCAGCGGCTCCTTCCTCCGTCCCGCTATGGCGACGGAGTAGCCGTCCCGCAGCAGCGCCAGCGCCGAGTGCCTGCCGATCCCCGATCCCCCGCCTGTAACGATAGCCACCCGTCCGTTCGAGCTCATCTGTAGCATCTCCTAGTCATTCGTTTATTGCGGCTTCAGTGTCCGTCGTTCCCGTGAACACGGGAACCCATCCCCGCCCCTGGACTCCGGCTTTCGCCGGAGTGACGGTTGTCATAGGTCTCTCTTCGCGAGAATGACGGTGGGCGAGGGATGGGGTTTGCCTAGGCCTCCCTGGCGCACCGCTCCAGCAGGTCGAGCGCCGTCCTGGCGAAGGTCCACATGTTCGCCTCGCGGTCGGCGGACCCGGTCTCCAGGGTGATCGACGCCTCGACCGGCCCGGCCACCGCGATACACGAGTGGCCCGGGCTGTCCCCGTACCTGTTCCCCGTCGGCCCGCTGGCCCCCGTCTCCGCGAGGCCCCACGTCGTGCCGAGCAGCTCCCGCGCGGTCCGGGCGTTCAGCAGCGCGTACTCCTCCGTGCTGGCCCGCAGGCCCTCCATCGCCTCTTCGGGCACCCGCAAGAGCCCTTGCTGGGCCGTCCTGGTGTACACCACCGCGCCGCCCACGAAGTACGCCGACGCGCCCGGCGCGGCCAGCAGCGCGGCGGACACCAGCCCGCCCGCGGACGACTCCGTGACTGCCACGGTCTCCCCACGTTCCTTCAGCAGCGCGCCAGCCGACTCGGCCAGCGAGCGCAGGTCATTCATGTTGCGGCTCCCTTCAAGGTCGCGACGCCCGCCACCTTACCATAGGAACGCGCCTAACGCGAAGCTGGCCGCGGCGGGTGCTCTTGCCCCTTCTCCCCTGGCGGGAGAAGGCTGGGATGAGGGGAATTGGTGCGTACACCTCCACGATCACCCTCACCTCAATCCTCTCCCGTCGAGGGAGAGGAGGCCAGAGCCTATAATGAGCCATCCACCAGCACGAGCCATCCACTATTGCCCGCTCCCAGAGGAGAACGCCATGACAGCTTCCCGGCCCAAGGTACTGATCGTAGGCGACCAGCGGATGCGCGACTTGAGCCTCCTGCCCGCGGACCTCGACCGGCTCGCCGCGATGGCCGACTGGGAGTGGCTGCACCTGGAGGGCGGCGCCGCCTACGGTTCGAACGACTCCTCCGACGCCATCCGCCGGCTGCTCGCTAGCGTCGGCGGAGTCGACGCCATCGTCGTCTCCAACGGCTCGCCGCTGATCGGCGCCGAGGTCATGGACGCAGCGCCCAGGCTCAGGATCATCGGCGAGCTGGAGGGCGACAGGTTCGCCCACCGCATCGACGTGGAGGCCGCCTGGGAGCGCGGCATCCGCACCGTCGACACGACCCACGGCTCGTCCTACCCCGTCGCCGAGTGGGCCCTCGCCATGATCCTCATCTCGCTCCGCAACGCGGGTGCGCGGTACAGGAGCATCCTGGCCGGAGAGGCGCCCACGACCGACTACGAGGACTTCGGGTACCTACACGGCGAACTGACCGGCAAGCGGGTAGGGCTGATCGGGTGCGGCCACATCGGGCGCAGGCTGGTCAGGTACCTGCAGCCGTTCGAGGTGGACATCCGCGTCTACGACCCCTACCTGGCCAGCGAGATGCCGGACGCGATAGGCGTCGTGAAGACCTCGCTGGAGAACGTGCTCTCCAGGTCCGATGTCATCGTCTGCCTCGCTCCAATCACGCCCGCCACGGAGGGGATGATCGGCCGGCGAGAGCTGGATATGATCCGCTCGAACTCAGTGTTCGTGAACGTCTCGCGCGGGGCCATCGTCGACAGCGACGCGCTCATCGCCCGCCTGAGGCGCGGGGACATCATCGCAGGGCTGGACGTGTTCGACCCTGAGCCGTTCCCGCCGGACAGCGAGATCATCCGTCTCCCCAACACCTTCCTCAGCCCCCACATCGCGGGCGTGACGCTGGCGAGCAACCAGCGCTTCTTCACCCTGATGGTCGACGAGCTCGAGCGCTTCTTCCGAGGCGACGAGCCCCTCTTCCAGCTAAACCCCAGGTCGTTGGCCAACCGCAAAGGCTCTCCGAAGCCTCAGGGCTAGGGGTCCACGGACTCCGGCCTACCGCCGCCGTTCCAGCAGGCGGGCCAACCCACCCCTGCCTAGACCCGTCTGTCTAGGACCCAGGATAGCCGATAGTGTTCCTGTGGGAATGCTGGCTGTCGTGTCCTTGACCACTGTGACCCTGACCGTCTCGCCGAACCGCTTGGTCAGGAACAGTCCATGATTGGCACGGCGCTTCACTGACCAGCCATCCTCAATCAATACCTCGATCAGCTGCCGTCCCGTCAGGGCGGGGATGTCCGGCAACTAGGCCACGCCCGCGTGCTGTTGCTCAGGCAGAGAGACTGGGCATACGAATGGCTGGAAGAGGGGGCGGCTCTCCTGGAGGTCGTCGGGGCAGCGGATGGTGAACTCGACTGGCGGCACAGGGTCAGGGTGGGTCTCTATGCCCCATTTCGCGAAGAACCGCTCCCTCTCGCCTACGTCTTCGAGGACTTCGAGATGGTCGGTAACCAGCTCTTCCAGCTCGCTCCGGCACCCTGCGAGTGTCTGGCCGAAAGTGCTCGTGCCTAGCTCGACGCATACGCCGACCCAGTTCGTTCCTTCTACGTGAAACCTGAGCGTGAGATGCACGTATCCCCGCATCGAATCTCCCCACTCTGACGATGCCCAACCGGCTGAGTTTGAGCTCTTGCGCTCATGGTAACATGCGGGGCCGACGCGAACCGTACCCCGCTCCCGGCAAGGAGGTCACTTTGAGTTTCGAACTCCGACCTGAGCATCTTCGCACCCTCAGATGGCGGTCGATCGGCCCGCACAGGGGCGGACGCGTCGTGGCTGTGGCGGGCGACCCGGAGGAGAGGCAGACCTTCTACTTCGGCGCATGTGCGGGCGGGGTCTGGAAGTCCACCGACGGCGGCACCTACTGGCGCAACGTGTCCGACGGCTTCTTCCGCACGTCCGCCATCGGCGCAATCGCCGTCGCCGACGCCGACCCGTCGGTCGTGTACGCAGGCACGGGCGAGGCAAGCATCCGCAGCAACGTCTCCCACGGCGACGGCGTATACCGCTCCACCGACGCCGGCGCCACCTGGACGAACGTCGGGCTCGGGGACACGCGGCACATCGGCCGCGTGCGCGTCGACCCGCGCGACCCCGACCGGCTCTACGTCGCCGCCCTCGGACACGCCTTCGGGCCGAACGCGCAGCGCGGCGTATACCGCTCCACCGACGGCGGAGGCTCGTGGGAGCACGTCCTGTTCAAGAGCGAGCGGGCGGGCGCGATCGACCTGTCGATGGACCCCAACAACCCCCGGATCCTCTACGCGGCCATATGGCAGGTGCTGCGGACGCCCTGGAGCCTCGTCGGCGCGGGGCCCGAGAGCGGCCTGTGGCGGTCGACAGACGGCGGCGACACCTGGACCGACCTGAGCGATCGGCCCGGGATGCTCGAAGGCATCAAGGGCAAGATAGGCGTCGCCGCGTCACCCGCCCGGTCGGGGCGCGTCTGGGCCATCGTCGAGCACGAGGACGGCGCACTGCTGCTCTCGGACGACAGCGGCGACACGTGGGAGCGCGTGAACGACAGCCCCATCGTTAGGCAGCGGCCTTTCTACCACCACCACATCTTCGCCCACCCCACGAAGCCGAACACCATGTGGACCCTGCCAATACAGGCCTACAGGTCGGACGATGGCGGCCGCTCGTTCACCATGATGACGACGCCCCACAGCGACAACCACGACCTGTGGATCGACCCGCGCGACCCCCAGCGCATGATCGAGGGCAACGACGGCGGCGCGTGCGTCTCGTTCGACGGCGGCGAGACGTGGTCGACCATATACAACCAGCCGACCGCCCAGTTCTACCACGCCGCGGTCGACACCCGGCATCCGTACCGGGTCTACGCCACCCAGCAGGACAACAGCGCCATCAGCACGCCGAGCAGCTCGCCCAAGGGCGCTATCCCCTTCTCTGACAGCTACCCCGTGGGCCCGTCGGAGAGTGGGTACATCGCCGTGCGCCCCGACAATCCCGACATCGTCTACTCCGGCGCAATCGGCAGCGCCCCGGGCGGCGGGGGCGCGCTCCTCAGGTACAACCACGCCACCGGGGAGTCGCGCATCATCACCGTGTGGCCGGAAATGTCCTACGGGCTGGGCGCGCGGGACATGCGCTACCGCTTCCAGTGGACCTTTCCGATCGTCATCTCGCCCCACGACCCCAACGTGCTCTACGCCGCGGGCAACAGGGTCTTCCGCTCCACCGACGAGGGCACGACGTGGGAGGCAGTCTCGCCCGACCTGACCCGCAACGACCCCGACAAGGGCGAGCCCGGCGGCGGACCCATCAGCCGCGACGTGTCCGGCGCGGAGGTCTACTGCACGATATTCTCCTTCGCCGAGTCGCCGCACACCCCCGGCGAGTTCTGGGCGGGCTCTGACGACGGCCTCGTCCACATCTCCCATGACTCCGGCACGACGTGGGACGACATCACCCCGCCCGGCCTCCCGGAGTGGGCGACCGTCAGCATGATCGAGCTGTCCCCCCACGACCCGGGCACGGCCTGGCTCGCGGCCTGGAACTACAAGCTCGACGACTACTCCGCCTACCTGTACCGCACCCGCGATGGGGGGCGCACGTGGCAGTCCATAGCCGCGGGGATCCCCGACGGCGAGTTCGTGCGCGTCGTCAGGGAAGACCCGGCGTGGCCGGGCCTGCTCTATGCCGGCACCGAGACGGGCGTGTACGTCTCGCCGGACTCCGGCGCGTCGTGGCAGTCTCTCCAGCGGAACCTGCCCGTCACTCCCATCCACGACCTGCTGGTCAAGAACGGCGACCTGGTCGCCGCGACGCACGGCAGGTCGTTCTGGATACTCGACGACCTCTCGCCTCTGCGCGGGCTGACTGATGAGGCGACAGGCGACGCCGTCCACCTGTTCGAGCCCGCGCCGGCCTTCCGCCCGCTGAGGATGCTCGGCAAGCTCGACTCGTTCAGGATGGGGCCGGGCAAGAACTACTGGATCGCAATCGGTGCCGCGGCGACCTTCGAGGATGTCGCCGCGCCCGACGGTGGCACGGAGCGCCGCTTCCTTGACGCCGGCCACAACCCGCCCGAGGGGGCGATCATCACCTACCACCTCAGGGAATGTTCGGAGGACGGCGCGGTGATCACGGTCCTCGACGCTGACGGCCAGGAGGTGAGGCGGTTCACCGGCCTGCCAGCAGAGGCTGGCATGAACCGATTCGTCTGGGACTTGCGCCACGACGGCCCCCGCGAGGCCCTCGGCGACGACGACGAGCGCCTAGTCGCCGGGCCGGCGCCGGAAGGGCCGACCGCCGTGCCGGGCAGCTACACCGTCAGGCTGGAGGCGGCCGGCCGCACACTCACGCGCTCGCTCAGGATCGTGAAGGACCCGCGTTCCGAGGCGTCGGACGCCGACCTTGATGATCAACTCACCCTGCTACACAGAGTCAGGGACGGGATCTCCGAGACCAATCTCGCCATCGACGAGCTGCGGCAGGTCAGGCGCCAGGTACGGGAATGGGTGAATCGGGCCGATGGAACGGAGGGCGGCAGCCAGGCTGTAGATTCAGGGCGAGCCATCGTCGAGCGGCTCGACGGCATCGAGAGCCGGCTGGTCGCCACCTGGCAGACAACCGAGCGCGGCCAGTTGGGCACGCCCCTACCCAAGCTCGCCGAGGCTCTCGCCACGCTGGTCAGCGTCGTCGAGAGTGCCGACTCCGCCCCCACAAGGAGCTCCTACGAGGTGTTCGAGCACCTGTCGACGCGTGTAGCCGGCGAGATCGAGCCGCTGCGCGAGACCATCGACCGGGACATACCCGCGTTCGTATCCCTCCTCGGCGAGTCCGGCGTCCCGGACATCCTGACGGAATGAGATGCGTCCTGCCCTCTAGAACCCTGAATCCACTGCCCGGGTAGAGAGGGAGAAACGTTCGCCCTGAGCTTGTCGAAGGGCAGTGCTCAGTCAGCGCGTCTGCTCTCGGGGCAGAGTGTTTGCCCCTACCCGGGCTTCGTTGCCTTGAGCGAGAACAGGAAAGGCACCAACTCCCCGCCCTCCGGCAGGCGCCACCAGCCGTCCTCACCCTGCTCCATCATCGGCAGGGCCTGATACGCGCAGAAGAGATGCTCGTGGAAGAACTCCACCACCAGCCCCGCCGAGATCAGCGAGTTCAGTATGTCGCCCACACTGTGGGCCCACTCGAAGGTCGGCCCGTACTCCTCGTCCGGTCCATCCGTGTAGGTAGGCCCCGGCTCGGACGCAATGGGCCCGGCCCCGCGGGTGGAGTACGGGTAGAAGGGCCGCAGGTCGACCGCGTCTTCCTCGTCGAAGACGCTGCCGAAGGGGTGGGCGTCAACGATGTAGAAGAAGCCGCCAGGCTCCAGGAAGTGCGCGATCATCTTGGCCCACGGCTCCAGGTCGGGCAGCCAGGTCAGCACGCCGTATGACGTGAACACCACGTCGAAGCGGCCGTCCAGCGTATCCGGCAGGTCGTAGATGTTCGAGACGACGAACTCGGCGTCGATGCCGAGCTCCGCGCTCAGCGCCTTAGCCCGCGAAATCGCCTCCCCAGAGAAGTCGACACCCGTGACCTTGGCTCCGAGCCTAGCCCAGGACATCGTGTCCATCCCGAAGTGGCACTGCAGGTGGAGCAGCCTCTTGCCGTCCACTTCGCCGACCTCCTCGATCTCGAGGGAGTTCAGCGAGGACGCACCGGCCCTGAAGCCGTCCACGTCGTAGAAGCGGGACTTGAAGTGGGTCGGCGTCCGCGCGTCCCAGCTCAGGCGGTTCGCCTCCATGTACCGGTCGCCGCCGCCGGGCATCAGGCTAGGCGGCCCTGTCCTCGACTACGAGACTGCGGCCTACAGCCCTAAGGGCCTTCTCCACCTGGGTGAGATGAGAGCCGTAATCGGGGTCCATTACTTTGCGGACTGCATCCCCGTTCAGGCCCAGGCGATCAGCGAGCTCTTCTGCAGTGATTCCCTGCTTCCGCATGGCGGTGTAGAGCGCCAGCTTGGCCGCAACGATGGGTGGGACTGCGACCGTGACCTGACCCTCCTCAGCTTCGCTTAGAACGGGGAGAGCCTCGCTGTTGTCCACGTATGCGCACAACGCGACTACCAAGGCATCCTCCGCCATCTCCAGCGCCTCGGCCCGGTCGTCACCACATGTATGCGCTCCAATTACCCCTGGGAAAGACACGTTGAATCCGCGTTCTCCCTCCTCAGGAGTGAGATTGCATGGATAGGCATATCTCATGGCTCAGCCCCCCCCCCACCATTCTCTGTATCTCGTCTCTGTGTCCTCTGCGCACTCTGTGGTGAAATCCTACGCTCCCGGCTCCACGAACGCCAGGATCCGCGCCGGGTTGGCCACCGTGATCGTCTCGATGCTGGTCTCCTCCACGCCCATCTTCAGCAGGTGGGGGATGAACCGCTCGGGGATGAACGAATACCCAAAGCCCCCGTACCTCTTCAGGTGCGTCTTCCAGCACACGTCGTGGGACAGCAGCACCTTGTCCTCGTACCCGGCCTCGATGAGCCTGGGCACGGCCTCGGCGTCCCGGACGGTCACACTTGGGCCCAGTCCCTCCTCGGGGCCTAGCACGTCGATGCTCCTGACTACCTCGTCGCGTCCGATCAGGTCGAGCTGGATGTACGGGCCGCGCTCCAGCAGCTCCAGCATCAGCCCCATGTCGTCGGCGATCTCGTCGGAGTGGCCGAGGATGACGCGCTCCAGGTCGACCCCAAGCTCCTCGAGGATGTCCAGAGTCTGGTGACGCTCCGAGCCGACGCCTCCCCTGTGGAGAGAAATAGGCGCTCCGGTCACCAGGGACGCAAGGCCCGCGGCACGAATGCTCTTCTCCTCGTTGGGCCTGATAGGGCCGCCGTTGACGCCGATCTCCCCAATGATCCCCGACCTGACTCCCGTGCCGCCCACGCCCTCGGTCACGTCGGTGACAATGACCTCGGTCAGGTCCTCGACCGAGCGCTGGTCCATGTCCACGGGATGATAGACCCGCTGGTAGTAGCCGGTACCCATGACGATGTGCAGACCCGTCGCCTCCGACACCCGCAGCAGGGCCTCAGGATCGCGCTTGAGGCCTATGCTCGTAACGTCCACTATCGTGCCGCCGCCGCTGTTCCTGAACTCCATCACCTCGGCGACCGCGACTCCCTCGTCGGCCAGGATGTAGTTGTCGGCGATCGGCTCCGCGTCCTTTGCGGCGCGGATGTTCCCCACGTCCACCTTCGCTTCCCAGGTGGCAAGCTCCGTCGCGGGGAAGTCGTCGCTGGTGAGGATCGGCTCGGAGCGGCCGGGCAGGTCGACGCTCAGGACGTGCGGCAGGTGTGTCTTCCTCAGGTCGAGGAAGAGGTGCTCGTGCATCAGGGCGGTCCCTAGAGCGCCGGGGTCAACCGGACCCCGGACGGTCTGGACCTTGCCCATCAGTGGTGGAGTGGAAGGCATTGTCGAATTATAGGGGCTACAATGTACTCATGCAGCGACCGGCTGCCAGGAGGCTGCCATGTTCAAGAAGATACTAGTCCCGCTCGACAAGACCGACGTATCCCAGGGCATCATCCCCATCGTCACCGACCTGGCGCTGAGCACGGAGGCGCGCGTCGTGCTACTAACGGTACTAGGCGTCGAGACTCCGGGAGACGTACCCACAGCCGTTCGCGAGAGCTCTGAGGGCACTGCCGAGGCGGGGCGCTACGGGACCGTTCCGGCCGCCACCGCACTGGAGCCGACGGTGGAAGGCGGTCCGTACCGCGCCCAGCTCGACGAGAAGGCTGCGGACGACGCCGAACAGCGCCTGCGTGGATTCGTGCGCCAGCTTGGCGACGCTGGAGTGGAGGCTGGAACTGCGGTCACCTTCGGCACACCGGCTGAGGCGATACTCAAGACGGCCGGCGAGCACGGCTGCGACCTCATCGCCATGTCCACGCACGCCCGCAGCGGGCTCGGACGCCTGCTTATGGGCAGCGTGACCGAAGAGGTGATTCGCGGGTCCGGCGTGCCCGTCCTGACCATCAAGCCCCAGGGCAGCTAGGCTCGATCCGGCGGGCCGTCCGTGGCGACTCCGCGGGGACCGCGAGCAGCTCAGGCAAGCGAGACCTGGGCTACCGGCCTCCCGCTAGGCGGGCGAACAGATTGCGCCAGTCAGGGGCAGTGCCCTTTCCGGCCCTGTAGGTGATGATCCCGCTGCCGTCCAGGGCGACCTTCGTGGAGTGCCCCGTTATCTTCAAGTCCGGGAGCAGCCTGCTGACGGGCACGGCCGTCTGGTAAGTGAAATCGTTGCTGACCCTGTAGGCATCGAGCTCCTGCACCGTCTGGGTGGGGTCGAATCCCACCCCGTAGAAGGCTACCTCGCTCTCGAACTCAGGGTAGACGCTGCTCAGGCTCCGTAACTCGGAGCGGCAGACCGGTCACCAGTCCGTGAAGAAGTAGAGAAGGACCGGCCTCCCCTCCATCCTCAGCTCGCTCGCCGTGATCTCCGTCCCATCCACCAGCTTCAGCACGAACTCGGGCGCAAGGTTGCCGACTTTAGTTCCCACATCCGCCTGGGGCGCTGCCGTCGCGGTCGGCTCCGGCGTCGGTGTGTTGGTAGGCACGGGCGTCGGCGTCGCAGTCGGAGCCGGCGTTGGCGTGCTGGTGGGCACGGGCGTCGGTGTCGCGGTCGGAGCCGGCGTTGGCGTGTTGGTGGGCACGGGCGTCGGCGTCGGCGCGGGCACCGGCGTGTCCGTAGGCTGCGGTACGGGCGTCGCCGTCGGGGCAGCCACACGAGTATCGGCCGTGCGCGGGACCAGCGTTGCCGTTGGAGCAGGCACTGGGGTGTCTGTCGGTTCTGGGGTCGGTGTATCGGTTGGTTGCGGGACAGGCGTCTCAGTCGGAGCCGGCACCGGAGTATCCGTCGGCGCGGCCGTTGGCGCAGCCGCCGCAACCTGGGCGGGCTGGGTGGGCTCCGGTGCGGGCGAGGACGCGGGAGCCGTGCGGGTGTCGGCCAGATCGCTCAATACCTTGACCCACTCGTCTCCATCCCCGCCGCCGAAGCCCGCACGGTACGTGATCACGCCCATGCCGTCGATGGCTACCTTAGACGACTGCTTCAGGATGCGCAGGTCGGCAACGACTCTGCCGACGGGATAGGCGATCTCGTAGGTATAGCCTTCGCGGGCCTTGAGCTCCTCGAGCTTGTCGGGCGTCTCCGAAGGGTCGATGCCGATGCCGTAGAACTCGACCCTGTCGGCGAAGTCGGGGTAGATGCCTGCCAGGCGCCGTAACTCGGCGCGGCAGGTCGGTCACCAACTCGTCAGGAAGTACAGGAAGACGGGCCGTCCCTCTTCCCTAAGCTGGGCCGAGGTGAGCTCGCTGCCGTCTGCCAGCCTGAGCTTGAAATCCGGCGCCAGGTTCCCGACGGCGATGCCGACCTCGGGGGTGGACTCGTCCGCCCGCGGAGCGGGCGTCTCGGTCGGAGGCGCGGAAGTAGGCGGCGCTGTGGTTGGCGCCTGCTGGACCGTAGGCTGAGGCACGGCCGTATCGGTCGGAGCCGGCGCGGCCGTGGGCTCCGCGGGCTCGGACCCGCATGCTGTGCCCAGCACGAAAAGCGACAGGGTAGCCAGGAGGGCGACCCAGATCGTGATACGCTTCACTCTCACATCCACGCCTCCAAAGATACAAAACGGAAGCCGGTGCGTCCAATGGATGTTAGATGCATGCCGGCGCCCTAGCGATTTGCGAGGCCCTCTGGGGCCGTCAGGGTCCGCCCTCGCTCCGCGCATCGAGAATTCCGGGGACGGGGGACCCTGTCGGCGATACTCCGTCAAACTGTAGTTTAAAAGTGCTAGACTGGGCCAGGGGTGCTAACTATCATGGTGGCAAGCTACGCCTCGCCCCCTGACGGTGGCGCATTGGAGGGCATAACTTGACACGAAGACTTCAGATCCTGCTGCTGGCGGCATTCGCCGCATCGGCAGCGCTTCTATTCGTTTACGATGGGAATGTCCTCGCCCAGGGTCAGCCGCCGCCGATACCCCACTTCTTCAAGGGGACAGTGCAGATTGGCGCTGGGGGGCAGGTCCCGCCTGACGGTCATACCCTGATAGCCAGGATCGACACGCGCTACGAGTCGGAGCCCATACAGATTATTGGAGGGCGGTTCCAGGGACTGAGCGTAGGGCCGGAGGACCCGAACACGGTCGGTGCGACGATCACCTTCTTCCTGGACGGGCTGGTCCAGGCTGATCAATCAGCGACCTACAGGCCCGGGTTCCGAAGGGGAGCGGACCTGGATGAGACGATAGCGCTCACCTTCCCCAGGCTGCCGGAGCCCACACCCACTCCTACGCCGGAACCCACGGCAACGCCCACCATCACCCCCACGGCCCCGGGCCTCGAGCCCTGCGGTCTACTCGGGGCCCATCGTGATCGCTGGGGGTACGGTGCCCGACGATGCCACGCTCATCGCGCAGCTCGGCGCCTACCAGTCTCTCCCCGCCGTGATCTCGGGAAACACCTACGTCAACTTGGTGGTAGCGCCCAACGACCCCACTCTGCTGGAGAAGCCGATCACCTTCCTGCTCAACGGACACCCGGCTGAGGAGACCGACCCATACACGAGCGGCAAGATCGACCAGAACTTCCCATTGGTGTTCGTGGCTTGCCAACGCCGGTGCCGACGGCCACGCCGACCAGCACACCCACGCCGATGCCTACCAACACGCCCACGCCGGCGCCGACCAGCACACCCACGCCGGTGCCGACCAGCACGCCTACGCCGGTGCCGACCAGCACGCCCACGCCGGTGCCGACCAGCACGCCCACGCCGGTGCCGACCAGCACGCCCACGCCGGTGCCGACCAGCACACCCACGCCGGTGCCGACCAGCACGCCCACGCCGGTGCCGACCAACACGCCCACGCCGGAACCCACCAACACGCCGGCGCCGGCGCCGACCGTGGCTCCGCCTACACCCGTAATGGTCGCACCTACGCCAGTGCCTCCGTCTGACGACGGGAACACGGGGATCATCATTATCGGCGCAATCGTACTGATAGTCCTGCTCGCTGCTGTAGCCGCGGCATCCTACACGATTGGAACGAGGCGCCCCCGCTACTAAACCCAGCGGAATGAATGGGGTTCATGGACTAGAGCGAGGGTGGGCGTCCCACCCTCGCTAACACGGGGTGGAGGCCGTGGGATGAGGGTAAGGGCAGCCATAGCGTCGGCCGTCGTGCTCGCCCTTGTGTTTGCCGTCTTGCAGGCGGGGCAGTCGCAAGCACACGACCCTACACCCACGCCGGAGCCTCCCCTGCCAGACGGGGTCCCGCCGATACCCATCGTCTACGCCGGCACGGTGATCGTCGCCGGCAACACGCCCCCTGACGGCCTGACCATCACGGCCCGCCTGGAGGCGGGCTACGAAGCGGAACCCGTACCAGTTGTGGGCGGCCAGTTCAGGGGGCTCACAGTCGGTGTGAACGACTCGGACCTTCTCGGCAGTGTTGTCACCTTCTACCTGAACGGGGAAGTCCCCTCGAACCAGACCGTCAAGCTCGTCTCGCTGGGAGTGGAGTCCCTGCACCTGACATTCCCGCGCCTGCCGACGCCCCCGCCTCCACCGACCCCTACGCCTACCCTGGCACCTACCAGCACACCTACTCCCAGGCCGACCCTGCCGGCTGTCTACTCTGGACCCATAGTTGTCCTGGGCGGACCGTGTCCCCGGACGCCGAGCTCGTGGCTCGCGTCGAGGGCTACGTGTCGATTCCGGCGGTGATCGCCGGGAACAGCTACCTCAACCTGGTCATCGCGCCGAACGATGCCGACCTCCTGGACAAGGAGATAACGTTCCTCCTGGACGGCGTCGAGGCGTCTAAGAAAGAGGTGTACGAGAGCGGCAGGATCACACAGAACCACACCCTGGTGTTCGTTGGGGTTCCCACGCCGACGCCCACCAGCACGCCCACACCGAGGCCGACCAGCACGCCTACGCCGGAACCAACCAGCACGCCTACGCCGGAACCAACCAGCACACCTACGCCGGAACCAACCAGCACGCCCACGCCACTGCCCACCAGCACGCCCACGCCGGAACCAACCAGCACGCCTACGCCAAGACCTACCAGCACACCCACGCCGCTGCCCACCAGCACGCCCACGCCGGTGCGGCCGACCAGCACACCCACACCGGCGCCTACCAGCACACCTACGCCGGTGCCGCCGACCAGCACGCCCACACCGGTGCCGGCCGACACGCCGGTTCCCGCGCCCACGGCCGCGCCGGCAGCAACACCGACAGTTGGGCCGGCCAGGACGGGCGACCAATCGGGGGCCATCATCTTCGTTGTCGCAGCCGCCCTTGTGGCGCTGGCCGCCCTGGGCGGAATCATCTACTACCTGGTAGCCGGACGGAGGCCCGCGGAGCCGCCTGGAGCAGGACCCTAGATAGTCCATTAACCACGGCGCTGTCCCTGCCTGGGCTATAATGGCGGCATGCCATGGACTCTGCGGCTTACCGTGATCGGGCTGTGCTTACTGGCAGCGGTGGGGTGCTCGACCCCGGGAGCCGGGCCCGAAACGCCCTCTGCACCCGCACCGGAAGACACGGAGACGACAGCCGCGCCGACCCCAGAGCCGACCGCCGCTCCTGGGCCCTCCCCAGAGCCGCCCACCCCGGAGCCTACGACTGAACCCGCCCCCACGCCTACCGTCTTCAAGGCCTCCATAGACACCCCTCCGACTCCCAGCAGAGAGGTCCGGACGGTCGACCGAGGCACCGGGAAGCCAGCCCCCGACTTCGAGATCGAGTTGATCGACGGTGAGACCGTCACCTTGTCCGGCTACAGGGGGAAGGTCGTGCTCCTCAACTTCTGGGGCACATGGTGCCCTCCGTGCCGGGCCGAGATGCCGGCGCTGCAGCGCGCCTGGGAAGAGTACAAGGACAGGGGGGTCGTGTTCCTCGGGGCGGCGATCTATGACGAGAAGGCCGACGTGGAGAAGTTCGCGGAAGCTTTCGGGATCACCTATCCCCTGGGCATCGACCTCATGGGCGATCTCACCGTGGACTACAAGGTGACGCAATACCCCACGACGTTCCTGATCGACCGCGAGGGAAACGAGGTCCGCCGGATCGTCAACCCGGTCAACGAGGCGTTCCTTCGCATTTTCCTGAACGGCATGCTGAAGGAGAGCTGATATACAGAAATGGCAGAACCGAAGACCGCCAAGCGAGCCGATACCGACGCCGCCGAGAGGCCCCGCGGCACTCGTCCTGTTGTGGCCGGAACGCAGGGAGTCATCTCCAGCGGCCACCCACTGACGTCCATGGCCGGGATGCGGATGCTGCTGTCCGGCGGCAACGCCTTCGATGCCCTCGCGGCGGCGGTGGTCGCTGCCGCTGTGGTCGAGCCGATAGCTTCCTATTCGCTCGGCGCGGAGAGTGTCTACATGCTCTACGACGCCCGGTCCGGCGACCTGAAGTCGCTGAGCGGCCAGGGCACTGCGCCGGCCATGGCCACACCGGACTTCTACCGCTCCAGGGGACTGGACACCATTCCCACCGGCCCGGGTGCGGGCGCCCCGCTGGCCTTCACCGTGCCTGGGGTCGCCCACGCCACCATATCGATGCTGGACAGGTATGGCACGAAGAGCTTTGCCGAGGCAGCGACGCCCGCCATCGAGTACGCCGAACGGGGATTCCCCCACTACCAGTACATGATCGATGCGCTTGGGGCGGAGTCTACCCGGAAGCAGTTCGACCTCTTCCCTCCAGGCGGCTCCGACATCTTCTATGACGACGGCGCGCTGCCTGTTGAGGGCTCACTGCTCGTCCAGCCCGGGCTCGCGAACACGCTGAAGGCGATGGCGGCTGCCGAAGCCGCAACGACGGGCGCGCGCTCGGACGGCCTTCGCGCAGCCGCCGACGAGTTCTATCGCGGCGGCGTGGCGCGTCTCATCGCCGGGTGCTCGTCGAAGGTTGGCGGAGTCCTGGCCTACGAGGACCTGGCCGGCTACGAGTCCCAGTTCGAGGAGCCGCTCAGCACGACCTTCGCCGGTTACGAGATTTCGTGCCAGGGGACGTGGTCCCAGGCCGCCGTCCTCCTCCAGGCCCTGAACATGCTCGAGTGCTTTGACCTGGGGGCGATGGGCCACAACACGCCAGCCTACATTCACACCGTCGCCGAGGCCCTGAAGCTGGCGATGGCCGACCGGCAGGCCTTCTACGCCGACCCCGACTATGCCGAAGTGCCCGTCGACGGCCTGCTTTCGAAGGAGTACGCCGCGGAGCGTGCCGCGCTGATCGACGGCGCTCAGGCGGCCCCGGCCATGCCGGACGCAGGCGACCCGTGGGCCCACTCGTCGATGACGGCGCCGGCGAGCCTGGTCGCCGCGCCCACGGAGCCAGTCGGGGCCGTCCCGGGCGGCGAGGGAGGGACTACGCACGTCTCGGTCATCGACAGGGACGGCAACTTGGCGTGCGCCACGCCGAGCGGCGGCTCATTCGGCAAGTCGGTGTTCTTCCCCGAGCTGGGTTTCGCCATCAGCACGCGCATCGAGATGTTCAACCTCACCGAGGGGCATCCCAATGTCGTCGTTCCCGGGAAGCGCCCCCGAACGACCCTCGTCAACTACATCGCGTCGAAAGACGGCGTGCCCGTGATGACCTTCGGCTGCCCCGGCGGCGACCACCAGGCCCAGGGCAACCTGCAGCTCATCCTGAACACGCTCGTGTTCGGCATGAACCCCCAGGAGGCCATCGAGGCGCCAAGATTCGCCAGCGACAGCGCCCCGGACTCCTTCTACCCCCACGTCTACTACCCGGGAAGGCTGTCGCTCGAGGCCGGCTTCTCAGCAGAGACGGTCGACGCCCTGGCGCAGCTGGGCCACGAAGTCGCGAGAGCGGGCGTCTGTGGCATGGGAGCAACCGTATCGCGCCGCGACACCGACACCGGCGTCCTCAGCACCGGCGCAGACCCCAGGCGAGCCTGCTACGCCCTAAGCTGGTAAGGGCCTCGTGTAGGAGTCCGCTGCGACAGGGCTTGTCCGGCCTCGCGTGAGACTTGGAAGGGGATGTGTCAGAATCGTTCGCCCTGAGCCTGTCGAAGGGCAGTGCTCAGCAAACGCGAGTTCCGTGTGTGGGACCTAGACTAGCCCCTCAGTCCCACTCCAGGATGACCGCAAGGGCCTCCTCGGGCTTGTTGAACAGCATGTGATAGGCCTCCGCCGTCTGCTGCCACGGCAGGCGGTGGGTCACCATCGGACCCACCCGTACCCGCCCGTCGACCAGCATCTGGGCCGCATCCGCCCTATGCGAGGTCCGCTCGCCCGAGAGCCTCATCCCCGCTATCAGCAGCTTGTCCATGAATATGCCCGAGTCGAGGGGCAGCAGGCCGTCTCCCGCCTCCTTCGCGCCCTGGTACTTGGCGATCAGGTGAAGGACGCCGTCGCGCTTCATCATCCGCTGAGCCTGCTCGAACGACTTCAGCCCGGCGTTGCCGCCGACGCACTCCACGACCACGTCCGCTCCCCTGCCACTTGTCAGCTCCATCACGGCCTCGACCGAGTCGGTCTCCGACACGTTGATGACCACGTCGGCGCCAGACTCCTCCGAGATGCGGCACCGCATCGCCGCCGCGTCCACGGCTATGACCCGGCCCGGGCTGCGCTCGCGGACGGCCTGCATGTACAGGTTGCCGACTATCCCCTGCCCCAGCACCACCACGTCGTCCCCGGGTTCGATGGGGGTAGAGCGGGCCCACATCACCGCGCTGGTCGTCAGGCCGATGAACGTCGCCGACTCGTAGTCCAGCTCCTGCGGGATGTGGCCATGCGCGCCCACCACGTATTGCGCGTGCGGCCCGCCCACGTTCGACCGGTCGCCGGGCTCGGCGTCCTTAACACCTGGCCCGACCTCGACCACGTCGCCGGCGTCCGAATAGCCCATCATGTGCGGCGGGATGGGGCCCGGCATGACGTAGCGGCGGAATAGCTCGGAACCGCGGCTGATCAGGCTGCGCCGCACCTTCAGGAGCACCTCGCCCTGCCCCGGCGAGGGCACGTCCGCCTCCATCATCTGCACGTTCCCCACCCCGTCCAGCTTCTCCAGCCGCAGCATCTTCGTCATAAGTGTCTCCTGTACTACCCCGACAATCGCGACAGCCGCCCTTGCCTATACTCCGCCCAGCTCCCGCTGCTCGCCGAACACGCCCCGGAGCACGTCGGCGATCTCGCCCACCGTGGCATATGCCTCCACGCACTCGATGATCGCCTCCACGGTGTTCTCGCTGCTTCGCGCCGTATCGTCCAGCCGGTCGAGGGCGGCCAGGGCAGCGATGTTGTCCCGCTCCCGGCGCACCCTCACCACGCCGTCCACCTGGCGCCTCGTCTCCTCGGGGTCGATGGTCTGTAGCTTCTCGATGGGCGGCTCGTCGGTTTGGTATTCGTTGACGCCGACGACGATCCTGTCCCTCTCCTCGACTCGCCGCTGGAACGTGTACGCGCTCTCGTGGATCTCCCGCATCTGGTAACCGCTCTCCAGGGCCGTCACCGCGCCGCCCATCCGGTCGATCTCGGCGATGTAGTCCGAGGCCTCCTCTTCCAGACGGTCTGTCAGGCTCTCGACGTAGTACGACCCCGCCAGCGGGTCCACCGTGTCCGTGACGCCGCTCTCGTGGGCCAGTATCTGCTGCGTCCGGAGCGAGAGCTGCACCGCGTCTTCCGTAGGCAGCGCAAGCGCCTCGTCCTTGGAGTTGACGTGCAGCGACTGGGTGCCGCCAAGCACCGCCGCCAGCGCCTGTATGGTGGTCCTGACGACGTTGTTCTCAGGCTGCTGGGCCGTTAGGGACACGCCGGCTGTCTGCGTGTGGAACCTCAGCATCCACGACCTGGGCTTCGAGGCCCCGAACCTCTCGCGCATGATTCGCGCCCACATCCTGCGGGCCGCGCGGAACTTCGCCGCCTCCTCCAGCAGGTTGCTCTGCGCCACGAAGAAGAAGGACAGCCTGCCCGCGAAGTCGTCCACGTCCAGCCCGGAGTCGACCGCCGCCTGCACGTACGCAATGGCGTTCGCAAAGGTGAAGGCCAGCTCCTGCACCGCCGTGGCCCCCGCCTCCCGCATGTGGTACCCGCTGATGCTGATGGTGTTCCAGCGCGGCGCATGGCGGCTGCAGTACCCGAACACGTCGGTGACCAGCCGCATCGAAGGCTTGGGCGGGTAGATGTACGTCCCCCGCGCGATATACTCCTTCAGGATGTCGTTCTGCAGCGTGCCGTCGAGTTTCGACGGGTCCGCACCCTGCTTCTTCGCCGTCGCGACGTACAGCGCCAGCAGGATCGACGCCGTGGCGTTGATCGTCATGGACGTGCTGACGCCGTCCAGCGGTATGCCGTCGAACAGCCGCTCCATGTCCGCCAGACTGCTGATAGGCACGCCCGCCCTGCCCACCTCGCCGACCGCGAGGGGATGGTCGGAGTCGTAGCCCATCTGCGTCGGCAGGTCGAACGCGACGCTCAGGCCCGTCTGCCCCTGCTCCAGCAGGTATCGGTATCGCCGGTTCGACTCGGCTGGCGACGTGAGGCCGGCATACTGACGCATGGTCCACAGTCGCCCGCGGTAGGTGTTCGGCTGCACGCCCCGCGTGAACGGGTACTGCCCGGGCATCCCCACGCTATCGCCGATGCCCTCCGCGCCCAGGTCCTCGGGCGTATAGACGGTGTCGATCTCCAGCCCGGAGTCCGACTCGAAGCGCTCCCGCCTCTCCCCGAACCGCGCCTTCACCGGACCGAGTGTCCGCTCCTCCCACTCACGCTTGCTGCCGTTGTCCATGACTGGCTCTGCAGCTAGGAGGCGTTCGGCGTCCAGTCCGGGTCGTAGGCCCCCTGGCGCGCGTACGCCGTCTGGCAGGCCCGCTCGAAGTAGGCCTGCTGCACCGCCTCCAAGTTCACGTTGTTGCCGCCCCACGCCTTCAGCGGGGCCGCCTGAAGCCCGCGCCCGTATGAGAACGTCAGCTCCCACGGCGCGCCCTCGCCGTTGGCGAGCCTGTTAATCGCGTCCAGGTTCACCGTGGCCTCCTCGTCGCCCTGTCCGCCGGACAGGAAGGCGATGCCCGGCACCGCCGCGGGGACGGTACGCTTCAGGCACTCCACCGTCCTCTCGGCGACCTCGCCGGCGTCGGCCCTGTCGGCTGCGTCTTTGCCAGAGAGGACCATGTTCGTCTTCAGCACGGTGCCCTCCAGCACAACCCGGTGCGTTCCAAGCTGGTAGTACATTTCGCGCAGGGCCATCTCCGTCGCCTCGAAACAGGCGTCGATGTCGTGGTCGCCGTCCATCAGCACCTCCGGCTCCACCATGGGCACCAGACCGGCCTCCTGGCTCAAGGCCGCGAAGCGGGCGAGAGCGTGCGCGTTGACCTCCGAGCAGTAGCGGCTCGGAATGCTCGGCCCTATGGCGTAGATGGCGCGCCACTTGGTGAACCTGGCCCCAAGCTCCGCGTACTCCTCCAGCCTCTCGCGCAGCCCGTCCAGCCCCTCGGTCATCTGCTCGCCCGGCGCGCCCGGCAGCGGGTGGCCGCTCTTGTCCACCTTGATGCCGGGGATCATGCCCTGGTCGCGGATCACATCCACCAGGGGCGTGCCGTCGCCGCCCTCCTGGCGCAGCGTCTCGTCGTACAGGATCACGCCGCTGATGTACTCGTTCGCACCCGCGGTCCTGAAGAGCATCTCGCGGTAGTCCCGCCGGTTCTGCTCCGTCGACTCGACGCCGATGCTGTCGAACCGCTTCTTGATCGTGCCGGAGCTCTCGTCCGCCGCCAGGATCCCCTTGCCCGGCGCGACCATGGCGCGCGCCGTATCGTTGAGCTTCTGGATGTCCAACCTCGCCTCCTTCTACCGATTCGTCCTGACTACGCTGCGAATTGAGCGTGACGCAGCGCGCCCATCCGCCATTCCGGCCTTGAGCCGGATTCCTGCTTGCAGGAACCGTTTCCCATCCAGTTCCCTCTTATATGGCCCCATCACACCGACTCGGCACTAGCAGTCAGCCGCCTTTGATTATCGATATGGTCTCTTCCACCTCGCGCCTGCTGCCCAGTATCAGCGGGATCCTCTGGTGCCGCGCCTGCGGCTGGATGTCGAGAATCGGCTCAGAGGCGGAGTACGCCGCCCCGCCCGCCTGTTCGGCCACGTAGCCGAGCGGGTTGGCCTCGTACATCAACCGCAGCTTCCCCTCGGGGCTCTTCACGTCCCCCGGATACAGGAATATGCCGCCCTTGAGCAGGTTCCGGTGGAAGTCCGCCACCAGCGAGCCCACGTACCTCAGAGAGTGGCTGCCCCGGAGACTCGCGACCGCAGCCTGCGTGGCGTCGTCGAGCTTCCCGAAGTTGCCCTCGTTGGTGCTGTAGTACTCGCACTCCGCGGGGATCGTGATGCCCGGATGGGTGAGGAAGAAGCCGCCCGACCCGTCCAGCGTGAAGCCGTTCACGTCGCCCGGCGTGGCGACGACCATCACCGTGCTCGAGCCGTATACCACGTACGCGGCGGCGACCTGCTCCCTACCCGGGCGCAGCAGCAGCGATTCCGTGACCGCCTCGCCTGCGCCGCGCTTCCAGACGCCGAATATCGAGCCGATGGTGACCGCCACGTCGATGTTCGACGAGCCGTCGACCGGGTCCATCTGCACCACGTACCGGCGCGAGTTGTCGTCGCCGATCACCTCGACGCCCTCGATCTCCTCGCTCCCCACCGCCGCGACGCTTCCGCACTGCCTGAGGACCTCGACGAATATGTCGGATCCGGCGCTGTCGAGCTGTTGGACCATCTCGCCGTGGACGTTCGTCTCTCCGGTCGCTCCCAGCGCCCCCTGGATCGCCGCCGCCTGCACCTCGGCCTGCACCTGCCGCGCTCCGCCTGCAATCGCGCCGATCACCGAGTCGAGCCCGGCCAGGTCGCCATCGGAGCCCCACGCCGACTCCATGAAGCCGTCCAGGGTCTGCGTGGCTGCCGAAGTGCTGGCGGTATCGCTCATCGTCCTCGCTCCTCCGTGCTGATTGTATCGCATTCCAAGCCCCACGCGCCCCCGCCATCCCCCTCTCCCTAGACGGGACAGGGCCTGGGCGAGGGTGACGGCATGTATACCCGATTGCGACCCAACGATTGCCCTAGTCCAGCTCCTGCGGCTCTCCGCGGAATAGCAGTCTCACCCTGTTCCAGTCCATCGCCGCAAGCCCGAGCGCGATTCCGAAGTATACGAACGCGAAGCGCAGGCGCGCCTCCGGGTCCGTGAAGAACAGGTGCGCCGCGAACAGCACGAGGAGTAGCGCGCCCGCGTTCCAGCTGATCACGCGTCTGGCGACCAGCATCAGTCCGGCGACCGACACCGCCGTGGTCAGCAGGAACTCGATGCCCTGCCGGTCGTCGAGCGGGAAGCTCAGGAATTCGCCCGCCGACGCGCTGAAGATCACAGCCATGCTCCCCACCAGCAGGGTAAGCTGGTTGACCCCCGACGAGATCAGCGTCGTCAGCCCGGCCGCCGGGTTCGCCCTGAGGGTGAACAGCACGGCCACGATGATCTCCGGAGCTTCCGAGGCCAGAGGCGCGATCCACTGGATCAGGATGAACTCGTCGATCCCGAAGTCCTGCCCCGTATCCACCAGGCTGTCCACGAAGGGCTCCGCGGCCACCAGGATCACCCCCGCGGCGAACACGAAGAGGAACACCACCATGCTCCGGCGCCATCCTGTGGGCAGTGAGCCGATCAGCGCCGCCGCGCCTATCAGGTCGGGCTCCCCGGCCTCCCTGGTCGAGCCGGTCCAGAGGTAGCCGACGTAGTGCACGATCAGGCCCACCGCCAGCAGGATGTGGACCTGGCCCACGAAGAAGATGATCGCCGTCGCGGCTGTGGCGATTGCCAGCATCGCGATCTCCAGCCCCATCTCGCCCCGCATGTCCAGCGCTCGCCCGCGCCTGAACCAGAAGATCAGGATCACCGCGGACCAGCCGAGCCCGATCAGCAGCCGGTTCGAGCCCGTCACGTTGGCTGCCACCCGGGAGGTCTCGTCGGTGACGGCCCCGTTCGCCGCGTCGAACGACGACCCAGCGTCCCACGCAAGCACCGCCTCAATGGCGTACTCGGGCAGGACGGCGATGAACGCCAGGACAGCGATCGCCAGCGAAGCGGACACGTCCAGCTCGGCGACCTCGGCCGCCCACGACAGCAGGAACGCCCCCGCAACAATGCCTACGCCGAATACCGCCGCCGCAACGACCGGGTCCACGTCCACACCCGAGAAGCGCACCACGGCCCCCGGAACTCCCAGCAACAGCAAGACGACGATGGTCGCCCACAATCGGGGCGCGTTCAGCTTCTCATCCACTCTCGGGTTCTGAGTCCGTACGGGCGTCCCCTGGCCAGTCTCAATGATATGAGACGGGCGCAGTGTAGTGTTCCGGCGCCATCAGGGTCAACGACCGGGAGTCGACGCGAATTGAGAAGGCCGTCGGTTTGGTCTATCATCGAACGCCGCGACATCGGAAGGGAGGCACCATGACGATCCCGCTGGACAGCATCAGGTCTATGCCCGCGTTCTCGCCCTACTTCCCAATGCCGCCTGCCCGCTACCGCAACATGAGGTCTCAGACCGTCTACTTCCGCGCAGCGGAGTCGGCTATCGACCGGGTCCTGCCCGAGTGCTTCGATCTGCCGGACGACCCCGTGTGCATGGCCACCGGGCTGACCGTCCCCTGGTCCGCCAACTACGGCGCCTTCGACGAGAGCGTCCTGTCCGTCAGCTGCAGGTACGAGGGCGGGGAGGGTTGGTTCGCCCCGGTCGCCTTCCTCAACTCCAAGTCCAGCATCCCCGCGGGCCGCGAGATCTACGGCACCCCAAAGGTCTGGGCCGACTTCGAGATCGGCTTTGCCGAACGCGTCATGTACACGAACACTCACGTCGCCGGCGCGTCGATCATGAGCATCCGCTCCACCATGCACCGCGAGGCCGACCCCGCCGACATGCCCTCTTCCGGACATTCGTGGCGCCTCAAGGTCATACCCCGCGCCGACGGCAACGGCCTCGACGTCATGCAGCTGATCGACGGGGCGGACGTCTCCTCCGACAGGGTCGTCCACGTATGCCGGGCGGGCGACGGCGTGGTCGAGTTCAGCCCCTCGCCCATCTACGACCTGTCGGACTTCACCCCAACCGAGTACCTGGGCGCATACTACGTCGAGGCCGACATGACGGAGAACTGGGGCCGGGTCGTCCGTGACTTCCTGGACGACTGACAACCCCGGGCTGACAGAGCCCCCAAATCCACCGCCTAAAGGTAGGAATCTGATTTTCTGACCTTTCGGTTGGGCCGGTGGGGGCGTCGATTGGCTACTGACAGGGTTAGCAGTGGTTTGGCGGGGCCGATGGTGGACGTATGAGGGTCTTGGGGTGCTGCTTTACGATGTTTTGCGTCGATTTTGAGCCGTTTGGCCTCGTAGGAGGACGCAGCGTCCCTACGACGGTTATCCACGTCGCTTGACCGATAGGCTGTGGCGCGGACCGTCTCAGATTCAGGGAGGGCCGTGAGCCAGCGCCGCTATTCTCCGGTGTGCCCCGACCAGCAGCGGGAACGATGGATGACCTCGCGCCAGTCGGATCAGCAGCTTCCTGGCATGGTAGACCACTCGACCGGCAAGGTCGATCAGAGCGAAGCGCACCGCCTTGAGCCGCTTGGTCACCCACTCATCACCCAGCGCCAACTGCTTGACCGCCGAGTTCAGGTTGAACGCCAGCACCGTTATCGCCCACCACGCTGCGTTGGCTCCGAACTGTCCCGACGGCAGTCTCCCGCCCGCCAGGTCCTCCTTCAGCACACTATGGACCTCCTCGCCTTTCCCGCATCTCTCACGGTACCACCGCACAACCTCGTCTCCCGGAAGCTCCCGGTTCGTCACTATCCCGCTGATCTTGTACCAGCCGTGGTTCGGCATCTGCATGACCGGAACCGACAGCTCAAACTCACTCTCCATGCCCGGTAGCGGCGGTCGCCTCAGAGGTTCTCTGACGGCTATGAAACGGTAGGCGGGACCCTCCTTGTAGCGACCTAATCGACTGGACATGAAGCCCACCTCGGCCCACTCCTGCCCCGTCTCCACCTCGAACTCCCCCATCATCCGGGGCAACTGACGCCACTCGCTCTCTTCCACCAGCGCCGCCTCATGCTTGAACTCGTCCGTGACGCGTACCCCAATCGCGAACTCGATCACTCCGAACCGTTCGTCTCTCCCCTCGGCGCAGTACTCCAGAAGATCGTTCTGGTAGCCTGCCGTGTCGGACCGCAGCATCACCCGCTCCACTCCCTCGGGTACGCACTCCAACGCGTCTCGCAACACTCGTAGCTGCTCAAATCCCGCAGGAACGTTGCCGTCTCTGAACTCCGAGTGGACGACCAGGTCCGCCTCGGCCCAGTATGTCGTTAGCGGCTGATAGGCTTTGAATCCCTTGTAGCAGTAGAGCGCCTCCTGCTTGTGAGTCTCGACCAGCGTCGCGTCCATATCCAGTGTCGCCTGCCTATGCCCGACGTGGCCCTGGACAAAGCCCACCATCTCGGCGTTGACCTTCCCAAGTCCGTCCAGCGCGTCGTTGGCCTGGGGTATGAACGCCGTATGAGGCTGCCTCGCCTCCTCCTGGGATGCGTCGTGGAACTGGCTCAGATACCGGAACACCGCCGATGGAGACGGCACATAGCGGTGTCGGTCACGCCGCCACCGGTTGCGCACCGCCCTGCGCTCCGAAGCTCGCTGCCGGTGGGTCTCCACCCTTCCCAACATCCGGCCAAGGCCCTCGTCCGCCTCCAGCACGCGAAGGTCGTCCACCCCTTCGCCGCCCGCCAGGTTCAACAGCGTCAGTGAGGTGACCATCTGACGGTCCGTCCAACCCTGGCCTCCCTCTCTGACCCTCACGTGGCGTCTGATCGACTCGCCAAGGCCGATTGCCTCGGCCATCTCCAGGTAGACTGCCAACCCCGATAGCGCCGTCATGCCCCCGATGCGGTTCTCTGCCCTGTACTGGAACGGTAGGACTCCATGTTGCATAATAACTGCACCTCGTTGGTGATGGTTTGGGATTGTCACTTACCATCTTAGTCAGCTTTGCAGCCGACTCCAACGAGGTATTCTCATTCAATTAGGCGGTGGATTTGGGAGCCTCCGGGCTATTGACAGCACGAAGTGAAGCTGGTACATTTGTTTCGCACATAAGTACTCTAACCCTGAGGAGACGGGCCATGGCACGAACGAGGTCCAAGAAGCTGTCCGACCGCCAGAAGCGGATTCTCAAGTTCATCGCGGCGTTCATCGACGAGCACCACTACCCGCCAACGGTAAGGGACATCCAGGCCGGATGCGAGGTCAGCTCCACCTCCGTGGTCGACTACAACCTGCGGATACTCCAGCGAGAAGGGCACCTGAGGCGCACCGCCGAAGTATCGAGAAGCATCGAGCTGATTGGCGAGTCCGCCCCCAGGCGCGACAACCTCATCCCCGTTCCCATCCTGAGCAGCATCGCTGCCGGCGAGCCCCTTCACGTCCCGCCCTCCTCCGCCTGGCAGCAGGAGGCCCTCGACACCGTCGAAGTCCCCGCCTTCATGACCAGCGGCAAGACCGATGTCTTCGGCCTCCGGGTCAAGGGCGAGTCTATGATCGACGCCCTCGTCGCGGACGGCGACCTGGTGATCATGGAGCCGGCCGATAAGGTCAACAACGGCGACATGGTCGCGGCCTACCTTGAGGACAAGGAAGAAGTCACGCTGAAGCACTTCGAGATGTCCGGTGGCACCGTTACTCTCCATCCCGCCAACACCACCATGCAGCCCATCCAGGTGCCTGCCGAGAACGTATCAGTGCGCGGCCGGGTCGTCGGCGTAATCAGGACCGTCTGATCCCGCCCAGCTCCTCGGGCCTTGTGTGCCTTAACCGCAGGGGTGGATCTCAGACCCACCCTACCCCGCTGCAGCAACAGGCTTGATCGGGGTCTGGGCCCGGCTCATGCCGCATCCCAACGGCGCGTACCAATGGCGGTCGCCGAGCTGCGCGCGTTCTCCGCTCCCTGACCGCGATTCGGCTATACTTGCTGGGCTGCGCATCGAGGGCGGAGCACAATGCGCCCCCGGTCGGCCAGGCCACACAGCAGCGGAGCACAACCTTGAATCTTGAAATCCGAGTGATCGAGCCCGACGAGTACGCGGCCTTCATGACCGCCGCCGCGAGGGGGTTCGCGTGGCACTGGAACGAGGCGACCGCAGAGCCTGCCAAGGCCGACCAGGACCGATCGCTTGCCGTGTTCGATAACGGCAAGATAGTGGGAACCGCACACGCCTTCGGGTGCCGCATGAACATACCCGGAGGCGACGCCGCGACCGCCGGCGTCGACGACGTGGCCGTCCTTCCCACCCACCGAAGGCGGGGCATCATGCGAATGATGATGCGCCGGCAGCTGGAGGACGTCCATGAACGCGGCGAGCCCTTCGCCGCCCTCTACGCCACCGAGAGCATCATCTATGGCCGCTACGGCTATGGCATAGGCGCGTTCGAGGAGGACTGGTCCATCGACACCCGGCACTCCGCCTACGCGCAGCCGTTCGAGCACACGGGACGGCTGTCCTACGTCGAGCCCGACTCCGTACCCGACATCTGCCCGCCCATCCTGGCAAGAGCCCTGGAGGACCGCCCGGGCTCCATTCCGCCAACACAACACAGGTGGGGGCGGATATCCAGGAGCCGGGTGGGACAGCAGGACGACGCCGCTTACTTCCACGTCCTTTATGAGGAGGACGGGACGCCGCAGGGGTACGCCCGCTACACCATCGATGATGACTACCAGGTCGTGGTCGACGCCGGCGGGATCATCTGGGCGACTCCCTCCGCCCACACCTCCCTCTGGCGCTTCTGCCTCGACATCGACCTCACGTGGAAGGTGAGCGCCCACGGCCAGCCCGTCGACGACCCGCTGCCATTACTGCTTGCCGACCCGAGGCGCCTCTCCCGCAATGTCCACGACGGGCTCTGGATACGCCTGGTCGACGTGCCGGCAGCACTCGCCTCCCGGACCTACAGCGCCCCAGGCTCCCTGGTCATCGAAGTGACCGACCCATTCTGTCCATGGAACGAGGGAAGCTACGCCCTGGAAGCCGGACCTGGCGGAGCGACCTGCTCCCGGACTACTCGGGCTCCTCATCTCTCTCTGACGGCCGCAGACCTCGCCTCCGCATACCTGGGGACCGTGACACTCACTCACCTGAACAGGGCCGGCAGGGTCGATGAGCTTGTCGAGGGTTCGCTCTCAAAGGCTGACGCGATGTTCGCCGTCCCGATCGAGCCCTGGTCTGCCTTCCACTTCTAGGGAGAATACCTTGACCCATTTCCACAGGGCTGGGTAAGATTGTGCCCACACCAACGGCAGGAAGAGACGCTTGGGGACCGGATAGGTCGGCCAGCAACAGATAATCGCCTGACTACGAAGCCTCCCGCGCTTCACGCGGCGCCGCGTGCGGGGGGCTTTCTTGTGCGGGCCGCTACCAATCCCCAAGGAGACACATCCAAATGGTCATAGAGCAGGACATAGCTGATCTGAGAGAGCGCATCAGGCACTCGGCGGCCCACGTTATGGCCGACGTGGTGACGCGGATGTTCCCAGAGACGAAGCTGGCAATCGGCCCTCCGACGGAGGACGGCTTCTACTACGACTTCCTCTCGAGCGAGCCGTTCTCCAACGACGACCTGGCCGCCATTGAGAAGGCGATGCGCAGGACGATCGCGCAGAATCTCCCCTTCGAGCTGCACGAATACCCGAGGGAACGCGCGCTTGACTTGAACGCCGACGAGCCGCTGAAGCTGGAGATTATCGATGAAATCCCGGAAGACGAGCCGATCACCACGTACAAGCACGGCGAATTCGAGGACCTCTGCGCAGGTCCACACGTCGAGTCGACGGGCAGGATCCCCGCCTTCAAGCTCCTGAGCGTGGCGGGAGCATACTGGCGCGGCGACGAGAACCGCGAGTCCCTGCAGCGAATCTACGGCACGGCCTTCGAGTCCCAGGAGGCCCTCGACGAGCACCTGCACCGCCTGGAGGAGGCGAGGCGCCGCGATCACCGCACCCTGGGGCGCGACCTCGATCTCTTCTCGATCCACGAACAGACGGGCCCGGGCCTGATCATCTGGCACCCCAAGGGAGGAAGGGTGCGCGGTCTCATAGAGGACTTCTGGAAGCGCGAGCACTACGCCGCCGGCTACGACCTCGTGTACACGCCACACATCGGCCGATCTACCCTGTGGGAGACGAGCGGCCACCTGGGCTTCTACAGCGAGAACATGTACGCCGCCGTGGAGATGGACGGGCAGGAGTACTACCTCAAGCCCATGAACTGCCCCTTCCACATCATGTACTACCAGAACGACATCCGCAGCTACCGCGACCTGCCCATGCGCATAGGCGAGCTGGGCACGGTCTACCGGTACGAGCGCGGCGGCGTCGTACAGGGCCTGCTCCGTGTTCGCGGCATGACCCAGGACGACGCCCACATCTTCTGCAGGCCCGACCAAGTCGTAGACGAGGTGAACGGAGTCCTCGACCTCACGTTCTTCCTGCTAAGCAGCTTCGGGTTCAGCGAGTACGACGTCATGCTCTCGACGAGGCCCGAGAAGGCCGTCGGGGACGCCGACCAGTGGGAGCTGGCCACGGAATCCCTGCGCTCGACCCTTGTCGCCCGGGGGATCGACTATCAGGTCGACGAGGGTGGCGGCGCGTTCTACGGCCCCAAGATCGACATCCACATCCGCGACGCCATCGGGCGCCAATGGCAGATCACGACAGTGCAGTTCGACTTCAACCTGCCCGAGCGGTTCGGCCTGACGTACATCGGCGACGACGGGCAGGAGCACAGGCCTTACATGGTCCACCGGGCGCTGCTCGGGACGATGGAGCGCTTCATGGGTGTCCTGATAGAGCACTACGCCGGGGCCTTCCCCGTGTGGCTCGCCCCGGTCCAGGCAATGGTCATCCCCATCGCCGACCGCCACAACGAGTACGCGGAGCAGCTAAGGGAGCAGCTCGACCGGTCGGACATCCGGGCCGCCGTCGACGACGGCAACGACCGGATGAACGCCAAGATCCGCAACGCCCAGGTGCAGAAGGTCCCCTACATGCTCGTGGTCGGCGACCGCGAGGTCGAATCGGGAGGGGCGTCTGTGCGCCTGCGTTCGGGGGAGAACCTCAGGGCGATGACCGTAGAGGATACCGTCGCCAGGATTCTCTCGGACGTCGAATCACGGCGTTGACTGCGAAAATATGGGTTTCCGCAGCTATTGTTGCGGGCGCCCGCCGTGTGCTATATTCACATGCATTCTTCAGGATGAGGGTAGTCGCATAGCCAAGGAGTATCGGACCAACGACAGGATCAGGATTGCCGAGGTGCTTCTGATCGACGAGAGGGGCTCCCAGTTGGGAGTCATGCCCACCCGGGAAGCGCTTCGGCTCGCCGAGGAGCGCAGCCTCGACCTCGTGGAGGTCGCTCCCTCGGCCCGGCCTCCCGTGTGCCGGATCATGGACTACGGCAAGTTCCGGTACGAAGTTACCCGGCGCGAACGCGAGGCGCGCAGGGACAACAAGTCGAAGGGCGCGTCGAACGAGCTCAAGGAAGTCAGGTTCAAGACCCGCATCGGCGACCACGACAGGGAAGCCAAGACGCGGGTCGTGAGGCGGCTGCTGGGCGAAGGGGCCAAGGTGAAGGTCTCCGTGATGTTCAGGGGAAGGGAGATCACCCACCCCGAAATCGGGATGCAGGTCCTGAGAAAGGTTGCCGAGGACCTCAAGGAAGATGCTAAAGTAGAAAAGATGCCGGGATTCGAGGGCCGCTTCCTGTCGATGATAGTGAGCCCGGCAAAAAAGAAGAAGCAGCCCCAGCCAAGACAGACCAAGACACCGGAGCCGGCAAGTGCCCAAGCTTAAGACACACAAGGGATCCGCCCGTCGATTCCGCATCACCGGAACGGGCAAGCTGCGCCGCATGAAGGGGCATCGTAGCCACCTTCGCAGGAAGAAGCCCGCCAAAGTGAGGCGCCTCTACTCGCAAAAGCTGGAAGTATCCCCAGGCGACGAGAAGCGCGTGAAGCGGCTACTTCCCTACGGACTTCCCGACTAGACTAGCCTCCCCTCCCTGCTCGACACGACACCCACCAGGACCAGGAGCAACCCGTGACCAGGATCAAGAGCGGTACCACACGACGCCGTCGACACAAGAAGGTGCTGAAGCAGACGCGCGGGCACCAGGGCGTTCGCCACACCCTGTACAGCCGCGCGAGAGAGTCCCTCATCCACGCCCTCAAGTACTCCTACGCGCACCGCAGGAAGAAGAAGGGCGATATGCGCCGGCTCTGGACCATCAGGATCAACGCCGCCGCACGCGCCAACGGCCTCTCGTACAGCCAGTTCATGCACGGGCTGAGGCTCGCGGACGTCCAGGTCAACCGCAAAGTCCTCGCTGACCTCGCCCTCAACGACCCCGATGCCTTCGCTCAGATAGCCGGCCGCTCCAAGGCCAGCCTCATGGACGCTGCCGCCTAGCAACCGACCCTCAGCCTGGTCATCAAGCTCGACGATCACCACTCCTCTCGTCGCGCGGCCGTGTCGTCGCGGTCGAGGCCGAGAAAGTACGTTCGCCCTGAGCCTGTCGAAGGGCAATTCTCCGCCAGATCGGACAAGTGGCAAGCCCACGAGTCCGCCGATCCGGACCGGCCCCGGGGAGACACGTTCGCCCGGAGCCTGTCGAAGGGCCTGCCCCGTACTCGATACGGGGGCAGTGCTCACCGAGGGCGCGCTGATACTGCCAAAGGCTCCAAGTCCGCCGATCCGGCCCGGCATTCGTGCGGTAGGCCGGCATGACTCGCCCGCGCTCGATCGAGCACGACGGCGCCACGATCCGTTACACCGTCGTGAGGAGCGCCCGCAGGAGGAAGACGCTCACCATCACCATCGACCCCGGCAGCGGCGTCCGCGTGCTCGTGCCTGCCCGGACACCCAACGCCGAGATCGAGGCAATCGTCAGGAAGCGGGCCGGCTGGATACTCCGCAAGCTCGCCGAGGAGCGACCGGAGCCCCAGCCAAGGCGCTTCGTTACGGGCGAGAAGCTCCACTACCTTGGACGCGAGCTCCCGCTGGTGGTACAGCTCACGACCAGCGGGACACTGTCGGTTAGCCTCGAGGCAGACTCCCTCAGGATAGCCTGCCCGGCAGGGCTGCGAGAGGAGGACCGGGGCGCCGCGATCAGCCAGGGTCTCCTCACCTGGTACAGGGAGCGGGCAACCGAACTGCTGCGGGAGTCCGTGGAGCGCTGGCAGCCGAAGATCGGTGTTTCGGCGGCGCGCATCTCCATCGGCGACCAGAAGACGCGGTGGGGAAGCTGCTCGTCCAAGGGAAGCCTGCGCTTCAACCTTCGCCTGGCCATGGTCCCCCGCGTCCTGATCGACTACGTGGCCGTCCACGAGCTGTGCCACCTGCTCGAAGCCAACCACTCAGCGAGCTTCTGGCAGCACGTCCACCAGGTCATGCCCGACTTCGAAGACCGGCGCAGGAGGCTGAAGGAGTTCGAGCCGCTCCTCGGCCTGTGACGGAATCGTCCTACTCTCCGGTCCACGTATCCGCGCGTCGCGCAAAGACTGTGGGATCCTCGCGCCACTCGGCATAGCCGATGCGTCGTTCGTCCGTCAGGTAGTCGATCTTTTCGTTGAGGCAGGACAGCAGCCCGGCGTCGCTCACGGCGAGGGCGAAGCCACCGTACTCGGGCTCCGGGTCCAGCGCGGAGACCACGAAGGCGCCGCCGGACCCATAGGCGGCATCACTATTGCCGACCTCGCCCCTGGCCACGGCGTCTACGTCCCCGTCCGACAGTGCTTCGAGGAGGTCCGTCTCGCCGAATTCGTCCCCGAGATAGACGACCTGCGGGAGGTCGTCCGAGGGCGGGTACAGTCGGCGTCTTTCCTGGAGGATCGAGGACTCGCCGGCCGCGGTAATGGTGTAGTCCACACTCCCATCGGCGGTCAACTCGCCCTCTGGCGTCGAAATTCGAGTGCCGGCGGCCAGCACGCCGCTGGCGTCCGCCAGGCCGGTCAGAACGAGCAGGCGCGCCTCTCCCGTCGTTCCGGCAAGAACGCCAACACGCACCTCGCTCGTCAGCACGTCGTGGCTGGTGAAGCGACTGGCATCCTCGGCCCGGACCAACAGGGACTGTCGGAAGGCTATATGGCCCGACGTGAACCCGACGACCTGTTCCCCGGCCGCGTTACGGGTCCGGGAGTCCAGGATGGTGATGCCGCCTCCTACCACGTCGTATTCAGAGCCCGCGGGCTGCAGCCAGATATCGTCCCAGGCCGCAATGGGTTTACGTGAGAAGGACAGCCCGGCGCCCTCCATCGCTTCCAGGGCGGTCAGCAGGTCGGCCTCGTAGCCGAGGTGCGTGCCGAACCCTGGGGAGTCGGGATCCTCATCTGCGCTGTAGCTGACGGGAGCGAAGAAGGCGTAGTAGCCCACGTCGAGGATGCGGCCGTCCTTCGTGCAGGTGCGGTCTTGCTCGACCTGTGCCGAGCACGCGACGAGCGAAAGGACGAGCGCCGCGAACAGGGCGACCCCTGAATAGGTGGCCCGCCGGCTCAATCCTCAGCCCGGTCCGCCATGTCGAGGATGATGTCCCACTCCGCCTGCGTGAGCGGGTGTACCGAGATGCGGGGGCGCTTGAAGAGCGAGCACTCCTCCAGGCCGGGCTCCGCCCTGAGCCGCTTCAAAGTCACAGGGTTCGGCAGGGCCTCGTCGCCCCTGATGTCCACCATATACCAGATCGGATTGTCAGGCGTGCTCTTCGGGTCGGGGTGGTCCGAGTCCGGGTCCCATGCCGTGAAGTCAGGGTAGCCATCCCGCACGACGGTCGCGGTGCCGACGACCGCAATCGGCTTCGCGTTCGAGTGGTAGAAGAACACTCGGTCGCCGACCTTCACCTGGTCCCTCAGGAAGTTCCTCGCCTGGTAGTTACGTACGCCGTCCCAGTAGTCCGTCCGGTCCTCCTCGCCCATCAGGTCCGAGAACGAGTACGCCGACGGCTCCGACTTGAACAGCCAGTACCCTTGCTCCGCCATTCCGTTCATCTCCTCACTTAGTGTTCGATTGCCTAGCAATGATACCAGTTAAACACAGTTGCGCCGCCAATCCGGGCCGTAGGGGCGGTTTCAAACCCGCCTTCCACTTGGCCTGTCCGCAGGACTGCACCTCTTGCTGCGACCCACGTCCACAGGACCTAAGTGATACAAGCCCGCGCCGCGCAGCCCGATTGACAGACCCTTGCAATAAGCCGCCTTCATCATCACAATGTTCCCACTCTTGGACTCACAACCGCAAACTCAGAACCAGAAACTCCCCCGGCACGCCCGCGCTGTCATCATCGGCGGCGGCATAGCAGGGTGCAGCACGGCCTACCACCTGGCGAAGCTGGGCTGGAAGGACGTCGTGCTCCTGGAGCGCAAGAACATCTCCGGCGGCACGACATGGCACGCCGCCGGGCTCGTGACCCAGCTCCGCAACTCCAGGACCCTCATCGACATCGCCCGCTACAGCATCGAGCTCTACGACCGGATCACCGAGGAGACCGGCGTCGAGACCGGCTTCAACCGCACCGGCAGCATCTCGGTCGCGCGCACCCAGGGGCGGATGGACGAGTTCCGGAAGATCGCCTCCCTGGGCAGGTCCTACGGCATCGAGATCGAGCCCATCAGCCCGGGTGAGGCCGGCGAGATGTGGCCGATGATGAGGATAGACGATCTCGTGGGCGGCCTCTACATCCCCCGCGACGCCCAGATGGTCCCCCACCTGGCAGCGGCGGCCCTCGCCCGCGGCGCAAGGATGGCGGGCGCGCAGCTATTCGAGAACGTGCCCGTCACGAGCATCCTCCAAGACCGGGGCGCAGTGACGGGTGTATCGACCGCCATCGGCGACATCGCCTGCGACTACGTCGTCATAGCCGCCGGAATGTGGTCGCGGGACCTCAGCCGGAACGCCGGCGTAAAGGTGCCGCTCATGGCCGCCGAGCACATGTACCTCGTCACCAGGCCGATGGGGCTGCCCCACGACGCCAAGTCACTCCGCGATCCCGACGAGCAGATCTACTTCCGCCGCGACCAGGAGGAGAAGGGCGCGATCCTGATGGGCGGGTTCGAGTCCGCCGCCAAGCCGTGGCCCGACGGCCCCCGCGACGACTATAACTTCAGCCTCGTCGAGCCGGATTGGGAGCACTTCAAGGTCTTCTGGGAGAACGCGATCTACAGGGTGCCGCAGATGGACGAGGCGGGCATCGACCGCTTCTACGTCAGCGCCGAGAGCTTCACTCCGGACAACCGCTACATCCTGGGCGAGGCGCCGGAGCTGAAGAACATGTTCCTGTGCACGGGCCTCAACTCCACGGGGATTGCGGCGGGACCGGGATCGGGTCACGCCGTCGCAGAGTGGATGGTCGAAGGCCATCCCACGATGGACCTGTGGGAGGTGGACCCCAGACGCTTCCACCAGTACCAAAACGGCCGGAAGTACCTCTACGACCGCACCGTGGAGTCGGTCGGCACCCTGTACGGGATGCACTGGCCCCACAAGCAGATGGAGACGGCCCGGATGGCCCGCAGGTCGCCCCTCCACGATCGCCTGGCCGAGCGCGGGGCGTGCTTCGGGGAGGCGGGCGGCTGGGAACGGCCCAACTGGTTCGCCCCCGAAGGGGTCGAGGCCAAGTACGAGTACTCCTATGGACGCCAGAACTGGTTCGACTACTCGGCGGAAGAGCACCGGGCCGTGCGAGAGGCCGTCGGCCTCTTCGACCAGACCTCCTTCGCCAAGTTCATGCTCCAGGGCTCCGACGCCGCGACCGTCCTCCAGCAGCTGTGCGCAAACGACGTGGACGTGCCTCCGGGACGCGTCGTATACACGGCCATGCTCAACGAGCGAGGCGGCATCGAAGCGGACCTGACCGTCACCCGCACCGATTCGGACAGCTACCTGATAGTGACGGGCGGCGCGGTCTCGGCCCGGGACTACGGGTGGATCGAGTCGCACATCCCGGCCGGCTCCGACGCCAGCCTCGTCGACGTAACGTCGGCCTACTCCGTCCTGGGCCTGATGGGCCCCCGGTCCAGGGACCTGCTGTCCGAAGTCACGGACAGCGATGTGTCGAACGACGCAATGCCCTTTCTGAGCTCGCACGAGATCACGATAGGATACGGCCCGGTTCGGGCGACGCGGATAACCTACGTTGGCGAGCTGGGCTGGGAGCTGTACATGCCCACCGAGTTCGCCGCCGGGGTCTTCGACGCGATCATGGCCCGCGGCGAGGCCCACGGGCTCAGGCTTGCCGGGTTCCACTCCATGGAGTCCCTTCGCGTCGAGAAGGCCTACCGTGCATGGGGCCACGAGATCGTCGATCTCGACACGCCGCTAGAGGCCGGGCTGGGCTTTGCCGTCGCCATGGACAAGCCGGGGGGCTTCATTGGCAGGGACGCCCTCGTCGAGCAGCGAGCCCGCGGGCTGACCAAGCGGCTCGGCGTCTTCGTCCTCGACGACCCGGAGCCGCTGCTTCTCGGCGACGAGCCCATCTTCCGCGACGGCGTGCTGGTCGGCCGCACGACCTCCGGGGCGTTCGGACACACGGTGGGAAGCTCGGTCGGGATGGGGTACGTCGAGAGCGAGGAGCAGGTCACGCCGCGGTACGTGCGCTCCGGGAGCTACGAGATCGAGGTCCTCGCCCAGCGATTCACGGCCAGGGCCCGGCTTGGGGCACCCTACGACCCCAGGGGGCGCCGCGTCCGAGCCTAGCCAGACCTGCTCGCTGCACCTCCCACCTGGCTGGGCCGCCTGTCCGGCTGCCGCCGTCTTCGCCGCAGTCAGCGCTGCTCGGTTTGACACACATAGGGGGCCGACATAGAATCTGCTGAACGTCCTAACGGGCGCCAGGGGAGGACTTCGATGGATACCAAGGCTTACATACTGATCGAGACGGCTGTAGGAAAGTCGCGCGACGTAGCGAAGGAGCTTCGCGTCCTGGACGGCTTCGAAACCGTGGACCCCGTCACCGGCCCCTACGACATCATCGCGGTGATCAGTGCGAAAGACCTCAACGCAGTGGGCGACATCGTATCCAGGCAGGTGCATACCATCGACGGCATCGTCCGCACCGTGACTTGCCTTGCCGTCGCGAGGGCATAAACCCCAGGAATCCGAGTGGACCTCGTCGATGCGGAAGCTGCCGCCACAGGGCCCGCAACTACGTCAAATGCTGTGCGCGCTGCTGAGAGCTGTCCCCGTATCGAGTACGGGGCAGGCTCTTTGACAAGCTCAGGACGAACGGCCGGCGGGTGAGCGAGCGCCCGTCAGCCGTCCAGTATCTCCACTTCTACGCCAAGCCTCCGGCCAAGCGCGACGAGGTACCTGTCGATGGCCGACCGCTGGCCCGTTCCCAGCGCCGACATGAACCTGAAGACAGGACTGTCTATCTGAGCGGCCTCGGTCACCGAGAGTGAAGACACCTCTCCGACCTCCGCTATCTCCATCGTCCAGTCGCCCAGCGCCACGCCCCCCTCCACGATGCGCCTGACAAGCCTGCGGTGAGGCAGTGACTCCACCGTCTCGAGCGTCACGCTCTGTCCCTTACCGTCGGTCTCGATCCAGCGGTCGCGACCGCCTCTTGGCGGAAGGCGGTCCACTGACTTGAGGTCGGGCCGCCATTCCACCTGCGCCGAGAAGTCGGAAATCGTCCGCCAGACCTCCCCCGGAGAGCGGTTGAGATAGGTCACCCTGGTCACCCTCTGCTCCCTGGGCAGCCTGCTGCCTGCGAGCAACACCACGGCCGCTGCGATCAGGGAGATTAGAACCAGCGAGACTATCCAGATCATTGCATGTACCAGCTCTTCACAATTAGCAGTCTCATCGATCGCTCCCTCAATCCGGCCCAGCCAACCCAGCTACTGCGGACCTCAGGCGCCTGACTCCATGATAAGACAAGAGGGGCCCCGCCGGGTGGCGGGGCCCCTCTCCTTTGGTCAACTACGGTTTGGTCAACTACGGAAGTGTCAACCCGTGGTTGGCTGCTGCTATTCCTTGTCCCTGTCCTGCTTGTCCTCGGACACGCTGAGCACGGAAGTGGCGCGGGTGGTGTCACTTCCGATCGCCTCGATCGTGTAGTCTCCGAGGCCGAGGAGGCAACGGAAGTCTCCGTCCTCGTTCTCATCATCGGGGTCCTGGCACGCGAGATCGAGATTAATCACGACGGCGCCCTTGTCGTTCGCTATGCCCTGCTTGATGGCACGCTTCTCGATGTCGCCAGCCCCGGGAACCACGACGCCCGCGCGGACACCCTCACCAACGCCGACCCAGGTAAGCAGGGTCACGTTCTCGTTCGGGTTGTAGCCCGAGCCCACAATGTTAATGGAGCCCTTGATCCACATCGTGCCGGCGGTGAGGCTCGGAGCCTCTCCTGGCGTGGGGCCGGGCTCGACCATCGGCGTATCCGCGCCCATCACGTGGAGGGCCGTACTCGCCGTGCTGCCGTCAGCACCCTGCGCCTTAACGGTCACTACGCCCTGGCTCAGGATCTCGCCAGAGTTCCTGGACACGCTGGTCTCGCCGCCCAGCGGCCTGAGAGTCAGGCTCCAGGCGCCGCCCCGGTTGGAGTCGACGAACCCAAGGGTCGGCTCGGCGCCGTCACCAAGGTCAATGAAGACGATGACCGGCTCGTACTTCAGGAATCCTGAACCCGATACCGTCACTGCCTGGTCGAGATAGACGGCACCAGGGCTAACCGCCAGCCCTCCTTCGGGGGACACGGCCGCCGGACCCGCCGGACCCTGAATACCCTGAACGCCCTGCAGGCCCGGGTTACCGGGGTTGCCGGGGAGACCAGGGAGGCCAGGCTCACCAGGAGCGCCCTGCGGGCCAGGCTCGCCGGGGTGGCCGGGGTTACCGGGAAGACCAGGGAGACCAGGCTCGCCCGGAGGGCCCTGTGGACCCGTGCAGGCCACCAGCAAGACGGCTGAAGCCATTGCAATCACAATCGACAGTACAAACCCAGCTGGAGTACGATGTTTCCTCATTGAGACTCCCTCTCTGAAGAATCCGCTATGTTGCAACAGTCCGCACCTCAAGCGTGGGCTCGCAACACACAATTACCCGTAGGACAAACGTACCTGCCCTCAGGCGACCCTAATCATATGTTGGGGATTATGGGTTGTCAAGTCCCGTGCAGTTCTTGGGCGCCATCAATCGGCAGGGGACTTAGCCAGCACGAGTCCCCCTAGCCGTACTTGATCCTTGGATCGACCACCGCCAGCAGGATGTCCGACAGCAGCGTGCCTATGATCGTCAGCACCCCCAGCATTAGCACGATGAACCCGGCCGTGTAGACGTCCTCCTGGATCATCGACTCCAGCAGCACCGGCCCCAGCGTCGGCAGGCTCAGCACCACCGACACGATAACGCTCCCGCTAACCAGCGCCGGCAGCAGGTAGCCCACCGTGCTGACGAGCGGGTTGATGGCAACCCTGACCGGGTACTTCATGATCAGCTTCCATGAGGCCATTCCCTTGGACCTCGCCGTGATCACGTACGGCTTGCTGAGCTCGTCCAGCAGGTTGTTCCGCATGATCCTGATGAGGCTTGCCGTGCCTGAGGTGCCGAGCACCACGGCCGGCACCCACAGGTGCTGCAGCACGTCCAGGGCCTTCCCAATACTCCAGGGGGCGTCCTGGTACTCCGTCGAGATCAGGCCCCCGACGCTCTGGCCGAAGTAGGCGAAGGCCACGTACATGAGCACGAGCCCCAGCAGGAAATCCGGCACGGCGAGTCCGCTGAACCCGATGAAAGTGAAGAAGTAGTCCCCGACCGAGTGCTGGCGGACAGCCGAGTAGATCCCCACCGGGATGGCGAAGGTCCACGTGACGAGGATCGTGAAGCCTGTGAGCACAATCGTCATCTGGATCCTGTCGCCTATCAGCTCCTTGACGAGCTTCTCCCTGGGGCCGCCGCAGTAGAAGCGGTAGGAGATGCCCAGGTCCCCACGGAGCATATTCGATATCCACTTGAGGTAGCGGATGTGCATGGGGCTGTTGAGCCCAAAGTACTCCCTGAGGTCGTCCGCCATGTCGAGCGCGACCGGGTCTCCATTCTGCATGAGGCTGTCCAGCTTCTTCGTGACCGTGTCGCCCTCAGGAAGCTGGATCACGACAAAGGCCAGGACGGTGATGGTCCACATCGTGAACGCAGCCAGCAGTAGCCGCCTTACTATATAACCGACCATGTGGGCCCCACCTTTCTCCGCCTATTGGACGGCGGCGCCGGCGTCCTGTATCGTAGTCACATGCCCCTGTAGCTCAGCGGATAGAGCACCGGCCTCCGGAGCCGGGTGCGTGGGTTCGAGTCCCGCCGGGGGCGCTCCCTAGAACCATTTCTCCTTGTCCACCACGTTCCTGAGCGTTCGTCCCTCCGCGTACCGCACGCAGTTGTCCAGGAACAGCTCGGTCCGCCTCTCGTCCAGGTTCGGCCCTGATGCCGCCGCGACGTGAGGGGTTATCAGCATATTGGGCGCGTCCCACAGCGGGTGGTCCGGGGGAAGCGGCTCGATCTCGAACACGTCCAGGGCCGCTCCGGCTATCCCCCCGGCCCTCAGGGCCTCGTTCAGAGCGTCGAGCCGGACCGTAGCGCCCCTGCCGATGTTGATGAAATAAGCCGTCGGCTTCATGAGCGCGAACTCCGCCGGACCGAACATGCCCTGGGTCTCTGGCGTCTCGGGCACGGTCAGTGCAACGAAGTCGGCGCGGGGCAGCACCTCGTGGAGAGCTCCGGGCGGGTGGAGCTCGGAGACTCCGGGCGGGGCCTCATCGATGCGCGCGTCGACGCCTAGCACCGTCATGCCGAGCTCGGCGCAGAGCCGGCCCGTCTCGGCGCCGATCCCTCCCACGCCCACGACGGCAATCGTCGATTCGGGCAGGTACACGTGGCCCTGCTCGGGAATCCACTCCCGGGCCTGCTGGGCGCGATGGTAGGCCGGCAGCGCCCTGGAGAAGGAGAGCAGCAGCGCCATGATGTGCGCGCTGATGTGGTCGTTGTATATGCCGCGCACGTTGGTGACGACCACGTCGCTTTCGATCAGCGCGTGGTGGTAGTATCCGGCCGCGGGCCCGGCCTGGGGGCATGCGACCCAGCGCAGCCTCTCCGCCCGGGCGAACAGCTCCGGCGTGATGTTGCCGTAAGCGGCGTCGGCCTCGCCGACCAGCTCCAGCGCCTCGCCGGCGGAACCGGCCACGTTGACCTGGATGCCCGGCACGAGGTCCTTCAGCCTCTCCGGCCACCGGTGGGTCTCGTGGACGCCGGGGACGCCCGGGCCCTCGGTGGTATATATAAGGAGGTTGAACGCCATGGGGCCTCCCGCGCCTCGACCGCCCGGCAAGTCTAGGCCCGCGCCGATGGCGTGTCAAACCCAACGGTGGGCTCCCCAACTGACGGGGAGCCAAGGCTAGCGATGACCTCAGGAACGTCGAGCCAGTCCCGGTCCCGAACAGGGCGGGGGTAGTCCGGTCGGCCTGAGCTTGTCGAAGGCCAGTGCTACGCCAAGTCTTGCAGATTGAGATAATCTCTTATCGTGACGGGCTACCGCCGCCAGGAGGAAGTGCATGAGCGAGAGTGCAGCACCGGCCATCATATTCACCGACGACGGCTGGATCCTGAGCGCGACAGAGCCCCCCGTGACAGCGGCCGACCTTCAAGCGAAGGTCATCGACGGGTACGCTGGCATGGGCGGCGCATTCGGGTGGAGCCTCGGCGACCACGAGGTGTACCAGTACGAGACCGAGCGGGGAGAGATCTTCGGGCAGGGGCGCACCTCGTTCGACGACGGCCTGCGCTCGTTCGTGCACTCACCCACGCCCGGTGTCATGCCCCGCATCGCCGAGAACATCCGCGCCCTCATCGACGAGGACGGCGGACCGATGACCATCCTCACTCGCCAGACCCGCGAGGCCGGCCTCCCCTTCTTCCCAAGGGTGCGGATGAACAGCCACTACGACATGGACCCGGAGCACCCCGGCTACGGCCGGTTCCGCAGGGAGCGCCCGGACCTGATGATAGGAAGGCCGGGCGAGTCGATCCCCGAGGGCACCATCGAGTGGGGAATCAAGACGGGCCTGGACTTCACCTTCCCGGAGGTGCGCGAGCACAGGCTCTCCATCATCGAAGAGGTGGTCGGGCGTTTCGACGTGGACGGCGTGGAGCTGGACTTCATGCGCCATCCTGGCTTCTTCCGCCCGGACGAGGCCTACGGCAGCCGGTACTTGGTGACGGACCTGGTGGCAAGCGCCCGCCGGATGCTGGACGAGGCCGGCAACACCCGGGGCAGGAAGCTCCTGCTGGCGGTCAGGGTGCCGCCCACGCTGTACGACTCGGCGAGAATCGGGCTCGACGCCGGCGAGTGGATCGCCGGGGGCCTCGTCGACATCGTCGCGGTGGGCGGAGGCTTCATTCCGTTCGAGACGCCGGTCGGCGAGTTCACCGCTGTGGCGTCCGGGACCGGCTGCCTCGTCTACGGCTGCATCGAAGGAACGGTGACGGCAGACGAGCGAAGCATGAGGGCGCTGGCGGCCCTGTGGAGGGAGGACGGCGCGGCCGGGGTCTACCTCTATAACTTCTACACCATGTCGCCCTCGTGGAACCGGCGGACCACGCGGGAGCTGACCGACCCGGCGGCTCTCGCGGGCCTCGACAGGCGCTACGAGATCTTCCGGCCCAGGTCGTACGAGGGAGGCGGCGGCCACAGCACCGCCTTCAAGTACGCGAGCCCCGTCACCCAGCTTCCCGCGCGGCTGGCCCCATCCCAGGGCGGCGGCGAGTGGATCGGCCCGAAGCTGACCCTCAGGCTCGCCACGAACGAGGGATCGGGCGGAGGCAGCGCGCGACTGCGACTCCGGCTGGATCGGCTGCTCGAACCGGGGGAGCGGCTCGACGTCGAGTTGAACGGAAACCTCCTGCCTGCCCAAACCGGAAAGTGGTCCGAGGGATGGCGAAGGAAGGTCATCCCCAGGACCTTCTGGGTCGAGTACCCCGCAAAGATCGTGGAGCGCGAGGAGGAGGGCGTCTCGATCGAATACGAGACCGACCAGCGTTTGCTGCGGCCGGGCGAGAATGTGGTCCGGGTCCGGCTGGCGTCAGAGGGAGGGCACTCGCTGGCGCTCGACGCGGTGCAGATCGACGTGGTCGGCGGGTAGAGGTGCTGCGTGGTAGACTAGGATGTTGCCTCGATTCATATGGGTCGACGGAGCACTGCCCCCGTATCGAGTACGGGGCAGGCTCTTCGACAGGCTCAGGGCGAACGATCCTACACATGGCCCCGTTCGTGCTGAGCTTGTCGAAGCACTCTTTTCGAGTCAGTTTCGACAACATCCGACAGGGAGCAGAAGACACAGCATGACGATCACATACGGAGAGCTGAGGAAGGGGCTGCCCATCGAGCTGGATGGGGAGCCCTACGCAGTAGTCGAGTACAAGTCCCACAAGATGCAGCAGCGCGCGCCGGTGATGCAGGTCCGGTTCCGGTCGCTGCGCACGGGCAAGGTGGTCGACAAGTCCTTCCAGGGCTTCGACGTGAAGTTCACCCCGGCAGCGGTCGAGCGTCGGACGGCACAGTACATCTACGAGGACGGCGGCCTGTACTACTTCATGGACAACGACACCTACGAGCAGTTCCCCCTCTCGTCCGAGCAGATCGAAGACTCCCTGCCCTATCTGGTCGAGCAGATGGCGGCCGACATCGTCTTCTATGAGGACAATCCAATCGCGATCGAGATACCGATCACCGTCGACCTGGAGGTCACCGAGGCACCCCCGGGACACAAGGGCGACACCGCCCAGGGCGCCAGCAAGCCTGTCACGCTGGTGACGGGGCTGGTCGTGCAGGCCCCCCTGTTCGTCAACACAGGCGATACCATCAAGGTCGACACGCGCAGCGGCGAGTACCTTTCGAGGGCGTGACGTGCCGGTATACCACGTCTCGCAGGTGACCGCCTACCTGCGGGAAATGCTCGAGAACGACTACTTCCTCAACGACGTGTGGGTCCAGGGCGAGGTGGCCAACATCGCCCGGCCAGGCTCGGGCAACTGCTACTACACCCTGCGCGACGCCCGCGCCTCGATACGCTGCGCCATGTTCGTGGGCAAGTCCTTCGGCGCCGAGCTGCTGACCGATGGCGCGGCAGTCATAGCCCACGGGCGGATCGGGGTCTACGAGCAGCGCGGGGACGTCCAGCTCATCGTCGACCAGGTCAGGCCGGAGGGCATGGGCGAGCAGGAGCTGAAGCTCGCAGAATTGAAGCTGCGGCTGGAGAAAGAGGGCCTGTTCGACACTTCCCGGAAGCGCGCCGTGCCGCAGTTTCCAAGGCGCGTAGCGGTCGTGACCTCGCCGAGCGGCTCCGTGTGGCACGACATCCGCACCGTCGTCGAGAGGCGGTACCCGCTGGCCGAGCTGGTGCTGGCGCCCGCCGCCGTCCAGGGGCCCCACGCCTCGGCCACGGTGCGCGACGCATTCTCGGCGCTCGACGGGGCCGGCGACGTGGACGTGGTGATACTGGCGCGGGGCGGCGGCTCCTTCGAAGACCTGCTCCCGTTCAACGACGACGGCGTGGCCCGTGCCGTATTCGCCAGCCGCGCTCCGGTCATCAGCGCCGTAGGCCACGAGACCGACCACACCATAGTCGACCTGACGGCCGACGTGAGAGCGCCCACGCCCTCGGCCGCTGCCGAGATGGCCGTGCCCGACGCCCGAGAGCTGAGCGCGGGGATCGGCTCCTACCGCCAGCGCATGGGTTCGCGGCTGTCTGGCAGGCTGGACTCGGCCCGGCAGCACGTCTCACATCTCCGGACGCGGTGCCTCCGGGGCAGCCCGGACGTGGACGCGCTCCGGCAGCGGGTGGACCGACTGCTCGACGACGCGCACGTACGGCTCGTCCGCGACATGGGCATCAGGTCCGAGCGGGCCGGGGCCCTCGAGATGCGGCTCAGGTCCCTGAGCCCTTCGGACACGCTGCGAAGGGGCTATGCTATAGTGAGGACGCCCGGCACGTGTGAGGTCCTGGGAGACGCGTCGATGCTGGCGGCGGCAGATCGGGTACACGTCACGCTGCAGAAGGGTTCGTTCGACGCGGAAGTCCTGGACGTGCACGCCGACGGCGCCGGGAGCCAGGCAGGGGGCGCGGACGGCTCGCGCTGATCGCCGACTTACCTGCATAGGAGGTGTCCCATGGCGCAGGCTTCCGACTACCCGGTACAGCTCTCGATCGACTACCCGGAGTCCAGCAACAGGCTCACGGCGCTGTTCAGGATCATCCTCGCGATACCCATCATCATCCTCTCCGTGGGAATCGCATACGCGCAGATGGCGATGGCCCTGCCGGTGCTCCTGATCATCCTCTTCAGGCGCAAGTACCCGCGCTGGTGGTTCGACTTCAACCTGGAGGTCCTCCGGTTCACCACCAGGGTCAACGCATACATCGGGCTGATGCAGGACGCGTACCCGGCCACCGACGATGACCAGTCGGTCCACCTTGACGTCGAGTATCCCGAGAACCTGAACCGCTGGCTGCCGCTGGTCAAGTGGCTCCTGGCAATACCCCACTACATCGTGCTGTATGTCCTGGGTATTGTCGTTTTCGTGGTCACGGTCATCGCCTGGTTCGCCATCCTCTTCACGGGACGCTTCCCGCGGGCGCTCTTCGACTTCAACCTCGGCGTGTCGCGTTGGAACGCGCGGCTGACCGCGTACATGTTGACGCTTATGACGGACCGGTATCCTCCGTTCCGGCTCAGTCCATAACCGGTGTCCGAAGCCTCCGCGACCGAGCTGACCTTCGAGCAGGCCCTGGCTCGTCTGGACGAGACAGTCAGGGCCCTCGAGGCCGGCGACCTGCCCCTCGACGAAGCGACGCGCCTCTACGAGCAGGGAATGAAGCTGGCCCGGACGTGCAACGAGATGCTCGCGTCCGCCGAGCTCAGGATCACCAAGATCAGGACCGCCTACGGCGAGCAGATGCGGCTGCAGTGATCAGGACTAGAGTGTGGCCTTCCAAAGCCCCCTCACCCCAGCCCTCTCCCGCGAAGGGGAGAGGGGGCTATATGCAAGGGCAGTCCTAGCTTGATCAAGGGCGACTTCCACATGCACACCTGCTTCTCCCCCGACTCGGAGACGACCCCCGAGCGGCTGGTCGAGCGGTGCATCGAGGTCGGCCTGGGGCTGATCGCGGTGACTGACCACGACTCCATCGAGGGAGCGCTGGCCGTGCGGGAGATCGCCCCGTTCCCGGTGATCATCGGCGAAGAGGTGAAGACGACGGAGGGCGAGATCACCGGGCTCTTCCTTAAGGAATGGGTGCCGCCGGGCCTGTCTCCCCTGGAGACGGTGCGGCGCATCAAGGAGCAGGGCGGGCTCGTCTCGCTGCCCCACGCCTTCGACCGCTTCCGCAGCGAGGTCATCAGTCCCGGGGCGCTCGATGAGGTCGTGGCGCAGGCAGACATCATCGAGGTGTTCAACGCGCGCAACAACCTGAGCGCCGACGACCGGAAGGCCGAGGAGTTCGCGAGGGAGCACGGCCTGGTCATGTCGGGCGTCAGCGACTCCCACACGCCCATCGAGCTGGGCCGCACCTACGTGGAGATGCGCGAGTTCGACGGCACGCCCGAGGACTTCCTGCGCGCCCTCGCCGAGGGGACGATCGTGGGCCGGCGAATGACCCCCCTCATCCACTTCACCACCACCTTCACCAAGATCAAGAAGCGCCTGCTGGGCAGGCGGTAGTACCAGGTGAGCAGGTGGCAGCACTCCGGCGTCGTTCCTGCAGAGGCCTTTGCGTAACCCTGTCGCACCTTAGACGGGAACCCCTCCCAACCACTCCTCTGAGTTCCTGCCTTCGCAGGAACGACGACTATATCCGCGCGCGCATTCGCGCATTACGGTTGTTCAAAGGTCTCCTCGGGGGGCAGAGGCCGAGCCATCTCCTTATACGTGGAAGACGTAGAGGTCGCGTTGCTGCATGGGCAGATCGACCCATGCGCCGCCCTTGACGTGGCTCTCTGCGATGGCGAGGCACGCCTCGGTGGTCTGGTGCGTGACGTCGACGTTGCCCAGCGCGGGACGACCCGACTCATGGGCGTCGACCAGGTCCTCCAGCAGGTAGACGACGCTGCTCTCGGGCGCCACGGTTGGGTCGGGCGCGATGTCCCACCACTCTCCCCTGCCGCCCTTACTGCGCAGCAGCACCTCCTGGCCGTCGTTCAGCGACCTGATCGACCCCTCCGTGCCCATCACCTCGAACTCCCACTTGCCCTGGAAGGGGACCGACGACGAGCTGAGCCCGTTCTCATACTCGATGTCGTAGACGGCCCTGGGGTCGTGGCCGAGCCAGTTGTCCTCGATCACGGTGTCCCTGGGGATGAGGCTGCCGCGCACAGCCGTCACGGTAGGGTCGCCGAGCAGGTACGAAAGCGTGTCGACCGAGTGAATGTGGCCGTGCAGCAGGCTGGAAGAGGTCATGTGGACCGCGCCCGTCACCTCGCCGATGTCGCCGCTCTCGATCCGGCTGCGAATCATGTGGTTCTGGTTGTTGAAGCGGCGCAGCAGGCCGGAATTGTAATGCGAGCCGCTCCTGTTGCAGGCGTCCCGGGCGGCATCGGCCTTCTCCATGGAGGAAGCCATCGCCTTCTCGCAGAAGATCATCGGCACCCCCGCGTCGGCCACTGCAATGGTCAGGTCGGCGTGGGCATCACCCCGGAAGCCACGATGCGGCGCTTCGCGGGCCGGCTTCAGGGCCGTGGTCGCCACGGTGCAGATTGCCACCAGGTCCGGCTCTTCCTTCTCTATCATCTCCGTGTAGTCTTCGTAGACCGCCGCTACGCCCCACTTCTCGGTGAAGGCGCTGCGTTTCTCCGGCAGCAGGTCCGACCCCGCCACGACCTCAAGCCGCTCGCTCGCCGCGCAGGCCCCGGCGATGGACGTCGGGCTGCGCCACGTCTCCAACTCGCCAAACTCCTCGTCGATGGTGGAACCCATGCGTCCCAGCCCGATGATTCCGACACGATACTTCTTCACCGCTTTCTCCTTAGATAACGTCGTGATCTTGTTGCGCCGCTCATCATACAGCCTCGGCGAGGCAGCCGCTGCCAGCCTCCATCAAGAAGCCTTGGTTTATAATCACGCCCATGACCGCGGATGGAAATCGTCCCCTCAACGAAGCACTGCGCAGCCTTCCCAGCGTGGAGAGGCTGATGTCGGACGGGCGGGTGCGGGACCTTGCAGAGTCAGGCTCCCGCGAGGCCGTCGTCGACCTGGTGCGCGCCGAGGTGGACGCAAGCAGGGAGGCCGTGAGGGGTGGGGCGCCCCCACCCGGACTGGACGACCTGGTTGCAGCAATCGAGACACGGGCGGCGTCGGAGTGGCGGAGCCGTCCTGTCCCCGTCATCAACGCGACGGGGGTGATCCTCCACACGAACCTGGGCCGCGCGCCGCTGAGCCGGGAGTCGATGGAGGCGGTGCACCGGGCCGCCGGCAGCTACAGCGACCTGGAGCTCGACCTCGAGAGCGGGAAGCGCGGCGGGCGGCAGTCCAACCTGTCGAGCCTGGTCTGCAGGCTTACCGGGGCCGAAGCGGCCATCGCGGTGAACAACAACGCCTCGGCCGTCATGCTGGGGCTCGCCGCCGTCGCAGCGGGTAAGCAGGTCATCGTGTCGAGGGGCGAGGCCGTCGAGATCGGCGGCGGATTCAGGATCCCCGACGTCCTCCGCCAGAGCGGGGCCGAGCTGGTCGAGGTGGGCACCACCAACCGGACGTACGCACGCGACTACGAGGAAGCCATCACCGAGAACACCGGCGCGATGCTGGTCGTCCACGCCAGCAACTTCACGGTATCGGGTTTCACCCACGCCCCCGGCCTGTCCGAGCTGGTGGAGGTTGGCCGCAGGCACGGGGTCCCGGTGCTGCACGACCTGGGCAGCGGCTGCCTGCTGGATACGACGAAGTACGGGCTGGCCCACGAGCCCATGCCCCAGTCCAGCATCGCCGCGGGCGCGGCCCTGGCGTTCGTGAGCGGCGACAAGCTGCTGGGCGGCCCCCAGGCCGGGATCGTCGCCGGGACCGCGGATATGGTCGGCCTCGTGAGCAAGCATCCCCTGGCGCGAGCGGTCAGGATCGACAAGCTCAGCATGGCCGCCCTGAACGCGACCCTGCTTCACTACGTACGAGGCGAGGCCGAGCGCAAGGTGCCCGTATGGCGCATGGTCTCCGCCACGCAGGAAGAGACAGCCGCGAGGACCAGGGACTGGGCGTCGGATGTGGGCGGCAGGATCCGCGCGGGACTCTCGACCATCGGCGGGGGAAGCCTGCCGGGCGAGACCATCCCCACTACCGTGCTGGCCCTCGACGGCACCGCGGGCGGCGGCGCGGACGCCCTCGCCGCCCGGCTGCGGAAGGCCTCGCCGCCAGTGATCGGCCGCATCGAGAGCGACGAGGTGCTCCTGGACCCGCGGACGGTGCTGCCCGAACAGGACGCCGACCTGATCCAAGGCGTCAGGGCAGCGCTGCCCGTTATTCCCGCGACGGGAGACCTTTGAGTAACTCCCTGAGGAGGGGAAGGCAGTAGATGCGAGTCGACGCGATCCAAGCTGGCCCTCCGCCCCTCTGGGTTCCTGCCTTCGCAGGAACGACGGTTGTTCATGGGTCTCCAACGGTGGGAGTCGATTAATGACGCTGTTCGAGCACGAGGCCGGACGGCAGCTGTCCAGGAGTGCTCCCCTGGCCGCCAGGATGAGGCCCCGGACGTTCGAGGAGCTTGTCGGGCAGGAGCACGTCATAGGCCCCGGGCGCGTGCTGCGCAGGGCCATAGAGGCCGACCGGATACCGTCGATCATCCTGTGGGGGCCTCCCGGCTCAGGCAAGACGACCCTGGCGAACCTGGTAGCGACGGCTACGCGCAGTCACTTCAGCCCCATCAGCGCCGTCGGCTCGGGCGTGGCTGACCTCCGCCGGGAGGTGGCCGCGGCCCAGGACCGCCTGGGGATGCACGGGCAGCGCACCATCCTTTTCATAGACGAGATTCACAGGTTCAACAAGGCCCAGCAGGACGTCATCCTGCCCCACGTCGAGAGCGGGGCCGTCATCCTGATAGGCGCCACCACCGAGAACCCGTCGTTCGAGGTGAACGCCCCCCTGCTCTCCCGATCGCGCGTCTTCACCCTGCACCAGCTGGCCGACGAAGAGGTGGAGGCGCTCGTGCGCCGGGCGGCGGCCGACGAGGAGCGGGGGCTGGGCGCGATGTCGCCGGAGCTCGACGACGACGCGATGGCGGCCCTCGTCACCCTGTCGAGCGGGGACGCCAGGTCGGCCCTGAACGCCCTGGAGTTGGCGGTGAGCGCCGCGGAGGCGAATGGCTCAGGCGTGCGCCGCATCACCGGCGCCCAGGTAGAGGACGCGATGCAGCGCCAACACCTGGTGTACGACCGGGACGGCGACGCCCACTATGACACCATATCTGCGTTCATCAAGTCGGTGCGGGGATCGGACCCGGACGCGGCCGTGTACTACCTGGCGCGAATGGTCGAGGCGGGCGAGGACCCGCTGTTCATCGCCCGCAGGCTGGTGGTCCTCGCCGCGGAGGACGTGGGGCTGGCCGACCCCCAGGCCCTGCCCGTGGCGGTGGCGGCGCAGCAGGCCGTCCACTTCATCGGCATGCCGGAGGGACGCATACCCCTGGCCGAGGCGACCGTCTACCTGGCAACCGCCCCGAAGAGCAACGCGGCCTACCAGGCCATCGGCAAGGCCATCGAGGACGTGCAGAACACACGCAACGACCCGGTGCCCCTGCATCTCCGCAATGCGGCGACCGGCCTCATGCGCGGCATGGGCTACGGCAAGGGGTACAAGTACTCCCACGACTTCGATGGCCACTTCGCCCCAATGCAGAACCTTCCCGATAGCCTCGAAGGCCGCATGTACTACACGCCGACGGACCAGGGCTACGAGCGGGAGGTCGCCGAACGCCTCCGCAGATGGTGGGGCGACAGCCGAGGCACGCAGCAAGGTTGAACGACGCTGCGGGCACGCCGTAACGTACAGACACTGTGACCATATAAGGAGGAAGATATGGAAGTCGAGCTGATTGCAGACTACGCATGCGTTGTGGGTGAGGGGCCCCTGTGGCACCCGGACGAGGGGCGGCTCTACTGGGCCGACATCCCCACGGGAAGGATGTTCAGGTATGACCCGGCCACGGAAAGCCACGAGCAGTTCTACGACGGCGACCTGGTGGGCGGGTTCACCATCCAGGCCGACGGCTCCCTGCTCCTGTTCATGGCCAAGGGCGCCATCGCGACGTGGCGGGACGGGGAGCTCAGCCACCTGGTAGAAGGACTGCCCGGCGAGGAGGAGAACAGGTTCAACGACGTCTTCGCCGATGTGAAGGGCCGGGTCTTCTGCGGCACCATGCCCCAGGACTCGTCGAGGGGCGCCGAGCGGCTCGGCACCCTCTACAGGCTGGAGACCGACCTGTCGATAACCCCAGTGGCGCGCGACATCGGCATATCGAACGGCATGGGCCTGACCCCCGACAGGAGGGGACTCTACTACACGGATACGACGGACGACCAGGTCCACATATTCGACTACGACCAGGAGACGGGAGAAATCCGCAACAGGCGGGTCTTCGTAGACAGCAGCAAGGAGGAAGGATTCCCGGACGGGATGACGGTTGACGCCGAAGGATGCGTCTGGTCCGCGCGCTGGGAGGGGTCTTGCGTCGTCCGCTACTCGCCGGAGGGCAGGGAGATTGGACGGGTGGGACTCCCAACCCCCAGGGTGACGAGCGCCATTTTCGGAGGGGCCGACTACTCGGATATGTACATCACGACGGCCGGAGGAGAGGACAAGACGCAGAACGGGCCGTCCGCTGGTGCGCTGTTCAGGGTAAAGCCAGGCGTCGGGGGCGTGCCGGAGTACCCGTCCAGGATAGGACTGTAGAGAAGGGACGGATTCTTGCATCGGATCGCAAGGCCTTGACACGTTGAAGAGCGCCACTCTATAATCGGCGCCGATTCCGCGATTCCTTTAGAGAAGGGAAAGGAGTTCCCATGAAACTGAACCTGGTTAGTTGGAAAGGAGTAGTGCTCGCCACTGCTGCCGTGCTCTTGCTGGCGGCCTTGGCCTGCGGCGCGGCCGAAGAGACGACGACGACGGCCGCACCGGCGCAGCCCAAGGCGCCTGAGGCGGCTGCCGCACCGATGGCAGCAGCCACGGGCGGCGGACAGGCAGCTGCGCCAGAGGCCCCGCAGGCGGCTCAGGCGGCGGCAGCAGCCGTGCAGGACCCGTCTCAGGCCGTAAAGGTCGAGAAGGTCGCCCAGACGAAGACGATTATCGAGCGCGATGCGCCGGTATCGGCAGCGGTCGAGGGATTCCAGTACGTGCCTGAGCCGCAGGTTCCTGGCGTCTACTGGGACTTCGTATACACGGGCCCGGCGCCCACTCAGTTCGGCGAGAACCCCAAGTTCGCCGAGATGGTGAAGGCAGGCCAGCTCCCGCCAGTCGAGGACCGGCTGCCTGAGCAGTACAAGATCGTCCAGCCGCCCCACGGCATTGGCACCTACGGCGGCACGTGGCGCATCACCAGCCAGGGCAGCGGCCCGAGCAACCGCCTCTACTGGCACAAGAAGAACTCCGACGAGTTCGTGAAGCTGCCTCACGTCGGCTTCCATTCCGTCAGCGAGGACGGCCTCGTGTACACCTTCACCCTCCGCAAGGGGCTGAAGTGGTCCGACGGGGAGCCCATGACCATGGAGGACATCAGGTTCGCCTGGGAAGACGTGAACCTGAACAAGGTCCTTCATGAGACCCCGCAGACCCAGTGGCTCGACTCCGTGACCGGCGAGATCGTCGAGTTCGCGGTAGTCGACGACCTCAACTGGACGCTGACCTGGGACTCGCCGGACTTCATCCTGATGGAGGGCGAGGTCAGGCCTGGCTCCCGCTGCACGTCGTTCTACTTCTGCTTCTACACCGCGGCCCACTACATGAAGCAGTTCCACGAGGACTATGCGGACGCGGCCGAGCTGAAGGCGATGATCGACGCTGAAGAGGCCGGCGACTGGCCGCGCTTCTGGGGCCTGAAGAACAACGAGAGCACCCACCTCGGCAAGCCGCTGATGAGCCCCTTCGTCCTCGAGTCCCATTCCGACACTCTGAACACCTGGACGGCAAACCCGTTCTTCTTCGAGGTCGACCCCCACGGGAACCAGCTTCCCTACATCGACGGCTACATGGATGTGAGGGTTGAGAGCCGAGAGGTTGGCGTGTTCCGCGGCATGGCCGGTGAGACGGACCTGTCCGCGAGGGGCTACCAGATCCCCGAGATTCCTCTCTACCGCTCCAACCAGGAGAAGGGCGACTATCACCTGAAGATCTGGCCGCAGGTCGGTCCTGGCGACTTCACGACCAGCGTCATCCAGACCTATAACACCGATCCCGAGATCGGCAAGTGGCTCAGGACCCACGACTTCCGGCAGGCTATGTCCATTGCCCTCGACCGCGAGGCCATCAACGACACGATCCTGCTCGGTATTGGCACCGTCAAGAACTGGGTTGCCCATCCGGCAACTCCGTACTACCCGGGTGACCAGTGGGCGTTCCACAACACCGACTACGACCCGGACAAGGCAAACGAGATCCTGGACTCTCTTGGCCTGAGCGCACGCGATTCCGAGGGATTCAGGCTCCGCAGCGACGGCTCGGGTGAGCGCCTCTCGTTCCGCCACCTCTCCGAGCTCGGCCCCACGGCCGACATCATGGAGCTGGAGACGGACTACTTCGCGGACGTGGGCCTCGAGGTCAAGAACCAGCCCATGAACGCTCCCTGGACGCTGAGCTACCCGGGTAAAGAGTACTTCGCGATGCTGAAGGCACACTTCGGCTACTACGGCGCGAACCCGTGGTTCTCCGGCTGGACGCGCTGCTGCGCGACCGGCGGCGGCCCGGCCTTCTCGCCGGACATCTCAGACCTGCCCCGCAGCATGGGACGCGGCCCTGACGGCGCAGTTCCTACTGAAGGCGGCTACCAGCCGCGCTGCGACTGCGAGGTTAGCTCCGACTGGCAGCCGCAGGCTCCTGCGGATACCTATCCCGCCGACCCGACCGGGACGATTGCCTGGCTGCACGACAACTGGCACAAGGGCCGTGCGCTGGAGCAGTATTCCCCCGGACGCATCGAGATTGGCAAGGAGATCCACAGGATCCACGGCGAGCAGAAGTTCATGCTCAGCGTGGCGGCTCACACGGGCGCGTCCCGAGGCATCGTCCTCGTGAGGAACAACTTCTTCAACGCTCCTGAGACCCACATCGCCGACACCGTGGGCTTCTACGGTGAGCTCTACTTCTTCGAAAACGGTGAGGACAACATCGGACAGATGTCGGGGCAGTAGACCGGACCTAGGCACTATCGGCTAGCAAGAGAGGGCCCGCGAGTGATCGCGGGCCCTCTTCTATTTCCAGCAACCTCACAGGTACGAGACGCCCTTGCGAGGCTAGCTTAGTGCACGCCCGATCAGCCAGCCCGGAGCCGGAATGATCGAGCAGGCGCTACCATGCTCGCAAGGACTCGTAAGCCAGACCCAAGTCCCCGGCGACGGCCAATAGCCTCCGATCCCTCGTCCAGAGCTGGGCCGGCGGGGCCAGCATCGCGGCTGCCAGCAGGTGGGCATCGACGTATCCGATCCCGCGTCCCATCACCTGCCGCGCCTCGATGAAGAACAGTACCTCCGAGTCGGTGGCGGCAGGTATCGCCGGCAGTTCGCCAAGCAGGCTCAGCACCCTGTCCCGGTTGGGGAGATTTTCGCAGGCCAGCTCGCCGATCACCATAGGGTGAGTCAGTATCTGGCTGTCGTTCAACAGCGACACAAGGCCCGGCTCTCCGGCCCGCAGGTGATCGATCCAGAGGGACGTGTCGGCCAGTATCATGCGGGCCTCATTCTCCTCCGCGGCACGGCCCGCAGCTCTGGGGCGCTCCCCCCGAGTGCAGCCAGCCTCCTGGCGCTCTCCCGCTCTACGAGCGCCCTCAAGCCCTCATTCACCAATGCGGCCCTACCCTCGATGCCGGTGAGCCGCCTGGCATCTTCCAGCAGCTTGTCGTCGACGTTCAGGGTGGTCCTCATTCGATTTCTCCTCTGGGTATCGCATCATATTATACATCATATGCTGTCTGTCTTGATGCCCGACTCACTTTTCGATCTCACCAAGAAGCGAGACGGCAGATGAAACGGGGCGGGACTACATTGGCGCCCCTCATGGACTATACTGTGCGGCGAGGCAAACCATGACCGCAGAATACGAGCGACTCAGGATCCCAATCGACGAAGGCCTGACCGACCGCTTGCAGGCGTTCTGGTATGACATTTTCGGTAACGTACCGGACATCGAACCCGCGATGTTCCTGGGCAGCGAGACCAGCCACAACACAAGCCACCTCTACCTGGTCGAGGAGGACGGCCAAGCCATCAGCACCACTATGGTGACCACCTGCAACGCCCTGCCCGAGCTGGGCGGCTTCGGCGAAGTGGCAACCGTGCCCGCGGCAAGGGGGCGCGGCCTGGCGACCGACCTGTGCCGCCAGTCAGTCGAGGACTTCGCCGCAGGAGGCGGCAAGGCGCTCTTCCTGGGCACCGTGAACCCTGACGCCGCCCGCATATATCACCGCCTCGGGTGGCGCAAGCTGGCATCCTCGATCGTCTGGGCCCTGGTCACCGACGACCGCTCACCTGAGGCATTCCTCGTCGACCACTTCAGCAACCCCGGGGCCGCCGCCGTGGAGGAGGGCGGCCCCGGCATCCGGGTCCCGATCATCCCCCTGATCGTCACGCCCCACGACTGGCGGATCCTCGACGCGAACACAGGCATCTTCTCCGCGAGATACGCCCTGGTCCGCTTCTGCATGGGCCTCTACCCCAAGTACCAGGCGCTGAGGGAAGAGGGCCGAGGCAACTGGTTCGCGGCCCGGGACGCGCAGGAACGCATCGTCGGCCTCTCGACAGCCGTCATGGACGACACCAGCGGATGCCGCGTCGACGGCTTCACGCACGGCGGCTCGGACGGCGCGTGGGAAGACCTGCTCCGCGCGGCCATCGACTGGGGACACGCCAGGGGCGCATCCGTCGCCTACAGCACCGCCTGCGTGGAGGACGAGGACCGCATAGCCCGGCTGGAGGCGCTCGGATTCCGAAACGCCGGGCCGGCGCCCGATTTCGACATGGACGGCCAGGACGTAAGCGCCGTAAGGATGGAGTTGGCATGAAGCAGCGGACGATCTACTTCAACGACGCGAGACACTACTACCTCTTCGTATTCGAGCCCCCTATGACGATGGAGGACGCGTGGCGGCCCGTGGACGAGGCCGCAGGCACGGCGGTCGACACCTTCAGCTACGGCGTAGAGCGCGGCGACGGTCTCTTCTACCCATCCAAGGTCGGCATGAGGTTCGGCGCAGACATCCAGCCGTTCGACCAGGTCGCCTACTGGCGCGTGTGGTACAACATGCAGAGCCTGATCGACCGCGGCCTCGACCCCCTCACCGTGCTCATCGACCGTGCCCACGAGAAGGGCATGGATTTCTTCGCCAGTGTCCGGCTCGGCCGCTACGGCGGCATGGACCCGGCCCTGGACACGAAGACCGGCGGACGCGGCTACGTCAATGAGGAGGTGCGCGACCACGTCTTCGCCGTGCTGCAGGAGCTCGCTACCGACTACGCCACGGACGGCCTGGAGTTGGATTTCGCCGCGCCGCCCGGAGGCGCGTCCTTCTACTTCCAGCCCGAGGACGTGCCCGAGTTCACGCCGGTGATGACCGCCTGGGTGCGCGATGTCGCTGCGATGGCGCGAGCACGCGAGGGCGGCGCAGCGGAGATCGGCGCCCGGGTCTACCCCACGCGCGAGGCCAACGAGGCTGCGGGGCTCGACGTCACCACCTGGCTGGACGAGCGCCTCGTCGACTTCGTCGTGCCCATGGTCTACGGCCACAACGTCGTCGACGCCGACATGCCCATAGACTGGCTTTTCGAGGCCGCCCACCGGAACGAAATCGCCGTCTACCCGATGGTCTCGCCCTACCATACCGACGACTCGCGCGTCCGCATGGGCAGGCAGCACGCCACTCCCGAGATGATGCGCGCCGCAGCCGCAAGCTACTGGGACATGGGCGCCGACGGCATGTACACCTGGTTCCTGGAGTGGCCCCTGGGCGACACCGAGCGGAGCATCCTCACCGAGCTGGGCGACTCAGATCTGGCGATGCAGGGGAGCAAGCACTACGTCGTGCGCCGCACGAGCAACTACATGGAGCTTCACGGCATCGACTGTCCCCTCCCCATCGAGATAGCGGCTGACGACACCGGCGTCCGCCACGCGGTCCCCTTCTACGTCGCCGACGACTGCGACGCTGAAGCCGACCGCATCGCGAGCGTTGCTCTCCGCGTTAACATCAAGGACATCGTGTTCGCCGACAAGCTCTCGTTCCATCTCAACGGCGAGTCCCTGTCCGGCGAGAAGCTCACCAGGAGCCCTGCCGACGGCATAGCTCCGTACGTGGGGCAGTGGCTGGAGTTCGATCTCTCCGGCGTTCGTCCCCGCAAGGGCAGAAACACCCTGGAGATCACCCTGGAGAGCCGGGCGGACAACCTCGCGAGTCCCCTCGTCGTCGAGGACGTAGAGATCGTCGTAGACCGCACCTTCTACCCGCCGCGTCTGTCGTAACCCCCTGGTCTGGAGGCCCGCATGGCCAAGCCAAAGTTCATGTTCTACCACGATGGGCGCCACCCGCTCATCTATATGTACGAGCCGCCCATCGAGAGGATCGAGTACGAGGCGGGCGTCGACGAGTTGGTCGGCACCCCCGTCGAGGCGATCATGCTCTGCCTCGGCGACGGCCGCACCTTCCTCCACGACACGAAGGTCGGCGAGCTCTGGGGCCACAACGTCGACAAGTGGCCTCACCTGGTGTTCCGCAGGGCCCACCAGAACGCGAAGAAGCTCATCGACGAGGGCAACGACCCCCTCCAGGTCCTCATAGACCGCGCCCACGCGAATGGCAAGCTCATATACCCGACCCTGCTTGTGCAGCAGGGGAGCGGCGTGCGCGGCGTGGATGTCCGCACGTCCGATTTCCGCCTCGACAACAAGCACCTGGAAATCGGCGCCAGGGGCGGCCTCGACGGCAGCTTCCCCGGGGAGGAGTGCCTCGACTTCATGCACGACGAGGTGCGCGCCGAGCGCCTTGCCGTCATCAGGGAGACGCTGGAGCGGTACGACGTGGACGGCTTCGAGCTCCAGCTCAACTACCAGCCTTACTACTTCCACCCCGACGACGTCGAGAAGGGCCGCGAGGTGATGACGGCGTGGGTGTGGGAGGTCTACGACGCGGTCAAGGCCGGCGGCGCCGACCGCGAGCTTGCGATCCGGATTCCCGCCAGCATCGAGGCGTGCATGTCCGTCGGTATGGACCCCGCGGGCTGGGCCAGGGAAGGGATAGTCGACGTACTCATCGGCCAGACCAGCTCGGGCTCGGAGGCCCTCGACCCCACCCTCAACCTGCGGCCCCTCGTCGAGGCCGTCGACGGTACGGACTGCCGCGTCCACGCGTCGATACACAGTCGCATGGGGTCGGACAGGCTCGGCCAGGCTCCCATCGAGGTGGTCAGGGCGACGGCCAGTAACTACTGGGCCCAGGGCATCGACGGCCTCTACCTGGCCCACTGGTTCGGCAACTGGCCCTACGACGCCACCTTCTACGAGAAGCTGCGCGAGGTTTCCCACCCGGAGATCATGGCGCCGAAGGACAAGCACTACTATGTCCCCACGGAGATAGACCGGTTCACACCGCCCACCGATGGCGTGGACCCTCTGCCGCAGCTCCCCGCCGAGCTGGAGGAGGGCGGGACAGCGTCGATCACACTCCCTATCGCCGACGACCTCCGGCGCTGGGACAGGTCCGGCCGCGTTCACGAGGTGCTGCTGCGGGTCCGGGTGACCGGATCGACCGAACAGGACGAGATCGGCGTCAGCCTGAACGGGCGTGTGCTGCCCGACTCCATGCTGAGGAAAATCAACCACATGTACCGGATGAACTCGCCCAGGTACCGCGTGTTCGGCTACTGGTACATCTTCAGGCTTGGGCCCGATCACTGGCCGTCGCAGGGCGAGAACACCGTCAAGGTGACGCTGAAGCGCCGCGACCCCGATGTCACGGTGCCTTTCCAGGTGAGAGACGTGGAGCTTGAGACAAAGTACCTGCTGGGCAAGAACTTCTACAGGGGCCCGTCCTTCGAGGACCCCGACCTCGGCCCGTCAGAAGCCTACGCAGAGTAGAGTACCCCTCTCCCTTGACGGGAGAGGGTTGGGTGAGGGTGTTCTTTGGGCAGTCACTTGAAACAGGAAGTAGCCAGAACATGAACGGCAGCGGCAGGATCATCCTCGTCGCGCAGGACCTCTTCTTCCTTCCCAGGGTCTACAACGCCGCGGCGCCCCATGGATACGAGGTCATGCAGGCCCAGACTGCCGACCGATTCCACGACCTGTACGGAGAGGGACGGACCGCCCTCGTCCTCGTCGATCTCGCCGGTGATTCCGCAGAGTGGCAGGCGGTCGTCGAATACCTCCCGCGCGAGGCGGGCAGGCCCAGGATCATCGCATTCGGCAACCACGCCGATGAGGAGTCCCTCGAGCAGGCCGTCTCCCTCGGCTGCGACTCCGCCGTCAGCAACGCCGAGCTGAGCCGCGACATCGCGAAGCTCATCGAGTCCCTGAAGCAGCCCGACCACTAGGGTCTCGAACACAATGCACCCGAAGAGCCGCACAACACCGGATGGAGGAGTGCCATGCCCGGACTGACGCCCGAACAGATCGACGAGCTGCTTGCCGGTCCCATAATCGTCAGGCTGGCGACCGTGAAGCCCGACGGCGCCCCATACGTCGTCCCCGTCTGGGAGTACTGGGATGACGGCGCGATGTACATCATCCCCCGGGAGAAGTCCCGGTTCATGGAGTACATCAAGCACGAGCCGCGCGTGGCCGTCTCCTGCGCCGACGACGTGGACCCCGACCACCCGCGAGTCCTCATCGAGGGCACCGCCGAGATCGTCGAAGGGCCCGTCAAGATGGCCGGACGCATGCTGGACATCGCCAGGGAGATGGTCGTCAGGTACGCGGGCGAGCCCGGCCTGGCATACCTGGAGTCGACCATCGACAACCCCCGCTACCTGATCAAGATTACGCCTGAGAAGATGACCTCCTGGGTAAAGGGCTGGCACCCCAGGTACGAATAGGAGCGCAAGCAGCTATCTTAGAAGGGTGCTTCGACAAGCTCAGCACGAACGGGACCGTGCAAGATCGTTCGGCCCGAGCCTGCCTGCCCTGACTTGTCGAAGGTCGAAGAGCCTGCCCCGTACCCGATACGGGGCCAGTGCTCACCAACAAGACCATGATGTGGAGCAGTTACTAGTATGAGCGACGACCTGCTGACCCTGGATGCTGTCGGCCTTGCGGAGGGCATACGCGAAAAACGCTTCTCGCCGGTCGAGGTGCTGAACGCCTGCCTGGAGCGCATCGACGCGGTCAATCCCAAGCTGAACGCGATCGTGACCATGATCGACGGCGCGATGGAGCGCGCCCAACAGGCCGAGGCCGCCATGATGCGTGGCGAGTCGTGGGGCCCCCTCCACGGCGTCCCCTTCACCGTGAAGGACTGCGTGGACACTGCGGGGACCAGGACCACGGGCGGCTCGCTCATCTACGCGGACAACGTGCCCGACAAGGACGCAACTGTCGTCACGCGCCTACTGGACGCGGGCGGCGTGATGATGGCCAAGACGAACCTGCCGGAGTTCGCCCTATGGTGGGAGACCGGCAACCGCATCTTCGGCACGACCAACAATCCCTGGGACACAAGCCGGACTACCGGCGGCTCCAGCGGCGGCGAGGCCGCGGCCGTATCGAGCGGCATGTCTCCGCTTGGAATAGGCAGCGACGTGGGCGGATCGATCCGGCAGCCCGCGAGCCACTGCGGCCTCGTCGGCCTGAAGGCCACCCACGGCCGCATCCCGCTGACCGGCCACTGGCCGAACGTGCTGCTGCGCTACATGCACGTCGGGCCGCTGACCAGGACGGTCCGCGATTCCGCCCTTGCCCTAAGCATCCTGTCGGGGGCGGACGGCGCGGACCCGTATGCCGTGCCCGTGGCCCCGCCCGACATCGACGTGAACGGGCCGCTGGGAGAGCTGCGGATAGGCTGGTGCGGCGAGGGGCCGTTCGCGCCCGTAGCCGCCGAGGTGCAGCAGACCGTCGAACGGGCCGCCAGTGCGTTCGAGGCCATGGGCCACCGCGTCGAGTCCGAGCCGCTGGACTCGTGGAACGAGCTCTCCGGCCAGGCCATCTCGGACGCCATCTACGCAGCCGAGGGACGCCACTGGATCATGCCTATCATCGAGGGCAAGGAGGACCTGCTCGCGCCGACCATCGTCAGGCGCCTCTCGGCCCCCGCGCCCTCTATGGACGAGTACCAGGCCGCAATTGCGAATTGCGAGCTCCTGCGCCAGGACACAGCGAGGTTATTCGCGTCCTACGATCTGCTGCTCTGCCCGACCACGCCCCTGCCCGCCCATCCCCACGACTCGGCAAAGCTCGACATCGACGGCCAGCAGGTCGTCGGGCGAAATGCTCTTAGGGCCACCATCCCCTTCGACCTCACCGGCTCGCCCGCGGTCTCCGTGCCATTCGGCCGAAGCTCCGACGGTCTTCCCATCGGCGTGCAGGTCGCGGGCCGCCACCTCGACGAGGCGACCGTACTGCGCGCCGCGGCAGCCCTGGAAGAAGCCGCCGGCTGACCTGCAACCCCCTCTCCCTGGATGGAGACCTTTGCAAGCCGTCTCCCCTGCGAACGCCGGATTCCTGCGAGGACTGTCCCCAATCCCAGTGGTGCTGGGGACAGCCTCGATGACGGCGCGCCCAGCGGGCGGACACATGGGGCCGCCCCTACCGACGGGGGTTACGCAAACGGCGTAGGCTCAGGCCGAACGTGTGGGAGTCAGCCCAGCAGCACGAGCCCCCACGCGAGCGGTACCGCGATCAGCGAGATGAACACGGCGGCCGAGCCCAGGTCCTTGGCCCTGCGCGACAGGTCGTGAGGCTCAGTGCCGATCCGGTCCACGACCGCCTCTATCGCGGAGTTCACAAGCTCGACGATGAGAACCAGCAGCAGTACGCCGACCATCAGTGCCCGCTCCACGCCGCTGTCCCCAAGCCACAACGCCAAGGGCGTCAGCACAATGGCGAGAACCAGCTCCTGCCTGAACGCCGCTTCGCCCAGCACGGCGCTGCGCAGGCCCGCGAACGAGTACCTGGCCGCGCGGAACAGCCTACCCGCGTCGAGAATACCTCCAAGCATGGCCCCTGCTTCTATCCCATCGCCTGAAAGCGGTCCGAGCCTGCGCCGGGACCGCACCTGGGAAGAGAATAGCGTGTCCGCGCCCTGGCTGCTAGCTCCAGGGACGGGGGTCAACGCCCAACTGTAACTGTCCAGACTTGGTTTGACATGGACTGCATGGGATGCATTGCGTTCATGGCTGAGCCTCACTCCCTGGATGGGGGACGGTTCCTGGGCAGGAATCCGGCTTTCGCCGGAATGACGGAGTTATGCAAGGGTCCCCTCAGGAGAAAGAGGCCGAGCCGCCTCGGGGCGGGAGACTGGATACCGGCTTTTGCCGGTATGACGGAGGTGGGGAATCCGGGCAACGGACGTGCGTTGACACCCGGCTTGGGGGACTAATACCATTAGAGTGCGCGAAAGGTCATGCTCAGGCAGGCCTCCAGTATGGAGAATACCCTATTGGTGAATGCTAACCCACTGACGTTGATGGAGGCAGTCGAGCTATACGTAAAGAGCCTGAGGTCGAAGGACAGCAACACACAGCAGCACCTGGTCGGGTTCGTCCGCTGGATGGGTGGAGAAGACCGCCCGGTGGGCGCCATACAACCGTCGGAGATCGGTGAGTTCGGAGAGCAGACAATGGGCTCCGGCAAGCAGGCTGTCGAACGGCTGCAGAGCGTCAGGAAGTTCCTGTCGTTCGCCAAGCGAAAGGAGCTGACGGACCAGAACCTCGCGCAGCACCTGAGAATACGCAAGGGCAGCAGGTCGCCGAGGAACACGACGGGGGACGGCCCCAAGACAATCGAGGTCACGCGCGAAGGCCACAAGACCCTCGTCGAGGAGCTGGAGCAGCGCAAATCGGAGCGCGGGCTGCTGGCCGCCGAGATCAAGAGGGCCGCTGCCGACAAGGACGTGCGGGAGAATGCGCCGCTTGAGGCCGCCCGCGAGCGGCACGGCCTCAACGAGGCCAGGATCCGGTCCATAGAGGCGCTCCTCAAGGACGCTCGCATATCGAATTCCGGGCAGAACGGCAGCACCGTAGCCATGGGCGCGAGGGTAGTCCTGAAGGACGCTCGGGGCGAGAAGACCTACACCGTGGTGAGCGCGATGGAGGCGTCGCCGGCAGATGGCAAGATTTCCGATGTATCTCCCCTGGGAGGGGCGATCATGGGCAAGGCCGCCGGCCAGAGTGTGGAAGTGAAGACGCCAAGGGGCACTACCCGTTACAGCATAGTGAAGGTGTCCTCCGCGTAGGGAGCGAGCCTGGCCGCGGACAAGGGGGCCCGCCTCCGGCGGGCTTCTTGCGTGTTTGGGGTTCGGGAACGCGGACCGGGAGGGCCCCGCGAGGGAACGCGCCAAGAGCGTATGGACCATAGCGCCGAACAGATAGTGCGGCTCGTGCTACAGCTTGCGGCGATCCTCGTCGCCGCCAAGCTGGCAGGGGAGCTATTCGAGCGGTTCCTGAAGATGCCCGCAGTTCTGGGCGAGCTGGCGGCAGGCATCGCCATAGGGCCATTCGCCCTGGGCAGCATAGACTTCCCATACCTCGGCGCGCTGTTCGAGGTGCCGACCGACCTGGTCCATGATGCGGACCTCAACCCGATCGCGCACATCCCCGAGTCCCTCTGGGCCATCGCCCAGGTGGGCTCCATAGTCCTGCTCTTCATCGCCGGACTGGAGACCGACCTCCGCCAGTTCCTGCGGTACGCGAGACCGGCCACACTCGTGGCAATAGGAGGCGTGGTCCTGCCCTTCGTCTTCGGCGACGTGCTGACCGTAGTGTTCGGCTACGCGGAGGGCTTCGGCGACGTGAAGGCCCTGTTCATAGGCGCGGTGATGACAGCCACCTCCATAGGAATCACCGTGAGGGTGTTGAGCGACCTGAGGCGGCTGGCCACTCCGGAAGGCGTCACCATCCTGGGCGCGGCGGTCCTCGACGACGTCGTCGGTATTCTTATACTCACGGTCGTTGTGGGGTTGGCGAACACGGGCGACGTGTCGGTTGGATCGATAGGTTTCATTGCGTTCAAGACGATAGGATTCTGGCTTGCGCTCACAGGCATCGGGATTCTAGCGTCCAGGCACATCGCGAGGTTCCTGCAGAGCCTGAAGGTCAGCGGTGCGGCGGTCGCGCTGTCGCTCGCCCTAGCGCTGCTGGCTGCCGGGCTGGCGGAAAGCTTCGGCCTGGCGATGATAATCGGCGCATTCTCCATCGGCCTGGCGCTCTCGGACACCGACCTCGCACACAACCTCGAAAGGCCGCTGATGGCCGTCTACGCCTTCCTGGTGCCCATCTTTTTCGTCGTGATGGGTATGCTGGTAGATCTGCGCGCCCTCGGCGGAGTGATCGCCTTTGGGGTGCTGCTCACGGCCCTGGCAGTCGTAGGCAAGGTCGCGGGCAGCGGACTCCCCGCTCTGCTGGCCGGGTTCAACAGGCGCGGCAGCTGGCGCGTAGGCGTGGGAATGCTCCCCAGGGGCGAGGTGGCGCTGATAATGGCGGGCATAGGCGTGAGCAACGGCGTGCTAGACTCCGACCTCTACGGCGTGGCCATCATGATGACCATCGTGACGACGGCCCTCGCGCCCCCCATCCTGGCAATCTCCTTCCGGGGCGGCGAATCGGGACTCCGGTCTCCGTCCAGCCAGGCTCAGGATGGCTGACGACGCTGCGTTGGCGGACACCCGCGCCCTCGTCGAGGACCTGGGGAGACTGGTCGAGGGCGAGGTCCGCTTCGACCCCATGACGCGGGCCCTCTACAGCACCGACGCCAGCATCTACCAGGTGGAGCCCATCGGCGTCGTGCTGCCCAAGAACGAGGAGGACGTCATTGCGGTCGTCGAGACCGCCGCGCGCCACGGCGTCCCCGTGCTTCCCCGAGGAGGGGGCACCAGCCTTGCAGGCCAGGCCGTGGGCAGGGCCGTGGTGCTGGACTTCTCCAAGTACATGCGCCGCGTGCTGGAGATCGAAGCCGAGCAGGGATGGGTCCGCACCGAGCCCGGCATCATCCTCGACGAGTTGAACCTGCACCTCGCGCCCCACGGCGTGCAGTTCGCCCCGGACCCCAGCACCAGCAACCGCGGCAACGTCGGGGGCGCCCTCGGCAACAACTCCTGCGGCGCGCACTCCATACTCTGGGGCAAGACCGTCGACAACGTGGCAGGGCTCGACGTCGTCCTGTCCGATGGCACACGCACCAGCCTCGGTCCCCTCACTCGCGAACAGGTCGAGGCCAGGGCCCGCGCCGAAGGGCTCGAAGGCGGGATCTACCGCCGCCTGGCCGAGATCGGCGAGGCGGAGCGCGACGAGGTCCTGGCCCGGTACCCCAGCATCCAGCGCCGGGTCTCCGGCTACAACCTCGACGAGCTGATCGGTGACGATGGTTTCGACTCCGCCCGGTTCGTGATCGGCTCCGAGGGCACTCTCGTCACCATCACCGAGGCGAAGCTCAAGGTCGTGCCGCTGCCCCGCTTCAAGGGCCTCGCCGTCCTCCACTTCAGCGACGTGAACGAGTCGATGGAGGCTACGGTAGCCGCCCTGGAGCTGGAGCCCGCCGCCGTCGAGCTCGTGGACGAGATGATAGTCAGGCAGGCGCGCAGCAACCTGGCCTACTCCCGCATGATGGACTTCGTGGAAGGCGACCCGGGCGCGCTGCTTCTCACCGAGTTCTACGGCGACTCGGAGGCGGAGGTCGAGTCGAAGCTGGACGGCATCGAGAGGCGCATGGCCGCGGGCGGCCTGGGCTACGCCGTCCGCAGGATGTCCGACCCGGCCCAGCAGGCCCGCGTGTGGGCTGTCCGCAAGGCCGGCCTGGGCCTCATGATGAACGTGACCGGCGACGCCAAGCCCCTGCCCTTCGTCGAAGACACGGCCGTCGCCCCCGAACACCTCCCGGAGTACGTCCGCAAGTTCGACGAGATCGTGCGCGAGCACGGCACCACCGCGGGCTACTACGGGCACGCCAGCGTGGGCTGCCTGCACATCAGGCCCCTCATCGACCTCAAGCAGGACGACGACATCAGGCGCATGGAGTCCATCTCGGAAGCGGTCAGCGACCTGGTCCTCGAGTACGGCGGCGCGCTGAGCGGGGAGCACGGCGACGGCCTCGTCAGGAGCATGTGGAACGAGAAGATGTTCGGCCCGCGGATATACGAGGCCTTCCGCAACGTCAAGGCCGCCTTCGACCCCAGGGGCATCATGAACCCGGGCAAGATAGTCGACTCGCCCCCCATGACGAACGACCTGCGGTACACGCCGGACTACATCCCCCTCCAGCTCAGAACAGGCCTGGGATACTCCTCCGAGGGCAGCTTTGCCGGCGCGGTCGAGATGTGCAACGGCCAGGGCGCGTGCCGCAAGGTGACATCCGGCACCATGTGCCCTTCCTACATGGTCACACGGGACGAGGAGCACTCGACCAGGGGCAGGGCCAACGCCCTCCGCGCCGCGCTCTCCGGCGCGCTGCCCGTCGACTCCCTCACCAGCCGCCGCCTGTACGACGTGCTGGACCTCTGCCTCGAGTGCAAGGGATGCAAGGCCGAGTGCCCGTCGAACGTGGACATGGCCAAGCTCAAGTACGAGTTCCTCGACCGCTACCACAAGGCAAACGGCTACCCCCTGCGGAACCGTCTCTTCGGGAACATCGCCGCCCTGGGCAAGGCCGGATCGTTCATGGCGCCCCTGTCAAACTGGCTGCTGGAGTCGGAGGGCGGCAGGGACCTGCTAGACCGCTACGCCGGCATCGACCGCAGGCGCAGGCTACCGTCGTTCGCTTCCCAAACCTTCGAGCAGTGGTTCCGCGCCCGCAACGGACACGACACAAGTGTAGGGGCGGGTTTCGAACCCGCCCGTGCTCGGGGTGTCGTAGTCCTGTTCCCCGACACCTTTACCAACTACAACCACCCCGAGCTTGGCCGCGCCGCCGTCAAGGTCCTGGAGCGGCTGGGCTACTCTGTCGTAGTCCCAAAGATGGCCTGCTGCGGCCGTCCTATGCTCTCGGCCGGGATGATCGACCGGGCGCGCGTCAGCGCCGCGGCAAACGTCGATGCGGTCCACCCCTACGTGCGGCAGGGAGCGAGGGTCGTAGGGCTGGAGCCGAGCTGCATTTTGACCTTCCGCGACGAGTACGCCGACCTGCTGGAGGACGACGACAGGGTCTCCTCTATCGCGGGCGCATCCATGCTGATCGAAGAGCTCGTAGCCGAGGCGCTGGACGACGGCGCGGATCTGGGCCCTGCCCGGGAGCCGGGCAAGGTCCTCTTCCACGGCCACTGTCACCAGAAGGCCCTGGTGGGAACAGGCGCCGCCATGGATGTGCTCCGATCGATCCCAGGATGCGACGCCGGGGAGATCGAGTCGGGCTGCTGCGGTATGGCTGGCTCATTCGGCATGGAGAAGGAGCACTACGATGTCTCCATGCGCATAGGAGAGCAGGGCCTCTTCGGCCCGATCCGCGCGGCGGGCGACGATGTTACGGTCGTGAGCGAGGGAGTCTCCTGCAGGCAGCAGATCGCCGACGGCACCGGCGCCAACGCCAAGCATCTCGTCGAAGTCCTGGCCGACGCCATCTAGCCTGGTCTAGCCAGAGTGGGCAAGACGCTCGCCCTGAGCCTGTCGAAGGGCAGTGCTCAGCCAGGCACCTAGCGGGAAACCCTACCTTTCCCCAGAATCCCCGTAGACACCCCTGTAGGACGGCGGCAGCAGATCCGCCACCTTCCGCATGACCATGTCGGTCAGCGACTCCATCACCGCCGGGCTCGGCTTCCCCTCGATCACCGGAAGGGTAAACGGCCGCCCGATCGTGACCGTGATCCGGCCTGTCGGGTTGAACACTCGCATCCACGTCCCCAGCCTTTCCGTCCCCGTAATCCCGACCGGCAGGATGGTGGCCTGTGTCGTGAGGGCGAGCCGCACGACTCCCGGGCGCGCCCGCTTCATCCCGCCGCGGCTGCGCGTGCCCTCCGGGAAGACGGCGATGACCTGGTCCCGCCGGAGCTGGTCGAGCGCCCAGCGGTGCGCCGTGACGTCGATGCCGGTACGCTTCAGCGGGAACGCTCCGTACTCTCGCAGGAACCAGCTGGCGATGGCCGGGCCCTTGAATATGCTGTCCTTGGCCAGGAAGCGTATCCGCCTGGGGATGCTGGGCGACAGCAGAGGCGGGTCGAAGTTGCTCTGGTGGTTCGCCACAACGATCAGCGGCCCGATCGAGGGCACGTTCTCACGCCCCGTGACCGTCCAGTCGGCGAACACACGCAAGGTGCCCTTCTGGGCAACGTTGCAGGCGTGGTAGAGAAGGGCCATCAGTGGGAGCTCACGAAGCAATTCCTCCGTTGAACTTTGCCGCCGCACACGCCAACCGTCATTCCGGCGGAAGCCGGAATCCAGAGGGGCTTGGGGGCCGACTTGGTTTGCGCAGCCTCAGGCCACCGCAGCCGGACGGCGCGTCCGCCTTCCGTTCAGCATCATGCCTATCGGAGTATAGCGAACGCCAAACTCGTACACCACAAGCAGGACGCCGGTCACGGCGACGTTCAGCAGCACGAACTTGAGATGGGACCCTACCCGCCAGCCGGCGATCAGCTCGAACCCCACGACAATCAGCGGCAGGTGCCACAGGTAGAGCCAGTACGAGGCGTCCGACAGGTAGCGCACCCAGAATCGCTCGCGCCCAGCTATCAGGCGGAACAGGCCCATCAGCCCGAAGCACATCAGCCAGGCGAAGGCAGCCTGCAGCAACGCCGCCAGCGGCTTGGCCCACTCTTCCTTGCTCTCGAACAGCAGCTCCAGCCCCGCGAAGAAGACCAGCGTCAGCGCGGGCAGGAGCGCAAGCGTCCACCACGCACTAGTCTGGATGCGGCGCTGGTACATAAACGCGCCGAAGACGAAGAACAGCGCGTAGTAGGCCAGCACGACCGGGTTAGGAATCAGCTTGTCCGACGTGTCCGGGCCGAACGTGGGCTCATGCATCAACATCTGCGGCAGGAGGGTCAGCGGAATCGCCAGCCACCATACGACCGGATGGCTGAACCTCACCCCCAGCCTGGCCGCGAGCATGAACCCGCCGCACAGCCACAGGATGAACCACAGGAACCAGAGGTGGCTCCAGGTGCTCAGCCAGATGAACGGCCACCAGGACACCGAGTACTCGACCTCTTCCATCGCATCGAAGGCCCAGATGAACGCCGTGGTCGTGGCCGGGATCACTGTGAACGCGCCTATGGCCAGCGGCAGGCCGATGCGCATCAGGCGCTGCTCGCCCAGCTTCCGAAGCCCCCGCTTCTGCCACAACAGCGCGGTGAAGAAGCCGCTGAGCAGGAAGAACACAGGCATCCTGAACCCGTGTATGGCGAAGAACAGCAGGGTGTAGACGCCGGAGACCTCGGCCGGGTAGCCCTCGGCAGACGCCTCCGACCACGCGTCGGGCATGAAGAAGAGCGCCGTGTGCAGCACGATGCCCAGCAGCATCGCGAAGGCGCGAAGGGCGTCCAGCTCATGGAATCGGGGACTGGAGAGCCTTGCCGTGACCGACACACCATCCCTTACAGAGAACAGACCCCTCACGGCCGACTAGCCTGTTGCAGAAACGGTCGCGCTCCTGAGTGCATCAACAAACTTGTCCACCTCTAGGGTGCTTTGGAAGGTTCCCACCAGTCCGCGTGCTCCTCTTCTCTCCTCCTCAGAGCTGCCAACCCATCCCGATAGATCCTCTTCACGCGAGTCTGCGGGCAACCACGCTTGTAGCTCCTCGAAGTCTATGCCCAATATGCCCTCGAAGCGGGTCGCGTGCGCGGCGAAGCGCATCCCCCGATTCTCACTGTCGGGCTCCGCGTTGACAATAAGGACCGTTCGCATGCCACCGTCGTCTCGCCTTAGCCTGTACCAAACCCTGTCCGTGTAGGCTTGGGCCGAGAGAATGCCTCGGACTCCACTCTTCATTTGAGCGTACAACTCGCCTATGCCATTGGCGTTGGCCATATCCTGGAGGCCGTCCACCGTCTGGCGAGACGTCCTCCTGGACATGGGTCGGGATTTGGCCTCAGCCTCTTCAGGCTGTATGAGGTACACCTGAGCCAAGAGGCTCCTATCATCGCTGTCCTTGAAGTGCTGTACCGTTGCCACATTGATGGGCACGTTCAAGCTGGACAAGTAACGAACGATTCTCTCGGTACTGGAGTCCATCGACTCGGCAACAATCAGCGAGCGATGGTCGACGTTGAGCTCGTCGGGCAGCGGGTTTTCAAACTGCTCCTGAAATGCCGAATCCAGTGAATCCGACTTGCCAAAGTGCTGGTCGGCTATTTCCGACAACCGCTCGCGGGACAAGTCCCTCACCCAAGAGGCGTAGTCCAGCGCCTGAGCCGTTACCTCTCTAGGCGTCCGACCTTTCTTCAGTTCGACAACTACGGTATCTCCCACACTGTCCAGGCACAGCAGGTCTATCACTCCCCCGAAGTCTGTGGGGACCTGTTTACCGATCACCAGCAGATTCGGGTCGAGGGCCGAAATATCACTTGCCAGCCAGCCTTCCAGTCTTTCCTCAAGGTTGATTTCGTTGCCTGGTATATCCTTCAGCTCAGAATCGGAAATCACTTCCCAGAGTCGGACCTTTTGCATGGGATCCTCCGTTTGGCTAGGTTCTTACCATTGGTCCTGCCAGCCCGCCAACCCGGGGCCGACAGTAAGAACGGTGGGCCTCTCTTGGCTCCCACCGTCTACCACGACCGGCCACACCGCCTCTGCGCTCATGCTTGGGCCTGTGCTGCCAGTTCGACTATGCGCAGGGCGATTTCCTCCACATCCAGGCCGTCCGTATGGAGCACGACGGCGTCCTCCGCGGGCATGAGGGGCGAGTCCTCCCGCCCGGAGTCGATGGCGTCCCGCCGCTCCAGGTCCAAGCGCGTGCGTTCGAGATCCGCCGCCGGGTCCTCCAGCGTCCTGCGCCTTGCACGCTCCTCGACGGACGCCGTCAGGAACACCTTGACCGGCGCGTCCCTCAGCACCACCGTGCCGATGTCTCGCCCGGCCATCACCATGGGAGCCTCCGCAGCAATCGATCTCTGCTGCTCCACCAGGGTCCGCCGCACGGCAGGGACCTTCGAGACCGCCGACACGTTCCGGTCGATCTCGGCCGTGCGCAGCTCGTCGGTCACGTCCTCGCCGTCGGCCCAGAGCCGGTACACGCCGTCATCGTCCGCCTCGAGGCGCATCGACATGCCGGCGGCCAGGTCCGCCAGCTCAGCCTCGTCTCCCACATCCACGCCGAGCCGCAGGGCGCTACGGGTCACAGTCCGGTACATCGCGCCCGTATCCAGGAACGGCCAGTCCAGCCTCTCAGCCACCGCCCTGCCCACGGCCGTCTTTCCCGATGCCACCGGCCCATCGATAGCTACCGCCACAGGAGCACGCCCAAGATTCAATTCAATCTCCCCATCGTGCCGGATAGTATACCGGCACTCTTGCAACCTCCATTGATGACGGGGCGCCCGTTGACACTACGGACAGCGGCCCTAGAATTGACGCATCCCCGCAGGGCGAGGCGCTCCCATGATTGAGAAGTTCGGCCACCTATACGCCGGCTACGTCGACCTCGAGGACATCGGGCTCGGCGGGACACCGGTGAACGACCGCTGGCTGCCCGACGAGCACCTGGCGACGGTGTTCGACAAGGCTGCCTCGATAGCCCGCACCATGGACGAGGGCGGCTTCGATGTCTTCTGGCTGGCCGAGCACCACTTCCAGCGCGAGGGCTACGAGTGCATCCCAAACATACTCATGCTGGCCCTCCACCTGGCCCACCGGACCGAGCGCATCAAGTTCGGCTGCGGCTTCAACATCACCCCCATGTGGCACCCGCTCAGGCTGGCCGAGGACTTCGCCACGGTCGACATACTGACCGGCGGGCGGGTGCTGTTCGGCATCGGGCGCGGCTACCACACCCGCGAGGTGGAGGTCTTCGGCGCGCCGATGACGGACGGCGACGCCAACCGCGCCCTCTTCGAGGAGCAGGTCGAGGTGCTATTCAAGGCCTTCCACGAGCCCGCGTTCTCCCACCACGGCGAGCACTACGACATCCCGCCCAGGGTCCCCTACCGCGGCTACGACCTCGAGGACATTACCCTCGTCCCCCGGCCCGCGAACCTGCCCGTCGAGTGCTGGCAGCCCATCGTCAGCGGCTCGGCGCGGGGGCTCGACCTCATGGCGAAGCACGGCATCAAGGGCGTGATCGGCGGCGGCGCGGCCCAGGGAGGCGCGAGCGACGCCCTGGTCCACACGTGGCGCGACACCCTGACCAGGGCCGGCCGCGACGTCGAGCTAGGCTCCGACCTGGCCATCAGCCTCTCGACACACATCGCTGACACCGAGGAAAAGGCCATCGCGGAGGCCACGCCCTTCTTCGAGGAGCACCTCAAGATGTTCGCGCCCCTCGGATTCGTGCGAAACGTCACCGACGAGCAGATCGCCGCCCTGGCCAGCCCCGCTACGGCCCGGAACGCCGGCCTGCCGACGCTCCGAGACGCCATCGACGCCGGTTCTTGGCTCTGCGGACCGCCCGAGCTGATAGCCGAGCGCCTCATGAACGTGCAGGAGCGCTACCCCGGCCTCGAGATGGTGAACGTCGGCCCCGTCGTCAGCACGCCGGAAAGCGTCGTGGTCGAGCAGCTCTCATGGTTCGCCGCAGACGTGCTGCCCGCCTTCCGGTAATTGGCTAGACGACTTCGCCGCAACCGCCCCACGATTGCCGCACCGTAGGGGCGGGTTTGAAACCCGCCCTCTTCCTCCCGGGGCTAACCTCCGGCGTTATACGTCCCCATGTCCGCACACTCCCTGCCCTCCCCGTCACCCCCGCTCGACCAGGAACAACTGCTCCGTCACGTGAATCGGCCGGTTGTCGAAATTCCGGCTCCCGCGAAACGCGTTGTACCGCGTCTCCACCACGTTGACCCTTCCCATGCCGTTCAGCATCCCGCGCATCTCCTCAGTCGAGATGAACCCCTCGTCGTTGAACGACACCAGCAGGAACGGCGCGTCGACCGTCTTCAGCAGCTCCTTCAGCAGCGGAAGCGACCTCGCCCGCACGTTGTACCCGGAGCGCTGCCAGTCGGGCGGTATCCCCGACACGCGGCTGATGCGTTCCGGACGCTCGTACCGCACCAGCAGGTCCAGCATGAAGTAGTTCGACCCGTACGGGTGCTGGTTGTACGGCGGATCGACGTACACGAGGTCGAGCCCCTTCAGCCTCCGCGCCGCGGCGTTGGCGTCCTCCTGCAGCACCACGCACTCGCACTCGAACCTGCTCAGCACCGGCACGTCCAGCCTGATCTCGCCCATGATCCGCACCAGCGCGTCGCCGCCGCTCCCCCCGAACCGGCCCACGCCCGTCTCCCTGTCCTTGTAGAAGCCCTTGAAGACGCCCGCCGTGTTCGCGTGGACGGACGCCCGGCTCAGCAAAGGCCCGAGCAGCATGTCCCGCATGTCCAGCGGCGCCGTGTCAATCAGGCGGCGGTAGTTGTCGAGCCGCCGCGCGTTCCTCCGCGTATAGAAGACGCGGTCCTCCGTGGTGATGCGCGACTCGTCCTTGGGCGAGTAGAGCTCCTCGATGAACCCCGGCGGCAGCGGCTCCGAGTCCACCCTCGCGTTCAGATCGGCGACGACCCGCTCGAGCTCGCCAAGGTCCACGGTACTCCGATTACGCAGGTAGCAGCGCCCGATCACCGTGGCATAACCCTGCAGGTCGTTGCTCACGAGCAGCTCAGCGTGGGCCTTGAAGTACCGCGAGACTACGCCCGACCCGCTGAAGGCGTCGAAGATCCGCAGCCGGTCCCTGCCAAGGCGGCGCTTGACCTCCTCGACCGCGCCGCCGATCTGCCCGAGGAGCGCCCGCTTGTTCCCGATATACGTAATCAGCTGCCGCGACAGGTACTCCGGGTCCTCTTCACTGGCACCGCCTTGCGACGCCCGCGCCTGGGCGCCGACGGCAGTCCCTTCGTCCAGTTCGCTCAAGTGCTGGTGCCTGATATGAGAATGGCTTCTTCTATTGGGAAGTTGGGGTAGGGCTTGGAGATACTTCCGGGGGAATAGTCAGTCTTCCTATGGGCGACCATTCCGAGATTCCTGTTGTATACCTGGCCCGAACTCTAACCTCGTATGTGATGCCCCGTTCCGCGGTGATCAATTGAAGCTCATGTGATGTCTCGAGCCTAATCTCAAAGGCACTTCCTGCCTCGTCTATCTTTCGAATGGTCAATTCCCATGTTATGAATTCGCCGCAATTTCGACAGGGATGCTCCCACGTGATAGACAGTACCTCTCTGTTGATCTGCTCAAGGACAGGAGCTTCTAGCGGCAGCGTGTGCGGCTCCGGAGTCGGCACTGGAGTTGGCGGTCTCGGCACCGCCTTCACCCTAAATCGAATGACCGCCTCCGTTGACGTACCCACTGAGTTAGTTGCAATCACCCTTACCTCTACAGTCCAGGGCTCGTACTGAGCCGGCGGTGCGTACCAGACTGTATTCAAGCTGTCCGGAGAGGTAAACCTTCCCGGCCCCGACCACCGAACTGACTCGAAGTTCGAACCCTCAGCTCGCAGGATTAACTCTTCCAGCCCCTCAACCTCTCTGCTCTTCGTGGTAATAGTGATCACTGGTGGAGGCGCCTGCACAGTCAACTGCACTACAGCCAGCTGAGCGTGTGTCGAGGAATCCAGCAGTACCACCTCGGCCTCCCCGGGTAGACAACCCCGAATGATCACGGTCATAGGCTGTGAGAACTCGATAGAGGTGGTAGAGCCGCAAGCGTCCACCCCAACATGATCAGTCACTTTCAAGTAGTACCACCTTACTGAACGCAATTCCCCCACAGTCACTCTAACTGACTCACCTACATTCAGCGCAGAGGCAGACACCACCAGCTTTCCACTAGGTAGAGGGGTTGGCGTAGGCGTGGGGGTCGCCGTGGCTGTGGGAGTGCGAGTTGGCGTGGCTGTAGGCGTGATGGTAGGCGTCGATGTGCTTGTAGGAGTCAACGTGCTCGTAGGGGTGGTGGTAGGCGTCAATGTGTTCGTAGGTACCGGCGTGGGGGTTCGTGTTGGGAGAGGTGTTGGTATCGGAGTGGCCGTAGCAGTGTGAGTTGGCGTGGCCGTGGGTACCGGCGTCGGTGTTCGTGTTGGGTAGGGTGTCCGAGTTGGGGTTGCAGTTGGAGCCGGCGCAAACAGGTATAGCTCCCACTGCCCGTCGTCCGGATTCCACCTATGGTCATATATTGCACCGTCTTTCCCCTCTATGGGAAGAGGCTTTGGTGGGATAGTTGGTGTAGACGGTGCCGTGGTGGCCGTAGGCATAGCGGTCGGGATTGGGATCGCCGATGCCCTGGTTGGGATGGGAGTGGCTAAAGCCGCCATGGTCCTCAAGTCCGGCATGGGTGTCCGTGTAGGGGTCGCTGGTGTCCGGGTAGGAGTTGCTGTCGGCGTCTGTTCATCTCCCTGAGACCCAACTATACCGACCACTGCCAGAGTACCTACCGCCAAGAACACCGCTACTGATATACCTTTGTGTGCTCTTGCCCAGCTAACCAGTGCCTGTAAGAAGGTGTTGGTCGGCGTCGGCGTGACGATAGGCGGCTGTACAGGCCCTTTTACGCAGAATACACAGCCACAATCAGGAGGATGGCCCGGCCCAGGGGGGATAGACCCACCTATGGTGCCAGCATCGGAAGACGGCTCTGTTGTTGGGGGCGTAAGTGTGCTCTTGGGCAGGTCGCGTAGGGCAGTTTCCAAATCGGGGACCTGTCCAACCGGGAGAGCGCAGTACTCTTCGAGGCGTTTTGCCATCTCCGCTACGGGCGGGTCTGATGCCCGCTTCAGCCTGAGGAATAGTTCTGACGCTCCGGGGTCGTCATAGTCCGTCCGCGTGAATATGAGGTTGTCCTCATTGTGGAAGGACCATAGGCTCGGGTCGGACGCGATGGCGCGCAGACTGATGTAGATGACCAGGGACGGGAAGTTGTTGCGCCGGGGCCAACCAGTCGCGTAGGGAACCCTCGGTCAGACCGGACATGTCGGGCGGACGGTCTACGAAGGCGTCCGTGAGGATGTTCGCCCACTCCCGGGCAAAGGCAGACTCGCTGGCCCCATCGGAGACCACCGCCCTCGCCGTGCGGCGCCCGGACTCGCCCAGGTGCTGCGGGTACACCACCCGCGAGGCGTCCTCATACTCCTCCGGCCGGTTGCCTGCCTTGGGCAGCCAGAACTTCCTGGGAGGTCGAAGGCGCATGTCTATCGCAGGTCGGAGGCGGCGCGGGTCCCGATGTCCAGGAACTCCACGAGGGACACCAGGTCGGCGTTGTAGACATAACCCCGAGAACCCTGGGTAACCGGCAGCCCCATGCCGGAGGCCATCTCCACGACCGAATCAGGGAAAACTGAAGACATGCGGAACATCTGCCCCGCATACTCGTCCATGCTTACCTCGCTCTCATCGGACGGGTACTGGACCGGGGCAGCGGACATCTCCGAAAGGTGCACGTTGTAGACAAGCACGTTGCCATCGTTGGTTTCCAGCTCCATTATGTGCTGAGCCCACGCCACCGGGTCCCCATCGCCGGCCTCCCCGTCGGTGATGTTGATCAGCATGGGGGGGTATGAGTCCTGGTGCTGTGCCGTCCAGTCCGAGAGTGCCGTGGAGGCAGCGGTTAACGCTGCGCACATGGGCGTGCCCCATCCGGCTTTCGGGCGGAGCCACACAGGGAACTTCCTTGTCACTTCCACTATGCCGCCGGCGCCGTCGGACTCCTTCACCTGCCTCTCTTCCACCTCTGCGGCGTCCACCACTTCGCTGATGGCCATAAAGGGCTGTTCCGGAGTTGTACCGGGAAGGGGCGACTCCAGCTGTGTGTTCCCAGTGTTGTCGGTGGTGTACGTGATGATGCCGACATGGAAGTAGTCGCGTACGTCCATGCCCTGAGAACAACGTTGGGATATGGCATCGAGAACGCGGTTCAAAGCGTCGGCCGCTCCGTCCATCTTCGTCGAGTTGGGCTCTCCGCCGAGCGAATCCTTCATGGAGCCTGACTGGTCCACCAGGAAGAGAAAGCAACCCGGGCTGTTTCTGCTAATGTCAGCTGTGTACGGCATGAGGCATCTCCTTTGTTTCGTTTCTGCTCTCCATTGCTGTGCCCTTATTCGTCATCATTGCCCAGCATATCCCTATAGCTTGGACGGGGAGCAGGGGGCGCTGATGGCTTCAACGACTCTGTCTCGCTCCGAGTCGCGGCGCCGGTGCTGGGTGGAGGAGGAGCCGCCCGCTGTGTTGGAGAAGGAGGAGGGGGCGCAACCTGCTGCCGAACAGCTACCTCTTTCTCTACCTCCTTCCCGTGGTGGAGAAGGCTGAAGAAGGACGCGAGCCACGTCACCGCCAGGGCCACTACGATTGCCAGCATGGAGACCATGGCTGCCTGGTCGGCATCACAGAGATTCGTGAGCCCCTGTCCAGCAACCTCCGCTACACGACAATCCACCAACGAGGCATAGAGGACGTAATACGCAATAACACCAATTACCAAGGCTCCCAGGGTAATCAGGGTGGATAAGACAATCTGTCTCGTAGCCTTGGCTCTTGCTGTCTTCGTCATCACGTGGTTTCCTTCTTACCTGAGCTTCATGTCGTCTGCCAACATCTCACGGTGGACGATACGCCTATATTAGGAGGAACCGGGAGTCGTGAGGACTCTGTTTCGAGATCAGAGCAGCACGTCCTGACGTCGCTAACCAGCATTCAATGGGTCTGCCCTGTACTCGCCGCCATTGTATAGGAATCCGAGGGAGATAGTTGTGAGATATAGCGCCAGAGGCCGTTAGTTCTTGTGATGGCACGGTGGCAAGGCACCCGGTTCCACAGAACAGAGGTCAGCGCTGGAGCTCTTGGGTAACGGCCATACCGCTTGGTCGGCCGCCATCGTACGGACATACGAAGTGAGCCTCTCGCGCGGGCTGGACTGTATCCGCTTCACGATGGGGGGAACTGTCCCCGCTAATCGCCCAGCACCCTGCGCCCTTGCTCCGACATGGCGTTTCGCAGCGCTGCCGAACGTAATGTCGCAACGGCCCGCGAGGGGTCACGCGGACACGATGACCAGGCGCATCGGGTACGCCGGTCTACTCGAACGCTGCGTCGTCGGTGTCCTGGGGCACGAAACCCAGCACCTCGCGGGCGCCCTCCAGGTCCCGGTAGCCGTACCGGTTGTTGGAGGTCGCGAAGACGATCTCGTACTCCAGGCTGTCGGGCGCGTCGATGGCCCGCCGCAGGATGTCGGCGACGTCGCGGTGGCTCAGGTACGTGGCGCTCGGCCTGGCGGTATCCGGGTGGTCCCGTTCGCCCACCGAGCCGATGCGTATGCAGATGACCGACAGCCCGTACGCGTCAGCGTAGTGCCGCCCCACCGCCTCGCCCCATACCTTGGACGCGCCGTACAGCCCCCGCGGGCGGACCATCTCTTTCGTGACCATCGGCCACCCGTCCGCCAGCTCATCATGGCGCCCGTCGCGGATGGCGTCGTACGGCGGGAAGTCCTCCCACGACTTGATCGTCGCGCCCGACGACGCGAACACGACCCTCGGCACTCCGGCGAGCCTGGCCGCCTCGTACACGTTGCGGACCCCGACGATGTTCGCCGCGACCAGCGAGTCCAGCGGCTCTTCGCCTAGGTGCGCCGCCAGGTGGACGACCACGTCCCTGCCCTGGAACGCCGGGGCTATCGCATCCAGGTCGGATATGTCGGCCTGGAAGCACTCCACGCCGTCCACGGGTCTGCGGTTGAGGGCCGCCAACTCGTAGCCGCCGCGCTCCTCCAGGTGATCTCTGAGGAGCCCACCGATCAAACCGCTCATGCCGGTTATCAGCACCTTCTTCATCTGCCACCCTTCACCGCGCCAGGGCGATACTGACTGGTTCTGATTGCGCCACTCCGATCTGTAGATACACACACGACGGGTTCGCAGGGGCCGAGGGCGGGTTCGAGACCCGCCTCACGACTTACATCCCTGCGTTGTGTCCCCGGACTCTTGTCCTACGCGTGAAGGCTACCTCATTCGGGGCGAGTGACTGGCCCCGCTGGCTATCGGCTCATTCAGGTAAACGTCGCCATTGCGTATCTTGATGTTGAATCCGCAGGTCGGGTTGCTGCACACCCACGCCTTGTAATGTACGGGCGCACCTTGTCCGCCAAAGTCAGACAGCGGCAACAGCTTCCCGTCATCGCATCTATTGCACCCAGGCCAGCTACCGTTGCACATCTAGCACCTCCGTTCCACCTCACTTGCACCCTGTGCGAAAGACGGCGCGCAGTATACCACTAACTGAGACTCTCCGCTAACTGCGCCGTGCAGAGCCGTACATATCTGGCCCCGCCGCGCCCCAGGATGCTCTGCACCAGCGACACCGACCGTATTGTGATACGCATCCCGGCGGAAGGCTCGGTCGATTCGAGAGCGTCCAGGGACGCGCGTCTCGCCTCGGCTGACATCCTTCGGTCCAGCCGGGCAAGTGTCAGGTGCGGATGGAACGGCCTCGTTTCCGTTGGAAACTCCAGTGCGCCCAGGGCCGCGTCGACGCCCGCCTGCAGACCCATCAGCGGTTCGAGTCGCCCCTGAATACCAATCCACAGCACCTGCGGCCTGCGTGTGTTGGGGAACGCCCCGAAGGTTCCTGTCGAGACCTCGAACTGCCGGTGCCCGGCGACCGTCTCCGACACCGCTTTCCCAATCTCGTCGACCCGGGACTCGGGCACGTCGCCCAGGAACTTCAGAGTGAGATGGACACCCTCAGGCCGAACGGCCCGCAGCCCCTCGATGCGCGCGTCCCTGAGACTCTGCGCCGCTGCTCCCATCGCCCGCTCCACGTCCTCCGGCAAATCGACAGCCACGAACGCCCTCACCATGCGCTCCGCCCCCTCTCCCTCGACGGGAGAGGGTTGGGGTGAGGGTGAACTTCCGGGGCTCTCGTACTGTCGAGAAGCAATGTTGCCCATATCCCACCGAGGCCTGAACCGTTGCCGCCTCTCCGCCAGATTTGCCGAGGCCGTGTCTCGGTGCAATAATTGATTCTAGCGATTGCGCGCTTGCACACAAGGCTTATGGCTGACGACATCATCGGCATGGACGACATGATGGCGATATACGAGGTCACCGACCTCATGGGCATCGACCGCGAGTCGATCAGCGTCCCCCTGGACAAGGATGGCATGGGCGGAGCATCGATCCTGGAGGACGGAACCCTGGAGATCCGCGCGCCCGCGGGCGCAGCAACACGCGACTGGCTGCCTGCACTGAGGGGTGTCCTCGAGGGTCTCGGCTACGAAGAGTCCACCGAGGACGACGAGTGGGACTCATAGCGTCATGAGGTGGAGCTCGGCTGTTTCCAGGGAACCTACGCTGGAGGATGCAGTCGTCGAGTGCGCCGAGGACGTGTACAGCGACGCCGACCTCACCATCGCATTCGTGTCCGCCCACCACGCCGCCTCGCAGGACCGCCTCCCGGGCCTCCTGGAGCGACGCCTGGGTTCCGCGCCAACCATAGGCTGCTCTGCCGCCGGCGTCATCGGCGCGGGGCGCGAGGTGGAGAACAGCCCCGGCCTGGCAGTCACGACCGCCTTGCTGCCGGGCGCATCGGCGGTCCCATTCCACGTCGAGGACGAGGACATCCCCGACGGCGACGCCCCGCCCGAGGCGTGGGAGGAGCTCGTGGGAGTTCGCCGGGAGTCGGAGCCCGGCTTCATCCTGCTGACGGACCCATTCACGATCTCGTCCGAGCGCCTCGTCGAGGGACTCGACTACGCCTTTCCGTCGTCGGCGAAGGTAGGGGGCATGGCGAGCGGCGCGTCCGGGCCCGGCAAGAACGCGCTATATGCCGGGGGCCATGTCCATTCGTCTGGCGCCGTTGGGGTCGCGCTCCACGGCAACATCACCTTCGACACCATCGTCGCCCAGGGATGCAGACCCATCGGGGAGCCCATGCAGGTCACGGCGTGCGACCGCAACATCCTCCACGAGCTCGACGGCCAGAAGCCCCTCGAGGTCTTGGGAGCGGTGTTCCGAGGGCTCAACGAGAGGGACCAGCAGCTTGCCCTGCACTCCCTCTTCCTCGGCGTGGTGATGGACCCGCTCAACGACGACCCGCAGCTGGGCGACTTCCTGATCCGCAACCTCGTGGGAGCCGACCACAAGCAGGGCATCCTGGCCGTGTCCGAGCTGCTCCGGGAGGGGCAGACCGTCCAGTTTCACCTGAGGGACGCCGAGACGTCGGCCCTCGACCTGGGCTCGATGCTGTCCAAGTACGCCGCCGAGACGCCCCTCTACGAGGAGACCGGCGCGCTGCTCTTCTCGTGTCTCGGGCGCGGCTCGTACCTCTACGGCAAGCCGGACCACGATACGAACATGTTCAGGGACAGGGTGAACGCGATGCCCCTGACAGGCTTCTTCTGCAACGGGGAGATCGGCCCCGTAGGCGGCTCGACGTTCATCCACGGCTACACGAGCTCCTTCGCCATCCTGCGCCCCGGCCGCCAGGTGAAGGCCGGGTGAGGATTGGCAAGAGATTCTGGTTCGGGCTGGGCCTCGGGGCGGCAGCCCTGGCGCTCTTCTTCCTCACCACCGACTGGGACCGGCTCGTAGACACCCTTGCCGGGGCAAACTACTGGTACGTAGTCCCCGCCGTCCTGTTCTACCAGGTCTCGCTGCTGTTCCGGACCGCCCGCTGGCAGATGCTCATGCGCCACATGCGCGAGGTCCCGATCACCAGGCTCTACCCGGTCGTGGTAGTCGGGTACATGGCCAACAACATCCTGCCCCTGCGCATCGGCGAGCTCGTGCGCAGCTACTACGTCGGCGAGCGTGAAGGCGTAAGCAAGACCGCGGCGCTCGCAACCATCCTCGTAGAGCGCCTCATGGACGCCCTCACCCTCATAGTATTCGTGGCCGTGATAGCCGTCTTCGTGCCGCTGAACGCGGTGGCGGAGGGGTTCGGCGACAGGTCGAGCGTGCCGTGGCCCCTTCTCGCGGCGGCGCTCAGCGTGCCGTTTGCAGTGGTCTTCGCCGCCCTCATTGCGGTCGCCTACTTCCCGGAGCGCGCCGCTGCTGCTGCCGAGGCCGGCCTGCGCCTCCTCCCTGAGACCGCCGGGGCGCGCGCACGCGGCCTAGTGGACAGGTTCATCCACGCCCTGCAGGCACTGAGGAGCCCCTCGTCCGTGGTGGTCCTGTTCGCCCTCTCGGTGCCCGTCTGGCTTTTCGAGGGCGCCCTCTTCTTCGTGGTGGGGTACTCATTCGACTTCCACGTCTCCTACGGCAGCGAGGTGGAGATGGCGGCGGCCCTGGTGCTCGCAATGGCCCTTGCCAACATAGGCGCAGCCGTCCCATCCAGCCCCGGGGGCATAGGCCTGTTCGAGCTCATAGCCCGCGAGACCCTGGTCCTGTTACCCCTCGCCGTCATCGACCGCTCCGTGGCGGGCGCATACGCGGCGGTCGTACACGCGGTACTCCTCCTGCCCGTCATCGCCCTGGGACAGGCTATCCTTGTCGCAGACGGGCTCTCTCTCCGCAATCTCTGGCGCGGCGGGCGGAGCCTCCCGGCCGGGCAGCAGGGAGGCCTGGAGTGAAGGTCGGGATAGTCGGAGCCGGTGCGGCAGGCCTCGCTGCGGCATACGAGCTCGGCAAGCGGGGCCACCAGGTAGTCGTGTACGAGCGCGCCCCCTTCATGGGCGGCCAAGCCTCCACCTTCGACGTGGGCGGCGCGAGGCTCGAGCGCGGCTATCACCACCTCTTCACCAGCGACACCGACATCATCGACCTGAACGAGGAAATCGGCCTGGGCGACCGCATGACGTGGATCGACTCCAGCGTCGGCACCCTCTACGACGGCCGCATCTACAACTTCGTAACTCCCATGGACCTCCTCCGCTTCAAGCCGCTGAGCCTCGTGGACCGCATCCGCCTCGGCGTGGCCACGCTGGCCATCCAGCGCATCAGGGACTGGCGGAAGCTCGAGTCGGTGACGGCGGTGGACTGGCTCCGCAAGTGGGCGGGCCGGAGCGGCTTCGAGGGCTTCTGGGGACCGATGCTCCGCGGCAAGTTCGGCGAGAACTACTACCGCGAGATCGGGATGCCGTGGATATGGGGCAAGATCGCCACAAGGTTCGCCTCTCGCGAGAAGGGGCTGGCCCGCGAGAGCCTCGGCTACCCCATTGGCAGCTTCGGCGAGTTCTTCGACGTGCTCGCGGAGAAGGTCGAGGCCCACGGCAACCAAGTCCACCTGTCCACACCCGTCATCCGCATCGCGTCGGGGGAAGGCCGCCCTACGCTGGAGTACGAGCGACCCGACGGGAGCACGGGCAGCCAGGAGTTCGATGCGGTAATCGCCACGACCCACTCGTACATGTTCATGAGGCTGGCGCCCGAGCTCTCAGGCGAGTACAGGGAGCAGCTCGATAGCACGAAGTACCTCGCGGCTGTGCTGCTGATCCTGGTGCTGGACAGGCCGCTGTCCCACATCTACTGGCTCAACGTCGCCGACAGGTCCATGCCCTTCGTTGGTGTCATAGAGCACACGAACCTTATACCATCCGAGCATTACGGCGGACAGCACCTCGTCTACCTGTCCAATTACCTGGAGCGGAGCGACCGCCTCTACGGCCTCAGCCACGAGGAGCTGTTGGCCGAGTGCGTCCCCCACCTTCGCAAGGTCAACCCCGACTTCGACCCCTCGTGGGTCCTGAAGAGCTACCACCAGAAGGTCAACGCCGCCCAGCCGGTCATAGGCACCCACTACTCAAGAGTCATGCCAGACCACAGGACGCCGCTCGAGGGCGTGTATCTGGCCAACACCACCCAGGTCTACCCCCAGGACCGCGGCACCAACTACAGCGTCCGCATGGGCAAGCACGTCGCCCAAATGGTCATGACCGACCGCCCCCAGTCACCTTCAAACACCACGTGAAATGGAGTGGTATGCTAGTATCACGGCTGCTTCGCGTACGGTTTGTCTCGGGTGAGTGCTCAGGGGTCTGGCCTACTGCCATAGTCGGACGGTCCATTGATCCAAGCACCGTGGAGGTTGGCTGACATGACCAACGGGCATGAAACCCTTAACGGCTGGCGGACCGAGTCCATGTACAGCTTCAGTGAGGCTGCACACCTAGCCGATGTCTCTACCACCACGGTCAAGAACTGGCTATTCGGGTACTCGGTCAGGGGTAGGGACGTTCCGCCCCTGTTCCCATCCAGCGATGCTGCTATGGTCTCTTTCCTCCAGATGATAGAAATCATGGTCGCTGGACGATTTCGCAAAAGCGCAGTAGGGGGAAAGAGCGTTCCGTTCCGCGCGGTCCGGGACGCCTACCTCAACGCACGAGAGTCGTCGGGTATCGAGTATCCGTTTGCCCACTTGAGATTGGAAGCACTAGGCGGTCACATTGTTCACTTTCTGAGAGAAGGAGGTTCGATAGCCAGCTATCAGACCCTTGACACCCCGGAACAGTGGACAATGCCGGGGCTACTACGCGAAACGATAGACCAGATCGACTACCAGCACGAACTGGCATCTCGGTGGTTCCCGATTGGCCGGTCGGTGCCCATCGTCGTAGACCCTAGGCTAAGCACGGGGCTACCCGTGATCGAGGGGCGCGGGGTAACGGTGCAAGCAATCCGCAATCGCTTTATGGCTGGCCTTCGCATTGATTTCATTGCAGAAGACTTCGCTATGGACCCTGAACTCGTTGAGACAGCCCTGCGATACGGTGAGAAGGTCGCTGCTTGATCCTGTTGTGTGATGAAGACGTAGGGACTGGAGTACCGAGAGCCCTCGCCGCAGTAGGATACGACGCTCGCTCCATGGTAGGTATGTCATGGGGAGGACGCCCAGATGAGTTCTGGCTAACGCGGGCAGGTCGACAGGAGTGGCTTGTACTCAGTTGCAACAAGCGCATGCTGAAGGTCGCGGCAGAGAGGAATGCGATCATCCGAGAACACGTTGGAATCATCTTCCTGACCAGTGGCGAGGAGCATCCGCCGACGGTTCTGTTGCGACTATTGAGGAAGTGGAAAGACCTAGAAACCCTCTGGGACACTACCCCAAGGCCGTTTGCCCGCTTTCTCTTTGCCAACAACCAGCTCTCCGATAGCTTTCGGGATTACCGCCTGTAACCCTACCCAGGTTTCTGGACCATGGAGGCACCGCCCTGACATTGACTGGCGATACGTCCAGCCTTAGAATTGAATCAAGCCACGAAAAGGAGCGTTGACGTGGTCGTAGCCAGAGAGAAGCCTAAGCCGCTTACGATCAGCATCAGCCCCGAGGCTGCCGAGCACGTGAGGCACTTCGCCCGCATGTCCGGCAAGCCCGACTCCCTCCTCCGTGTCGGCGTAAAGGGTGGGGGTTGCTCGGGACTGACCTACGTCCTCGACCTTGTCGACGAGCTCCCCGAGGACGACAAGATCGTCGAGGAGCACGGGATCAAGCTCGGCGTCGACCGCAAGTCCTACGTCTTCCTTGCCGGCACTATCCTGGAGTACTCTGGGGGGCTGAACGGCAAGGGCTTCGTCTTCAACAACCCGAACGCGAGGACCAGCTGCGGCTGCGGCACCTCCTTCGGAGTCTGACGGGCGGCTCCTGGCAGCCGGCGACCATCTCCGCCACTACGAGGCCCTGACGAAGGGCGTCGCCCTTGTCGAGCGCCCATTCGGCCTCCTGCGCTGCACCGGCGAGGACTCCCTCGACCTTCTGAACCGCCTCTCCACCAACGCGTTGATGGACCTGCCCGACGGGTCCGGGGCCCACACCGTCCTCACCTCCAACAAGGGCCGCATCGTCGACGTGATCTTCGTCGTCAAGCGATCAGACCATCTTCTGCTGCTGACCGGCGGCGGGAACGAGACCAGGGTCGCCGAGTGGATTGACTTCTACACCATCATTGAGGACACCGAGGTCGAGGACATCACGTCCGGCACATCAGCCGTCTCCCTCATGGGTGCTGGCGCGCCGGCACTACTGGCCTCCATCGCAGGGCCGGATTCCTCGATTGCGGAGGATGAAGGTGCGGCCGGCGTCTCGATCGATGGAGTCACCACGACCGTGATTCGACGCGACATGGGCGCCATCCCGGCCTTCGACTTCGTCGCATCCGGTCCGGATGGGCAGGCTCTTCGCAAGGCCTTCATGGAAGCCGGAGCCTGCCCCGCCGAGCGCGACGCCGTGGAGCTTGCCCGCATCGAACAGGGGGTCCCAGCCTTCGGGGCCGAGCTTAGCGAGTCGTACAACCCCCTCGAGGCCGGCCTGCAACACCTGGTCAGCTACACGAAGGGTTGCTACATCGGCCAGGAGGTCATCGCGCGGCTCACGACCTACGACAAGGTCCAGAAGCTCCTCGTCCGCCTATCATGGCCCTCAGGCGCCGGAGTAAGCGCCGGGGAAAAGCTCATGCTGGACGGAAGGCAGGCCGGAGTCGTCACGTCCGCCATACGGGACCCGCGCACCGGAAACGGGACCGGACTCGGTTACGTCAGGAAGGCCCTGGCCGAATCCGGCGCACAACTCATCGCGGAAGCCGGTGCCCGGGTGGATGCGGCAGCCGCGAAATAGGCTGCCCGCATCTCCATCTGCAGACCAGTCCCAGGCCGCTCCTACTCTAAGAACGGTAGTCCGTAGAACAAGCCGCAGTCACCCTCGTGCCCAAGGATCTCGAAGTTGTCCGTCATTATCAGGCAGTACCTGGCTATCTCCGTCTGCCAAAGTTGGAATATGGAAGTGGGCTCAGGAGTCGGTTCAGGCGTGGGCGTGGGCGTGGGTGTTGGCGCCGGTGTGGGCGTAGCTGGAGCAGGGATGCAGAGATACGGGACATTGCCGCCCGTAAGCTCGTCGAGCCAATTCCGGTGCTCGTGCAGCTCGGGCGAGAATCCCGGAAGGTCGCACGAGCCTGGATGTACGCCGTGGGCCCTCGCGGAGGCTCCCCATAAGAGAACGGCGGCCATGGCTACCAGGACCAACACAGCCGCCATGAACTTAAACCCCGTTACGAATCGAAACGTTCCTTGGCTCATTTCCTACCCCCCCTCTTCAACTTCTTTCTCATCGCCTAAGTCTACCAGAACCACGTGATTCTATGGGGTTCCGATGGTAGGATTCTGCAGGCTGCACCTGAGGGTAAGACCGGGCTCCTCTTGGACGCCCCGGCAACGCCTCCCGGTCGGCTCCAGTGAGCCCCGCCTACCCTCGTGGGGCTAGCGTTGCGCCGCCATCCACGACGATGACCTGGCCGCGGATCATCGCGGCGTCGTCGGTGCACAGGAATGCCACTACGCGGGCGATGTCCTCGGACGTCACCATCCTGCCGGCCGGGGTGCGCTGACCCGATGCTCGCATCTCCTCGCGGTTGGGGAAGTGCGCCAGCGCATCGGTCTCCACGTAGCCGCCCGAGACCGCGTTCACCACGACGCCTCGCGGCGCCAGCTCCACGGCCATGTAGCGCGTTGCGGCCTCCAGGGCGGCCTTCGACGTGCCCACCGAGAAGTAGTACGGCAGCACCGAGCGCGACCCCTCGCTGGTGATGTTGACGATGTGCCCGCCATCGCCCATCAGCTTCACCGCCTCCTTGGCACACAGCCACGGCGCCCTGGCGTTGACCGCCATCGTCCAGTCCCAGTGCTTCCCCTCGAGCTCCTCCAGGCTGCGCTGCACACCCGACGCCGCGTTGTTGACCAGGATGTCCAGCCGCCCGAACGACTCCGCGACCCGCGCGAACAGCTCGCCAATCTTGCCCGGGTCGCCCAGGTGAGCCCTGACGCGCAGGCACTCCACGCCCTGCGCGCGGATCTCCTGCTCGGCCGCAGCGGCCGCCTCGTGGCTGCGGAAGTAGTTGAAGGCGATGTCGGCGCCCCGGCCCGCCAGCTCCAGCGCCACAGCCTTGCCGATGCCCCGGGACGCCCCCGTGACCAGCGCAACACTACCCGACAACGGCCCCGGTCTTGCGGCTGTGGACATGACGGGATCGACCGGTCAGACGGCCATGCCGCCGTCGACGCAGATCACCTGCCCGGTGATGTACTTGGCCCGCTCCTGCGCCAGGAACGCGACCATGTGCGCGATGTCGTCCGCGTCGCCGAAGTGGCCCTGCGGAATCACGCTGAGCCAGTGCGCCCGCTGCTGATCGGTGAGCACCGCCGTCGTCTCAGTTTCCACGTACCCCGGGTTGATGATGTTGACGGTGATACTCCTCGTCGCCACCTCTTTCGACAGTGCCTTGGTGAACCCGATCATCGCCGCCTTGGACGCCGTATAGTTCGTCTGGCCGGGATTCCCCCGCTCCCCAACCACAGAGCCTATGTTGATGATGCGCCCCCAACGGCTCCGCACCATGTTCCGAAGCACTGCACGCGTGCAGTAGAACGTGCCGTGCAGGTTGATGTCGATGACCCTGTGCCACGCTTCGTCCGACATGCGCATCAGGAGCTGGTCGTTGATTATGCCCGCATTGTTGACCAGGATGGCGGCGGGCCCGTAGGTCTCCTCGACCTCACCCACCATAGTCTTCACCTCGTCCAGCTGTGAAACGTCCGCCTTCACGGAGAAGGCCTCACCTCCCATGCCCTCGATGGCCCCCACGACCTCGGACGCCGCGTCTGGCGACGAGTTGTAGTTGACGGCAACCCGGGCTCCCAGCTCCGCCAACCGCAGGGCTATCGAGCGGCCCAGCCCCTTCGATGCGCCGGTTACCAGAGCTGTCTTTCCTTCGATGCTTCGATCGTCCATTCGACCTCTTTTCAGGCGCCCTCGGGCGCGGCGTCTCGTATCTTCTCGAGCTGAGCAGCCTGCCTGGCGACCAGGTCCACCTCGATGGAAGTGCGCACGGTCCCGATGGCTCGCCGGACCGAGTCGGCCTTGCCGCGCCCGTGTCCGACAACGCTTATGCCCTTCACGCCAAGCAGCGGGCCTCCCCCGTGCATCTCTACGACGTTGTTGACCTCGTAGATCTCCCGTGCCAGTCCCTGGACCTCGTCGTCCGGCAGCCTGCCCTTCAGGCGCTCCGCGACCATGTCCGCAATCCCGGCGCCCAGGCCTTCGATCAGCTTCATGACGATATTCCCGACGAAACCGTCCGCCACTATGACGTCGGCCCTGCCCATCAGCAGCTCGTTCGCCTCGACGTTGCCGATGAAGTTCGGCAGCGTCCGCTCGAACAGCTCCGACGTCTCGCGGACCTGGCGGTTGCCCTTGCCCACCTCTCCGCCCACGCTCAGCAGGGCGACACGCGGATCCTCGATGTCCCAAAAGAGGCTGGCAAACACCCCTCCGAGCACTGCGAATGTCAACAGCTGGGCCGGACGGCAGTCCAAGTTAGTGCCCACGTCGATCACCGCAGTGCGCGGAGCGAGCCCGATGATCGGCCCGCCGAGCGATGGCCTCTCGATGCCATCCAGCATGCCCAGCACGACCGCCGCGGCGGCCATAGCGGCGCCCGTCGACCCCATCGTCACGCATCCGTCGGCCATGCCCTTCTTCACCAGGCCCGTAGCGACGAGGATCGACGCCCTAGGCTTTCGTCTAAGCGCCAGTGCCGCCTGCTCGCCCTCACCAATGACTCCCTCCGACGGCACCACCATTATTGGCAGACCGCCCGCGTCGTGGCGGGCCAGCTCCGCGCCGACGACCTTCGGGTCGCCGACCAGTCCCACCTGCAGGCCGCCCTCTCGGACGGCAGCAACGACCCCAGCGACCACCTCGCCGGGCGCGTAGTCGCCTCCCATCGCATCGACCGCGATCTTCAACGGCTCGGCCGTCATGACTCGTTCCTCACTATGACTCTCGCCTCGCCGCTGATCGCCTCTTCTCCCGTCTGTCTTCGCACACCCACTGTACACACAACCTCCCGGTCAAACTCGGCGTCGCTCACCGCCTTTACCTCGCCGAAGGCCGTGGCGGTGTCGCCGGGGAACACGGGGGCCTTGAACCTCAGTTTCATCCTGCCAGACCGGTGCCAGTCGAGCCCGAAGCTCAACGTCATCATCTCCGAGATCGCCGCCGCAACCAGCATCCCGTGGGCGATGGTCCGCCCGAACCGGGTCCCCGCGGCGAAATCATGGTCCAGGTGTATCGGGTTGAAGTCGCCGGACGCCTCCGCATAGTCGTCCACCCGCTCCTGGGTAATCGACTTCTCGACCGTGTGCAGCGCCGAGCCCGCTTCCCACATCATCCGGCCTCGCCCGGCATGATGAGGGTCGTCGTACCCGACATCACCTCCCTGTCCTCCTCGTCACGGACCGACATGTTTATGTCCACGAAGCGCGAGCCGCGCCTGACCGAGTTGCGCGCCACCGTCGCCCTGCACCTCAGCCTGGCATCCACGTCCACCGGCCCAGAGAAGAGAAGCTCCTGCCCCGCGTGGAGCGCCCCGCTCGGAATCCCGAGATCGTCCAGCACGCCACGCAGCCCCAGCGCCGCAACCGCCATAGGAGGCGCCTTCGCCTCCCCCGACCCGCCGGGCAGAGCGGTAGCATCGCCCACCGCGGCTACGTACCTAGTAACCGTACAGGCGTCGACGCGGATCGATCTGTTCGAGACCTCCTGGCCGGCCGCCAGGTTCGAGTAGTCAACGGTCATGGCATTAGGGCTTCCTGAGACCACGAGATTATACGGCGGCCCCCAACTCCAATCAAACGAACCGCCGCTCGCAGGAGGTCTCTTACACCTTCTCCCCTGTCGGGAGAAGGCTGGGATGAGCGGGATACCCCCTTCAGCCCGACCGGGCTCTCAGATCTCCGACACGCCCCCGCGCTGCATCTCAGCCTCGTCCAGCAGCCGGGCCAGCATGATCATCGACGCTTCCTCGTCGAAGTCCAGGCTCGCTATCGACATCGCCCGGAACAGCACCCCCGTTGAGACTCTGGCCCGCACCGTCTCCCCCAGCGCAGGAATCCTGACACCCAGCGCCTTAGCCATGTACGCCCCCGCCGCCATGCCCTGGCGCGTCAGCCGGCACTCAACGAGCAGCCCGTCCCTGTAGGCGAGCTTCAGCCCGTCGCTGTCCTGGGACAGCTCCAGAACCAGGTGAGCCCGGGGCGCGTCCAGCAGCTCCTCGGCATACTCGGTGACCACCGCGTGCGCGTCCGCAGACTTGCCTGCCCCATCGTCGCGCCTCTCATCCAGATCGCCTTCGGCCAATACCGCTCCTCCTCAGTTGGCTTCGTTGCCGGGCACCAGCAGATCTATGCCCGGGAAAGCCCCGACCAGCGAGAACCAGAAGCTGGTGCGAGACGGCACCGCCTCCAGCCGCGTGCCCTCGAGCTTTCCCGACGTCGCCAGTCCCGTGTCGTCCCATCGGCTGCCTGTCTCATTATCCACCATGACGCCTCCATCGGGCTTGAAGTTGAGCGTCATCCCGGCCGCTTTGCTGAAAAAAGCCCTGGCCCCGGGGCTCTCCTTCCCCCGGACCAACACCACGATGTCCCTGCCTCCGACCGTGTCGTTGACCAGCCATGCCCTCCCCGGGACGAGGAAATACGCCTTTCGGCTGTCGCCAACCTCGACTGCGAAGACCTTGTCCGACGCCCTGAGGCGCACGTCCATCTTCTCGGCGCTGACCGGGAACGGCGGTCCCACCGTGTCCAGCCTCTCGGGGTAATCCGCGAATCGGTCGGTCTCGTACCTGGCGCCCCCACCTGGAATGAGGCCAAGGTCCCGGCTCAGCACCAGCGTGTCCGGATGCAGCGCCTTCCACTCCCCCCACGAGATCGTGATCGAAGGCAGCGGATCGAGCCGCCTGCCCGTCAGCTCGCCCACTATCGCCTCGCCCGCCACCTGGAACCAGTACGACCCCGTCTGGTGGTCGTACATCACCATGTCCGACTCGTACAGCGCGCTCGTGTTGCCGAAAACGAGCACCCTGTCGTCCAGCCTGCGGTCGTACACCACCGCGCTCGCGCACAGGGGGCAGTACGACACGAGGATCGGCACTCCGTCGACCAGGTCGTGGACGATCTCGTGGTAGTTGAGCATCTTCAGGGGGTACGCATACGCCTCATCCCCGGCGGCGTATCCGATCACGAAGTCGCCGTCCGACAGCCAGTCGCCCCGTTCCCTCGGCTCGTACACCGGCTCGTAGATTGGTTTGATCGCGTCCCGCAGGCTCTCCACCGCCCGGTCGCTCGCCTCCGACAGCGGGAAGTAGCCGCCCTGGAACGTGTCGAACACCACGTCGGCCAGGTCCACGCTCGCAATGTCCCTGTCCACCGGGGGCGGCGCTGTCGTCGGCGTATACGGCGCGCCCGGCTGTCGGGTCGGGACAGGCGTGGGTGTCGGAGGGTTCGGCTCGGGGGTGGCCACCTGCACAGTCGCCTGGGGGACGGGCACGCTCGCTGCCGCGCCTGAATCAGGCCCTGCCGGGTCGCCGCCGCACGCCGCCATCGCCACCAGCAGGGCCGAAAGGGCGCCCGCGACAAGGACGCGTGCCGTGTAGGAGGGACCTGCGCTATGGATCGCCATCTAGCCGAACCATATCCCCAGGTACTTGGTGAACCAGAAAAGCCCGGCGTATGTTACGGCGCCCGTGGCGACCAGCGTAAGGAGCATCCGGCGGTACGTATACGCACCCCGGATCGAGCACGCCCGCCGGCCGCGCAGGTAGAGTATGACCGCGGCGACCGCGACGGCAAGTCCCCCCGCCCTGAAGAACCAACCATATTCGTAGTAGAGCGTGTCCCCCAGCGTGACCGCCTCCGCGGCAGTCGCAACACCCAGCAGCACCAAAACCACCGGCGACACGCAGCAAGTTATCGCCGCGAGGCCCGAGACGAATCCCGCCTGTAGGCCTCTCCTGATCTCGCGCCCGCCTTCCTGCGTGGATGTCTCATTCATATCCATTCCATAGATTCGATGCCCCACCCAACCAGCCGGTTCGCTTAGGCCGATGTCGCCCCGAGCCCCGAGGGACCTGGGGAAGGGTTGGACTCCGCCAATGCCAGGAGACGAGGCCACCAATGACACGCCGGGAACCCGCACATCCCTATGGTAGAATCGCCCCGGTTCCCCAGCAACCTCCCGCGAGGCGCGCGATCCACGTCAGCCATCTCAGACTAGAGAACTTCCGCAACTACGAACGCCTCGAGCTCGACCTCGGCCCCGGCATGGTGCTTGTCGAGGGCGAGAACGGCCACGGGAAGAGCAACCTCGTCGAGGCCCTATACCTTCTCGCAATAGGGAAGTCCCTCCGCGCCGCAACCGAGCGCGAGCTGGTGCGCTGGCAGCCCCCATCCGCATCCGAGACCTACACCCACGTGGTAGCCGCAGTCGAGCATGACTCGGGGACCACCAGGGTCCAGGTCGACTTCCGCAGCTCGCCCCCGGCCGAGGGCGCGGAGCAGACACAGGAAGAGTCCCCCCCGGCCGGACACGTCCAGAAGTACGTCCGGGTAAACGGGGCGCCCAGGAGGGCATCCGACCTCGTCGGCGAGCTTCCCGCGGTGCTCTTCACCGCCCAGGACCTCGATCTCGTCTTCGGCTCGCCCTCGGTCCGGCGCCGCTACCTCGACATCATGCTGTCCCAGCTCGACCGGCGCTACCTGCGGGCGGCCCAGCGCTACCAGCGCGTTATAGCCCAGCGCAACCAGGTACTCAAGGCCATAGCCGAGCGCCGGGCGAAGCCCGACGAGCTAGAGTTCTGGAGCGGCCAGGCCGCCGAGACGGGCGGGTACATGATGGCCGCGCGTGCGAAGACGATCGAGGCCCTGTCGCCCCTGGCCGAGGGGCTGTATGTCGAAATGTCCGGCGGAGGCGAACGGTGCGAGCTGTTCTACGCCCCGAGCGTCGACCTGCCGGACGCCCCTGGGCCCGAGGCCTGCGAGGCGGCAATCAGGAACTCCCTGGAAGAGCGCCAGGGCCGCGAGATTGCCCAGGGCCACACCGTGACCGGACCGCACAGGGACGACCTGCTTGTGAAGGTCGGAAGCATGCCCGCGGGCCAGTACGCCTCCAGGGGCCAGGGACGCACCGCCGTGCTCGCCATGAAGCTCGCCGAGGCGCGAAACCTCAGGGACACCGGCTCCCGCCCGCCAGTCCTCCTCCTCGACGACGTCATGTCCGAGCTCGACGCGAACCGCCGAGCCCACGTGCTCGATCAGGCAGAGGGCTACACCCAGGCCTTCATCACCACCGCCGACCCTAACGTGATCGACCCGGCCCGCCTGCCGCGAATGGCCAGGTACTCCGTTCGATGCGGCAGCATGAACGCTGTCGGCTAGACTCTCTGCTGGCGAGCCCTGGCCGGCAGGATAGCATGCCGGTAGACCATCACCATCAGGTAGCCCCCGACCACTATCGACAGGTATCCGATGGCCGCCACTGACATCCAGATCAGGCCAACCCTCATTCGTTCCAGGTACTCGTCCTCGGGGTAACCCAGCGCGTCGAAGTCCGTCTCCCACGACCATATCATGCTGTGGTCGGCTGCCGTGATCGTGCTCGGATCCATATAGGTGACAAGCATCCCGGCCACTCCGAATGTCGTAAGCAACATGATCATGACAGCCACGGCCGCGAGGATGAACTGCGCCACCCACATGGGTGGTTCCACGTCGTGGTCGCGAATGGCGATGATGCCCCAAAAGGCGCCGAACAGGATCCCCAGCACGATGAGGAAGAAGATCCAGGCGCCAGAGTTGGAGAAGGTCAACATGCAGAGATAGACGAACGCAATAGGCGGAAACGCAATGAATAAGGCGCGGCCAGAGGCGCTTTCGATCCCTCTGGGACCATACTGCCGCTTCCACGACATGTCGAAGATGATCGCCGCCACCACAGTGATTGAGAGATTAGCCGCCATTGCGAACGTGGGCGGCAGGGCGGTCCCCGTGATAGCCGGCATCGAGTAGAAGCCGTAGATGTCCATCCCTGTGATTATGGACTGCAGGTTGGGCGTGTTCAGCAAGAAGAACACTGACACGAAGAACAGCTCGCCAACCTGGTCTGACTTCCCCCATCGTGATAGTCCCTGCGCAAGCACAACCCCGGAAGCGGCCGCGGCGAACAACAGCAGGATCATCGTCCCATCCAGCCCAAGAATCCCGAGCCCGGAGCCAACCAGGCCTATGTACGCTCCCGGGATGACTGCTTTCTTGAGAGAGTCTCGAACAAACCCCAGCGGGTCGAACGGTTCTCCCGAGCCAACTACCGAGGCGGCCGCATCCCTGAACTTCTCCTGCAGCGTTTCCATCCTGGAATCGAGGGCTCTGCCGGCTGCCGCCTCTGTATCCTGTTCCGCCTGGCTCCGAGGAGACCTGTGCCCGGCCAGCTCCAGCAATACATCCCTCTCATCTTCCGAGAGGCTGAGGGTGTAGCTGATGTCGTCCAGGTAATCTAGGCTGGCGCGCCGACTCCCGCTTTCGTAGTGGCTGATGGCCGACGGATGCAAACTGCCAGACTTCCGACCTTGGCGCGTCATCTCTTGGAGGAGTTCTGTCTGCTTCAGGGGCCCACCGCCATGCTCGTCGTCTTCCCGGTACGACTTGAGCAGCCTTCCGACGATGGCATTTCGGGCCCCAATTACGTCGTTTCCGGCCATCCGCCCACCGATTTGTCACGCTCGCTAGTAGAAACTTGACAGGTCTTGTCACACGTTTCGCGCGGAGTCCTGATTAGACTATAGCTACGGCAACCTGGTGGTGCCATCTTTTGGCCGGAGGTTCTACCGATGACCATAGGAATTCAAAAGGTCGAGTGTATGCTGGATTCCTTGCTGCGGAAAGCTGCCGAGTATCTCCCAGACAAGCAGTGCGGGAAGTTGGAGAGCGCCTGCAGGTTCGCCATTCTTGCCCACGGGGAACAGACTCGGGACAGTGGCGCACCATTCATCGTGCATCCGTTAGCCGTTGCGTTGGCCCTGGTCCACAGTGGGCGCCCCGACATCCACACACTCATGGCCTGTGTTCTACATGATGTTGTCGAAATGACGTCCTACACCGTATGCGACATCAGGGAGCGCTTCGGCGACACTGTGGCGGATCTGGTCGACGGGCTTACCAAGCTGGCGGACAGGGAGGCTACGCACAGGAAGATCCTCGCTGCAGGCACTCTTGACTCTCGCGTCATCCTGATCAAGCTCCATGACAGAATACATAACCTGTCCACGTTGTCCGGCATCCGAGACGAGGCCAGGAGGCTGCGCATAGCGAAGGAATCAATCGACTTCTACGTCCCTCTGGCACGCGAGCATGGTTACGATCAGCTGGCATCGGAGCTTGCTCGACGTTCCATAATCCACCTGTCGAGCTAGTCGCCGTGCCGCCCTCCCCGCACTCTCGGAGCGGGTGCGGGGCCTATTCCCTGCTTGGTGGAGGCTGCCTGAAGGCTTGTCGAAGAGCCTGTCCTGTATTCAATGCGGGGTCGAAGAGGTGCAGCGCCAAGCGCCTCGCACCTAGAGACGCCCCTACAGCCCCCTGTCCGCGATGAACGCCGCAAGGTCGGCCGTCCGGCAGCTGTACCCCCACTCGTTGTCGTACCAGCCCACCACCTTGACCATGTTGTCGTCCATCGACATCGTCGAGAGGCCGTCGATGATAGAGCTGTGGGGGTTGCCGATGTAGTCGCTGCTCACCAGCGGCTCGGCCGAGTACTGGACAATGCCAGCCATGCTGTTACTCGCCGCTTCCCTGTATGCGTCGTTGATATCGTCGACCGACGCCGTCTTCCTCACGTTCGCCACGAAGTCCGTCACCGAGCCGGTTGGCGTCGGCACTCTGAACGCCATCCCGTGGATCTTGCCGTTCAGCTCGGGCAGCACCAGCCCCACAGCCTTGGCCGCGCCGGTCGTCGTCGGGATGATGTTCAGCGCCGCCGCCCTGGCCCGCCTGGGGTCCTCGTGCACCCGGTCCAGGATGTTCTGGTCGCCCGTGTAGGAGTGGATCGTGGTCATCAGGCCGTGCTCGACGCCGAAGTTGTCGTTCAGCACCTTCGTCATCGTCGCGATGCAGTTCGTCGTGCACGAGGCGTTGGACACGATGTTGTCACTGGCCGGGTCGTACACATCCTCGTTCACGCCCAGCACCAGCGTCACATCCTCGCCCGTCGCCGGCGCGGAGATGATGACCTTCTTCGCGCCGCCCGCCCGGTGGCCGGATGCAGCGGAGGCTTCCGTGAAGAACCCCGTCGACTCCACCACGATGTCCACGCCCAGATCGCCCCACGGAAGGTCGGCCGGGTTGCGCTCCGCCAGGACCTTCACCTCGCCGCCGTCGATCAGCAGGCTGTCATCGGTCGAGCCCACGTCTCCCGGGTACGCGCCGTAGTTCGTGTCGTACTTGAACAGGTGCGCGTTCATAGCCGGGTCGCCCAGGTCGTTGACCGCCGCGACCGTCAGCTTTTCAGGGTGCCGCTCGATGATTGCGCGCGTCACCTGCCGCCCGATCCTGCCAAAGCCGTTGATGCCGACACGAGTTACCATATTGCCTCTCCGATCCTGCTACTAATGCCCCTCTATTGTAGACGAAAATCGCCGCCCCAGTCGGGCGGCGTTTCATGGCCTAGCTATTATCCGTCATACCGGCGGAAGCCGGTATCCAGTCCCTCGGCCCGCGCCAGACGCCCGTCCTAGAGTAGGACTCGCCAGCTAACGGGTTCTGGCATCTCCTACTCCCTTAGGCGCTTCGGGAAGCGGACGGCATTGCCGGCACTCCCTCGCGGACCGCGAGGATGCGCAGCCAGTTCCGTGGCATCGCCTCGACGTTGAGCTCCTCGAAGACCCGCTCGCAGCCGGTCTGCAGGGCCTGGCTGGCCTTGTCCATCGGTACGCCGGGCATCACGCCCGCGATGAAGTCGCTGAACCCGCTGATGTCGCGCCAGCCGTCCAGCGGCACCTGCACCATCTCGATCTCCTCCCGCGCGATGCGGAAACCATGCCCTTCCACCAGCGTCCGGTACTCCTCAGGCGTGAGCTGCTTGCGCGACTCCACCTTGGCCGTCCTGTCAGGCGACAGTCCGTACTCGGTGCGGAGGATCCTGAGCGACCTCATCATCCACTTGCGCGCGAAAATCACCGTCTCCGGCGGGTGCGCGCCGTCGAAGAAGGCCGTGTTGAAGGCGAGCTGCCCGCCCGGCTTCAGCACCTTGCCGATCTCGGTCAGGAGCTCGCCCTTGTCGGGCACATAGTGTATGGCGTTGCAGAAGAAGACCGTGTCCGCCGACTCCTTGACCGTCTCGGACACGTTCTCGACGTGCGACTGGATGAACTGGACGGCGGACGCCGTCCGGCAGTTCAGGTTCTCCATGGCGACCCTGAGCATCTCCGCCGAATGGTCGATGCCGATCACCACCGAGTCGCGGGCGCCCTTCAGCCTGGCGACGATCAGCTTGGTGACCCCGCCGTCTCCGCACGCAAGGTCGATGATTCGCTGGCCCGATCCCACGTCCGCCATGTCGACGAGGTGGGCGTTCTGGGCGCGATAGAAGGCGTTTTGGGAAAACTGGGAGAATCCGAACTCTTCAGTAGCCATCCTGCTGCTCCTCGCGACGGGGACCGGGGAACTGCGGAGCATCGTCGTGCCCTGTGCGCCGCCCGCCTGCCAAATAACTATACCAAACGACCCTCTTCGGCGTGCAAGTCGAGGCCCGCTAGATGCCGACCTCCTGCAGGATGGCCGGTATGCCCTTCTTCTCGTCCTCGGTTAGCGGACGCAGGGGCCTGGTCACAGTGTCGCTGTCGATCACGCCCATGTGCTTGAGCGCGGACTTCATGCCTGAGAAGCTCGACGCGTTGGGACCGCCGCCCTTCGCAAGGTGCATCATCTTCGAAGCGGCCATCACCTTCGCCTGGTAGGCCCGCGCCGTCTCGACGTCGCCGGCCTCGCCGGCCTCCCACGCCTTCGCAACTACGCCCGGCGCCAGGTTGGCGATGCCGGGTATGACCCCGTGCGCGCCGACCGCCGACGCCGTCGTCACCCGGAACACCGACCCCAGGAAGCGGTACATCTCGATCCCGCCCTGCTCGCATAGAGCCCTTAGCTGCGCGAAGGCCTCGCCGGCTCCGGAGCTGTCCTTCACCCCGACCACCGTGCCCTCGCCCGCCAGGGACGCCATCGTCTGCGGCTCCACGACGGTCTTGACCGTCACCGGGATGTTGTAGACCCACAGCGGCACGCCCGACTGCTCCTTGATGTAACGGAAGTGCGCGATGACCTCGTCCTGCGCGCACGGATAGTAGTACGGCGGAGTCGCGGCGATTCCCGCGAGACCCCACTCCTGCACGGCTCGCGCCAGCCGCACCGTCAGGTTCGTGCTCGGCGCGGAGATGTTGCCGATCACCGGAAGGCGCCCGGCCACCTCGTCGACCACCGTCTCGATGGCCAGCAGCTTCTGCTCGTCGTCGAGCGCCGCGAACTCGCCCGTCGTCCCAGCGGCCCATATGCCATGCACGCCGCCCTCGTACAAGTAGTTGACGAGCCGCCTCAGCGACCCTGTGTCCACCGTCTCGTCCTCGTTTAGCGGCGTTAGGATCGGGACAATGACCCCATGCAAGCCGTTATCCGTCATCGTCCCTGGCCTCCATCGTTAGGCGGTTCATCCCCGCCGCCTATGGCGGGGATGAAGTGCACCTCGCTGTTCTCTCCTACCTTGTCCAGCATTCCCAGGGCAGAGACTTCGCCGTCTATCGCAACCGAAATGTTCGGCTTGATCTTGTAGCCCTCGACGAGACGCCCCTTGATGCCTGGGTGCATCTCGTCGAGGTTGTTGACGATCTGGCGCACGGTTTCACCGTGCACCTCCACCCGCTCCATGCCGCCGGTGAGCTCCTGGAGCAGCGATGGGATGAAGACCGTCGCCATTGGTCTAGCTTTAGTCCTGGGCCCAGATCGTCTTCATGACGTTCGGCGGGCTCATCGGAAGGACGTTCATCCGGATACCCGCCGCCCTGTACGCCGCGTTCGCCAGCGCCGCCGGCGGGGGCACGATGTTCACCTCGCCCACGCCCCTGACTCCGAACGGATGGGCCGGGCTCGGCTTCTCGACGATCACGGTATCGATCATCGGCAGGTCCAGCGCCAGCGGCACCCTGTAGTCCAGGAAAGTGCTGTTAGCCATCCGCCCGTCGTCTTCCATGTAGTACTCTTCGTTCAGCGCCCAGCCGATGCCCTGGACGGTCCCGCCCTGCATCTGGCCCTCGACGTAGCTCGGATGGATGGCCTTGCCAACGTCCTGGGCGATGGTCGCGCGCAGCACGTCAATCTTGCCCGTCTCCTTGTCCACCTTCACGTCCACGATCAGCCCTGCGAATGCGCCGCCCTGCCCGGTCGGGTTGACCACGCCGCGCCCGGCGATCGGCCCCCCGGTGCTGTTCAGCTCGGCTGCCAGCTCCTTGAAGGTCATCTTGAGCTCTGAGTCGGTCTTCGAGCCGACGACCCCATCCTCCATCTCCAGCGAGTCCGCGTCCACGTCCCAGATCAGCGCCGCGCGCTCGATCATCTGGGCCTTCACGTCCTGTGCTGCCTCATAGGCGGCCATGCCTGTGGCGAACGTCGTGCGGCTCCCGCCGGTCCCGAAGGTCCAGCCGATCGAGTCCGTGTCGACCACGGACGGGATGAAGTCCTCGGCCGGTATGCCCAGCACCTCGGCAGCCTGCATCGAGATGGATGTCCGCGTGCCGCCGATGTCCGGCGAACCCTCGGTCAACGCGACCGTGCCGTCGTTGTTGACGGCCAGGTTGACGGCTGACTGCAGGCCCGCATTCATCCAGTAGCCTATCGCCACGCCGCGGCCCTGGTTCTCGCCCTCAATGGGAGCGGTGTAGTGGGGATGGTCCCTCAGCGCCTCCAGCACCTCGACACAGCCAATGTTGCCGAAGGCCGTGCCGTCGGCGCGGCGCGTCCCCTCTGCGGACGCGTTCTGCAGCCGCATCTCGATCGGGTCGATTCCCAGCTTCTCGGCGATCTCGTCAACCACGGTCTCGCTGGCGAACTCGGCATTAGTCGCGCCGGGGGCCCGGTATGCGGCCGTCTTCGGCTTGTTCACGACCACGTCGTAGCCGTCGACCTGCACGTTGGCGATGTTGTAGGGAGCGAATACGCACTCGGCGGCAGCCCCCACCGGCGAGCCGGGGAATCCCCCCGCCTCGTAGGCCAGGTGCGCCTTGGCCGCTACCAGCGTCCCGTCGTTCTTCGCGCCCATCTTGACCTTGATGTACGAGCCGGGCGTCGGGCCGGTAGACTCGAACTCCTCGGTCCGGGTCATCACGATCTTGACCGGGGCGTGAGCCATCTTCGAGAGCACGGCGGCGATAGGCTCGCCGTAAGGCTCGAACTTGCCCCCAAATCCGCCACCGATCTCCATCGGTGTCAGCTTCACCTGGGACAGCTCTACCTCCAGGACCTGCGCCGTCGCGTCGCGAATGTTGAACGGGCCCTGGGTGCTGTTCCAGATCAGCACGCGCCCGTCGTCGTTCCAGTGCACCGTGCAGTTGTGCGGCTCCAGGTACCCCTGGTGAACCGTGGCCGTGTCGAACTCCCGCTCGACGACCACGTCCGCCTCGGCGAACCCCTTGTCCGGGTCCCCCAGCCGGTGCTGGAAGTGCTGGGCAACGTTGCTGGCCTTGCCCGTCTTCTCGCCCAGCTCCTCGGTCTCGATGTCGTCGTGGAGCAGCGGCGCCGCCTCCTTCATGGCCTCTCGCACGTCAGTCACGGGCGGAAGAACCTCGTAGTCGACCTCGATCAGCTTGCTCGCCTCCTCGGCCACATGCTGGTTCACGGCCGCGACGGCCGCCACGGGTTGGCCCTTGAAGACGACCTTGCTCCGGGCCATGATGCCCTCGCGAAGGTACTTCAGGTCGGTCCCCAGCTCGCCCAGCGTGATCTTGCGGTCGCCGCTCTCGTTGTCGGTCTCGGGCAGGTCCGTGCCCGTCATGACCGCGCGGACGCCCGGGTACGCCGCCGCCTTGCTCGTGTCGATCGAGCGGATGTTGGCATGGGCGTGCGGGGTCCTCAGGATCTTGCCGTACAGCAGCCCGGCGGTCTGGTAGTCTGCGCCGTACTTGGCGCGGCCGGTCACCTTGTCCGCGCCGTCGTGGCGGATGGGACGCGTGCCGATTACCTTGTACTGCTTCGGTGGTTCTTGTGTAGTCGTCAAAGCTTCACCTCCATCCACGGGATAGTGAGTCTACGATGCGGCTGCCATCCTCTCGGACGCGTCTATCACGGCGCGCACGATCTTGTCGTAGCCCGTGCAGCGGCACAGGTTTCCGGCGAGCCAGAACCTGATGCGATGCTCGGAGGGCGTGGGCTCCTGCTCGAGCAGGGCCTTCGTCGCTACGATGAAGCCCGGAGTGCAGATGCCGCACTGCAGGGCCGCGTTCTCCAGGAACGCCTGCTGGATCGGGTGCAGCCCGTCCGGGCTGGCGACACCCTCTATGGTGTTCACCTCAGCGCCGTCGGCCTCGACGCCGAACACGAGGCACGACGTCACGATCCGCCCGTCCAGGCTAACCGTGCATGCGCCGCAGTTGCCGTCGTTGCAGCCCTCCTTGGAGCCGGTGAGTCCCACGACGTCGCGCAGGCACTCCAGCAGGCTCTGCCGGGGCTCGCAGAGGAATTCAATGTCTTCGCCGTTGATCGTTGTCTGTACGTGTGTCTTGCCGGGCATCTACTCGCCTCCCTTCGCTCTCTCGACAGCCGTGTTCAGCGCGCGGCGCGTCAGCACCTCGCACAGGTGCGTCCTGTACTCCGCGGTGCCGCGCATATCCGTAATCGGCTTGGCAGCCGCGCTCGCAATGCTCGCCGCCTCGGCGATGCTCTCGTCGTTCACGGGCTTGCCCGCCAGCGAGTCGCCCGCCTCCTGCACGAACAGCGGAGTAGGCGCAACCGACGCCAGGGCCACACGGGCCGACGTGAACGTGCCGTTCTCGATCTCCACCGACACGCCCGCACCGGCAACCGCTATGTCCATCTCGTTCCGCGGTATGAACCGGATGTAGCGCGCGCCGGAGCCCGCCTTGGGCGCCGGTATGCTGATCGACACCAGCAGCTCGTCCGAACCCAGCACTGTCCTGCTCGGCCCGGTGCAGAAGTCCTCTACCGCCACCTGGCGCGAGCCGTTAGGACCCGTGACGTTCGCGGTCGCCCCCAGCGCTATCAGCGCGGGGATCGAGTCGCCGCTGGGGGTGGCATTGCAAAGGTTGCCTCCAATGGAGGCTCTGCCCTGTATCTGTATGCCGCCTATCAGCGTGGCTGCGTCGGTCAGCCCCGGGTACTTGCAGGCAACCGTCTCGCACGAGTAGATCTTGTAGCACTCGACGGCGGCTCCGAGGGTCAATCCGTCGTCGTCACTGTAGGAGAGCTCGTTGAGCTCGGGTATGCCCTTGACGTCCACTACAAGGTCCGGGCTCCCGACTCTCTCCGCATTCGTCCTCAACAATACGATCAAGTCTGTGCCTCCAGCCAGGGGACGTGCCTTGCCACCCCCATCGGCTAGCAGACTGATCGCCTCGTCCAGGCTCTCAGGCCTGGCATAATCGATCCACTTCACTGGCCCACTCCTTTCTATAGGTCCTAGCCGTCCTGCGGCTGGAATCCCCACCCGAAACGTGCAAACACAACTCCCAGGGATGACCAGAAAAAGTGAGCATCCTCCACGAGCGGCCCCAAGTATAGCAAACGCAAAGGGGCCGGACAACGACGCCCCGGCATCACGCCGGAGGCCCTACGCACAATCGTCATACCGGCGAATGCCGGTATCCAGTCTCGCACTCGCTGCAGAAAGCGTCCGGTGCGCCTTTCGCCCGGCCTCTTACCCCTTCTCCTCTCGCAGGCGAAGGCTGGGTCGAGGGGAACTACACCGCCAACCGTGTCACCCGCCGGTAGGAATCACCGCCCGCTTGTGCGTCGCAACCCCTATCTGCGTGTCGCCCTCGTGCGCCGCGATCTCGTACGTCAGCCTGTTACGGTCCACCTCGGTCAGCACAGCCCTTACCGTCACCAAGCCGCCTATGGCCGTCGGCGCGACGTGCCGCAGACCGTCCACCGCGTACCCGACCGTCGTGCTGCCATCCGGCAGGTACGGATCGGAAGCCTCGATGCAGCACTCCTCCATCAGCTTCAGCAGCGACGGCGTCGACAGCACCTCCGCGCCCGGCCGCCCCATCCGGTTGATGGTCAGCGGCTCGCTTACCTCTGTCTGCGTCTCCGCGCTCTGTCCAGTCTCGAACTTGTCCATTCCACACTCCGCTATACGTATCCGTCGCTCCCGCGAAGAGCCTGCCCAGTTCTCGTTGCGGGGCAGTAACCCAGAGGTGCCGGGTCGGGGCAGTACCGGCACCAGCGAAGATCGTTCGCCCTGAGCCTGTCGAAGGGCAGTGCCCTGCCGGAGCAACCGGCCCTGAGTCACACTTCGGGAATCGTCCGCTACTCAGGCAGATGCGGCTTCTGCCGCCTCCATCCGTCGTCCGACGGGAACGCCGTCGTCATCGTGACCCTGTCCGCGTCCCCGACGCGCCAGTCGCCGACCTTCTCCGCCCACTCCGTGTAGTGCGGCATGGTCCGGTGCTTGTCGATGGCCGCCTGGTCCGCGTACACCTCGTACAGGTGCACCAGGTCCGGGTCGTTGTCGTCCGTCAGGATGTCGAACCGGAAGCACCCCGGCTCGTCCCTCACCGAGCCCGCTCCATCGCCCAGGGTGGCCTCGACGAACTGGTCTCTCAGCCCTGGCTTCACCCTGATGCTCACGAAAATAGCGATCATGTCACTCTGACCTCACCCGTTGAATTTGCGCGCCACATTATATCCCACACCTCCACGCCAACCGCGCCGCTCCTCGCTCGTTCTCCCCTGGCGCGAGAAGGCCGGGATGAGAAGGACACCACGCTAGCCTGTAGGGGCGGGTTTGAAACCCGCCCGTCCCCGGCGGCCGCTCGCGAGACCGGCCCAATCCCGCCAATCCTCTAATCCTGAGAATCCCGACTCTGACTCCCGCTATGCACCAGCCGCCTTTGGTGCCACAATCTCCCTGGCTCCCCTTAGCCCGAGGTATGCACCATGTCCTCACCACCGACCACCATCGCCGAGCTCCAGGAGCTTGCCGAGCGCGCAATGTCCCCCGACCTCGTCCGGTTCGTTCGCCGGGGCGCGTTCGGCAACTGGACCGTCGACCGCAACCGCCGCAAGCTCGACGAGATCGCTGTGAATCCTCGCCTGCTGAAGGACGTGAGCAGGCGCGACCTCTCGACGACCGTGCTCGGACAGCGAATCAGCTTCCCCGTCATGTGCGCCCCCGCCGGGGGCCAGTGCTTCTCGCACCCGGACGGAGAGCTGGCCACGGCCCGCGCCGCCGGAGCGGCCGGTACTCTAATGGCGCTGCCCGTCGGGTCGGGCTATTCGATCGAGGAGGTGGCGGAGGCGGCGTCCGGGCCGATCTGGTTCCAGCACATCCACTACAGCGACGGCGTCAGCGAGGCATTCCTGCCGAGGCTGAAGCCCGCCGGCTACTCGGCCGTGGTGCTGACCGTCGATGCCCTGGGCCCCTTCGAGGTCGACAGCCGCCTTCAGGGGAGCGAGGGCAGCCTGGAGGGCAAGATGTTCGGCAGCCTCCAGGGCTACGAAGAACTGCAGGACGAGCACGGGGGGCCGCGGTGGGCGCCGCCAAACATCACCTGGGACCGGCTCGACTGGCTGCGCTCGCTTTCCGGCGGCCTCCCCCTCGTCATCAAGGGCATCCGCAACGCCGAGGACGCCCGGCTATGCGTCGACCACGGCGTCGACGGCATCGTCGTCTCCAACCACGGAGGTAGGCAGGTCGACGGGGGCAGGGCAAGCATCGAGGTCCTCCCCGAGGTCGCCGACGCGGTGGGCGACAGCGTCGAGGTCTACTTCGACTCCGGCGTGCGGTCGGGGCTGGACGCGTTCAGGGCCCTGGCGCTAGGTGCGCGGGCCGTCTTCGTCGGGCGAGCCGTCCACTGGGGCCTGGCCTACAACGGCGAGGCCGGTGTATCGCTGGCCCTCGAGATCATCCGAGCGGAGCTCGACAGGCTCCTCGCCTTCAGCGGCTCCCCCACGGTAGACGGCATCGGACGCGAGCACGTCATAGTCGGGCGGCCCTAACGGAACTACCCTAAGAGTGGATTGCTGGCAAAGAACGGGATGTACGAAGAGGTGACCTTTGAATCAGCATAACAGGTGTCGTGGCATTGCAATGATCTGCAACTATCGGGAAGCCCACTGAAGTGGACGGGCGGACGTGATTACAACTGCTCCCCGATGGGGACTGGCGGCTGCTTGTAGTCCAACAGCAATTCGGCGTGCAGAAGGACACGGTCTTCCACGCGCTCAGCCAGGATATATTCGGGGGTGACTTCCACCGTGTTCTCTCCCCGACGCACGGCGTCGACGGGAATGTCAAACTCGAACCAATAGTGGGTGTTGATGCGCTCAGGGAATCCGGCCCTCGCGATGCCGTATGAGACGAGGCCGCCATAGAAGCTGCTGACGTTGCGCGGTTCGACGGCAAGCGCCGCTCCGTTGAACTTGAAGGTCATCTTGTCTTCCATGCCGGTCTGCACGATGCGGACGCGAAGGGTGGCGCGTTCAAGCTCGTTGTCGTCGCGGGCGGAGTCCACGTCGTCGCTTATGGTTATGGGGACGGTTGCGACGACTCCCTCCTGAAGGACTACAGGCAGGTGACGGTCAAGGGCATGCGGGTCGAACTCCTGTTGGGCCTTCACGTAGTGCTTGTTCTTCCGCGCGAAGATGTCTGGGTCTGACAGCTCGCGCATGACGAGGTACTCGCGCTCGGAGTGGGGCCAGTCCATGGACGAGAGGTAGATGCCGTCAGCGCCCGCGGCGACGTGGTTGCTCGCGGCGGCCCGGTACATCTCGATGGTGGGGGCATGATAACGGTCGTCGTAGGGCGTCCGACCCAGATGCGAGTAGACCAGTGCACCGTTCTTCCGGGCCTCCTCAGCGATCCATTCGTGGTCGCTGTCCTGGTCGAACTGGAAGCCGCCGTAGTTGACGACGACGAGATCGACGAAGCCTTCCCGTATCCAACTGCGCACGTCCATACCGACGGACAGGTTGGCGTCCTCACGTGGATGCACGCTGGCAGCCAGCATGAGTCGTTCACCGCGCCGTTCGCCAATGCGTTCGAGGAGGGCACGGATGTCTCCCATGAACTCGGTGAGCAGGGGAGTGTTCTTCTTGATTTCCGATTGGCGGAAGAACGTGCGCACGTAGTCGTCGATCTCGATGCCGTCGGCGCCGTAGCGGTCGCAGACCTCCTCGATCACCGCCAGCCGTTCCTGTCTGACCTCGGGAATCGCGAAGTCGAGGCACGTGGACTTACCGGGATCGGCGGAGTCTTCCCCAATCATGTACTCAGGGTGCTCCTCCTTGAGCCGGGAGAACATGTAGCGATTTGCGTTCAGACCACTGCCGGTCCCACCCTCGTTGATGCGGAGGCTACACACGATCTGAATGTCCTTCTCGTGCGCGCGGTCAATGACCACCTGGAGGGGATCGAGGCCGTCCGCCAAAGCCCGTTCGAGGTTCTTCGCGGCACGCCACCACATGATCCCTCTGTTGTGGTCGCTGACGCCCTCGCCCCAGCGCTTCCCGACGCGCGAGTCGTGCAGGAACGTCGAGCCCGACGCCAGTCCGAAGAACAGCGTATCGACCCCCGTCCCTAGAATCTCGTCGACCGGCTGCTGCAGCACGTGCCTGCTCAGGGGAGGGTCATAGCGGTACATGAGGTAGTGCCGCGAGTCGTTGTAGTAGATCAGCTTGGGCTTTTGCATGTTAGGTCCTCTTGGTACATTCTGAGCCTGGCCCTCCTGAGCTTGTCGAAGGTCGAAGGGCAGTGCTCAGGCAGCACTCGGATAGCGTTAAGACAGCCCCAGCTGCCCTAGACCGCCCGTGTAATATAATTCGCCGCGAGCACTCCAATGGATCTCGCCAGATACATCAGGGATGTCCCCGACTTCCCGAAGCCCGGCATCCTCTTCAAGGACATCACGCCCCTGCTGGGCAATCCCGCCGCGTTCGGCGCGGCAATAGACCGCTTCGCCGAGCGCTACTCCGGTGAGCCCATCGACGTCATCGCCAGCATCGAGGCGCGCGGGTTTCTCTTCGCGGCGCCCCTTGCATCCAGGCTCGGCAAGACCCTGGTGCCCATCAGGAAACCCGGCAAGCTGCCCTGGGACATCCAGTCCCTGACCTACTCTCTCGAGTACGGCGAGGACACCATCGAGATGCACTCCGACGCGATCCGGCCCGGCCAGAGGGTCCTCATCGTCGACGACGTCCTGGCGACCGGCGGCACCGTGTCCGCCGCCGTCCGTCTCGCCGAGCGATCCGGGGCCGAGATCGCCGGGCTCGCCTTCCTGATAGAGCTGGAGGACCTCCGCGGCAGGGACAGGCTGCGCGGCTACGACCTCTTCTCCCAGCTAGTCCTCTGAGCCCCGCGACCTTAAGCCCTGGCTCCTCTCCCAAAACTCTTCACTCTTCGCCCTCTGTGTCCCCTGCGGTTAGTCTCCCTCCTGGCGACATGCTATATTTACCCTTCACCTTACCGGCTCAAGTGAGGAGAATGACCCATGACAGTCGTAGCTATTGGCGGCCTGACCGGCGGAGGCGGAAGGCTCCTCGGGCCCATTGTGGCCGAGAAGCTGGACGCCGATTATGTTGACCGGCTGATACTCACCCGCGCCGCCCCCAAGGTGGGCGCAACGGTGGAGGCCCTGCACCAGCGCGAGGAGCGCGCTCCCACGAGATCCGACCGCTTCTCCGGCTTCCTCCATCGCATCCTAGAGAGGTCCGCGGCAACAGGCGTCAGCGGAGACCCCTACTTCGGCCCGGGCTCCATGGCCTTCCTGACCGAGGAGTTCGAGGAGATGCCCCCCCAGCCTGCTACCCGCGGCCACGAGGTGGAGGACGAGGCGTACATCGAGGCGCTCCATGACGTGATCGAGGAGATGGCCTCCTCCGGCAACGTCGTGTTCGTGGGACGCGCCGCGGCCATCATCCTCAGGGACGAGCCCCACGTGCTCAGAGTCGGCGCGGTGGCCGATCTGGACGACCGGATCGCGCGGATCATGGAGCGCGACCGCATCGACCGCGAGCAGGCCGAGAGGGTAGTAACCGACAGGGACCAGGCGCGGGAGCACTACTTCCGCCGCTTCTTCGGGATCGAAGACCCGGACGACCCCCACCTCTACCACATCGTGATCAACACCAGCGTGATGAACCTCGAGTACGCGTCCGAGGTGATCGCCGACGCGGCCCGCGCCCTGGCCGAGCACCGCCTGGAGGCCTGATGAAGATCACCCGCGCCCAGGCGGACGAGATCATCGCCCACGCATTCGAGGAGGACCCGGACGAGTGCTGCGGGATCCTGGCCGGCAGGGACGGAGCGGCGAGCAGGCTCTACCGCATCACCAACACAGTCAAGAGTCCCTACCGCTACATGATGGACCCTCAGCAGTTCCTCGACGCCGACCTGGACTCAGAGCGGAACGGCATGGAGTTCGTCGCCTTCTACCACTCGCACACCCACTCGCCCGCGTACCCGTCGCAGACCGACGTTCGCATGGCCCAGCAGAGCGGCTACCACGACGTCCACTACATCCTCGTCTCGCTCGCGGACCACGACCACCCGCAGATCAACGCCTACCTGATCCACGAGTCCGGCGAGATAGTAGACCAACCCCTGGAAATCGCCTAGCGGGCTTTTGCTACCTCCTCTCCCTCGACGGGAGAGGGCTGGGTGAGGGTGAACCCCTACAGCCCTGAGAACTTGATCCGAGGGTCCACCACCGCAAGCAGGATGTCGGAGATGAGGGTACCGATGACCGTCAGGACCCCCAGGAGCAGCACGAGGAAACCCGCCAGGTAGGGGTCCTGCTGAAGGATGGCGCGCAGCAGTATCGGGCCGACCGTCGGCAGGCTCAGGACCACCGACACAATGACGCTGCCGCCCACGAGCGAGGGCAGCAGGTAGCCGACCGTGCTCACCATCGGGTTGATGGCCACCCTCACCGGGTACTTGAGCACGAGCTTCCAGGCCCTGACGCCCTTGGCGCGGGCCGTTATGACGTAGGGTTTGCTGAGCTCGTCCAGTAGGTTGTTCCGCATCACCCTGATCAGCCCCGCCGTTCCCGATGTGCCAAGCACCACTGCCGGGATCCACAGGTGCTGGAACAGGTCGTACGCCTTCGCGAAGCTCCACGGCGCATTGACGTAGTCCGCGGAGAAGAGCCCGCCGACATTCTGGTTGAAATAGGCGAACCCGACGTACATCAGCACGAGCCCCAGCAGGAAGTCCGGCACGGCCAGCCCCGTGAATCCCAGGACCGTGAACACGTAGTCGCCCACGCTGTGCTGTCTCACCGCCGCATAGATGCCCACCGGAATGGCGAAGGTCCACGTCACAAGGATCGTGAAGCTCGTGAGCACGATCGTGATCCAGATCCGGTCGCCGATGATCGACTTTATGGGCTTCTCGCCGCTGGCGTAGTACCCATCCCCGAACGAGTAGCCCAGCTCGCCGCGCATCAGGTTCCCCACCCACTTCAGGTAGCGGATGTATTGGGGCTGGTCCAGGCCCAGGTACTCGCGGTAGTACTGTGCCAGCTCAGGGTTGTGTGACGTGTCGCCCTGCTGCATCGCCCAGTCCATCCACTTGTCGACCGAGTCGCCCTCCGGCAGCTCGATGATGATGAACGACAGGACACTGATTGCCCAGATGGTGAGGAATGCGAGGAGCAGGCGCCTGGCGATATAGGCAGTCATGGCCACCCTCCTTGAGTGGGCTTAGGCCCCATTCCAGCACAACCCGCCCTCCCAGTCAACACGCCAACGACCCGGCGTCCGGTCGCCACCCCGTAGGGGCGGGTTTGAAACCCGCCCTCCCCGGACTGCATGGGGCGGACGCCGTCGTCAATCCAGCCCGCGGGACCCTGGTCGTTCGCCCTGAGTTTGGCTTCCCTGAGCCTGTCGAAGGGTCGCACCAAACTTGGCCGCTACTTCTCCCGCCAGGGCAGCTTCCACAGCCCCAGGGCCATTGCGACCAGTGCGAATCCGGCCAGGACCGCCATCTCGAAGAGCACGTCCGTGCTCCCCGACAGCGACGCCGATATGCCGTCGGCCGCGTACCTGAGCGGCGATACGTACCCGAACCACCGGATCAGCAGCGGCGCCTGCTCCATCGTGTAGTAGACGGGGGACATCACGGCCAGCAGGAGGCCCACAGAGCTTGCCGACATGTTCGCCGTGTCCAGGCTCGGGGCGAAGCTCACTATGAACAGGACGAGCCCCATTATGACCATCACCGCAAGGACCAGCATGGGGAAGACCGTCCAGGCTATCCGCACGTCTATGCCCCGCGTCATCGCGAACCCGGACAGCACGACCACGGACACGACCCCCACTACGGACAGATGCGCTAGCGAGCCCGCTACATACGCCGTCTTCGCCACCGGCATCATCACGTAGAGCTTCTGTATCTGCCCGAACCGCTCGTACGCGAACTGGTTCCCGGTGAGCAGGCCTATAGAAAAGGCGACCCCGAACAGCAGCGTCCCAGCGATGATCCGGCGCAGCGCCTCAGGGTCGTCCGGTACGAACGTCGACGTCAGGATGAACAGCGGCAGAGGCATGGCCAGCACCGCGAACAGCTGCCAGTGCCACACGCGCGCCGACATCCTCAGCTTGATCTCGGCCACCACCGCCACGTCCGACAGGAACTTCACGATCCCCCCGGTCCGCAGCGGCGATGACAACGGCGCCGACCCCTCGCTAGCTCTCGCCATCCAACTTCTCCTTCGAGCCCGTCAGCGCAAGGTACACGTCCTCCAGGCTCGCCCTCGAGAACGCATACTGACGGACCCCAATCCCGCGCACCTGCTCCACCAGCGCGCCGTCGTCGGCCCCGTATATCGTCTCAGGCTCCCCCGTCCCATCGCCGCGGCTGAACGTCACCTTGAACTCCAGCCCGTGGGCGGCCCGCAGCCCGTCCACCGTGTCCAGCGCCAGCAGCCGGCCTTCGTGGATGATAGCCACGCGGTCGGCCAGCGCCTCGGCCTCCTCCATGTAGTGCGTCGTCAGCAGCACCGTGGTGCCCTCCGATTTGTACTGGCGGATGAAGCTCCACACGTCACGCCTCGACTCCGGGTCCAGGCCGGTCGTGGGCTCGTCCAGCACCATCATTGACGGGCGGGTCTGCGCGGCGATCCCCACCATCACGCGTCGTTTCAGCCCGCCCGACAGCGACTCGATGGGCCGGTCCCTGTGCTCCTGCAGCCGCAGCGACTCGATGACGTGGTCCGCCCTGGCCCGCGCGTCCCTGCGCGACAGCCCGCGCAGCCTGCCGAAGAGCCGCAGGTGATGGAACACCGTGAGCCCCCAGTAGAGATTCGCCTCCTGGGGCACCACGCCCAGCATCGGCTTGACCGAGTCCGGGTCAGACACCGCGTCGCGTCCGAGGACGCGGACCGTCCCGGATGTTGGGATGAGCTCCGTCGTGATCTGGCGCACCAGCGTGGTCTTGCCCGCGCCGTTCGGGCCCAGGATGCTGACGAGCTCGCCCGGCTCCACGTCGAACGAGATGTCACGGTTCGCCCAGGTCCCATCCCGGTACCGCTTGCTGAGCCCTTCAACCTCCAGCACCGGTATGCCAGGTGTGTCGTTCACCATCTCACGGCGGCGCTTAGGCGCCGTCTCCAGGCGCCCCCGGACCGTTCACCGTGTCCGCGGCAAGACTTATGCCCGCGTCGATGGTTGTGGCAAGGGCCTCCAGCCCCGGATCGGACAAGACCGCCTCGATGCACTCATCGCTCCCGCCAACGAACGTGTCGAACAGGTCGACGTCCGTTGTAACGCACCAGGCACGGTCTTGGGGCCACCAGATACTCGGCGACTGTCCCCAGAAGGGGTCCATCCGCTCCTCCACGAACGACATCACCCCGTCGAGAGGACCGCGGAAGAGCAGGTGGTCCCTACCAGGAGCCCGCACCCGAGAGTCTGGCTTGTAGAGGCGTTTGTCGATGTTCCCCCACCCCTCCCATAGGCCAAAGAAGCAGCAGTCGGGTGTCGCGGTAAACTCCCTGAGCACATCGACCAGGACCCTGCACTCACTCTCCGGAAACGAGCCATGCTGCGGTAGCTCTCCCCACGGCGGGTCCTTGTAGATGTGCCCAGGCTCCTCGCTGAGATCGGCAATCCGCTCGAACTGCATCAGCGGATGGACGTCGCGCCCGGTCCACGAGGCCACAGTGGACCATCGCACGGGCTGTTCCATGTCCCTTTCGAAATAGGCCGGGTGAAAGATACGAGCGTAGGACGAGAAGCCCCCGGGCATCAGCGAGTCCAACCTCCCCCACTCTCCTCGCGAGAGGCTCGCTTCGATCCACTTAGCCTCGGAGACATCCTCTGAGAACTCGAGCCCTTCCGGGGCCATCTCCGTCTGCCGGACGGGCACGCCGCCGTCGGAGCTATACATCACCATGCTGGACATCCCAACCTCGCCCTCATCGAACAGCCTCATGCCAGCCACCCGTGCCAGAATATCATCCGCCTGTGCCCGCACTAGCGCCTTCATCTTTCGAACCAATGACTGTTCGTCTGGCTCCATCCCCGTCCCTCATCCATGTTTGCCACATCCCCAGCGAGTCCGCCGGACTAACCATGGCCATACTACCCTGGTGCGTGCACCAGGGAACGATACTTGGGGGCCGGGCGCAACCAGCGGCCCTACTCGCAGTAGACGCGGACGTCGTTGCTGCCATCCTGAACATGCACTCCAAGTCGCAGTCGAAGCGCTACCTCTCCCTCCACGGTAGTCTCCAGAGTCCAAGGGCCATGGCGCCAACCGTGGAAGCGGCAAGCACCGCTACCTCGACCGAAACGTCCGTCCCGCCTGTAAGCGAGGTTGATAGACCGTCGGCCGCGTACCTCAGGGGCGACACGTAACCCAGCCAGCGGAGAAGCAGCGGGGCCTGCTCCATGGTGAAGAAGACGGGCGAGATCATGGCCAGGATGATCCCTACTACATTTGCCATCATGCCTCCGACCGAGAGGGAAGTTGCAAAACTGGTAATGAACATGGCCAGCCCGGATAGGAACAGCACGGCCAGCAGGATGATAGGCAGGAATGTCCATGTCGGATGTATGTCTATTCCTGAGATGAGCGCAAACACAAGGATAGCAACTACTGAGCTAGCGCCGATACCCGAAGAGTGTATTAGGGTCCCTGCAACGTAGGCGAACTTAGAAACGGGTGCGGTGATTATCAGCTTCAGATTGCCACCGAAACGCTCGGCTAGGTATTGTTGAGCACTCTGGTTTGCGGTGGAGAATGAAACGCTGAACACAAGCGTCCCAGCTATGATTCTGATTGTCGCCCCAGAGTCGGCACCGACATAGGCGTGCAGCATGTAGAACAAGGGCAACGGGAAGACCAGCGCACCAACAATGAGCCAGACCCAATTCTTTGCGCTGTTGTGCGTCTTGATCCCAACTATGGTGGATATGTCCTCCAGCAACTTGAGCGGACCCGTAGCCCGCAAATCAGTCGCCAGTGGAACGCGGTTGGACTCAGTTTGATACTTCATCCGTGATGCCCTCACCCGTGAGCGCAAGGTACACGTCCTCCAGGTTTGCCCTGGAGATAGAGAACTCCTCGACTTCCTGCGTCCTCAGACGCTCGCTCAGTTCGTGACTCGTCCCGCCGTAGATCGATTGGGGCCCTTCGCTGCCGTGAATCCTCGCTTTGAACTCCAGGTTGTGAGCCCTGCGGAGAGCGTCGACAGTGTCCATAGTCAGCATCCGGCCATCCTTGATGATGCCGACGCGATCGCTCAGCTCCTCCGCCTCCTCCATGTAGTGGGTAGTCAGCAGTACGGCCGTACCCTCGTCCTTGTACTGCGTGACTACTGACCACAGATCACGCCTAGACTGTGGGTCGAGACCAGCAGTAGGCTCGTCCAACACTAGCAGCAATGGACGCGCGATGACCGCGATGCCGACGAGGACTCTCCGGCGCAGACCACCTGACAGCTCGTACGGATCCTTGTCCCGGTGATCCCCAAGGCGGAGCGCGTCGACCAATTCGTCAGCGCGGGCACGGGAGTCCTTTCTGGACAGACCATGAAACCTGCCGAATGCTCGAAGATGGTGCCACACCGAGAGGTGATGAAACAGGGTGGCCTCTTGTGGGATAGTGCCCATCAGACTCTTTACTCTCGACGGCTCCGACACGGCACTGAAACCCATGACTCGGACCTCACCCGACGTAGGGAGAAGTTCCGTCGTGATCTGCCGCACCAGAGTGGTCTTCCCCGCGCCGTTGGGCCCCAGTATACCCAGGAGCTCCCCCTCACCGAGGGTGAAGCTAATGTCACGGTTGGCCCAAGTCCCGTTCTTGTACCTCTTGTTGAGCCCACCAACCTCCAATACCGGTATGCCCGCTGCATTAGTCATGGGTCCGCACTCTGATTGCAGTCCTGGACCTAGTCCTGCTTCCACCACGCCATGGCATCCAAGTTGCATGGGCGAACAGTCTACCACCCGAAAAACACAGTTCTAAATGCGCGCGGTTCTGACATGGGAGTTCGCCCAGGCCACCATCGCCAGGGAGAGCGTCAAGGCCCCTGCGGCGGCGAACATGATCCATATCTCCACGAACTCGGCGATCCAGCCGCCAGCGAGAGCACTTGCGGGCAGGAGTACGACTGACAGGCTCCGGAACATTCCGAACACCCGGCCGCGATATTCTTCGGGGACAGCCGTAATCATGATCGCGCTGCTGGCGACCATGCTTGCGGTGAGCGAGGCAGTCTCCACGAAATCCAGGGCCATCGTCACGGGAAGCCACGTGGACGCCGCTATGCCCAAGGTGCACATTCCTGCCAGGGCCCAGCCCGAAGCCATGATGCGGCCCGCGCCAAACCGCCGCTCCAACGGTCCCGCAACGAGGCCACCGAGAATTCCGCCAGCCGTGGCGACCGCCAGCAGTGCGCCATAGGATGCGGCGCCGCCGCCGAGGCGTTCCTGCACCAGTGCCGGCCACAACGGGCCGATGAAGGAGCCGACATTGATGAGGACGCCGAGCCAGAGCAGCGCTCGCACGACGGGCAGCCCCGCGACCGTCCGCCAGCCTTCTCGCAAGTCCCGGGCAACCGATATTGGGGAGAGCCGGGGGCGTGCCTCGCCGGGGGAGCCAGGCGGCGCGGCCCTGCCGGGCAGACGGGCGATTGCGATGCAGAGCGCGACGAAGGCGAACGACGCGGCGTCGATAACGAGGGCCCATACGGCGCTCGCGACGGCAAGAAGGAGCCCAGCGGCTGCGCTGCCGACGAGCTGCGCCGTCTCCCTTGCGGTGGAGAAGAGCCCCTGGGCAGTTGTCAGCAGGTCCCGCCCCACGACCGAGGGCATGATGGAAGCTCGGGCCGGGTTCATGAAGGTCGTCAGGCCGTTGAGCTTGAAGATGGCTACGAAGGCGACGACCGGCGGCAGGTGACCGACCACGACGATTATCAGGACCACGGCGCCCACGACCGCTGCGGCAGCGACGTTTGTGGTGACCATGATGGCCTTGCGGTCCCAGCGGTCGGCGAGTACTCCGGCCAGCGGCGCGAAGATGACGTCGGGGATGTGCCAGACCGCCTGGATGATGGCGGTCTGCAGGGTGGACTGGGTCTCCGACCAGACGACCCACGTGACGGCGAGGTTGAAGAAGGCGTCGCCGAAGTAGGAGACGGACTGGCCGCTCCAGAGCAGCGCGAACGAGGAGTTGCGGAACAGGCGACGGTGGCCTTCGGTAATGCGGAGCAGCTTGTTCTTAAGGTCCACGGCTAAGCCCACGTACCTGTCCTCTCTTCTCCCTAGTGAGCCGACAACGTACTTATGCCCGGATTGGCATCCGATCGTCTGCTACTCGCAGTAGACCCGGACGCTGTCACTCCCGTCCTGAACGTGTACTTCGAGCTCGCTCAGCGCGTCGATAAGCTGCTCCACGTCCTCCGCCCGCAGGTTGTGAACGTCGGCGTCGATGCCGTGGTCCTTCAGGGCTTTGTTGATTCCTTCCGCGGCATTGCCCGGCACCAGCGTGTGCAGCTTCACTCCCGCCTTGATGAGCGCCAGCGGCACACGGACGTCGACGTGCGAGCCCGACCCGTTCGAGTCCACCACCACTCTCAGGTACCTGGCAGGGCCCTTGCGCGGGGGCAGCACCTCCTGAGGAGCCCTCGCTGTGGCACCATCCTCGTCGACCAGCCCGATCAGGCGCTCCGCCTCCTCGACGGACACCTTGCCCTCCGACAGCATCTCCAGCACGCGTCTCCTGTTCTCGCTCATCTCACTCCTCCGATTCGTCGATGCCGCGACTACCGCACCGTAATGGTGCCGTTCACGGTCTTTGCAACTAGCTCCGCCTCGCCCTCGCCCACCGTCCCTTCGAGCTGCCGGCGCGTCTCCACCGACGTGACGAAGCTGGGGATCTCGCATCTGGCCCGCCCGTTTACCGTACTCGCAGACAGCTTCAGGCTCGGTTCACCTTCGAGCGCCACATCGATGCGGCCGTTTACTGTGATCAGCCTGTTGTGCCCTCCGGGCTCCATACTGCCTTGGAATTCTATCCTTCCATTGGAAGTCGTCACGTCGAACTGGCCGTGCCCATCGTGGATAGAGACCCTTCCGTTTGAGGTAGTGAGCTTCGCCGAGCCTTCCATTGCCTCGATTGCTATGCGTCCGTTGCTGGTCTGTGCCTTCAGATCTCCCTTGAACTCCTCGACCTGTATGCGCGCATTCGAAGTCTTTACAGTCCCGCCGGAGGCAGTGCCTCGAAGCTCGATCGGCCCGTTGCTCGTGACCAGGTCGATGGTGGTCGCAGCTGGCACAGCGACCTCTACTCCCGCCCCACACTGCTGCCCAAAGAGCCCGGACAGGAAGCCGCCCGCCCGGCCCTTGGGCAAAGCTTCGACCTTGATAAGGTCGCCCTGCTGCACCACGCTGTACTTGACGGCGTGAGGGTCCTTCAGCTTCGCCTGTACCCGAATCGACCCGGGCTCGCCGGCGCTGACACGTACCGGGCCGTTGAAGCTGCGCACGTCGAGACGCGGGCTGTTACCCACCTCGAATGTGTCGTCGTGAACGGATGCCTGGTCTTCCTCGTCCAGCACCACGGTGACCTGCTCCCGGACGCTATTCTCAATCTCGTCCGATAGAGTCTCGCCGAGCCGGTCCAGGGACTTCAGACGCCCCTCGATTGCATCCTGCACCCGGTCCTCGACGTAGCTTCCACCTCTGAGTGCCTTCAGTAGGCGCTCGGCCTCGTCCACGGTGATCTTCTCCTCCGCGAGCATGTCCAAGACTCTTCGCCGCTCGTCGCTCATTGCGGCCTCCTTGACTAATCGATTGAGATGAACACCCGGCTGTCGCCGCTCGCGACATCGACGCGCAGCCCCCGCAGCGAACACGCCAGGTACAGCAGCCACGGGAGTGCAAATAGGACGGGGCGGCTCATCCCCCTGCGCCAACACAAGGCCGCAATCAGCGCGCAGGCCGGCATCGCAAGCGCAAACATGATGGCCGCGAACGGCCACAGCAGGAAGACGGGAAGCCAGAGACGCCTGCGGCTGGCTTCGCTCTGGACCCGGACCCTCAACAGCGCCGGCGGCAGCATAATCACGAGAGCCTCCTCACCGCCTCCTCGACATCGATCTCGCCCGACTCAAGGCTGTCCAGCACGTCAGTCGACCGGGGGCCCGGCTCGGGAGACCCGGGGACTTCGGAGCTCGACGGCACGACCTCTACCAGCGCAAGCTGGCTCGAAATGCGGTTGAGCCGGTTCTTCACCGTCGGGTAGCTGATGCCGAAGAGGCGCTCCATCTCCTTGATCGACCCGTGCACCTGGACGAACGTCATCACGAAGACCTGGTCCTCCGCAGACAGCCGCGCCAGGTCCGGGGGCTCGAACTCCCCCTCGATGGCGATACCGCTCTCCCGTAGCCGGACCCGCTCCACCACGATCCGCTGACCTTGCGTAAGGTCGGTCAGATCCTTCCAGTCGTTGACGGCCATCTATTCACCAACACTCAACTATGATGCCTCATCATACGCCCTGAGATTTATAAAGTCAAGCGTTAACTTAAGATATTCAATTATTGGATACCGATGCTGAAGGAGTCCCTTTGGCCGCCAAGCAACGGATTGAGATATCCTTCCTGCCTATGTCTCGGTTTGGACAGTCTGGACGTACAAGGGCAGATTCGGACGTCGCACATGACCGATAGCTACGATGCCCTCGTGGTCGGCGCGGGCCCCAACGGCCTGTCGGCCGGGATAGCCATCGCACAGACTGGGCGCTCCGTAATGGTCGTCGAGGGACAGGCCACGGTCGGAGGGGGCGCTCGGACCGCAGCCCTGACCCTGCCCGGGTTCCTCCACGATGTCTGCTCCGCAGTACATCCGCTGGCGGCAGGGTCGCCCTTCCTCTCCACGCTGCCCCTGTCCGAGCACGACCTGGAGTGGGTCCAGCCGCCGGCGCCGCTGGCGCACCCGCTCGACGACGGCACAGTGGTCATGCTGGAGCGCTCGGTCGAGGCGACCGCCGACCGCCTTGGGTCCGACCGGGCTTCCTACATGGGGCTGTTCGGTCCCCTGGTGCGGGACTGGAGTAAGCTCGCCGTCGACATCCTTGGCCCCCTGCGAGTGCCGCGCCACCCCGTGGTGGCCGCCCGCTTCGGGCTCGCGGGACTGCGGTCGGCGGTGTCGTTGGCCCAGGCCCGATTCAAGGGCGAACGTGCCAGGGCGCTCTTCGCAGGGCTGGCCGCCCACTCGATCCTGCCCCTCGAACGGTCCCCGAGCGCTGCGGTCGGCCTGGTCCTGGGCGCGAGCGGTCACGCCATAGGCTGGCCGATGCCTCGGGGTGGAGCACAGCGAATTTCAGACGCCCTTGCGGCCCACCTGGGCTCCCTCGGCGGCCGCATCGAGACGGGCACGCCCGTAGAGCGCCTGGAGGACCTGCCCCCCGCCGGCGTCACTCTTCTCGACATGACGCCCAGGCAGGTAGTCGCTATCGCCGGGCCCCGCTTGCCGGTCCCCTTCCAGCGTAAGCTCGAGGCGTACCGCTACGGGCCCGCGGCGTTCAAGATGGACTGGGCGCTGAGCGGTCCGGTGCCCTGGCGAGCCCCGGAGTGTGCGAGGGCGGGCACACTGCACCTGGGCGGGACGATGGCCGAGATCGCACACGCCGAGCGCGAGGTGTGGAGCGGGCGCCACCCCAAACGGCCCTTCGTGCTGCTCTCGCAGCCAAGCCTCTTCGATCCGTCCAGGGCGCCGGATGGCAGGCACACCGCGTGGGCCTACTGCCACGTGCCCCACGGCTCCCACTTCGACATGTCCGACAGGATAGAGGCGCAGGTGGAGCGCTTCGCTCCGGGCTTCCGCGATCTCATCCTGGAGAGGAGCGCCCGGCCTCCGGAGGCCCTGGAGCGGTACAACCCCAACTACGTCGGCGGCGACATCGCCGGCGGCGTCCAGGACCTCGGCCAGCTCTTCTCCCGCCCCGTCCGCATGTTCAGCCCTTACACAATCCCGTCGACCGACCTTCTTATCTGCTCCTCGTCCACGCCCCCAGGCGGCGGCGTCCACGGCATGTGCGGCTACTTCGCCGCCCAGGCGGCCCTCCGCTGCCTCACGCGCTGACTCCTGACCAGGTGCCCAGCAAATGCCCTCCACAGTCGCCTTTGAAGAGTTGAACCTGCGTCAACGGCCCCTAAGCCAGACCACAACAGCAATAGCGCACGCAATGACTATTAGGATCAGCAGCGGGATGAACCACCACTGCTGCAGCAACCACGACACAAACATCCACACAGCGCCAGCTGCAACGAGAACCGCCAGGATCTTCCAGAACACCGGATCGATGTCCTGTTGACCACGACCCCTTCTTCTACTCATATTCTTCTATTGTCGCTCCTGTCACCTGGGCTCTGAGCCAGACTCCGAACCCGGCGAATACGCCGAAGACGGTCGCCGGCAGCGCGAGAGGCAGTCCATCCAGGCCCAACGACGCAAGTGCCCACGCTGTGGCGATGACCACCACAATACCGAATACTACAGACCCGGTGGTGACCTTCTCGCGCTTGGATATGAACCGAGTCCGCCTGAAGTGTCGGGCACTCCCGACCGGTTCCGTACGCCGGGTCTCTGCTTTAAACTCAGCTTGTGATATGAGACGCCGTGGAGGCGTCAATAGCCCTTTTGGGACAAGGCGACGATATCGAGTCCTGAATTCCTCATCGGTCTGATCGCCCTTCCGCTGGTTGCAAGGGCTACAAATGACCTGGAGATTACCTACGTCGTTGGAGCCTCCCCTGACAGCTGGAACAATGTGGTCGATGTCCGTTCTGTCCACGACGAGACGACGCGCACAGTAGACACAGGTCTTGTCTTGTCGTCTCATCAGCTCTTGCTTTAGTCCCTCCCGCCACGTAACCCGCTTGGTAGGGCGAATACGACTCTCGTTGGAGCGAGTCCGCAACATTATCCAGATCAGTGCATCTGCCACGAAACAGGAGACCACTACGGTCCATGCCGCAATGATTGAAGTCACCTTCACTGCTACAGGGAAGAATCGAGCCTTGACTTGACGGAGTTCCACTCGCTAGCTGTACCGCCCTCTGTTTGCGGCCGTTCATACGATGGGCGCCAGCCTTTGTAGCACAAGCCTGTCCGACCGACAAGCGCCGAGGACGCTCGTTGGTCCCCCCAGGGATGGACTGAAAGGCCAGTCTCACTTATCCTTAGCCCAGACAACACTGCCGGGGAAGATAGATGGAGAACCTGCCCATAGGCCGGTCTGGAGTCGCCGTGAGCCCCATTGGGCTGGGCGGCGGCAACTGGGGCCGCGAGGTGGACGAGGAGACCTCGTGGCGGGTGATGGACTACGCCGTCGAGCGGGGCGTCACCTTCTTCGACACGGGCGACCTGTACGGCGGCGGCCAGTCCTTCGAGACCCGCAAGCGCCTCTACGGCACGGACGACCAGCGCGAGACGACCCTGGAGATGTTCTCGTCCGAGAAGATCATCGGGCGGTGGATGGCGGCGCGCGGCTGCAGGGACGAGATCACCCTGTGCACGAAGGTCGGCTCCGGCGGCAGCCCCGAGAACATCGCCGCGACCCTCGCCCAGAGCCTCGACCACTTCCAGACCGACCGCGTCGACATCTACAAGCTCCACCGCTATTTCGACGATGTCCCCGTCGACGAGACCCTGGGGGCGCTGGCCGAGCAGGTGTCGGCCGGACGCGCCCGCACCATCGGCGCATCGAACCACACCGCCGGGCAGGTCGCGGAGGCGCTGGCGGCGAGCGACCGGCACGGCTGGCCGCGGTTCGAGGTGCTGCAGCTCCCGTACAGCCTCGCCGCGCCCGACATCGAGGACGACCTCCTGCCCCTGGCGCACAGGGAGGGCGCCGCAGTCACGGCATACAGCCCCCTGGCCGCCGGATTCCTGACCGGCAAGTACGACCGCGACCCCGGCAAGTGGCCGCAGGGCAGCAGGTACCACATCATGCCCGGCCACGCCGACCAGTACTTCTCCGACCGTAACTTCCGCATACTGGACCTGCTGAAAGAGAAGGAGGCCGAGTTGGGCATCCCGTCGATCCAGCTTGCAATGGCGTGGGCGATGACCCACCCGGACGTCACCGCCGTGCTGATCGGCGCCCGCAACGCGGAGCACATCGACAACGCCGTCGCCGCCCTGGAGCGGGGCATGGACCCCGAGTTGAGGCGGGAGATGGCTTCCTGGACCCGCGGCCCGATGCCGTAGGGAGGATCGGAAGTCCCTTCTCCCCTGGCGGGAGAAGGTTAGGATAAGGGGGAACCGTGCCAGCACGTCCACCCTCACCTCAATCCTCTCCCGTCAAGGGAGAGGATGCCAAAGGAAACACCCCATAGGGGCGAAGGAGACCACGATCATGGAAATGAGGGAGCTGGGCAGGACTGGGATGAATGTGAGCGTGCTGGGGCTTGGCTTGGCCGAGATACCCCGTCATGACTACGCCTACAGCGATGTGGAGGCGACGGCCAGGGTGCTGAACAACGCCCTCGACAACGGCATCAACTTCCTCGACACGGCCGCCTGCTATGGCGAGACCGAGGAGATGATGGGCCGGACCGTCGCGGGCAGGCGCAGCGAGTACTACCTGGCGACGAAAGCCGGCCACGTGACCGGTGGGGCGTCCGGCGAGCCGTGGACCGCAGCCGTCATCGAGGAGAGCATAGACCGCAGCCTCAAGCGGCTCAGGACGGACTACGTCGACCTCGTGCAGATCCACACCTGCCCCATGGAGGAGCTGGAGAAGGGCGAGGTGATCGAGGCCCTGGAGAAGGCCAGGGACGCCGGCAAGACCCGCTTCATCGGCCACAGCGGCGACAACGAGGAGGCGATGTGGGCCGTCGAGAGCGGCCGGTTCGCCACCCTCCAGACCAGCTACAACCTCGTCGAGCAGCACGCCCGCACCAAGGGGCTGCTGGACGCCGTCGAGGCCAACGGCCTCGGCCTAATCATCAAGCGCCCCGTCGCGAACGGAGTCTGGGGCAAGGACGAGAGCCAGCACTCCTACGGGGACGAGTACTTCGACCGGTATCTGGCGATGATCGAGGAGGGGCCCGTCGAGGGCGCGCCCGACGCGCCTTTCACACTCGCCATGGGGTTCGTGCTGGCCCGGCCCGAGATCGACACGATCATAGTCGGCACGCACAACCCGGACCACGTCGTGTCCAACGTGAAGCTGGTCGAGAACGACATGCCCATCGCCGAGGAGGCCGTGGCCGACCTCTACCAGCGCTTCGACAGGCTAGGCGCGGACTGGCGCCAGCGCACCTGACCGCACCATGCGGCACCTTCGCGCAACTCCGTCATTCCGGCGAAAGCCGGTTTCCTGCGAGCAGGAACTGTCCCCAATCCAGGGTCAGTTGAACTAGGGAGCCCACTTGCAGGTACCGGCACTTCAACCTCACCCCAACCCTCTCTCTCAGGGTAGAGGGAGCTACGCTAGGGTCGCGCTCGCAATCACTGTCCTCGCTGTGACGCTGACCGCCGCGTGTTCGACCGACACGGCTGAACCGGCACAGAACCGACCGACGCCTGCGCCCGACGACGAATTCACGGTCCGTCGCTTCGCCATGGTCGCCGCCTACGCGGACAACGACGACATCACCGACTCGCGGGTGCTGAAGGCCATGAGCACCGTCCGGCGGGAGGAGTTCGTGCTCCCTCGCGACAGGGAGCGGGCGTACCTGGAGAGGGCGCTGCCCATCAACGACGGCCAGACCATTTCACAGCCCAGGGTCGTCGCATGGATGACCGACCTGCTGGACCTGCAGCCGGGCGACCGGGTGCTGGAGGTCGGCACCGGGTCGGGCTACCAGGGGGCCGTGCTGGCCGAGATTACCGACCACGTCTACAGCATCGAGATCATCCCGTCGCTGGCGACCGAGGTCGCGGCCAAGCTCGAAAGGCTCGGGTACGGCGGCATCAACCTGAGGCTGGGCGACGGGTACTTCGGGTGGGAGGAGGAGGCGCCCTTTGACGGCATCATCGTCACCGCCGCGCCGGACCACGTGCCGCCGCCCCTGCTCCAGCAACTCGCCGACGGCGGCAAGATGGTCATTCCGGTCGGCCCGCCGGGCGCAGTCCAGACTCTGTGGCTCATCGAGCGCAGGGGCGACGAGTACATCAGGCTCAACCAGGGCGCAGTCAGGTTCGTACCCTTCACGAGGGAGCGGCGCTAGTCCCTACGGACGCCCTCCCGCAGAGACCCTCCACGCTTCAGACCATTGCAATGGAGAAGGTCCTACAAGGTTGTAGGCCCGGCAGAAGCGGCGATATCATGCTGATCCATCACCTGACGCGGCGGGACCATGACAACCGTTCGGACTATCAAGCGAATCGTGTGCCTCGCAAACTCTCGCAAGAGAAACGGCCGCTGCGTTGCCGGCAGGGAACTCCTGGGGAACGGCAGCGTCGGTGGGTGGATCCGACCTGTGAGCGCCCGGGAAGACGAGGAAGTTTCGGGAGTCGAACGACAGTACGAGGACAGCGGCGAACCCCGTGTGTTAGACGTCATCGATGTGCCCGTACTCGATCCCCGGCCCAAAGGCTACCAGCGGGAAAACTGGCTGCTCGATCCGAGCCTCAGATGGACCAGGGTTGATCGCATTGGCGAGTCCAATCTGGCACAGTGGACGGATATCGGTGAGACACTATGGATTAACGGGTACAGTACCAGTGACGGATTGAACAACAGAATCCCACTCGCCGCCGCCAATACTCTCGATGATTCGCTGCGCCTCGTACGGGTCGACGATTTGGAGCTATCGGTGTCCGCGCCCCGGGCGGACCAAGGCGACTTCACACGACGTATGCAAGGTCGCTTTCGGTTTGGAGGAGCTACATACTCGCTTAGAGTGACGGATCCCGTTTGCGAGCAGCGGTATCCGCGACATGGATCCTATGAGATTGGCCGATGCTTCATTGCCGTAAGCGTTGGCGAGCCCTATCATGGCCATGCCTACAAGCTCATCGCTGCAGTCATAGAGCCGTGACAGACCAACGCCATTGAGCTCAGACCAACGCCCAGTCTACACAGTCGGCCACTCCAACCATCCATTGGATGCGTTCATGGGGTTGCTGATGCAGCATGGCATAGACGAGGTCGTGGACATACGCTCGTCGCCGTACAGCCGCTACGCCTCTCACTTCAACTATGACAGCCTGGCCGGTTCACTGGCCGGAGCCGGCGGAGCCGGGGTCGGCTATCTATTCCTGGGCGGAGAGCTTGGCGGCAGGCCGTTGGACCGCTCCTGCTACGACGCGGACGGCCGCGTCCTATATGACCGGCTGGCGGATACGGACCCGTTCGACGATGGCATCCGCCGCGTATTGCACAGAGCCGGCGAGCGCCAAGTTGCCCTGTTGTGCACGGAGAATGATCCGCTGGTCTGCCACCGCGGGCTGCTGGTAGCCGGGGAGCTCGTCCAGCGAGGCGCGCACGTCGAGCACATTCTTGCCGACGGCAGTCTGGAGAGTCACTCCGCCGCCATGGACCGGCTAATGGACGTATTCAAGCTTCCGCACAACGGCGACCTGTTCCGAACCAGGGACGAGGTGATTGCCGATGCTCTGGACCGTCAGGCCAAGAAGGTAGCCTACACTGGGGAGAAGCCGCCCTCGGATCCTGATTGGGAGGCTGTGCATTGAGGGTGTATACCATTGGGTTCACGAAGATATCCGCATCGGACTTCTTTGAGATCCTCAAGGAGTCGGGGGCGAAACGCCTAGTGGATGTCCGTCTCAACAATGTCTCACAGCTAGCGGGCTTCGCCAAGAAAGACGACCTCGAGTACTTCCTCCACAAGATCTGCCGCATGAAGTACATTCACATGCCGGAACTGGCGCCCACTAAGGAGATGCTGGACGCGTATCGCAACGAGCATCGGGATTGGGCGACCTACGAGCGTGAGTTCCTAGATCTCATGGGCGAGCGCCGGATCGAGAAGAGGGGAATCAAGAGGACTATCGCCAACGCCTGCCTTCTGTGCAGCGAGAACGAACCGGACCACTGTCACCGCCGGCTGGTCGCCGAGTACCTCGACCGCCACTGGGGAGATGTGGAAATCGTCCACCTGGGCTGATCAGCCGTGATGATGAAGCACCCCTAGCCCCCGGAGGCGTGCCCGTGGGCGATCGCCGAGTCCAATCCGAGCGGAGGAACCTTGCCAGAACCTAGGGTGATCTACCAGCCCAAGCCCGGCAGCCCCATCGACGTGGACCGGGAGTTCTACGGGCGGCTGGGGCGAGAGACGGCGACGCGGACCCTGGTCGACCGGTTCGTCGTGCCGGTGCGCTCGGGGAGGGCCTGGCCGGTACTGGCGGGCCAGGTATGCCGCATCGTCGTGGTGGAAGGGGCGCAGGTGGCCGACTTCAACGCGTGGAACCTGAACAACCCGCGCGAGCGGTTCTGGGCGGCCCGCACCAAGCAGCTGCACCGGGCGCACGTCACCACGTTCGACCGGCTGTGGTCGTGCCTGCCGTACCTGCGGCCCATGCTGACCATCACCGGCGACACCGTGGACTATCCCCTGGACGAGGATGGGGCGGGATGCCACGACCTGCTGGGCACCCGCTGCGACCCATACGTCCACAAGCTGCTGAATGGCGAGGACTTCGATTTCTGCTGCCACTCGAACCTGGTGCGCGCGGTCGCCCCGTACCACCTCGACGAGAGCGACGTCCACGACGTGCTCAACATATTCCAGGTGACCGGACTGACCAGGGACGACCGCTACTTCGTGAAGCCTTCACCGGCGAAGCAGGGTGACTTCTTCGAGTTCTTCGCCGAGATAGACCTCCTGTGCGCCATCTCCACCTGCCCTCACGGCGACCTGTCGGTGCAGGTCTGGGGGGAAGACGAGGGCGACCCCATCGACACCTGCCACCCGCTCGGCGTCGAGGTCTACCAGCTTCGACAGGAGCTACTGGAGGGCTGGCAGTCGCCTCCGCCAAGCTACTACCGGGGCATCCACGGCCTCGACCGCCGGTGAGCCTCAGTCACCGCCCCCGCGCCGTCACTCCGATCGCATCGGAGCGAAGTGACTTAGCCTATAGTCTATGCCGCCGGGCGACCCCTGCGCGCCCGGGTACTGCTGACAACGCCTGCTAGGCGTCGAGGGCGAGTATCCTCGCGGGGTTGTCCACGGTAATCGCTCGAATGGCATCTTCGGGAAAACCCTTGCGGCGCATCTTGGGAACTATGTTCTCGAGGATGTGGCCGTAGCCGTGCCCGCCGTATTTCACAAGCCGGTGCCTGGTGGCTATGTCCTGGCCGATGACGACCCTGTCTGAATAGCCGGCGTCCACGGCGAGCTTGATGAAGTCCAGCCTCTGGGCGTCGCTGGGCATGTCGATTTCGGCGAGAGGATAGTACGACCCCTCATTGCCGAAGAGGTCCCACTCGAGGTAGCAGCCCGACGCGGCTATGCTCCTGACCGCGTCGAACTCGAAAACGGTCCTGTCCAGGTGCCCCATGATCACGCGGGATATGTCCGCGCCGCGGTCCGCAAGCAGCTCGAGGATCTCCAGCGGCGCGTCGGGATGCCGCCCGGGATGGACCAGTATCGCGGCGCCCGTCTCTCCCTGGGCGATTGCCGCCGCCGCCAGGGACTTGCGCTCGTTCGGCGCCAGGGGCCACGTGCAGCCGACCTCTCCGATTATGCCCGCCCTCACGCCGCCGCCCCCTGCGCCATCGACGATGTCGCCGATAATCTCCCGCGCAAGGTCCTCCTCGGTGCGCTCGTCCATGTTGTCCGGATGGACCGCGTCCACGTAGAAGCCCGAGCCCATGACTATGCGAACGCCCGACTCACGGGATATCCGGGCCAGCGCATCCGGGCTGCGGCCAATCTGCGCCGTGGTCGCGTCCACGATTGCGCCGCCGCCAACATCCCTGTACTTCCTGAGCTCCCCAATGGTTGAGTCCACGTCCATGAGCTGCAGATTGAAGCGGTTGCTGTAGTAGTTGCGCCGTATCCATCCAAGATCTTCCAGGGTTATGGGCGCATCCGCCAGATCCGGACGCGGTGAGTCCTGCGCCGGGCGGTACATGAACGAGAAGTCGATGTAGAGGTGCTCGTGGGTGGTGGTCGCACCCAGCTCCGATGGATGTACGGGGCCCAGCACGGTCTGGACCAGGCCCCGATTGCTGCCCGATGGCACGGCGCCGCTCCCTGTAGTATCGTGGCCCACAAGCGTAACAGGGCCCGTTCGGCGCAGCAAAGCGGCCCCCCAACCGGTAGTGTCTTGGTTTGAAATAACGGACTATCGTTGCCCGGAATTACATCGAATGTTACTTCGGCAGGCCGTCACGCTCGTGGGCATGAGCAGGATTCCCTAACGCGATACCCGCCCATTAGGGTTTCGGACAGCCTCATGTAGAATGCTGGCAAGTAAAGGCCCGCTCCTAGACTTCCTCCGGTCGGGGGCGAAAACGGCCTCTAGCAACTTCCCCGCAAAGAGAGGGTGCAGCATGCAAACCGTTCAGGGATTCGGCGGGTTCTTCTTTCGGGCAAAGAACCCGGAAGGACTTGCGAAGTGGTATCAGGATCACCTTGGCATCAATCCTGCTCCGACTAATATGGAGATGGAGCCCTGGGCGACCGAGTCCGGGGTCACGGTTTTCTCGCCCTTCGATGCCGACACGGACTATTTCGCAGCGGACAAGACCTTCATGCTGAATTTCCGTGTGGGCGATTTGGACGCGATGGTCGCACAACTGAAGTCTGCGGATATCGAGGTCAGCCACGAAAGTGAGATGGAGGGCATAGGCCGCTTCGCCCGCATCCACGACCCCGAAGGAAATGCGCTCGAACTTTGGGAACCCGCGTCGTGAGATTCGACATTTCAAACTGAGACACTACCCCCAACCAGGAGGGGAGGAGGTCAGGCCATGAGGTTCGCAGCGTTCACCACCGTGGCGGGGTCTGCCGGGGAGGCTGCCACTGCCTCGGGATTCATCGACAACCTCAGGCAGCAGACCATCCTGGCGGAGGAGCTTGGCTTCGAGGCCATGTGGCTTGGAGAGCACCACTTCGGGCCCTATGGCGTGGGCGACCTGCCGAACCCCATCCTGCTGGGCGCGGACCTCGCGGCGCGGACGTCCAGGATTCGTATCGGACAGATGGCGAACATCGCCCCGTGGTGGCACCCCATACGGCTCGCCGAGGACCTCGCCATGCTGGACAACATGACCGGTGGCCGCGTGGAGGTCGGCTTCGGTAGGGGCATCTGGCCCTACGAGGGCCCGCAGTTCCATCCCAATGCCGACCCTCGCAAAGACAGGGAGAACAGGGAGCTGTTCCAGGAGACGGTGGATATAGTGCGGAAGATATGGACCGACGAATACTTCTCGCACCAGGGGGAGAACTACACCTTCCCCGTCGACGACACGGTATTCTCCCATCCGAAGTACCCGTCGGACCCCGCCTGGCAGGACGGGGACAGGGTGACGAAGCTGCGGGTGACGCCCAGGCCCCTCCAGGAGCCCCACCCCCCTCTGTGGATGACCGTCTCCACCGACCGCTCCATCACGACCGCCGCCGAGCTAGGACTGAAGGCGTGCTACTGGCAGCCCCCGCCTCTCAGGATCAGGCAGCGAATGGAGCTCTACGCCCAGGTCAGGAGCGAGATGGAGGGCAGGCCCTTCGCCCTAGGGGAGGACCAGGCGGTCATGCGCTCCACGTATGTCGCTTCTTCGATGGAGGAGGCGCGGCGGGATGCGGAAGGGGGGATCATGTCCGCGTTCATCTTCAACGACCCCTTCCGCGGCAGGCAGGTCTTCACCAACCCGGGCGAGGTCCTGGCCCCGGAAGTGAAACTCGACTGGGACTTCCTGGAGCCGCGCACCCTGCTGGTGGGCTCACCGGAGAACGTGGTGGAGAGGGTGCAGGAGCTGCAGGAGGTGTGCAGCCTGGACTACTTGCTGGTCGAGTTCACCCACATGGGGATGCCGTTGAACAAGACCCTGCGGAACCTGGAGACCTTCGCCGCGAAGGTCATGCCTCGATTCGCCGGCGACGGCTGACGATCAACTGATGTGCTTCGCTGCCCGCTGCCCATCTGCGCACGCCTCCCCCAAAGGCTGACCGGCGGAGCACTGGCCTTCGACAGGCTCAGGCCGAACGAGTGGAGTCAACCTCGGCGGGCGTGCGCGCCAGGGAGTCAGTCCGCCAGCTGGTGGATCTGGACCTTGACCGAGCCGCTCGTCTTGTCGTAGGCGGTCTCGAAGGCTTCCCCGATACGCTCCAGCGGGAAGCGGTGGGTCACCATGGGATCAAGGACCACCCTGCCTGAGGCGAGCAGGTCGATGGCGATCTCGTAGTCGTGTTTGCCGTCCAGAAGGCTATAGCACGACGAGAAGATGATCGACTGCTCCTTTAGCAACGGCGCGAGCAGGTCGATGGTGACAGGTTCCTTGAATCCGCCAATGACCACGATGCGCCCCTGGGTCCGCGTTAGCCGGATCGCCTGGTCGAGCGTCGCGCTCCCGTAGCCGCCGACGCTCTCCAGCGTCAGGTCGGCGCCCCTGCCGTCGGTGGCAGCCTCGACCCGATCCGCCAGGTCGTCGGCCTCGGACGGCAGCGCCTCGTCGGCTCCCAGGCTCAGGGCCATCTCCGCCTGGTGGGGATGGCGGGCGGTGACCAGCACCTTGCCGGCGCCCAGCACGAGCACCGTCTCCCCTCCGGCCATCCACCCCCTGCGGACGCCGTGTACCGACACCGCGAGCGGCTCCACAAGTCCGGCGGCCTCCCAAGAAATGGTGTCGGGGAGCGGGTAGCATCCGGCGGCGCGCCTTGCTATGAACTCGGCGTAGCCGCCTCCGCGCGGCGGATCGCGGTCGGTGCACTGCACGAACTGGCCCGAGCGGCAGAACCAGCAGCGACCGCAGGCGTTGCCCTGGCCGATGTTCTCGATGGCCACCCGGCGGCCGACCAGGGCCGGGTCGACATCCTCTCCGACCTCGACAACCTCGCCGGCGACCTCGTGGCCGATGTGCAACTCATCGGGCGTCGTGTTCCGGGCGTAGAAGAGCAGGTCGGACCCGCAGATCCCCGTGCAACGGACCTGCGCGACCGCGTCGCCCGGGCCGGGCTCCGGCCTGGGCACATCGGCCAGTCTCATCTTCTCGCCGTCGTACAGACCAGCTTTCATCATTGCCATATGAGACGCTCCTGGTACTCGCTGTCCGTGACCGCTATGCCGCGATTCTACAGCAGCACGCCTCTTCCTCGGTCAGGGTCAAGGCGTACGGGCGCGGGTCCTGCGCTGCCATACCTGGGCGGCCCCGGCCGCGGCCAAGTATGCCGCTGCGCCGCCGAGGATTACCCAGGTGAAACCGAAGGAGAGGGCGAGCACCGTGGCGAGGATGGCGCTGATGACGGAGGTCGACCCGTTGACGGCCCACGCCCAGGGCACGAGCGCCGGCGCCTGCTCGCCCAGCGTGCGGATGGCGCGGGGGAACGGCATGCCCATCGCTATGCCCAGCGGCGCGAGCAGCAACACGCTGAGGGCGAGCCTTCCCGCGAGCGGCAGCCCCAGCGTCGCATCGAACAGCAACGGCAGCCCGAAGGCGTAGAGCACCGACAGCCCCGCCACGACTGAGACCGCGGCGCCCATCGGCACGGAGAGCCGGTCGGACGCCAGGCTGCCTACGCCGGACCAGACCAGCACGCCGAAGAGCACGGTGGCGAAGGCGTACGTCGGCTGGTCCAGGTACAGGATGAACCTCTGCAGCAGGGGTAACTCGACCCACAGGAAACCCAGGCCGAGCCCCGCGAAGTAGACGAAAGGCCATAGTCTGCCGACCGCGCCCACCTGCGGTCCGCCTCCGTTCGATGCGCCTCGCCGGAAGAGCAGCGGCAGGAGGATGAACGCCCCGGCGGCTACCACGGCCACCACCAGGCTGCCCAGCACAATCAGGAACCCCGCGCCGCCGAAGGGCTGGAACGTCCTGCCGAGGCTCTCCAGTACCTCGGGCGTCTGCGACCACCTGAACAGGTGGAAGTAGAAGGGCCGGTCATCGCTGACGGGCGAGATGTCGTGGCTGTAGCCGTCGTAGAATTTCTTGCGCTGGTCCGCGTCCAGGATGGCTGCGACCGTCTCGTGGTAAATGGGGGCCGGGTGCACACTGAACCTGTTCAAGTCCGGCGCGGCTATGCCGGGGTGGTAGACGAGGTCGTACTGGAGCGCGCCAGCGAATTCGCGCACGACTTCGATATCCGCCTCGCTCAGCGGCGACCGCTTCACGATCAGCGTGATCGTCTGCAGGCTGCGCATTACGGCCATGTGGTTGCCCGGCTCCACGCCCTGCCGCTCCAGCGCCTCGACGGCCACCGAGACGACCCTGACTCCCTCGCTCGGTGGGGTCTGCGCCCATCGCGTGACCGACAGGAGTCCGCCGGGCGCGAGGCGGCTGTAGTAGCTCTCGAACGCCTCGACCGTGTACAGGTAGCTCTCCGACACGCCGTACGCGCCCGCGAGCACCGGCCTGAAGGAGTCGGCGAGGCTCACCTGTATCGCGTCGAATCGCTCGTCCGTGCGGCTAAGGTAGCTCCTCGCACCCTCGTCGACGACGGTCACCTCCGGCCTGCCCAACACGCCCGCCGTATGGTCCGCGAACCGCTCCCCCACCGCCTCGACGACCAGCGGATTAGAGACGACCGCCGTCACGGACTCCGCGCCGTTGCGCAGTGCGGTGAGCACGTCGAGCCCGCCGCCCGGCTCTATCGCCAGCGCGCTTGGGCCTTCTGCCAGCCGGTAGACGAGGGAAGTCGGCAGGTACTCGGCGAACTGTGCTTGCTCCGGGGAGACCGCGCTCATCGGGCTTAGGTTGTCGCCGTCGACGGCCAGCGCGGTCTGCGGCGGCAACACACCCTTGTACGCGAAGCTGAGCCCAGGCGCGGCGTGGATGCTGCCGCTCTCGATCACCTCCACCAGCGAGAAGGCGTTCCACTCGCTCCAGGCTTTTTCTGCCCCCTCGTGCCGCAGCGCCTGGCTGACCGCCTTGTACGGTGACAGCTTCAGCTCGGTGACCCCGAGCAACACAGCGCCCGCCACCGCCGCAACGCCGAGTATGCCCAGGACCAGCCAGGCGGGACGCCTCAGCTCGCGCCCGGCCATCGCGGCCGCGCCGGCCAGGGCGATCACCCCGGCCGCGACGACCGAGCCCGCCGAGCCGACGACGAGCGGGAACACGACGGACAGCAGGCAGCCCATTCCCGCGCCGACGAGGTTTGCGCCGTAGAGCACCCCGGCGCGGGACGGGTGCTTCGCGAGGCAGGCCCCGACTATCGAGCCCGCGAAGAAGAACGGCACCGCGAGGGCCAGGTAGTAGAGGGCCAAGTAAGCAAGCTGGCTGGGCTCCCACAGCAGCGTGTACGCGTCGAACGGCAGGACGTTGGTCGCGTACAGCCCGCCGGTCGACGTTGCGGCGAACAGCAGCCCTGCCCCCGCGACGATGGGCCTGATGTCCCGCGACGCCAGCCTCGGGACGAGGGCCAGCGCCGTGCCGCTTGCGCCGAACCCCAGCAGGGCGAGGCTGATGGCCAGGAATGCGAAGTGGTAGCCCTGGGTGACGGCGAAGATGCGCGTCAGGGCGATCTCGAACAGCAGCGTCGCGGCGGAGACCAGGAGCACGCACGCATACAGCCCCGCGGTTGGGGCTGCATTCTTCCCGGCCTCATGGGAGTACAATGTGGACACGAAGCGACCCGCCAAGCGAAACGGAGGTGCTCTATGCCATCCTACATCCTCACGCTGACCCTCACACCCGAAGGCAGGGAGAAGCTGCTTGCCGATGCCGAGAGCCTGCACCGGATAACGTCCGAGGTCGAGACGGACGAGACCATGGTGCTCGGCATGTATGCGGTGCTTGGCGAGTACGACTTCGTGGTCATAGTCAGGTCTCCCGACAACGACGGCGCGGCCCGGTTCTCACTCGAGCTCGGCGTGAAGGTCGGTGCGCACATCCGCACCATGCCGGCCATCCCTATTGGACGGCTGGCGCAGAGCGACGACAGCCCATCCAACGTGGAGACCGACGTCTCGGTCGCCGCCGGGGACGGCCCGCTGGAGGAGATCAGCCCTTGACGACGGGGCGCAGCGCCTCGATGTGCTCGGGCCCGGAGGCGCAGCAGCCTCCGATGATCTGGCCGCCCATGTCGATCCACTCCCGGCCGTACTCGGCGTACCTCTCCGGGGTATTCTCGCCCCAGTCGATCGCCCTGTTCTGCGGGTCCTCGGGGGCGGCCTCCGTGTAGCCGATGTTGGCGTAGGCGCCGATCACCCCGTCGTAGGCGTTCCTCAGGGCCGGCAGGCTGTCGGTGGTGTACCCGGGCTCGGTGCACATGGCGAGTATGGCATCCACCCTGCGGTCACCCAGCCCAGCGACCAGTGCCTCCGGGTCGGCCAGGTAATTGTTGACGTGCTTGACGCCGAGGAAGAGCGGCAGGCCGACCTCCGAGCACGCGTCCACTGCGGCGATGCAGTCCTCGACCGACCCCACGTACTCAGGGAGGATGACGTCGATGCCCGATTCGGCCAGGATCTCCGCCTGCCCACGCAGCTCCTCGAATATGCCGGGATGGCCCGGGCTCGACGGGGCGATGCCGCCCGCGACGTAGGCGCCGGGGTTCACGGCGTCCCGGGCCTGCACGGCGATGTCGCCCGCGCTCTTCGTGTACTCCGGCCACCTGTCGCCGATGCCGTCCAGCCCCATCCGCGTCGGGTTGGTCCAGAAGGAGTTGGTGATGATGATGTCCGCGCCGACCCTCAGGTAGTCCTCGTGCACCTCCCGCACGAGGTCGGGGGCCTCGCCCAGGGCCCGCGCCGACCACGGCCCGATGTCGCCCGGAGGCCCGGCGCCGCGGGCCACCTGCACGCCTCGCCGCTGCAGCTCGGAGCCGGTCCCGCCGTCCATCAACAGCAGCTCGCCCCGGCCAAGAAGGGCCATGATGTCTTCGCGCAAGTCTCAACCTCCTGGGATTCCAGGCGCCCTAGTATACGGCTTTGGGTAGGGAATAGGGAGAGTGCAAGAGCCTTGGCAGCTGTTCAGTCTTAACAAGCCAAGTGCGACAGGGGACAGAGTCGTCGTTGCTATGTGAGTAACCCAGCTCACCGCCCTTGTCGTACCGAGCCCCGAGGAGCCTGCCCCGTACCCCGATACGGGGACCTGGGGCGCGGTCGGACTCGACCCAGCCGCGAGAAGACGCCGCTGCTCCAATGCCTACTTCAGTCCAGGGGGGCTGGGACCGGATACCGGCTCTCGCCGGTATGACGATAGGGTCTCGGCTGGATACTCTCATAGTGGCGACAGCAAGTGAGGGCGACTCCCTCACTCTCACCGCGTTCAGCCAGGGGGGTTGAGGCTTGAGTCACGGAGATGGGCGTTTGCCATCTCCAGAGACTAGTCGTCGTCGGAGCAGCCGCACTCCGCGTGCGCGTCCTCGAGGGCCTGGGACACGTAGTCCGGGTCCAGGGTGGAGGCCTTCCAGTCGGCGCAGCAGCGGGGCGACCTGCACGGGGCCTGGTCTCCCCTGGGGTTCCCGCCGTCGAGGAGCCTCCTGGCGCTCCGGCGGTCGGCCTTGGCCGCACCATCCAACTTGCCACCGGCGACATCGCGGAGGAAGCGCTCGATCCTCAGGCCGCCGCCGGTCTCCTCCCGGAAGACCTGCGAGAACTTGCCGCCGGCATCGACCGAGTCGACCAGGGCCCGGCAGTTGCGAAGCTGCTCGGCGAGCAGAACCCGGCGGCGTACGGTGAAGTCCTCGCCGCCGCGCTCCACGATGTCGACCTGGAACCCGACGACCCGCCTGAACAGGTCGAGGTCGCCGCCCAGGACCATCGCAAGGGTCGTGCCCTGCCACCGCCTCTGGAGCAGCACGGCGTCGACGACCAGCTCCAGCAGCGCCTGCGCCGCCTCCAGCCGGTGGGCGGCGTCGAAGTCCTCGAGCTCGCCCTGGACGGCCTCGATGTAGAAGTCGAGGATGGCGAGGCCATCGTTGGTCTTCTCGCGGACTATCTCGGCGAGCGTGGGGGGTTCCCTGCGGTCTTCAGCCTGGGCCTGGGTCAATATTGCGCCTCCGAATGTATGTTCTGTATAGTATGGACAGATGGGGCAGATATGTCAAGGTCGACGCGCCAGATTCCGTCGCCCCCAAGCCCCCAGACTTTAGTCCCGGATACCCTTGTCTCAGGTCAACATCACCTGGCTCGCTGAGCACTACCCTTCGACAAGCTCAGGGCGAACGAATACAGGGACATCGATTCTCCCCCTGTACTGGCTCTGAGCACTGCCCCTCCGACCCTTCGACAAGCTCGGACAGACAGGCTAAGGGCGAACGAACTGGTACGGCGCTACACCCGGCGGAGGACCTGGCCGGAGCGGTGGGTGGTGAAGCTGCCGTTTTCGATGGAGACGCCGCCGTTGACCAGGACGTGGCGGACTCCCTGGGCGAGGTGGTTGGGGTCCTCCAGGGTGCCGGTCTCGCGGTAGGTGGCGGGGTCGAACACGACGATGTCGGCGGCCTTGCCGGGCGCGAGGGTGCCCCTGTCGGCCAGGCCTATGCGGGCGGCGGGGGCGGCGGCGAGCTTGTGCACGGCCTCCTCGACGGTGAAGTCGCCCGTCTCGCGCACGAAGCGCCTGTAGAACCAGGCTGCCCACGTGTACGCTCCCAGGAACAGGGTGTCGGAGAGGGGGCCGTCGGTGCAGAGGGCAGTGGCGTCGGACTCCGCGGTGCATAGCGGGTGGCGGAAGGTCTGACGCAGCCACTCCTCCTCGTAGGCATGAGAGATGATGAGCGACCGGTGCGGGTCCTCGGCCTCGGCCAGTATGACGTCGAGCAGCGCGTCGAAGGGGTCGCCGCCTCGTGGGGCGAGCTCGGCGAAGCTCTTGCCCACGGACTCCGGCCGGGCCCAGCTGGTGAACAGGTAGAGGCGGTCCCAGCCGACGAGCTGCAGGTTGGAGACGATGCTCCTGTGCTGCTTCATGCGCCCCCGCGCCTCGGGGTCGCGGAGACGGGCGCGGAGGTCATCGGGCGTGCCCTCCAGCGCCCAGGCCGGCAGCGCGGCGCTGGCGTTGAGGATGCCGTGCAGGCGCGTGTGGGCGTCGAACGCCGCGTCGAGGCCCGAGCTTTGCGCCTCCTCCACCAGCTCGACGACGCGCTCGATGGAGCCGGGCGGGCTGCTCCTGCGCGGGACGATGTGGGATATCTGCAGCCGCGCCTCGCTGTCACGGGCGACCCGTATGCCCTCCTCGATGGCCTCGACGGCGTGGATGTCCTTGTTGCGCTCGTGTGTGGCGTAGAGGGCCCCGGCCCGCGCGACGATCCGGCACAGCTCAGCCGTCTCGTCCTCGGACGCGGCGCTCTCGAGCGCATACTCCAGCCCGTTCGAGAAGCCGTACGCGCCCGCCTCCAGGCCCTCCTCCAGCATCATGCACATGGCCCGCACCTCGTCGGGCGCGGCCGTCGCGCCGGGGTCGGCCATGGCGGCGAGCCTGAGGTTGCCATTGGGCACGAGGGTCGCGACGTTGACGGCCGGGCCGGCGGACTCGAGCCTGTCGAGGTACTCGGGCATGGTCGACCAGTCGATCTGCACGACGGGGTCGTAGCCGTAGATATTGGACGTGAAGCGGTCGGGCTCGGTGATGGGAGCGCAGCCGTGGCCGCAGTTGCCGACCAGCTCGGTCGTGACGCCCTGGGCGACGGCGCTCTGGGCGCGGGGGTCGACGAGCAGCGTGTAGTCGGAGTGGCTGTGGATGTCGATGAAGCCGGGGGCGACGATCATGCCCGCTGCGTCGAGGCGGCGGTCGGGGTCGGCGTCGCGCAGGTCGCCTATCGCGGCGATCCTGCCGTCCTCAACGGCGACGTCGGCGGGGATGCCGGGCGCGCCAGTGCCGTCGACTACGGTGCCGCCACTGACTAGGAGGTCGATCATTGCTCGGACCCCCTCTCCCTCGACGGGAGAGGGCTGGGGTGAGGGTGACGGCCGTGGTGGACAGGCTGGCTCGACGGGCCAGTCGGGTCCTGGATTCCGGCGTTCGCCGGAATGACGATGCTATTCACGGACCAGGCCCTTACCCGCGCCGGTAGGTGGCGAAAGCCTCGGCTACGCCGGCCTCGTCGGGGGTGCCGTCGTGGGCGAGGAGGCGGATGGAGAGGTCGAGCTCCTGGCCGCGGTCTAGGACGCCCCTGGCACGCATGAAGGGGTTGATGGTGATGGTGCCGTAGCCGGCGCAGTAAAGGGGCGCGCCGTCGAGCGACCGGTGGAGCATGACGGTGAGCCCGGCCGTCCTGCCGTGGGCGACCTCGCCCGAGATGTCGACCCAGTCCGCGGTGCCGCCGGAGATCGAGTCAGCGCCGACGCGCCCGTGCGAGTCGAGCATGGTCGCTCCGCCGTCCGGCCTCAGGCTGTCCTCGACGCGCACGGTGAAGTATGCGTGGCGCGCGGGGCCTATGGTCAGGTCCCAGCGGATCGGGCGAAGCTGGGAGCGCACGTCTACGACGTTCGACACGTCGCCGGGCCGGATGTCGATGGTCCGCGTCTCCTCGGCGATGACGCGCCTGCCTATGTCGGGCGGCGCGCCCCACTCGACGGGCCCCTGCCACTGGAGGGACTGTACGAGGGTCAGCCGGTCGGGACCGCGCTCCTCAGCCTCTATGGCGGTGGCCCAGATGCGGCCCGGCGCCCTGCCCTGGAATATCTCGTTGACGTAGAGGTTGTAGGTGGCCTCCTCGATCTCGTTCGACAGAGTCGTGATCTGCGGTGGCAGCTTCACTACTACGGCGTCCGCGCTGACGACCACGGAGTTGTGGTGCGGGTGATCGCTGGGATACTCGGCCGTGAGGGGCACCCCGGCCGGCGAGTAGAGAGGGAAGATGTAGTTCCGGAATGTACTCTGGGTGAGGTCGAGTATGGCGCGGTCCCTCCACCGCACGGCGACGCGGCGCAGCTTCGGCGTGGGCGAGCCCGCGACGTCCTGAGTCTCGATACTGACGTCGAAGTGGCTCACGCGTCGCTCTCCACGTCCGGCGGATCCAGGTCGACGGTGAAGCCGTATCTCGACGACTGGACGGCGGCGTCGGTCACGCGGATGGAGTCGAGATTGTCCGCTCCATTGGTCTCGGGCTGACGCCACTCAGCGAGGGCCGAGAGCATCTCGCCCATCGAACCACCCCACGCCTCCGGGTGCCACGAACCGTGGATGTCGAAGGTCTGCTTCATGTCCCGGTCTCTGCCGGAGGCGACTGTAAGCTCGACCCGGCCGCCCCTGATTGGGCCGTGCCGGGCAATGGACGCCACGGCCTCGCTCCCGTCGACGATCCACAGGTATGGCGAGTGGTGGAGGGCGCTGGCGATGTTGTTGAAGTGCAGCGTCGTCATCAGGTCATCCGGCTCGTACTCGCACAGGATCGAGTAGACCATCGGATCGCGGGCGAGCTGGCCTGGGACGCGGGTCGTGACCGCGCGGACGCGGGAGGGAGTACGGCCAGTGAAGAAGCGGGCCAGGTCTACGTAGTGTATGCCGTTATCGACGATGGTGAAGTCGGGGAACGTCACGGAGGGAGAGCCGGGCCCGTCCTGGTGCTGGCGATGCAGGTGGGTGACGCTGAATACGTGCCCCAGGACGCCGGTGTCGATCACGAACTTCAGAGCCCGGTGGTAGGGCGCCCAGCGGGCCTGCTGGTTCACCATGAGCACCACGCCGGCCTCCTCGCAGGCGGCGACGATCTGCTCGGCCTCCTCCAGGGTGGGCGCGAGGGGCTTCTGGGAGAGGATGTGCTTGCCCGCCGCCGCTATCTTCTCGACGAGGGGCAGCCTGTCTGCGGGGACCACGGCGAGGTCGACAACGTCCACGTCGAGGCGGTCCAGGACCTCGTCGACGCTCGTGGTGACGAAGGGGATGCCGTACTCGTCAGCGGCCTGTTGCGCCTTCTCCTCGACGAGGTCGCAGGCTGCGACGACCCGGTAATCGAAGTCGCGGTATGCGGGCAGGTGCGCGCCCCGGGCGATGTTCCCGCACCCGACGACGGCGATGCCGTACCGCTCGACAATCTCCCGGGCAGGAGGCGCGGGACGGTAGCTGTCAGGCGAAAGCTCGATATGCATATGCATACCTCAGGAGTCGTGGACGGCCCGTGGGTACGACCGGCCGGGCTATTCGGGAGTGGATGCCGGAGCCTGCCCGAACCCGCTCGCACTCGATGCATCGAGCCGCCCGCCGAGACGAGCCTGCTCGACTTCCACCTTTGATACGCGCTCGGCGAACTCGTCGAGGCGGCGTTCGAGCTGGTTGAAGCGGTCGTCAACGTGGCCCTCCAGGCGATTGAGGAGCGCAAAGATCAGCGCCGCCAACGCAACTCCCACAGCCAGGACGCCAGCCAGGATGGTGACCAGGGCAAGTTCATTCATAGCGACACAAGTCTAACACAATCCCGGCGCCCATCATCCGCAGGCGTAGCTCTCGGACCTCGAGTGATATGGGCAGCTTGCCCTTAGGCATAGGGAGAGCCCCCATCTCAATCTTCCCTCTCTGGGGGAAGAGTCCGGACCTACGCGCCTCGACTCTGAACACTTATCGCCGGGCGGCTCTTACGCCGTGGTCTGCTGCACTGCGGTCCCGGTCCATTCGGGGCTGGTGAACAGGCTGCTGACCGACTCGCCGAGGTGGATCCGCCGGATGGCCTCGCCGAGCAGGGGGGCGATGGAGAGCACCTGCAGGCGGGGCATGTCGGCATGGCGGCGAGGGATCGTGTCCGTGGTCACGACCTCCACTACGTCGGGCTGGGCGTTGAACCTCTCCGCGGCCGAGCCGGTGAAGAGCCCGTGCGTACAAACGACGGACATCTCGCTCACCTGGCGCTTCCGCAGCCTCTCCAGCAGCTCCATGATGCTGCCGCCCGTGGCGATCTCCTCGTCCAGGACAATGGCCCGCTTGCCGTCGACATCCCCGACTATCGTGTCGATCACGACCTCGGTGTCGCTGACGCGCTTCTTGTTCCCTGCCGCCATGGGGATGCCGAGCAGCCGCCCAAAGTGGGCGGCATCCTTCGCCCGCCCGAAGTCAGGTGAGACCACCACCGTGTCGTCGAGGCTGCGGCCACGGAAGTGGCTGGCGAGGATGTTGAGGGCGTTGAGGTGGTCGACGGGGACGCTGAAGAAGCCGCGCACCTGCGGCGCATGAAGGGTCATGGCGAGCACGCGGTCGGCGCCGGCGGTGACGAGGAGGTCCGCGGTGAGCCTGCCCGCAATCGAAATCCGGGGCGCGTCCTTCTGGTCGGAGCGGGCATACGCGTTGTATGGGACGACGGCGGTCACGCGGGACGCCGAAGCTCCCCGTGCGGCGTCGAGCATCTGCAGAAGCTCCATCAGGTGGTCGTGCACGGGAGGCACGAGGGGCTGGATCACGAATACGTCAGCCTCGCGGCAGTTTGCGTTGAGCTGGACCTGGAGGCAGTCGTTGCTGAAGCGGGTGAAGGTAGCCGGGCTCAGCGGCACGTCCACGTGGCTGCAGATCTCCTCGGCGAGCTCGGGGTGGGCGTTGCCGCTGAAGACGACGATGTTTCGCATGTGGTGCTCCTGGCTGGCGGCCCGCTACAACGATGGAGGCTGGGCGGCCGGGTAGACCTGCTCGGACGGCAGTACCTCCGGCTCGGTGGGGAGCGGGCCGCGCTCGGCGCTCATGCGCTGGCGCAATTCAGCCGTCGCGTCCACGTCCACGGCGTCGGCCGCCGGGTTGAGCACGACGCCGTAGGCTTCAGCCGCGTGTTCGGGCGTGACCTTGTGCTGGGTGACGTCGGCCAGCACGGCTTCGGGGTCGCGCTGCAGCGGGTCGCCGTAGCCTCCGCCGCCGGGCTGGATGAGCCGGTACACGTCGCCCCTATGCAGCGTGCGCAGGAACTTGGAGGGCAGCACCTCGGCGTCGGTGTCGGGGTTCAGGACGTTGAAGGAGCGGCTGCCGGGCGAGCCGCCCTGGGTGCCCCAGGGCAGGAACCGGGCGCGGTCGGAGCGGATCTGCAGGGTGGCCTCGTCGTGCAGCAGCTCGAACTCGCGGACCATGCCGAGGCCGCCACGGTACCTGCCCGCGCCGGCCGTGTCGGGGATGAACCCGTAGCGCCGCACCAGGAGGGGGTGGTAGGCCTCGATCGACTCGATGGGGGTGTTGGACATGTTGTGGATGGGGGCGGACGCGCCGTCCGCGCCGTCGGCGAAGGGATTGCCGCCCCTGGGGCCGTCGTTGTCGAACTCGACGAACACGAACGCCTTGCCGTTGTCGTCGTAGCCGCCGAAGCTGATGCCCACCTCGCCGCCGCCCCAGGCCGCGGGGACCTGGCCCGGCAGGGCCTTGGCCATCGCCCCGAAGACAGCGTGGGCGACCCTGAAGCCGCCGAGCCCGCGCGCCGCGACGGGGGCTGGATGCTGCGGGTTCACGTAGCAGCCGGGCGGCGCGACCACGTCGAATGGGCGGAAGAAGCCGGCGTTCGCGGTGATGTCGGGGTTGGTCAGGCTCTTGAAGACGGCGTAAACGGCGGACTTGGTGAAGGGCAGGTTTGGGTTGATGGAGCCCTTGGCCTGGGGAGACGTGCCGGTGAAGTCGACCAGCATCTCCTCGCCCTCGATGGTGACCTTCACCCTGATCTCGATGGGGTCGGGCGAGAAGCCGTCGTCGTCGACGTAGTCCGAGAACTCCCAGGTGCCGTCGGGCAGCGCCTCGATCTCCGCCCTGGTGAGGCGTTCGGTGTAGTCGATGATGTCGGTCATGTAGGTCTTCAGGTCCTCGATGCCATACTCGTCGAGGAGCTGAAGCACGTCGCGCTCGCCTTGCTCGACGGCCGCCACCTGTGCCAGAACGTCGCCCTGCACCATTTCGGGGACGCGCACGTTCTTGCTCAGGATGCGCCACACCGTGTCGCTCCTGACTCCCTCCTCGAAGAGCTTGATGGGGGGCAGGCGCAGGCCCTCCTGGTATATCTCGGTGTTGTCGCAGGCGTTGCCGCCGGCGACCCGCCCGCCGATGTCGGTCTGGTGGGCGATGACGGAGGTCCAGGCGACCAGGGTGTCGTTGTAGAAGACGGGCTTGAAGAGGAAGATGTCGGGCAGATGGCTGCCGCCCTCATACGGGTCGTTGTTGATGAAGACGTCGCCTGGCTTCACGTCGTCGCCGAAGTAGTTGCGGACGGCGTCGAGGGCGGGCTGCATCGCGCCCATGTGGAGGGGCAGGGTGAGGCCCTGGGCCACCTGGTCGCCCTCGGCGTTGAATATGGCGGTCGAGAAGTCCATGCCGTCCTTCACAACCGCCGAGCGAGCGGTCCTCACGACCGTGACGGCCATGGTGTCGGCGGCGCTGTACAGGTAGTTCCTGATAACGTCGCGGGTTATCGGATCGAGACCCTCTGTGGTGTCCATGCGCGTGCCGCCTATGCCCTGGATCGCCGTCTCCCGCAGCCCATCCACGGATTACTGCGGGGCGGGACGCAGTGTAGTTTCAAGCAAGCGCGGGGTCAACGGGAGGGACGGCCGACAGGAATCGAGGTCCGTTGATGAGGAGATGCTCTGTACGACCGACAGCGTGCCACCGCGGCGCAAATCGCACTCTTGCGGGCGGTTGTCGGACAGGAGCAGCAGGGACATCCGGCTGCGCCGCGAGGTGCACGATGATCGAATGACCCTCCACGTCCCCAGGCTGGACGTCCTGGATGCTCTTCCATAGGTAGTGGAACCTGGGGTTGGACACCTCTCGCCACAGTAGACTGGCGTGAGCAGGCGGCACCACGTCCAGACCGGTCACCTCATAGCCCAGGCCCAGCAGGGCCTTCGTAAGACCTGAGCCGCCAAAGCCTGCCGCTCCGGTAATAAGGACTGCTTCCGATGCGCGTACCATCATGGCGTCACATATGTTAGAGGCTACCCCGAAAGTTTGTCCAAGACCGGCGGCCTTACACCAAAGGCCCTCTCCCTCCCACCCGAACGGTTTGTAGCATCTATCTGGTCATTTCTCATATGCTATTCGAGGTAGCCGTGGAGTCCGCCGGTTAGGGGAAGTGCTGCCCCGCTGGATAGTAGGGAGAGTTGTGTAGGTGCAGAACCCAACCAAGATAGACCCGATCAGGTTCGAGGTTATTCGGAACGCGCTTGTGGAGGCGACGGAGGAGATGGCTTCGGCGCTTCGGCGGAGCGCGTACTCGACGAATATCAAGACGCGGCACGATTTTTCGTGCGCGGTGTTCGACCTGGACGCGAGGACGGTGGCCCAGTCCTTCAGCCAGCCCAACCACCTGGGGTCGCTGGTGGAGACGGTGCCCCGGGCGCTGGCCCGGTACGGCCCTGAGAGGCTGGGCGAGGGCGACGGTATCCTGGTGAACCTGCCCTATGAGGGAGGGGTGCACCTGAACGACATCACGCTGATATCGCCGGTCTTCCACGACGGCGAGGCCGTTGGCTACGTGGCGTGCCTGGCCCATCACGTGGACGTGGGCGGGGGCGCTCCGGCCAGTATCGGGGCGTTCCGCGAGATCTACCAGGAGGGGATCATCATCCCCCCGGTCAAGCTGGTTGAGGGCGGGGAGATCGACAGCGACGTGTTCGACCTCGTGCTCGCGCAGGTGCGGGCGAAGCGGGAGACGGCGGGGGACTTCCGCGCCCAGATTGCGGCGAACAACACCGGCATACGCAGGATGAACGCGCTGCTGGACCGCATGGGCACGGACACGGTCAGGCGCTACGTCGACGAGCTGATCGAGTACACGGACAGGCGCACCCGCGCAGAGCTGGCGACGCTGCCGAAGGGCGTGTACACCGCCGAGGGCTGCCTGGACAGCGACGGCTACACGGAAGACCCGGTGACGCTGGCCGCCAAGGTGACCATCGACGAAGATGGGGTGCTGTTCGACTTCACAGGCTCGAACCCGCAACGGCCCGCGCCGGTCAATTCCACCTACGCCCAGACCCACTCCGGCGCCGCCTTCGTCCTCAAGTGCCTGATCGACCCCGACGTTCCCGTGAACGCCGGGTTCTACCGCAACGTGCGCATGGCCGCTCCTGAGGGCACCGTGGTCAACTGCACAGAGCCGTATCCCGTGGTGGGCGGCTGGGAGACGCAGCTGCGACTGGTCGACGTCATCTTCAAGGCCCTCGCCCAAGCCATCCCCGACAGGGTGCCGGCGGGCACGGAGGCCATGATCTGCCACTCGGGGTTCGGCGGCACGGACCCCTATCGTGACGAGACGTACTGCTTCCTCGAGACGATAGCGGGAGGGTACGGCGGCCGCGCGTCGAGAGACGGGCCAGACGCGGTCCAGCCTCACGGGAAGAACACGGCGAATGCCCCGGTCGAGGAGACTGAGCTCAACTACCCGGTGCGCATCACCCGATACGAGCTCGTGGAGGACTCCGAGGGCCCGGGCAGGCACCGGGGCGGCCTGGGGCTGCGACGGGACTACCTGTTCCCCGACCACAAGGCGTCCTTCACTATCCTCGCCGACCGCGAGCGCTGGGGACCCCACGGCCTGTTCGGCGGGCTCCCCGGCGAGAGGGCGCACTACGTACTCAATCCCGATTCCGACGCGACGGAGCTTGGCTCAAAGGTCACGGTGCAGCTCGAGGAGGACGACGTGGTCAGCTATCGCACCTGCGGGGGCGGCGGCTACGGCCCGCCTGAGGAGCGCGACCCGGGCGCCGTCCTGTCCGATGTCCGCAACGGCAAGGTGAGCCTGGAACGAGCACGGGAGATATACCGGGTGGCCGTGGAACCGGAGACGTGGACCGTGGACCAGGAGGCGACCGCCAATCTCCGGTCGGACTCCACCGAAGAGCAGGGACGCGACGCGTGACCGACCAGTACCGCCTCGGGGTGGACGTCGGGGGAACGTTCACGGACGCGATCCTGCTCAACGAGTCGACCGGCGAGGTCCGTACCGGCAAGGTGCCCTCCACGCCCAGCGACCCCTCGCAGGGATTCCTCAGGGTCGTCGACCGGATGCTCAGGCAGAGCAGTGTGGCTCCCGACGCGGTCAGGTATCTCGTCCACGGGACCACCGTGGCCACCAACGCGATCATCGAGGGCAACCTGGCGAGGACGGCGTTCGTGACGACGGAGGGCTTCAGGGACCTGCTAGAGATACAGACGGGGATACGCCCGGTGCTGTACGACCTCCAGTTCGAGAAGCTGCGGCCGCTCGTGCCGCGGCACCTGTGCTTCGGCGTACCCGAGCGCCTGGACTTCCGCGGCGGCGTGCTGGTCCCGCTGGATGAGGACGCCGTGCGCCGCGTGGCTGAGCGCCTCTGCGACGAGGGCGTAGAGTCCATCGCGGTGTGCCTCCTCCACGCCTACGTCAACCCTGAGCACGAGAAGCGGGCCGGCGGGGTCCTGCGCGAGGTTCTGCCGTCCGTGCCGGTGTCGCTGTCGTCGGAGGTCGCGCCCGAGTTCAGGGAGTATTTCCGGGCCAGCACCACTGTGATCAATGCCGCCATCCGGCCCGTGGTCTCGCGGTACCTGGGTAACATCCAGGACAGGATACGCGGGTCCGGCATAACGGGAGAGTTGCTGGTCATGCAGAGCAGCGGCGGCGTGCTCACCTTCGACGCGGCAATCGAGCGGCCCGTGTTCATGGTCGAGTCGGGCCCTGCCGCCGGCGTTATCGCGGCCAGCCATCTTGGTAACTCACTGGGGCACGGTAACGTCATATCGTTCGACATGGGCGGCACGACCGCAAAGGCCGGCCTCATCGAGGACGGCACTCCGCGCGTCACCAAGGACTACGAGGTGGGCGGGACGGCGGGGGCCACCGAGCACGGCGCGAGGGGGTCGGGCTATCCCATACGCACGCCGGTCATCGACCTGGTGGAGATTGGCGCGGGAGGCGGGTCGATAGCGTGGACCGACTCAGGCGGCATCCTCCGGGTCGGCCCGCAGAGCGCGGGAGCCGATCCGGGGCCGGTCTGCTACGGACAAGGCGGGACGGAACCGACCATCACGGACGCCAACCTGGTGCTGGGCAGGCTGTCACCCGACTACTTTCTGGGCGGGGAGATGGCGCTGGACGTGGAGGGGGCCCGGCGGGCCATCGAGACGCAGTGCGCGGAGCCCCTGGGCATGGGGGTGATGGAGGTGGCCCTGGGCATCGTGGAGATCGCCAACAGCGCCATGGTCGGCGCGCTGCGGCAGGTCTCAGTCCAGCGCGGCCACGACCCCAGGGACTTCATGCTCGTGGCATTCGGGGGCGCAGGGCCCGTCCACGCCAACCGGTTGGCCGCCGAGCTCGAAGTCCCGACTGTCCTGGTCCCTCCGAGCCCGGGGACGACCTCGGCCATGGGCCTCCTCGTGACGGACATCAAGCACGACTACTCGGTGGCGCTCATCCAGCGCGCCGACCGCATGGACTTCGAGGCCGCCGGCGAGAGCTTCAGGGGCATGAGAGTGGAGGGCGAATCGGCCCTCTCGCGAGAGGGCGTGGGGCCTGGGGAGATGGCGTTCCTGTACCAGGCCGACATGCGCTACGTCGGCCAGAGCTACGAGCTGACCATCCCCCTGCCCGACGGCGGGGTAGCCCCGCATGAGCTGCCTGCCGTCGTCGAGCGCTTCCACGAGGAGCACGAGCGCGCCTACGGGTTCAAGGCGGACGACGAACCCGTCGAATTCGTTGCGCTGCGGCTGAGCGCCATCGGGGGTATCTCGAGGCCACGGGCGAGAGAGATATCCGGCAGCGGCGGGGATCTCGCAGCCGCCCTGAAGGCGAGCCGGGCCGTCTACTTTGCCGAGAGCGGGGGGCCTGTGGACTGCCCCGTGTACGACAGGTACAGGCTAGGGCCGGACTTCGCGGTGGCGGGACCGGCGATCGTGGAAGAGGTGGACTCGACTACGGTGATTCATCCCGGATACGGCGCGGTGGTGGACAGGTACGGCAACCTGTTCCTGCGTAGGCAGGAGTGATGATCCCGGGCCTTACGCATCGCGAACCGGCATGCCTGAGAACTGCCCCCGCGAAGCCGGGGAAGGGGACACACCCCACGCCGCACCTCTGGGTTCCTGCCTCCGCAGGAACGACGACCGGGGGGCTCTTCGAGGATCAGAGGCCCTGTTGGATGAAGTCGGCTATGCGTTCGCCTATGACCATGGTGGTGACGTTGGTGTTGGCGCGGATGCAGTCGGGCATTATGGACGCGTCGGCGACGCGCAGCCCCTCGATGCCCTTGACCCTGCCGTGCTGGTCGACGACGGCCAGCGGGTCCGAGTCGGGGCCCATCTTGCAGGTGCCGGATATGTGGTGGCTGGTGTTGATGTTCCTCTTCAGCCACTCGTCCAGCGTGTCGTCGGACTCCAGGTCGGAGTCGGTCGGACTGACCCGCTCCTCGATGATGTCGCGGTACTCGTCGCGCGCCGCCAGGTCGAGGCAGATATGGACCGCCTCGCGGAGGCGCTGGCGGTCGAAGGGTTCGCGCAGGTAGTTGTAGTCGAGGTCGGGCTGTTCATGGGGGTCCGTGGATGACAGGGAGACCCGGCCCGAGCCAAGGGCGAGGTTAAGGTGCGGCACCATGCCGATGCCCAGGGGCTCGGAGTCCGTCGAGTAGTAGTAGCCCTCCTCGGTGACGAACGAAATGGCCAGGATGTACATGTCGTTCCGAAGCTCCGACCCCTCGGCAGTGTAGCGGAGGCCGATCTGGAGCTTGGGGGCCAGTTCGTCCTGGCGGAAGCCGGGTCTCGTCTTCCAGACCAGGGCGACCTGCGGATGGTCCCTGAAGTTCCTGCCGACGCCGGGCAGGTGGTGGGCGACGGGAATCCCGACGGCGCCCAGGTGGGCGGAGTCCCCGATGCCCGAGAGCATGAGAATGTGGGGCGAGCCGATGGGACCGCCGCTGAGGATTATCTCACCGCCGTAGACTGCGAACGTCTCGCCGCCGCTCTCGACCATCACGCCGACGGCACGGCCGCCTTCGAGGATGAGCCGGTGAACGAGGCAGTCGGCCCGTATGGTCAGGTTGAGCCGGTGCCTCGCCTGGGGGAGGTACCCGATGGCGGTGCTCCACCGGACGCCGTCGAGGGTGTTGAAGGCGAGGGGGCCGACACCGGTGGAGTCGGGGTTGTTGTGGTCGGGGCAGTCTGGGTATCCGGCGCCCCTGCAGGCGTCGTAGAAGGCCTCCTGGTCGGCATTCCACTCGCCGGGCGTGAAGCGCCTGGCCACGATGGGGCCGTCTGAGCCGTGGAAGTCGTCGTGGACGTCGAGATCGTTCTCGACTCTACGGAAGTACGGGAGCAGGTCCCGGAAGACCCATCCGTCGTTGCCAGCCGAGGCCCAACCGTCGTAGTCCTCGGGCACACCTCGCAGGAATATCTGGGCATTGACGGCGCTGGAGCCGCCTACGATGCGGCCCCTGGGCACCAGCATGGGTTCGGCCTCGTCGGTGGACCTGCCGACGTAGTTCCAGCTGAACTTGCTGTCCTCGCCGAAGGCCCTGGCCCAGATGTTCCTGTCGCCGCCGTGGCCCAGCCTGATCTCGTCGGGCAGCTGGTCGATATCGGGGTAGTCCGGGCCGGCCTCCAGCAACAGGACCGACCGGCCCGGGTCCTCGGAGAGGCGCGTCGCGACTATCGCGCCGGCCGAGCCGGCCCCGACGACGATGGTGTCGTAGTTCATACCGGTTCCTCCGCCGCGGTCTGCTTGCCGGAGCGAGTCACGCAATTACTCGTTGGTTGGACGAGCCTCTATCGCCGCATGGCGCGCTCGCATCTTCGGCCACTCGTCCCCGCGCGCCCAGGGCCAGTCCTCCATTACGTCCTGCAGGTCCATGGGAACGGGGACTCCCTCGCTCCAATCCAGCCCAGCGATGTAAAGCCCCTGGTAGGGTCCGCCTTTGCTTCCCCGCGTGGAGGGCTTGCCGAAGGGCCGGTACGCGTGGGTGATGAACCACTTCTCCTCGTCCCTGATGAAGACGGGAGCGTGCCAATGGCCCATCACCCGCCATGGGCCGAAGTTGAATGGGTCGTCCCCGACCGTGTACTGGAGGCCCTGATAGTACAGGGCGAACAGGTATATCTTGCCGTCGTGCTGCACGGCCCTCGGAGCTTCGTAACCCCAGGGGCCGCATAACGGATTGGTGATCCACCTGTCCTCGACCACGGGCCCATGGTCCTTCCAGTCGACCAGGTCGGTCGACGTGGCCAGGTTTATGCCGGTGTGGGTCTGCTTGAGGGGGTCGTCGTAGGGCTCCACCATCTTCTGGTATATGTAGTACAGGTAGTACGTGCCGTCCTGGTAGATGATGGTGGGGTCCTTGCACTCCATCATCCCCTCTTCCCGCCAGCCGGTGACCTCAGAGTCGGGAATGAACCAGGGGGAGCCGTCGCCGGGGAGCTTTGTCCAGGTCCACAGGTCGTCGGATACGGCCATGCCGAAGCGCCGGCTGGCTCCCAGGTATGGCCTTGCGTTGTAGAGCAGGTACCAGCGCCCCTCGTGCTGGACGATGCAGCCGTCGCTCACCTCATAGGCATCGCAGTCGCCAGGACCACCGTGTTCGAGCATGGAGCCGTGGTGCGTCCAGGTGAGCAGGTCCTCCGATGTCGCATGGTGGTTCGAGTTGGGGAAGTCGCCGGGGACCATTGGCGCGTAGTACATGTGCCACAGGCCGTCGGGCCCCTTTACGATGATGTGGCCGTTGAGGTAGTGGCCGTCGGGCCGGTAGACCTCCTTGGCCGCGCTGGGCTGCGCGAACAACTGGCTCTTCCGTTCTTCAGTGGTCATGTGAGCGCCACCTCCCGGGCTGCCAGGGGCCGGCCAATTATACACGCGCCCATGATAACGATTCGGCAGAGCACTGCCCTTCGACCCTTCGGCAGGCTCAGAGAGCCAAGCTCAGGGCGAGCGGATCCAAGCGCGATGGAACACGGCTGGGAGGGCTAGCCTCCGCGCTCCAAGACTATGTTGGACATGGCGTCGAGGGAGGCGGTCCACTTGGGCGGGACTATGGTGGTGGAGTCGTACTCCTCGACTATGAGCGGGCCGGTCGTGCGACCAGCGCCAAGAGCCGGGCGGTCGATGACCGGCGTCTCGACCCAGCCCGGGCCAGTTCCGAAGTAGACGCTGCGGTCGCCGGGAGACCGAGGCGCCGAGCCGTCCAGGGCGACGCTGTCGGGCACGCGGGGCCGTTCGGACGTGCCCCTGGCGATGACCCGTATCCCGACGAGCTGCAGGGGCTCTTCGACCCTATAGCCGTAGGTCCTATCGTGCTCGCGCATGAAGACCTCAGTGATGGCCGGCAGCGACTCGTCGCTGAAGCGAGCGACGGGCATGTTGATGGTCAGATCGGAGGTCTGGCCGGCGTACTTGACATCGAGCTGGGCCTGTATCTGCTGCAGGGGCGCGTCAAAGCCCTCCTCCTGCAGAAGGCGCCGGCCCTCGGCCTCCAGCTCGTCCAGGATTGCGTTGGCCTCGTCGAGATCGACATCAGCCAGGCGCTTGAAGTGGGTGCGTACGAAGTGGTGCTCCACGTCGGCAAAGAGCAGCCCGAAGGCGCTGAAGACGCCGGGGGACGGCGGGACGATGATCCTGGAGATGCCGAGTGTCTCGGCCAGCCCGGCGGCGTGGATGGGGCCGCCGCCGCCGAAGGCCATCAGGCTGAACCGGCGCGGGTCGCGCCCGCGCTCGCTGGAGACCGCCCTGAGGGCGCGGCCCATGTTCGAGTTGACGAGGACGTGGATGCCCCAGGCAGCCTGTATGCCCGTCATTGCCGAGGGCCCGGCGACCCTCTCCTCGATGGCGGCCATTGCGCTGCCAGCGTCGATGGGGAATGCGCCGCCCAGCAGGTACTCGGGGTTGAGATAGCCCAAGACTACGTTGGCGTCGGTTACGGTCGGGTCTTCGCCGCCGCCGCCGTAGCAGACGGGCCCGGGCACGGCGCCGGCGCTGTGGGGCCCTGCCTGCAGTCCGCCCGCGCGATCCACCCAGGCGACGCTGCCGCCGCCAGCGCTGACCTCGGCTATGTCGATGGCGGGCACCCGCAGGATGTAGCCCGAGCCGCGCAGAAGGCGGTGCCCCGCGTTCATGCCACCGCCGACCTCGTACTCGGGCGCCAGGAGCATCTCGCCGCCCTCTATGATCGATGCCTTCGCGGTGGTGCCGCCCATGTCGAAGGTCATGAGGTCCCGCTCGTCCAGCCGCCTGCCGAGGTGGAAGGCTCCCACGACGCCCGCGGCGGGGCCGGACTCGATGCAGTACATAGGCTTCTCGGTGGCCACGTCGAGGGGAATGAGGCCGCCGTTCGACTGCATGACCGTCACCGGTACTCCGAAGCCCATGGCGCGGAGCCCCTTACCGAGGCGCCGAAGGTAGTCCTCGACGACCGGGCGGACGTAGCCGTTGATTACGGTGGTGCTGGTGCGCTCGTACTCCCGCATCTCGGGCAGCAGCTCGCTGGAAACGGACAGGTTGACGTCCGGCAGGGCGCTTCTGAAGGCATCGGCGATGCGGCGCTCGTGGTCGGGGTTCGCATATGAATGGAGCAGCGAGACGGCCACGGAGCGGACGCCCTCCGAGCCGACGGCAGCGACTACTGCATCGACGTCGCTCTCGTCCAAGGGGATTAGGACCTCGCCATCGAAGCTGACCCTCTCCCTGACCTCCAGCCTGAGCCGGCGCTCCACGAGTGGGCGGGGCTTCTGGTAGTAGAGGTCGTAGAGCCTCGGGGTGCGTATCCTCGTCAGCTCGAGGACGTCGCGGAAGCCGGCGGTGGTGACGAGGGCCGTCGTCTCACCCTTGCCCTCCAGGATTGCGTTGGTGGCGACGGTGAAGCCGTGGCCGAGCTCGTACACGTCATCGGCCCCAATGCCCAGCTCGTCGATGCCCCGCGCAAGTCCTTCGATGACGGCCCGGCTGTAGTCGTCGGGGGTGCTGGCGACCTTGACGACCTTGACCGCGCCATCATCGCCAAGGAGCACTACATCGGTGAAGGTTCCGCCTATGTCGACGCCGGCCCGGAAGCGAGTCATGGCGGTGGGCTACCTGTTCCTCTTGAATACTGCCGCCACGCCGAAGACGGCCGTCGCCACAAGGGCCATGATGGGACCCGTGGGCATGTTGGCGTGAAAGGAGAGGAACATGCCGACGCAGGCGGACACGACACCGATCACAGCGCCTATGGCCATGGCGTCCACGAACCGCTTGGCGAGCAGGAATCCCGTCGCCGCGGGGGTAATGAGCATTGCCATGACCAGTACGATGCCGGCCGCCTGTATTCCTATTACGATGACGAGGGCGAGCAGCGCGAGGAGGACGTACTCGACGACGCGCGTCCTTATTCCAACGACTGCGGCTCCCACGGGGTCGAAGGTGGTGTAGACGAGGGGCCGGTGGAAGAGGTACAGCCCGGCCAGTACGAGCACCGCCAGGACCAGCGATATGTACATCTCGCCCGTGTTGACGCCCAGAATCTCACCGATGAGCAGGTCCTCGATGTCAGGGGCCTGCCTGTCCCTTACCCTCAGGAATGTGTTGATGTAGAGCGGGCTGGATAGCATGACGAGGCCGAGGGCGAACATACCTGCGAAGACGATGCCGATGGACGTGTCCTCCCTGCTGCCCGTGCGCCTGCTGATGTACCCCATCAAGAGGGCAATGGCGACCCCGGCCGGGACGGCGATGATCAGAGCGCTGCCAGTCACCAGGAGCCCGACACCCATGCCGGGCAGAATCGAGTGGGCGAGGGCATCTCCCATGAACGCGCGCCCGCGTGCCACGACGTAGGCCCCAATCACCGGGCACATGATCCCGACCAGGACGGATACGACGAGGGCCCGCTGCACGAAGCTGAACTGGAGCGGGTCTGCAAAGAGCCCCACGAAGTCCTCTATCAATGGGGGTCCTCGTGACCATGGTCATCGTCGCGGGCGTGGGCGTGTCCCTGGTGTTCATCGTGGTCGTGGGGATCGGCGTGATGATGGGCGAACTCTAGCCCGTGAGAGCCGTACATCTCCTCCAGGACCTCGGGGGTGAAAGCCTCCTCGGGCGGGCCGTAAGCGCACATGTGATGGTTGATGCAAAGAATGCGGTCGAATCGCTCGGCGAGGTTGGTCAGGTTGTGAGTGGAGATGATCACGATCCGACCCTCGTCCCGCAGCGACTGGAGGACCTCCACGATGTCCTCTTGTGCGGCGAGATCGACGCCACTGAAGGCCTCGTCCATGAGGATTATGTTGGCTTCCTGCGCCAGCGCGCGGGCTATGAACACCCTCTGTCGCTGGCCTCCGGAGAGCTGGGTCACGCTGGACGAGCGCCTGTCCCACATGCTGACGCGCTCGAGGCTCTCCCGTACCATCTCTCTGTCGACCTTGTTCGCGCGGCGGAACCAACCGATGTTGTTGCCGCGCCCCATCATCACAACGTCATGGACGGTAGCGGGGAAGTGCCAGTTGATGCTGTCCCGCTGGGGGACGTACGCCAGCGCTCCATTTCGCTCGGCGCCCCGGACAGTCAGCGAGCCCCTGGCGATGGGGAGCAGTCCCACGATAGCGTCGAAGAGGGTGCTCTTGCCGGCGCCGTTGGGCCCCAGGATTCCCATCAACGTTCCCGGGCCCACCTCGAAGGTTATGCCCGTGAGCGCCAAGTGCCCACCGCGCTCCACTGATGCGTCCTGAACGATTATGCCGGGCTCGGAGGTCACCATGGACATGTCCGCTTGTCCGATGCTGGCGTAGCTATGATCCGCGCCCGATAGTACCAGAATTCATGGCCAGGCACCTGAACGACACTCGCGTTACGGGTCTCGCCGGATCACCCCGCACGCTATGCGACTGCCCGTGTCATGGTCTCCCTCGCCGTATGTGTCCGGCTTCTCGTGCACGATGATCGAGGAGCCGTCGGCATCGAAGAGAGAGTGGTCCTTACCGGCGTCGAGTGTTACACCCTCGGTAAAGAAGTCGGCGCGAGCGGAGCCGTCTGCCGCGGCGTAGATGTTTGGCAAGTCGCCGCCATGGGTCCTGCCGGACGAGCCGCGCCAGTTGGGATGTATGAAGCCATGCTCGCCGGCGCCCTCGGGGTCGAAGTGGTCGCCTGCGGCGTCGAAGTCGGGCGTGCAGGCACCGACCGAGTGAATGATGAATGCGTGGCCGCCCGGGGCAAGTCCCTCCACCTTGGCTGCCACCAAAACACCGGAGGCCGCCTGCGTCAGGGTTACGGAGCCTATGGCTGTGCCGTCCTGGGAAACGAGGACGGCAGAGGCCTTAGCCCCAACGTTGGACGGACCATCCTGTACGGACCGGTAGGCCAGGAGGGACACGATAGCGACCAGGGCGAGTGCAGCAGGCAGGGCTACAATCAATGGCCTCAAGGTTTGAGCCATCGGTCTCCTCCCTTCTCTAGTGATCGAGACGTTGCCGTCCGGGGGTCGCCGCGCCACGTCAAGCGGACTAGCCGTTGGATTGGCGCGGCTCAGCAACCCCCTTCACTTTGACCTACGTCTCAGCCGCCGTCACTTCAGGGCCTGGACTATGCGGTCGACGTTGGTGCGTACCATCTCGATGTACGTCGCCGCGCCGCTGCCGTCCGGCCCCAGCGAGCCGGTGTAGAGCCGCACCAGCTCGGCGCCCGATTCCGTGGCAACCGCCTTGGCCAGGCGCTCGCTGACTGTCGTCTCTCCGAACACCGCGGGAACGTTGTTCTCCTCTACCTCGTGTACAAGCTCCGCCAGGTCGCCCGCCGACGGCTCCACGTCGGTCGTGGTCGACAGGACAACACCGACCACCTCGAAGTGGTACAGGTTCGCGAAGTATCCGAAGCTGTCGTGCGAGGTCACAAGAAGCCTGCGTTCCTCCGCCACCGCCTCGACCTGCTGCTCCGTCCAGGAGTGGAGCTCGTCCAGCTTGGCGTTGTACGCCGAGGCGTTCGCGGTGTAGGTGCTGCCGCCATCCGGGTCGAGCACGGAGAGACGCGCGGCTATGTCGTTGACTACGATCTTCACTCGGATAGGGTCGAACCAGAAGTGGGGGTCTTCCAGACCGTGTCCGTGGTCTGCGTGCTCGTCCTCGCCTTCTTCCGTAAGCTCTTCGATGGCCTCTATGGCGTCGGCGGCCGACATCTCCCCGTCCTCGACCTTTTCGATCAATTCGTGCACCATCTCGGACAGCTCTTCCTCACCCTCGTGTTCATCTTCGTGCTCGTCTTCTTCCTCGCCTTCCGCGAGGAGCTCCTCGAGCTCCTCGATGCCCTCTTCGGGGCTTATCTCGCCGTCCTCCACCTCATGCACGACGTGGCTGATCGCCTCCAGCAGCTCAACCTCGTCGGCATGCCCAAAGGCGAACTCTATGGGGTCGACCAATTCGCCCATCTCGATAATGGCATCCTCGTCCCGAGCAGCGTTCTCCAGGAGATCATGGAGCCACTCCCCCTCCAGGCCCAGGCCGACGCTGAGGACCAGGTCCGCATCGGCAATCCTGGCCACGTCCTTGGCTCCAGGCTGGAATGTGTGGGGGTCGGCTCCGATGGGCACGAGGCTGAAGACTTCCACGTTGTCCCCTGCCACATTGCTCACCCAGTCGGCCATTATGTTGGTCGTGGTAACGACGCTCACCTTGGTGGTCTCGGTCTCCTGCGGCACCGCGGTTGGGGGAGTCTGCTTCGTCTCCGTGCCCGCGGTCGAGGGGGCCTGGGTCGGCGTGGTCGGCTCACTACCCGAATCATCGGCACAAGCGGCCAGCGCAAAGAGCAGCGCAATCGCCAAGACAGCTGCGCCTAACGCGGTCCGTATAGTATTCCCCATGCTCAGGGCGTCCTTCATTCCAGCCTCCTTGGTTCTGTCGAATGACAGTAAGTATCTGTTGTTGTCCCTGTGATGATATTCAATCTCATTTAATTGGGGCCGCAGTACGCTCCCGGGTGGTACCGATAGGTGGCTGCTAGCTAGGCTCCGTATCGAGGCAGCGTTCGCAGACGACGTACAGCTCGATGCTGTGTCCTACGATGTTCCCGGGGATGTCGCTGCCTATCGCCCTCATGAGGCGCTCGACAGTAGCTGCGCGAAACTCCCCGACGTTACCGCACCTTACGCAGACCGTGTGGTGATGGTGCTCGACGCGGGACAGGCTGTACTTGGGTGCGCCGTCCATGAGGTTGAGCCTGCATATAACACCGGCCTCGAGGAGCAGCTTGAGAGTCCGGAATACTGTTGCCCTTCCAACTCCCGGCAGCTCGGAGCCGATCTCCTCGGCCGTGAACCCCTCCTGCTTCCCCTCGAGGATCCGGATGATGGCGCGCCTGGGAGCAGTGGCCCGGTAGCCCCTGTCTTCCAGGATCGCCATGATGTCGGGGCGGGGCGTCAGGACTGTTGTCATGGGGTTTGATGTCACGCGATACAGAGTATCAGTAAAGTCTTCGTTTCGGCCCCGGCTTGGTCTCAGGGCGACATCATTCTTACAGGCTCTGCACGGTTCGTCAACCCCTAAGAGTATCAAATCAAGCCGCTTTGGTTGAGATTGGGCATTCGGCTCCCAACTGTTGAGACTTCAGGGGCGAGCGGACGGATACATCGCCACTCGGCGGACACATGGGTTCGTCCCTGCATCCGTGATGCTCACGACAACCGAACAGTTGCTTCGACTCCTCTGCAGGCGTGCGCGGCGGACATCCGCCGCGCCTTCCCTACCCGGACGCCTGTGATACACTGAACCGGGAAATGGGTTCACCGGAGCTCCCAAACCCGGCTTCGCCCGGCCTCGATTCTGCAGACGAATGGGACGCTGGCGACATGGGTTGCGGCGAGATCCTCATCCTGCTCAGGTCTCGGATGCAGAGGCTCGATCCTGGAGAAGTCCTGAAGCTGACTGCACGCGACCTGGGAGCTCCCGAGGACCTGCCCGCGTGGTGCAGATTGACCGGTCGCCGGTTGCTCCGCGCCGACCACCCGACCTACTGGATCGAACAGCGGCGCGCCTGAGCGCCAACCCCTGGAGAGGACACACATGGCTGGGAAGTTTTGCGTCAGTCTCACGTGCGCCAAAGACAACACCGACAAGGCGACTGTGGCGTTCGTAGTCGCCAACGCCGCTCTCGGGTCGGAGAAGGAGACGATGGTGTTCCTCAGCACCGAGGGCGTGCGACTGGGCGAGAGAGGCTATACCGACGACGTTCACGAGGATGGTTTCATGCCCCTCAGAGAGCTCATGGACATCTTCTCGGAGGGCGGCGGGACGATCTATGTGTGCGCCCCCTGCTTCAAGAAGCGCGGCCTGGACGAGAACAACCTCGTCGACGGGGCGATCATGGTGGGCGGCGCGAAGCTGGTGGAGTTCCTCTCGGACGGTACCCCTTGCGTCACGTATTGAGGGACCCCGGCGTCCCTCGCAGGCCCAGGGGCAGCGCCTAGGCAGCCCTCATGGACCCGGTAGACCGTCACGCCCACGAGCCTGACGCCAGCTTCGACGGGGGTGACCTGGACTGCGGCGGCGGGCTGCTGCTCCTGATCCGCAGGAACATAGACCCGCTGGAGCCAGGCGGCCTGCTGGAGATACGGTCGACCGACTCAACCGTCGAGGTCGAGCTGCCAGCATGGTGCCGCCTGACGGGCAACGAACTGGTCTCTTGGACCAGGAACGACAACCGGCGCAGCTACCTGGTCAGCAAGGGGACTTTCGCCGCTGGCAGCAGCAGCCAGGGGCCCGTCGCGCCTGTCTCGCAGCAGGGCCGAGTGGAGGTGTCGATACCGCAGTCCCTTCCTAGTCCCGTCCCCGTTCCGGAGATAGCGGCTCTCTCGGTAATGGGCATAGGCAGCTGGCCCCGGCCGAGCTGGATGCTGCGGACAATGCACGAGCACCTCGAGGGGCGGCTCGACGAGGAGGAGTTCGGGTCGGCCGCGGACGACGCGGTCAGACTGAGCATCGACGCCCAGGTCCGCGCAGGAGTCGATGTCGTGACGGACGGCGAGCAGCGGAGGGACAGCTACGCCAGCTTCGTTGGCGGACTGCTCGACAACTGCCAGCTCATCCCCCTCAGCGACCTGACGGCGATGGTCGACGACCCGGCGAAGTTCGAGAGCGAGCTTCGCGCCCTCGACGTCCCCGCCGGCGAGGTGCGCCACCCGGTGACCTACGGCAAGTTAGGAAGAAGCAGCCCGCTGGCGGTACATGAGGTCGATTTCGCACGAACACACACCCACAAGCCTGTGAAGGCCGCGCTGCCGGGGCCGTACCTACTCACCAGGACGATGTGGCTCGACTGCCTGACCGACCGCCCATACGAGACCCGCCAGGAGCTCGCCCAGGATGTGGTCCGCGTGCTTCGCGAGGAGGTCCATTTCCTCCTTGCATCGGGCGCGGCCCTGGTGCAGCTCGACGAGCCCGTACTCACTGAAGTAGTCCTGGGCGGGCAGAGATCGGGGCACAGCTTCATGTGTGGGGCGCTGAGCGAGAGGCTGGAGCCGGGCCCGGAGCTCGACTTCGCCTCGAGTCTGCTGAATGAGGTGGTCCGGGGCCTCCCCCGGCAGCGCCTGGCGCTGCACGTATGCCGGGGCAACTGGACCAGCGACGAGTCCGCTGTCCTGGCAGGCGGGTATCAGCCGCTTCTTGACGTGCTCAAGCAGGTCGACGTGGGGACCCTGTTCCTCGAGCTCGCGACGCCCCGCGCGGGCGACGCCGCCGTGCTGCGAGGCATCCCAGACGACAAGAGGATCGGCGTGGGTGTCGTCAACCCGAAGACGAGCGAGGTTGAATCGGCGGACGTTGTACGGGAGCGCATCGGGCGCGCCATCGAACTGTTCGGGAGGGAGAGGGTGCTGCTCACGCCCGACTGCGGTTTCGCGACCTTTGCCGACAACCCGGTCGCGTCCTCTCAAGTCGCAGAAGCCAAGCTAAAGGCGATAGTGGAGGCGCGAGACACTCTTGCCTGAGCTTCACAGCATCGCGGCTTGGAGTTGATGAACCACTGGCCTGTAGGCGCTACCGACGACATCCCCCTCATCCCAACCTTCTCCCCTAGCGGGAGAAGGGGAAGGATGTTCGAAGCTGAATACATCCAGTGCGACGACGTAGACGAGGCCCATCAGCAGATTCTCCGTTGAAGTACGAGGCCCGGCCATTCGGTCGGGCCTCTTTGCGTTCAGCGTATCACGGCGACGAGCACGAAAGGCAGCGAATTAGGCCTTACGCGCCAAGACTCATAAGAACTAACGCCTTTAGGCTTGAATCTCACATTAACTCACCTCACTCCTGTACACTTCATCGCTCCTGTATACGAAGGGTGCCCCCCCCCCCCGCTGATTTGGAACTGTCACGTGAGTGGCAGTGTGGAGCGCGGGGAGTGCGGAGGCGCGTCCGGCTCGTATGTTCCAGAGGACACTGACACAGGAAGCATCATTGTGCGGGGTTGCTCGATAGGCTCAGGAACCGTCAGTGTACGGGCTCTGCCGGGCCGGAACACTTTGGCATCCATCAGTATTCAGGTCATACGGGCCGAGGCTCCGCCGACAGCGACGCCGACGGCAGCCCCACGTCGGAACACGCCAACCCCGGTGCCTCCGACCGTAACACCGACAATCACGCCAACCCCGACTCCATTCCCTGCCGGAGGCAAGTGGGTCGACATCGGAGTGAGCAAGGCCTATCTCCTGCTGGGCGAGAAGACCTCAGCGATTGTCGAGCACATGCACGGGATTCGAGGCGAGCGGACTAAGTGGGTCTATGACACCTCCGTACTTACGTCCTATGTCTCGTGCGAGTCCGAGGGCGACCCAGGATGGGAGGAGCAGTTCCTATTCCACTCGATAGACCTCTTGGCGTGTGCCGAGGGCACGAGCACGCTTGAGTTGAGGAGCTGGGACGGAACGGCGTTATACGGCAGTGCTACCATCACCGTCCAGCCGCCGTTCGCTCCAGTGGTAACGAAGTACACAGGACAGCAGCATTGCAACCAGAATAGACAAGAGGACTTGGCGACTAAGCGTGGGTTGAAGAGCATATCGTCACCGAACGGTGCTGCCCACACGGGCATGGTGGAGATCAGAACCACGAAGTGGGAGTTCAGCCAAGGAGTCATACCATTCACGCATATCTGCTCTTACGTCCAGGTAGAGACCCTATCTAATCCCGGAGCCGGGATTGTGGCGTGGGAGGGGTACTTGAAACCGAGCCAGTGGACTCTGCCCGAGACCTTCTCCTTCAATGACCTGACAGGCAAGACGGTTCAGGACTTCTTCAATATGTGGAAGGAGAGGAACGAGCCTACCCGCACGACAGGTCCAGTCGCATCCAGTACATCAGGGCTGTGTTCGCACTGCAAGGGAGCGTTCGACCGGACATCGCACCTTGAAGGGAAGGAAGAGTTCTTCTCCCACGACCTGCGCTATGCGTTTGGCTTGCACAGATTCGCTACTGCCGAAAGATGGGACAAGACAATCTATACTCAAACGGTATTCCAAGTACCAGGTCGAACCCTTGTGTGGCTAATCCATAGCGGAGCCGTCTACAACGAGCTTAAGATCCATTTGGGAATGGAGCTAGGAGGCCAGGTACACGAATGGATGGAAGAGAAAATAAGGGTGGAGGCTAAGGATGCACAAGACGCAAGGAATGATAGTGCTGGCATCGGTTGCGGCTATCTCGTTTGGGGTCGCGGCATGGCTTCTGGTCGCTTCACCCGCAACCGAAGCCCCGGTGGGCTGTGAGGACACAGAGCCTATATCGTCGTATGACCTGACTGTGACCTTCACGAATACAGACAGCGCCGTCGAGGCGGTGTATGAGGTTGAGGGCAAGGTTAACCGGACAACGATCAGTGGACCCGATGGGATCTTCATACAGGTCTACGACGGCGAGGACACTGTCTATGGGAAAGAGCCCGGCTATACCCTGTACGAGAAGATTACCAGCAGTCGCTTCGGGGAAATCCAAGACGTTAGCGCCCAGGAGTTTCCCTACGGCGCTGAGTCCCTATGTCCCGACATTGACGCCCTCGGTGCGAAGTACGAGGACACAGACGAGGTAGGGAAGCGGTATCGCATCGATGCAGAGAAATACTGGGACGAATTCCTGCTATGGACGGACGAGGATGGATGGCTGCTCCGAGTAGAATACGCAGAGATGGACATCAAGCTCACCTTCTCGGGCATAGGAGAGACGAACGAGATCGTCATACCTGACCCTCCATACTGGAACGAGACGACCATGCCATGAAAGGTGGCGACGGCCAATAGACACGAGGTGGCCCTCGCTGGGAATTCCGTTTAGGAGGCTCGTGAGTGCCGACCAGTTTCCGTTCGGCAGCCAGTATCTCTGTCCCGATATGGACGCCCTCGATGCGAAGTACGAGGACACGGACGAGATTGGCAAGCGGTACCGCATCGATGCCGAGAAGCATTGGGACGACTATGTGTTGTGGACCGATGACGATGGGTGGCGCCTACGCACCGAACAAGAGGAGCTCGGCATCAAGGTCACTATCTCCGGCATCGGGGAGACCAACGAGATCGTGATACCCGATCCGCCATACGGCAAGCCGGGCGAGAGCAAATAGAAGACACCACTTACGGGATTCAGCGACGAATAGGATGCGGACGTCCTGACGTTTCACCCCGAATTGCCACGAGCATCCGTTTCAACCTAGCCTAGCTCTTGTTCCGGCTCTAGAATGGAGATAGTTTTCAATAGGCCGCACTACCAGGGGAAGGCGTTCCGTGTCGGCGATGGCATTCTCTGGTAACATCGGTAGCCGAACTTAGCATCTCAGAGTTTGCCGACAGGAGACATGACACGATGGGCTATCACTACGACGCGGCCCCGATCCCGGACGAGCTGCGACGCGACTTCGACGTGTACGACCGCATCAGGGAGCTGGGCCTGGACCTGGGCACGGCTGAGGAGAACGTAACCTCGCTCGTGGGGCAGGGAATCGCCGGCGTCGTCTTTCACGAGAGCGGGCTCGTGTACCTCTCGGGGGTACCGGGCGGTACGGACCCGATGAGCGACGACCCAGACGTGATCGAGCATGGGCGTCTCGGTGCGCAGGACGCGGCGGACGTCATCATCACGCGCCTCCACTGGGCGTTGTCGTGCGGAGGCGAGGGCGACCTGAACGACGTGCTGTACACAGTGAAGGCGCTGGGCATGGTCGTCTCTCCCGGAGGGGGAGTGGCCAGCGCGGGCCCGCCGGTCACCAACGGGTTCTCGTTCAGGTGGCAGTCCATATTCGGCGGCGGCATGGGCGACTATGCCGAGGACGGCATCGACCCCGGCGGCTTCGCGGGAGTGCACGCGAGGAGCGCCATAGGCGGGTTCGACGGCGCTTTCTCGGTCGAGCCGGAGATCATCGTGGCGATCCCGGCGACGCTTGCCAGCGCGATCATATCCAACAGGGGCTGGGTGTTCCCCCTGCCGCCGGTGATGCTGGAGAAGGTCAGGCGCACCAGCACATAGTAGCCGATGGACCACCCGGCGCTCTTCACGGACCTGTACCAGCTTACGATGGCGCAGGCGTACCTGCAGAGCGGCACGACCGGCAGCGCGACCTTCAGCCTGTACTTTCGCAGCTACCCGCCGGACCGGGCATACTTCGTGCTCGGCGGAGTGGAAGACGCGCTGGACTACCTGGAGAGCCTCAGGTTCACCGGGGACGACCTCGACTACCTCGATAGCCTGGGCCTGTTCGACGAAGGCTTCCTGGGCCACCTCGCCGGGCTGCGGTTCACCGGCAGCGTGCGCGCGATGAGGGAGGGGTCGATCTTCTTTGCGGGCGAGCCCGTCATGGAGGTCACTGCGCCGATCATCGAGGCCCAGATCGTGGAGACGTGCCTGCTGAACCAGGTCAATCTCCAGACAATCCTGGCGACCAAGGCGTCGAGGGTGGTGCATGCCGCGAGGGGAAGGACCCTGGTGGACTTCGCAGCGAGGCGGACCCACGGCGCCGAGGCGTCGAACAAGCTGGCCCGGGCCGCCTACATGGTGGGGTTCGCCGGTACCAGCAACGTCCTGGCAGGGAGGATGTACGGCATCCCCGTATTCGGCACGATGGCCCACTCGTTCATCGAGGCGTTCGAGTCCGAGGAGGAGGCCCTCCGCGCCTACGCACGCTCCTTTCCCGACGACAGCACCTTCCTGGTCGACACGTACGACACGCCCGGAGGAGTCGAGAAAGCGGCGGCGGTTGCGTCGGTAATGGCGTCTGAGGGCCACTCGTTGCAGGCGATAAGGCTTGACAGCGGCGACCTATTGGCGCTGGCTAGGGAGTCAAGGGAAATTCTCGACCGGGCCGGGCTCCTGGGCGTCCGCATCTTCGCCAGCGGGGGGCTGGACGAGTTCGAGGTGGACCGGCTGCTGAGCGAGGGCGCTCCGATCGACGGGTTCGGCGTCGGCACGAAGGTCGGCGTGTCCCAGGATGCGCCGTGGTCGGACTGCACGTACAAGCTGGTGGAGTACGACGGGCGGCCGACGCTGAAGCTGAGCACGGACAAGGCCACGCTGCCGTCGCCGAAGCAGGTTTACCGGTTCGCCGATAGACAGGGCCGCTACGAGCGAGATGTGATTACGCTGGCGAGCGAACAGCCGCCTCCGGGAGGATCACCCCTCCTCGGCGAAGCGATGGCCGGAGGACGCCCCGTATGGGACGGTGAGCCGCTCGAAGACAGCAGGAGGAGATTCGCCGTCGAATTCGACAGCATGCCTGTTGAGCTCAGATCGCTGAAGCCTACGGACGAATACGACGTACGGACCAGCGATGACCTGGCGAGCCTCGCTCAAACGATTGCGGCAGAACTCAGGGCGCGGGAACTGGCGTAGCGCGTAGAAGGAGATAGCATGGCAAAGGTACCACTGGTGACGCGGGACGATATCCCGGAGGACAAACGCCACGTCTACGACGGAATAGCCGGGACGCGAGGAAGCGTGCTCAACGTGTTCCGCACGCTGCTGAACAGCGTCGACGCGGCGGAGGCTGTGGCGAACCTGGGCGCGTACATACGCTACCGGTCGCCGCTGGACCCGGCGATACGCGAGACGGCGATACTTGCGACGGCGCGCGAGAACAACACGGCCTACGAGTGGGCGCACCACGAGCCGATCGCCCGCGAATCCGGTGTCCGCGACGAGGTCATCGAGGCGATCAGGAGCGGCAGGGCGCCAATGGGGCTGCCGCCCAAGGAGGGCGTGTTCGTCCAGGCGGCCAGGGAGCTCGTCCGCGACGGGTCCCTGGGCGGCGCGACATTTCAGGCGGTCGAGCACCTCCTTGGCCCGGCGCAGACGATAGACCTGATAGTGCTGGTGGGCTACTACTCGATGCTGAGCAAGGTGCTGCTGTCGATGGACGTGGAGCTGGACGAAGGAGCGACGGCGAATCTCCCGGAGCTGTAGTGGCCCGAACTTATAGTGGCCCGACATCCCGCCAAACATAGCAAGAGGGCGGGTTTGAAACCCGCGCCTACTTCGTTACGGGCTAGTCCGACAGAACGCTTCGACACCCCGCGGGCGGACACGCGGGTCCGCCCCTACAGTTGCCCAACCCCAGCCAAGGCCAGTGGAGCCTCCGGTCAGAACCTGAGGGCGCGCTGGAGGCGGGCGGAGCCACGGTGCGGGCCCACTACGGCCATTCGGAGGTGCTCGGTGCGCAGCAGGTCGCGGGCGGCGCGGCGCACGTCCTCGAGGCCGACACCATTGACGCGCTCGACCACCTCGTCCACGTCGAGGACACGACCGAAGAGCAGCTCCTGCGCGCCCATCCAGGCGGACACGACCCTGGTGTCCTCCATCGAAAGGGCGAGCATTCCCGTGTGCATCCGCCGCGCTCTCTCGACCTCCTCCTCCTCCAGGGTATCCCCCAGCCCTCCCGCAACATCCAGGATGACGCGGACCGCGTCGTGGAGGGCTCCGGGGTCGACGCCTGCCAGGATCAGAAGCGCGCCGCAGTCCAAGAAGTGCGCTGTGCTGCTATGGATGTCGTAGGCGAGGCCGCGCTTCTCCCGGACCTCGACGAAGAGCCTGCTGCTCATGCCCTCTCCCAGGGCGACGCTCAGCAGCTCGACGGCGTATCGGTCGGGATGACCCACGGAAACTCCAGGCAGGCCTATCGCTAGGTGTGACTGCTCCGTCCTTCGCGTGTCAACGCGGACCTGGCTTTGCAGCCGACCTCCGGAGAAGGGCTTCCAACTCCCGGCCGCGCCCGGCTGCCAGCCCGCCGTCATAGACGACGCCAGGTCGACCACCGCAGCGTGGTCGATGTTCCCCGCGACGCTGACGACGATGTTGTCCGGCGTGTAGAAGCTGCCGACGTGCTCCAGGACCATCTCCCTGGTGATGCTGGAAACGGACTCGCTCGTGCCCGCTATATCGCGCCCGAGGGGGTGGCCCGGCCACAGGAGCTCCTCGATCAGGGCATCCACCCTGCCCGACGGCTGGTCGTTGACCATCCGCTGTTCCTCGATGACGACGTGGCGCTCCCTCTCCAGCTCCTCGGGGTCGTACACCGAGTTGCGCACCATGTCGATCAGCAGGTCGAGCGTGTCTTCGAGATAAGGCAGAGCGACCTTGCTCCAGTAGACGGTCATCTCCTGCTCAGTCGAGGCATTCAGGACGCCGCCCACGCCCTCTACCGCGCCGCTGATATCGATGGGACGGGGGCGCTTACGGGTGCCCTTGAATACGAGGTGCTCGACGACGTGGGAGATGCCGGCCCGATCATCGGGCTCATAGCGGGAGCCGACGCCGACATATACGCTCACGGTAACGGAGCGCGTGTGGCTCATGGAGCTCGTGACGACCCTCAGTCCGTTGTCGAGTGTCGTCCTCTCGAAGCCTGGGGCCGACGATGACATGGTGGCGATTCTATGGGATGGTGCACAACCGGTCAATTTGCCCTATAGTCACCGTATTCGCCGCGGAGGTGGAGTAATGGAGTTCTCCTTCATCCAGATGTCGGACACGCAGATCGGCATGTCTGCCACGTTCGGGGGGCCTGACAATCCCAAGCGGGCCGAAATGCTCGCCAGGGGCCTTAATCCGCCCCAGTTCGAGGAGACGGAGGGTTTCGCATTCGAGACGGGCAACTGCGAGAAGGCCGCGGCTGCGGTCAACAGGCTCAGGCCCGCCTTCGCAGTCGTCACCGGCGATCTGGTCCAGGACCCGGGCGACGAGGAGCAGGTGGCCGAGTTCAGGCGCTTCGTAGGCCTGATCGACGACGAGGTCCCCTTGCATCTGGCGCCGGGCAACTGCGACGTGGGCAACGAGCCCATGCCGGACCTGCTGGCGTTGTACCGGGAGCGCTTCGGGGCGGACAACTACTCGTTCGACCACGGCGGCGTCCACTTCGTCGTATTCAACACGGGCATCGCGTTCGACCCGTCGCTGGCCCCGGGGGAGTGGGAGGCGCAGCTCGACTTCCTGCGCTCCGACCTGGCAGGGGCAGGAGGCCGCAGGGCGATTGCATTTGGCCATCACCCGCTGTTCGGCTCAGGCCCGGACGATGGAGACTCCGCGATGGTCATCCCGGGGAGCAGGCGGCGCGTCATCCTGGACCTGTTCGCAGAGCACGGCGTCGAGGCCATGTTCGCGGGTCACTGGCACCGCAACAACAGCGCGTCCGCCGGCGCGTTCGACATGGTCGTTTCAGGGCCGGTCGGCGTCCCCCTGGGCAACGACCCGTCCGGCTACCGTGTGGTGCGCGTCCTCGAATCGGGACTCGACCACTCCTACCGCGGTCTCGACGAGGCTTCCAAGGGTTAGATGCGCAAGGCCGCAGTGTTCGCGGGCGGTAAATCCCTATTGGTTCCGAGGGCGATAATCGGTCGGGTCGTGACAGGCGTCGTAGATCGCCCTGTCTATAGGAACCCACTTCGTTCCCGGAACACCTCTCCATGAAGAACTCCCAGGACCAACCGGAAAGGAAGACTCATACACGAGCGTCCTGCCCTGCGCATGTGCAATAAACTTTGCCAGGCGAACGGCCGGCCCAAAGTCCCAGTCCTGGCTCACAATGATGGCGACTTCGTACCGCTGTTCATAGGTAGCTCGCACCAAATCCAGGGCCAAGCTGACATCCACACCCTTCTCTTGGCCAGCAGAATTCACCCTGCCTCGGTAGACCTGCACACCTCTACTCCTCAGATGCCTGAGCTTGTTCGACCAGAAGCCATGCCAGCGCCTTTGGCTGGGGCCAGCAGCCGGATCAGGCACACCTGTATAGAATCGAGTCTCCGCGAGGGTGCGTCCCGGCACCCTGGCAACCAGGGCCTGCGCCAGATTCACAACGTCGTAGCTGGGCCAAGAGTATGGTGACGCCGGGCCGTCAAGGCTGGGCGACCAGGCTTTCTTTGCCAAGTGGTACAAGTTTTGGCCGTCAATGAAGACGATAGTGCGCATCACAAAAACACCCGCCCGGGGACAGGGTCTAGACCACAGTCCAGCGGGCGGGGAAGAGATACATTGACTCTAACACCGCAAGGTGAAGGCAGTCAAGAAAGGTTGACGCTCTCTTGCATTAGAGAGCACAGGCATTTGCAATTGGGAGGGGTGCGGACTAACATACCTGTCGGGAGTTGATGCCGATGCCCAACGCAGTAATCGTCGTCGACATGGTGGTTGGGTTCCTGGAAGAGGGCCACAATCTCTACAACCCGGCGTACCGGGAGTTGATCCCCAACATAAAGAGCCTGATAGAGCGAGAGATCGAGAACGGCTCGTCGCTCATCTTCATGTGCGACACGCACGACCCCGACGACCTGGAGTTCCAGATGTTCCCCGTGCACTGCGTTAGGGGTACGGACGAGCCAAGGCTCATCCACGAGCTGGCGGGCTACGGAGGCGAAATCATCCCCAAGCGCCGCTACAGCAGCTTCTTCGAGACGGACCTCGGAGAGCGGCTGGCCGAGATGCGGCCCGACAAGGTCATCATCTGCGGGGTGTGCACCGACATCTGCGTGATGCACACCGCGGCGGATGCGCGGAACCGCGACTATGTCGTGGAGGTGCCGAGCGACTGTGTCGCCACCTTTGACGCGGAGGCCCATGACCACGCACTCGAACACATGGAGAAGATCCTGGGGGTATCGGTCCTCCATGCCCAGGAAGCCTGACACGACCCCATACTGCCCACGTCCGGGCCGCGCGCGGCCCAGGTGAATCTTAGGCACACGCCAATCCGACTGAGGTACTGCGCCATCTCATGGTCAACAAGGAATTCGAGGTCAGACGCCCGGTCCTCGTCGGCGACACGGCCGACGTCTACCTGCAGCGCACCATAACGATCCTCCGCAACGAGAACATCAACCCCGTCGTTACCATGGAGTTCGCGGCGGACAGGGACGGTGTCCTCTGCGGAATCAGCGAGGCGAGGCAGCTCCTCTCGAGGATTCTGCCGCAGGTAGGCGCCGAGGTCTGGGCGCTCTCCGAAGGTTCGACGATAGAGGCCAGGGAGGTGGTCCTGCGCGTCAAGGCGCCGTATGGCTCCATCGGGCTGTACGAGACGGCGATCACGGGTATGCTGGCCTCGTCCACAGGCTGGGCCACCGCGGCCCGGGAATGCGCCAATGCGGCCGGCGAAACGCCGGTCATCGCCATAGGTGCAAGGAACATTCACCCGAACGTCGCGCCGCACATGGACTATGCGAGCGTGCAGGGTGGTTGCGTCTCCTGCTCCACGATCCAGGGCGCGCGCATGGCCAACGTCACGCCCGCGGGCAACATGCCCCACTCGCTCAACCTGATCATTGGCGACGCCGTGCAAGCCATCGAGGCCTTCGACAGGCACATGCCCCAGGAAGTGCCGCGAGTGGCCCTGGTAGACACGCTCAGGGACGAAGCGGAGGATGCCATCAACGCCGCCCGCAGCCTCGGTGACGGCCTTCGGGGCATTCGCCTCGACACTCCGCACGAGAGGGGCGGCGTCTCCCCGGACCTCGTCAAGGAAGTGAGAGCCAGGCTCGACATCGCCGGCTTCCGGCACGTCGAGATCATGGTCAGCGGCGGGATCACGCCTGACAGCATACGCGCCATGGTAGAGGTGGACACACCGGTCGACTACTTCGGCATCGGGTCGTACATCGCGGCGGCGGCTCCCAACCCATACAGGTCCGACATCCACGAGATCGACGGTAGGCCTGTCGCCAGACGGGGCCGCATCCCAGGTCTCACGTCGAGCCCACACCTCGACCGGGTCTACTAGGGCCAAACGGCGCGGTCCGGCCAACACTGGCCCTTCCCTACCGGTCGTGTGGCGGCCCCACACACCGCCACTGCTCCGCCTTTATCAGCAGAGTCTCCACGCCGCAGCCCCGCCGCAGACCGAAACCCATCCTCGACCCCTGGCTTGCGCCAAGTGACGACCGCGCGGGCCGAAGCGCATCCCCGAGTGCCACACAGGCAGAGTCGTCACGCCGCCGACCACACCGTAGACCGAAACCCATCCTCGACCCTTGGCTTGCGCCAAGTGACGACCGCGCGGGCCGGAGCGCATCCCTGAGCGCCACACAGGCGGGACGAAGCATGTCGCTATCCCCGATGGGATCGCGCCAACCAGGGATATGTTCCCGACGGAGCTTTTCGCCCAACCTTCGTGCGCGCCTATGCCACAGGTATAGTCGTCGTTCCTGCCTGGGCAGGAACCCACAGGTGGAAGGGCAGAGGCCTCCTCCCGGCGCGAGTGGGTTACCCAAGAGTCTCCGTCCTAAGACCGACTGAGACCACGCCCTAACGACCTCCCGAAGGCGCCTGAATCGGCGGCGATTCTGCTCCAACCCCTGCATCCACCGCCAGCTAAGGGACAGCCATTTCCCTACGGCAGGCGCCTATCCAGGCAGCCATGGGATGGCGCACAAAAAACTCCCTCCCCAGTTGACGGGGAGGGAGTTTACTATCGTCGTTCGGTTTGACGGGGACGGGGCGCGGGGCCCCGTCCCACTATGATTTGTCCTTTACGGTACCAGCACGCCGGCCTGGCTCAGGTAGACCCAGTAGCCCCTGTTCTCGGACAGTGTGGCGTCCGAATTAGGCAGGATCGACTCGAAGACCTGCGTCGTGTTGTTGTAGCCATAAGCCCTGGTCCAAGTGAGGCCGCTCAGGTAGGAGTCAGCATCGACCGGATCGCTGCCCACCTCGGTGGTCCGTACCGGAATCAGGTTCCAGCCCGCGACCAAGTCTATGGATACCGGAGGCTCCTGCGAGCTCGCGCCCAGCAGATCGACTGCCTGCGTCACCACGCCCGTGGAGTGGACCCAGTAGGCTGTCCTCGAGGACACCGTCGACAGTTCGAGCGAGCTGCCGGGCTGACCCAGCGTGCCGTCGGCCTGTCTCGTAGCCCTGAACCAGTTCCTCTTCCTCGCGTCGTAGGTCAGCACGATGTCGATCGAACCGTTCGTGAACACATCGTTGATGGCCCTCTTGTCCGGCGCCAGGGAACCAGGTATCGAGATCAGGTTCCAGCCCGGCCTCAGGGAAATCTCAGCAGTCCTCTTGGCAACGGTGAACCCGCTCGACGTCTCCAGCGTGTTGCCGGCCGCGTCAGTCGCGCTCAGGCTCAGCGTGTAGCCGCCAAGAGCCAGGTCCGTAGCCGCCCAGATGAACTCCATGTTGTCGCCGGTGCCCGCCTGGAACATGGCGGTCACGTCCTTTTCGGTCTCGTCGGGCATCGTCAGCATGGCCGAGTCCAGCGTCACGGTAGTGTTGCTGTCGCCCGGGTACTCGCTCTCGTCGAAGACCAGCCTGATGAACGGGGACTGGTCCTTGACGGTGCTCCCATCGGAAGGCTCGACATCCACCATCGGTGCGCTCACGTCCACCTGGAAGGTCGCATCCGCAGGCACGTAGTGGTAGGTCACCTCCACGTCTCCATCAGGAGCCGCGTCCAGGGTGACCGTCCGTGCGCTCGCGTCCACACTGGCCACGGTGCCGCTGCTGACCGTCACGTCGCCGCCATCGACGGCCCCGTCGAAGTTCGCGTCACCAATAGGACCGTTGCCCAGGGTGAGCATCGTCCCGCTGGCCGACACAGTCTCGGTTGCTTCCATCAGGTTGCTGTTCGTGTTGTTCCCGAGGTCGGTAACCTGGACCGACACGCCGTACATGCCAGTCGGGGAGCTCCCGACCTTGAAGGTAGTGGTGGCCGACAGCGGAGTCGACCTGGAAACGGTGGCCGCACCGCCGGTGCCTCCGTGGACCGTAACCTTCAGACCATCGGTGGCCAGCTTCTCGTCGAAGCCGAGGGAAATCTCAACTTCGCCATCCTCGCCTACCAAGCCTTGGCTGATCTCCAGGCTCGTGATGCTCGCCTTGATGCTGTCAGACGCGATCACCTTGCTGGCGGCATCGTTGGCCGTGTCGACTTCGTTGCCCGCATTGTCTGCGACCGATCCGACGACCGAGACTTCAGGCTTGGCATCCGGCGCGAGATCGCTGACCGTCAGGGTGACGACCGTGGCGTCGTCCTCATCCACGGCAGCTCCCGTCACGAGCACGTCCTCTACCGCAAAGTCGCTCCCGTCGCTGTCCACGGTGCCGGCGTCCAAGTCCTCGTCGAACATGGCCACCACAGTCGTCTTCGACGTCGCGTCCGCCATCCTGATCATAGGCTTGACGAGGTCAATGTCTATCGTGTGGTCCCCGTCAGCCCCAACCGTCGAGGTGTTGCCCGCAACGTCCGTCGCGGAGATGCTTATCGGGAACTCCGCTCCGTTACCCGTATCCACGGTGTACCTGGTCCACTCTGAGGTGGGCCTGGCGTAGATTGCGCGGACTCCATCGTCGATACTGAGGTAGGACACCCCGGTTGCCTCGACACCGTTGACCATCAGCGAGATGTTCTCCAGGTTCTGAATGCTGATTCCAGAGCCCGTGTCGGTCACGTCGAAGCTGATGGTCGGGTTCGCGACCCTCGTGAAGGTGCCAGCAGTCGGAGTTACGTTCGAAATCTGGGGCTTGACAGTGTCCACCGTGACAGTGTCGGTAGAGACGACGGCCCCGCTACCATCGTGATAGGAAACGGTGACGGTGTCGCTGTCCTGGACCCACACGCCGCCGTCGGCAAAGTCCATAGCGTCACGACCCTGGCAAACGCCACCATCCGCATCGAGGGCCACCCTGGCTTCGGTGCATGTGCCAGCGGACCCCGACGAGGCCGCGTCGCTGCTGAGCGAGACCATGCCGGAGTACATGTTAGTGGTCGCGCCACTCTCCATGATCGTGACCCACTCGCCCTGGGGATCGGAGGTGCTGCTCACCTTGACCCTCCCGGAAGCCGAGGAGTCCGAGGCCTCTCCGTCAGCCGCGTCCCTCTGCTGACCGTAGTACGCGTCAGCAGTGTGGAACGAGAAGTCAATCTCGATGTCGCCACCTTCGACCGCCTGGAGGAGGGTGATCCCGCCATCTGCCTCAGTCGAAAGGGCAAAGTTCCCCTTGACCTTGGTAACCAGAGCATCCGTCACCAAGGGGGTGTTGGCGCCATCGTAGGCTTCATTCGTGAACGTGATCATCGTGGACGTCGTGGTGTCGCTGTCGGCACCGGCCGTCATTGTTGCCAAGTTGATGTACTTGGTGCCGGAGGAGACGTTCATGACGGTAGCTGAGCTCGTCATCGTCGTCCCCAGGGCGTCGTCGTTGATGTGGAAGGTCGCGTCCACGTCCGACGTGACGTACTCTATGGCGGCCCCGTCGGAAACCCAACCCACTTCGCCGTCGCCGACGGCCTGGACCGAGACGGTCCCCGACGCCGTGAAGACGGCCACGAGCAGCCCCAGGGCCGCCAATACGGTCAAGAACCTAACTGGATGCTTCACTGTCTACCCCCTTGTTGTATCCGCTTTTCGCTGGATTCAGGCATGTACTCGGCTCGTACACAAACGTAATCCCGAGAACCTGCGGTTCCCGGGAGCCCTCTGGGCTCGCTCTCGGCCCGGCGCGTGGGCACGCCATCGATGCCTCTCTATCTCGCTGAGTCTATAGGGCCGCTAGAGTTGTACACTAGGCGCATCGGCTTGTCAAGTAGATTTCGGCCTTGCTCCGTACGTACAACAGGGGCCCTCGGACTCTCGCTTGGGCTGGGTGCCACTATATACCACGCCTTAGTACGTGTCAATAAGAGGTTGGGGTGCGATTCCGGCCCGCCGGCCTGGAACTCCGGCCCCTCTCCCACGGCCCGCGAAAGCGCCGGGCGCGGGTTGGCGGAGGGCTGCGGCGGAGGCTGTGTCGGTACATCTACCGCCCATATCTGTCAGCACAGTACGATGTCTCATGGCGATCAAGAGCCGGGACTGCCCGGGCCGACCGGGTGGTCAGCCCTCTTTGCCGAGGGTCGACAGGAATGCGGCGTTGTCCTTTGTCTTGCGGAGCCTCTCTATGACCTTCTCCGTAGCCTCGCCGGAGCCCATGGCGTCGGAGGCTAGGATGCTGACCATGCGCCGCAGGAGCCAGACCTGCTTGAGGGTGTCCGGGTCCAGCAGCAGCTCCTCGCGCCTCGTGCTGGACCGCGGGATGTCGATGGCTGGGAAAACCCGGCGCTCCGCGAGCTTCCGGTCCAGGTGGACCTCCATGTTGCCGGTGCCCTTGAACTCCTCGTAGATGACGTCGTCCATCCGGCTGCCCGTATCCACGAGGCAAGCGGCGATGATGGTCAGGCTTCCGGCGTCCTCCGTGTTGCGCGCGGCGCCGAAGAAGCGCCTGGGGGGATAAAGCGCAACGGGGTCCACGCCTCCCGAGAGGGTCCTGCCGCTCGAGGGCATGGCGACGTTGTATGCCCTGGTGAGCCGGGTGAGGCTGTCCAGGAGCACTACGACGTGGCGCCCGGTCTCCACCATTCGCTTGGCCCTTTCCAGGACCAGCTCGGCCACGTGGCAGTGGTTCTCCACCGGCTCGTCGAAGGTGGAGCTGTAGACCTCGCCCTGGATCGAGCGGGTCATGTCGGTGACCTCCTCCGGGCGCTCGCCGATCAGGGCGGCCATGAGCTGTACGTCGGGCTCGTTCTCGGAGATGCCGTTGGCGATCTGCTTGAGTATCGTGGTCTTGCCCGCCTTGGGGGGAGACACGATCATCCCTCTCTGACCCCGACCGATGGGCGACACCAAGTCGATAAGCCTGGTGGAGAGCTGGTTTCTAGCGGTCTCGAGCGCCATCCTCTGGGTGGGGAATATGGGGGTGAGGTTCTCGAAGTGGGGCCGCTCGCGCGCCTTTTCGGGCTCGATGCCGTTGATCTCCTCCACACGCACCAGGCTGAGATACCGCTCGCCGTCCTTGGGGAGGCGCACCTGTCCCGACACTTCGTCGCCCGGGCGGAGGCCGAACCTGCGGATCTGGGACTGGGATACGTAGACATCGCTGGTCTTGGAGCGGTGCCCGTTGGTGTTCTTGAGGAAGCCGTAGCCGTCGTTCGTCTTGGACAGTATGCCCGTGGCGGCGGCGTTGCCGTTGTGTTCCGCAATAACGGCGTTGCGCTCCTCTTCGGCCTGCTGCCGCGAACGGCGGCGACGGTAGGACGTTGATTCTGGCAGTGTTCTACTCCTTGAGGTTGGTGGTCTGTAGGGTTAGAGGGGCACAACTCTGAGGGACCGCGTCCAGGTCATACCCAACTGGTGCTTGCAGCGGCTAAGCTGGGCCTCACACTCTCCGAGTCGGCGCCTCTGCCCCAGCTGCGTTAGCTTCTTCGACTGACTCGGGGCAGGCTCCTGAATCGCACGGATCCGGCGACGGCGGTCGGGAACGCTTTGCCCGGACATGCCGGGCGCCTGCGAATGTTCGAGAGGGGTGTTGGAGAAGGAGGATCGTCTACGTCTCTTACCAGCATAGCACAGCGCCGCCAGGGTAGTCCATACCTTAGGCAACCAAACAATCGCCAAGAAAGTGCTGGGCTCTACTTCCACCAGGTGAGAACTGCAATGCAATCCTTCAGCAAGACAGGAATAGCCGGTCCTAGGGGCCAGCCTCCCCTGGATTACCGCTTCGCGAAGGGCATGGCGTGCTGGGCGCCCTCCCTGAGGGTGCCTGCGGCGGCCCGTACGAACTCGCGGAACAGGGGGTGCGGCCTGTCGGGCCTGGAGCGGAATTCAGGGTGGAACTGCACGCCGACCATGAACGACGGTCCGTCGTACTCCATGATCTCGACAAGCCTTCCGTCGGGGGACAGGCCGGTGGCCCACATGCCGACCTCACCGAACGCCTCCCTGTAGTCGTTGTTGACCTCGTACCTGTGGCGGTGCCTTTCGTGTATGAGGGTGTCGGTGTCGTAGGCGCCGGCCGCCATCGAGTCGGGGACCAGCTGGCACGGGTAGGCTCCGAGCCGCATGGTGGCGCCCATGTCGGTGACGTCTCGCTGCTCGGGCATGAGATCGATGACCGGATGAGGGGTGAAAGGGTCGAACTCGGTGGAGTTTGCGTCGTCGAGACCCACCAGGGCACGCGCGGCCTCGATGACCATCACCTGCATCCCGAGGCAGAGTCCCAGGTAGGGCACCTGGTTGCCGCGCGCGTATTCGACAGTCTCGATCATGCCCTGCACTCCCCGCTCCCCGAATCCGCCCGGGACCACGATGCCCATGGCGTCTTCGAGGAGTTCCCCCGGGCCGCACCGCTCGATCTCTTCCGAAGGCACCCAGCGCAGGTCGACACCGTATCCGTGAGCGAGACCGGCATGGGTCAGGGCCTCGCGCACGGAGAGATAGGAGTCGGGCAGTTCGACGTACTTGCCGACGACGGCAATGGTGACGGAATCGCTCGGCTCCCGCAGCCTCTCGACCATGTTGCTCCAGGGGCGCAGGTCCCTCTCCAGGCCCCGGATGCCGAGGGTCTCCAGCAGAAGCTCGCCGAGTCCCTCGTCCTCGAGCATGAGGGGCACCTCATAGACGCTCTCGACGGTCGGGAGGGCGATTACGCCCTTCCTGAGCACGTCGCAGTGGACGGCGATCTTGTCCTTGATGTCGTCCTCGACCGGATGATCGCTCCTGCAGACTATGGCGTCTGGCTGGATGCCGATGCTGCGCAGCTCCCTGACGCTGTGCTGCGTGGGCTTGGTCTTGAGCTCGCCGGTCGCGCCTATATAAGGAAGATAGGTCACGTGTATGTAGAAGACGTTGTCGCGTCCGACCTCGTTCCGCATCTGACGGATGGCTTCGAGGAAGGGCAACCCCTCGATGTCGCCGACTGTGCCGCCCACCTCAGTGACTATCACGTCGGCACCGCTGTCATCGGCCAGCATGAGGATGCGCTTCTTGATGGCGTCGGTAACGTGGGGCACAGCCTGGATGGTCCCGCCCAGGAACTCGCCCCTTCGCTCGCGGGATATCACGTCGCTGTATACCTGGCCCGCGGTCACGTTGGAAAGCTCGGTCAGGTCGACGTCGATGAAGCGCTCGTAGTGGCCGAGATCGAGGTCGGTCTCGCAGCCGTCGTCAGTCACGAAGACCTCGCCGTGCTGGTACGGTGACATGGTGCCGGGGTCGACGTTCAAGTACGGGTCGAGCTTGAGCACGGAGACGGTAAGCCCGCGGCTCTTGAGGATGCGCCCGAGGGACGCGACGGCTATGCCCTTCCCGACAGAGCTGACCACGCCGCCCGTCACGAATACGAAGGAGGTCACGACCTGGCCTCTCCCAGGGTCCACCTGGAACGGACGAGAGGTGCCGCGGGGTTGGTCAGCGGAGGCTTCGGAAGAAGGTCTGGGCAGGGAGATGCGGGAGGGTCGGACAGCCTGCGCGGCTCCATCTAGCGGGCCGCCCCGATGCAGGAGATACCGGGTGCGTATGCGGGCATGTGGCCGTCCCTCGGTGGCTGGCGAAAGTATAGGGTCGTCGCCGCCAGGGTGTCAACACAGATCGGCACGACTGTGAAAACAGCGCCCGGGCACCCCACAATGTCGTCCTGAGCAACGCGAAGGACCTGGGGCGGGGTCGGCCGCGACCATGCCAAGAGACGACGCCACTTTCTTCCACTTATGTGGTCTGGGCCAGGTCATAGTGATTCCGACGGACCTGGTCTTGGCATTGTCCACGTCATCCAGGCGAAGGGCAGAGCACAGGTAAATGGGGACTGGGTTCCGGCCTGCGCCGAAACGACGGCCGGGGGTTAGGTTTCCAGGCCGAGGTCGCCCTCCCAGAGCCGCTGCATCTCCTCGGAGGTCTCCAGCAGGCGGTCAAGGGGTCCCTCGGCGTCGACGCGGCCGTCCTTCAGGACGATTATGTGGTCGGCGAGGCGATAGGCCGAGCGGCGATGGGACACTACGAGGACCGCGGCGTCAAGCTCGAAGACGCCGCGCCACAGCATCCGCTCGGTGTTCACGTCGAGGGCGCTGGACACGTCGTCGATCACCAACAGCTCAGGCGCCCTGACGAACATGCGGGCGGCGGCCGATCGCTGAACCTGGCCGCCCGAGAGCCGCACCCCGCGGGGGCCGACGACAGTATCGAGGCCGTGGTCCAGCTCCTCGATGTCGCGCTCCATGGCGGCCGTCCTGATGGCGCCCGGCAGGTCGACCCTCAGCTCCGGCAGGCCCAGCAGGATGTTGGACCGCAGCTCCTCGCTGAACAGGCGCGGGACCTGGGAGACATAGGCGCAGCGCGGCGGAACGAGGAACTCGCCGGGTTCTCGCACGACCGAGCCATTCCACCTGATCTCGCCCGCCTGTATGGGGAGCGAGCCCATGATCGCCTTCAGCAGCGTGGACTTGCCCGACCCGATACGGCCGGTGACGACGGTGAAGCCGCGCCGAGGCACTCGCAGGTCCACGCCGCTAACGCCGCGTCCGGAGCCGGGGTGCACATACGTCAACCCATCGACCTCCAGGGACTCGAAGCGGTCCGCCTCGGTCTTGGGCTCGAACGGCACCCCGGGCATCCGTCCGAACAGACGGCTGCGGCGACGACGCACCAGCTCGACGGGTTCGGCGTCCGGCATCAGGTCCCGAAGCCGGTCCAGGGACACGGCGACCTGGCGGTAACGCATCAGCGTGCGGCCCACCTCGGCTGCCATCCACTGGGTCCAGCCCAGGTAGAAGACGAACAGGGACAGGTCTCCGACCGAGAAGCTCTCGGTACCGAGGGAGCGGGCAGCGGCGATCAGTACGAAGCCGGTGCCGATGTTCTGGATGTTGGAAAAGACGGCGTTGAGGCTTTCGCTGAGCAGGATGTCCTTGAGAGTGGTGCGCTTGCGCTCGGCGTTGAGGTCGTCGAAGCGGTCCAGCACCCTGTCCTCGGCGTTCGCGACCTTGATCGCCTCAGCCGCCCCGAACATCTCTCCGATGAACCCGGCCACGTCGCCGGCCGCCTCCCTGCTCTCCTTCCTGTACCGCTGGATTCTCTGCCGCGCCACGTTGACGACGAACACGACGAGGAATATCGGCACGAATACGCCGAAGGTCATGAGAGCGTCGATACGAGCCATGATGAAGAGCGCGGTCGGCAGGAAGAACATGTGCGCCACGAAGAATTTGAACTGTGAGATGTACTGCGCCACCTGGTCGGCGTCGTCCCTGAAGCGGCTGACGGCCTCGCCGGGGGAGCTGGGCAACGATCGGTGCGCCGGCAGATTCATCAGGTATGAGAAGGCGTTGCGCTGCAGCATCGCGGCAACGTTGAAGTAGCTGTAGTCGTGCAGCACGACTCCGCCCACGAACAGGGTGAAGACCAGCACGCCAATGGCGACCAGGATGGCGCACAGCTCCCATATCCCGAAGGTGACGCTCGCCTCGCCCGTGAGCTGGTCGAATATCTCCCGCTGGATGAGCCCGACGGCGTTCTCCAGCACGACCATCCAGAAGATGACGGCGAGCAGCTCGGCGAGCAGGGGCCACTTGAGGGCCCAGAATATGCGAAGCAGGGAGCGCCACGTACTCATGCCAGCATCTCCCCTGCGTCCGCCGTCAGCATCTGGTGGAACCTGGAGCCCGGCGCCGAGGCCAGCCGCTCCCGCTGCCCATGCTCGACGATGCGCCCCTGCTCGAGCACCATCACCTCGTCGCATCGTTCGAGGGTAGAGAGCCGATGGGCGATGACGATAACGGTGCGTCCCTTGACGAGCCTGTCCACGGCTTGCTCGATGAGCCGCTCGGTGCCGGGGTCTATCCGCGACGACGCCTCGTCCAGTACGACCACGCGCGGGTCGCGGAGGAATACCCGGGCGAACGCTAGGAGCTGGGCCTCGCCGGCTGACATTCCCACGCCCTCGGACCGCACCACCGTATCGAGGCCGTGAGGCAGGTCGGCGTACCAGCTGCCCAGACCGAGATCCTTCACCACCTCGATCATTCGCTCGTCGGGGATGGTGTCGTCGAGCAGCGTCAGGTTGTCCCGCACGGTGCCCTCGAAGAGCCGCACGTCCTGCGTGACGACGCCGACCTGGCCCCGCAGCTGCCCGACGCGGGCGTCCCGCACGTCCTCTCCGCCGAGGAGCACGCGGCCCCTGTCCGGGTCGTAGAGGCGGAACAGGAGCCGGGTGATGGTCGTCTTTCCGCTGCCGGTGCGCCCCACCAGCCCGAGCGCCCGCCCCGGCGCAAGCTCGAAAGAGATGTCGTGCAGGACGGGCTCACCGGGGTTGTAGGAGAACGAGACATCCTCGAATCTCACGGGCAGGGCGCCCTCGGGGAAGCGGGCGCCGGGCCCGTCGAGTATGCGCGGCCTCGTCTCCAGCAGGTCCAGTATGCGTATCAGGCTGGCGGTGGCCCGCTGCAGATTGTTGAGCTGCTGGGTGAACCGCTCCATGGGCTCCAGCAGCATCCTCGTGTAGTGGACGACGAGGTACACGGTGCCTATGGTTACGAGGTCATTGAGGAAGAGCCACGCGCCGACCCCGAGGGCGACGGCGTTTCCGACCGCGAACGAGAACCAGGTGGTATTTAGGACGAGGCTGATCATCAGCGACGCGATGAGGTTCTTGCGGAACCAGTCCCTGATCCTGCTGTGGAACCCCAGCATGACGTATGGGCGCGCGCCGCTGGTGCGTATGTCCTCCCTGCCGGCGAGGCGCTCCTCGATGAAGCCGAAGGTCTGGGCGCTGGCCTCCCTGACCGCCCGGAAGCGGTCCACGGTCAGATTGCGCAGGCTGTAGAGGGCGACAAGCACCAGCAGGGCAAAGACCGTGAGGACCAATCCGGCGCGCCACTCCTCTCGGAAGAGCAGTACGAGGATGCCGGCGAGCAGGATGGTGCTGCCCAGAATGTGGATGACGAACGTGGAGAAGAAGCCGCCCAGCTCCTCGGCGTCACCGTCGATGCGCTCGATCATCTCCCCGGGCGTGCGCCGGTTGTGGAACGACATGTCGAGCTTCATGCAGTGGCGGGCCAGGTCGCCCCTGAGGGCGTTCGTCGCCGTCCAACCCACGCGGCCGCTGGTGTAGGTGGTGACCACGTTGACGGCCTGCTGGAAGAGGGCCACGGCAGTGAACAGTACGGCAATCCACACGAGGCGCACTACCGGGCTGCCGCCCAGCGCCTCATCTATGAAGTAGCGCAGGATCTGCGGCCCGAGCAGCTGGAGCCCGATGTTGCCCAGGAGCAGGACGGCGACCGCCGCCGCGAGAGCCTTCTGGGGGCGCAGGTAGGTCCAGAGGAGGCTCGCGTACTTTCTGAACGGGACGCGCGTTCGTGGCGCTGATTCGGTGTACATAGTGGAGAGACCCGCAGTCTCAATAGCCCAGGGTAACAAGGATAGACACGGGGCGACCCGCCGCCTACCATTTTCCACCGACACCTACTCCCAGTCCCGGAGGATGAGATGCGGTTCTACCGGTTGCTTTATGAAGACGCCAACCTGGCCCTGGCGGTCGAGACGCCGGACGGTAGTCTCGTCGACCTGACTTCCATCGACCCCGACCTGACGGAGATCGACGACCTGGCATTGGCGTCGTCGCTGTCGGGCATCACCATAGACGAGGCCGCGCGCAGCCTGGCCGAGTCCGGGGACGGCGATGCCCTGGACCTGGAGGCCATCGTCGATGCGTCGAGGGACCGGGACTCGAACCCGGGCCCCTACCTGGACAGACCCTTCGATCCTCCCGAGGTGTGGGCGGCCGGCGTGACCTACAAGACGAGCGAGATGGAGCGCCGGCGCGAGAGCAAGACGCCCGACATATACTCGCGGGTCTACGCGGCGGAGCGGCCGGAGATCTTCATGAAGGCGACGCCGGACAGGTGCGTCGGGCCCTTCGAGTCCATCGGGGTCAGGGAGGACTCAGAGTGGAATGTGCCGGAGCCCGAGCTGGCCTTCGTGCTCTACAAGGGCGAGATCATCGGCTACACGATCGGCAACGACGTAAGCAGCCGGTCCATCGAGGGGGAGAACCCGCTCTACCTGCCCCAGGCGAAGATGTACGACCGGTGCTGCGCCATAGGGCCGTGCTTCGTCACAGCGGAGGCGCTGGGAGCAGCCGACAACCTGGGCATCCGTTGCGAGATACGACGGGACGGTGCGGCCATCTTCGAGGGGGAGACGTCCACGTCGTCTATGGCGAGAAGCTGCGAAGAGCTCGCCGACTGGCTCCTCAGGCACAACACCGTGCCCAACATGACGACGGTGCTCACGGGCACGGCCATCGTCCCGCCGCCGGAGGTGACACTGGAGGAGGGCGACGAGGTGTCGATCGAGATCGAGGGTATCGGAGTGCTCGAGAACGACGTCGTGGTGGTGTGAATGAGGAGGCGCATCGGTCTTGTAGCCGTGGCTTTGACCTGCCTGGACGATCGTATTACAATGTGATACATGGGGAAATACTGGTGCAACGGCTATGTCAGCTATGAACAAGACCAGTAGCAGGGAGGAAGCTGCGGAGTACTGGGCCGCGAACGAGGTCACGGCCGAGAATTCCAGCGAAGTGTCCGAGGATGTCCTGGTACGCAAGCCCTTGTCGGCAATGTTGTCTCTGCGGCTGAGCGACGAGGACCTGACGAAGCTGAAGCTGGCCGCCGCTGCACAGGGAGTCGGGGTAACCACTATGGCGCGCATACTGCTGCATCACTGCCTGGACAATCCCCCTCTGCAGCTAATATGGCAGGGCTCTCAGAAGAGAGAGTTGGAGAAAGGACTTTCCCTGGTCATGGAGGACGCCGCGGCTCCATATGGAGACGGAGACACCGAGTTCTTGGTGTTGTCCAGGTCGGAGCTGAAGCGCGTCAATAGCGCCCTTGCGCAGGCAATTACTGGGCTCCTCGTCAACGGCCTGATAGAACAGGCAATCTCGGTCACAGCCAGTCAGGGCGAAGTATTCGACAAGCTGCGCGAGTTGAGCCCAGGCGGCGTTGCCGGGAGCTAAGCGCTCCCTAGTACCCCGCTGACGGTGGAGCCTATGTCGGCCGGGGTTGGGACTATGGATGCTCCGGCTCGCTCGAGGGCGGCGATCTTCTCGGAGGCGCGGGCGGCCCGGCCGGTGATTATCGCTCCCGCGTGGCCCATGCGCCTGCCGGGAGGTGCGCTGCGGCCGACTATGAGGGCCGCGATGGGCTTGCTGAAGTCGCTGGCGATGAACTCGGCCGCCTCCTGCTCGCTCGAACCGCCTATTTCCCCTATCAGCACAACCGCGTCCGTGTCCGGGTCGTCCTCGAACATGCCCAGCACGTCGGCGAAGGACGTGCCCGAGACCGGGTCGCCGCCTATGCCCACGCAGGTCGACTGGCCGATGCCCAGCCCGGTGAGCTGGCCCACGGCCTCGTAGGTCAGCGTACCGCTCCTCGACACGACCCCTACCCTGCCCGGCTTGTGAATTGCGCCCGGCATGATCCCCACCTTGCAGGCGTGGCCGGGCGATATCAGGCCGGGGCAGTTGGGGCCGATTACGGTCACGTCCTTGTCCCGGATGTAGTGGACGACGCCGACCGAGTCGGAGACGGGTATGCCCTCCGTGATGCAGACGACGACCGGGATGCCGGCGTCGACGGATTCCACTATGGCGTCGGCTGCGAAGGGGGGCGGAACGAATATGAGGGACATGTTCGCGCCGGTCTCATCGACGGCGTCCGCGACCGTGTTGTAGATGGGCACCGTGTCCTCGAAGAAACCGCCGCCCTTTCCGGGGGTGACGCCGGCGACCAGGTTGGTGCCGTACTCCCTGCAGCGGCTGGCGTGGAAGCTGCCCTCCCTGCCGGTTATCCCCTGCACCAGGAGTCGCGTGTTCGAGTCGGCGAGAATACTCAAGAGGGGTTACCTTTCGTTAGGTGGTGCTTGGACCTGCGGGCGGCTTGGGCGTCAGCCGGCAACGCCCAGGACCTCGTCGACGGCGCGGGCGGCCCCTGCCAGGTCGTCGACGAGCCTGACCTCCAGGTCGGACTCAGACAGGATGCCTCGGCCCTCCTCGGCATTGGTGCCCAGCATCCGGACGACCATGGGGGTGTTGTCCATCTGCGGGTTCTCTTTAGCCGCCTGGAGCATGCCCCTGGCCACGACATCGCAGCGTAGTATGCCGCCGAAGATGTTGATGAGCACGGCCTTCACGCCGGGGTCGGAGAGGATGATGTGGAGGGCGCGGGCGACCTTCTCCTCGTCGGCGCCGCCTCCAACGTCCAGGAAGTTGGCGGGCCCCGCGCCCGTCTGGCCGATCACGTCCATCGTCGCCATCGCCAGGCCAGCACCGTTCACCATGCAGCCCACGCCGCCGTCCAGCTTGACGTAGCTAATGCCGTACTCCGCCGCCTGGGCCTCCAGCGGGTCGTCCTGCGCCGGGTCATGCAGCTCGCCCAGGTCCGAGTGGCGGAACAGCGCATCGTCGTCGAAGTCGATCTTGGCGTCGGCGGCGAGCACCCGGCCGTCGCCCGTGACGGCGAGGGGGTTTATCTCGACCAGCGAGCAGTCGCTGTCGCGGAATATGCCGTAGAGCGCCGCCATCATGGATGCGACGGGCCTCACCTGTGCGGGGCCCATGCCCAGCCCGTAGGCGATCCTTCGCCCCTGGTATGGCTGGAGCCCGAGGCCCGGGTCTATGGCCACCCTGATGATCTTGTCCGGGGTGGATTCGGCGACCTCCTCAATGTCCATGCCGCCGGCCTCGCTCACCATGACGACGGGCCCGCGCGCCGCGCCGTCGGTCACGATGCCGACGTACAGCTCACGCTCTATGTCGATGGGCTCCTCGACCAGCACCGCGTCGACGGGGACGCCCTCGGGGCCGGTCTGGAAGGTCACGAGCCTCGTGCCCAGCATCGCAGCGGTTGCCTCAGCGGCCTCGTCGGGGGATGAGACGACCTTGATGCCCCCGGCCTTGCCACGCCCACCGGCGTGGACCTGCGCCTTGACCACGGCCCTTCCGCCCAATGACTCGGCTACGGCTCGGGCCTCGTCGGGAGATGTCGCCGGGCCGCCTCGCGGAACGGGCACCCCGCCATCGGCAAGTATGCGCTTGGCCTGGTACTCGTGGACCTTCAACGGCTGGGGCCCGGGTACAGATAGGTCGGAGTGGCGGAGGGAGTGGGATTCGAACCCACGATGAGATTGCTCCCATACCGGTTTTCAAGACCAGCGCCATAAACCACTCGGCCATCCCTCCGCAATTTGGTGAAGGTTCATTTTACCCCGCGCCGGGGCGGAGCGGCAATCAAACATGGGCGTCCAGCGAGTCAGTTCGAGCTTGGGCGCCCTGATATGTCCAGAATCCAAACTGCATCTTGACATAGATGAGGAAGCACCTAGTCTGGTAGCTAGGCAGGGCGGTATCAACCCGGAGTTCGTTTGCAGGGCGAAGAGATGCTGCTCGTGTCAACTGTAGAGGTGGTGCGGTGATCGTGGTCCGTGCGATGCGTCCAGACGACAGACCTCAGGCTGAGGCGCTGTGGAATGGCCTGAGTCCATACCGCCCGGGGGACGAGGCTGAGGTCGAGGCGATGTACAAGCGGGCACTTCGCGCCAGGGATGCAGGAGAGGCCAATTGGAAGAGCATCGAGGCCATGGAGTCAGATGCTTTAGAACGGAGGCGCTCAGCAGACTGGGTGGCGGTCGCGCCCCCAGGACGCGGAGAGGGCAGGATCGTCGGCACGGTACAGGTCGTCAGTCCCACAGCCCTCTCTGAGATGCCCACCGATTCTCCCCTGAGCCGAGATCTGCGGCTGCGGGACGACGTCGCGGAGCTACGTTGCATGCGGGTGGCAGAGGATATGTGGGGACAGGGAATCGGCACACATCTGGCGGAGCGCGTCATCGACTGGTGCCGACTCCATCGAGTCCGCACCCTAGTCCTCAATACGACCACGCCGCAGAAGCCCGCCATAGGTCTGTACAACAAGCTGGGGTTCTACGAGATGGACCGGACGTTCTTGGACAGATATGAGCTGGTATGGTTCCGTCTCGACCTGTAGAGCTAGCTTGACCTGGAAATGACCAGCGCCATAACCACCCGGCCATCCCTCCGCAATGTGGTGAAGGGCCATTTACCCCGCGCCGGGGCAAGGCGGCAATCAAGCCGGCGGCTCCCAATGGGCCACTTTAGGCTTGGGGTCGCGCGGAAGGACGAAGTGGCCCCACCCTACGCACAGGGACCCCCGACACTGCCAGGAGTCGCATGTCGCCATCAGCGTGACGAATTGGATCCCGGGAGATATACTTGGCTGAACCCCCAACCAGGGGTGTCGGTCGGGCAATCGTCCCCGCACTTGCCTGGATGAAGCTCATTCTTGCAGGGGTCCGCGATAGCCTGGCCATAGATCTCTTTGAGTACGGGGTCTAGCCACACGACATCGATCTTGCTGCGGGCCTCGCGGATAGTGGCCATGTATCTGTCGTCGGGGAGATCGCATGACCCTCCGTAAGAGAGGGTGGGGAATGTGGCCGTCGGCGCTATCACGGTTGGGGTGCGGGCTTGTCTAACGTTCTTCAATGAAAGCTCACGTCGTATTTCCTCGCGGGTGGCGTTGAGGTATTCCCTCAGCGTTACTCCGAGTCGCGCCGTAGGATTGACGCACTCCGGTTCAATTGAATCCCTGCACCACCCAAGTCTTTCGCGTATGGACATCTCCACGTCGACATCGGTGGCGGCAATGCCTAGCCGGCTTGCCAGCTCTTGAACTCGTCCCCTATCCACCATCTCGACTATGACATCAGGCAGGGCATCGTAGCTGCCCATGCTATGAAGAGCCGCCATGCGGAAGTCCCTTCGGAGCAGACTCGTCTCGCCGGCGAGAACTACAGCCTCGTCATCGCCGGGAAGCATCCCTATGACATGGGCGATTTCCCTCTTTCTGAAGTAGTCCGTTGTTTGATGGTAGACCAAGAGAATCAGCAGCCCCGCCAGCAGTAGGGCAGTGGGAGCTACCGCGACCAACCCGGCCTTGTTCATTCCGTATCGCCGTCTCCCTCCCGCATGAGCGGATCAGGGTTCGCGTTACGTCCCCGCCTTTGGGTTCTACGGAGGTAGTAAGCGAGAGCGATGCATGCGATTAGCGGCAGTGCTATTGCTTGAAAGAGATGTAACGCGTTCGAGAGCACCCAAAGGGATTGCCATAGCTGGTCTAGGAGCCGCAGGATCTCTGACTCCGTAACGCCAGGATAAGTCCGGGTACTACCGAACCCGATGCTGCCCCAGAATGTGTATATGTCCGAGGCGGCGCGGAGCGGGAGGAGCACTGACCCTATTATGAGCAAAGCAACCGCCGCCCTTTCGTAGAGCCTGGGGTCGCGGAGGCCGAGTACGAGTTGGACGTATATGCTTCTGTGCCTCCGCTTCATAGGTGTATCCGCCTCATGAGCTTCCAGCCCTCGCCACGTCAGCGTGCTGTGCGGCAGGATAGGTATCCAAGTCTGCGCTGTCAACGCGCGTCCGAACGGGAGGCCAGCCTGGCCGGCACGAAGTCGGGTTTCCGTTGGCTTGGTGTGGGTGCTACCCTTTGGCTCGCTGATTCTGGCGACGGGAGCCCGGGCGGTCGCGAAGGATTTGTCAGCGTGGGTGGTGCGTGCTGGACAAGTACCCATGGCACTGGGCTTTTGAAGTGCCGTAAGTGGCGCGGGGGATAGAACGGAATCAGTCGGCGGAAGGAGAGCGTGAAGATGGACCATTCCAAGGCGATATACGTCACAGACATGGGCGCCTGCACCCCGGCTGCGGCCCTCTCTTCCGAGCACCGCAAGTACCGTTGGCAGACGGTGCCGTACGAGGCCGAGGGGGTGTCGGGGACGATGATCTACTCGGGGCCTGAGACGGACACTCCTCCGGTAACGCTCCCCCTGGGGGTCTCCGGGTGGCACGCGGTCTTCCTGGGTCTGTACAGCAACATCCACGTTGCAAGGCTCAAGGCGCGCTTGACGGGCGACCGCGGCTTCACCTCGTTCGAGCGGGAGGCGTCGGAGACGGGTTCCCCCGACCCGGTCTACTCGGGCCCGTCCGCGGGCAGAGTGGACAACTACGCGCTGGACGAGCGCTTCTGGAAGTACGCGGACCTGACCGGCCAGGACGTCGTATTCGTGGCGGACGTGGCCAGATCAGGACCGAGTCCCGCGTACATCGCCTACGTGAAGCTGGTGCCCCTGTCGAACGAGGAAATTGAGGCGATACAGGCTGACCGGGCGGACGCGGGGACGAAGCGGCTGATAATGATGAACGACGCCTTCAGCGACTACACCTCGCTGCCACACCACGACCCGAGGCAGGTGATCTGGGACTGGCTGGAGCCGTACAGGGACACGGACTTCAAGACCCTGCTCTGGTGCGCCAGCCAGGGGGACGCGGCCCACTACCCGTCGAGGGTCCTCCCGATCGTCGGCTCAGGTACGACCGACTTCCCCAGGGAGATAGACCGGGCGATCAACGAGACGATCACGGACCTGGCGGGCAAGGGCGTTGACGCGCTGTACGAGGTGATCGAGTTCTGCCACGAGGCAGGGATACAGGTGCACGTCAGCAATCGGATGGAGTCGTTCCAGTGCTCGCCGCCGTTCGAGGAGTTCTTCACGGGGTCGCTCTACCTGGAGCACCCGGAGTGGCGGTGCATGGATATCGACGGGCGGGAGATCGCCCGAATGAGCTACGTACACGAGGGCGTTCGCGAGCTCGTCATGGACATTTTCCGGGAGTACGCGAACGACTACGACATCGACGGCATCAACCCGATCTTCAACCGGGGCGCCCCGTTCCTGCTCTACGAGAAGCCGTTGCTGGACGGCTTCAGGGCGGATACGGGGCTTGACGCACGGCAGCTCGCGGAGGACGACGAGTGGTACCTCCGCTACCGGGCGGGGGTGATGACGGAGTTCATGCGCTGCCTGCGGAGGGAGATGGACGAAGTGGGGGAGAAGCGCGGCAGGAAGATCGAGATCTCGCCGCACGTGCTGAACGACGAGAAGACGAACCTGTACTACGGGCTTGACGTGGCGACGTGGGTGCGGGATGGGCTGGTCGACAACATCATTTCGTACCCGTGGCAGAACCTGGACACCGACGTGTCGTACTTCGTGGGTCTCACGATGGGCACCGGCGTGACCTACTACAACGAGGTGATGCCCCGGCGGATGTCTCCTGAGGAGTACCGGCAGAGGGCCATCGAGGACTATGCGTCGGGTGTGGACGGACTGTGCTTCTGGGACACGAACTTCAGGGACAGGTTCAAGAGAGAGTACAGCATGATCCGGCGGCTCGGCCACAGGGACGAGCTCGCCGGATGGGACGACGGCGAAGGGGAGTTCTTCAAGACGAGGAGGCTGCTCAGCGTGGGCGGATACGTCATGGACAAGTACCCGCCCCTATGGGCCTACTGATCCCCGGCGAGAGCAGGGTGGTGCCGAAGGCCGGATTCGAACCGGCACGGGATATAACTCCCAACGGTTTTTGAGACCGCCGCGTCTACCGTTCCGCCACTTCGGCAGGAGGCGAGGGGCAATAGCCCTACCGGGCCATTATCGGAAACGCGCCGCGCAGCCGTCAACAGAGACTCCTAGTACGACGCAGCCCTGGCCGCGCCACGCCCCTTCTGGATTCCGGCTCTCGCCGGAATGACGGCTGTAGGGTTCTCCCTATCGAGACCTTTGAGCAACCGTAATGAGCGCGCCCATATGTACGTCGTTCCTGCGGAGGCAGGAACCTAGAGGGGTGGAAGGGCAGGGTTCCCCTCTCCGGCGCGACTGCGTTACGCAAAGGTCTCATACGGTGGAACAGGACCCTTGTCACTCGTCCCGGCGCATCGGTTTGCCGTAGGCGTCGAATAGCTCGAGGTTCGGGGTGCCGCGCCGGTCGACTCGGATGGAAACGCGGTCCTTGCCATCGGCGTCCATGAGGACGAGGCTGGGCAGGCCGTCCTCGTCCACCTCGAAGGACATGCGGGCCTCCCCGTATGGGCCGGTCAGGTCGATCACCGGGGCGTTCCCATCGTCGACCCCCAGCGAGAGGCGCGGCTCGCCGGCCATGTCGTACAGGCTCAGCGTCGGCGAGCCCTCCGGGTCCAGGTCCAGGGAGGCGCGCACCGAGCCCCGCAGGTCGTACAGCGAGAGGGAGGTCGCACCCGTGTCGTCGCCGACCGCCAGCTCGGCGACGCTCTGGCCGTTGCCGTCCAGGAGCACCAGCCCCGAAGTCTCCCCCTGCGTGCCCATGACGACCCTGGGCCGCCCCTCCCCGTCCACCACCTCGAACCGGTTCGCGCGAATCACCTCTTCGGCCATGACATCCTCCGCTGGAGTAGAGCCTCAATAGCATAGGGCATATCCCCGGGTTCGTGACGCTGTCGATGCACACTCGCTCGCTCTCAATCATCCCAATCCCCCAAATCTCCTTAATCACAGTTCAGACACTCCCCCACTCCCCCTTCAAGACTCCCTTCCACCCTCTGTGCCCGGAGCCTGTCCTGAGCTTGTCGATAGGGTGTCCTCTGCGGTGAAATTCCCCTCTTGACACACACGCGATCATCCCCCATAATCGAACATATGTCTGATAACAACGGCCCACAGACCGAAACAACAACACAGGAGCGGAAGCCGCCCACTCTCGCCGACATAGTCCGCGAGATTACCGACGACGGCAGGCGCATGCTCGTATTCTTCCTCGACGTCATGGAGGAAAGGATCGACGGTGCCGAGCTCTGCCACAGGATAGACGCAGCCAAGCAGCTCGAAAAGCACAGGTCGAAGGCCGCCGCCCAGTTCCTGGCCGAGTACCGCGATGTCCCCTGCGGCCACTCCCTGCGTCCACGCTCCGGCTCCGCCGACCCCTGCTCCGACACGGTTGCCACGGACAAGGCGAACGCCCCGGGGCCCCTCACGCAGGACTTCCTCACTGTGCTCTCGGCGGTGGATCAAGACCACATGACCAGGCTCGTCCGGGCCCAGACGGCCGACGGCGCAGCTGTTGTAAAGTTCCTCGACGACGTTATGGACGACAGGCTCGACGGCTTCAAGTGCCACCACAGGATCGCTGCTGCCAAGGAGCTGATCGTACACATCGTCCGCGACGAGCAGCCCGAACCCGTTCCCGGGGGCGCACGCCGGCGTGCCGAGGCACAGGACGAGCCCGATTGGATGAGCTGGCCGTGGCACTACAGGCATGCCAGGCGCTTCGCCCTCGAAAGCCCCCGGGAAGCCCTCGCCACTGTCGAAGCCGACCCGGATCACCACCTTCACGAGTACTTCATTAAGCACAGCGACGTCAGGGAATCGCTGGAGTCCGTGGGCGCAGTCATAGGCCCCGACGGCCTGGTAACCAGCCGGTCTGGCGCCCATCCCGCTCACCCTGACCCTGTCGAGGGCTCCCAACTAGAAACTAACAACTCGAAACGAGAATCTCTCCCCGTACGCACCCGGACACGGCGGACCCGAAAGCAGCGTCGCCAGGCCGGCCAAGTCAGGGCCGCCACTCGCAGAGAGGCCCAGGGATCCGAGCTCGCAAAGAAGAAGGGAGAGGACGAAAGACCCGCCCCCGTGGACCTCACCCCGGCTGAGCGCAGGATCAGGGAAAAGCTCGAGGCGCACTGGCACGACCCTGACCCCTGGGACGGACCCATCGACTCCGCACACCCAGGCCGCTCGCCCCCCTGGTGACGTCTCGATACGGGGGGTGAAGGTGACTTGTAGGGGCGGGTTTGAAACCCGCCCTGTCCCCGCACGTCGCCTATCCGTTCGCGGACGAGCTCCCGGGGCTCTTACCCCCTCCCATACTCTGAACAGTTACCGCTTGCGCTTGTTGAGATTGATTGACACCAGGAGGCGGGCTGGACATACAATGGGTTACGCACGTCCTGCCGAGGGGCTTGCGCTAGCCCAGGTGAGAGGCTGGATTCCATGTGTATGAGCATTATCCGTGTTCGGGGCAGACGCCCGGGCGCGGTTACGTCCAGGCCTGTCGCAGCACTTCCTGCGGAGTCGCTCCCTCGCAGCTAGCCTGATAGCGCACTCGTCCATCTCCAGGGAAGACCTGGTGGTGGAGATAGGGCCGGGCCGGGGGATGCTGACACGGGAGCTGGCGGCTGTCGCCCGCGAGCTGGTCGCCGTCGAGATAGACAGGGGGCTGCTGCAAGAGCTGGACCGTGAGCTGGGGCACCAGGCTCACGTCCAGTTGGTCGCAGCTGATTTTCTGCGCTTCCCTCTTCCTGAGGCCCACTACAAGGTCTTCGCCAGTGTTCCATACGGGCGGACCTCGGCGATAGTACGACGGCTCGTGGGGGCTGCGAATCCGCCGCGCGAGGCCCACCTCATCGTGCAGCAGGAGTCGGGTGAACGCTTCGCGGGCGCGCCATACGCCGGGGAATCGGTCGCGTCGCTGTCGATCAAGCCGTGGTGGCACGTCGAGATAACGAGGAGGCTGAGGCGCACCGACTTCTACCCCGTGCCGTCGGTGGACTCGGTGGTCCTCTGGCTGGCCCATAGAGACATACCCCTGGTCTCCCGCTCCGAGGGGAAGCTGTACCGCGAATTCATACGAGGGTCACTCGGTCGAGGAGGCGGCACGGTCCGGCGGTGCCTGCGAGGAGTGCTGACAGGCCGGCAGCTATACCGGCTCTCGCGGGACTTGAGGTTCGATCCCTCAGTCAGTCCATCGGAGCTGAGCTTCGACCAGTGGCTGGGGCTGTTCAGGTTCTTTTCGATTGCATCCGGACGGGGGCCGCGACCCAGATCGCAGGCTCGGATGCAGGAGCGCTAAGCTTGACTGGACGGCGAACATCGGTGCTATAATAGTCCCTTGCGCATGACGGGAGCGATTGCAGCGACATGTCGATAGTAGGGATCATCGCGAATCCGGCTGCGGGGAAGGACATCAGGCGACTGGTGGCCCATGGGCGGTTCGTGCCGAACAGCGAGAAGGTGAACATCCTCCGGCGGGTGCTGGCGGGGCTCGCAGGTGCATCTGTGGAGCGCGTGGTGATGATGCCGGACACGGGGATGCTGTGCCACCAGGCGGCAAGCGACTCGCAGCACAGCTTCGAGACGGTGATGCTGGACATGGCAATAGATGGCAGGGAGGAGGACTCGACGCGGGCGGCGAGGGCGATGGCCGGCATGGGCGTGTCGTGCATCGTGACCCTGGGCGGCGACGGCACCAACAGGGCGGTCGCCAAGGGGTCGGGCAGCGTGCCCCTAGTGCCCATATCGACGGGCACCAACAACGTCTTTCCGTACATGGTGGAGGGCACCGTCGCCGGGCTGGCGGCCGGCGTCGTCGCTTCGGGGGTGGTGGACGCCGAGTCCGTGACGACGCGCACCAAGCTGCTGCAGGTCAGCATCGACGGCTCGGAACGCGACTCAGCGCTGGTGGACGTTGCCGTGAGCGCCGTGCCGTTCGCCGGGGCGCGGGCGATCTGGGACATGTCCACGGTGCACGAGGTCTTCCTGGCGCGGGCCGAGCCGGACGGCATCGGGCTGTCGGCCATCGGCGCGCGGCTGGAACCAGTCGGGATGGCCGCCGCGCACGGCCTTCACGTGCGTATCGGCGAGCCCGGCGACGTCGTGTCGGCCCCGATAGCGCCTGGAGTCGTCGAGGATGTCCCGATCGCGGGGTGGTCCCGCCTGGATCCGAGCGAGCCGGCGAAGGTAAGCCTAGTTCCCTGCACGATCGCGCTGGACGGCGAGAGGAGCCTCCGGGTGGCGCCGGGTCAGAGCGCCGAGGTGGCGCTGACGCTGGACGGCCCGCCCGTCGTGGACGTGCCCGCAGCCCTGGCCAGGGCATCGGAAGCAGGGCTGTTCACGAGGCGCAGGTGACAGGGCCGGGGCGCCCTCGACGCACAACTGCCCCATCATTGTTGTGCTGGTGAGCACTTGCCCCGTATCGAATGCGGGGCAGGCTCTTCGACCCTTCGACAAGCTCAGGACAGGAAGGCTTAGGCCGAACGTAGCTTCAATGTAGCTTCGGCGCGAACGGGGCCGATGCGTCCAACCGGGCGCCTCGTGCGTAGTAATAGTGACCAAACGCATCCCTGGAGCGTTGTATTACTAACGGGGGTGAAATCAACAATGGCGATAGCAACAGACGAACAGACAATGATCGCGGATACGCTCCCCGACACCCTCATGGGTGACGAGGGACAGGACCTCACGCTGCACGAGGGCGCGGACGCGATGCGCGTCTACCTGCAGAGCGCGAGCCAGCATCCCCTGCTCACCAAGGAAGAGGAGGTCGAGCTGGGCTGCGCCGCGGGGACCTGGATGCTGCTGAAGGAGCTCAGGTCCAGCTTCGAGGACGAGCACGGGTGGCCGCCCAGGCCGGCGGACCTCGGAGCGATAGCACTCCGGGAGCTCGGCCGGCATGCCGCCAAGATCGAGGCGCTCGCACATGCCATGGGCGCCGGGCACGAAGCCGGTGTCGGACCCGAGGTCCGCGGTGTAATCGACAGGCCCCTCAAGAACGGCATGAAGGCGTCGGTCGCCGAGCGCGCGGGCGTCTCCGAAGACGACGCCGCGTCCGGCCTGGCCGCCGCGTCGAGGCTGCTCGGTCTGCTCCCCGCGACCGTGGTGGAGCGGGTAGGCCTGTACGACACGGACCGCGAGGACATCAAGACCGTCCTCGAAGACTGCGAGCTGGACCTCTCGCGCCGGTGGGCAGAGGTCGAGCGCGAGGGCGCGGCGGCGATGGAGCGGCTGGTCAACTCTAACCTCAGGCTGGTCGTGAGCGTGGCGAAGAAGTACGGCGGCAGGGGGCTGCCGCTTCTCGACCTCGTGCAGGAGGGCAACCTGGGTCTCATGAGGGCGGTCGAGAAGTTCGACCCCCACCGGGGCTACAAGTTCAGCACGTACGCCTACTGGTGGATCATGCAGGCGATGACCCGCGGCCTCGCGGACCAGAGCCGGACGATCCGCCTGCCGGTGCACGTGGTCGAGCGCGTGCAGCGCATGAACAAGATGGAGCGGACCCTGACGACGGATCTGGGCCGGGAGCCGACGATTGAGGAGCTTGCGGAGGCTCTCGAAGTCGAAGTCAGCGACGTGGAGGACCTGCAGCGGCGGCGGCGGCACACGCTGTCACTCGACGCGCCGGTCGACGACGAGGAGTCGTCCGCGCTCGAGGACTTCTACCACGACAAGTCGGCGATTCCGCCCGAGGAGCTGGCGATCCGCCAGATCACGCGCGAGAAGATACTGGACGCGGTGGCCGAGCTGCCGCCGCGGATGGGCTACGTCCTCCATCTCAGGTTCGGGCTGATCGACGACCGGCCGCGGACCCTCGAAGAGGTCGGGCAGATGCTCGGCGTCACGAGGGAGCGGACGCGCCAGATCGAGAGGCAGGCGCTGAGCCAGCTGAAGTCGTTGCCCGAGGTCCTGGAGCTGCTGGACAGCATGGACCTGGACGACCGGTTTCAGTAGAGGGTGACCGACACCTCTTCGCCGGCATAGAGGCCGCCCGCGTCGATGGGAACGGTGACGTGCCCATCGGCGCGGACCATAGTGTAGACCAGGTTCGAACTGCCGAACACCGGCTCCGCGGTCACCACGCCGTCCACCTCTTCCAGGGCGACCTGCACCGTATCCTGGCGACCGGTCTGCGACGGCAGGTCGCGGGCCAGCTTGGCGCGGACCGAGGGTTGCCACCGTGCGGGCGACGCGCCCATGAGGGCCCTGACCACGGGCGCCGCCATCATGTCGAACACGACGGCGGCCGAGACGGGGTTGCCGGGCAGTCCGATGGCCGGCTTGCCGTCCAGCAGCGCCAGTATGGTCGGCTTGCCGGGCTTGAACGAGATGCCGTGGACCAGCACGCCCGGCTCGCCGAGGCCGGCGAAGACATCCGCAGTCATGTCCCGCGCACTGACCGAGCTTCCCGCCGAGAAGACGAGCATGTCCGAGCTGGCCAGTCCCGAGACGGCTGCGGTGCGCTGCTCCTCGAAGTCGTCGGGCACGAGCCCTGCCCTCACGGCCACTCCCCCTGCCCTCTCCACCAGCGCGGATAGCGTGTATGTGTTCACGTCGCGCACCTGTCCGGGGCCTGGTGTGGACTCCGGCGGAACCAGCTCGTCGCCGGTCGACACGATGGCAACCCTGGGCCGCCTGGCGATCTGGACCCGTTCAATGCCCAGCGTCATGAGGCCGCCGACGTCCTGCGGCCTCACCTCGTGGCCCGCCGGAAGGACCACGTCACCGGCGCGGATGTCCTCGCCCACCTGGTTGACGTTCTCTCCCGGCGCCACGGGCCTGAGCACCTCGATGCTACGGTCGTCGATGGCCTGGGTGTGCTCGACCATCACGACGGCGTCCGCACCGGCGGCGAGCATTCCACCCGTGTAGGCCCTGGCCGCCTGATCCGTACCCAGGGACACGGAAGGCGGCGCGCCCATGGCGACTTCGCCCACCACGTCGAGGAACGCCGGGAGGCTCTCAGTCGCGCCGAAGGTGTCGGCCGATCGGACGGAGTAGCCGTCCATTGTGGAGCGCGGGAAGGCCGGCAGGTCGGCCTCGGCCAGGACCTGGGAGGCGGTCACGCGGCCCAAGGCCTCGTACGCGCCGACGGTCTCGGCCTCGACTCTCGTATCGAGGCGGTCGAGCAGGACACGCAGCGCCTGGCCCGGAGGCAGGACGTTGAAGAACTCAGGCATCAGCCCGCAAATACCTCATAGCCTCCTCTCCCTCGATGGGAGAGGACTGAGGTGAGGGTGGAGGTGTCGGCACGGCATTCCCCTCATCCCTTCGACAAGCTCAGGGCAGGCTTCACCTTCTCCCCGCCATGGAGACCTTGATTTGTCGCCCATGAGGGCCCTTCCACTGCCTGGGGGCATTGATTTCGTAGCTGAGCCCCACCCCTGGATTCCGGCTTTCGCCGGAATGACGGAGTTATGCAAGGGTCTCCCAGGGGAGAAGGAACTCTACAGGCCCAGTATGTTTCCGTCGGCGTCCACGTCCAGCTGGCGGGGGCGAGCCGGGGAGGCCGGGCAGGGTCATCATCGTGCCCGCGATGGGATAGATGAATCCTGCGCCGACGGACGCGCGGACGTCGGAGACCTCGAAGGTGTACCCGGACGGGCGTCCCATTAGCCTGGGATTGTGGGAAATCGACAGGTGCGTCTTGGCCATGCAGACCGGCAGGTTGCCCCAGCCGTTGTTGCGGAAGCGGCGCATCATCGTGCGGGCCGCCGGGGCCCACCGGACGTCGTCCGCGCCGTAGATCCTGGTCGCCAGGGTCTTGACCTTCTCCTCGACCGTCGCGTCCTCGGGGAACAGGTACGTCATCTTCGGCTCGCCCTTCGCCGCCTCCACGACAGCCTCGGCAAGGTCCGTGCCGCCGGCCCCGCCCTCGGCGAAGACGCGGCTCTGGACCGCGGCCTGCGCGCCCGCCGCCTCGGCGCGGGCCTTCACGATGGCCGTCTCCTCGGGCGTGTCCGACGGGAACTCGTTGATGGCCGCCACGACCGGAAGGCCGTAGGAGCGGACGACGCCGATCAGGTGCTCCAGGTTCGCGCAGCCCTTTTCGACTGCATCTGTGTCGGTGTTATCGAGGTCGCGGAACTTCACGCCGCCGTGGGACTTCATCGCCCGGACGGTGGTCACCATGACCACGGCGCTGGGCTCGAGGCCGTTGGCGCGGGCCTTGATGTCGATGTATTTCTCGAAGCCGAGGTCTGCGCCGAAGCCAGCCTCCGACAGCACGTAGTCGACGTAGCTGCGCGCGAGCCTGTCGCCGACCACTGAGCTGCAGCCGTGGGCGATGTTGCCGAAGGGCCCTGTATGAATCACGACGGGCTGGCCCTCGGTAGTCTGCACGAGGTTGGGCTGTATGGCGTGGCGCAGCAGCGCCATCAGCGAGCCGACGGCTTCAACGTCGTCAGCGGTCACGGGAGAGCGGTCGGCCTTTGCGCCGACGACGATCCGCTTCAGCCGGGCGCGCAGGTCCTCCAGGTCGGAGGCAAGGGCCAGGACGGCCATGATCTCGGACGCGGTGACGATGTCGAATCCCGACTCTTGAACTGGTGCGTTGTTCTTGCCGCCCAGGCCGGCGATGATGGAGCGGAGGGCTCGGTCCTCCATGTCGGTGACCCTGCGCCACGTGATGTCCTCGGGCCTGAAGCCGTCGATCTTGCCTCGCTGGGCGACGTTGTCGGTCAGCGCCGCCAGGAGGTTATGGGCCGACGATACGGCGTGCGCGTCGCCCGTGAAGTGGATGTTCACCTCGTCCTGCGGCTCGACGAGCGATGCTCCACCGCCCGTGCCGCCGCCCTTGATGCCGAATATGGGACCGAGCGAGGGCTCCCTGAGGGTCGCGGCGGCCCTGTAGCCGAGCCTTCCCAACGCCTGGGTGAGGCCGACCGTGGTCGTCGTCTTGCCCTCACCCGCCCTGGTAGGGGTGATGGCGGTGATGAGGATCATCTTGCCCTTGCGGCCGCCTTCCCGGATGGCGTCGAGCGAGAGCTTGGCCTTGTACTTGCCGTAGGGGGAGACGTGGTCGGGGTCGATGCCCATCCAATCGGCGATCTCGGTGATGGGTCGCATGGGTCCTCCTGAGCCAGGGGAGAAGTCGTACCGGCGAATTGTAGCATAGGCCGCCCAGTCGCCTAGCTGCCATGCCGATGGCCGGGCTGGCTGGAATGGTATAATTGGTGATTGAAGTTCCTCGCAAAAGGATTGTGCAATGGGGGCGACCCACGTAACCGTGGCCATACGAAACCCAGCCGAACCCGGACGGGTGTGGGAAGGGCTCTTCCTCGTCGATACCGGGGCAACCGACTGTCTCGTGCCCAGGCAGCACCTGGAGTCCATTGGCCTTGTCCCTGAAGGACAGCGCAGGTACGGGTTGGCCGATGGCAGCGAGGCCCGTTTGGACATCACGGGTGGTCGAATAGAGTTTATGGGCGAGACCACCTGGGGGACCATCGTGTTCGGAGAGAAAGACGCCGAACCGCTGCTCGGAGTCACCGCGCTGGAGTCCGTGGGCATAGAAGTGGACCCGCGCAACCAGACGATCACTCGCCTCCCCGCAACACGCCTAAGGGGATACCGAAGTCTAGGCGGGTAGCCAGCCGTATGGCCGGTTGACTATGATGTAGCCGCCATGACCGCCTCCACAGCAGACATCCGCAGCGCCGCCGCCGAGCTCCGGGAGATAGTCGGCGACAGGTACGTCATCCACAGGCCCGAGGACCTGATCGTGTTCGAGTACGACGGGTCGGTGGACAGGGCCATGCCGCAGCTTGTCGTCCTTCCCGCGACCCCGGAAGAGGTCTCGCGGGTGCTCGCGACTGCCCACAAGTATGGGCTGCCGGTGGTGGCCCGGGGCGCTGGCACTGGACTCAGCGGCGGCGCAGTCGCCGAGGAGGGCGGCATCGTCCTGGCGCTCACACGGATGACGCGCATCCTCGAGATCGACGCCGCCAACCAGGTGGCGGTCGTGGAGCCGGGCGTGGTGAACGTGGACGTCACCGCGGCGGCGGCGGAGCACGGCCTCTACTACGCGCCCGACCCTTCCAGCCAGACTGCCTGCACCATCGGCGGGAACATCGCCGAGAACTCGGGCGGGCCCCACTGCCTGGCGTACGGGGTCACTACGAACCACGTCCTGGGCATGGAAGTGGTGCTGGCCGACGGCTCAGTGCACTGGCTGGGCGGCAGGACGCGGGAAGCGCCGGGCTACGACCTGAGGGGCATCGTCATCGGGTCGGAGGGCACGCTGGCGGTGGCGACAAAGATCGTCGTGCGGCTTTTGAGGCAGCCGGAGGCGGTCCGCACGCTGCTGGCCATATACGAGGAGATCGGGCAGGCGAGCGCCGCTGTGTCCGGCATCATCGGGGCCGGGGTCGTCCCGGCGGCGATAGAGATGATGGACCATCTGTGCATAAGGGCCGTGGAGCCCGCGGTGAACGCCGGCTATCCCGAGGGCGCGGGCGCGGTGTTGCTCGTCGAGGTCGACGGGCTGCGGGAGACCGTGGAGGAGGAGTCGGAGGAGGTCGAGCGCATCTGCCGCAGCCACGACCCAATGGAGATACGAACGGCGGCGGACGCGGACGAGCGGGCCCGCCTATGGGCCGGCCGGAAGGGCGTCCTGGGAGCCCTGGGCAGACTCGCGCCCAACTACTACCTCGTCGACGGCACGATTCCCAGGACGAAGCTGCCGGAGGTCCTCGCCAGCATCGAGGAGATCTCCGAACAGTACGGGTTGCCCATAGCGAACCTGCTGCACGCCGGCGACGGCAACCTCCACCCATCGATCCTGTTCGACGAGCGGGACCCCGACCAGCTCTCCAGAACAATGGCGGCCGGCGGCGACATCCTGAAGTTGTGCGTAGATTCGGGCGGCGCGCTGTCGGGCGAGCACGGCATCGGCATCGAGAAGCAGGAGTACATGCCGCTCATGTTCAACGAGGACGACATGGGGGCGATGGCCCGCCTGGACCCGGCCTTCGGAGCGAACGGCATGTTGAACCCCGGCAAGGTCTTCCCCACCGGCAAGGACCGCACTCACGTCTCCCACTCCGCCCCGGTGGCCCTCACGGGCGCGGGCGCGTACATCTAGGTAATCGAGATGCAAGCGGGGCGGGAGTATGAGATCGAGGACATCAGACCGCACTACGAGGCCCGCCCCGACGACGTAGCCGGGATCGCGGACGCCTTGCGGTTCGCGAGCCGGGGAGAGTTTTCAGTAGTAATTTGGGGAGGCGGTACGCGGATCGGGCTGGGCAACATTCCGACCGGGTACGACATGGCCCTCGACGTGACCGGCCTGGACCGGGTAGTGGACCACACCCCCGGCGACCTGACCGCCACGGTCGAGGCCGGCATCACAATCTCGGCTCTCCAGGAGGCCCTGGGCCGTCACGGGCAATTCCTCGCCGTCGACCCGCCTCTGCCTGATAGAGCCACGCTGGGCGGGACCCTGGCAATCGGCACGAGCGGCCCGCTCAAGTGGCAGTACGGGAGCATCAGGGACACGGTGATCGGCATGAAGGTCGTCCAGGCCGACGGCACCGTCACCAAGAGCGGCGGCCAAGTGGTCAAGAACGTGAGCGGGTTCGAGATGGCCAGGATGCACATAGGCGCCCTTGGCACTCTGGGAGTCATCGCGGAAGTTTCGCTGAAGCTCACGCCACGTCCTCCCGGCGAGGCGACTGTGCTGGCCGGCTTCGATCGGTCGGGCTCATGCCTTGACGCTGCGCTGGGCCTGTTCAGGAGCGGCCTCATGCCGCTGGCGCTTGCAGTGTTCGACGCGCAGGCGGAGCGGAGGATGGGAACACGGCCGCCCGGCAGCACAGCCGCCGATAGCGGATGGCGGCTCGCCGTGCGGCTCGGCGGACGCCCGCGCACGCTGGACAGGCAGGTGAGGGAGAGCCGCGCCGCCGCAGGGGGCGCCGTGACGGAGGTGCTGGACGCCGATGACGCCGCGCCCCTGTGGAGGGCGCTGGCCGACTTCGGCTGGGACCAAGCGACGCGGCCGATGCTCGGCTTCCGGGCGAACGTCACACCGTCTGGTGTCGCGACCCTAATCGAGGGTATAGAAGGCATCGACAGTATGGACGGCCTCGATCCGGCAGTCGTGGCGCATCCGGCCCACGGCACGGTCCTGGCCTCGTGGCTGGGAGACGGCAGCGTGCGCGCGCCCATACCCCGCATACTGGACCGCATGCGGGACTTGGCGTCACAAGCTGGCGGCCACCTGGTCGTCGAGCAGGGACCGTTGGCCGCCAGGGCCGGAATCGACGTGTGGGGCGGTGTGGGCGGCCCGGAGCAGGTCACGCGGAGCCTGAAGAGCCAGTTCGACCCCAGCGGAATTCTGAACCCGGGGCGGTCTGCGGGGAACATATGACGACGCCCCCGACCGGCCTTGACCCACTGAAGCTCTTCTCGGGGCCTGACGCTCCCGAGGAGTCCGACCTGTACAAGTGTGTCCATTGCGGGTTCTGCCTGCAGGCGTGCCCAACCTACGTGGAGACGGGGCTGGAGACGGAATCCCCACGGGGGCGCATCGCGCTCATGAAGGCGGTCAACGAGGGGCGAATCGCGATAGGCCCCACGGTCACGGAGCACTGGGACCTGTGCATACAGTGCCGCGCGTGCGAGTCGGCCTGCCCGTCGGGCGTGCCCTACGGCCGGCTCATCGAGGCGACGATGGCGCAGGTCGAGCGGCAGCGCAAGCCTTCCTTGTTCGCCCGAGCCGTCTCAGGCCTGCTGCTGCGGAGCATCGTGCCGCACCAGGGGCGGCTGGCCCTGGTGGTGAAGGCGATGCGGGCGTACAGCGGGCTGGGCATACAGGCGGCCCTCCGGAAGACGGGCGCGCTGCGGGTGGTGTCGAAGAGCCTCGCCGAGCTGGAGAGCACGGCACCCGACATCTCGCCGGGCGCGTTCAAGGCCAAGGGCCAGGTGATTCCAGCTGTCGGAGAGCGGAGGGCGAGGGTAGCGCTGCTGTCGGGATGCGTTATGCCGCTGGTGCACGGGCCGCAGATGGACGCGGTGACGCGGGTGCTGGCGCGCAATGGGTGCGAGGTGGTCGTCGTCAAGGAACAGGCCTGCTGCGGCGCAATCCACTCTCACGTGGGCGACATGGAGATGGCACGTGAGCTCGCCCGGCGCAACGTGGACGCGTTCCTGGGCGAGCCGGTGGACGCGGTCGTCGTCGCGTCGGCGGGATGCGGCGCGAGGATGAAGGAGTACGGCCACCTGCTGGAAGACGACGCAGCCTACTCCGAAGAGGCGGCGTCGGTTGGGGACATGGTGAGGGACGTGCACGAGTTCCTGGCGAACCTGCCGCTCGTGCCGCCGGAGGGCAGGCTTCCCTACAGGGTCACGTACCAGGACTCGTGCCATCTGGCCAACGCCCAGCGCATCACCGACGCGCCCCGGGAGCTCCTGCGCGCGATTCCAGGGCTGGAGCTTGTGGAGATGGCCGCCTCGACCAGGTGTTGCGGCGCAGGGGGCACCTACGCGATCACGCAGCGGGAGTTCTCGCTGCGGGTGCTTAGGTCGAAGATGGGCAACGTCCGCGCCACTGGGGCGGAGGTGCTGGCCACGGCGAACCCGGGGTGCGTGATACAGCTCCAGCAGGGCTCGGCGCAGTACGGGCCCGACGTGCAGGTGCGCTACGTGACCGACCTCTTGGACGAGGCCTACTCAGCGGCGGAGACGGGGTAGTTCACCCGGTCCCGACCTGGCCTCGCTGTCTTAGGGCGTGGTCGATCAGCACTAGTGCCATCATCGCCTCTACCATGGGGACGGCGCGCGGGAGCACGCAGGGATCGTGGCGGCCCCGGCCCTCGAGTGTCGTGGGGTTGCCGTCCACGTCGACGGTTTCCTGCTGGCGCATGATGGTGGCGACGGGCTTGAAGGCGGCCCGCATGACTATGTTCTCGCCAATCGATATGCCGCCCTGGATGCCGCCGGAGTGGTTCGTGCGCGTCCTGACCCGGCCACCCTCGCTGTAGAAGGGGTCGTTGTGCTGCGAGCCGGTCATCGTGATGCCGCCGAAGCCTGAGCCGATCTCGAAGCCCTTGCACGCGGGCAGCGACATGACTCCCCTGGCCAAGTCCGCCTCCAGCTTGTCGAACACCGGCTCACCCCATCCCGGCGGCACTCCCCGTGCCACGCACTCTACGATGCCGCCGAGGGTGTCGCCGCTCTTCCTGGCCCCCTCGATCTGCTCGATCATCCGCTGGGCCATGTCGGCGTCGGGACATCGGACGATGTTGGACTCGACGCCAGCCCTCGTGACTGAGTCAGGGTCCACGTCGGCCTTCAGGTCCCGGACCTGCTTCACGTAGCCGACGATCTCCACGCCGTAGTCACGGGCCAGCAGCTTGCTCGCTATCGCGGCGGCGGCCACTCGGCCGATGGTCTCCCTCGCGCTGGCCCTGCCGCCGCCCTTCCAGTTCCTGAGGCCGTACTTGGCCTGGTAGGAGTAGTCGGCGTGGGACGGGCGGAACTTGGTCCGCATGTGCTCGTAGTCCTTGCCGCGGGCGTCCTCGTTCCACACACCGATGAGTATCGGCGTTCCGAGGGTGCGGCCTTCGAACACGCCCGAGAGTATCTCCGCCCTGTCGGACTCCTTACGCTGGGTGACGATACGGCTCTGGCCCGGGCGCCGCCTGTCCAGCTCGGGCTGGATGTCATCGACGGACAGCTCGAGGCCCGGCGGACAGCCGTCGACGACGACACCCACAGCGTCGCCGTGGGACTCACCCCACGTCGTCACCCGGAACATATGGCCGAAGGTGTTGCCCACCGATTCACCCTGCCTCGTTCATGGCTCTCATCGGTCAGTCCTCGGGAGACCCTTGCGTCACCCCCCAGTAGGTAGGGGCGGACCCATGTGTCCGCCCGCTGGACGCGCATTCATCGGGGCGTGTCCCCCATCCCCCTGGATTCCGGCCTCCGCCGGAATGACGGCTGTGCGAGGTCTCCTCGGGGGAAAGAGTCCAGGCCGTCGTGTTATGATGGAGTCGCAGACAATAGTACCATTGCCGCAAACAGCGGGCCCGGGTCGAACACCTGCGAACACCTTTCGCTCCGGCGGATGAGAGTGGATCGTAGCCCGGGCCCCCTCTTTTGTTTTGGGGCGATGCAATCCGGTCGAAACGGGGCATTCGAACTGGTTGGCAAGGAAGCGAGACGCATCGTAGGGTTGTCCCATGACTGCGATATCCCTCTCGCTCGCGTGGGTGAGGAGCGTGGCCTCGTACAAGCCTAACCCCCCTGTTCGGAGAAGGCCCTCCGGCTGGCGCTACACCCTGCGCGCGACCCAGAGCCGGGACTTCACGCTGCTCTGGGTCAGCACGATGTCCATGGTGGCGGGCTACCAGATGCAGGGCATCGCCCAGGGCTACCTGGTATACGAGATGACCCGCTCGGCCAAGATCCTCGGCCTCGTGAGCGGGATGTCGGCGGTGCCGGTGCTGTGCCTGGCGCTGGTGGGAGGGGCGTTCGCAGACCGGGTGCCCCCGAAGCGTCTGGTACAGGTGGGCCAGGCGTGTTCGATGAGCCTGGCTCTGTTCGTGGCCTTCTCGATAATCACGGAGTCGGTCACGTGGGTCCACCTGGCGGCAGCCGCCCTGATGCAGGGCGTCGCATGGGCGTTCATGGGCCCGGCGCGACAGGCGATGATGCCCCACGTGCTACCCCGCAACCGGATAGCCAACGGTATCGCCCTGATCTCCGCCGGGATGAGCGCGCCTGCGCTGGTGGCCCCCGCCGTGGCGGGCCTGATATACGCATTCGTTGGGCCTGAAGGCGTCTACTTGGTGGTAGCCGGCCTTGGCCTCATCGCGGTTGTCCTGTCGACGTCGATCCGCGCCGATACGAAGCCCGAGGCCGGGCCGAGGGGATCGGTCCTGGCAGACATCGGGCAGGGAGTGTCGTACATCTGGGGCAAGGACGTGGTCCGTCTCCTGCTATTCATCGGGTTCGTGTTCATCTTCTTCTCAGCTCCGCTGCAGAGCCTATTGCCTGTACTCATCGTCGAGGTGTACAAGCTGGAGGCCAAGGCGCTGGGCCTGCTGGTGAGCATGTCGGGGGTCGGGGCGCTGGTGGGGACGGTGATAATAGCCGGGCTCCGGGAGGGCGGACGCGGAAAGCTGTTGATCGGCGCGGGGGTCTTGACCGGTACCGCGATGGTGGCCGTGGGACTCATCCCCTTCTACGGTGTGGCCGTCGGAGTGATAGTCGCCGCGGGGCTCGGGACGGCCGGCGTGTGGTCGCTCAACCAGATACTGATAATGGGTCAGATCGAAGACAGGTACCGCGGCCGGGTGATGAGCATATTCATGATGAACTTCGGCCTGGCGCCGTTTGCGGTGCTCCCCGCAGGGATCATCGCCGACATCGTGGGGCCCCAGCCGGTGCTGGCTGGCCTCGGCGTGCTAATTGTCTTGTTTTCTGCGCTCGTCCTGGTAAAGGAGCCGCGGGTCAGGAATCTGCGCTAGACCCGGCAGTACTCACTGCGCATAGGCTATATCGGCAGCCGGGGCGCGGGGATCAGCTTGTGATTGGCGGTGTCTGGAATCAGGCCCAGTACCTGGAGCGTGGTAGCCCCGACTAGGTACTGGTCCTCCTCGCCGAAGACCACCCGGCTTGTAGCTTCTCGTCCCTCGACCGACAGCCGCGCTTCCCCAACTCCGAACTGCGCCTTCCTGCCGTCGGCGAGAGTGAATTCCATGGCCTCTTCGGGGTGCACGCCTACCTGCCCTCGCAGTACGGAGTCTGGCAATACTGTGAACGTCGCGCCCGTGTCGACCAGAGCGTCGACCCACTGCGTGGCTCCACCGTTCCCGTCGCTAACGCCTATCTGCGCGGGAAATGTACCCATATCATCACTCACCGTTACCCCTGTACGGACAGGCTACGGCGCAATCCGCACGGCGTCAATTTGAATATGGGGAGCCCCTGCTCATTAGCCGCCTGACATGAGCGGAGTCCAAGACGCGCCGAAGAGCCCCCATCTCAATCTTCGCCCCAGATGGGGGAAGAGGTCACCTGTTTGCCAGCGGCGTGGTCAGTCGGTAGACTGCGGTGGTGAACTCCAAAGGACACTCCTCGTCGGACATGCCTGAATCCGGCGGTGAGCGTTCACGGGAGCCGCGCGCCAGGAGCTCCGCCGTGCGCGCGCGAGCCAGGCGCCGATTCTCCCGGGGCACCTTCGCCTCGCTCGCCAACCGCAACTACCTGCTCCTCTGGTTGGGCATGATATGCCTGATGGGCGGCGTGCAGATGCAGATGATCGCCCGCGGCTACCTGGTGTACGACCTGACGAAGCAGCCCATCCTGCTCGGCATCGTAAACGGCGGCTCCGCGATTCCCATACTCCTGCTGTCGCTGTGGGGCGGTGCCATAGCCGACCGGGTCGACCGCAAGAAGATCATCCAGGGCGGCCAGGGCCTCAACGCGGCCATCGCCCTTGTGGTCACGGTCCTGATCGCCACCGGCCTCGTCCACTGGACCCACCTGCTCGCCGCTTCGATGCTCCAAGGGGGGATGTGGTCGTTCATGATGCCGGCTCGGCAGGCGATCATCCCGGAGATCGTGGGCCAGAAGAACCTGACTAACGGCCTCGCGCTGAACGCGGCGGGCATGAGCGCAATGACCCTCGTGTCGCCCGCTGTCGCGGGATTTCTGTACGAATACTTCGGGCCCGAGGGGGTCTACGTCGTCATCACGGCGCTGGGTTTCCTGGCGATGGCGACGACTAGCCTGGTCCGGTACGACGGGAGCAGCACGGTCAGGGCGAACGTGCCCATGATGGCTGATATCAAGGAGGGCATTCGCGTCATAGCGGGGAACGGCATGGTGCTGATCCTGCTGATAATGGGGCTGACGACGACCCTGCTCGCAATGCCCTTCAGGTTCCTGATCCCCGTCTTCGTTGTCGAGATGTACGGCAGGGGCCCGGAGGAGCTGGGCCTCCTAGTCAGCATAATGGGGCTGGGTTCGCTGACCGGGGCCATGTTCATCGCGTCCCTGGGCAAGTGGAAGCGCGGGCTCCTGCTCATCGCGGGCAGCTTCATGTCCGGTATCGGCCTGCTGCTGGTGTCGGCCTTCCCGTACTACATGGCAGGGGCGGCCATCATGGTGCTCCTGGGACTGGGGGACGCGACGCGACGGACGCTGAACCAGACGCTGATCCTGGAGGTGGTCGAGGACCAGTACCGGGGCCGCGTGATGAGCGTGTTCATGATGAACTACGGGCTCATGCCGCTGGGCGTGCTGCCAGCGAGCCTTGCGATCGAGGCGCTCGGAGGGCAGATGGCGGTAGCCATCCTGGGATTCGGCATGATCGCCGTCACGGCCGCCGTTCTGCTGACCCAGAGACAGTTGCGGGAGTTCGCCTAGAACGCCCCAGAGTAGCCCCCGCCCGCATCCGGCTCTGGACCGCAGCCAGTCCGCTGCCAGACGACCTGCACAGGCAAACCGCCGAATGAGCCGAAGTCTGCAGGCACACTCCTATTCACATGCCCCCGGCTCTGGTACATTCACCCCAATTCTTGACGGATCCCGCATGGGCTAGCGAGCATCCATCGCCTCCACGGGAAGTACGAATGGCTAATACTCAAGAGTCCGCAAGTACCTTCCGGTTCTTCGACAACCGCGAAAAATACCTGCTCTTCGTCAATACCTGTAACGAGAAGCAGATCATCGCGGAGCGGGTCGCACTGGACACTAGGTCGCTGAGGCCGACTCCTCCGGCGCTGCGAGTCTTCGACGCCGGGATGGGAGACGGCACAGTCTTGACCCGCGTCATGAGGTATCTCCATCACCGCCACCCTACGGTCCCCTTCTTCGTCGTGGGAAAAGAGATAAGCCACGAGGACGTCCGCATCAGTCTGCAGAAGATGGCGGACAGGTTCTACGAGCACCCCCTCACGGTGATGGCCGTGACGAACATGCTCTACACCGAGGCTCCCCGGCTCTACCCGGGGTCGAGTGCGAAAGCGGAGCGCCTCAATTGGCTGGAGGTGCCGCTGGAGGGCAGCTCGGCGTTCGAGTTCGACGAGCAGATATCCGACCTCGAGGAGACGGTACAGGCGTGGTGGAAGACCAGGCCGAGCAGGCGCACCGGCAATCCACTATACGCCGCCCCTTCGGTGCTGGTGATCTACAGGAAGGACCACGAGTGGCCGCTGTCGCCGGTCATCCCGCGGATGGGAGACCTCGACCGGGAGTACGACCTCGTGATTGCCGCTCAGCCCTTCAGGGCCAGGCTGCCGGCGAGGGACAAGGTGAAGAACGTCCTGGCTCCCCTGGCCCGCTCCCTCGCTCCCGAGGGGTGCATGGTCGTCATACAGTCCACGGGCAAGGACCCGGGCATGGAGATAATCCGGGGGGTCTGGCCGGATGCGGACCCCTTCCCCACACCTCGGCAGGAGCTCCTGAGAGAGATCCACTCCCAGCTTGGGGATGAGCGAAGAGACCTCCGGTATCTGACTTACCCCGATTCGAGGGCCCAGTTCCGGTATGACCTTCAGCTGCCCCCCGAGGAGGTGGCGGACAATGTCGGCACGTCGACGCTCCTGGCAGCGTGGAATGCGGCCACGTACGTTGCGCAGATCGAGGACGAGCGGCTGAAGCCCGTCATGGCGCAGGGGCTGTATCTCGACGTAACCTCGCAGGTGCTCAAGAAGTACCGCGGACTCTGGTTCATGGACGAGTCCTTCAACGTGGCCAGGGTGAGGCAGGCTACCGGCGCCTGACCCAAACGACCGCCGAGACCGCTCCCAGGAAGATTATCGCTGCCGCGGCCCCCAGCATGGCTATCAGCGCGTTGTTCCCGGTTGCGTCCCGGGTCTGCTCGGGCTGTGGTCCGGCGGTGCCGGATAGAGGAGCGCCGCCGTCCCCGAACGCGTCGAGGTCGGCCTGCGCCTCGGCGAGGAGCGCCGTACGGCTGCATCTGTTGACGCTGTAGCCCTCGTCAAGAACCGCGCTGTCGTGAGCGTAGAGGATGTACTCTTCGCCCTCGGTGAAGGTGATCCCGCAGCTTTCGCCGGACGGCGGAGTGGTGACGTACATGTCCTCATGGACGGTGCCCTTCCAGACAGTGCTCACCTCGAGGCCGACTGTGGTGCGGTCTCCGGGGCCGAGGGTCGTGGCGTTGGGGTCGAAGTTGTGCTCGATCGAGACGACCCTCCCCGCGAAGACGGCGTCGAACTTCTCCATCTCCTCGGCGGGAGGACCGGGCTGTACGCACTTGCACGCGTGGGCCTGCCCCACGTCCCCGAGGAACCAGAGCATGCTCAGCACGAGCGCGAAGGCTATCCCGGCTGGGACGGTGAACCCCCTGCTCTGCGTCTCTGCGATTGCTGTCCGCATGGCTTCTCCTCTACCTGCGCTCACTAGTGGAGGGCATGTCGCCCCCAATTTGCTCCCGTGTCCCCAACTACCCTCTAAGGTGTAAAACGTCCGGCTGGAAACAGGGTTATTGGCCGGCAGCCGCAGTCCGATTACGGCGCAGAGCTCTTGGCGTTATCGAGGCCGTTCCTCCACGTCTCGGCCAGACCTGCGACCGGGACGTCGACCAGCCCGGGGACGGCCATGGAGTCGCCGCCTACTGCGCCTACGACGGCCCAGGGCACGCCCGCCCGATCGCACAGGTGGCCGAGCTCGCGGAGGCTTTCGGGAGGCAGCGACACGACGATACGCGATTGGGCCTCACCGAACAGGGCGGCATCCCAGCGGCCCGTCACGCCCGCGTCGACCAGCGCCCCCACGCCTCCGATTATGCACGACTCGGCGATTGCGACCGCGATGCCGCCGTCCGAGCAGTCGTGCGCCGACCGCAGCAGACCCCGCCCGGCGGCCTCGCGGCAGGCCCGCTGCACGGCCGCCTCTAGGTCGATGTCTAGGTCCGGCCTCCCGGCCACCAGCCCGTGCACCACCTCCAGGTACTCGCCCCCCGCCAGCGAGCCGGCCGCGCCAGTAAGCTCGCCCTCGCCGATCACGACTATGGCGTCGCCCTCGGTCGCGAACCCGGGTGTGACGTGCGTCGATACGTCCTCGAACAGGCCCAGCGCGCCTACGATCGGCGTCGGGTATATCGCCTCGCCCCTCGTCTCGTTGTAGAGGCTCACGTTGCCGCTGACGACGGGCGCGCCCAGCGCCCGGCTGGCCGCCGCCATGCCCTCGACGCACTTCTCGAGCTGGTAGTAGACGTCGGCCCGCTCCGGGTTGCCGAAGTTCAGGCAGTTCGTGAGCGCGACCGGCTCCGCGCCCATCGCCGACACGTTCCTGCACGCCTCGGCGACGGTAATCATCCCGCCGACGTAGGGGGCAAGGTAGCAGTAGCGTCCGTTGCCGTCCGTGGCCATCGCGAGGCCCTTCTTCGTGCCCTTGATGCGCAGCACGGCGGCGTCCGCTCCCGGGTCCGCGACCGTGTTGAGCTGCACGTGGTGGTCGTACTGGCGGTAGACCGGCTCCTTGCTGGCGATGTTGGGCGAGGCCAGGAGCCTCAGCAGCACCGTGGACGGCGGCTCGGCGGGCAATGGGACCGAGTCGAGGTCGTAGCCCTGCAGCTCAGCCTGCCATGCGGGCTCCTCGCCGTCGAGCCGGTACTGGGGTGCGTCCCGCAGGGTCCGCACGGGAGCTTCGCCCTTGCGCACGCCCCGCTCGTATATGGCGGCGTTCCGGCCCTCAGTGGCCTTGCCGATTACCGTTGCGGGGCAGTCCCACCGTTCGAAGATGCTGCGGACTTGCTCTACGCTGCCGTCCTTCGCGAAGACGAGCATCCGCTCCTGCGACTCGGATAGCATCACCTCGTACGGCGTCATGCCGCTCTCCCGGCGGGGCACGTCGGAGACGTCCAGGTCGAACCCGCAGCCGCCGTTGCCCGCCGCCTCGACGGAGGCCGACGTGAGCCCGGCCGCTCCCAGGTCCTGCAGGCCCACGACGTGGCCGCTTGCGGCCGCCTCGAGGCACGCCTCAATCAACACCTTCTCCAGGAACGGGTTGCTCACCTGCACTGCGGGCCGCATCTCCCGCTCGTCCTCGAATGTCCGGGAGGCGAGGCCGGAGGCGCCGTGTATGCCGTCCCTGCCCGTCTCCGAGCCGACCAGCATCATGACGCTGCCCGGCGGGCCGGTAGTCGCGCGCATCAGCCTGTCCACCTCGACCAGGCCTACGCACATGGCGTTCACCAGGGGGTTGCCCGAGTAGCTGGAAGAGAAAACCACCTCGCCGCCGACGTTCGGTATGCCTATGCAGTTGCCATAGGACGAGATGCCCGCCACGACGCCCTCGAACAGGTACCGGTTCCGCGGGTCCGACGGCGGGCCGAACCGGAGCGAGTTCAGCAGCGCTATCGGCCTCGCCCCCATGGCGAATATGTCGCGGACGATGCCTCCGACCCCGGTGGCAGCGCCCTCGAACGGCTCGATGGCCGACGGGTGGTTGTGGGACTCGATCTTGAAGACGACCGCCAGGCCGTCGCCGATGTCGACCGCCCCGGCGTTCTCATCTCCCGCCGACACGAGCAGGCGCGGGCTCTGCGCGTCGAACATGCGGAGCAGCGGCTTGGAGTGCTTGTAGCCGCAGTGCTCGCTCCACAGGGAGCCGAACATGCCCAGCTCGAGCTCGTTGGGCTCGCGGCCCAGCCGCTCGACTATCGCCTCGTACTCGGCCTCCGAGAGGGCCAGGGCGTCGAGGGCTTCCTTGGTCACGGTCATTCTTCCGAAGACCGCCAACAACCCCAGCCCGTAGGGGCGACTCGGCGAGTCGCCCTCGGTCCTGTGCCACTATCGCCGCCCATTCTCACCCCCATATGCGGTCTAGCGATTGCCTGTCAACCTGCATGAAGACCCGTGCGTCCATTGTACTGCGTCGCCCTTCCCCCATCACACCGCCTGCCCTACGGAGACGAGGCCGATGCCCGCCACCACGAGGCCGGAGCCGAGCAGCGTGCGCATGGTCACGCGCTCCAGGCGCTGCATGAAGAAGTGGACCATGGCGATGGCCATCAGCGGGTATGAGCTGGACACGGTCGTGACGAGGGCCACGGGCGCGTCGATGAGCGCCAGGTGGAAGAAGCCCACACCCCATACGCCGGATATGCCGGCGAGGGCGATGTAGATATACGACCTCCGGGGGGCTCCCGTCATCTCCCGGTACTGCATCCGGGGCAGCACGACCAGCATGACCAGCGTGCCGAACATGAGCGAGAAGGCCGTCGTGGTCATCGGGGACGCCACGTCCGTGACGGCCTTCTTGGCGACTATGGCCCCCGTTCCATAGCTCATGGCGGCCACCAGCGCGGCGGCGTAGCCTGTGAGAGCCCGGCGGCGGCGCGCGGCCTTCAGGTTCATTTCTGGTTCAGTGTGAGGGCGAGGCCCCCAATGACCGCGACGGTCCCAAGGAGTGTGATGGGGCTGACCGTCTCGCCCAGGATGATCACGGCGAGGATCGTCGCGAAAAGCGGCGACGTGGCGACCACCGTGCTGGCCTTGGACACGCCGACCATCCGCACGCTGGTGTAGTTGAACATGCGGCCCAGCGGGAAGTTCAGGAACCCCACGAGGAAGAGCCACCCCAGGGCGACCACGCCGATGCCCAGCAACTCATCCGGGTGCAGTACGGCGGCGATGATCATGGCCGCGACCGTGCTGACGAACAGGGACAGGAGTGTGCCGTAGGGCGTGGACATCCTCTGCAGTGCGGTGCGGGCGAAGACGGCGGTGGCCGCGAAGCCCGAGGCCGCCAGGAGCGAGAAGACTATGCCGGTCATCCGGCCGAGGCGATCAGCGACTCGAAGATGACCCGCCCGTCGACGCCGCCAACAACCTCCTCGCAGCACCGCTCGGGGTGCGGCATCATGCCCAGCACGTTGCCCGCCGCGTTGGTGATGCCCGCGATGTTGTTGAGCGACCCGTTAGGGTTCGCCTCGCCCTCTATCTCGCCCGACTCCGTCGAGTAGCGGAACAGCACCCTGCCCGCATCCTCCAGCTCGCGCAGGGTGGCCTCGTCGGCGAAGTAGCTCCCCTCGCCGTGGGATATGGGCACGCGCAGGACCTGGCCCGGCTGGGCCGAGCCGGTGAAGGGCGACCCGGTCGACTCGACACGCAAGTTCGTCCACTGGCACCGGAACTGCAGGTGCGAATTGCGCATGAGCGCGCCCGGCAGCAGGCCCGCCTCGCACAGCACCTGGAACCCGTTGCAGATGCCGTACACCAGCCCGCCGTCCGCCGCCATCCTCTCGACCGCCCGCATCACCGGGGAGAACCGGGCAATCGCGCCAGTCCTCAGGTAGTCGCCGTAGGAGAAGCCGCCGGGCAGGATCACGCAGTCGTATCGCGATAGGTCGGTGTCCTTGTGCCAGACGTAGTCGACCGGCTGGCGCAACACCTCGTCAAGCACGTGATAGCAGTCCACGTGGCTGTAGGTGCCCGGAAACACGACGACCCCGAACCTCAATGGATAGGCCTTCGAATAACCCCCTCTCCCTTGACGGGAGAGGGTTGGGGTGAGGGTGAAAGGACGGCGCCTGCGGGCCGGCTCCATCGCCGAGAAGGGGACTGGATGGGGGACGGTTCCTGTGGCAGGAATCCGGCTTTCGCCGGAATGACGGAACTTTGGGCAGGTGTCCCAATGAGGAGGTTGGGATGGGGGCTCTCGGGCTGCGCAGCGGCTACGATGCCAGGAGCTCCCGCACGATGCTGCTGACCTGCTTGCCCTGCGCTCTCCCCTTGCACTGGGGCATCAGCCGGCCCATCACCTTGCCCATGTCCCCGGGTCCGGACGCGCCCGTCTCGGAGATCGCGGCCTTGGCCAGCTCGGTGATCTCCTCGGCGGACATCTGCTGCGGCAGATACTCCTGGATGACGGCGAGCTCGGCGGCCTCTTTTGCCACGAGGTCGTCCCTGTCCGCGCTCTCGAATGCCTCAATGCTGTCGCGACGCTGCTGGGCCTGGCGGCTCAGCACGTCGAGCACGCCCTCGTCGTCCAGATCGGCGCGCTTCTCGATCTCCCGGTCGCGGATGGCGGCGCGAACGAACCGGATGACGGACTTGCGCGTCTCGTCCCGGTCCCGCATGGCCTGCTTCAGGTCGTCCTGCAGTCGCTCTTGAAGGGTCAACGTAGGCACCTCAGGGGGTGGGACAATCGTCGCCGACCCCCGGCCCGGTGTCAAGATTACCGGGCCACGCCCATGAGCGGCGCGTGATAGTCTGGGTGCAGGCACCAACTGGATAAGCGGAGGACGCACGATGACGACTTACAGGGTCGCGATTATTGGGCTGGGTCGCATGGGCAGCACGATCGACGACGAACATCCCGCGCTGTCGCCCTACTCAATCGCCGCGGCGACGCGGGCGCACGAACGCCTGGAGCTCGTTGCGGGGTCCGACCTCATCGCGGACAGGCGAGAGGCGTTCGCCGCCAGGTGGGGAGTCGATGCCCTCTACCAGGACTACATGGAGATGATCGAGCGGGAGCGCCCCGACCTCGTCGCCGTATGCACGCGGGCCACGAGCCTTCCCAAGCCCCACGACCGTGCGCCGTCAGCCGACTTCCGGGAGGACGCACACGCGGAGATAGGCGCAAGGGTCGCAGAGGCGGGCGTCCCGATGGTGTACCTGGAGAAGGCGATCTCGAACACGATCAGGGGTGCGGACTCGCTGCTGGAGGCCTGCAGGCGCAACGGCACCACGTTCAATTCGGGCGTGCTGAGGCGGTTCTGCGCTTGGGCGGACGTGACGCGCGCCGGCATCGAGGAGGGCCGGATCGGCGAGCCTCAGGCGGTCGCGCATTTCGGAGGCGGCAGCCTAATGCACTCCCACGTCCACTCGATCGACACGATCTCCTACCTGCTGGGGGACCCCGGGATAGCTGCAGTCCGGGGCGAGCTCCGGCCGCGCGAGACCAGGATCGCCGGCAATCGAATCGACGAGGATCCCAGGGCTACGTTCAACCTCGTATTCGCAAACGGCGTCGAGGCCTACTCCGTGCCTGGCGGAACGGCGGAGACCGAGGTGATAGGTACGGAGGGCTCGATCAGGACGCTGAACACACTCGACGGCGCCGAGGCCAGGGTGCAGGTCCGTGTGTCGCGCGGACGGGCCGTGTCCGAGTGGGAGCCGGTACCGGTGCCGAACGCGGGCAGCTCAGTAGTGGCGTGCCTGACCGACCTAGTGGACTCCTACGAGTCGGGCCGCCTTACGAAAGCAAACATCGAATCGAGCCACGGGGTGGCCGAGGCGCTGCTCGCCATTCCGGAGAGCCACCGGCAGGGCGGCGCATGGGTTACGCTTCCAGTCGCGAACCGCGACCTGTACGTCTTCCACGTCTAGATGTTGGGCCCCGGGGAACGCAGCCCCTCCTCCCGGGGGCGGGCGGGTTTGAAACCCGCCCCTACAACATCCGGCGCAGCGTGCCTGCGCCCTCGACGTCCGCACCGAATATCGTGACGCGGGCTCGTAGGTCCCGGTCGGAGGTGTAGACGAGCACTTCGCGCAGGGGCGTGGAGTCGGCGGCGATCTCGACGATGCGGTCGTCTGCCGCGTTCTTGCCCCGCCTCTCCGAGTAGACGATGCTCAGCGAGGCATCAGGCGGGACAACAAGGCTCCGGGGGAGGCCGTCAAAGACTATCGTCCACTCCCCGCCGACCCGCGCCGCGTGCGCCGCCACCTCGTCCACGAGCCGCTGCATCGCCCGCCGCCGGTCGCGCCACCACCCGTCCGGGCGCGAGCCCATGACGTTGTTGCCGTCCACTAGGACAAGCCGGGGCAGCCCGCCCCCATCGTCGCCGCTGTCTTGCATGTCGACGGACAGCGGGGCTACAGCCGGTCGGCCGCCTCGCCGATGGCGTCGAGGGACCGCTGCCTGCCGAGGATCTCGAGGGTCCCGAACAGCGGCGGCGCAACCTTCAGCCCGGTCGTTGCGACCCGGAGAGATCCGAGCAACTGCCCGACCTTCAGGTCCAGCTCGCCCGCCAGCTCCCTGAGGGCCGACTCGATGGACTCCTCGTCGAACGAGTCGAGCCCAGCCAGCGCGTCGTGGGCGCTCGACAGGGCCTGCTTCGTGCCCGCCACGTCCATCTTCCTCTGCACGAGCCCGGCGGCGTCGTACTCCACACCGTCCTGGAAGAAGAATCCGACAAGGGGCGCGGCGTCCCGCAGGGTCTTCAGCCGCTCCCGCACCAGTGGGACGATGCGCACCACGAGATCGCGCTCCGGCAGCGGGTCTACTCCCGCGGCGGGGAAGGCGCGCCAGTGGTCGAGCAGCGCGTCGGCCAAGTCCTCCGCCTCCATCCCCCGGATGTAGTGCCCGTTCATCCACTCCAGCTTCTTCGTGTCGAACATTGCGCCCGATTTCGACACCCGCTCCAGCGAGAAGCTCCGCGTCAGCTCCTCTGTCGACATCACCTCGGTTTTGTCGTCGAGGGACCATCCGAGCAGTGCGAGGAAGTTGACCATCGCACCGGGCAGATAGCCCATCTCCCGGTATTCCCGGACCGAGACGGCGCCGTGCCTCTTGCTGAGCTTCGACCTGTCGGGCGCGAGTATCTGGGGCAGGTGGACGAACAGCGGTGGCTCCCAGCCCAGCGCCTCGTAGAGCTGCAGGTGGCGGGGCACGCTCGACAGCCACTCTTCGCCGCGGAACACGTGCGAGATGCCCATCGACCGGTCGTCGACCACGCTCGCGAGATGGTACGTGGGGAAGCCGTCCGACTTCAGCAGGACGAAGTCGTCCACCAGCGCGTTCTCAAACGTCACCCGGCCGCGTATCAGATCGCCGAGAACCGTCGTGCCGTCGGCGGGCATTGCGAACCGCACCACCGACGGCCCCGAATCGTCCGTCTCCCGCGCCTCACGACACTTGCCGTCGTAGCCTCCGCGCTCCTTGCGGACCGCCTCCAGCCGCTCAGGGGAGCAGCTGCACCGGTACGCCGCGCCGCGCTCGATCAGCAGTTCCGCGATGCGCCGGTAGTCGTCGAGCCGCTCCGACTGGTGGTATGGCGCGTTGGGGCCGCCGATGTCCGGCCCCTCGTCCCACTCGATGCCCAGCCAGTGCAGGGACTCCAGCATCTCGTCGACCGAGCCCTCGACGAGGCGGCCCTGGTCGGTGTCCTCGATCCTGACGATGAACGTGCCGCCTCGCCCGCGGGCGAACAGCCAGTTGTATATCGCCGTGCGCATCATGCCGACGTGAGGGCTTCCCGTGGGACTCGGCGCAAGCCTTACGCGAACGTGGTTATCCATGCTGTGAGTGTCCTCCGCAGACCAGATGATACCCCAATCGGCTGTGTGTTAGGATGATTCTTGGAATGAGGAACGGGTCCTAGTCGATGATCACTGAAGAGCACATAGAACAGGCAAAGCGCTTCCTCGTACAGGCTGAGAGGGAGTTCGAAGCCGGAGACCAGATGCAGGCTTCCGAGAAGTTGTGGGGAGCCGCATCGCACGCGGTCATGGCTGCAGCCCAGTCAAGAGACATGCCGTGCGGCAGTCACCGCGCGCAGCGAGTTGCAGTCGATGATATCTCGGCCGAGCGGGACGATCCGCAGATCAAGACCGCATACGCATTGGCTGGGAAGTTCCACTCCAACTTCTACCACGGCTTCATGGAAGAAGAGGACTGGGCTCACGAGAGTCCCATCGTCCGCGACTTCACCGAGCACATGCTGGGACTTGCGGTAAACGGTCAGCTTCCCTCAGGCGCGTAGGGACCGGGAACCTAGCCCTCGCACTACCCAGTCACTGTGTCCAGGAAGGCCTGCAGGTCCTCGGGCAAGGGTGACTCCAGCTCCAGACGCTTGGCCGTGCGGGGGTGGTCGAAGGCGAGGCGGTGGGCGTGCAGGAAGTGGCGATCGAGCCCGGGCGCCGGTTTGCCGTAGGTGGCGTCGCCCGCGACGGGATGGCCGATGGACGCCAGGTGGACGCGGATCTGGTGGGTCCTGCCCGTCCTGGGGCGGGCCTCCAGGAGCGAGTAGCCGCAGAGGCGCCTCAGCACGTCGTAGTCGGTGACGGCGTCCCTGCCCGTGCGCACGATGGCCATGCGCGTGCGGCCGGTGGGGTGCCTGCCTATGGGCGCGTCGATGGTCGCCCGCTCGGGGTCGGGGTGACCCGTGACGGCGGCCACGTAGGTCTTCGAGACCGTGCGGTCCTTGAACTGGGCGGACAGACCGGCCTGGGCGGCGTCGTTCTTCGCGACGACGATCAACCCTGAGGTGTCCCTGTCCAGCCTGTGCACCAGCCCGGGTCTGATCTCGCCTCCAACGCCCTCGAGATCGGGGCAGTGGGCCAGCACAGCGTTGGCCAGAGTGTGGTCAGGATGGCCCGGCGCGGGATGGGTGACAAGGCCCGCGGGTTTGTCGATGACCAGCAGGTCCGGGTCCTCGTACACGACCTCAAGGTCCATCGCCTGCGGGACGAGCGTCGAGGGCGCGGGCGGCGGAACGACCAGGCTTACGGTCTGGCCCTCCCGCAGCCGCAGGGCCGGTTTCGAAGGAGCGCCATCTACGGCGACGAAGCCTTCGGCGGTGAGCGACTGTATACGGGAGCGCGACAGATCGGGACAGCGCTGTGCCAGGAAGGTGTCGAGCCGCTCGCCCGCCTCGTCAACCCTGAATGTGAGCGTCATCGCGAGCGTCGGCGTCGGCCATGGAGGTTGCTGGAGGGTCGGAGGCTGGCGCCGGCGATGCATCCGGGGACGGATTCCCGCCCCGCATCGAGTACGGGTCAGGCTCTTCGCGGGAATGACGGACGTGGCCCGGGTCGGCTGTCTGCGCCATCGGCTCCGAGTCCTCCGTCGCGCTGGGCTCCCTGGGACTAAAGAAGATTATCAGGGCCAGGAGGCCGATGCCCGTCACTATCGAGGAGTCGGCAATGTTGAATATCGGCCACCAGCCGATGTCGATGAAGTCCACCACCGAGCCCAGGCGGACGCGGTCGACGAGGTTGCCGAATGCTCCGCCGAGCTGCAGGCCTATGGCGAGCCTCAGTATGGGGCTGGGCAGGGCGTGGGAGCGGTAGAAGTAGTAGATGAAGCCGATGGCCAGGAGCGACGTGATGATCAGGACCAGGGTCTGGTCGGGGAAGAGACCGAAGGCCGTGCCCGAGTTCGTCCCGTAGGTGATGCGGACCAGTCCCTCGCTGGGCCACGACTCGTACAGGTCCAGGTTCGTCTTTACGATGTACTTGGTAACCTGGTCGGCTATGAAGACGGCCAGGGCGACGGAGATCATTATCCGGTCGCGGTACCAGGGAGTCCGCGCGGACTCCTGGCCTGGCTCCTCGGCAGGCGTTGCGTCTGTCTCCCCTTCTCTCTTATCGCTTTCGAGCATCCTGAGCACCGGTCGGTAAAGAATTGCGTACACCACCGCGAAGAGGGCCGCGAGGCCAATGATCCTCACTGCTTCGATACTCACGGCAACCCCTCCGCAGCACTGCCATGGCTCGAGTCACAGCGCCTCTACATCATATCAAGAGACGGCTGGCTGTTGCGGCCTTGACATGTGCGTAACATGATTGTACCATTACGTGTAATATCGGCCAAGGAGGGGTGCCGGTGGGTGACGACAAGGAAAAGCATCCAGGCGAACGGAGCAGGATGGCTGAGGGCATAGACATAATAATCGACGAGGCCAAGACCGCGACGAAGCGCGCCTACAGGGATTCCGGCGCCGAGACCATCGGCGAGAGCATCAAGGAGGCCCTCAAGGGCGCCCTCTCGTCCAGGGACAACGTGGTGATGGTCAGGCTCAACTCGGAGAGCGTGGCCAAGCTCGACGAACTGGTCGAGTCGGGAATCGTCAACAGCAGGTCGGAGGCAGCCGCGTTCCTGATAAGCGAGGGCGCGGCCGCCCGGTCCCAGCTCTTCGAGCGTATCGCCGAGAAGACGGAGACCATCAGGAGGGCCAAGGAGGAGCTCCGCAGCCTCATCGACGAGCCCGTGGATCCAGCTTCCGACGGCAAGGATTGACTGCAGACAGCCAGCCGCGGTCCCTGGCGGTACCGGCTGGTCCACTCTCCCAGCCTGTGTGGAGTACCTCCCCACGCATGAGCCACGCATCGTGGTCTTCACGTAGCGAGGAGTATCTGTAGATGGTGTTCAGACTCGACCCCCTCAAAGTGACCCTGGAGTTCGAGCGGAAGCAATACCAACTGGGCGACACCGTCGACGCAACAGTCACGCTCGCGCCCGACAGCGACATCGTCATCCGAAAAGCGTCGCTCAACCTCGTCGTGGAAGGACGTCGAACCGTTGCCGGAACGGGAAGGGTGATGGGTGTGGGTGGCGCGCGCGATCTGCAAGGTGGCAAGGCGTTCGTGTCGACCGACTACACCCCGATGCAGCAGACCACTGAGGAAAATCCATATGAGGAAGTCTGCTATAGCGAGACCTTCCTCGATTCGGCTTCGGTGCGGGAGGGCAGCCCTAGCAGACACCGTGTCGCACTCGAGATCGGCCCAGGCCTCCCGAGGCCGGCGCTCGAGGCCCGGGAGCTCCAGTACGACGCGAACAGCTCCCTCTCCCTCGATCAATGGTGGATCGAGGTCAAGGTCGACGTCGCCCGGGGACGGGACGCAACCGTGCGAAGAGATATAGACGTCACCCTGTCCTGAGCGCCAATCCCAGAGTCTGCCGCGAAGGGCGCCGGTCTGCTAAGGTTCGGGCGGAGGGTCGCACGCTGGAACGGTGGTCATCGTTGTCAGCGTAGTATTCCTCCCCCTCTCGACAATCGGGACATGAACGAGACAGAGTTTACGCACGAGGCATTCCGCTAGGCGCCGGACCAGGGTCGTACGGGCCATGCCGAACTTCAAGAGGCACATGAGAAACCCTCACGGACCCGCAAGACGATACCTCCATTCACAAGACGCGCGGCAATGATTCGCTCGATCCTGGCAGGTAAGTCGCGTCGCATCGTGCTGGCGGCGGCGGTGGTGGCAGTCCCGCTTCTCGCCGGCGTTACGCTATGGGCGTTCTCATGGGCTGCAGGCACCGCGGAAGCCAGGGTAGCCCAGGCCTGCGAGAGGGCCAGCGACGTCCAGTCATACGATCTGCTCTCCTATGCGCCGGCCACGGAGGGGCACGTACTCCGCACGGAGGTACGCCGGTCCGGCCCAACATACCATGCCGCCTTCACGTTGCTGAAGGAGGGAGACGCAACCGAGACGCCGGTGGAGGAGACCACGGAGCTGCTGCTCGACCGGAACGGCAACAGGTTCATGCGTACCGGCAAGGGCGAGTGGTCAGTCTCGGAGGGCGGCAGCAATGACCTGCCGCCGTTCTACGAGTTCCGCCTCTGCCCGGAGATACTCGGCGTGGAGTTCGAGGAGGATGTGCGCTCACTGCACAACCGGCTGGGGCGCTACGAGATCATCACCACGGAACCCGAAACGAAGTGGACCGTGTGGATAAGCGAGGATGGGTGGCTCTCCCGCGTGGAGGTACTGCGGCTTCACGACGACGCGGATGCGGGGCAATTCGCCGCAAGCTACCTGGTCTCGGGCATCGGCGAGACCAACAACATCGAAGTGCCCAGCATGGAGTGAAGGCCCGGCAGCTAAGCCGCGTTGTTGATTCACTCGCTCAGCAGCCCGGTGATATAATCGCGGCCCAGCTTGCCTGGGAGGCCGCGCATGCGCATCGTCGACGTCAGGGTACAGTCTTTCACCTATCTATCGCGCATAGCGCGCGACTCCGACGGCCACACCCATCCGGGGCCCGAGCACGAGGCGGTCGAGACCATGCTCACGGTTGTCTCCGACGAAGGCTCGGAGGGCTTCTCCTTCGGCGCTAACGCGGGGCTCGTCGAGCGGGTCATCCGTCCCATGCTCGTGGGCGAGGACCCCTTCGACCGCGAGAGGATCTGGACCAAGCTCAAGGAGTCGCAGCGGATCAACCGGGACCTGCTCGACCGCCAAGTCGCGACGGCCGACCTCGCCCTGTGGGACCTCGCGGGCAACCACCTGGGCCAGCCGGTCTACAAGCTCCTCGGCGGCTTCAGGGACAAGGTGCCCGCCTACGCCAGCACGATGTGCGGGGACGAGGAGCCGGGGGGACTGAGCACGCCGGACGAGTACGGCCAGTTCACGGAGGCCTGCGTCCGGCGGGGCTACAAGGCCATCAAGCTGCACACCTGGATGCCGCCCATCTCGTGGGCGCCGGACCCGAAGATGGACGTGAAGGCGTGCGCCGCGGTGCGCGAGGCCGTCGGCCCCGACATCAAGCTCATGCTCGATCCATTCCACTTCTACAGCCGTGACGAGGCTCTGTACCTCGGGCGCGAGCTCGAGAAGCTGGACTTCCACTGGCTGGAGGAGCCCATGGACGAGCACAGCATCTCGTCCTACGTATGGCTTGCCGACCAGCTCGACATCAAGATTCTGGGGCCGGAGACGGCGGAGGGCTCGCTCTATACGAGGGCCGAGTGGATCATTCGGGGCGCATGCGACATCGTCCGGGGCGGTGTGGGCGACGTGGGAGGCATCACGCCCCTGATGAAGGTCGCGCACCTGGCCGAGGCCTTCGGCATGGCGATGGAGGTCCACGGCGGGGGCGCGGGCAACCTGCAGGCCCTGGGCGCGATGGCGATACCGGGGGAGCTTTACGAGCGCGGGCTGCTCCATCCCTTCATCGACTACGAGGAGCCGGAGCCGTGGATGCACTCCAGGGTCGACCCGATGGACGACGACGGTTACGTGCACCTGCCCGACCGCCCGGGACTGGGCCACGACATCGACTTCGACTACATCAGCGAGCACACCACAGATGCACCACGTTAGGCTGGTCTGCGGGAGGTGCCCGGACGACCAGGCCCCCGACATGAAGACCCTGGAATGCTGCGGCGGCCCCCTGGATGCGGCGTACACGGGCCAGGGTGGGACCCTCAGCGTGGCCGGGTACGAGGTCGCCATGCCGTTCAGCGACGCGGCCTCCATGCCTACGCTGGGGGAGGGTGACACCCCCGTCGTGGAGCTCTCGGTGCTGGGCGGCGCGCTCGGGCTGGAAAGGCTTGACGCCAAGCTGGAGTACATGAACCCGACCGGGTCGTACAAGGACCGGGGCACTGTGGTCATGCTGGCGATGGCCCGCGAGCAGGGCGTCCGGGAAGTGGCTGAGGACTCGTCGGGCAACGCGGGCGCGTCGGTGTCTGCCTACGCCGCCCGCGCTGGAATCAAGGCCCACATCTTCGCCCCCGCGACCGCGCCTGCGGCGAAGCTGAAGCAGATCAGGGTGTACGGCGCGGAGGTGCACTCGATCGAAGGTCCGCGGGAGGCGGCTACCGACGCTGCGGTAGCGTTCTGCCAGGAGAGGGACCTGGTCTACGCGTCCCACGCGTGGAGCCCCTTCTTCTTCGAGGGCACCAAGACATTCGCGTTCGAGGCGGCCGGGCAGTACTGCGGCGAGCCGCCGGCCCACATAGTGTTCCCCGTCGGCAACGGCGGCCTATTCCTGGGGGCGTGGCGCGGCTTCAACGAGCTGCTGGAAGCCGGGCACATCGACAGGATTCCAAGACTCCACGCGGTGCAGGCTTCCAACGTCATGCCCATCGCCGCGAGCTTCATGGGCCGCGCCTGGGATAAGGAGGGAATGCAGCCGACCATGGCCGGCGGCATATCGGTCGCAGCCCCGGCGCGCGGCGCACAGGTCGTCGACGTGATCCGAATGGCCAAGGGCGCCGCGGTGGCCGTCGACGAGGACGAAATCTCGGCAATGCAGCGGGCCCTGGCCCGTGACGAGGGCATATTCGCGGAGCCCACGTCGGCGGCAACCTTCGCCGGGGTACGGCGGCTGATGGAGGACGGCGTGATTGCGTCCGGCGAGTCCGCGCTAGTGCCAGTCACCGGGTTCGGACTCAAGGACGAGGTGCGCTTCGACCCGGACCGCTAGCGGACACGAAAGGCGGAGGCGTCTGTCGTACCGGCCCGACCGTGCCAGCCAATGAAGAAGAGACTGCACGAGATACTGGAGGAAGCGGCGCCCGGGGACAGGGCCAGCCGTAACTTCGACGTATTCCTCATCTCGCTGATCACCCTGAACGCGGTCGCCCTGATAGTGGGGACCGTCGAGGAGATTCACGACCTGTCTCCCCAGGCCTTCCTGGCCATCGAGGTCGTATCCGTGGCCGTCTTCACGGTGGAGTACCTGCTGAGGGTGTGGGCCTGTACGATCGACCCCAGGTACGCCCACCCGATTACCGGCAGGCTGCGGTTCATGGTCTCGCCCATAGTGCTCATCGACCTGTTGGCCATAGTGCCCTTCTATGTCGGGCTCTTCCCCAACCTGCACAAGCTGGACCTGCGCCTGCTGAGGGCTGTGCGCCTCCTCGCCCGGCTCGCGCGGCTGGGCAGGTACTTCTCCGGCCTGCGAACACTGTCCCGGGTCGTCCACGCCAAGCGTTCCGAGCTGCTCACGGTGCTATTGGTCCTGTCGATACTGCTGTTCATCGCGTCGTCGCTCATGTACTTCGCCGAGAATGGCGCCCAGCCCGACAAGTTCTCCAACATTCCCCAGTCCATGTGGTGGAGCGTCATCACGCTGACGACAGTGGGGTACGGCGACGTGACCCCGGTTACGTTCATCGGCCGCCTGCTCGCCGGAGTCATAGCCATCGTGGGCATAGGGCTGTTCGCACTGCCCGCCGGTATCCTGGGCTCCGGCTTCGTGGAGGAGATCAGGCGGAATGCCGACACAGTCAGGGTGTGCCCCCACTGCGACAAGGAGATCGGCGAGTAGCTCCAGCCAGACCTTCGGGTCGGCTCGCGGTTGAGCAGGGTTACCTGACCAGGTCCAGGAACTCGTCCCGAGTCAGTCCTGCATCCCGGATCAGCGATCTCAGTATTCCTCGCCCCAGTTCCCTGTGCCTGGGGACCGATAGCCGCCTGCCTCCGGGTCCAATGAGTATCATGTGGCTGCCCTCCGTACGGTCCCAGGCGTAGCCGATCTTGGCGACGGCCTTGACGAACTCGTCACCAGACAGGATGGGCAGGCGGGGCACTAGGCAGTCACTTCCACGACTTCGTACTCGGACGAGGCGGGGATACGTTCGCCGTGCTCTCGCATGCTCGCCAAGTAGCCCCTGATAGCCTCTCTGATGTTCCTCAGTGCCTCCGCCCGCGTCCTGCCCTGGCTGTGACATCCCAGGAGGGTCGGACAGCTAGCCACAACCCAGCCGTCCTCGTCGGTCTCGAACACCACCAGCAGCCTCAGCGCCCGACCTTCGCCGTTGGACGTGCCGGCGGACACTATCTCGGAAGGCAGCTTATCGGATATGTCGAAACCCAAGGCGGTGAGGATTCTGTACGCCGCATGGGATATGAACTCGGCGGACTCCAGCCCAGTGACCAGCCTCATGACCTGCTTGATAGGGTATTGGCGATTGTGGAGCTTGACGAAGTACTTGTGCCGAGCGTCAGGGATTGTGGGCGGGATGTTCCGCGTGGCGTCCATGACGTCCTCCCTGGTCACCTCATATCGTCTGCCCGCTATCTGGAAGTACATCCCCGTAGACCTCCGCGGTGATGTTTCTATTTTCAATAGACGATAAAATCTTTGTCAAGCATGTCCCTACGTGTCCCTATCAAGGAGGGTGAGTTGACACTTGATAGGTGGAATCCTATCGTAGGCTGGGCTGGGGACAGGGAAGTTTGGGAGACATTGAAAACGAAGACACTTGACGAGAAGGCTGGCCAGCCGGAAGGTGCGCGGGGGTGTTCGAACCCCGAGGCCGACCGCGAAGACCTGACCCTGGCAGAGAAAGCTCTCGACGAGTACCAGGCCGAGGGCATAGAGGGCACCGTCCCGTACAGCGAGTACCGGGCAAGGCGTTTTCGGGCAGGCATGACCCAGGGGGTTAAACATGGGTAACGAGACCATTGACATGGGCTCCAGGCTGGAGCTGTTCGTCGACGACTACCTGGTCGAGCGGCTGAATGGGGCCGAGCTGCGCCTACACCGCCCGGAGCCGCAGAACGTCGCCGTACGCTACGACGCGCCGTGGGAGGGGAACACCTGCGGCTACGTAACGGTGTTTCAGGACGGCGACATCTATCGCATGTACTACCGGGGGAGCGGCTACCGCTACGGCGAGGGCGAATCGGAGTTCCACACCCAGGTCTACTGCTACGCCGAGAGCAAGGACGGGATCGAGTGGCACAAGCCGGACCTGGGGCTGGTCGAGTTCGAGGGGTCGACGGACAACAACATCATCCTGGACGAGGAGCCCGCCACCCATAACTTCAACCCTTTCAAGGACGCCAACCCCGACTGCAGGCCGGATGAAGCCTACAAGGGCGTCGGGGGCAGCAAGAAGACGGGCCTCATAGCCTACAAGTCGCCCGACGGCGTCCGGTGGACCAGGATGGCGGACGAGGGCATCATCGCCGACGGCTACTTCGATTCCCAGAACATCATCTTCTGGGACGAGGTGCGCGGCGAGTACCGGGAGTACCACAGGGACTTCGTCGACGGGCGCGACATCAAGACCGCGGTGTCGGGCGACTTCATGAGCTGGCCGGAGCCCGAATGGGTCGACTACTCGCCCGGCAGGGTGAGCGAGTTGTACACCAACGGCGTGATCCCCTACTACAGGGCCCCGCACATCTTCCTGGGCTTCCCGACGCGATACACCGACAGGGGCTGGACCGAGTCGACCGATCACCTGCCCCAGCTCGAGTACCGGAAGATCAGGGGCAGCCGGTCGCCGCGCGAGGGCACGGCCGTGACGGACGGTATGTTCATGTCGAGCCGGGACGGGCGGAACTTCAACGTCTGGCCCGAGTCGTTCATCAGGCCGGGGCTCCGGCTTAAGGAGAACTGGTTCTACGGCGACAACTACCAGAACTGGGGGCTGGTCGAGACGCCCTCTACCATAGAGGCGGCGGCCAACGAGATATCAGTCTACGCCAGCGAGGCCTCGCACCTCCCGGACTCCATCGAGCGGCTGCGCCGGTACACCATCCGCATAGACGGCTTCGTGTCCGTGACCGCGCCTCTCTCGGGCGGCGAGCTGCTGACCAAGCCCTTGGTCTTCGACGGCAGCTCTCTCGTGCTGAACTTCTCGTCGTCCGCGGCAGGGGACGTGAGGGTGGAGATCCAGGATGCGCGCGGCCACGTCATCGAAGGCTACTCTCTCGAAGATTGCCACGAGGTGTGGGGCGACGACCTGGCGCGCACGGTTAAGTGGGGCGACACGACCGACGTGTCGAAGCTCGCCGGCCAGCCTGTGCGGCTGCGCTTCGTCGTAAGGGACGCCGACCTGTACTCCATGCAATTCCGCAAGGATTAGTGCCCGCGCACTAGTGGACTCTGGCTTGCGGCGGTGGGTCTGGGTGCTATAATCGGATGTCTCGCTGGGTTCCGGAGACCCGCGGTGGGCTCCGCCGCCAGCCACTAATACTCCAGCTACAGAGGCCCCGACCAATGAAGGTTGTTTTCCTTGAGGACGTTCCCGGTGTCGCGCAGGGTGGTGACGTCAAGGACGTCAAGAACGGCTTTGCGCGCAACTACCTTATCCCTCAGCAGCTCGCCACGCCGGCGACGAGGGACTCGCTGCAACGAATCGAGCGGCTGAAGAAGCATGCCGAGGTCGCGCGTCTAAAGTCTCTCGCCGATATGCGCGAGGTGGCCGAGGCGATATCCGGCAGCCGGATCGACATCGAGATGAGGGCCGGTGTGAGCGGCAGGCTTTACGGCTCCGTCACCAACGCCGTCGTTGCCGAGAGGCTGGCGGAGATGACGGCCCACGAGATAGACCGGCGCATAGTCCAGATACCGGAGTCCATTCGCGAGACCGGCACGTACCCGATACAGATCAGGCTGCACTCCGAGGTGACGACGGACGTGACGCTTCTCGTCCATCCTCTCGGCGTGGACCCGGACGAGTTTGTCTCCAGCCTGGAGGCAGCGGCTGCGGAAGAGGCCGAAGCCGGGGCTGAAGACGAACAGGGCGCGGACGATACGGACGGCGGCGGCTCCGACGAGGCCCCGTCCGAGGTGTCGGAACCGGCAGCCGAAGAGCCGTCCGCCTAGCCACCGGGCGCACTCGTCCCGGCGCGGGGGGCCGCGGCGCGGGGACCCATCTGTCGAACCCTTTCTGCGGCCGCATTGTCGATAGCGGGAGCCGCATTGTACGTAGACCGCCTTCTGCCTCACGACCCCGACGCCGAGGAAGCCGTCATCGGCTCCATCCTCGTGGACCCGGAGTCGATCACGAAGGTCACTCACTTCCTGAAGGCGGACGACTTCTACATCGGCCGCAACCGCTGGTGCTACGAGGCATGCCTCGCTCTGTTCGACCGTGACGAGGCCATCAACCAGGTATCGGTCGCCCACGAGTTGCACGGCCTTGGCCGCCTGGAGGACGCGGGGGGCGCGCCCTACCTGGCCCACACCGTAGAGTCGACGCCCACGTCCGTTCACCTCGAGCACTACGGCCGCATAGTCCAGCGCGCCTCGGTGATGCGCCAGCTCATCACAGCCGCGCGGAACATAGCCGACATCGGGTACGACGGCGGGGCGGACGTCGAGGGCGCCCTCGACCGGGCCGAGGAGATGCTGTTCCGGGTGCGCACCGGGCGCGGGACGCGGGACTTCAGGCACCTGCGCGAGGTGCTCGACGTCTACATGGAGGACACGGCGGCGCTGGACACGGACCAGGGCCGCAGCCTTGCCCCGATACCCACCGGGTTCGCGCAGCTGGACGAGCTCCTGGGCAACGGCCTGCAGCGCTCCGACATGGTGGTGGTGGCGGCGCGCCCCAGCCTCGGCAAGAGCACGTTGGCCTTCAACATAGCCCGCTACGCCGCCGAACAGGACGCCAGGGTCGGAATCTTCAGCCTGGAGATGAGCGCCGAGCAGATCGCCGTGCGCCTGCTCTCCGGAGAGGCCAACGTCGACAGCCACAGGCTCAGGATAGGGCTGCTCAGCGACGCGGAGGAGAGCCGGATATTCGACGCGATCGGGCTCCTCTCGGAGCTACCCATCTACATCGACGACACGCCTATCCAGGGCATCGTCGAGATGCGGGGCAAGTCCCGGCGTTTGCAGGCCGAACGGGGCCTCGACCTGCTGGTCGTCGACTACCTGCAGCTCATGTCGTCCGCGTCCGGGCGGTCGGACAACCGGGTGCAGGAGATGGGCGAGTTCTCCCGCTCGCTGAAGGGGATGGCGCGCGACCTGGACATCCCCGTGGTCGCCTGCTCCCAGCTCAGCAGGGCGCCGGAGCAGAGGCCGTCACACCGCCCCATCCTGTCCGACCTCAGGGAGAGCGGCAGCATAGAGCAGGACGCCGACGTGGTCGCCTTCATCTACCGGGAGGACGTGTACACCAGCCGGGAGGACTGGGAGCGCACCCACCCCACCGAGCAGTACCCAGAAAGCGTGGCGGAGATCATCGTCGCGAAGCATCGAAACGGTCCCACCGGCAATGTGCCCCTGTACTTCCGCAAGGACGTGGTCAGATTCGAGAGCCTCGACCAGTCGGTCGCGGCGCCGGAGTTCGCCTAGCCATGGCAGGCGGGGGCTTTCCTTCCAGGGTGCGGTCGACGCCGGTGCCCAACCCGTTGCTCGGCCCCATCCTCGAGCAGATCGAGGATATTGCCGAGCTGAAGTGCACGCTCCGTCTGGTCAAGCTGCTCCACGAGAAGAAGGGCTTTCCCCGCAGCGTCTCGCATGGCGAGCTCCTGGCCGACCCGGTGCTGGCCAGGGGCCTGTCGGCGGACCCGAGCGGGCCCCGGGCCGCGGTCGAGAGGGGTCTGCGGCTCGCGGTGAAACGAGGCGTATTCGTCCAGACCGGCGATGGCCGAAGAGGCGGCGAGGGCAGGGTCTATCTGCTGAACACGGAGGCCAACCGCCGGGCGGTCGAGCGGACCGGGGACGCTGCCCCGACTTCGGACGAGCCCGAGCCATTCGAGGGACCGTTCGAGCGCCCAAACGTCTTCGCAGTCTACGAGGACAACATAGGGATGCTGAACCCGATGATCGCGGAGGAGCTCAAAGACGCGGAGGAGCGATACCCGCAGGACTGGATAGAGGATGCGTTCAGGGAGGCCGTAAAGAGCAACAAGCGAAGCTGGCGGTACGTGTCCGCCGTGCTGGAGCGATGGGAACGCGAGGGGAGAGGCGATGGAGGACCTGGGCGAGATACTAAGGCGCTTAGCTATAAGGAATACTTCCGGCGATAGGCCGCCCCTGCCCGACGTGGACGAAGCGGACGCCTGCGACCGGTGCGGCGGCCGGGGCTGGCTCACGCTCGAGGCCGCAGTCGGCGACCCGAACTTCGGACGCACGGTCGCATGCGAGTGCCGGCGCGACGAGAGGGAAGAGGAAGCCTACTCACGCCTGATCAGATACAGCAACCTGGGGAGCCTGGCCCGCTTCACCTTCGAGACAATCGAGCCCGAGGGGGGCGACAGGCTGGCAGGCAGTTTCGACAGCTACCAGCGGGCCCATGACGCTGCGAGAGACTTCGCCGAAGCGCCGGAGGGCTGGCTGGTGATCCTGGGGCCCCACGGCTCGGGCAAGACCATCCTGGCGGCGGCCGCGGCGAACCGTTGCATCGACCGCGGGCACGTGGTCTTCTTCACCCACGTTCCCGACCTGCTGGACCACTTGCGCGCCACCTTCAGCCCGGCCAGCGACATCGCCTACAGCGAGCTGTTCGAACAGGTGAAAGCGACCCCCCTCCTCGTCCTGGACGGGCTGGGGAGCCACAGCACGACGCCCTGGGCGGAGGAGAAGTTGGGCCAAATCATCAATCACCGGTACAACGCGGCCCTGCCCACCATCGTCACGTCGGCGGCCTCGCTGGACGCGCTCGACCCCTACATTTCCACGCGCCTGCGGTCGCCCGGCCTGAGCCGGGTCGTGGAGATCGAGCCGGAGAGGAAGCGGTCGGACAGCCTGTTGGGGGGCATCGACCCGGAGTTGCTGGAGCGGATGTCGTTCGAGACATTCGACGTGCGGGGCAACAACCCCAGCGCCGCCCAGCGGGCGAGCATCGAGGCCGCCCTCCAGGCTGCATCCTCCTTCGCGGACAGCCCGGACGGCTGGCTCATACTTACCGGCGATACCGGCGTGGGCAAGACCCATCTAGCCGTCGCCATCGCTGGGAGGCAGACCGAGCGGGGCCAGCGGGTCGTGTTCTCGTTCGTCCCGGACCTGATGGACTACCTGCGCGACACGTTCGACCCGGAGAGCCCAGTCCGATACGACCGTGTCTTTGAGGAGGTGAAGACCGCCACGCTGCTCGTACTCGACGACTTTGGCAAGGAGCGGCGAAGCGAATGGGCGGTCGAGAAGCTGTACCAGATCATAGTGCACCGGCACAACGTCAGGCTCCCGACGGTGATCACCAGCATGAGGGAACTCTCGGAGGAGCGTGACCCTGTGATCTCAAGAATCCTCGACCCGTCGCTGTCGACGCTGGTCCGGGTGGAGGCGCCCGACTACCGCAAGAAAATGCGGCCCGTGCCCGGCCGCCGCAGGCGCGGCTGACCTGCTCAGTGTCCGTCTGGGGGTGTGCTCTCACGCCCAACAACCGACAGCAGGCTGTCGAGTGACCAACATCCACGCTTGGATGGAGCAAAGGCGCACGGAGGACGACCGCCCTTATGAGCGACACAGTAAGCCCCTCGAAGAAGAGCACTGGGGCGCTCTCATAGCCATCGGGCCAGATGGCACGGTCCTGTTTGGTGAGGACTCCGACCGGCTCTTCGTAGACGCCATGGAGAGATTCGGGAGCGGCTGTTTCGCGTTCAGGCGGGTTGGGGAGCGAGTGCTGGGCGAATGGCTCTATGTCGAGCTTGTTCCACGCACGATGGCGCGTTAGACTCATGCCACTCAACACAGGAGACAAGCAATGGTAGTCGACGATAGAGTCAGGAACTCGATGGAGCTGTACGACCGGGCCGGGGAGCTCATACCGGGCTGGACGCAGCTTGTGAGCCGGCGGGCCAGCCAGTTCGCTTCGGGCGTCAGCCCCGTCTACGCGCAGAGTGCCAAGGGGGCCCGCTTCGTGGACGTGGACGGCAACGAGTACATCGACTGGGTCAACTGCGTCAGCGCGGTCATCCTGGGCCACGCGGACGATACGGTGGACGGCGCGGTCAAGGAGCAGATCGACAAGGGCAGCCTGTACACGGTCAACAGCCCAAAGGAGATCGAGCTCGCAGAGCTTCTCATCGACACGATACCCAGCGCGGAGATGGTCCGCTACTGCAAGGGCGGCGGCGAGGCATGCGCCGTGGCGGTGAAGATAGCTCGGGGGACCACGGGCAGGGACAAGATACTCTTCTCCGGCTACCACGGCTGGCACGACTGGTACCAGTCGGTGAACTACTTGGCGGACCCGGAGACGGGCGAGTATCCCATCACAGGGATCGAGCCTATCGGGGTGCCTAAGGTCCTGGCCGGGACGGCCCTGCCCTTCACCTACGGCGACCTCGACAACCTCGAGAAGCTGTTCGCGGAAAACAGGGGAGAGGTGGCGGCGGTGATGATGGAGCCGCTCCGCTCTGACGACCCTCCCAAGGGATACCTGGAGGGGGTAAAGGAGATAGCCCGGGCAAACGACGCGATCCTGATATTCGACGAGGTGTCGTGCGGCTGGAGGACGCGCATCGGCGGCATCCAGGAGTACACCGGCGTCACGCCTGACATGTCTGTGTTCGCCAAGTCGATGAGCAACGGCTACGCGATGGGCGTCGTCGTCGGCTCTCGCGACTCCATGGAGCTGGCATCCCGGATGTTCATCTCCAGCTCATACTGGAGCGACAACGTGGGGCTGGCTGCCTCTCTGGCCACAATCAACGAGCTCAAGCGCGTCGACTCGCCGGCGCAGTTCGAGAAGCACGGCGAGAAGATGCGGGCCGCCATGCAGGGCGCAATCGACTCCTCGGGCGTGGCCGCATCCGTCTCCGGCTGGCACTTCAGGTGCGTCGTGAACTTCGACCTACCGGACGAGTCCATGCGGCCCAAGGTCAACACCCTGTTCGTCCAGGAGATGGCCCGCCGAGGCGTCCACTCCTTCACGGGGTTCATGCCGACGCTGGCCCACACGGACGAGGACATCCAGCAGACCGCCGAGGCGGCCGAGGACACCTTCAGGGTCATCAACCGGGCCGTGGAGGGCGAACTGGACGACCTGCTCGAGGTGGACCCGAAGCGGGAGCCCTTCAGGCGGTTTGTGACTTAGAAGTGCTTGTCCACATTGCCTAAAGTCCGGGAAGCCATTCGGATAGTCGAACAGGACGGATGGTATTGGGTGAGAACGCGAGGCAGCCACCGGCAATACAAACATCATCGAAAGCCGGGACGGGTGACAATCTCAGGACACCTCGGCAAGGACCTGGATATCAAGATTTGGTACAGTATCCTCGAGCAGGCGGGACTGGATAGGAAGGAGTACCGATGAAGTACGTGGCAATAGTCGTAAAGGCTGGCAATGGCTTTTCGGCATACCTGCCGGACCTGCCGGGCTGCATCGCTGCCGGAGACACCTTCGAAGAGACCGCCCGCTTGATCCAGGAGGCCGCCGTCTTCCACCTGGAAGGGATGGCCGAGGATGAAGAGGCTCTCCCCGATCCATCCAGCATCGCCATTGAGGTGGAGGTCGAGACGCCCGTACGCGTCACGGCCCCGGAGCTCGCCGTTGGGTCCGGCAGATAGTGGCGGAGCGTCGGCCAGAAGCTCTCGACTACTGCTACGCCGGTATGGGCTCGTATCTCGGCTGCCGCGGGGCGCGGTCGCGCTTTAGCTGGTAGCGGCTGCCCACCAGCGGCAGCTCGACCCTCGCGCCTCCCCGCTGGTGCGACTCGATGAAGGCGAAGATGATCTCCGTGCTCTGGTGCGCGACCCTGACGCCTCCGCGGGGCGGCTCGCCAGAGTCGAGGGAGGTCACGAGGTCGTCGACTATTCCGAGCGCGGAGCTGGAGTCGACGAATTGCGGGGCGTCCGCCGCAACAAGTGGGCCCGACCTGCCCATGGCGTCCTTCGGCCCCTCCTTCCGCGCGAACCACTCGAGCCCGTCGGAGAGTGCGCAGATCGCGCCGCCCTCCAGCACCGCCTCGTGCTCGCTGCCCCTGCCCGTCTGCAGGCAATAGGCCGTGACGTTGTTCTCAAACTCGATGATGCCCTGGGCCTGCGGGTCTTCCTTGAGGCGCGTGCCGTCGATGATGTCGTCGTCCAGCAGGCTGCCCTGGACCCAGAGGGCCTTGTGGTCGCTGTTCAGCCTCAGCAGCAGGTCTATCCAGTGGCTGGACGTGTTGAACAGCGACCCAAAGGAATAGCTGATCAGAGTGGTGAGCCGTCCCAGCTCGCCGCCGTCGATCATGGCCTTCATAGCGTCGTACCTGGGACTCCAGCGCCTGTTCGTACCAAGGTTGAACAGTACGCCGTTCGCCTCGCACGCCTCTACCATCGCGTCGGCCTCGGCCATCGAAGCGGCCATGGCCTTCTCCGCGTAGATCGCCTTGACGCCGTTGTTCGCCAGCCACACCGTGATCTCGGCACGGGGCTCGGGCTGGGTGGCGACGCTGACGATGTCCAACCCTTCCCGAGCGACCATTTCCTTGTAGTCGGTGTACTGGCGCTCCTTGGGGACGTCGTAGCGCTCGCCGAACTTCTCCATCACGTCCTCGCGCAGGTCCGAGCAGGCGACGAGGTCGACCCGGTCATGGGCCTCGAAAGCTGCGGCATGGGATGCGGGCAGCCTGGAAGGGGAGCCGACCACCTCGTTGTCGATGAACCCGCCGATGCGGCTGCAGCCTACGACGGCCGCTCTGTATCTCTTCAATTCAAGCCTCCTTGAAGCCAGCCCGCTCTGGCTGCGGTTGGGGCCACATGCAGCGCCGCGGGCACGGCGGCAGGATGCTACCACAAGGCCCATCGGGGTACAACACGGGCTCAGTCGGGGCGGTCTGGCGGCAAGTCGGGGGTCGCCAAACCCTTGACCTGCAATATGGGGATGCTATAATGGCCTGCGTCGGAGGCAGCGACGTACGCCGACCGCGTACAGGTCGGCATAGACGAGCAGCCAACCGGCACGAGTGATCGTCGGAAAGCGGAGTCATCCCGGCGGGAGGGCCGCTGACCGTCGATTCTGCACTTTAACAACTGAATCCTGCGCGAATTTCGAAATGAAGTAGTTGATCCTTGATGTGGGTCAAGTTAGTAAGGGTCTACGGTGGATGCCTTGGGGCCAAGGGCCGACGAAGGGCGTGGCAAGACTACGAAAAGCCTCGGTCAGCTGTCTAGCAAGCTTAGCCGGGGGTGCCCGAATGGGGAAACCCGTCGCCGGGTCATGCCGGGACATCCCGTTTATCGGGAAGGTAAGCGAGGGAACTGAAACATCTAAGTACCTCGAGGAGAGTAAATCAACCGAGATTCCCTGAGTAGCGGCGAGCGAAAGGGGAAGAGCCCAAACCTGGGCGGCCTAACGGACTGAGGTCCTATGCCGTCTTGGTGTTGTAACACGCGCCTGCCTCGGCCTCAGAACGAGGAGAGGAGTCACAAACCCCCTGTTTAGCCGAACAAGCCTGGAAGGGATGACCATAGAGGGTGATAGTCCCGTAGGCGAAAGGCAGGGGACTCCTGGCGCGCTGTTGAGTACCACGGGACACGGGAAATCTTGTGGGAATCTGGGGGGACCACCCTCCAAGGCTAAATACCCTTGGCCACCGATAGTGAACCAGTACCGTGAGGGAAAGGTGAAAAGAACCCCGGGAGGGGAGTGAAATAGACCTGAAACCGTAGACTTACAAGCCGTGGGAGGTCCCTATGGGGACTGACCGCGTGCCTATTGAAGAATGAGCCGGCGAGTTAATCTAGGCAGCTAGGTTAAGGAATACCAGTTCTGGAGCCGCAGCGAAAGCGAGTCCTAATAGGGCGTGAGCCGGGCGGGGACGGAGCCAAGGGCGGAGGCTCCTGGCGAGGCCGACACGCGATTCGTCGCGTCGACGCACCGCCAGGACCCGAAACCGGAGGCCGAGTTCCCACTATGTCTGGTGTGTTGTCTGGATTAGACCCGAAACCGGGTGAGCTACCCATGGCCAGGTTGAAGCCCCGATAATATCGGAGTGGAGGACCGAACCCGTGTCTGGTGCAAAAGGCTGGGATGAGCTGTGGGTAGGGGTGAAATGCCAATCGAACCCGGAGATAGCTGGTTCTCCCCGAAATGTATTTAGGTGCAGCCTCAATGAAGTCTTGGGGAGGTAGGGCACTGGATGGGCTAGGGAGCGTGAGCTTACCAAACTCAACCAAACCACGAATGCCCTAAGATGATCATTGGGAGTGAGACTCCGGGGGATAAGCTCCGGGGTCGAAAGGGAAACAGCCCAGACCGCAGGCTAAGGTCCCGAAGTGTGGACTAAGTGTGAAAGGAAGTGAGACCACTAAAACAGCTAGGAGGTTGGCTTAGAGGCAGCCACCCTTTAAAGAGTGCGTAACAGCTCACTAGTCGAGGGGTCTTGCGCCGAAAATGTAACGGGGCTCAAGTCCACCACCGAAGCCGCGGCCTTCCGGTTACAACCGGGAGGGGTAGGGGAGCGTTGCCAGTGCGTCGAAGTCCGGCCGTGAGGCCGGGTGGAGCGCTGGGAAGTGAGAATGCCGGCATGAGTAGCGACAATCCTGGTGAGAATCCAGGACACCGAAAGCCTAAGGTTTCCTACGCAACGCTGATCGACGTAGGGTAAGTCGGGCCTAAGCCGTAGCGCAAAAGCGAAGGCGATGGACAACGGGTTAAGATTCCCGTACCACGGGTACTCGTTAGAAAGCAAAGGGGGGACACGGACAGGCAGGTAGAGCGTGCCCATCGGACATGGTGCGTTCGCTCCCGTAGGCCATGCCAGGACAGGCAAATCCGTTCTGGCGTTAAGAGCTGAGAGGAGTGAGGACTCTAGGGCCTAAGCCCTGGGGGACTCCGCTGATCCTAGGCCGTCAGGAAAAGCCTCGTTGCAAGAGTGCTGGTGACCGTACCGCAAACCGACACAGGTAGGCTGGGGTAAATATCCCGAGGTGAACGAGAGAACCCTCGTTAAGGAATTCGACAATCTAGCCCTGTAACTTTGGGATAAAGGGTGCCCATGGGGTAAGTCCGCAAGCCGGGCGAAGCCTTTGTGGGCCGCAGTGAAGGGGCCCAGGCGACTGTTTACCAAAAACACAGGTCTCTGCTAAGCCGAAAGGCGATGTATAGGGGCTGACGCCTGCCCAGTGCCGGAAGGTTAAGGGAAAGTGTTAGACCGATTCGTCGGTCGAAGCTCTGAACCGAAGCCCCGGTGAACGGCGGCCGTAACTATAACGGTCCTAAGGTAGCGAAATCCCTTGTCGGGTAAGTTCCGACCCGCACGAATGGCGTAACGACCTGGGCGTTGTCTCAACGAGGGGCTCGGTGAAATTGCAAGGCCAGTGAAGATGCTGGCTACCCGCGACAGGACAAAAAGACCCCGTGGAGCTTTACTGTAGCTTGGCAGTGGACTGGGGTCACAGATGTGTAGGATAGGCGGGAGACTATGAAGCTTCGACGCCAGTCGGGGTGGAGTCAACCTTGAAATACCGCTCTTCTGTGTTCTCGGCCCTAACTCCGTCAAAACCGGAGGACCCTGCCAGGTGGGCAGTTTGACTGGGGCGGTCGCCTCCTAAAGAGTAACGGAGGCGCCCAAAGGTCCCCTCAGGGTGGATGGAAATCACCCGTAGAGTACATTGGCATAAGGGGGCCTGACTGTGAGACCTACAAGTCGAGCAGAGACGAAAGTCGGGCAAAGTGATCCCACGGTACCGTGTGGAAGGGCCGTGGCTTATCGGATAAAAGCTACCCCGGGGATAACAGGCTAATCTCGCCCAAGAGTTCACATCGACGGCGAGGTTTGGCACCTCGATGTCGGCTCGCCGCATCCTGGGGGCGAAGCAACTCCCAAGGGTCCGTCTGTTCGCCGGTGAAAGCGGCACGCGAGCTGGGTTCAGAACGTCGTGAGACAGTTCGGTCTCTATCCGTCGTGGGCGCAGGAGATTTGAGGGGAGCTTTCCCTAGTACGAGAGGACCGGGAAGGACGGACCTCTGGTGTACCGGTTGTTCCGCCAGGAGCATCGCCGGGTAGCCATGTCCGGATGTGATAAGCGCTGAAAGCATCTAAGCACGAAGCCAACCCCAAGATTAGATCTCCCATCCCGACTTCGGTCGGGAGTAAGGTCCCCCGTAGACTACGGGGTGGATAGGCCGCAGGTGTAAGTCCCGTGAGGGATTCAGCTGAGCGGTACTAATCGACCGAGGACTTGGCCCACATCAAGGCTCAACTATTTCGCAGGATTCAGTAACAACGGCGCGGGGTGGAGCAGCGGCAGCTCGTTGGGCTCATAACCCAAAGGTCGCCGGTTCGAGTCCGGCCCCCGCAACCACCGCACACAACACGGCCCCCGAAGCTTCTTCGGGGGCCGTTCGTCTTTCTGTGTGTTGCGTAGCTACGTGAACCGATGACTGGCCCAGCCGTTCAAGTATACTCCGTCCACCTCAGAGGCTGGCGATGCCTTGGTACTGAGCCTCACATAGTTGATCAGATACGATCTGACGATCCTAGCTTTCCTCGCAGTCGAGTTTCTCGACGAGCTCGTCTTTGGCACACGCGAGGCTGCCTGGCCTCTGATTCGCACCGACCTCGGTCTGACGTACGTCCAGATCGGTTTGCTGCTCACCGTGCCGAATGTGATGAGCCACCTCCTCGAGCCCGGTTTCGGCATTCTGGGTGACATCTGGAATCGGAGGGCATTGATACTGGGCGGAGGCCTGTTCCTCACTATGTCCGTGGCGCTGATCGCGGCCAGCCCAGGCTTCCTGATCCTCCTGGTGGCCTTCTGCGTCGGGTATCCGGCCTCCGGCGCCTTCGTGAGCCTCGCTCAGGCGACGCTGATGGACTACGCGCCGGCTCGCCGGGACCAGAACATGGCGCGGTGGGGCTTCGCCGGGTATCTCGGGTCCCTGCTGGGGGCGCTCGCACTTGCCGGATGGGCGAGGGCCGGAGCTGGATGGCGGGGCCTGTTCGCCGTCCTGTCTGGCACCTCGCTCGTCGTTCTGGTCGCCGTCTGGAGGCCGGTCGTACAAGTGACCCGCCAGCCGTCGCGGCCGCTGCAGCGTGCCGACATCGTCCAGGGGATAGGCGCGGCCCTCGCATCGCTGCGGAACAGATCCGTGATCCGATGGCTGGTCCTGCTGGAAATGTCGGACCTGACGCAAGACATCTTGTACGGGTTCCTGGCTCTCTACTTCGTGGACGTCGCTGATGTGTCTGAAGCAACAGCCGCCGTAGGCGTTGCAGTCTGGATGGCAGCCGGGTTTGCGGGGAGCCTGCTGCTCATCCCGCTGCTGGAAAGGGCCTCCGGGCTCACGTACCTCAGGTACAGCGCGCTGTTCCAGATTGGGTTCTTCGCGGCCTTCCTACTCGCGGGCCCGCTCCCGGTCAAGCTCGCGATGGCGGCGCTGATGGGCCTGTCGAGCGCAGGTTGGTACGCTGTGCTGAAGGCGCGGCTCTACTCGGAAGTGCCCGATCGAAGCGGCACGGTCATGACACTGGGGAGCATTTCGGGACTGGCTGGCGGCCTGATCCCTCTCGGCATCGGGCTTGCCGCGAGCTCCTGGGGCTTGGGCCCAACCATGTGGCTGCTGATGGCCGGCCCAGTCGCCATTACAGCAGGCCTTCCGCTGCGCCATGGCAAAGCTAAGGACGGGCTCAATCTTCGTCCTCATTAACCGCTACCCCCAAGCTGGCGACGGGAACCCTGCCCAGCCGTCCATCTGGGCTCCTGCCTGCGCAGGAGCGACGGAGGAGAGTCCCTACCCGCCCGCGGCGGCGCGGATGCGCTCGGCTACTATTAGCTCCTCGCCCTCGTTCAGGGCGTGGGAGGTGGCGGTGAGCGTCCGGTCGTCGACGACCGAGACGGCGACGCGCGGGGTGCCCGAGTCGAGCTCGTCGGCTATGTCCTGCGCCGTCTTGCCGACGACGTCGGGGTCGATGGTGACGCTGAGGTGGGAGCCGTAGTACTGGGGCACCTTCTCGATCCCAGCCTCCACGCCCGGGGTCGTCCCCAACTCCTGCCGCATGCTCTCAAGGCGTTCCTCGAACACCAGCAGCCGGTCCTCGTGGTTGATGGTCAGCCACCGCTCGACGGCCGTGACGACGCCCACAACCTCCTGCTTGTCCAGCTTCATGGGACGGCCGAACGAGCGGCCTCCGTTCTCCTGGAAGGCGATGAATCCCTGGTCCGACGCGGCGTCGACAAGCTCCTTCTTGCCGCACAGGAAGCCCGAGGACTGGGGCGCGCCCATGTACTTCGCGCCAAAGCAGGCGATGTCGGCAGCCTGGGCGTTGCGCCGGAAGTAATCGAGGGGGTAGATCTGCGCGGCGGCATCGGCTATGACGGGTACCCCCGCGTCGTGGGCAATCTCGACCGTCTGCTCCAGAGTCAGCACCGAGTCGGGGTCTCCCGGCCGCACCAGGTATGCCACGGCGGCGGTGTTGTCCCCGATGATCGCCTCGAGCTGCTCCCGGGAGCACCCGTCCTCTTCGCCGACCTCGACCAAGGTGGCGCCGGGGACGGTGAAGCTGCGGTCGTAGCTGTAGCGCTGCGCCTTCTGGATTATGATCTCGCTCTTCATGCCCGTCGTGTCGGGTATCTGGGCTATCTTGTCGAGGTCACGCCCGGTCATGCAGGCCGCCGCGCTGAACGCCAGGGCCGCCGAGCAGCCGGACGTGACGTAGGCCGCCTCGACGTCCAGCAGGTCGGCGATGTACTCGCCCGACCGGGCCAGCAGCTCGGCCATCTCGATGTACGTGTCGTTGACGGCGGCCATGGCCTCGGTGACCTCCGGGACCGTCGCCGAGCCCCCGAGCACCGTCCGGTTGCCCTGGGCATTGATCACCGCCCGCGCACCCATCTTTGCGTATATGTCGGCCCCTGTTGCTGCCATGGTGTCTCCTTGAATCAGCCGTCAGGCGGGGTAACTGCTCCTGTCCCCCTCATCCTAGCCTTCTCCCGCCAGGGGAGAAGGGACCGGTGCCCTGGATCAGGCCCCGAGCACCTCTCTCAGCCTCTCCGCGACTATCTGCTCTTCGCCCTCGGCCAAAGTGTGCCCTGTGATGGATATGGTGTCGTCGCCGCTGGTCACGCCCCTGGTCCTGACCCGCGGGTCGCCCTCCAGCAGCTCGGCAGCGACGCAGTATGCGTCCTTGCCTGCGGTATCGGCGTCGATCGTCACCAACACCTCGAGCTGGGCGTAGTTCGACAGCTCGGTGATGCGGGCGTTCACACCCGGGATGCCTTCCGTTCCCTTCACTATCGTCTCCAGCCTCTCTCCGAGATCGATGAGTCGCGCCTCGTGGTCTATGGAGAACCAGCACTCCATGGCGGCTACCACGCCCACGATGTCCTGCCGGTCTACCTTGTACCCTCGCCCCACGGAGTTGCCCCGGCTGTACTCGAAGCCGATGAAGCCCTGGAGCGCCGCCGCGTCGACCAGGTCCTTCTTGCCGCACAGGAAGCCCGTGGAGTGGGGAGCGCCCACGTACTTCGCGCCGAAGCACACCAGGTCGCCCGCCTGCGCCGTGCGCCTGAAGTGGTCGAGCGGGTATATCTGCGACGCAGCGTCAACGACGATCGGCACGCCATGGTCGCGGGCGACGGCGGCTGCCTCGTCGAGGGTGATGATGCCCTCAGCTGCTTCGCCCTGGAAGATGTACGTGACGGCGGCGGTGTTCGGGCCGATGGCGGCGGCGAGCTGATCGGCGGTGCAGCCGTCCTCGTCCCCCGCCTCCACTATCCGGCCGCCGGGCACGCTGTGGCTCCGGCGGTACGAGTAGCGCAGGCTCTTCAGGGCGATGATCTCGTTCCGCCCGTCCGTCTCGGGAAGGCGGGCAGTGCGCTCCATGTCGCCCCGGGTCAGGCAGGCGGCGGTGCTCAGCACCAGGGCCGCGAAGCAGCCGGACGTGATGTGCGCCCCCTCCACTCCCAGGGTCTCGGCCAGGTAGTCGCCTGACCGGTCGAGAAGCTCCTGCATCTCGACGTAGCTGCCGTCGGCGTCGTTCATCACCCGGCGGACCTCCTCGGGTGGCGTGGAGCCTCCCCAAAGGGTGGTGTTGCCGCCGGCATTGATTACGGGGCGGACCCCCAGCTTTTCGTAGATACGATTTGACCTGACCATTCTGCTATCTCCGTGCCATCTGTGCTTGAGCTCTACATCATCAGGTCGCCGCCGTTGATGTCGAAGGCGACGCCCGTCATGTACGCCGCCCTGTCGGAAGCGATGAATGCCACCAGCTCGGCTACCTCCCAGGGCTCGCCGAGACGTTGGATTGGGAAGCTCTCGGCGTACTGGCGCGTCCGCTCGTCGCTGACGGCGGTGCGGACCATCTCGGTGTCGATAAGTCCGGGGCAGACGGCGTTGACCGTGATGCCGTGGCCGGCCTCCTCCTTGGCGAGGTGACGGGTGAGGCCGAGAACGCCGGCCTTGGCTGCGGAGTAGTGGGGGCCGCCAAGCGTGCTGTACTGGCGTCCCGCGCTGGATGAGAGATTGACGATGCGACCCCAGCCGGTCTCGCGCATCGGCTTCAGCACGGCCCTCGAGCACAGGTAGGTGCTCTTCAGGTTCGCGTCCACGACCAGGTCCCACTCATCCTCTTCGATGTCGATGAGATGGGTCGGACGCAGGATGCCCGCGTTGTTCACCAGAATGTGGACGCCGCCGTAGCTGTCGAGGGCCGCGGCGACCATGCGGTCCACGTCGGCCTTCGAGGTGGCGTCGCCCGCGGATGCGACGGCATCCGCGCCGCTGGAGCGCAGCTCTGCCGCCGTCTGATCGGCAGTGCCGGGGTTGATGTCGTTCACCACCAGCGACGCGCCGCGGGCGGCGAGCGCCTGCGACACGGCCTTGCCCATCCCCTGCCCCGCGCCGGTAACTATGGCGACCTTGCCATCGAGCTCCGAGGAGAGGTCCATGCCGGGACTACTCGGCGTCATACTGCCACGCTCACCTGGTACACGACTTCCGAATCCAGCGGTGCATCGCGTCCCTCGTCCCCCAGCACCTCCAGGTACAACTCGATTGCCTCCCTGATATTGCCCAGAGATCCCTCTATTGATTCGCCCTGGGAGTAGCAGCCTGGAAGCGCAGGGACCTCCACCCAGAAACCACCTTCTTCTGCATCACGTGCAACAACCGAGTAAGTCATCAGTCAGTGCAGTGACCTGCGGTTGAAGTTGGCGCGTCGGCGGAGGCGGGAGCCCCCATCCCTTCGACAGGCTCAGGGCAGGCTCTAACCTTCCCCCTCGGAGGGAAGGAACGAAGAAGCGTTGGGTCTGGCATCATATGACACCCAGCTCTTTACCGGCGTCGGCGAATACGGAGATGGCCCGGTCGAGCTGCTCCCTCGTGTGGGCTGCGGAGAGCTGCACCCTGATCCGCGCCTCGCCCCTCGGCACCACCGGGAAGCTGAACCCTACGACGAATATGCCCCGCCGGTTGACGGCCGACGCGAGCTCGACGGTCTTGATCTCGTCCCTCAGCATGATCGGCACTATCGGGTGCTTGCCTGGGATGATGTCGAAACCGAGGGCGGACATCTCCGACCGGAAGTACCGGGTGTTCTCCCACAGCGTCTCCCTGAGGCTTGGGGTGCTCTTCACTATCTCCAGAGCCTTGAGGGCGCCGGTGACGATGGGCGGCGCGAGGGTGTTCGAGAAGAGGTACGGGCGGGACCGCTGCCGCAGGTACGACACGATCTCCGCCTTGCCCGTAGTGAAGCCGCCCGACGCGCCTCCCAGGGCCTTGCCCATGGTGCTCGTGAGCACGTCGATGCGGTCGAGCACGCCCATGTCATCAGGGCTGCCGAGACCGTTCGGGCCCATGAAGCCCGTGGCGTGGGAGTCGTCGACCATGACGAGGGCGTCGTACTTGTCCGCCAGGTCGCATATCTCGGCCAGCGGCGCGATGTCGCCCTGCATGCTGAACACGCCGTCGGTCGCGATCATGCGGAACCTGGCCGACTCCGTCTCCTTCAGCTTCTCCTCCAGGTCGACCATGTCGGCGTGCTTGAAGACCTTGCGCTGGGCGCGGCATAGGCGCACGCCGTCGATGATCGAGGCGTGGTTCAGGGCGTCGCTGATGATGGCGTCCTCGGCCCCCAGGAGGGTCTCGAAGAGCCCTGTATTGGCATCGAAGCAGGAGGTGTAGAGGATGGTGTCCTCCGTGCCGAACCAGTCGCTCAGCTCCTGCTCCAGGGTCTTGTGGATGTCCTGTGTGCCGCAGATGAACCTGACCGAAGCCATACCGAAGCCATGCTCCGATAGACCGTCCGCGACCGCACGTTCGATCTCAGGGCTGTCCGCCAGCCCAAGATAGTTGTTTGCGCAGAAGTTGATCATCTCGCCCTGGCTGGTGTCCACGTCTGACCCCTGGGGCGTCCTGATGATCTTCTCGTCCTTGTACAGCCCGCTGTCTCGTATGTTCTGCAGCTCGTCCTCGAGCCACGACTTCATCCTCGTGTAGGCCACTCACACCCCTCCCTGTTGGTGCTGTGACGCCATGAGCCTACGGGCCCCGGCGCCGACTGAGATTATCGGCTTGGCTTCCGGGTGTCAATGGCGAAGGAAGGTTCACCACAAAGGGCGCAGGGGCGCAGGGCTAACGCGTCGAGGGAAGGCAAGGCCGATGGCTCTGCGGGGTGCTGTGCTACCATTGACGTTCGGAAGAGGACGTAGGACTGCGCAAACGGTGAATGTCAGCAATGGGTGACGGCTCCGCCTGCACGGCCAGGCACCTCAACCACGTGGCCATCGCGGTCGAGGACATGGACGAGGCGCTGGGCATGTATGGCGACCTGTTCGGACTCGACCCATCGGAGGTCGAAGACGTGGCGGACCAGGGCGTCCGCGCGGCGCTGCTTAAGGTGGGCGGGTCGCAGGTGGAGCTGATCCAGCCCCTGGACACTGAGAGCGGTGTCGCCAAGTTCATCGAGCGGCGGGGTCCCGGGCTCCATCATGTCTGCTTCGAGGTCGACGGGCTGCAGGGCGCGCTCGACAGGCTCGATGAGAAGCAGGTCCAGCTAATCGACAGGAACCCGCGCCAGGGCCTCGCCGGCATGATTGCTTTCCTGCATCCCAGGTCGACGGGCGGCACGCTTATCGAGCTAGTCGAAGCCGGTACGGCCCGGAAGTAGAGCGGCGCCCGTTGAGCGAGCCTGCCATACGGGTTCTTGTCGCGAAGCCCGGCCTGGACGGCCACGACCGCGGCGCCAAGATCATCGTGCGGGCCCTGCGGGACGCAGGCATCGAGGCGGTCTACACAGGCATCCGCCAGACTCCCCAGATGATAGTCGACACGGCGCAGAAGGAAGACGTCGACGTGGTCGGGCTCAGCATCCTCTCCGGCGCACACATGGAGCTGTTCCCCCAGATCATCGAGGGCCTTCACGAGCGGGGTGTCAGCGGCGCGATCGTGCTGGCAGGCGGGATCATCCCCGACCAGGACCGGCCGGCGCTGCAAGAGATGGGCGTCAGGGCCATATTCGGCCCGGGCACGCCCACCTCGGAGATAGTCGAGTTCATACGTGAAGCGGTCGCCGCGAGGGACATCGGCGAGACACCCTCCTGATGTCGGTCAAGGCCATTGTGTTCGACTTCGACGGGGTCGTCATCGACACCGAGACGCCGGACTTCACCACGTGGCAGGAGGAGTTCCGGGCCCACGGCGTAGAACTGAGCCGCGATCTGTGGTCGGGCTACATCGGGGGCGGCGTAGGCGCCTTCGACATCTACAGCCACCTGGAGGAGCTGACCGGGCGGGCGCTGGACAGGGACGAAGTGGGGCCTCGCAGGCGGGGAAGGTACCTCAACGCGGTGAACGCCAATCCCCTGCTTCCCGGGGTGATGGACTACCTGTCGACAGCGCAGCGGCTCGGCCTGAAAGTCGCAATGGCCTCCAACTCGTCACGCGACTGGGTCGAGGGCCACGTGGAGCGCCGCGGGCTTGGCGGCTACTTCGACGCCATCAGGACGCGCGACGACGTCGAGGCCATTAAGCCCGCCCCGGACGTGTACCTCGCAGCGCTCTACGCTGTGGACGTGCCGCCCCAGCGTGCCATTGCCGTCGAGGACTCCCCCACCGGCGCGGCCGCCGCCATAGCCGCGGGGCTGTTCTGCGTGGCGGTACCGAACGGCATGACAGAGGGCATGGAGTTCGCGCGCTACGATCTCAGGCTCGGCTCGCTGGCTGAGATCGGGCTGCCGGAGCTGCTGGCATTGGCGTCAAGCCGCGAGGGCAGCCCAACATAGAGGGACTGGATTCCGGCCTTCGCCGGAGTGACGGGGCCATCCGGGTACGCGCAGGAGAGGACTAGGCGCCGTCTTCGGTCACGGTGATGGTGCCGGCCATCCCCGGGTGTACGGGGCACAGGTACCTGAATAGCCCCTCCACCTTGAAGGTGAGCGAGTAGCCGACGCCGCCCGGACGCGATCCGTACCCCATCAGCCCCGAGCTGTAGACACCCTTTCCGGTGAACGGCTGCCCCGCCTTGATGGGCAGGGTCACGACGGGATTGATGATCATCTGCACGTAGCCGGTGTCGTCCGTTTCGGGGGTGTACATGGGCGGGAACGGGCCGTCGGGGTGGAACACGATGGAGTGCCATCTGGACGAGAACCACACCACCGTGTCGCCCCTCTTGATCGTCAGGTTGCCCGGGAAGAACTCGGTCAGCTCGGCGTCCGGAGGGCCCATGCCTGCCGCCACCATGTAAATGCTCGTCCCATCCGGGCCCAGCTCCTTGTCGAGCACCCGGTCCAAGGACTGGATCACGTGGAGGCTGTTGGTGATCTCCTCCAGCGGCTGGATCTCCTTCCGGGCGATGCGGTCTATCTCGGCCTGCTCGGGCACGTCCTTCGTCGTGGCCTCCTCGACGACTATCACGCCCTTGTGGAAGTCGTGCATACCACAGACGTAGGGGTAGACTCCCGGCCTGTCGAACGTGAGTGAGAAGGTGTCTATCAGCGGTATCTCGGGAGGCTGCTGGAGCTTGGGGAACATGATCCCGGACGTGACATAGCCCGACCCGCGCCACACCTCGTCCCGGGTCTCCTCGTCCCTCGTGGGGTACAGGATCTTAGGGTTGAGCATGGACGGCCCTGGGCCGCCGCTGCTATAGAGCAGGTCGCCCCTGCCGCCTTCTCTTGGGACGGGGATGACGTCGTCCTCGGGAGGCTGGTCGGTGAAGATGACCGAATGGGGGTCGCCCTCGGTGTTCATCTTCCAGGTTACCGTGTCCCCGGCGCGTATGTTGAGGCGCTGGGGGAAGAAGGCGTTGATCGCCGCACTCCTCTCGCCGGCCCCAACCAGCACGGTCAGCTCCCTGGGCGGGAACGACTCCGGCGTCGCCGTGGGTTCGGGCGTCGGCGGCTCCGACGTACCGGAGCAGGCCGCCAGGGTCAGGGCCGCCGCCAAGAACAGCAAGCCAGGAAGTACGGCCACCTTCCACGAGCGCCCTGGCAGACGGATATTGCTGATATGTCGATAGAGTTGCACGCTACGAATACGCCCGGACGGGAGGAATGGATGCAGGACACATCGCCATTCTTCCTATCATTCTCAACAGTGGAGTGGGCCGCGTCAACAGCCGTCCGGCTGGAATCGCTCACCCCCATTGGCTATACTGCCGTACGTCCGCTCACTGCTGTTCCCGGGAGGCTCACCCATGGAAGTCGGGTACTTTACCATGCCGCTCCATCCGCCAGGGTCGAACCTCACGAAGACCCTCGAGGACGACCTGCAGCAGATAGTCACCCTCGACGGGCTCGGCTACACCGAGGCTTGGATCGGCGAGCACTTCACGGCCCAGTGGGAGAACATCCCCGCGCCCGACCTCTTCATAGCCCAGGCGCTCGGAATGACGAAGAACATATCCCTTGGCACCGGCGTCACCTGCATGCCGAACCACAACCCGTTCATGATCGCCCACCGGATTGCGCAGCTCGACCACATGGCCAAGGGCAGGTTCATGTGGGGCGTCGGCGCGGGCGGCTTCCTTGGCGACTTCGAGGTGTTCGGAGTGGACCCCAAAGAGGGCGAACACAGGGACATCACGAAGGACTCGATAGACCTGATTCTCCAGCTATGGGAGGACCCGAAGCCGGGGCTGTACGAGCACAAGTACTGGCGGTTCAACGTACCGGAGCCCGTCGACGAGATAGGCCTGCGGTTCCACGTCAAGCCCTACACCCAGCCCCACCCGCCGATGGCCGTGGCGGGAGTATCGGAGCGGTCCGACACGCTGGAGGTGGCGGGCGAGCGGGGCTGGCTGCCACTCAGCATCAACCTGGTACCGACGCGCGTGGTGAAGACCCACTGGGAGGCAGTGGAGAAGGGCGCCGAGAGGTCGGGCAGGACCCCTGACAGGTCGGAGTGGCGTGTGGCCCGCGAGGTGTACATCTCGGACACGACGGCCCGCGCCCGCCGCGAGGCGCTCAACGGCGTGCTCGCCCGCGACTTCGACCAATACTTCCTGCGGAGCCTGCCGATGGCCCGGATGCTCGACATCATGAAGGTAGACGTGAACATGCCCGACTCCGACGTGACGCCGGAATACCTGGTCGACAACGTCTTCATCGTCGGCAGCCCCGACGACGTGGCGGAGAAGCTCCACACGCTGTACCAAGACCTGGGCGGGTTCGGCGTTCTCCTGGCGATGGGGCACGAGTGGGAGCCGCGGGACAAGTGGCTAGACTCCATGACCATACTGAAGCAGGAAGTCATGCCCATGCTCGCAGACCTGAACTAGCGCCGCCGGACGCACAGTCCGGCTAGAATCGAGGCGTCTATGCTTCCGGGCGAAATACTGGTTGCCCGCCTTAGCGGCGGGGCGACCATCGTCCGCTTCCAGGAAGAGAAGAACGGGCGTGTCTCCGTGCTCCTCGGCAGGAACAAGGTTGCCCGGATCCCCGCCGAGCGGGTCATGCTTGCTACCGGCGTACTGGCGGGCGAAGCGGGGCGGTTCGAGGAATTCTGCGACAGCGCCAGGGAGGCTTCCGGCGAGATCGACCTAACCGAGGTCTGGGATGTCCTGACCGACGATCAGGAGGAGTCCTCGCTGGAAGACCTGGCCGCCCTCTACTGGCCGGCCAGCCCGGGGCCTACGGAGCTGACGGCGCTCCTCCTGAGTCTCGAGCGTACCTCCGATCTGTTCGTTAGCGCCGGGACGAAGTACAGGCCACGGACGCGGGAGGACCTTGCGGCGCTGCTGGAGCGGCGGCGGCGTGAGGCTGAGAACGCCCGGGACGCGGAGGAGCTGGTCGATGCCCTGTCCGCGGGCGGTCTCCCCGACGCGATGAGCCCACACCAGGAGTCGCTGATCGAGATACTGGAGGGATACGCCGTCCACGGCGAGGAGCTTCCGCGCCGGCAGGCCGCGAGGGAGCTTGTGCAGGCGTCGTCTCCGCCGACTCGCGACCTCCAGCGGGCGTGCTTCGAGATGCTGGTCAGGTCCGGCGTATTCGGCCCGGACGAGCCCCTGGAGCTGCGAAGTGCGGGGATCCGCCCGGACTTCCCTCAACAGGCCCTGGAGGAAGCGCGGAAGATCGCTGCTGCGGCCGCACCGCAGGGGCAGGAGCGGGAGGACCTGACGCATCTCGACACCATCACTGTCGACGACGAGGAGACTGTCGACCGGGACGACGCCCTCTCGCTGGAGGTCCTGGAGTCCGGCTACCGGCTCGGGGTGCATACCGCCGACGCGGCCACGCTCGTGCCGAGAGAGGGGCCCTTGGACCGGGAGGCGGACCGGCGAATGGCGAGCCTGTACCTCCCGGAGCGCACTATTCCGATGCTGCCGGACGACCTCACGAGGGGGGCGGGCAGCCTGGACCCGGGCGAAGAGCGGCTCGCGGTCAGCCTTCTCGCGGACCTGACGGACGAAGGCGAGGTGACGAGCTGGCGCGTGGTGCGGTCGACTATACGGAGCGCCGAGGCGCTCTCATACGACAGGGTCGATGGGGTGCTGCAGACGGGAGGGCCGCGGCGCGCAACGATAGAGGGCCTGCACAGTCTTGCCGTAGCGCTGCGCCGCCAGCGCGAGGAGCGGGGCGCGGTCAACCTGGACCAGCCTGAGATGAACGTGAAGGTGCGTGAGACGGGCGAGATAGAGGTCAGCGTGCGCGACCGGTCCTCGCCAGGCAGCCTGATGGTGGCCGAGCTGATGATACTGTGCAACTCGCTCTTTGCCCGTTTCTGCTCCGAGAACGGGCTGCCGGCCGTCTACCGGTCGCAGCGGCGCCCGGACCTGTCCGACCTCCCGGATCTTTCGGCGATCGATGAACGGGCCGCCCCCGTCATGACCCGGTTCAACATAGGCCGCCGGATGCAGGCGGCCCGGGTCTCGACGGAGGCGAAGGCGCACGACGGGCTTGGAGTCAGCGCGTACCTGCAGGCGACTTCTCCGTTGAGGCGCTATCCGGACCTTGTCGTGCAGCGGCAGGTCGGATGTTTCCTGGCTTCAGGCAAGCCGGCGTACGCGCCGGGCGAGGTCGAGTCCGTGGCGCAGAGGGCCGAGGTGCAGACCAGGGAGATGTCGCAGATCGAGGCGGGACGCAAGCGGTACTGGTTCCTGAAGTATCTCGAAGGCGCGCGCATGGGGGGCGCCGATCTGTTCGAGGCTGTCGTGCTGGACGCCGGCGGGCGCCGCACCGCACTCCTGGAGCTGCTGGAGTTCCCATTCCGGCCCCGAGCCGAGCTACCGAGATCCGTCGCTGCGGGCGAGGTCGTCACCCTGCGGCTGCAGGGAGTGGACCTGTGGCGCCGTGTGGGACTCTTCGTCCACGCGCCCTGACGCCAGGTAACTGTTCAGAGTCGAAGGGAGAGCCACCCGGCGGGCGGACACGTGGGTCCGCCCCTACGAAGCCAAGTTTCCATCCCTGCCTATAGCGGGTCCTAGCTGAGGCGCTCGTGGCCTCCGTTGCCCTCGAAGCCACGCGTGGTGAATACGCCCAGATCGCGCCCCTGGTGCACGTGAACTACAAGCTCCTGCTTCACGATGCCGATGGCGTCGAGGAGCTCGCGGTCGATTGCGTCGATCAGGTCCTGGATGTCGTCGTTGGTGAGGCTCTCGCCCACGCTCACCGTCGAGTGGATCATGATTTCAGCGAGATGAATGTCGACGCGGCCGATGGGCTCGTCGTCGTCCAGTATTATGTAGCATTCCGAGAAGGGGGTCCTGCACTCTCGTTCGAAGATGTACCTTGCCATTAGCTTGCCTCTGTCCTGTTCGCGTCCGGCCCAGTCACGGTACTTGGACCGCAAATTCTCTCTATCCGACCCTGTGTGGCCGTAGAACTGCCCTTCGACAAGCTCAGGGCGAACGCGCTTAGCGATTCCTTGAGTGCGATAGGCGGCTCTAGGTGCGTACCTGCCCCGACCCTAGCACCGTCCATTTGTACGAGGTCAGCTCCGTCAGGCCTATTGGGCCGCGGGCGTGGAGCTTGTCGGTGCTGATTCCGATCTCAGCACCGAGCCCGAGCTGGGAGCCGTCGTTGAACCTCGTGCTCGCGTTGACCAGCACGACTCCGGCGTCGACCTCGTCGATGAAGCGCGTCGCCGACTGCTCGTCGTCAGTGATGATGGCCTCCGTGTGCCCGGACGTGTACGTCTCGATGTGGGCCAGGGCGTCGTCCAGCGAGTCCACGATCCTGATGGCGGCGGTGAGTGCGAGGAATTCGGTGCCCCAATCGTCCTCGGCCACGAGGCGTGTGTTGCGCTCGTCGGCCTGGCCGAGGATGCTCAGGGCCCGGCGGTCGCACCGCATCTCGACGCCGTCGCCGGACCACGCCTCGGCGATCCGTGGCAGGAACTTGGGGGCCGCCATGGAGTGTACGAGCACCGTGTCAACGGCGTTGCAGACGTAGGGGCGCTGCACCTTTGCGTTGTGGACGATGGAGACGGCCATGTCGAGGTCGGCGTCCCTGTCGACGTATGCGTGGCACACGCCGATGCCGCCGGTGATGGCGGGCATGGCCGCCTCGGCTGCCACGCGCCTCACCAGCTCCGCTCCGCCGCGAGGCACGACCAAGTCTATGTACTCCTTCATGGCGAGCATTTCGCCCACCAGGCTCCGGTCGGTCGAGTCGACGAACTGGACGGAGTCCACGGGGGCGCCCGAAGCCTCGATGCCGTCCCTGACCACGGAGGCGAGGATGGAGTTGGACGCGAGGGCCTCGCTGCCGCCCTTCAGAATGACGGCGTTGCCGGCCTTGAAGCAGAGGGCGGCTATGTCGACGGTGACGTTGGGGCGGCTCTCGTAGATCGCGCCGATGACGCCGAGTGGGACCCTGCGCCTGCTCACGCGGAGGCCATTCGGCAGCTCGCGGGACTCCAGGGTCTCGCCCACCGGGTCGGGCAGGGAGGCGACGGTCATGACGTCCTGCGCCATTGCGGCCAGGCGGCCCGGGTCGAGCACGAGGCGGTCGATGGACGCGTCGCTCATACCGTCGCGTCCGGCCCGGTCGCAGTCCGACTCGTTGGCCGCGAGAATCTCGTCCTGCCTGGACTCGAGGCCGGCGGCGATGTTTGCCAGCGCCTCGTTCTTGGCGCCGGCGGAGAGGGTTGCGAGCCTGTGGGCCGCGGTGCGCGCCCTCTTGCCCATGGCCCTGAGGTCGACGGATACTGCCTGCATTGTCTTCAATCTCCCCGCTTGAGGGTCATCGCTCCATTCGAACCATGTTGCTGCGGTGGACGACCTCGTCCCCGTACTGGTGCCCGAGCAGCTCTTCCACTTCGCCCGACTGGCGGCCCTTGATCCTGTCGACGTCGGCCGAGCCGTAGTTGGTGATCCCGGCGGCTATCTCGTTCATGTCCACGTCGAGGACCGCAACGATGTCGCCGCGGACGAAGGTGCCGTCGACCCTGGTGACGCCCGCGGGAAGCAGGCTGACGTTGCGGCTCCTGAGCACCCTGGCGGCCCCGTCGTCCACGACTATCCGGCCCCTGGTGGAAAGGCCGCTGAGCATCCAGCGCTTGCGGCTCTCCATCTTCGATGCGGCGGCAGGGAAGAAGGTGCCGATTCGCTCTCCCCTAGTCAGCCTGACGATTGCGTCCGGGGACAGCCCGCTGGCGATCGCCATGTCGACGCCGGATGCGGTGGCCAGTCTTGCGGCTTCCAGCTTCGTCGTCATTCCGCCCTGGCCCTGGCCCTGCCATGAGCCGCCCGCCGCAGCCTCGACGGTCTCGTCCACTCGCTCGACGAGCGGGATAAGGGTGGCGTCCGGGTCCAGGTGCGGGTCGGCGGTGTACAGGCCCTCGGTCTGCCCGAGGATGACCAGCAGGTCGGCGTCCACCAGGTTGGCGACCATCGCCGAGAGGTTGTCGTTGTCGCCGAAGAACTCGCCGGCCAGCTCGTCCACGGCTACGACGTCGTTCTCGTTGACTATGGGAACGACGCCCAGGTCCATCAACTGGGTCAGGGTGTTGCGGACGTTGAGGTAGCCCTGCCTCTCGGTGAGATCCTTGCGTGAGAGCAGCGCCTGGGCAACGGGCATCTGGTGCCACTCGAAGAGCTGCTCGTAGGCCTGCATCAGCTTGCCCTGACCCGCAGCTGCGAGCACCTGCCGGAATGGGACTCCCCTGCCCTCTCGCGGCGCACCGAGAACGTGGCGACCGGCGGCGACCGCTCCGGAGGTAACGAGGATGATCTCCACGCCTTCCTGGCGCAGCCGGGCTATCTGATCGACCAGCGTGGCCATCACCTGGAGGTCCAGGCGGTCGCCGCCCCTGGTGAGCAGGGTCGTGCCCGCCTTAACGACCACCCGGCGGTAGGCGGCTCCATCGTCGAGGCCGGAAGATGCGGGGGCCGTATTGTTGCTGGAGGAAGACATGGCGTCACAGGGGCACGGCCGGGGCACCTGCGATTATATCAAATGGCCGGGGCGCCCCGACAGGAAAAGAGTAGGCTCAGAACGGCGATACGGGCGGGAGCCCGAACACATCCTCGAGGGCCCTTGCGACCCTGGCCTTCTGTTCCGGCGTGGTGGCAGGCTGGGGCGGACAGGGGTCGCCGCTGGGGTACAGGCCGCGCTGGCGGATGGCCTCCTTGATGGCGTGGACCCAGCCGATCTCCACGGCCTCCTTCAGCCAGGGTTCCTCGTAGCGGCAGGCCATGGCCATAGCGTCGTCGAACCGCCTCGCCTCCAGCTCGGCGAAGAAATCGAAGGCGATTCCGGGCGCAAACGGGGCGACGGTGCACAGGTAGGCCGGCGACCCGAGCAGGTACCCGAATACCATGCTGCGCATCTGCCCCGCGCAGACGGTCGCGAAGTCTAGGTCAAGGGTCTCGCGGGTCATGGTGTGGTATTCGGACGTGTCGTGAATCTTTGCCCCGACGACGTTGTCCCGCGCAGCCAGCTCGATGCCTGTTGCCAGGGGAGGGTCGAGGAGCCAGAGCGGGATGTCCGAGGCCGTCTCGACGAGGTCGAAGAAGCCGAGGTACGCATCCCGGTCTGCCGGGTAGCTGGGGTGGACCTGTACCTTCACAGCGTCGGCTCCGACAGCATCGGCGTGCCTGAGGTATTCCCGGCACCTCGGGACGTTCCACCAGCCGGTCGCGGCTACGAAGAGGGCGCGCCCCGCGTTGACCCCGGCGATCTCGGCAGTTAGCCGCCATACGTCGTCGTCCGACAGGTAGGCATACTCGCTGCTGCCGTATGTGAGCAGCAGGACCGGGGCGCCGTTTTCGCACAGCCAGTCCACATAGCTTCTGACCGCCCCGAAGTCGACGCTGCCATCGGCCTCGAAGCAGATGTTCAGGGGCACTACCGGGCCCCTGGTGCGCTGCACTACGGTGTTCGCGCGGTTCATAGCTTGCCTCCCCACTGGCCTCGGGCCGGGCAATTGTACTCCCCTAATGCTATACTCCGGGCGTCCATAGCTGTTGGTTCCTATGAGGCATGGGAGTGGTAAGGCACCCTATGCAAGATCCAGTTTTTCCCTAGGCGACGGCACTGGATACCGGCTCTCGCCGGTATGACGGGGATGTGGAGACGCCGTGCGCACATTCAGAATCGCCCTGGCCCAGACCAACCCCACGGTCGGCGACCTGGACGGCAACACCAGCAGGATCATCGAGTACATAGGCCGCGCACGGGACGCGGGCGCCGACCTGGTGGCGTTTCCTGAGCTCGCCATCCCCGGGTATCCCCCTGAGGACCTGCTGTTCAAGCCGCAGTTCATCCAGGACAACATCGGCAAGCTGCGGGAGGTGGCATCGGCCTCCAGGGACATTGCCGTGGTGGTCGGCTTTGCGGACGCTAACTCCTACGTCTACAACGCGGCGGCTGTCCTCTACAACGGCGAAGTGGTGGGCAGGTATCACAAGATATACCTTCCGAACTACGGTGTGTTCGACGAAGAGCGCTACTTCCAGGCTGGCACGGAGTGCCCTGTCTTCACCATCGCCGGCACGCCGGTCGGCGTGAACATATGCGAGGACATCTGGTTCGCGGTGGGGCCGACGGTGGTACAGCGGACCGCCGGGGCGGAGGTGATCGTCAACATCAGCGCCTCGCCCTACCACGCCGGCAAGCGGGGGACGCGGGAGCGTATGCTTTCCGTGAGGGCTGCGGACAACGAGCTGTTCGTGGCCTACGTGAACCTGGTCGGGGGGCAGGACGAGCTGGTATTCGACGGCGGCTCCATGATCCACGATCCGCTCGGCGAGGAGGTCACCCGTGGGCGGCAGTTCGAGGAGGACCTTGTCGTCGCCGACCTGGAGGTCGGAGCGGTGTTCAGGTCGAGGGTCCGCGACTCGAGGCCGATTAGCGAGCGCCCGGGCAACCTGGACGACGTAGGCAAGGCAGTCCTCGTCGACGTGTCGGACGCGCCCGTGAGGTCTCGCCGGGCGCTGCGGGCGGCGGCCCGGCCGCAAGCGCTGGACGGCGCGGCCGAGGTGTACGCGGCCCTGGTGCTCGGCACGCGCGACTACGTCCGCAAGACGGGTTTCGAGCAGGTGTACGTGGCGCTGTCGGGGGGCATCGACTCCAGCGTAGTGGCCACGGTCGCCGCGGACGCCCTCGGCCCGGAGAACGTGGTCGGCATGGCGATGCCGTCCCGGTACTCGTCGGAGGGGTCGGTGCTGGACGCGCGAGGCCTTGCCGAGGCACTCGGCCTGACCTTGTGGGAGATCCCGATCGAGGGGCCGTTCTCGGCCTACCTGGAAGCCCTGGAGCCTCGCTTCAGGAACAGTGAACCGGGCATTGCGGAGGAGAACCTGCAGTCGCGGACCCGCGGGATGCTGGTGATGGCGCTCGCCAACAAGTTCGGCGGCATCGTGCTCACGACCGGCAACAAGAGCGAGATGGCCGTCGGCTACGCGACGATATACGGCGACATGGCCGGTGGATATGCGGTCATCAAGGACGTGCCCAAGACGCTGGTGTACGAGCTCGCAGAGTACCGGAACTCGCTCGGCGAGAGCGCCGTGATCCCCGAGTCGGTCCTGACTAAGCCGCCGAGCGCGGAGCTGCGTCCCGACCAGAAGGACGAGGACAGCCTGCCGCCCTACGACGTGCTGGACCCCATCCTGAAGGCGTACGTGGAGGACGACCTGAGCTTCGACGAGATCGTGGGCATGGGGTTCGAGCAGAGCGTGGTCGAGCACGTGGTGACGCTGGTGGACCGGAGCGAGTACAAGCGGCGCCAGGCCCCGCCGGGCATCAAGATCACGCCGCGCAGCTTCGGCAGGGACCGGCGCATGCCGATCACGAACCGCTACCGCCCGTTCTGAGGCGTTTATGCGGAAGTTAGCGGGTTTAGGGTTCTCCGCTAAACTGGGGTAAACTTCCTATAACCGTGTCGTGGCATAGGTCCCATCGTAGGACTGTATTGTCCATTTATAGCGAAGTTAGCCATCTTAGGGATAGCTTGTAAACCGGGGTAAACTCGCTATAATCGGACCCCATGGACCCGATCCGCAACCCCTACGCGCCTGGAGCCGGCACACAGCCCCCTGAGCTGGCCGGCCGTCACGAGGTCCGCGAAACCGCGCGGGTCGCACTGGAGAGGACCAGGATCGGGCGTCCCAGCAAGAGCGTGATGATGGTGGGCCTGAGGGGTGTGGGGAAGACCGTGCTGCTTGACCGGATTCGTGAGGATGCCGAGGTCAACGGCATTCACTCCTTGCGAATCGAAGCACCTGAAGGCCGCTCCCTGCCGGCCTCTCTGGCACCACAGCTGCGCCTGGCTTTGCTCAAGCTCTCCAACAGGGAGGCCGCAAAGCAGATGGCTCAACGCGCCCTTCGAGCTCTCGCGGGGTTTGCCGGAGCCCTGAAGGTGAAGTTCCAGGACATCGAGGTAGGCCTGGACCTCGACCCTGAACCGGGACTGGCGGACACGGGGGACCTCGAGGCCGACCTGCAGGACCTGCTCGAAGTGGTCGGGAACGCTGCGAAGGCGGATGGGAGTTGCCTGACGCTCTTCGTCGACGAGCTTCAATACGTAGAGGAGAGTGAGCTTGCGGCGTTAATCACGGCTCTGCACCGGACCTCTCAGCGCAGGCTGCCTGTGGCCATGGTCGGGGCAGGACTTCCGCAGATACGAGGCCGCGTAGGGAGGGCCAAGTCTTACGCGGAGAGGCTCTTCGAGTTCGCTGAAATCGGAGCGCTGTCACCCCGGGACGCCGAGCTAGCCATTGCCAAGCCCGCGAGGGACGAAGGGGTCGAGATAGAAAGCGACGCTCTGGCTAGCATCGTCGCCCAAACTCAGGGCCACCCCTACTTCCTGCAGGAGTGGGGGAAGCATGTGTGGGACGCGGCCGAACGATCTCCCATAACCGCCGCCACCGTGGAGGTCGCCTCCCAACAGACTATCGCCGAGCTCGACGAGAGCTTCTTTCGGGTCAGGTTCGACCGGCTTACGCCTGCGGAGAAGCGGTACCTGCGAGCCATGGCCCAGCTTGGCGCCGGGCCTCACCGCTCAGGTGACGTCGCCAACGCGCTGGGGCGTCCTGTGACCTCCCTGGCCCCAACTCGCAGCCAGTTGATCAACAAGGGCATGGTATGGAGCCCTAGCCATGGGGACACGGCCTTTACTGTCCCCATGTTCGACGAGTTCATGATGCGAATCATGCCAGGTGACCAGTGGCGATAGCGTCCCCAGAGCGCACGTTTATACTGAAATTAGCGAAGTTAGTACAATCTCATAAAGCATACTAAACCAGGATAAACTCAGTATAACTCCCATACTTCGCCCTGGATTCGGTGGGATGCTGAGCTTGTTCCGAGGCTGCTCAGACGGAGGGGAGAGGGGCGGTGTCCCCGGTCTCGAACTGCCACATGCGGATGCGGGCCGACATGTCCAGGACCCGGTCCCTGTGGGCAGGATCGTCGAAGAGGTTGGTCTGCTCGTAGGGGTCTGAGCGGAGGTCGAACAGCTCGCCCTGATCGCCCGCGCAGAGGTTCAGCTTCCACCTGTCGGAGACGACCGAGCGGTACGGCAGGGCCAGCATCCGGTTGATGGCATCGTCGCCCAGGAACCTGTCCCTGAGGTTGGGGCTGATGCCGTTCCACTCCATGAAGACGTCGTTGCCGTCGAGCGTGGACTCGCCGTTCAGGACGGGCACGAGGCTCTTGCCCTCGAGATGGCCGGGCACAGCCTCGCCCAGCGCTTCGAGCAGGGTCGGCGCCAGGTCTACCTGGCTCACGCTTCCATCCACCCTCTGCGGGCCGGACGAGAGCCAGGGAATTCGCACAAGCAGCGGGACCCTGGCCGACTCCTCGTAGAAGGAGCGCTTCTCCAGCATCCCGTGGTCGCCCAGCATGTCGCCGTGCTCGGTGGTGAAGACGACCGCGGTGTCGTCGGCGACTCCCGCCCTCTCCAGCGCGGCGTTGATCCGCCCGACCATCCGGTCGACGAGAGTGACGTTGCCGTAGTACTGCGCCCGCAGCCTGCGCCAGCCAGCCTCGGTGGACAGGTCGTGGCCGGGCGCGATGGTGTTGGACATGTACGCGTCCTCGGCGATGCTGCCGCCGCTGAGGTACTGCATGAAGTAGTCGGCGCGGACCTTGTTGACGAGGGCGGCGCCCTCGGGTCGTTTCAGGAACGCCGGGCCTGTGGGAATCGCGTCGTGGTCGTACTGGTCGTCGAACGGGCCGTCGTAGGGGGAGTGCGGCTCGAAGGTGCTGACGTAGAGCACGAAGGGCTGGTCGCGATTGCCGGCGATGAACTGCTCGGCGCGGCCGGCCAGGAACGACGCCATCTGGAACTCTTCAGGCAGCCGCGCCCTCGCATCGACCGAGAAGACCATGTCGCCGCCGACCTCTTCATCTGGCTCGAAGCCGTTGGCGACGAGATGGTGGTGGTAGTCCGACAGGACGCGGCGGTGCTCGCGGCGGGTGTAGCTCTCCCGATGGGAGTCCTCGGTGCTCACCCACTCGTCGAAGCCATGCTGCTTGATGACGTCGTCGCCCAGGTGCCACTTGCCCATGTAGCCGCACACGTACTCCTCGGACACCATCTCGGACAGCACTGGAACGTCGGGCGATAGGGGCAGCTTGTTGACTATGGGCCCGGCGGTGTGCGGGTAGAGGCCCGTCATGATGGAGGCGCGTGCGGGCGTGCACACTGCCTGGGTGACGTAGGCGTTCTCGAACAGGGCGCCCGAGGACGCCAGAGCGTCGAGGTTGGGGGTCTGCGCCCAGTCACTTCCGTAGCAGCCGAGGGAGTCCCGCCGCTGCTGATCGCTCATGATGAATACGAGGTTGCGTGGGGACATCTGGCACCGCTCCGGGTTGGGTTCTGCGGCATTCTATTGACGGCCCGAAAGCCTGTCAAACAACATCCGGGCCGTGCTACGATGGATTCTCATGGCTGGCAACGGGAAATACGTAGCTATCGTCGACTACGACGCGGGCAACCTCCGCAGCGTTCAGAGGGCGCTCGAGCGCTTCGGCGCGACCGCCGTGATCACGAGCGACCGGAGTGTCATCGGCGACGCGGACGCGATGGTCTTTCCCGGGCAGGGCGCGAATGACTCCTCGATGAGGCACCTTAGAGAGCGAAGGCTGGTCGAGCCGATTCGCCAGTTCGTCCGCAGCGGCAGGCCGTTCCTGGGCGTCTGCCTGGGGCTGCAGCTGCTGATGGAGGGGTCGGACGAGGGAATAGAGCCCGGGCTCGGCCTGCTGAAGGGCTGGGTGCGCCGGCTGCCGCCAGGGTCGAAGATTCCGCACATGGGGTGGAACCTGGTCGAGCTGAGCCGGGATCATCCTGTGTTCAATGGAGTGCCGGACGGGTCGTACTTCTACTTCGTGCACAGCTACTACGCCGATCCCGAGGAGCGGGGGCTGGTAGCTGGGACGACGAACTACGGGGTCGAGTTCTGCTCGGCGGTCGCGTGGGACAACGTGGCGGCGGTGCAGTTCCACCCGGAGAAGAGCGGCGACATTGGGCTGCTGGTCTACAGGAACTTCGTCGGGCTGCTGGGGTAGGTTGTGGAAGTCATACCGGCAATAGACATCAGGGGCGGACGGTGCGTGCGGCTCTTCCAGGGCGACTACGACCGGGAGACCGTCTTCTCCGACTCGCCCGTCGATATGGCGGCCTACTGGGCCGAGCGTGGCGCGGAGCGGCTGCACGTCGTCGACCTGGACGGTGCGAGGGACGGCGTGGCGCCCAACATCGAGATCGTTGCCCAGATCGCGGCCTCGTCGCCAGTGCCTGTGCAGTATGGTGGAGGCGTGCGCGACGTCGATTCGGCGGTGAGGGCCGTGGAGCTGGGTGTGGACCGGGTGGTGGTCGGCACGGCGGCGGTGGAGGACCCGGGCCTGGTCCCGGTCCTGCTGCGGGAGATTGGAGCGGCGGCACTGATCGTCAGCGTGGATGCCCGGGACGGCTGGGTCGCGCTCGACGGCTGGACCCGCGGAAGCGGCGTGGATGCGATGGACTTCGCGCGGAAGCTGGAGTCGGAGGGCGTTGAGCGCATTGTATATACGGACGTCTCCCGGGACGGCACGCTGACCGAGCCTAACTTCGCCGGGGTCGAGGAGATTGCGGAGGCTACGGGAATGAGGGTGCTGGTGGCGGGCGGCGTGTCGGCGGTAGAGCACGTTTCGCGGCTCGCGGCAGTTCCGGTGGAGGGGGCGATAGTGGGCTCGGCAGTCTATACTGGGGCCATCGACCTGAGCGAGGCCATGGCCGCAGTGAGCGGGGTACAGTCGTGCTGACGAAGAGGATCATACCGTGCCTGGACATCGACCGCGGGCGCGTCGTCAAGGGCGTCAGCTTCGTCGACATAAGGGATGCGGGCGACCCGGCCGAGCTCGCGGCTTTCTACGACCGCGAAGGCGCGGACGAGCTGGTGTTCCTGGACATTACGGCCAGCTCCGACTCGCGCGACATCATCATGGACGTGGTGAAGCAGGTCTCGGAGCAGCTATTCATTCCGCTGACGGTGGGAGGAGGCGTCCGGTCCGTCGAGGACGTGAGGGGCCTGCTGGAGGCCGGTGCGGACAAAGTGTCGCTGAACACTGCCGCCGTCCAGAACCCCGCCCTGGTCGCGGAGACGTCGGACCACTTCGGGTGCCAGTGTATCGTGGTGGCGATGGACGTGAAGCGCGTCGAATCGGGCCAGTCTGCGAATGGAGATGGGTCGCCTGTCCCCTCCGACGAAAGCCTAGCCCTGAGCGAGGACTCGGTGTGGGAGGTCTACACCCACGGCGGCAGGCGGCCGACCGGCGTCGATGCCATCAAGTGGGCCGTACGCGTTGCCGAGTTGGGCGCGGGCGAGCTTCTGGTCACGAGCATGGACACGGACGGGCAGCAGACGGGGTATGACCTGGAGCTGCTGCGCGAGATATCGGAGGCGGTCGAGGTGCCCGTCATCGCGAGCGGCGGCGCCGGCGAGGCGGAGCACCTCTACGAGGCCGCGAGCGAGGGGAAGGCAGACGCGGTGCTGGCTGCCAGCATCTTTCACTTCGGGAAGCTGAGGGTTGCGGATGTGAAGGAGCACCTGAGCCGGCGAGGCCTTCCGATTCGGCCGGTGGACGGGAAGACGGAGGCGGTCTGACGTGGCAGTCCAGCTGGACGACAAGGGGCTGGTACCCACCATAGCCCAGAACGCGGATACGGGCGAGGTGATCATGCTGGGCTACATGAGCCCGGGCTCGCTCAAGCGGACGCTCGAGGGCGGCGAAGTCTGGTTCTATAGCCGCAGCAGGGCTGACCTGTGGCACAAAGGCGAGATGTCGGGCAACTACATGCGCGTCAGGTCGGCGGCGGTGGACTGCGACGAGGACGTTATCCTGCTCCAAGTCGACCCGGACGGCCCCATATGCCACACGGGGGCGCAGGTCTGCTTCTTCACCGCGCTAGAGAAGATGCCCGACTTCGACAGGGCCGACGGAGGGCCGGGAGTCATCGACGAGCTCTTCTCGGTGGTGCAGGACCGCAAGAGGAGCCTGCCCGAGGGCAGCTACACGACCGAGCTGTTCAGGGGTGGAGTGGACCGGATAGGCCAGAAGGTGATCGAGGAGGCCGGCGAGGCGGTGATAGCAGGGGTGAAGCTCGACAAGGAGGCGCTTGCCCGCGAGGCGGCGGACCTGCTGTACCACCTGCTCGTGCTGCTGTCGGCCAACGGCGGCAAGCCTGAGGACATCTACGAGCACCTCCGGGACCGCCGGAAGTGATGCGGCTCCCGCCAGGGTGGGACGAAGAGCGCGTCCAGCGGGTCCTTCAACACTATGACTCGCTGACGGAGGAAGAACAGGTGGCCGAGGATGAAGCGGTTCTTCAGGACTCAACACAGACGGTAATGGCGATTCCAAAAGAGTTGGTGCCTACCGTTCGAACGTTGCTTGCTGACCGTGCCACGTAATCAGGCGCTTAGGGCTTAGGACACTCACGGCGGAGTCAAACAGGTGTTGCTGTCTGCCGACGGCGGCAAGCCGGAGGACATCTACGCGCTCCTCCGGGAGGCGCAGCGTGAAGGGCGTTTCTACTCGGCGGGCTTGATGTTGAGTTTGAGCCCGAGTGCACGGGTGATCTTCATGACTGTCGCGAAGGACAAGTTACTGTCGTCGGACAGTCCACGGTCGAGGCTGGCACGATCCAACTCGACGTCCCGGGCCAGGGCATGCATGTTCGGGGCACGTGCGATGTCATTGAGCGCATCGCGTATGAGGCTGCCATCACCGGGATCCTCGTCCGCGGCCGCCTCAAGGTAAAGCTTAGCGTCTTCCTCAGACTCAATGTAGTCCGCCGGATCCCAGGTAGTATATTTCTCAGCCATCTAGCCCTTCCATTCAGTCGCCATTCGCTTGGCTCGCTCGATGTCGCGCTGTTGGCTGCCCTTGTCGCCGCCGCACAGCAGGACGATTACCTCAGCGCCCTGCCGTACGAAGTACAATCGGTACCCCGGCCCGTGGTATACCCGCAACTCCAACACACCACCGCCGACCGGCCTAGCATCGCCAATGTGCCCCCGCGCTACACGTCGCAATCGGATGTTGATCCGGGCAACCGCTTGCCTGTCCCGCAGACCTCGCATCCACCGCTGGAACACCTCGCTCTGGACTATCTTTAGCATAGACCAAGGCGGCTTCGTCGGAACTTCCTGCTCTTCATGTCTATCCGCTTGTCCGTGTAATGTAACATACGCGGAGCTGAGTACGGAGGGCTGGTCTGTGAAGGGTGCGGTGTTCGTTGGCGACAGGCGGGTGGAGGTTAGGGAGTTCCCCAGGCCTGAGCCCGGCCCCGGCGAGGTCGTGCTGAAGATGATGGCGTCGGGGCTCTGCGGGAGCGACCTGGCACGGTACAGGGTTCCGGCCTCCGAGGTGACGCAGCCGCCCAGGGTTGCCGGACACGAGCCGTGCGGCGTGGTCGCCGAGGTCGGGCCGGGGGTCACGTCGGTACGGGCCGGCGACCGGGTGATGATGCACCACTACACCGGCTGCAACGCCTGCTCGATGTGCAGGATCGGCTACACGCAGATGTGCCTGGTACACCACGAGATATACGGCTTCACCAGGGACGGCGGCCACCAAGACTACCTGCTCTGTCCCGCATCGACCTGCGTGAGGATGCCGGACTCACTGCCGTTCGACCAGGGCGCGGCGGTCGCGTGCGGCACGGGCACGGCCTTCCACGCTGTGAAGCGGCTGGGGCTCTCGGGCGTCGACACGGTCGCGATATTCGGGCAGGGGCCCGTGGGTGCAAGCGCCGCGATGTTCGCCAAGGCGATGGGCGCAAGGGTGATTGCCGTGGACGTGGTAGCCGAGCGGCTGGCGCTGGCGGGCGAGCTCGGGGCAGACGTGGTCATCGACGCATCGGAGAACGACGCGGAGGCCGCCATACGGGACCTGACCGGGGGCGAGGGGGCCGACGCTACGCTGGACGCGACCGGCATCCCAAAAGTGAGGCGCAATGCCCTTGACTCGGTGCGCTACTGGGGTCGGGTGTGCTTCGTGGGAGAGGGCAACCGGACGTCGTTCGACGTGAGCGACCAGATCATCCACAAGCAGCTCACGATCTACGGATCGTGGACGTTCAGCCTGTCAGGGCTGGCCGAGGCCGCCAATTTCGTCGTCGACAGGGCCGTGCCGCTGGGCCGGCTGATAACGCACAGGTACTCGCTCGACCAGATTGCCGAGGCCTACGAGTTGTTCGACACGGGGGCCACGGGCAAACCCGTCATCGTGTGGGACTAGGCCCGCCCCGTCCAGTACCGGTAGCGGTAGCGGGCCGACTCGACCACCTCGGCCACGTCCTCCTCCAGCAGGTACCCCTCGGCCACCAGCTCGGCGGTGGCATCGGCAACCCTTGCGGCGTAGCCGTCCTCGGACGCGTAGCGCTCCTCGATGGACGCGCGCGGGTCGCCCGTGGACTCGCGCTCATGGCGGGTCGCGGCGAAGGGGAGCGTCCAGCCCATCAGGCCGCCCGTGATGCCGATGACGAGGTCGGGGTTGCCCACGTCGGGATGCCGCAGGTTCCAGCCGGTGTTGGTCGCCAGCGGCACGGAGACGTCCGGCAGGCGGATGCCCCCGACCTCGTTGCCGTCGTCGTCCACGTCGGACACGAGAGCCGGATAGGTCTCGCCCTCGCCGGGTGGGAGCTTGGTGGTCCTGCCTAGCGCCTGGTCAGGGCCGTAGTCGAGCCTGATGGCCCGCGTGGGCCTGGGCGGGAAGACCCCGCCCGGGATAGCCTCGAACCGCTCCCGCAACGTGCGTGATTCCACGGCCGTACCGTCGTCCAGAGAGGGGTGGCGGCTCGGGGGCGCGGGCTCGCCCGTCGTCACCCAGCGGTCCAGGTTCACCAGGCAGGCCCTCAGCAGGGGGTTGTAGTCGACGGCGTTGTAGGGGACCTGGCCCCGAAGGCTGCTGGCTGGGAGCGAGTCCTCCGGCGGAAATGTCCCCGACCCGTGCTGGGTTCCCGCGAAGTGGTAGCGGCGGACGTACTCCTGCTCCGGAGCGTCGGCCATCTTCTCCAGGTCAGTGTGAATCAGGGCCGCGTCGCCGCGCCAGTACTCGGCCGACGTGTTCACGAACATCGTCCTGGGAGCCATGCCGGTCTCGTCGAGCCGCGCCAGCAGCGAGCCCGACCTGCCCGTCACCGGATCGACCTGGGGTGTGTCGGTGAAGGGGAAGAGCTCCGGCATGACGAAGCAGATGTCCTTGGATGGCTGGCCGAAGCGCAGGTTGAACTCGCCGCGCATCGCCCCGGCGACGTGGGCAATGACGCCGTCCAGAGCGATGCGGCCCGCCTCGTCCTCGTTCACCCCCGCGTGTAGCATGTTGCGCAGGAAGCGGCCGCTCTGGGACCTGCCGAACGCGTATGCGTGGTCGAGCTGCCCGGCCGCAGGGTTGCCCGCCGCAGCGTCCTCGTACTTCAGGAACGAGACGGCGTCGCGCACCGCCGCGAACCCCAGCCCGACCACGCGGCTGAGGGACGAGGTGTAGACGAACTGGTAGATGCGCCCTGGCTCGAACCCGGAGTCCATGCGGACGTGGGTCGCGTCCTCGTCCTCGTTGCTCACGAACGACCAGGCGGAGCGGTCTATCGCCGCTAGGGGTGAGTTGGGATGGTCGCGGACGTAGAGGGCTGCCGACAGTTCGTACGGGTCGGCGGCGGGGTGCGGCAGGTGCTCGCGGTCGGAGAGCATGTGGGTGGTGGTCGGCTCGTCGACCTGGAACCAGTTCATGATCCTGCCGGAGGTCGGGCCGTCCGGGCCCATGGCATGAGGCGCCTGCATCCCGATCAGGCCCGGGGTGGGAGGAACGTCGGCCTGCCATCCGCACCAGGCGACGGTGTAGCCGTGCCTGAGCAGGAAGCCGTTGCCGGGAGCCAGCGGGGCCGCCGGGTCATCGACCGGGCCCGCGCTGTTAAAGTTGTTGAAGACCGTCCTGTTGCCCCTGTTACACACATCGAAGAACAGCCGCCGGTTCCCCCGCCCAGGCTCAGCGGGGATGAGCAACGCAAAGTGCGACGAGAAGCGCACCCGCCCCTCGGAGTCCGTGGGCGCGAGTCCGATGTCGGTGATAGTCGAGTTGACCCGGGCGTCCGGGTCTACCGCGAAGTGTGCAGTGCCCTTCAACTCGCGGTAGGGGCCGGTGTCGCCGAAGGACTCGCCGTCGGCGTAGGGGGTGTCGGATGTTATTTCGAGGTGGGTCAGTGGCATTGGTATGGTCTCCTCTTGGCCTTGGCGATTTTCTAAACTGGCTCATGGCGTTCAAATGTCTATCTACTAGTCCTGCATCGTCATGGAGTTCGCCGGGGTTGGCGGCCCAAGAGGCGCGAGAGATCGGCCATAGCAGGGAGACCGGTAGATGACGCAGGTGGCATACGTTCGTACCTCTCCAGCAATTCCGACTCCGAGAATCTCTGCGGCCAATCCAAGTCTAGAGTGACCTGGTCGTTGCCATATCCAAGGGCAGACAAGTTGATGAGTCCAGCCAAGTCCCGTACGAAGGCGCGTTCGGGAAACTTGAGGTCCACATAGTACAGTCCCATCCTGTCCAGCAAGTCAGGCAGGTTCACTGCGTCGGAGTCCAGCAAGACATCGATGATCCGCATTTGCCGTTCGGCCAGCGCTCGGCGGCGTGGGCTGCGCAGCCGCCCGAACAGCGACTGCGCGAACTCCCGGTAGAGCACCCTCTTGTTGTGGGTGGCTATCTCCTCGGCCAGAATGTCGCACCTCTCCGCGACCGCCGGAAGGGCAAACGTCAGGAATGGCGTGAGGTCATGGCCGCGGCTGCGAGACTCCGACAGTGCCGCCAGGTACTCGTCCATGTGCTGGTAGTAGTAGTTGGACAGGCTGACCATGACCATGTCGTTGACGCCGGCCTTACGCAGCATGAACGCCTCCAGCGCGCGTGCGGTGCGCCCGTTGCCGTCGTCGAAGGGGTGCATTGCGCCAATGTGGTAGTGGGCGGCCATTGCCTGAATGATGGGGTCGTGACCACGGAACTCTGTGGCGAGTGCCCGGCAGAGGGCGTCGAATGCGGTAGCAAGCTCGTCTCCCCCCTCTGCGCCCCGGTAGACGGGATTGCCGAAGGTGACGTTCGCACCGGAGCGCCGGAGCGCGCCGGGCTCGCAGTGATCGTCATCGCATCCAGTAACGACGCGGCGGTGTATGTCCAGTACCAGCTCCGGGGCGACGGGGCGGTCTGCCGGCTGCGATCGGAGCCAGCGGTAGGCTGCGTTGGCTGCACGCAGCTGCCGCTGCGAGCGGGTCAGGTCGGTGCGCATCGACGCGTCGGGCGCGAGGGCTTCGTCCTGTTCTCGCTGGGTGAACTCGGCTCCCTCGATGCGGGTGGTGCCAACCGCCTCCAGCCGCAGCTGCTCTTCATGGACCTGCTCGATCCATTGAGGCAGGTACGGCAGCCGGTTGAGGACACCAGCGGAGGTCTTGGCCTCGACCAGCGGTCCGGCTATGGCCGCGCCATCGTAGCGCAGCCACCGCCGTGGGACGAGGTAGCGACTGACGGCCATGTGCGCCTCACTTCCAGTTCATTTCACGTTTGTTTCGCATATACACATATGAAATAGTACCAGAAGCCCTGTTTCATTTCAGCATCATTTCGGCTTGGTTGCCTCGGAAACCACATGGCATGGCCCCGCTGATTCCCTCAGATGCCGACCACGAGGGGCGTCAACTCAGGCAGGATCTGAATGACTGCCCCTGCGATGAGCGGGACCGTAAGGTTGTCATCCAGCGGGATAGGCGCTAGTTCGACCAACCCCGCTACTACGGCGCCCACGACCAGGACCCACTGGAAGGTAGTCAACCCCAAGAACACAAGCAGGGCCACTACCAGCAGCGAAGCGCCCACGAACGCCAGTGTTCCTACCGGGGATTTTCCGGAGATTCTCGGCCCCCGCATCGACCGGCCTACGAGGGCAGCCGCCGGGTCGCCCAGGGCCAGGAAGAACAGGACCGCCACGGCAACGGCTTTGTCGAACAACAGGAACGAGAGGAATGCCCCAATGAACATGTACGTGGGCCCGGTGACTCTCTGTTCCTCTTCACTCTTGAGCACCAAACTGAGTCTCTCGCGGAAGGCCCGGTTCAACCAGGATGTGCGGACCCGCACCAGGTCCATCGCAAGGCTGCCGGCGGCCACGATTCCCATAAGGATCGCGGGAAAGGGTTCCGGGGCATAGAGGCCAATAATCGCGATGCCCGACCCGCCCGCCGCATGCAAGAGCCGCCTTGGCCAGGGAGGACTGCCATCTGTGATGGCACTGGTGTGTCCACGAATGTTCACGGGAGTGTGGAGCGACCCTTCCTTCGCCGGTCGGACGCTAGACCGGTCTAGCGCAGGCTCTCGCGTAGCTGCGCCGTCGCGTCGGTGTCGACCTGGTGGGTGTTGGGGTCGATGACGACGCCGTAGACCTGGCGGGCGTGGTCGGCGGAGACCTTCTCGTCGAGGAAGTCGGCGAGGACCATGGCCGGGTCGCGCTCGAGGGGGTCGCCCCAGCCGCCGCCGCTGGCAAGCTCGTGGCGGATGAGGTCGCCCCGGCGCATGGGCGCCGTGCCCATGGTGGTCAGGACGCGCTGGCCCTCGCCGGGGTTGAGGATGTTGTACGAAGGGGCGCCGGGCGCGCCTCCCTGAAGTCCGAAGGGCGGGTGGGCGCGCTTGTCGGAGCGGAGCTGGAGCAGGGCCTCGTCGGCGAGGCAGCGCACGCTCCTCACTTCGGATAGGGCGCCCCGGTACTTGCCCGCGCCGCCCGAGTCGGGAAGCAGGCCGTACTCCTCGATCCTCACGGGCGACTCGACCTCGGCAATCTCGACGGGGGTGTTGGATATGTTCGCGGCCGGGTGTGCGACCCCATCCGGGCCGTCGCCTGTGGGCCTCGCGCCTCGCGCTCCCGCGAACAGATCGACGTAGGCGAAGCCGCCAGCCCGTGTATGGCCGCCGATGCTGATGATGGTGTTGCCGCCTTCGCCGTCCGCCGGCACCCTGTCGGGCACCGCTTGGGCGAGAGCCGCGAGCACCGTGTCCATGATGCGGAAGCCGGTAATCCCGCGTGCGCCGCAGGCAGCGGGCAGCACGGGATCGACCACGGAGGCGATTGGCGTCCGCACCTCGATGAGGCGGGTGTACCCGGCCGAGTTGGGGATGCCGGGGTCCATCAGGAGCCGCAGCGCGCCGTAGACCGCTGCCCTGGTGAAGGGCACCGGCGAGTTGATTCCGGCCTTCATCTGGCTCGACGAACCCTCGAAGTCGGTGATCACGCGGTCGCCGTCGATGGTCACTGCAACCTGGAGCACCAGTGGGCCGTCGTCGGGCACGTTGTCGGCGTCGATGTACCCCGTCGCGTGGTAGGTGCCGTCGGGCAGGGCCTCGATCTCCTCCCGCGCCAGGTGCTCCGAGTGGTCGATCAGCACGTCCATGTAGCGGCGGACGGCGGGCGCGCCGTAGCGGTCGGTGAGGCGCACCAGGCCCCTCTCGCCGGTATGTGCGGCGGCGATCTGGGCCCTCAGGTCGCCCAGAACCTTGTCGGGCACGCGCACGTTGGCGGCGAGGAGCGTGAAGACCGCCTCGACGGGCTCGCCCCGGTCGTAGAGCCGCAGGGTCGGGATGCGCAGCCCTTCCTGGTATATCTCCGTGGAGTCGGTGGAGTTCGACCCCGGGACGATGCCTCCCACGTCCGTATGGTGGGCGACGACGCCCGCGAAGCCCTCGGGCACACCGTCGACGAACACGGGCTGAATCACATATATGTCGGGCAGGTGTATGCCGCCGGAGGTGTAGGGGTCGTTCATGATGAACATGTCGCCCTCGACCATCGTGTCGCCGTACTTGTCGATCACGGATGCGACGGCGGCCGGGAAGGAGCCGAGGTGGCAGACGATGGTGAGGCCCTGGGCGACGACCTGCCCGTTACGGTCGCAGAACGCCGTGGAGTAGTCCATGGCGTCCTTGACGACACCGGAATGAGCTGTGCGCATGACCGTGAGCGCCATCTCGTCGACGAGGGTGTCGAGGCCGTTGCGGATCACCTCGAAGGTGATCGGGTCTATGTCTTCGGGAAGCATGTCGGGCTCCTACTCGGCTCCGTGTACCTCTATGACTATGTTGCCGGCGGCGTCGAGCCTGGCGGTGCAGTTCGGTGGCACGACGGTGGTGGCGTCGTACTCCTCGATGATTAGCGGCCCATTCTGAGGGGCGGTGGTCAGTCCACCGCGCCCGATGACCGGCGTTGCGACGGAGCCGTGATCGGCGCCGAAGTAGGCGCTGCGTTCCCCGCGCTCGGGCTCGGCAGCAGATCCGCCGGGGCGGGTCGGCGAGACCTGGCCCGCGGTACCCATGGCGGTGAGCCGCAGGTTCACGATCTCCACGGGCTCGTCGCTCGCCCTGTGGCCGTATGTGCGCTCGTGCTCGTCGTGGAAGGTCTCCGCCAGTGCGCCCAAGGCCTTCGAGTCGAGCCCGCCGGATGGGCATGGGACGGTGAGCTCGTAGGCCTGCCCGACGTACCGCAGGTCGGCGGCCCGCCGGGTCTCGATGTCGTCGGACGGGTACCCCTCCTGGGTGAGGTCGCGTACCGCGCGTGCCTCCATGCGCTCGAAGGCGCTGGTCACGGCGTCAGGTTCGACGCCGTCGACGGGGGCGAAGTGGGTCTGCACGAAGTGGTACTCGGGCAGGGCCTCGAGGAGCCCGACCGCCGACAGGAGGCCCGGCGCGGGCGGCACTACGACGGTGCGCACGCCGAGTGAGCGGGCCATCTCCGCCGCGTGAACGGGACCGCTGCCACCGAAGGCGATGAGCGCGAAGTCCCGGGGGTCGCGGCCCCTGTAGGTCGACACGGCGCGGATGGCCCTGATCATCGTGATGTTGGCGACGACGTGGACGCCGTACGCGGCCTCGAGCAGCGGCGTGTCGAGGGGGCCCGCGACCTTGTCCTGGAGCGCATTGGCCGACAGGTCGGGCTTGAGCTTCACTGCGCCGCCGGCCAGCTCCGAGGGGCTGATGTAGCCCAGCACCACGTTGGCGTCGGTGACGGTGGGCTGGTCGCCGCCCGCGTCGTAGCACACGGGCCCAGGCACGGCGCCCGCGCTGCGTGGGCCGACCCTGAGCGCGCCGCCGCGGTCGATCCAGACGATGCTGCCGCCGCCCGCGCCCACCTCGGCCAGGTCGACGACGGGCACCTTGACGGCGTGCCCCCCACCCTTCACCAGGCGGCTGGACAGGGATATGCCCGACCCTATCTCGTGCTCGGTGGTCCAGCTGAGGCTTCCGTCCTCGATCAGCGAGGCCTTGGCGGTGGTGCCACCCATATCGAAGCTGATCACGTTGTCCAAGCCCACGCGTTCGCCGACGCGCTGGGCGGCCACGACGCCCGCCGCGGGGCCCGACTCGACGATGCGTACCGGCGATTCGGCGGCCCTGTCGATGGACATGACGCCGCCGTTGGACTGCATGATGCGCAGGGGGGCGGCGATACCGGCCGAGCGGGTCCTGGCCGAAAGGGAGTTCAGGTAGCCCTGGACTATGGGGCCCAGGTAAGCGTTGACGACAGTGGTGCTGGTGCGCTCGTACTCGCGTATCTCGGCCAGCACGTCCACGGACAGACAGCAGAACAGGTCTGGCAGCTCCGCCCGGACTATCTCGCCTATCCGCCGCTCGTGGTCGCCGTTGCGGTAGGAGTGGAGGAGGCACACGGCCACAGAGTCTGCGCCCTCGGCCCGTATGCGCTCGACGGCGGCGTAGACCGACTCCTCATCGAGCGGCGTGATCACCTCGCCGCCCGCGCCGACGCGCTCTCCGACCTCCAGACGCAACCTGCGGGGGACGAGGGGCGTGGGGGGCTCGTAGAAGAGGCTGTAGAGGTGAGGGACTCTCAGGCGCCTGAACTCCAGGACGTCCCGGAAGCCTCGTGTGGTGATCAGGGCCGTCTTCGCGCCCTTGTTCTCCAGCACGGTGTTGCTGGCGACGGTCGTCCCGTGGATGACCTCGCGGATCGACGCCTCGTCGACACCGTGCTCGCCCAGGGCCTGAACTGCGCCGTCCAGGATGCCCTCGGCGTAGTCGGCGGGGGTGGAAGGGACCTTCTTGGTGTGGTACGTGCCACCGGGGCCGAGGAGTACGACATCCGTGAAGGTGCCGCCTATGTCGGCTCCGAGTCGATGCGCCGTTTCGCCTTCCCTAATGGTGTGACTCCCTAACGTCCCCGGTACGTCGATTCGTTGCGCAAAGCGACTTCTACCACGTGAACTATGAGCACGTCCTTATGCACTTCGTAGATTATTCTGAAATGCCCGACGCGTAGCCGCCAAGTGTTCCTTCGGGCTCGCACCTTGGCAGTCGAGTACGGAAAAGGGTCATCGGCCAGTTGATGAATAACAGTCTCTATACGGGTCCTGTACTGAGGGCTGACTCGCCGTAGGTCCCTCCGAGCAGCCGGAGATACCTCTACAAGGTATCTCAACTGTTGACGCGAGCCTCCTCTTCGCGCAGGGTGTTGAAGAAGGCGCCGGCTTCCATGCCGCCGTTCTTCTCCCATTCCAGGCAGGCCTGCTCCACCCTGGCGAGCTCCTCATCATCAAGCTCGGTTTCAACCTTCCACACTCGCAGGGCTTCTACGATTATTTCCTGGATGGTGCGGCCCGATTCCTTTGCCTCGGTTTCGATTATCGAGTAGAGCTCCTCGTCCTCTAGCACGAACGTCAACTCTCTCATGAGTCTCTCCCGGGCTAAGCCGATTCTGGGTAGATTGGATTATACCGCAGGCTGCGGGGCTGGCCTCACGATCACCTCGAAGCGGCGCATGCCGCAGGAGGCGCCGAGCTCGGTGAACCGCACCACCTCGCCGATGCCGTCGACCTGCGCGCCCTGAGCGGGCGGTGGATCGCCCGGGTCCCGGTATACCTGGCCGAGGGGCTTGCCGTCCTCGGACTTGAGGAACCAGGTGGCGGAGGCGTTCATCATGAGGACGCGGCCATCCTCTTCTGGATAGCCCTGGGCAGGTCCTCGGCGCTGAGCAGTGTCTCGTAGGAGTTGATGCGCTCGGTGCGGTCCGCAATCGGGAGCGTGACCTTGACGCCCTTCCTGTGAGACTCCCGGACGGCTATAGCCACCTCCAGGTCGTGGCGGCCGTCCTCGCCGGAGCTGGAGGGCTCGTCGCCGGTCTCGATGCAGTGAATGAGGTCGCGCACCGCCCGGACGGTGGCGCTCTCTATCTTCTGCCGGCGCGGGAAGAGGCGGCGCGAGAGGTCCCGCCCTTCGCCCGTGGCCCACAGCTCCATCTCCTGGGTGTCGTTGTGCACCCTGATGATTCCCCCCGTGCCCACGACCTCAGCTTCGCAGTAGCCCCACTTGTCCTGGCGCACCAGACCACGCACGCCGTTCTCGAAGACCAGGTAGGAGATGCCGCCGCGGTCGTCGTCCTCGTGGGGCCCGGCAGCGGTCTCGTCGTTCAGGTCGCCGAATACCCAGTCGACCCGGCCGCTTCCTCCGGCGAGGAAGCGCCCCAGGTTGATCATGTGGGAGTTGTGGGACAGGTTGCCGCCCTGGTACACGGTGACCTGCATCACCTCGCCGATCGCGCCGTCGTCGATGAGCTCCCGCGCCATGCTGTACGAGGCGTCCCAGCGCCGGGCGCAGTTTACCGCGAGGACGATGCCCGCGTCCCTGCAGGACTCCACCATGGCGTCGGCCTCCTCGAGGCTCATGGAGATGGGCTTTTCGGCCCATATGGCCTTCACACCCACATCCATGGCAGCGATGGTGGTGACGATGTCGGCCCTAGGGCGGGCGGACGTGCAGATGGAGACGATGTCGGGCCGCTCCTTCTCCAGCATCTCCTTGTAGTCGGAGTAAAGGTTGGTGACGCCGTGCTTGCGGCCGAACGCCTCGCGCTGCTCCTCGTAGGGGTCCGCACCGCCGGCGAACTTCACCTCCTCCACGGCCTCGTAGCTTCCCATGTGGCTCATGGGCAGGAGCAGGTAAGGGCTGCCCACCACCTCGTCGTCGATCATGGTCGCGATCCTGCCCAGCCCGACTATTGCGGCCCTGTACCTCTTCGCCATGCGATTCCCCCGTTCAGTGAGAGTGCGCGCCATTCTAGCAGGTGCGGCGGGCGGCTAGGACTTGCGGATGAGCATGAGGCCGTCGCGGATGGTGAGGATGACCTGCACCACCCTGGGATCTGCGGCCACGTGGTCGTTGAAGGCGGCCAGAGCCTTGTCGGAGTCCGACTCGGGGTCAAGGACGCGGCCGCTCCAGAGCACATTGTCGGCGGCGATGATTCCACGGTCGGCGAGGAGGCCCATCGCCCTTTCGTAGTAGTCGATGTAGGGCGTCTTGTCGGCATCGATGAAGACGAGGTCGAACGGACCTTGGAGTGAATCCATGGTCTCGATGGCCGGGCCGAGGCGGATCTCGATCTTGTGCCCGTCCGGACCCTTGTCGAAGTATTCCCGGGCGACGCTGGCGTTGTCGGGGTCGATCTCGCAGGTGACGAGGCGCCCGTCGTCTGGGAGCGCGGCGGCCATCATCTGGGCGCTGAAGCCGGTGAAGCAGCCCACCTCCAGGACGCGACGGGCCCCCAAGGCCCAGACGAGCATCTGCAGCACGTTGCCCTCGATGGGCCCGGAGAGCATCATGCCGTCGCTTCGTTCGGCGGTGTACCTGGCGAGCTCGGCGAGGTGGGGCGGCAGAGACGTGGTGTGACGGACGGCGTATTCCTCGATCTCCTTGGGCACTAGCGTTAGCATAGGCTTCTCCTGCGGGGCGCCGGGCCATTGTATCGGAACCGGCGGGTCCCCATGCCGTTACGGGCGCCTTGAGCAGCGTGTTAGAATGCCCGGAAGTGCCTCCTCTCCCTTGACGGGAGGAGATTGAAGTGAGGGTGGAGCGCCAGTGAGCTGGCTCTGGGACATAGACGACTTTGACACGCGCATCAGCTTTGCACGGGAGCACAGCCCCGTCGACTTCCTCACGTCCCTCGTGAGGCTGGTGATCATGAGAGTGACGCGGGCGCTATCGTGGGTGCTGAAGCCGGTCGACCAGCTGATGCAGTTCATCGGACACGGGCTCATCGCCGTCGTTCTGGGGATGCTGCTGCTGATCCTCATCCACGGGCTGTGGTTCATCGTGTGGCTGGCGCTGATCGGGACGAGCTGGCTGTGGCTGAACCGGCCCTGGACGCGTCCCATCCTGGCCGTGCCCGGCGTGCTGCTGGCGATATTCGGGCACATATTCCTGCTGCTGGTGCCCGACCCGCACAAGAACCCAAAGTACAACCTCGTGGCGCAGGACTGGCCGCTGAGCGTGCGGCTGTGGAAGCCCTCCGAGGCCTACTACGAGGCGTACCCGATGGCGAGGCTGTAGGAAGAGTGGAAGCGCCCGCAAAGAGCTACGTTTTTCGCGTCGTCGTCGAGCCGGACGATGATCGCTGGCATGCATATTGTCCTGCCCTAGAGGAGCAAGGTGCGGTGACGTGGGGGCGCTCCGAGAGAGAGGCCCTCGATAACATTCGCGAGGTTGTAGAGATGGTCGTAGACGACATTCGATCACTGCAATAGCGACCCGCGGGCGACTCAGCGAGTCGCCCCTACGGGAGATGCCTTAGAATCACCGTGTCTGGCATCTAGGCCGTAACTCTAGTCCCACTTATCCGGCCAGTAGTCGGGCCAGATGGACTCGCCGACGTAGTCGGCCTGAGCGTTCCAGAACTCGCCGGACTGCAGGGTTAGCAGGCGGTTGTTCGGCATGTCGAGGTGGTCCGGGAGGGGCGATATCCTGCCCGGCACCCCAACCACGAAACTGCGGGGCGGCACGTCCTTGTTAACCACCGCGCCCGCGGCGATGAAGCTCCTCTCGCCGATGGTCACGCCGGGCAGGATCGTGCAGCCCCCGCCGATCATCACGTCGTCGTGGATGGTCGCGCCCCTGGGCGTGGGAGGCGGGTCGCGCCAGCACGGGTAGCGGTCGTTCAGGAACGTGGTGCCGGGCCCGACGAACACGTTGTCGCCGAACCACGTCCGCGACGGGATGTAGACGTGCGACATGATGCGGACGCCGTTTCCCATCCTGACAACGCCCTCGATGGTCGAGTGGTTGAGGAGGGTGCAGTAGTCACCGATCTTGACCATGGCGCGTATCACGGCGTAGTGGACCGTATGGAAGTGGTCGCCGATGGTCACGTCGCCGTATATGACCGTGCCCTTGTGCAGGATGCAGTTGTCGCCGATCCTCGCCGGACCGCACTCCGGGTGATACCGGAAGCCGACGATCACGTCCGGGTCTATCTGGGGGTTGCTTCCGATGATGGCGTTGTCGAACGAATCTTGGGGTTGGGGTGACGACATGGCGACCCTCCTGGCGGATTGATTGCGTTGGCCGGACTCTAGCCGAGGCCGGCGCGACAGGTCAACAAGCCGGAGCGGAGTTGCCCGGCCCGGCTAGTTGTGCCAAGGTCTCAGGCATGGAAGTACTTGGCCGCAGACTGGCTGACCCGTTCGACTGCTTCTGGACGCGGTACGGGCCGGAGATTCCGGCGTCTGTCGAGCGCATCGAGGAGGGCCACAGCTCCGTCTTCGGCGACTTGGGCGCGGACAGGAGCGCACTGGAGCAGCCGGCCTGGGCCGGCCTGCCCGAGGACGACCTTGCCTACCACGTGGCCCACGAGCTGGCCCACCTCCTGCTGCGTGCCCGGGACTACCCGGTGGCATCGCCCGGCAGCGACGTACCGCCCGGAACCGAGGCGGCGAGGGTGGCGGGCGACCTGCAGGAGATGATCGACCACGCGGCGCTGTCGGAGATACTGGGGCCGTTCGGGTTCAGGAACGACTTCATCATCGACCGGACGGCCGGGGGAGCCGAGCGGGGCCTGTCGTCCAGCCCCGTGCCGGAGCCGGGCACGGCATGGTTTGCGACGTGGGCGATCCGCTACTCCGACCTCTCGAGGGACCTGGGGCCCCAACGATGGTCGCCCATCGAGGCCCTGTACAGGGCGCGAGCGCCCGACGTTGCGGAGCTTGGCGGGCGGCTCATCGCCATAGTGGAGGAGCGGGGCTGCGGATCTCCCGGCAAGGCACTGTGGGCGATGCTGCAGGCGCGGGAGGCGCTGGGCATCGATCCTCGCGTTATTCGGGTCATCGACCCGGGGGACGGCGTGTATTGATCGTTGGCCTTGTTTATCCGGCCGCCTTGGTGACGGCCTCGATCATGGCCTGGATGTAGCCGTTGGCGAAGGCGCGGCCGCGGTGGCCCCACTCGGTGTCCTGGAAGGTCTGGGGCACGTGGTCGTCGATGAAGAAGCTGTCGAAGCCGACCTCGTGGTATATGGTCATGGCCCTGTGCATGTCCACGTAGCCGGTGTTGATGAACTCCTCGTGGAACCTCGGCACCTGCGCGGAGACGTTGCGGAAGTGGACGTAGAGAATCTTCCGGCGCTCGCCGAAGTACCGGATCATCTCGTATATGTCCTCGCCCTCCATCTCAGAGAAGGTGCCCTGGCAGAACTCGATGCCGTTGGAGTCGGACGGGTATATCTCGACGAGCCGCTTGTAGGCGCCGAAGCTGCGTAGTAGCTGCGGGATGCCGCCCAGGACGGGGACCGGCGGGTCGCAGGGGTGTATGCCGAGGCGTATGCCCTCCTCCTCGGCGATAGGGGTGATGATCCGTATCCAGTACTCCAGGTTCTCCCACATCTCCTCTTCGGTGTACTCGCGGTCGTGGGTGATGGGCATGCTGCGGGCCTCGTCGTAGTCGAACGCCGTGGCGACGGCGCCGCAGCGGATGTGCGCCGGCGTGGTGCGCCAAACCATCGACGGCATCCAGTGGTAGCCGAAGATGGGGATTCCTGCGCGGGCGATGTTCCGCACCGTGGCGATCATGTTCTCGACCTGCTCGTCGCGCCTGGGGCCGCCGAGCATGATGTGGTCGTAGAACGAGATGGGCACATTTTCGAGGGCCGACAGCGATAGCCCATACTGCTCGATGGTGAGACGCAGCTTCACGAGATCGTGCAGCTGCCACCGGCCTCCCGCGCCCGGCAGGTTCGCGCTGTTCAGCAGCACGTCGGTCGCGCCGAACTGGGCGCAGAACCGCAGATACTCCTGGGAAGGCTGGCTGAACTGGCCGAATCCCGCGCGCATGGTGGGCCTCCTCGCACCGCTGGTCGCGGCGGATTATATGGTCGGGGCAGCGCCGGGGCAATCGGTCGCTGACAGCCATGCGCCGGGCGCATATACTACGCGGCACGCTGGACCAGGAGGGAGAGAAATGGCCGAGCCGCTGACTATCCTGAACCTCGGGGGACATCCGAAGGACGCGATCCTTTATGCGGGCGGCACGATGGCCAAGCACGCGGCACGGGGCGACCATGTGTGCATCCTCGTGCCGACGACGGGGCTGTCGCACCACCTGGCCGCCATCGACGACTACCGCGACAGCGGCGACCTGCCGGACATGAGCGGGCTGGTCGAAGAGCGGCGGATGGAGCTGGTGAACGCGGCGGCCGAGCTGGGCGTCACGGACGTGCGGTTCCTGGGCTACAACGACGACATACTGCTCCCGCGGGAGGACGTGATCAACGACATCGCGGATGTCATCGGCGAGCTGCGGCCCAACGTCATAGTGACCCACTGGCCGTACGACACGGTGCCTGTTCACGCGGTGACGACGCAGATGTTGCTGCTGGCCATCGACCTGGCGTCGGGCATCCGGCCAGGCAAGCCGTACGCGCCGACCGGGGGAGACACGGGCGGCGAGGCGGCCCAGATCTTCTACCACACGCACCTGGGCCGGACCAACGTGCTGGAGAACCTGAGCATCAGGGTGCCGACGACGGTCATCGACATCTCGGACACGATCGGCCAGAAGTCGGCGGCGATGAACAGGTTCGAGTCGCAGCACTACGGCCAGGACAGCCCGCTGCAGCGAAAGATGAGCATCGGTATGGACGGCACGGGCGCGGCCACGCACCTGCGCGTCTCGTACGCTGAGGCGTTCGTGGCCCACAACCCGGAGGTGTACGAGTACCTGCCCGTGAGCGAGTACCGGCGCAAGCTGGGCAAGCGCCCGCCCGAGGAGGTGTTCGAGGCCCTGACCCGGATGGACCTGTAGGTTCAGCCCCGATGCCGAAGATCGAGGCGAACAGGGGCGACGTGCTCCTTATGGTCGGGACACGCAAGGGCGCGTTCTTCCTCACGGCTGATCGAGCGCGGAACAAGTGGGCGCTGGCCGGGCCGCATCATGCCGGCGGCGACGTGTTCCACCTAGCCTACGACGACCGCGAAGTTGGGACGATCTTCGCCGCGATCAACAGCCCGATCTGGGGGCCTGAGGTTCAGCGGAGCGACGACCTGGGCGCGATGTGGCAGAAGTCGCGGGTGAACCCGGCGTTCCCCAGCGAGCGGGGCGACTCCGTCGAGCAGGTGTGGCACATCGAGCCCGGCAGGCCCAGCGAGCCCGGCGTCGTCTACGCGGGTGTCTCGCCCGCGGCACTGTTCAAGAGCTCCGACGGCGGCGAGACGTGGGGCGAGGTCGTTTCGCTCTCCAAGCATCCGACCCGTGCCATGTGGGAGGGAGGCTTTGGCGGCCTGTGCCTGCACAGCATGGTGCTCGATCCTGACGACGTCCGCCGGATGTGGGTGGGGATATCGGCGGTCGGCATATTCGGTACCGAGGACGGCGGGGCAAGCTGGGCGCCGATGAACGCCGGAGTGCGGGCCGACTTCATGCCCGACCCATTCCCTGAGCTCGGCCAGTGCCCTCACAAGCTTCTGGCGCACCCCTCAGGGCCCGGACACCTTTACCAGCAGAACCACTGCGGCTTCTTCCGAAGCGACGACAGCGGGCTCCGGTGGCTGGACATGAGCGAAGGGCTGCCTTCCCGATTCGGCATGGTTATGGGGACCCATTCCAGCGACCCCGACACCGTGTACGTTGTGCCGGAGGACAAGGCCCTTGGCAGCGAAGTGGGCGGAGGAGTCCGCTACGTGACTGACGCCAAGTTCAGGGTCTACCGAAGCCGCAATGCGGGGGTGGACTGGGAGCCGCTGACGAGGGGTCTGCCCCAGCGCAACGCCTACCTGCACGTGCAGCGTGAGGGCATGGCGACAGACTCGCTGGACGACTGCGGCGTGTACGTCGGCACGACGACGGGGCAGATCTTCTACAGCCGCGACGACGGCGACACGTGGGAGCTAATGATCGACCACCTGCCGCCCATCAACTCGGTCGACGCCGCGCTGATCGTCTAGCGGGCATCGCGACCCGAGTCATGGATCCAAACTGACCAAGGCTTGGACTAGAATGTCAACATGCAATTGCATTTTGCTGGCAGTGATGTCATAATGCTGGCATGGCAGTACAGATCACGATAAGAGGGGTGCCGGAGGAAGTGCGCGACGAGCTGGCCGTGCGCGCCGCACTCGAGCGCCAGTCGATGCAGGAGTTCCTGAGGGGTGAGCTCGAGCGCATAGCCTCGCGCCCCTCCGTTAGCGCCTGGCTGAGCGAGGTCCGCTCCCGCAAGGCAGTGACGGGAACCCGTGTAACGTCCGCGGCCATCCTGGACGCGCGTAACGCGGACCGGCCGTGACGGCGGTTGTCGACTCGTCGGTACTGGTCTCTGCCCTTGTGGATACGGGTCCCGAAGGTGCCTGGGCAGAGTCTGTGGTTTCTGGCGGGCAGCTGACTTGCCCGGAACTTGCGTTGGCCGAAGCCAGCAATATCCTGAGGCGGCTGGAGTTGACGGGTGACCTGTCGCGGCTGGAGGCTGCGGGTGCGCATGATAACCTCATGCGGCTTGACCTGGGCCTGTTCCCATTCGCCCCGTTTGCCGACAGGATATGGGAGCTGCGAAGGAATCTGACCTGCTACGACGCCTGGTACGTGGCGTTGGCAGAGGCACTGGAACGTCCCCTAGCAACCCTGGACGAGAGGCTGGAGCGCTCCACCGGCCCCAGGTGCGAGATCATCATTCCGCCAGGTCAGTAGGGAGTTACAGGCGCTGTTTCTGGCCTGTGTCCGAGGCGCGCTGGATGGCGTCGAGCAGGCGGTGGCGGGTGACAGCGGTGTCGAAGTCGGGCTCTACGCGCGTCCCCGAGCGTATGCCCTCCGCGAACCTGTGCCACATCTGGGCGACGTTGAACGGGGGACCCTCGGGCACGGTGTCCGGTACCTGGGTCAGGCGCGCCGGGATGGGCAGCTCGGCGGGCGCATCGTCCGTCTCCCTGCCGCCGCTGAGGCGCATCGTGCCCAGGTGGGGATGGTCCTCTCTCTCCAGCACAAGCGTACCCTCGCGGCCGTATACGGCCAGGCGGTACCCGGTGGCGTGCCACGGAATGGCGCTCACGTGGACCGACGCCAGCGCGCCGCCCTCGAGCCTTCCCGAGACCAGGATGCTGTCGGGCGACGTGACGTCGACCATCTCGCCGGTGTCGCTGTCGAGCCACTGGGGCACCTGCGTGGCCACGGAGGCCGACACCTCGGCGAACTCTCCCAGGCACATGCAGAGGGCGTCGACGACGTGCCCAAAGGCGATGGTGAGCGTGGTCGCTCCGAGCTCCACGTCCTTCTGCCACGTGCGGTCGGACGTGCGGCTCAAGACGCCGGGCACGAACGAGGTCATGTTGACCGAGAGGACCTCGCCGGCGTAGCCCTCTTCGACCAGCTCGCGGAGCCGCAGGAACTCCGGTGCGCAGCGGCCCTGCAACCCGACCATGGAGAGAACGCCCTGCTCACGGGCGAGGCAGGCCATCTCCTCGGCCTCGGGCAGGTTCGCGCCCAGGGGCCACTCGGTGTAGACGTGCTTGCCGGCCCTCAGCACGTCCATGGTGAGGGCGTGGTGCTTGGGCACGCGGACCGATACGCCGATGGCGTCGAGGTCGTCGCGCTCCAGCATCTCCATGTGGTCGCTGAAGGCCATCGGCACCCCGTACCGCTCGGCCGACTCGCGGGCCGTCTCGGAGTGGGCGGTACACACGGCAGCAAGCTCCACGTCAGGCAGCGCGAGGAGCGCCGGGATGTGCGCCCGGGGCGACCACCCATAGCTCACGTTCGCCCCGATCAGCCCTACCCGCAGCTTCTCAGCCATGACAGCCTCCTCTGGCCCAAAGTTAGCAGTTGAGCATAGCAGATGCGACAAGGTCAGAACCATCGCCTCAGTTTCAAAGATTGGTGTGCTGGGTTTGGGGCTGCCTGCGAGATTCTGAATGCTGGGGCTAGAAGGGGGAGTCTTACGATCTCCTCAGTTATTTGGTCTATCGTTTAGTCGCTGCTCAATGCGACTAAGGCGCTCGTTGATCTCCATCACAGACTTACTGAAATAAATCATGGTTGGCATATCTACTTCTATGCGACCTGTTATCTCGCCAAACCCTGCCCGAAGCTCCTCGCGAATCATGTCCACGTACTCTAGTTCGCGATTCTCTAGTTCCTCTATTCTCCATAGGCTGGCATCTTCTTTCGTTACTTCCTCCAGTTTCTCTTCAGAGTCTCGGATGACGAGCTTATCCAAGTCCAAATCGATTAGCGGCTGCACTATTCTTCCTACGATGCTTCGGGTTTCTGGCTGTTCATATAGGTGTAGTCCGATCCTGTGCACCAGATTGAGCGTACCATCTTCTTCTGGCCCGATCCTGAGGATGTCATCGTTTACCTCAGAAACCACTCTTGGTGAACGGCCCCTGAATCGCTTGAACAGCATGAACACTCCACCCGCGCCACCTAATGCAGAGCCTCCGAAGAGCACTTTCTTGATATCACTGGCGTTAAGCGTCACATCCACTGCCATTTGAAGATTCATGTTGAAGGCAACATCAAGCGCAAACTGAAGCTCGATTGAGCCTGGGTGTATAGCACGAACACTGAGACTAGCGAAGGCTCTATCGCCGTTGATCGTCCCACTGACGAAATCCACCAGGTCGCCCATAGCCAGCACAGCGCGTGCCAATTGTTGGGCATCCATAGTACCGTCGTTGACGGACGTGCCCTCATAGACTATTGCAAATCGCGCTGTTGTCATGTTTGTTTGCATCCTTCTTGCCTCCACAAGCTAGGATACTAGGTTAGCCAAACCCCCACAGGACAGCCTGGGGCTGCGCCATAGCCTCCCCCGGGCCTTGCTAGAACTTCACTGAACAGTGCGGCCGTGCCCGCCTAAAGCCCGCTATCACTTCGGCAGGCCCCGTTCGTCGTAGAGCAGGTCGGCGTGGTCGACCAGTGGACCTCCTTCGCGCAGTAGCCTGGCAGTCCGTTGAGAAATGGCACGCATCCACTTGAGACGTTCGGCTGGTGTGGCTGTCTTTTCTTTTTCTTCGCTGTTGTCCAGACTCATCGTTTTCCCCAATTCGCGATCGTAGTAAGTGTCCTCACTCTAGCATAGCTCTAATGTTCCCAGCAATGTTGAGTGGAGAGGTTCCAATACCTCGCAAATGAGCTCGATTTCAGCTAGACCGGGCGCCCAGTAGTTGACCTTGCTAGTCGCCCTGCTCTTCGCCTAGACTCTCGGCCAGCAGCTCGATCAGGTCCCGTGCCTCCAGTCCCTCGGCGCCTTCGACTGAGCCAGCGCCCTCTACGAACATCTGGAGGCAGAACGGGCAGGATACGCCGACGGTGTCGGCGCCGGTCTCCAGCACCTGCTCGGTGCGGACGTGGTTGACGCGGCGGCCGCGGCTCTCCTCCATCCACATGTGCCCGCCCCCGGCGCCGCAGCAGAAGCCGCGCTCGCGGCAACGCTCCATCTCCACCAGCTCCAGGCCGGGGATGGCGGCGGCAACGTCGCGCGGGGCGTCGTACACACCGTTGTGGCGGCCCAGGTAGCACGAGTCGTGGTAGGTCATCGACGCGTCGATGGTAACGATGGGCCTGATCTTCCCCTGGGCTATGAGCTCGGCTGCGAACTCGCTGTAGTGCATGACCTCGTAGCTGCCGCCCAGGTGTGGGTACTCGTTCTTGATGGTGTTGAAGCAGTGGGGGCAGACGGTGACGATCTTCCTGACGTTGTAGCGGTCGAGGGTCTCGATGTTCTGCTGGGCCATGACCTGGTATAGGTACTCGTTGCCCATGCGGCGGGCCGGGTCGCCGGTGCAGCCCTCCTCATCGCCGAGGATGGCGAAGTCCACGCCCGCGCGCTTCAGGACCGACGCCATCGAGCGGGCGATGCCCCGGCTGCGCTGCTCCAGAGCCGCCGTGCAACCAACCCAGAACAGGACCTCGGCGTCCGGGTGCTCCGCCAGCGTCCTGACGCCGAGCCCTTCCGCCCAGTCGGTGCGAGTGTGCTGGGTACCGCGCCAGGGATGGCCGCGCTGCTCCATGCTCATGAGGGCCGTCGCGGCGGACTCGGGCATGCTGGCCTGCTCCATCACGAGGTTGCGGCGCATGTCGACGATCATGTCGATGTGCTCGACGCCGACGGGGCACACCTGCTCGCAAGCGCCGCACGTGAGGCAGTCCCACAGCGCCTCCTCGCCGACTTCCTCGCCTATGACCGGTGGGGAGTCAGCGGCGCCGTCCGTGGCCTGCAGGTGCTCCTTCAAGCCTTCGGCGATGTGCATGGGCGAAAGGGTCTTGCCGGTGATGTTTGCCGGGCAGCTGTCGGTGCAGCGCCCGCAGACGGCGCAGGCGTAGCCGTCCAGCAGCTCCTTCCAGGTGAAGTCCGGCGCGCGGGCCGCGCCGAACGTCTCGGCCGTCTCCAAGTCGTCCGGCGTGGGGAGTGCGCCGCTAGCCTCCAGGTCCCGGAACAGGAACGAAAGTGGCGCGCCAATGAGATGAGCGTGCTTTGACATGGGGATGTAGACGGCGAACCCCAGGATGAGTCCGAGGTGCGCCCACCACGCCAGCGCGTGCAGCGCCTCCGCGGCGTTCTCGCCCATGCCTGCGTTGGCGAGGAGGTCGCCGAGGGCTGAGCCGATGGGCGCGGAGGCCGGGCCGTCTGCGCCGGACGCCGCGTGGAAGGCCTCGGTCAGCAGGGTCAGGGCCATCAGCGCGCCTATCAGGACCAGGATGACGGCGGCCTCGGGCTTCTGGGTCAGGTCGAAGCTCAGGCGCCTCGGCGTCGCTGCCCACCGCCGTACCGCGCCCCATATGACCGCAACCAGCAGGCCGACGGCCAGCACTTCGAGGTAGGCGGCGAATACCCGCACGCCGGTCTCAGTGAGCAGGGTGGTCGAGAATTGCCGCCAGATGGAGTCGCCGTAGATGAAGATCACGTAGCTAAGGGTGAAGGAGATGAAGCCCCAGAAGATCAGGAAGTGTGCGAGGCCGGCGCGGTCCCGCAGTGGCGAGAAGCTCTGGAGCACCTTGCTCTGGCCGAGTACGAGGGGGATAGCGCCGAGGAGCCTTTTCGCCGGCCTGTCAGTTCGGTTCGCAGCCTTGCCCACCAACACCAGGCGGAAGACCCTTACGTAGAGCAGGTAGCCCGCCAGCAGGAACGCGGCAACGGAGAAGAGGTACACGCCGACCCATACGGGTATGCCAAGGAAGAGGTGTTCGGGAGGGGTCATGGGACAAGGTTAAGGTGTTGGCGGCCCTGGGTCTAGGGCCAGCGGTCAGCTGGCCGCCCTCAGCAGAACCGCGAGGGCCATGAGGAGCCAGAGGGCGACGGCAGCCATGATGGGAAGGTCGGACGTGAATATCTCCTCTGGGTTCTCGCCCAGGCCGCGCCTCTGCACGAGGTAGATGTACCTGAAGAGGATGTATACGGCGAACGGCGCAGTCAGCATCATCGAGTGGTCGTCCGGCAGGTTTGGAGCGGTGAAGGTGTAGAGGACGTAGGTCAGCAGGGAGGCCGTGGCTGAGATCCCTATAAGCTGGTCGAGAAGGGGGACCGAGTAGAGGGCCAGGGCTTCTCTTTGCTCGTTGGCCCGGTCGCCAGCGTTGGCCAGCTCGCTCCGGCGCTTCGACAGGGCGACGAAGAGCGCGCCGAGCCCGGCGCACGTGTAGAGCCAGGGCGATACTGGCACCTCCAGGACCGCGGCCCCAGCCACGACCCTGAGCACGAACCCCGCGCTGATCACGAACACGTCCAGGAGTGCCACCCGTTTCAGCGCGTACGAGTAGACAGCTGTCGTGGCAAGGTAGATTGCGGTCACCCGGCCGAAGGAGGGTTCCAGGAAGAAGGCGGCCACCGTTCCCCCAGCCGCCAGCAGCCCCCCAACCGTCAGCGCGACAGAAGGCGCGAGAGCGCCCGATGCGACCGGGCGTTGGCGTTTCCTGGGGTGCCGCCGGTCCTCCTCCGCGTCGAGGACGTCGTTGACCAGATACTGGCCAGATGACACGAGGGAGAAGAGGACGAAAGCCAGGGTAGCCTTGACCAGCAGGGACAGGGCTCCGGCGGCGTCCGAAAGGCCCCACGCGTCCCCCGCCGTAAAGAACAGCGGGACGAAGATGAGCAGGTTCTTCGTCCACTGCCTGGGCCGCGCGGACAGCAGCATCGGCCTCAATTGAGCCTGTTTCCGGGTCGGTGGTCCCGTGCCATGCCAGCATTGACGATACCACAGCGGAGCCTGCCGGGGACTATGGCCCGGCTCACGCGATTACAGGGAGCATGTCCTTTGTGACCTGGTGTATCTGGGGCCTGCCCCGGAAGAAGCGGCATAGCTCCTCCACGGCCATCGCTCCCGTGCGGTACGACTTGGCTCCGGCTATGTGTGGCGTCAGGACGACGTTCGGCAGGGTGCGCAGGGGGCTGTCCGGCGCGGCGGGCTCCGGGCTGGTGACGTCCAGGAACGCGAAGAGACGGCCCTTCTGAAGCTCGCGGATAAGCGCGGCCTCGTCGATGTTGTCTCCACGGGAGGTGTTGACGAAGATCGTGTCGTCCCGCATGGCCCTGAAGTGGCCCTCGCCCAGCATGTGGTAGGTCTCGGGGATTCTCGGAGCATGGCAGGTGACGGCGTCGCTCTCGCGGGCCATCTCGTCCAGCCCGGCTAGCTCGACGCCCATCCGGGAGGCCTCGTCCGCGCCCACGAAGGGGTCGTACAGAAGGACCCGCGTGTCGTACGGGAGAAGCCGCTCGATTACCCTGCGCCCCACGTGGCTCGCGCTGACCACCCCCACGGTGGCCCTGTAGAGGGACCGGACGATGTCCTTGTCGACCGGCTGGTTGGCGGCCATCCGGCGGCTGAGCGGCACGACGCACCGGAGTCCCATGGTGATGCAGGCGATGGTCATCTCGGCCACGTCCTCGGCTATGGCGGGCGCGGCGCTCGTGACGGTCACCCCTCCGTACCACGCGTCGTCCTCGACCATGGGCTTGACCGAGCCAGCGGCGTGCGCCCATATCTTCAACCCAGGCGCCGAGTCGACGATTCTCGAAGTCAGCGGCGGGGTTCCCCAGGACGACATGCAGCCGTCGGCGGTGCGTAGCATCGCCGCGACCTCGTCCTCCGTCATGTCCCGCTCGTGAGGGCTGAGCGCGACGTCGGCGACCTCCTCCAGCTTCGCCAAGTCGTCATCGCTCAGTATCCGACTCCTCAGCGGCTCGCGAATCAGGACCGCGATCTTGGGCTTTGTCATACGAGCCTCCCTGGGCTTGTCGTCGTTCCGAATGCCGGGCGTAGTATAGCGTCCGACCAGCGGTTTCGATGTCGATATAGACTGGAAGTAGTGAGGATACCCAGGTTCCTGCTCGCGATAGTGCTGGCGGCGGTGCTCCAGGTCAACGACGGAGTCCACTTCAACACGGCCGAGTGGGTCTCGGTCCGTTACCGCTACAGCGTCGTGGGGTGGGAGGCTGGGAACCTCCTGGACAAGTGGACGCACCGGCTGTCCACGGTCCTGCCTTGGACGCGGGGGAGCGGGCCAACCGGCCGGGAAGCCCTGGACTCGTACCTCGGGCTCAGCCGGGATATTGGGCGAATCTCGTACGAGATCGACAGGGAGGCGGCTGTTCCGGAGCATGAGCACGACCACGAGGCGCTGGCGCGGCTCGACAGGGAGCTCAGCAGCGCCAGGGCCGCGCGCATGGAGGTTCGAAACGAGGCCGAGGAGTTCATAGAGGCGACCGTCAGCGCGACGCTCTCGGAGCTTGGCCTGGGGTCGTACGGCCCTGTCGACTATCCCCCGGTCGACATACGGCTGGACGACCCGCCGTCTGTGGTGGTCACGTCGCCCCGCCACACCATATCCCGTGGCGAAGAGGCGCTGGTGGTCCCGGGCCTGTCCGTAATCGAGCGGGAGGGGATCGAGGAGGAGCTGCTGGCGAGGTCGGACCTGTCCGCACTGGTGAGCGACATAGGCGGGGTGGCGACCTACCCGGCGATAGTGCGGTCGAGCTTCCCGCTGAGGCACATACTCCAGACGGCGGCGCACGAGTGGCTCCACCACTACCTGGTCGCGCACTTCACGCCGCTGGGACTGAGGACGCTTCAGAGCAACGAGATGCTCACCATCAACGAGACGCTATCGGACCTGTTCGGGCGGGAGGTGGGCGACCTGGCGTACACCAGGCTGGGAGGCGTCATAGACCCGCCGCCCGACCCCGGCCAGCCCGGAGCCGCGCCCGACGAGGGCAGGTTCGACTTCGGCCGGGAGATGCGCGAGACGCGGCTGCGGGTCGACTCGCTCCTGAGCGAGGGCAAGGTCGAGGAGGCGGAGGCGTACATGGAGGAGAGACGGCTCGTCTTCGTGGAGCACGGCTACCACCTGCGCAAGATCAACCAGGCATACTTCGCGTTCGCCGGAACGTACGCGGAGCAGCCGCAGTCGTCCGACCCCGTGGGCGAGGGAATGAGGCAGCTCAGGACGGCGGCCCCGGACCTCAGGACTCTCGTAAACCGGGTGTCGGCCATTGCAACGCCGGAGGGATTTGCGGCCCTGGTCGAGAGGCACGGCGGGGGCCAGCCCTGATCCCTGGATGCGGTGGCTTCCAAGCATGAAGACCGTCGTCTCTTGGCATGGTCGGGCCCGACCCCGCCCCAGGTCCCTCGGCAGACCCTCGGGACGACACGGTGGCTTCCCTGAGATTCGCACTTTCGCCATTACGTCGGTGTGCTAGAATGAAAGTTGGCGCCCAGACGCGACAGCTAGGAAACAACAGCTAGGAAGGATATGAACAGGCAGGACGAACCGGAAGTAAACCTGGAGCACCTCCTTGGGAGGCTCCGATCGATCTTCGGCGGATTCAAGTTTGGCGGCGGCGGCACACTCCTCTACATCCTCCTGGCCATCCTGCTCATCGGGGGCATCGCATGGGCCGCAACCGGCTTTTACACGGTGCAGCCGGGCCAGGTCGCGGTGCTCCGGCTCTTCGGCCAGTTCAACAGCGAGCAGGGCCCCGGGCTCAACTGGTTCCCGCCCAGCCCCGTAGGAACGAAGACGATCGTCCACGTGGACGAGATCCGGCGCCTGGAGCTGGGGTTCAGGGGCACAACGCCGGTCCCGGTCGAGTCCCTGATGATCACGGGCGACGAGAACATAGTCGACGTGCAGCTGCTGGTGCAGTTCGACATCAAGGAGCCGACGGACTTCCTCTTCCGGGTGGTCGATCCGGAGGGCATAACGATGCGGGACGTGGCCGAGACGGCCCTGAGGCAGGTCATCGGCAACCGTCCCATCGACGACGCGCTGACGGACCAGAAGGAAGAGGTCCAGATCGAGACGCATCGTCTCATCCAGTCGCTCCTGGACACGTACCAGGCGGGGATAAACATCCGCGAGGTGAAGCTGCAGGCGGTGAATCCTCCCGACCAGGTGCGAGACGCGTTCGACGACGTGGTCAGGGCCAAGGAGGACAAGGAAACCATCATAAACCTGGCGGACGCCTACGAGGAGAAGGTCCTGCCCACCGCGCGGGGTGAGGCGGCCAGGCTTGTCGAGGCGGCGGAGGCCGACGCAGCCGAGCGCGTCAACCTGGCGACCGGACAAGCCGAGCGGTTCAAGGCCATCCTGGCCGAGTACGCCAAGGCGCCGGACGTGACACGGCAGAGGCTCTATCTCGACGCAATGGAGGAGATACTGCCGAACGTGAGGAAGTTCATAGTCGACCCTGGCACCAACATGGTAGTCGTCACGGAAGGCGCTGGGTCGAATGTCCTTCCGGTCCAGATAGAAGGGCAGCAGTAGGCCGCCGATGAAACTAATAGCAACGCTGTTATTGATCGCGGTCCTGGCCGCGGGGATCGTGGGCCCTCAGGCGCTGTTCGTAGTCGATGAGACACAGGTCGCCGTCGTGACACGGTTCGGTGACCCGGTCAGGCAGGTCAAGAGTCCCGGGCTGTACGTGAAGACGCCGTTCATCGAGCGGGTGACGTACCTGGAGAAGCGCCTCCTGGTATTCGACGCGCCGCCCGACTCGCTTCTCACCAAGGACAAGAAGCGGCTGGTGATCGACGTGTACGCCCGGGGTCGCATCGAGAACCCGCTCCTGTTCGTCGAGAGACTTGGTACGGAGTCCCGCGCGGCCTCGCGCGTGATCGACATCGTATCCTCCGATCTGCGAGTCGAGATCGGCCGTGACGACCAGTCGGAGATCATACAGACGAGCCGAGAGCTGATCATGAACCGGGTGCGGGACGAAGTCCGGCCAAAGCTGCGGGAATTCGGGATCGAGATTGTAGACGTGAGGATCAAGCGGGCGGACTTCCCGGGCGAGATCGCGAACAGCATCTACCAGAGGATGCAGGCAGAGCGAAAGCGGATTGCCGACCGCGAGCGCGCCGCGGGCACGAAGGCCGACTTGGAGAAACGCGCGTCGGTCGACAGGCAGGCCGTAATCATCCGGTCGGAGGCGAGGCGCGACGCCGACATCATCGTGGGCTGCGGCGAGGCCGAGGCGATCAAGATATTTGCCGATGCCCTCAGCCAGGACCCGGAGTTCTACACCTTCCAGCGCTCTCTCGAGACGTACAGGCGGCATATGGTCGAGAACACCATGTTCGTGGGCTCTTCGGCGGACCTGGGATCGGTCTTCGAGGATGTCAGGAAGAGCGCAGCCGATTCGGCGGGGACCACGTCCGACAGTGTGGACTCCCTTGCGGCCCAGCTTGAATCGAAGTGCCAGGAGATAGGGATCGAGACGGCGGCGCGGAAGCTGCTGGCCGACGAGGTAGGTGTGGGCGAGCGGGGCTTCATCCTCGACAGCTCCGAGAGCGTCCAGTGGTCTGACGCGAGCCTCGGCTGCCCTCAGGAAGGCCTAATGTACGCCCAGGCGATTACGCCCGGCTACAAGCTGGTCTTCGATCTCGCGGGCACTCCCTACACGGTCCATTCCAACGCCGACGGCTCCAACATGGTCATCTGCGGCGAGAGCGAGGGCGAGGGCGGGGCCCAGTTCGAAGGCGATAGCGAGATCGAGACGGCGGCGCGGAATCTGCTGGCCGACGAGCTGGGGGTGGCGGAGAGCGCCTTCATACTCAGCAACTCCGAGAGCGTCCAGTGGTCCGACGCAAGCCTCGGCTGCCCGAAGGAAGGCTTTGGCTACGCCCAAGTCATCACTCCCGGCTACAAGCTGGACTTTGACCTGTCGGGCACGCCCTACGCGGTGCATACCAACGCCGACGGCTCCAGCATGGTCATCTGCGGCGAGGGCGAGGGCCAGTAGCTCTCCCGTAACTCACTGCTCCTGAGTGGGCACTCATCCCCCCCGTATCGAATACGGGGAAGCTCTTCAACATCATCGTGGTACTGCTGTGCACTGGCCTTCGACAGGCTCAGGCCGAACGTACCTTCGAGTACTTGCGCGGCTTTGCCGTCTACCCCGGCACGGGCCGCGAGGGGCTTATCTCTGCTCAGCGCAGGCTCCAGCTCTTTTCCGTCGAGGGGAGAGGGGTTGCAGACGCTATAATGGCGGGCATGTCCACATCAGCCCAGCAGTCGTTCGACGTGTCCGTACAAACCATCGACGAGGGACGCGACCTACCGCCGGAGGGCTGGGCCGAGGAGGTGGTGGCGCTGGCGCTGAAGGCCGCCGAGGCCCCTGAAGGAAGCGGGGTCAGCGTGGTGTTCGCAGGGGACGACGTGGTGCGGGAGCTGAACAGGGAGCACCGCGGCCTGGACGAGACCACGGACGTGCTGGCCTTCTCCTTCACCCACGAAGGCGAGTACTACGGCGAGCCGGACGAGAGGGTCCCCGTCGACGAGATGCCGGGGTTTACGCTGCCCCCCGGCCAGATGGAGCCGCTGGGCGAGGTCATCGTGTCCTACCCCCAGGCGGTGAGACAGGCGGATGCGGCGGGACGCGCCGTTCGCGAGGAGCTTGCCGCGCTGCTTGTTCACGGCGTCCTGCACCTGCTGGGCTACGACCACTTGGAGCCCGACGACGTGGCGGTGATGAAGGGCCTCGAAAGCCGCGTCCTGGCCGATGTCCCATAGCCCCGCGCCGGCCAGTACCCTGTGATAGGGTATGCCGAGCGGTCGCCGATCAGTCTCCTGGAGTCGAGAGCCGGCTGCGGTAGAGTTGGTAATGAGGATAGCGTCGTCTCTTTGGCATGGTCGAGACCGACCCCGCCCCAGATCCCTCGTTGGGAGCTCGGGACGACATGACCATTTCGCTGGCCGTCAGCACGGCCGGTTCGGGTGACGCTGGATGAGCGAGGTCTTCTACAGGAAGTGGCGGCCCACTAGGCTCGACGAGGTCGTCGGGCAGGAGATGGTGGCACGCACTCTCCGCAACGCGATCGGCCAGGGCCGGACGGCCCACGCCTACCTGTTCTGCGGCCCGCGCGGCACGGGCAAGACCAGCACCGCGCGTATCCTGGCCAAGGCGCTGAACTGCCTCAGCCCGCAGGACGGGGAGCCCGACAACGAGTGCGCCATGTGCATCGCCATCAACGAGGGCCGGGCGATGGACCTCCTGGAGATCGACGCGGCCAGCAATCGCGGCATCGACGACATCAGGAACCTGCGCGACAGGGTCAGCTACGGCCCGTCGGAGGGGCGCCACAGGGTGTACATCATCGACGAGGTCCACATGCTGACTGCGGAGGCTTTCAACGCCCTGCTCAAGACCCTGGAGGAGCCGCCGTCGCACTCGATCTTCATCCTGGCGACCACCGAGGCCCACAAAGTGCCGCTGACCATCGTGTCGAGGTGCCAGCGGTTCGATTTCCGGCGAATCCCCCTGGACGTGAGCATCGCCAAGCTCGGGGACCTCTCTCAGCGGGAAGGGGTCGAGGCCTCGCCCGATGCGCTGGCGCTGATCGCCAGGGAGTCGGCCGGGAGCCTGCGGGACGCGGAGAACCTGCTGGAGCGCGCCCTGATCTCCTACGGCTCTAACCTGACGGAGGAGCACCTGCGCGACCTGCTGGAGCTGGGCAGCGACGAACAGGCGCTGGAGCTGGCGGGCCACGTGGCCGGCAAGTCGGTGAAGGAGGGGCTGGGGCTAATCAACCGGATTGCGGCGGAGGGAGCCGACTTGCGACAGCTTCACAGGGCCGTGGTCGGCTACCTTCGAGGGGTGATGCTGGCCAAGGCGGGGGCAGCCGACTCGACCGGGCAGCCCGAGGAGGTGCGGGAGCGGATGCAGTCCTTCGCCGAGGGGGCGACCACCGGGCACCTGGTACGCAGCCTCAGGCTCTTCTCCGAGATCGACATGCGCCGGGAGGGCGCGTCGTCCATCGAGCTGGAGCTTGCGCTGGTCCGGTCGAGCATCGAAGAGGAGCCCACGCCCGCCCCTGCCCCCGCTCCGCAGCGTGCGCCCGTCCAGCAGCCACGCCAGGGGCGGCCTGCCCCGGCTCCACGCCCACAACCCGTTCAGCGCCAGGCGCCGAGGCGCCAGCAGACCGCCGATACGCCCCCCGCGCAGTACGAGGCGCCCACGCCCGAGAGCCTGCCGGCCGAGCCCCAGCCCAGGCTGGAGAGCCAGTGGGACGCGATCCTCAAGTCCCTGAGACACCACAAGGGACGGCGGTTCAACTTGGGCGCCCTGCTTCGCGGCTGTGAAGAGCGGGAGGTCTCAGATGGGCGCGTCACGCTCAAGTTCAAGTTCAAGTCCAACATGGAGCGCATGGAGGAGGAGCTCAGCGATCCGCAGACCAGGAAAGTGCTGACGAACGCACTGGCAATGGCGCTGGGCGAGCCTTACGATGTCGGGGTGGGCGTTGTGGAGACGGCGGCCAACGGTACCCGGCGGAGTCCGGCCACGCGGAGCCACCTCGTCCGCGCCGCCCAGAGCCTGGGAGCGAAGGTGATAGACGAGAAGGAGGACGTGCCCGATGATGAATAAGAGGATGCTGAAGCAGGCGCAGCAGCTCCAGAAGAACATGGCCAAGGTCCAGGCCGAGCTGGAGAGCGCCACGGTCGAGGGCTCCGCCGGGGGCGGAGTCGTGAAGGCCGTCGTCTCGGGCAGGATGACGCTGGAGTCCCTCACCATCGACCCCGAGGCGGTGTCGGAGGAGGACGTGGAGATGCTGCAGGACCTGGTGGTCGCAGCAGTCAACGACGGCTTCGAGAAGGCCCAGGAGATGGCCGCCTCACGGATGAGCGCCGTCACGGGCGGGCTCAACATACCGGGGCTGACCTAGTAGAGGCCCGGCGATGGCACATCCCAGCAGCCCAGGCGCCGAGCCGGTCGGCCGTCTCATCGAGGAGTTCGACAAGCTGCCGGGCATCGGGCCCAAGATGGCGCAGAGGCTGGCCTACCACCTGGTCCGTATGCCCGACGAGTCCGCGCGCTCGCTGGCGGACGCGCTCATTGCGGTGAAGGAGCGCATCGTACTCTGCTCGATCTGCTACAACATCACCGAGCAGGACCCATGCAGGATCTGCTCCGACCCGGCCCGCGACCAGTCGCGCATCTGCGTGGTGGAGGAGGCGCTGGACGTCATGGCCCTGGAGCGGACCGGCGTGTACAGGGGGCTGTTTCACGTGCTGCACGGGGCCATCTCGCCAATGAACGGCGTCTACCCCGGCGACCTGAAGATCGAGGCGCTCCTGTCGCGGCTGCGGGACGGAGTCGTGCAGGAGGTGGTGCTCGCGACCAATCCGAACATGGAGGGCGATGCAACGTCCATGTACATCCACAACCTGCTCGCCCCTACGGGAATACGGGTGACGCGCCCGGCGAGCGGTCTCCCGGTGGGCGGGGACCTGGAGTACGCGGACGAGGTTACGCTGAGCCGGGCGATGGAATCCCGCCAGGACCTCTAGCGCTACAACCCCAGTCCCCACCGTCCTTCACCCTCACCCCAGCCCTCTCCCGTCGAGGGAGAGGGGGACAGATAGTGCTTTGGCAGTCCGGAAGACATACAGGACCCGAGGGATCGTGCTTCGGCACGTGTCGATAGGGGAGGCGGACCGGATCATCACGATCTTCTCGCCGGAGCTGGGCAAGGTCCGCGCGGTTGCCAGGGGCGTCCGGCGGACCAGGAGCAAGCTGTCGGGCCACCTGGAGCCGCTGACGTACGTGGCCGCGTCCCTGGCCCACGGGCGCAGCCTCGACGTGGTCAGCGAGGCCCAGACTGTGCGGAGCTTCCGCGGGCTGCGGGAGGACCTGTCGCTCATGTCGAAGGCGGTCTATCTAGCTGAGCTGGCCGACGCGTTCCTGGCCGAACGGGAGGCGGGCCACGACCTGTTCGGGCTGCTGTCGGACTGCCTCGACGCCCTCGAATCGTCGGCCGAGCCCTCTCGGCTGCTCCCGTGGTTCGAGGTGAGGATGCTGGGGCTGTCCGGTTTCGGTCCGGAGCTGCACGAGTGCGTGGAGTGCCGGCTCACGCTGGAGCCTGCGGACTACGTGTACAGCAGCGACCTCGGCGGCGTGGTGTGCGACGGATGCCGGGCCGTGTCGAGTGGCCCGGTCTTGCCGCTGTCCCTCGGCGCGAACAAGGTGCTTCGCTACTACGCGGGCCGGGGCCTCGGCGACGCGCTCGATCTCGCAGTGCCGCCGCCGGTCTCCAGGGAGGTGTCGCGGGTGCTGCGCTCCTACATCAGGCACGTACTCGAACGCGAGCTGAAGAGCGTGGAGTTCATGGACCTGGTTGCCGAGTAGCCGTCAGCCCAACGTGGCGCGGCGGACGATGGCCTGGAAGAGCCTCTCCGGCATGAGCTGGGACGCGGGGATTCCTAACGTGGCCTCGGCGCCGACGGGGTGCCTGAACCGGGGTCGCCGGGAGCGGATGATCTTGTGGATCACCCTGGCGACCTGGACAGGGTCCTTTGCGAACCGGTCGTATCCGCCTCGCTGGCCCTTGTATCGCGCGATGGCGGGGCCGTATGCCAGCGCAGGTGAGTCCGCGCTGGCAGCCTGCACCTGGTTGTCGTGGAAGTCGGTGTCGTAGAGGCCGGGCTCAACGACGGCCACCCGGATGCCCTGGGGCCGCAACTCGTACCTCATCGCCTCGCTCAACCCCTCCAGCGCGAACTTGCTCGCCGCGTACCCGCCGCTGAAGGGGGTCACCAGCCTGCCCTCCACGGAGCTCACGTTGATAATGGTGCCGCTTCCCTGCGCGGTCATCGAGGGCAGCACGGCCTTGATCATGCGAAATGCCCCGAAGAAGTTGGTCTCAAACTGGGAGTAGAGCTCCTCCAGCGTCAAGCTCTGTACAGGCCCCCAGAGCCCGTAGCCGGCGTTGTTGACGAGCACGTCGATATTTCCGTAGGCCTCGATCACGGACTCCGTCGCCTCGGATACCGACTGGTCGGAGTCGACGTCAAGCTGCACGCAGTGTATGGCGCCGACGCGCTCGGCTTCTCGGCGGAGGCCGTCGAGCCGTGCAAGCGACCGGCTCGTGGCGGCGACGCGGTATCCCTTCTCGGCCAGGTATAGCGCGGACGCACGGCCTATGCCGGTCGAAGCTCCAGTAATGAGGACGGACTTTGGTTCTTCGGGCAAGGAGAGAACCTCCTGGAAGCCCGGCCAGTCTAGCAACGTGCTCTCGGCAGATTCAAGCGCGGACCGCAAGTTTGGAGGTCGAGGGCAGTCCCTAGGGGGAGATCAGAAAACCGGCTCCCACGCCCGGTCGTAGATTCTAGGGCAGAAGAGCGGGGCGCAGGGCGACTGCGATTAGGAGTCCGGGCCAGCGGGCTCTTGAGATCCGCGGGCAGCTGTTGGGAGAGTGCTGCATGGTGTCTCATATGAGCCGAAACGAGCACAAGGACTTGACAATTAGACGCTGAGAATGTTAAAAATCGTGGTTGGCAGGGACTATCCCAGCTACGAAGAATCGCCCGAGAAGAGTCAACCGACGGAGGACATGGAGGCAATTATGTTGAGACTGACGAACATTCGGTTGTTGCTGGCACTCATAGCAGCCCTGGCGCTGGTGGCGGCGGCGGCCTGCGGCGGCGCCGATGAAGAGGAGGATACGACGACCGGTGAGACGGCTGCGGTAGCGCCAACCGCTGCAGCGCCGGCAGAGGCGGCCAAGACCACGCCCACCGAGGCGCCCAAGGAAGCCGCCAAGGAGACCATGAAGGACGAGAGCATGATGGACGCGCCCGCGTTCGACGGCTCCTTCCTGTGGACCGGCCCGATGCCGACCCAGTTTAACGAGGCTCCAATGCTCGCGGCCATGGTCCAGGCCGGCACCATCCCTCCCGTCGAGGAAAGGCTGCCTGAGGCGTCGGACGTGATGGTCGTCCCGGTAGTCGAGAAGATAGGCGAGTACGGCGGCACGTGGCGCCGCGCTTTCACCGGCCCGAACGATGGCCAGAACGCCGACCGGATCATGATGGACGAGGACATCAAGTTCGATCTGGACGGCACGACCATCATCCCCAATCTGGCCAAGTCTTTCGAGCAGAGCCCTGACGGCATGACGTTCACGCTCCAGCTTCGAAAGGGCCTCAAGTGGTCCGACGGCGAGCCCTTCACCGCAGACAACTACGTCTGGTGGTGGGAGAACGTCGTCAACAACGAGGAGATCAACCCGGGGCGCAACCAGCAGCTGGGCTGGTCGGGCTACCACCCCGAGACCGTGAAGAAGATCGACGACTACACGATCCAGTGGGTGTTGTCCGAACCTGGCGCGGGGTTCATCGACCAGCTTGCCACCTACCGCACAGGCGGCTTCACACTCCACGGCCGCATCGCCGACGGCACCTACGGCCCGTTCCACTATATGAAGCAGTTCCACAGGGACTTCGCGGATGACAAGGACGCCTACGACAAGATGGTCTCGGACGAGGGGTTCGAGAGCTGGCCCCTGTTCTTCAAGGAAAGGGGCAACCCTCTCCGGAACACCGAGGTCCCCGTCGTATCGCCCTGGAAGCTGACCAGCCCCATCACCGAGCAGATTTACGAGTGGGAGCGCAACCCCTACTACTGGGCTGTCGACCCCGCCGGCAACCAGCTCCCGTACATCGACCGCATTTCGATGGTGCTCACGGGCGACAAGGAGGTGCTGAACCTCAAGGCCATCGCAGGCGAGATCGACTTCCAGCATCGCCACATCGAGATGGCCAAGGTCCCCGTCATTCGTGAGAACGAGGACGCGTGCAACTGCATCGTCAAGTTCTGGCCCTCGCCTCACGGGGCACAGGCCGGCCTCGTCACCAACTTGACCTACGGCTTGGGCGACGGTATAGACTACGAGCCCGACCTAGAGGTCCAGAAGTGGCTGCACAGCAAGGACTTCCGGTTTGCGCTGTCCTACGCGATAGACCGCAACAGGATCAACGAGGTGATCTTCCTGGGCCTCGGCATACCGTTGCAGACTTCCTTCATCCCAGGCCACAACTACTACCCCGGCGATGAGTACGCACAGAAGGCCACCCAGCAGGACCTGGACCAGGCCAACAGCATCCTGGACAGCCTGGGCCTGACCGAGAAGGATGGCGACGGCATGAGGCTGCGAACCGACGGCTCGGGAGAGACGCTCGACTTCGAGCTGGCCTACATCGCTGAGTACTTCGTGGACTACGAGGGGATCGCGGAGATCATCCAGGAGGACCTCCGCAAGGTCGGCATCAAGACCCATCTGAAGGCTGAGGACGTGAAGCTGTATGCCGACCGCCGCGCTGCCAACGACCACATCATGACGACGAGCGGCACAGGCGGACAGCGGTACCCGATGAACCTCTCCGAGTGGTTCAGCATAGCGCCAGGGATCAGGAACTGGTACACGGGAGCCGAGGATGCATACGCGGCTGGGAATCCTGTCTATGAGCCGACGGATCCCAACATCCTGCGCCTGGCCGAGCTAACCGACGAGGCGAAGAAGCTCCGATACTCCGATCGCAAGGACAACTACATCGAGACCCAGCAGATATTCATCGACAACATGTACGCCATCGGGCTCATCGGCGGAACGCCGGCGTTCAACGGCGTCGTAGTGCACAAGAAGAACTTCAAGAACGTGCCGGCCATCGCTCCTAATCAGTCCGCACTCCAGAACCCGGGCATAGGCCGCACGGTCCAGTTCTTCTTCGAAGGCGGCAAGAACGACTCAGAGTAGATTCAGGCTAATCTTGCGGGGAGTCGGGGAACATTCCCCGACTCCCCAGGGTTAGTGCCCCTGTCCTGTTCACGTTGGTAACCTAGCCCAAGGGGAATCGACGGACTCTTTTCTCAAGTGCGCCGAGGGAGCCCTAGAGTCACATCATGCTCGCTTTCATCATTCGCCGCTCGCTCCTCGCCCTCCTTACCATCTGGGCGCTCTCGGTGCTGTCCTTCGTGATAATCCAGCTCCCGCCTGGAGACTACGCAGACGAGTATGTGAAGGAGCTCCTCCAAGGCGGGTGGGCCACCGGCGGGGCTGGGGCCATCGCGGAAGAGATGGAGAGGAATCTCCGCAGCCAATACGGCCTGGACCAGCCCCTTTTCGTCCAGTACCTCAAATGGGCGGGCAAGATGGTGCGCGGGGACTTCGGACAATCCCTAGAGTTCCAGAAGCCCGTTAGAGAGTTAGTCGGCGAACGGCTGCTGATGACGATAATCCTGGCGGCGACCACAGCCCTGTTCGCGTGGGCCCTTTCGATTCCGATCGGCATATACTCGGCGGTCCGCCAGCACAGCGTGGAGGACTACACCGTCACGTTCATCGGCTTCGTGGGCCTGGCCGTCCCGGACTTTCTACTCGCACTCTGGCTGCTGTGGATGTCCTTCAAGTTCTTCCCGGAGCAGAGCATCGGCGGGCTGTTCTCGCCAGAGTACCTGGAGGCGCCGTGGAGCATCGCTCGGGTGCTTGACCTGCTCTCCCACCTGTGGATAGCGGCCCTCGTGGTTGGCACGGCCGGCACGGCAGCGCTCATCAGGGTCATGAGGGCCAACCTCCTCGACGAGCTTCACAAGCCGTATGTAATCACCGCGCGCGCCAAGGGCCTATCCGAGTGGAAGCTCATCTTCAAGTACCCGGTAAGGCTTGCTCTCAATCCGCTGATAAGCACTCTTGGGTACCTGTTGCCGTTTCTCATGTCCGGCAGCATCATAGTCTCGGTGGTCCTGAACCTGCCTACAGAGGGCCCGTTGCTGCTGCGCGCGCTGCTGGCCGAGGACCTGTACGTGTCCGCGACCATCGTCCTCCTCCTCGGAGCCCTGACCGTAATAGGGACCCTGTTGTCGGACATCCTGCTCGGGCTCCTCGATCCCCGCATCAGGATTTCGTGAGGCAACTCTATGGTTCTAGCTGACACCGGCGTACAGGCCCAGCGCAGCGCAACCCTCGACCGCGAGGACGAGCGAGTATTCGTTGCCTCGCAATGGCGCCTCATGTGGTGGCGGTTCACGAAGCACCGGGCCGCTTTCTTCGCGGGCGTCGTCATCATCGGCCTCTACAGCATCGCCTTCGGTGCGGAGTTCTTCGCAAACTCAGATCCAGCCCTCGGTCTGGTCGACCATGCATTCATGCCCCCCCAATCGGTGAAGTGGTTCGACGACGGCAGCTTCCGGCCGCACGTCTACGGAGTCATCAGCACGAGGGACCCGTTCACCCTCAAGAAGAAACACGAGGTCGACCCCGACATCAAGATCCCGCTCGGCTTCTTCATACGCGGCTACGAGTACGAATTCCTGGGATTCATCCGGACGGACCGGCACCTCTTCGGCATTCCAGACGACGAAACTCGCATCGCCCCGTACATCGTCGGCACCGACAAGCTGGGCCGCGATGTCTACTCCAGGATCATCTATGGCACCAGGATCTCGATGTCGATCGGTCTCGTCGGCGTCATCATCAGCCTCTTCCTTGGAATCAGTCTCGGCGGACTATCGGGATTCTACGGCGGCACTACAGACACCATCATCCAGCGGATCATCGAGATCCTCAGGTCCATCCCCACCATCCCGCTCTGGATAGCCCTCGCCGCGGCCGTGCCCGGAGACTGGAGCCCGCTGAGGATATATTTCGCCATCACGATCATCATCTCCCTTCTGGCCTGGACAGAGCTGGGACGAGTCGTGCGCGGCAGGTTCCTCGCCCTACGCGAAGAGGAGTTCGTGACGGCCGCGCGAATCGCCGGCGCAACCGACTCCCGGATCATCTTCAGGCACATGGTCCCCGCATTCACGAGCCATGTAATCGCCGCAGCCACGCTCGCAATCCCCTTCATGATCATCAGCGAGACTGCCCTTAGCTTCCTGGGGCTTGGCCTCAGACCCCCTGCCATAAGCTGGGGAGTTCTCCTCAAGGACGCACAGAACATCCAGTCCGTGGCCGTCTATCCCTGGCTGATGTCGCCCGCTCTCGCGGTCGTCGTCGCCGTCCTTGCCTTCAACTTCATGGGCGATGGGCTGAGAGACGCCGCCGACCCATATGGATAAGCCTCCCGGCCTCACTATCCTGGCCCCAGGGCGGCCCTCATGTTGACTTTCATCATCCGGCGCGCGCTCCTCGCCCTCCTGACCATCTGGGCGCTCTCGGTGCTGTCCTTCGTGATCATCCAGCTCCCGCCTGGAGATTACGCAGACCAGTACGTCCTCGAGCTGGTGGGCGGGCGCCAGGGCGTGATGGGCGGCGACCTCCAGGATGTCCTAGAGAAGAACCTACGCAACCAATACGGCCTCGATCAGCCCATGTTCGTCCAGTACCTCAAATGGGCGGGCAAGATGGTGCGCGGGGACTTTGGACAATCCCTCGAGTTCCAGAGGCCCGTTAGAGAGGTGGTCGGCGAACGGCTGCTGATGACGATAATCCTGGCGGGGACCACAGCCCTGTTCGCATGGGGCCTTTCGATCCCTATCGGCATATACTCGGCGGTCCGCCAGCACAAGATAGAGGACTACACTGTCACGTTTATCGGCTTCGTGGGCCTGGCCGTCCCGGACTTTCTACTCGCACTCTGGCTGCTCTGGATGTCTTTCAAGTTCTTCCCGGACCACAGCATCGGCGGGCTGTTCTCGCCAGAGTACATGGAGGCGCCGTGGAGCATCGGACGGGTGGTGGACCTGCTCTCCCACCTGTGGATAGCGGCCCTCGTGGTTGGCACGGCCGGCACGGCAGCGCTCATAAGGGTCATGAGGGCCAACCTCCTCGATGAGCTTCACAAGCCGTATGTCTTGACTGCGCGTGCCAAGGGCCTATCCGAGTGGAAGCTCATCTTCAAGTACCCGGTGAGGCTTGCTCTCAATCCGCTGGTCAGCACTCTCGGGTACCTGCTGCCGTTCCTCATGTCCGGCAGCATCATAGTCTCGGTGGTCCTGAACCTGCCGACAGAGGGGCCCTTGCTGCTGCGCGCGCTGTTGGCCGAGGACCTGTTCGTGTCCGCGACAATCGTGCTCCTCCTCGGGACGCTCACTGTCATAGGGACCCTGATGTCGGACATCCTGCTGGGGCTCCTCGATCCCCGCATCAGGATTTCGTAGGCGGGCCAGGGCTCAGGGACGCGGCCGACCCCTACGGCTAGGTTCTCGTAGAAGGCGGGGCATCACCCTCACCCCAGCCCTCTCCCGTCAAGGGAGAGGGGGTCAGACCACCTATAGCGGCGCAATACCGCAGGTGTCAGCGGTCGCGGACCAGGAGGAAGTGCGCCAGCTCCTCGATGTCGCGCCTGGCCTCGGGGGCCAGCTCTAAGCCCTGCAGCGCCTGGACCGCCCTATCGGACTGGTGCGCGGCCAGCTCCTGGGCGCTCTCCCTGGCTCCCAGCCGCTCCATTATCTCGACCACCGCGGCCACGTCGCCGTCGCCGACTTCCGGCTGGCTGTATATCGCCAGCAGGGCGTCGCGGTCCCTCCCTTCGGCCTTCGACATGGCGTAGACGAAGGGGAAGGCGTTCTTCTTGCGGCGGACGTCGGCCCCCACGGGCTTTCCCGTAGCCGCTTCGACGCCCCACACGCCCAGGTAGTCGTCCCGAACCTGGAACACCATCCCGAACGCCCTGCCCGACTCCTCGAATGCCTCGATGGTGCTGGGGTCTCCTGACCCCGCGGCTGCGCCTGCGACAAGGGAGCAGCGTATGAGCGCGCCGGTCTTGCGGGAGATCATCGCCAGGTAGTCGTCCATGGTGATGTCCATGCGTCCCTCGAAGTGGAGGTCCATGTACTGGCCTTCGATCATCTCCAGGGTCGCCTGTGTAACTAGGCCGGCCACGGCCAGGGCCGTCTCGCGGTCCCGGTGGCCCCACAGGGCCATGTCGGCGACTATGCGCATTACGTTGCCGGCGACGAGGGCCTTGCGCTCGCCCCACACCTTCCAGAGAGTCGGCCTATGGCGGCGGACGTCGTCGCGGTCCTGTATCTCGTCGTGTATGAGCGAGAAGTTGTGCACCAGCTCCATTGCGACGGCAGCGGGCATGGCATCGGCTGTTGTGCCGCCCGCCGCCTCGCAGGCGAGCAGGCATAGCGTAGGGCGGAGTGCCTTCCCCTCGGTCGCCAGGGTCGGGTTACCCTCGACGTCGACCCAGCCCATGGCATACGACAGCATCAGGCGTATGGGCGATTCGTCGCCGGACAGGCCGACCCGCAGGGCTAAGCCCACCTCCTCCCTGTAACGGTCGAAGACGGCGGGGAGGGGTATGGCCTGGTTGGGTTGGGAGGTCGGAGGGGTGTCGGTCAACGGTTCGGACCTTGCGGGCGCGGTCGCCGAACGAACGTATCTGTGCGGCTGGGACGGAATGCTAGCACCGGCGCATATGCGGGTCAACAGACGGCACTCCACTTCATCTCCGGAGAGCGGCTTCGCGTTGGCGGGTGCGGGTAGAATCTGGTATCTTCTTCGCGCACTTCAATGACTGCACCACTGACATCCAAGCGGCTGACGTTCGACGACGAGGCTGCGCTGTTCGACTGGTTCCTGGAGCGCGGCTGGACGGACGGGCTGCCGGTCGTCCCGCCCACCGAGGAGCGGGTCAGGGTCGCGCTCGAGGCTGGTGATCGGTCGCCTTCGGACATCCTGGGCACGGAGCCCGTGAGGGGCCGCGTCATCACGGCGGAGAAGGCGGCCGTCAACGCGGTCATGGCTGGTTGCCTGCCTGAGTACTTCCCCGTAGTGGCCGCCACGCTAGAGGCGATGTGCGAGCCCCGGTTCAACCTTCACGCCGTCACCGTGTCCACCATGGGCGCGGCGATCCTGACGGTGGTGAACGGTCCGGCAGCGCGGGACATCGGACTGGGGTCGGGCGTGAGTGTATTCGGGCCGGGCAACCGTGCGAACGCGACCATAGGCCGCGCGATCAGGCTCGTCGTCATGAATGTGACGGGGGCCAAGCCCGGGGAGCTGGACAAGGCTACGATGGGTCACCCGGGCAAGTACACGTGGTGTATGGCCGAGTGCGAGGAGACGAGCCCCTGGGAGCCGCTGCACGTAGAGCGCGGTTTCGGCGAGGACGAGAGCACGGTGACGGTGTTCCCGGGCCTCTCGCCCATACCGGTGACGAGCGGCGCCGAGGAACCCGAGGCGATACTCAGCGGCTTCGAGGACGCCATGTTCGCGGCGGGCACTGGGGCAGACGAGCTGGTCGTGGTCCTGAGCCCGGAGCTGCTGGGGCATTTCCGAAGGGCAGGATGGTCGAAGCGCATGGTCCAGGAGGCCCTGTTTGAGGTGGGGACACGGAAGCTGGACGGGGCGAACTTGCAGGCCGTATCGAGCCCCGACGCGGTCCGCGTCCTCACGGCGGGAGGCGCCGCCGGAGGGTTCGCCGCGGTGATACCATTGTGGGGAGCGGGATCGAATTCCAAGTCGGTCACGAGACGCATCTGAGTCGGCAGAGCAAGGGTCCCTCCTCCTCTCCCTAGACGGGAGAGGATTGAGGTGAGGGTGAATGACGGAGGAGGCAGCATATGACAACGGCAACGATTGAGGTACTGGACCCGACGGCGGAGGCAATACCGGAGCACGCGGTCGTCAGCCCGCGGCCAAGCTCGCTGGACGGGGTGACGCTGGGCCTGCTGGCCAACGGCAAGCAGAACTCGCCCGAGCTGCTGGAAATGGTATACGACGTGCTGGCTGACAGCTACGAATTCAAAGGCGTCGTCGCACGGAACAAGGGCGACTCATCGAGGCCCTGTCCCGACGACATCCTGCAGGAGCTGGTTGAGCGCTGCGACGCGGTGATAACCGCCTCGGGCGATTGAGGGTCCTGTTCGTCGTGCAGTGTGCACGACGGGATCACCCTCGAGAAGATGGGCGTGCCCACGGCGGTCATCTGCACGGAGCCGTTCATAACGAGCGCCGACGCCATGGCGAAGCTGGGAGGCATCCCGGAGTACCCATACGTCATTCTGCCGCACCCGCTGGGGAGCCTGCCCGCGCAGCGGCTCAGGGAGCGCGCCGCCCAGGCCGCGCCGGACGTGCTGAGGATACTGCTGGCCAGGGGCTAGCCGGAAGCCGGCCCTCATGCGCTGCGCGGGCCGCGTTCCGCCGGGCCCGGACCGCGCTCGCGTTGACAGGGAGCGCCACGCTCACCTACGATTGAATGGTGCCAAGCTCCACGCACGGAGTTGAGTGCGCAGCCTGGCACACACCGGCGAGAGAGCGCTTGTAGCTCAGTTGGATAGAGCGCAGCCCTGCGGAGGCTGAGGCCGTGGGTTCGAGTCCCGCCAAGCGCGCCACCACCCCACAATCGAAACCTGCGCCGCTACTGCCGAATCGCCGGTGACCGCGCTGCCCGGATGATCCCGGGGGGTTAGCTCAGATGGTTAGAGCGCCTGTCTTACACACAGGAGGTCAGAGGTTCGAGTCCTCTATCCCCCACCAGTCCATGGGACGACCCGCCTATTGCCTTATACGTAGCTGGGTTCGATTCCGCGGGCCTCCGGTAGCCATATTCGGCCGCACCGAGACTGCCGAACTGACTCGCCGGCCAATGTTCGCCTCCGGGCTGCGCTGCGTGTAGTCCTCCGCATCCCTACTGGACAGGACTTAGAACCGGTCCCTCTCAGGTTACCGGCGACCTGACTCTGAGCGGGAGGTATGTCAGGAGAGATTCACTCTAAGGGGCGGCAGCGCCCGCGTCATCCAGTTGACACCCCCTACCCTCCTCTCCAATAATGAGCCGCAAACTACGGCTCTCCTGCCGCCTCCCGGCCGATGCGGCCATGCCATCAGGCCTCGATCAGCGAGGCACACTCTCGAGACTTCCAGAGAACGGCTGCTGCCTGCCTACCCAGTACTCAGCCGATGTTGTCTGTGGGTACGGGCGGCTAGGAAGGACACTTCGCGTTGGAGATCCACGAAGCGCTATTCTCGGTCGGCCTTCTCATCGTCGTGGCGAAGCTGCTGGAAGGCGTATTCAAGCGTTTCGGACTGAACTCGATCTTTGCCTATGCCACCACAGGGGTGATCCTCGGTCCCATGACCGGGCTGGTCAGGGCAGACGCCGAGATCGAGATCATCCTGGGCATCGGCATCTTCGTCTTCTTCTTCCTGATCGGCCTGGACGAGCTGGACATCTCGGGATTTGTCTCGGCCATTCGCGGCCGTCTCTTCCTTGCCGCGGTACTGTCGGTTGCCATATCGCTGCTGGTGTCGCTGTCGGTCACGACCGACTTCCTCTTCGACCTGCGGCTGGGTCTCGACTTCACCCAGGCATTGGGTCTGGCGGGGGTGCTGTCGCTGTCCAGCCTCGGTGTGGTGGCCAAGGCGCTGATCGACGAGGGGCGCCTGAAGGAGCCGGTGGGCGTCCAGATATTCACCGCAGTAGTCATCGCCGAGCTGATTGCCCTGTTCGTGGTGGGATTCGCGATAAGCGAGCACTTTTATGGTGAGGGGCAAGGCCACAGCGCGGACCCGCTCGACCTGGGCCTCCTGGTAGTGCAGATAGCGGTGTTCACGCTGGTAACGTGGTTCTTCTCCACGAAGATACTCCCCAAGGTCATCGTCCTTCTGCACCACTTCCTGCAGGTGCCGCAGCTCTCGTTCGGGCTATTGCTGGGCGGGCTCTTTCTCGTTGTCGTGGGGGCCGAGGAGGTCGGCCTCCACGGCTCGCTGGGGGCTCTGCTGTTCGGCGCCGCCCTCTCCATGCTGCCCTACCAGGTACGGCGGGACATTATGCCGGGCATGAGAGGGGCCGCGGAGGGGTTCTTCGTCCCGCTGTTCTTCGCGTCGGCGGGCCTGCACCTGAGCTTAGAGTTCCTGGAGCTGCCCCCGGCGACCATAGTCGCGCTGGTTCTCGTGCCCCTGGCCGGCAAGTTCGCGGGGTCGTTCATCAGCGCCTTCATCACCAGGCTCGATGCTCCCTTCGCAACGGCCGCCGGGCTGATGGCGAAGGGAGTGGCGGAGATCGCCCTACTACTACTACTGCTACACACAGACGCGATAGGCAGGGATGTGTTCTCCCTGCTGGTCCTGGTGATGTTCGGCTACATCCTGCTCACGCCGATGGGCATCACCTACGCGCTCAGGAGGCTGAGGCACGCTGAGGCTGTCACCTCCGATGGGCACACACCCCCGCTGTTGGACCGCTTTGCCCTGGAGGGCATCAGGGTAAAGGACATACTCGACCGCTCCCGAAGTTACCCGGACCAGTCGCTAACGGTCAGGGCCTTCACCGAGAGATGGCTCTTGCCGGAACAGCACGACTACGTGGTCGTGGACCACGGCAATCTGGCGGGAATAGTCTCGCTGAGCATGCTGCGCTACCTGCCGCGGAGCGAATGGGAACATACTCCCCTCAGCAGGGTCGTGCGCGAGAACGGGCCGCATGCATACTCGGACGAGCTGGTGGAGGACGCACTGCAACGAATGACCGAGAATTCGCTGACGGTGCTGCCCGTAGAAGACTCAGATACGGGGGAGTTCATCGGCTCCATCTCGAGCCACGAGGTGCTGGAGATGATCGTCATCTCCGCCCAGAGCCACTAGCCGCTAGATTTCCCCAGACTCGCGTGGGTCCCGGTCTCGTCCGCCGTCACCGGCTCGCGGCGTGGCCGATATCCAGATCGGACTCTGCGCTCCATGGCCTAGTGAGTAAGGACATGTGCACCGCATCGTCCGCCTCGAAGCACCCGGCGCCTCCGATCCAGCGTCCCTCAGCGATTTGGCTATTGATGAACGGCCGGAGTATAGCCCAGCCAAGAAGGTCTGCCTCGCAAGTAAAGTCGTGTATAGTGGTTTGCGACACAAACTTGCATTGCGATCACTTAGGACAAGGAGGGACACGATGCAGAGAGCTGACAACACGGCGGCGCTGACGGCGCAAGAGAGCTTGCAGGCCATTCACACCACCATGGAAGAGGCGCGAAGCTCCATGTACATTGCAGGCACGGCGACGATACTCCTCCTATGGGGAATCATAGCCTCGGTGGGACTCATCTCGATGTACGCCGCCGAAACCCTGGCGCCAGACTTTGCAGCCGGCAACCCGTGGTTCGCCGCACCGCTCTGGGGCATCCTGGTAACGGCCGGCATGGTGGGAAGTGCCATCATCGGGACCCGGGCGGGGAGCGCAGGCGCATCCGGAGACGCCATCCGGAGCGCCGGCATCCGCGTGTTCTTATTCTGGCTCGCCGTCGCTGCGGCGGCGTTCCTGATCCCAGCAGCCGCGGGCATGTGGACCGAGGGAGCCGGGAACGAGATAGGCCACGTCGCCATAGGGATTGTGGCGCTGGGCCATGTCCTGTTCGGCATAATGCACCGCCTGGCGATTGCATCTGTAGGCCTGGGCCTTGCGGCGGCGTTCTTCGTCCCCAGCTATCTCGCGGGGGATGCCGCCCTGGCCGTGTCTGGAGTCTCAATGCTCGTGGTCGCCGCGCTTGGATGGGCGTGGATACGTAGGAGCGGCGTCCTGTGACCGACGGGAAGGTCGTCCTCGACGAGACGATCCACCAGTCCACTCGGCTGCGAATCATGACTATGCTGGTCTCCGTGCCCGACGGGGACCGGCTGGCTTACGGGTTCATCCAGGATACGCTCGACCTGACCGGTGGGAACCTGACGACACACCTGCGGAAGCTGGAGGAAGCCGGGCACCTGACAATCACGAAGGACGTCGACGGCTCCAAGCCCCGCACGTGGGTGCAGGCGACGCCCTCTGGACTCAGCGCGTTCGCAGAGTACCTTTCGAATCTGCACAAGGCCCTGAACTGGTCGCCTCGGACCTAGCCTTGCCCTCACCAGCCCTGGTTGGTGAAGGGGTGTTTCCGGCCGGCTATTGATACCCACTATCACATCCCCGGTGATAGCATGTGCCGGACACACAGTCGAGGTGCGCCAGATGGCTTCCGCGTATGTGAACGAGAACGTCAGGTACGAGCCGGATGAGAACCCGCCACGCGTGGTGACGATCGGCTCCGGCCTCCAGGCGGCCACCGTGATTGTGGCGCCGATTGTCCTGACCGTAGTGATCGTGTCCCGGATTGCAGACCAGCCCGACAGCTATGTGTCGTGGGCCGTTTTCGCGGCGCTGCTGGTCAGCGGGGCGACTACCATCCTCCAGGCCGTCCGCGTCGGCCGCTTCGGGTCGGGCCACGTGCTGATGATGGGCACCTCGGGCGCGTTCATCGCCGTCTGCGTAGCGGCCCTCATCGAGGGGGGCCCATCCACGATGGCGAGCCTCGTCGTCCTCTCATCGCTGTTCCAGTTTGCACTGGCGGCGCGGCTGTCGGTGCTGAGGCGAATATTCACCCCCGTCGTCACCGGTACGGTGATAATGCTGATCGCGGCCACCGTCATGCCGCTGGTCTTCCAGACCATGGGCGACGTGGGTGAGGACATATCAGAGGCTGCGGCCCCAGCGGCGGCCGTGGCGACGATCGTCACAGTCGTCGCCCTGGTGCTGCGCGCGCCCCCGACGTGGCGGCTATGGTCGCCGGTCATCGGCATCGTAGTGGGCTGCGCAGTGGCCGCGCCCTTCGGCCTGTACTACGTCCAGCAGATCCTGGACGCTCGATGGGTGGACGTGCCCCTCGGGTCCTGGCCGGGCTTCGACGTGTCGCCTGGGCCGGCGTTCTGGGCGCTGCTTCCGGCGTTCGCGGTGGTCACACTGGTGGGCGCCATAGAGACGATCGGCGACGGGGTGGCGATCCAGCGCGTCTCCCGGCGTACGCCGCGGGCCACGGACTTCCGAGTCGTACAGGGCGCCCTAAATGCCGACGGCGTTGGCAACCTCCTCTCAGGCATCCTAGGCACGGTGCCCAACACTACCTACTCTTCCAGCATTTCGATGGCCGAGGTCACGGGAGTAGCCGCGCGGAGGGTGGGCGTCGTCATCGGAGTGACGTTCGTGGCGCTGGCGTTCCTTCCCAAGATCACAGCCCTAGTGATCGCCATCCCGTCGCCGGTGGCCGCAGCCTACCTGATAGTCCTGCTGGGACTGCTCTTCGTGCAGGGCATGAAGATCATCATCCAGGACGGCGTCGACCACCGCAAGGCGACTGTCGTGGGTGTCTCCTTCTGGATTGGCACGGCGTTCCAAAACCAGTGGGTCTTCCCTGAACTGCTGGGAGACGGTTTCCTTGCGGTACTGCTCGGCAACGGAATGACCTCGGGCGCAATCATCGCAATCGTTCTCATGGCGTTCATAGAGCTTACGAGCGCTCGGCGCAGGCGCATGGAGGCCGCCCTGGACGTTGCCGCACTGCCGGCGCTGGAGGAGTTCCTCCGCGGGCTTGCCACGAAGGCGGGGTGGAACGAAGCATCCACCGAGCGACTGGTCCTGGTAGGGGAGGAGACGCTGTCAAGCATGTTGTCGGGGGACGACGACGGGACCCTGGAGGAGGGACCCCGGCGGCTGGTCGTGACCGCACGAACGGAGGGCGGCGGAGCGGAGCTGGAGTTCCTGTCGGCAACCGAGGGCGAGAACATCGAGGACAGACTGGCCTACATGGGTGAGACCCCGGAGATCCAGGACGGCCGCGAGATATCGTTCCGCCTGCTGCGCCACTACGCGTCGTCGGTCCAGCACCAGAAGTATCACGGCGTGGACATCGTCACGGTGCACGTCGACGGCCCGCGATAGGACTTCGCTGGATACTATGGCTAATGTAAGAGTGTGCTTCCAAATTCCTTCTCCCCTGGCGGGAGAAGGTTAGGATGAGGGGGGATCGTTCGTGCCAACACCTTCACCCTCACCTCAATCCTCTCCCGTCGAGGGAGAGGAGGCAAGACTGAAGGGGAGGAGCAACGTTGACAGAATCCAGCTACACGATGGGTTACAGCGACGAGTTCAGGCAGCTGCTCGACAGGCGCAGCGCGCAGACCCACGCCGCGCACCTGCTGCCGCACCTCGAGGCGGGCCAGCGGGTCCTCGATTTCGGATGCGGTCCTGGCACGATCTCCATGGGTCTGGCCGGTGCTGTGGATCCGGGGGAGCTTCACGGCATTGACATGGAGGAGTCGCAGATCGAGCTTGCCTCGGCCGCAGCTAAGGGGGGAGGACATGACAACGCGACTTTCCACGTTGGCGACGTGACCGCTCTCCCCTTCGACGACGGCTACTTCGACGTGGCCCACTGCCACGCCGTGCTGATGCACGTGGCGGATACCCAGGGCGCGCTGGCGGAGGTGAAACGGGTCCTGAAGCCCGGCGGCATCATCTCAGCCCGCGAGACTATCGTCGCTTCTTCGTTCCTGGAGCCTGGGGCGGAGGAGACGCTGCCCGCGTGGGACACGTTCGCGAACCTGGTCTCGGCCAACGGCGGCCACCCCAACATGGGCAGGGAGCTGAGGAACGCCCTCCTGGAAGCCGGGTTCTCCGACATAAGGGCGACCGGTTCCTTCGATTTCTTCGGCACAACCGAGGACGTGCTCTTCTTCCACGCCTTCATCATGGACTGGTTCTACAAGCCGGAGGTCATAGGGGCAGCGACGAAGTTCGGCCTGGCCACGCAGGAGCAGTTCGACGAGTGGGAGCAGGGCCTCGACGAGTGGAAGAGTCACCCCGGGGCCGTCGGCGCCATTGCCTTCGGCGAGGCGATAGCGCGCAAGGGCTAAACCTGAGACATGGCAGGCAGGGGCCGACCCCACCCCAGGTCCCTCGCTGAGCTTCGGGACGACAGGGCGGGGCATGTATAATGGCCGCCGTTGTCAGGGCGGCGCGCGTCCAAGTGAGGCACCCGCCTAACTCTTTGACCTACAGGTAAGGCGATGGACCTGGCTCTGCTCTGGCTGCAGCTTGGGGCGACTGCGGCGGTAATACTGATCGCGTCTCAGTTCCTGGCCCGCTCCGCCGACACGGTGGCGGAGAAGACGGGGCTTGGGCGCTCTTTCGTCGGCGTGGTGATGCTGGCCACGGCCACATCGCTGCCGGAGATGGGCACCGGCATCAGCGCCATCGTGCTCGTGGACGCGCCGGACCTTGCCGCGGGGGACGCCTTCGGCAGCAACCTGTTCAACCTGATGATCATCGGCCTGGCCGATCTCTACTGGCGCAACGGGCCGGTGCTCACTGCCGTCAGGTTCACGTCGATAGTGGTGGCGGCCCTAGGCGCCGGGCTCATAGCCCTGGCCATCGGGACCATCTACATCCACAACGCGACGGACGCGATGTCGACCTGGTACATCAGCCCCGTGTCGATCGTGATGATGGTGGCCTTCCTTGCGGCGATGCTGCTGGTGTACCGGCACTCGCAGGGGGGCGATCCATCCGGGCAGGCCGAGGCCGCAGAGGCTGAGGGCCATGCCAACTATGCCGACCAGAGCCTGCCCAGGGCGTTCGCGATCTATTTCGCCTCGGCTGCGGTGGTCGTGGCCGCGGCCGTGTGGCTGGCGATGACAGGCGACGAGGTGGCGCACGCGATGGGATGGGAGGCGAGCTTCATGGGAACTCAGTTCCTGGCCATAAGCACGTCCCTGCCGGAGATAGCCACGTCGTTCGCCGCGCTCAGGCTCAACGCGCCCGACCTGGCCATTACGAACGTGCTGGGCAGCAACCTGTTCAACATGGGTTTCGTGCTGTTCGTGGACGACCTCGTCTACTCACAGGGCGTCGTATGGAGCAACGTGTCCGAGGTGCACATCCTGACTGGGCTGATCGCCATCCTGATGACAGCGGTCGTGATCGTCGGCGTGCTGACGCGGCCGAGGGCAAAGCTGGGTGGTGTGTGGACGCTGGAGGGCGCAGGCCTCGTGGCAGCCTACATAGGCGCGAGCGTGCTCATATTCGCCCTGGCGTAGCGGGCGGATTGGGGACTCGGGGTATCGCCTGAGCAGGCTGACGTACGAGACGCCATCGCCGGCAACCAAGGAACCCCACCCCCCTGGATTCCGGCTTCCGCCGGAATGACGGCTATACGATGACGGTCAGATCCTGCGCCTGGCTATGAGGGGGACCAGTTCGGCGAGTGAGTCCCGCGCCTTAGTGGGCGGGAGGGGATCGAGGGCCTGGAGGGCCTTCCGGCTGAAGTCGTCAGCCACGCCGTAGGCCTCCTCGATTATGTCGGGCTGACGTATGAAGTTTACGGCCTGCTCGAGTCGCTCGCCGTCGTCGGACCGCAGGCAGTACTTGGCAACGGGGTTCCCGTCGCTTCTTCGCTCCAGTGCGATTATGGTGGGCAGGGTCATCACCCCGTGGGCCAGGTCGCTCCCGACGGGCTTACCGGTCTCTTCGCTCGCCCCCTGGAAGTCCAGGATGTCGTCGACGATCTGGAAGGCCATTCCGAGATTGTACCCATAGTCGCGAAGGGCGCTGACCGTGCCCTCCCCTGCACCGCTGACCATTGCGCCGGACTGGCTGGCGGTCGTGAACAGGGTCGCTGTCTTCATGTATATGCGCCCGAAGTACTCCTCGCGAGTCACCGAGGCATCGTAGGCCTTGGCCATCTGCACCAGCTCGCCGCTGGACAGCTCCACGATGGTCTCCGCGAAGCGGCGCATAGTGGGGATGCTCCCCGTGTCGCAGACGTACGTCGCGGAGGTAGCGAACATGAAATCGCCGACCAGCACCGCGGCGCTCTTCCCCCACTTGCCGCTGATAGTGGCCCGTCCGCGCCGGAAGTCCGAGTTGTCGATCGTGTCGTCGTGGACAAGGGTGGCAATGTGGAGCATCTCCACGCCGGTGGCCATCAACCTGGCCTTGCTGCCGTCGTTGGGATGGAACCTCGATGAGAGGAGGGTGACCGCCGGCCTGACGCGCTTGCCCGTAGTGGCCAGCACGTGCTCCAGCATTTCCATGATGAAGGAAGGATGGCCCTGCGCGAGAGAGCGCAGCGTATTGCTCACCTCGTCGAGGTCTTCCTGCACCGGCGAGTAGACGCGCTGCAGGGCGGCGTTGAGGTCGGCTGCCGAGTCCTGCCTGGCCGGGTCGGTCGTGGTAGCAACACCTGGAGTGATCGCCAACTAAGCTCCGATCCTCTCGCTCTCCTGCTCGCTGATCGCCTCGTCCAGCTTGGCGAACAGGGGCTCGGGCGTCCCGAGGGCCTGTCCGACCGGGAGGTCTTCGGGCGACCACGACCAGTCCAGCTGCTCGGCGTCGCCGTCGAAGCCGAGCATGGCATGGAGCTTGTTCGAGCTGAATGGCAGGAACGGGCAGAGGGCGGTCTTCAGGCAGTCGATTACGACCAGGCACGTCCAGAGGGCAGAGCCCGCGGCGGCCTTGTCGGTGCGCATCAGGCTCCACGGGCTCTTCTGGTCCAGGTAGGCGTTGGCCGACCGTGCGACGCTCATCGAGGACTCGAGAGCGGCCCGGAAGCGGCAGGCCTCGAGGTGCTCGCCGGCGTCCACGAGCGACTGCCGGGCCTCGTCCAGCAGGGCCTGGGAGGCATCGTCGATGTCACCGTGAGGGGGCACCTTGCCGTCGAAGTTCCGGTAGGTCATGGTCATGACGCGGTGCACAAGGTTGCCGTAGGTTGCGACGAGCTCGTCGTTGTTGCGGCGCACGTACTCGCGCCAGGAGAAGTCCGAGTCGCTCGTCTCGGGCATCGTGACCGCGATCACGTAGCGCAGCGGGTCGGGCTCGTACCTGTCCAGGTACTCGGGGAGCCAGACGGCCCAGTTCCTGCTGGTGGAAAACTGGAAGCCCTCCAGGTTCAGAAACTCGTTGGCGGGAACGTCGTAGGGCAGGTTCAGGCCGCCGTAGCCCATCAGCATCGACGGCCAGATGATCGTGTGAAAGGGGATGTTGTCCTTGCCCATGAAGTAGTAGGACCGGCAGTCGTCCTGCCAGAAGTCGCGCCACCGCTCCGGCTCGCCCCTGCTATTGGCCCACTCGATGGACGCGGACAGGTAGCCTATGACGGCCTCGAACCAGACGTATATCCGCTTGCCGTCGTAGCCGTCGAGGGGGATCGGGATGCCCCAGTCTATGTCGCGCGTGATGGCCCGGTCGTGCAGGCCGCCCTCCAGGTAGCCGATGGAGAAGTTGCGGACGTTGGGTCGCCAGTCGTCCTGGGGCCGAATCCACTCCAGGAGCTGCTCCTCGAAGGCGCTGAGCCTGAGGAAGAAGTGCTCGGTCTCCCTGATCTCCGGCTCGCTGCCGCAGAGCTTGCAGGCCATCCCTATCAGGTCCTTGGGGTCGAGGGTCCGGCCGCAGTTGTCGCACTGGTCACCCCTCGCCTGCTCGAAGTCGCAGTGGGGACAGGTGCCCTCGACGTAACGGTCGGCGAGGAACCGGCCGTGCTGGTCGCAGTACGGCTGCATCATCGTGTCGAGGTAGATGTAGCCGTTGTCCTTGAGCTTCAGGAACATGTCCTGGGCGACTGCGGTGTGATTGTCCGTATGGGTCGAGGTGAAAAGGTCGTACTTGATCCCCAGCCGCTCCCAGTTGTCCAGGAACTCGGCGTGGTAGTGTCCGAAGACCTCTTCGACGGAGACTCCGCGGCTTTCGGCCGCCAGCGTGACGGGCGTACCGTGGGAGTCGCTGCCTGACACCATGAGCACGTCGTTTCCGCGCATCCGGTGGTAGCGGGCGAAGATGTCCGCGGGCACCATTGCGCCCGCGATCTGGCCCAAGTGTATGGAGCCGTTGGCGTATGGCCACGCAACGGCGACGAGGATTCGGTCTGGCATTGGCTCTGCTAGGTGATACTGGGGAACATATGAAATGGTATCACACCCAGCTTTGGCCGGGCGTGATGCACCGTTGTATCAGGGCTGGTCACCACCCGTGTCCAGCCACATGCGGTAGACCCTGCGCCTGGGGATGCCGGTCGCCTCGACCACCTGGGATACCGCGTCTTTGGCGTGGGCACCCCCGGAGCGGAGCTCGCCCAGCATGCTCCTGGCCGTCTGCTCTGCGTCGGCTGCGTCGACCAGCTCCCCGGACCCGCCCTGTATAACCAGGGTGAACTCGCCCCTAGGCTCGTGGAAGTGGTCCATGGCCTGGGATACCGTGCCGCGGAAGACCTCCTCGTGCACCTTGGTGAGCTCGCGGCAGACGGCGATGCGGCGGTCGCCGAGTGTTTCGGCGATGTCCTGCAGCGCGTCCCTCAGCCTGCGCGGAGTCTCGAGGACCACCAGGGTCCGATCCTGTGGGGCGACGGACGCGAGCAGCTTCACACGGTCGGCGCGCTTCCTTGGCAGGAATCCCAAGTACACGAAGCTGTCGCCGTAGAGCCCGGACACCGAGAGCGCCGCAGTCGGCGCCGATGGGCCGGGTACCGACGCTACCGTATGCCCGGCCTCGGCGGCGGCCTCGACGAGCCACGCGCCCGGGTCGTTGATGCCCGGCGAGCCGGCGTCAGTGACCAGGGCCACGTCGTCGTCAGCGAGCCGTGCCAGGATGACAGGCAGCTTTGCGGGGCTGTTGTGCTCGTTATAGCTGGTGAGGGGGGTGTGGATCTCGTGCCGGGAGAGGAGCCGGCGCGTGACCCGCGTGTCCTCGGCGGCTATCAGCCCCACCTCTGACAGGATGCGCAGCGCCCTCAGGGTGATATCCTCGAGGTTGCCGATGGGTGTTGCGACGACGTACAGGGTCGGCATAGGGGTATTCTACCTACATTTCCCAGATCAGCCCCCGTGGGTGCGTCGTAATTCGGTAAGTGTTGGAGCGTATCGCTGGGCTCAATCCAGCTTCCCCCGGGCCGTTGTACCTTCATCCGTCAAAGGGAAGTGATTTCTGTGCGGCTGCACGGGTTGACGGGCGCGTAACATAATTGTACCATTACGTGTAATCTCGACCAAAAAGGGGGCGCCGGTGGGTGACGACAAGGAAAAGCGGCTCAACGCGGAGAACCGGACGCTGGCGGCTGTTCTGGGCGGGCTAGCCGTGGGGGCAGTGTTGCTCTTGCAGGTAGCGTGCACCCAGGTCGAGACCGGGGGCGCCAAGCCCACCGCCGCTCCACCCGCTCCATCCGAACCAATGGCGGGAGGACAGGCGGACGAGGGAGCGTCGCAGCTGCTGAGAGCGGCCGAAGCACACCTCGAGCAGGCGGGCCCAGTCAGCTTCGACATGGACTTGCGCATTCAGATAGCGTCGGCGGAAGCGCAGATCGAGTACACAGGTGTGCTCCAGACGCCGGACAGGTCCCGGGGGACGATAGGCGGCTTCCTCATTGAGGAGACGGACATTCTTAGGGTCGGGGACGCCATGTTCGCCAGGATGTTGCCTGGGGATGGCTGGACCCGCGTGGGGTTCTACACGCCGTACTTCCTCGACCCGGCCCGCATCATCGGGTCGCTCCTCTCAGAGGGTGGCGACTTCGAGCTCGTCGGTGAAGGCGACTTGGATGGCACCCCTACGCACCACCTGAAGGGCACGATCGCGCCCGGCCTTCTTACCGAGAAGAGCGGCGAGATCGCTGTCGAGCTGTGGGTGGGCCGGAGGGAACAGCGGCTGCTGCAGGCGTCGGTCGAGGGGCCCGACCATACCGGGCCCGAAGGGCACTCGATTCTAGGCGGGCTGGGGGTCGACAGCGTGGACGGCTCAGCTACGATCAGGCTCTCGGAACCCGGCGAGGCAACGTCGATCGAGGCCCCGAGCGTGACCGGTATGGGAGAGGGGCGGGGCGGCCTGTTCACGGCCACAGCGCTCATGGACGGCCGGGTGCTCGTCACGGGCGGTGAGAGGCTCGACCAGCCTGTCAGCCTGAGATCCGCGGACGTATATGACCCGCGCTCCGGGTACTGGACATCCCTCCCTGACATGGGACGGGAGCGCGGGAAGCACACGGCAACGCTGCTGGAAGACGGCCGGGTACTCGTGGCGGGAGGCCTGGCGGTCGGTTCGGGTCTGAGCGAGCGGGGGTCCAGCGAGGTCTACGATCCGGCGACCGGGCGTTGGGCGGTGGCCGCCAACATGTCGGAGCCCCGCTATGGTCACATAGCCGTCCGGCTGCAGGACGGCAGGGTGCTGGCGGCCGGTGGGTGGTCGCGGGACTTCAGGACGGACCCGGCCGTGACATCGGCGGAGATCTACGACCCGTCCACGGACGTCTGGACCCCCACCGGGGAGATGAACACTCCCCGCGGCCTGCCCATGGGTACGGTATTGCCGGACGGGAGGGTGCTGGTTGCGGGAGGGATACTCTACCGGGACAAGGGCGCAATCGAGTCGGCCGAGTTATACGATCCCCGGACCGGGCAGTGGACGGAGACGGCAAGCATGAGCACGAAGCGGGGACTCGCCTCGCTAACCCGGCTTCCGGACGGCAGGGTCCTGGCAGCGGGGGGCGTCGACGGCAAAGAACCCGTGGCCTCGGCCGAGGTGTATGATCCGGGGTCGGAAACGTGGTCAAGGGCGGCGCCGATGGGCCGGGCTCGCTTCTGGCACTGGGCGGCGCTGCTCCAGGACGGCCGGGTGCTCGTCTCAGGTTCCTGGTTCCCGCCCGGAGAGCTCGACCACGCCGCAGAGGTCTACGATCCCGCTGCCGACACCTGGGCATCGACGGGGGCAATGGTCGAGCGGAGGGGGATCAGCGAGGCCGGGGTACTTCCGGATGGCCGCGTGATCGCCATCGGCGGGTCTGACGAGGAGAGGGGCAGCCTAGCTTCTTCGGAGCTCTATGACCCGACAACCGATAGGTGGATTCCGCCAAGACCGACACCCTGATACGCTGGCCCGGGAGGCGGGCAATACAACAGGGGGAAGGGTTCGGCGCTGGGCCAGGCAAGGTGGTAGACTACGACCACCACGACGCATGGAGCGGGCACAGTGACGAATAGCTACCGGTTCAAGCTGGGAATGTTTCTGAACGAGCTGAGGCTGCCCTTCGACGAGTCGCTGGCGACGGCGAGGGACATCGGGGCGGAATACGTGTGGTTCTCGCGCGTGCCCGGCCAGCCCGAGGTCGCCGACATGAGCGACGCCGAGATCGACCGCGTGGTCGAGAAGGTGGCGGAGCACGGCCTGAAGCTGTTCCTCATCAGCGCCACGAACCCCTTCAAGCAGGTCCACCTTACCGACATCGACGCCGGCTCGCCCGGCAGCAACGAAGAGTACGCCAGCGACCTGCGCGAGCTCGTCAGGTCGATGGAGATAGCGGCGCGGCTGGGCGTCGGCTCGGTGCTGTCCTACACCTTCGCGTGGCCGGGCGAGTACACGGCGGAGAAGCCGACATGGCCCATGAGGTGGATGACGCGGGGCGGCGTGATTTCAGAAGTGGACATGGACAAGCTGGAGGCGGCATTCGCACCCGTCGTGGAGGCGGCCGAGAAACACGGAGTCGACGTGGTGCTCTCGATGATGCCGTGGAACTACACGAACACGTCCGGCAACTTCCGCCGGATCGCCGAGCGGATTGGCTCGCCTCGGATACGGGTGATGTGGGGCCCGGCGGACACGATGAACTGCGGCGAGAGCGACGCGGCATACGCCGGCTTCGCGAACGTCAGGCCGTACCTGCACAGCCTCCATATCAAGGACCTGCACGTGAACGACGGTCTCAGCCTCGACTTCGACTACAAGCCTGTCGGCACGGGCGACGTCGACTTCCCCACGGTGCTGCGGAACCTGCGGGACAACAGGGTCGACGCGGTGCTGTCCATCGCGACCCACTTCAGGCCCGCCAGCGACTCTTCGGTAGAGGCGATGCGCATCAACTACGCGAACATCAAGAGCCTGATCGCCCAGGTGGAAGGGGAGGAGTAGGCCATGGAGCGCCAGCTCAGGGTAGGGCTGATAGGCTGCGGCGGCATCACCCGCCACCACCTGCCGAATATCCTCGCGACGCCGCAGCTGCGTCTCGCGGCGACTATGGACGTGGTGGAGGACGCCGCCAGGGAGCGCGCCGAACAGGCCGAGGCCGACTACTTCACGACCGACCTTGACAGGGTCCTGTCCGACGACGGGATTGACGCCGTGATGATCTGCTCCACGCACGACACGCATGCCGACCTGTCGGTCCAGGCCCTCGAAGCCGGCAAGCAGGTCTTCTGCGAGAAGCCGCTTGCGATGACTATGGACGAGGCTCGCCGCATACAGGAGGCCGTGCACCGGACCGGCATACCGCTGATGAGCGGGTGGTGGTTCAAGCACTCGCCGGTGACGAAGCGGCTGCGCGAGGTCATCCGCGAGCCGCGCTTTGTGCTGTTCACCTGCCGGATCCCGCCGGGGCCGTATACGAGCCCCGACCCATACGGCAAGGGCGGGCTGCTCGACACCGCGGGCTACAACCTCCACTGGACGTGGCACGTGATGCGCTCGCAGCCGGTGGAGGTGAGCGCGGTCGGGATGGACGGCCAAGCCACCAGTACGAGCACCATCAACGTGCGGTTCGCGAACGGCGGGATCGGCACGTCGATATTCAGCGATCTGGGAAGCGGCGGCATCCTGCCCAAGCACTACGCGGAGGTACACGCCGGCGAGACGAGCGCGGCCACCCTGCGCTTCGGGAACCTGGTGTTCGACGGCACCGACGAGCCGGGCATCGAGGAGAACCGCTACCACAACGGCTTCGACGAGGAGATGGAGATGTTCGCCGACTTGGCCTCCCAGGGCGGTGCCAGCCCGATGGACGCGTGGGAGGCGTGTATCCCCACGCTGATATTCGAGAAGGCCGTCGAGTCGATGAGGACTGGAAAGGCCGTGGCCGTCGACGTGACCAAGGAGTTCTACCTGCCCGACGGCGAACTGCCGCCCAGCATCGCCAACTTCGGGGACGTCTGAAGACCGCGTGCGAAACTTCACCATCGAAGACGACCGTATCGAGCTGCCGCGCGGCGCGGCCGCCCGCGCGAGGCGGGTCAAGGTCGGGTGGCGCGGCCGCCAGGTACTGGGGCTGAGCCAGGGCGACTTCCGCAATTACATCTACCCGGTCTTCACCCCGTCTGGAGTACTGGTGACGTCAGAGTCGCCCATCGACCACCCGCATCACCAGTCGGTCACCATCGGCGCCGACCACTTCAACTGCTACCTCCCCTACTCGTCCGACAAGGTCGAGGAGGCGAACTACAGCTTCTACGTCAACTACACGTTCCAGGGGCGCGCGCCTGGGCGCATCGTCAGCCGCTCGGTGGAGGGCTCGGAGATCGCGCCCGACCATCTCAGGCTGACGCAGGAGCTCGACTGGCAGGGCCCGGAGGAGTGGGGCGCGCCCGACAGGCGCACCGTCGCGGCGGAGACGCGCACCATCGACGTACGGCCTGAGCCTGACGCGAACGTCATCGACATCCGCACGCGTATCAGCCCAACCCAGTGGGCGCTGCGCATAGGGCCGACGCGCCACGCCTTCTTCACAGTCAGGCTGGCGGACGGGCTGCGCGTGGTCGACGGCGGCAGCGTCGTCGACTCCGAGGGACGCAGCGGCGGAGACGCGATCTCAGGCGAGCGCTCGGCGTGGGTCGACGCCTGCGGGCCCTCGTACGACGGGCGCACGGCGGGCGTAGCCGTGTTCCCGCACGCATCCACTGCGGGCAGTCCCTGGGGCGTGGCGGACTACGGTACGATAACCGTGAACCCGATCATAGATTCATCGTGGGAGTTGGACCCGGGCGACTCCGTAGAGGCGGGCGTTAGGCTGGTCGTCCATGATGGGTCCGCAGAGGACGCAGGCATCGTGGACAGGTTTGACTCGTTCCAGAGTCGCTGTGGCTTGGCGCAGGACACATAAGGAGACGAAAGTGGCGACTTCTCGTGACAGGGTCGACACCGACCCCACCCCAGGTCCCTCGGGACTCGGGACGACATGTCAGGTGAGCTGGGCCATCTCCATAGTAGACCCACCTATGCACAAGTCCTGAATGGAGAGAGCGATATGAAGATACTCAGGTATGACGCAGGGAGCGGGCCGAGCTTCGGCGTGTTGGGGGACGGCGGCGAGGTGCGGGCGCTGGAGGGCTCGCCCTTCGGGGAACACGGCGTTGGCGCGGCGGTGGGCGATGTCGACGGGCTCGACCTGCTGCCGCCCATTGAGCCGACGAAGGTGATCGGCGTGGGGCTCAACTACGTCTCCCACATCGAGGAGATGAACCTCACCCAGCCGTCCTTCCCGATGCTGTTCATGAAGCCGCTGGCCGCCGTCATCGGACCGGGCGACCCTATCGTCTACCCGACGGAGGGACAGCAGGTGGAGTACGAGGCCGAGCTCGCCGTAGTGATCGGCAAGCAGGCCCGGCGGGTCAGCGAGGGTGACGCGCTGGACTACGTGCTGGGCTATACGTGCGGCAACGACGTGAGCGAGCGCGTCATCCAGCGGGCCGAGATGGCCATGGGGGCGCTGCTGGTCGGTAAGGGGTTCGACACGTTCAACCCACTGGGCCCGGTGGTGGCGACCGGGCTGGACCCGACCGACCTGGCAGTGATGGCCCGCGTCAACGGGGTCGAGAAGCAGAACGCAAACACCTCCGACCTGCTATTCGGCGTGGCCGAGCTGGTCTCGTACATCAGCCAAGCCCTCGTGCTCAACCCGGGCGACGTGATCATGTCCGGCACACCCGCCGGCGTCGGCCCCATCGTCCGGGGCGACGAGGTGGAGATCGAGGTCGAGGGCGTGGGCGTCCTGCGCAATCCAGTCGTCGCGGAGGAGTAGCAGCCGTGCTCAGGTCGCTCCTGAACATCATCAACCCGGGCCCCGTGTCCGCCCGGGTGGAGCTCGAGGACCGCGCGTATGAGCTCGGAGGCTCGATGAAGCTATCGATCGAGCTCCAGGCGCGCCGCGATATCGAAGTCGAGGAGGCCCGTGTAGACCTGGAGTGTGAGGAGCAGTGGGCCGACACCTACGTGAAGATGGAGCCGCTGGGCAAGACGGGCGGGATGCTTGGCAGGGGTAAGCCCATGCCCGGGCCCGCCGCTCCGAAGCGACACGTCCAAGTCTATACTGACACCTTCGTCCACAGCAGCGTCAGGTTGGCCGGCGGCATCCGTCTGACGCCGGGGACGCCCACCCGGTACGAGATCACGCTGGACATCGGAGACGAGCGCCCACCCCACGCCTCAGGCGGCACGCTCAAGTGGCGTCTCGTCACGACGGTCGCACCGACCGTCGGGGAGCCCATCGTCGTCGACAGCACCAAGGTCCGCGTCGACGTCCCGTAGCGGGCCGGGGCCTCCCCTGCGAAGGCCAACCAGTCCCTCGTTGCAACGCCAAGGGACCTCTGCCTAAGGCGTCGTCCCCTAGCATGGTCGAGGCGACCCCTCCCCAGGTCCCTAGCTGGCGCTCGGGACGACATGGCGGGGTGGCAGGACGCTGTTTCCTAGACGCTGTAGGCGACCGAGCCGTCGTCCCTTAGCAGCGGGCCCTCCGAGAGGTCGATGGTCTCGCTCTTAGCCTGGGCAAGGAGCTCTTCGTCCAGCTCGACCCCCAGGCCGGGGGCCTCCGGGACGGGTATGTAGCCGCCCTCGCGCTTGAGGGCCGTCCTGTAGACCGCGTTCTCCGGCGACTCGTCGTTCTTGGAGTACTCCTGGGTGACGAAGTTGGGGATGCTCGCGTCCAGGTGCACCGAGGCCGCCGTGAGCACAGGGCCCAGGAAGTTGTGGGTCACCACGGCGCAGTGGAAGGACTCGGCGATGGCGGCGATCTTCTTGCAATGGGTCAGGCCGCCAGCCAATCCGACGTCAGGCCTGACGTACTGGGGCCCGCCGTGGGTCAGCAGCTCCCTGAACTCATAGATCGAGTGTATCCGCTCGCCGTTCGCCACGGGGATAGAGATGCGTTTGGCGATCTCTCCCTGGGACATCATGCTGTCTATCTGGACGGGGTCCTCGTAGAAGAGTAGCCGGAAGCCGGCGAGCGCCTCCGCTAGCGCGATGGCGTTCATCGGCGTGAGCTTGCGGTGTATCTCCACGATGATGTCCACGTCGTCGCGGACGGCCTCCCTGGCCGCGGCGACCAGGTCGCGCGCGGTCGATATCTGCCGGGCAAGGGTCATGTCCTGGAAGCCGTCGGGCAGCGGGTCGAACTTGATGGCGGTGAATCCTTCCTCCGCTGACGCCCGCGCCGCTGCCGCGACCGAGTCGGGGGTGCCGCCGTCCCCCATCAGCAGGTGCAGGCGGATGCGGTCCCTGCACCTGCCGCCAAGCAGGTCCCACACGGGCGCACCGTAGTGCTTGCCCTTGATGTCCCAAAGGGCGATGTCCACGGCGCTGATCGCACCCGAGAGCGCTCCGCCCCGGAAGGGCATGGCGCGGTTGTTTGCCTGCCAGTGGTGCTCGATGCGGAGGGGGTCCTGGCCCACGAGGTACGCGGCCATCCTCCGCACGATGCTCTCCACGGCCTCCGTGTAGCCCCAGCAGGCCGTCTGCCCAAGCCCGGTCAGCCCGGAGTCGGTGTGGATGCGCACCAGGTACTTGGTGCCTATGCGAATCGACTCTACCCGTTCTATCTTCATGGCTGCTCCAACGCTCCCGTTCAGACGCGTTATCCGGGGCTGGTTCCGGGGTTATGTGAAAAAGCCTTCAGGTGGCTGCGGGGCTCCCATCCGAGTAGCTGCTTCGCCTTGTTGAGGTTCGCGTATTCGCCCAGCTCGTCGCCCGCTATCAGCACGGCATCGAAGCGACTCGACCGCCCCTTCGCGACCTCGATTGCGGCCAGATATGCGGAGGCGAGGTCCTCCTCGTCCGTGACCCACAGCCGGCCCTGCGTGTCCTTGGGTATCTTGCGGTCCTCGATCCACTGGCGCCGGTCGCGCGGGCCGGTGATGCGGAGCGCCACGATGGACATGCCGAACTCGCGGCAGAAGTACCTGCATATCCGCTCGCCGAAGCCCTTGGTCAGCCCATAAACGCCGGGGTTGTCCAGCGGCATCTCCTCCTCGGACGGGTACCACGTTCGGTCCCGCCTGTGGACGGTGAACGAGCTGGTGTGCACCCCGTAGGCGATGCCCATCGAGTGGGCGGTCTGGAGGAGCAGGTGAAGGCCCAGGGCGTTGACGTTGTAGTTGTCGATCGCGTCCTGGACCGACGCCGTGTTGTTGTCGGGCGAGGTTGGGCTCCTCATCACCATGTTCACGAACGTGTCCACCCCGTCCAGTGCCTCCCTGAGAGCGCCGGGGTCGGTGATGGAGCCCTCGACGTATTCGACGCCCTCAGCCCTCGGCGGCACGACATCGAGGACCCTGAGCTCGTGCCGCTCCTTGAGGTAGGGGGCGGTCCACGTCGCAACCCTGCCCGATCCGCCTACTATGAGGACGCGCATGTGGCCATTTGTACTCCCTGAGGGTTGTGTCGGCGTAGTCTAAGAGATGGCAGCGGCGGCTACAACCGTGTGCCAGCCAGCGGTCCCTCCGTGAAGGCCGCACACGGTGATGAAGTGCCGTCGTCTCTTGGCATGGTCGAGGCCGACCCCGCCCCAGGTCCCTCGCCAGGAGGCTCGGGACGACATGATGGTGGCAGGGCGCTAATCTCATAGCAATGACAGCCAGAGAGTCTCACGATCCAGCTTACCAAGTCTGGGCAGGTACGAAGGGGGCGACGGCATTGACAGGGCCCTCAGGATTCTGTTAGCGTGCGGGTGAAGGGGAGAGCACCAACGAGGCTCCCCCTATCACCGGCCAGATGGCCCATGTAGGAGGTAGCGCGATGGTAATGAAGATTGTCGTCAAGAACCATCAGTGGAAGTTCCCCACTACCGCCCCTATCGGCTCTGGCAGTAGGTGTTAGCAGGGCAGGGTTGAAAGAGCTGGTAGGGGCCCGGAGAAGCTCGCGGGCCCGCTGATACTGAAGAGCAACCGCGAAACGAGTACCTCCCACGAGCGGAGGGCGCGGATATCCGGCACAACGAGCCGGAAGTGCGGGACCAACAGTTACGACCATAGGAAGGCAGGCGTATTCTTGGAGTTGCGCCTGCCTTCTTTGCGTTTTCGCGGGGGACGGGCTCCCTATGTGCCCTGCTATGATGTATCCACCCCATTACACCGGTTGGGAGGACGCAGTGATCATATCCGTGATAGGCGCGAACCAGCCTTCTCCTGAGATAGCTCGGCTCGCCGAGCAGGTCGGCGCGGGTCTGGCGAAACGCGGCGCGGTGGTCGTGTGCGGCGGGCTCGGCGGTGTGATGGAGGCTGCGTGCCGGGGAGCCAAGTCCGAAGGCGGGACAACGGTGGGCATATTGCCCGGCAGCGACCCGTCCGACGCCAACCCCTGGGTCGACATCCCCATCTGCACGGGCATGTCGTTCGCGCGGAACGCCATCGTCGTGAAGAGCGGCCGCGCGGTCATCGCCGTCGGAGGGGCATACGGGACGCTCTCGGAGATCGGCCATGCGCTGGGCGATGACATACCCGTGGTGGCCCTGAGCACGTGGAAGCTCGAGCGCCAGGGCCAGCCGGACACCTCGATGGTTCCCGCGTCGGACCCGGAAGAGGCGGTCGAGCTGGCGATCCGGGCGGCCGAGGCGCGGGAAGAGGGGGCCGGGCCGACGTGAGCAGCATCGCCCACATCCGCGCGAGGGAGATCCTCGACTCCCGCGGCAACCCGACCGTCGAGGTGGACGTCGAGCTTGCCGACGGCTCTCACGGTCGCGCCGCGGTGCCATCGGGCGCAAGCTCGGGCGCGTTCGAGGCTGTGGAGCTGCGCGACGGCGACCCGGGACGATTCCGCGGGCTCGGTGTCACGGGCGCCGTCGACAATGTCGCGAACCGGATCGCCCCGGCGGTCACAGGCCTCAGCGCCGACGACCAGCCCGCAGTCGACCGGGCGCTCATAGAGGCCGACGGCACGCCGAACAAGGGAGTGCTGGGCGCGAACGCAGTGCTTGGCGTATCCCTTGCGGCAGCAAGGGCCGCCGCGGCCAGCCGCGGAGTGCCCTTGTACCAGTACCTCGCCGGGGATGGGCCGGTCACCCTGCCTGCTCCGATGTTCAACATCATCAACGGCGGCCGCCACGCCGACGACTCTACGGACTTCCAGGAGTTTATGGTGGTGGCGGCGGGTTTCGACCGCTTCAGCGACGCCCTCCGCGCCGGTGTAGAGACCTACCACGCTCTCGGGGACATACTGCGCGGGAGGCGGGCAGCCACAGGCCTTGGAGACGAGGGCGGGTTCGCGCCGCCCCTGACCACCAACGAGGAGGCCGTGGAGCTTGCCCTCACGGCCATCGAGGAGGCGGGTTACGTGCCCGGCGAACACTGCTTCCTTGCCATGGACGTGGCGGCCAGCGAGCTGGTACTGGACGACGGGCGATACGCGTTGCTCAGGGAGGGCACGATACTTGACCCGGAGGAGCTTCTCGACCAGTACGAGCAGTGGACTCAGAAGTACCCCATCATCAGCATCGAGGACGGCCTGGGCGAAGAGGACTGGCCCCACTGGCAGAGCCTCACCGAGCGGCTGGGCACGAGCCTGCAGATCGTCGGCGACGACCTGTTCGTCACCAATACAGACCGGCTGCGTCGGGGGATCGAGACGGGGGCGGCGAACTCCGTGCTGGTGAAGCTCAACCAGATAGGCACCGTGTCCGAGACGCTGGACGCGGTGAGGATGGCGAAGGGGAAGGACTGGGGCACGGTGATCAGCCACAGATCGGGCGAGACGGGGGACGACTCGATAGCGGACCTCGCGGTGGGCACGGCGGCCGGCCAGATCAAGGCGGGGGCCCCCGCCAGGGGAGAGCGCACCGCGAAGTACAACCGGCTGCTTCGGATCGAGGAGGAGCTGGGCGACAAGGCGAATTTCGCCGGGCTCGACGCCTACCGGGACCTCGTGCCCGAGTCTCCGTGGCTTGGCGGCCCATGATGCCCGTCCCCAACACCGGCAATACTGAGGGAGGTGTCACATGTCGAATCCTACAAGCTACCAGGTGACCTGCTACGAACAGCGCCCCGTAGACGAGATGAACGCCGATATACGGGCGGCAACCCGCGCCGTGGACATACTCCAGATGGACGTGGACTCCATCAGGCGGTACCACTTCGAGGCGCTGCACGAGGCCCTCAGGAAAACGCCCGAGCTCAGGGTCAGGCTGCTCACGCTGGACCCGGCCAGCCCGTACATCGCCCGGCGCGCCCACCAGCTCGGCATCACCTTCGCCGAGCAGCGGGACCACGTGCGCAAGAACATCAGGGAGATCCTCAGCGCCACGGCCGGGCTGGACTTCTCACTAAGGATCTACGACGACTATCCGTCGCAGATCACCTTTGCCATCGACGACTCGATCTACGTGTGCACCATAGCCAGGAACCGGCGCAGCCACGAGCTGTGCACCTTCAAGCTGGAACGCCGGGCGCCGGGCGCAGACCGCTCCTTCGGGTTCCAGTTCGACAGCCTGTGGCAGGACTCCAGGGAATTCAGCTAGCCGAGTGTTTCATACAGGCGGCCACTCTGACTGGGGCCTGTCTTGGCTCCAATGTCGGGCTGGGCATGAAGAACGTTCGCCCTGAGCCTGTCGAAGGGCAGTTCTCCGCCAGACGGGCGATCTGCGATACTCTCTGGGCGAGTAACCATCATGTCGTTGATTCAGCAACTCCAGCGCCTCGGCAGAGGGCGCATTACCACCATCGCGGGCGTGGGCTATCGCGAGGGGGTGCCCGCGCGGGACGCACCCAGCGGGTGGACGTTGGGGGTCGTGCGGATGCCCGGCGGCGACCTGGTAGTCGCCGACTACAAGGGCCACCGCCTCTGGCGCATCGACGGAGACGGCATACTCCACACCTTCGCGGGCGACGGCGTGCCGGGGGACGAGGGCGACGGCGGTCCGGCGATCGACGCCAGGGTGTACGGCCCCCACGACCTGGCCCTGGACAGGCACGGCAACCTCTACTTCTCCGACCTCTGGAACAACTGCTACCACCGCATAGACCGCGAGACCGGCGTCATCACCCGCATCGCCGGTTCGGGCCGGGTCGGCAGGGGCGGCACCGGAGGCCCGGCAGTCGACGCCGAGATCGACACCACGAGCGGCATCGCCATTGACGATGGGGGCAACATCTACCTGTCGGGCGAGTGGGACAACAACATCCGCAGGATCGACGCCGAGACAGGGACGATCGAGGTCTTCGCCGGGCAGGAGGCGCGTCACTACGCCTCCGAGGACGGATCGAGTCGTCCCTACACCGGCAGGCTCGCCGGTACGACCTTCTCGTGGGAGACGGGCCTGAGCCTCGGCGGCTACCACGGAGATGGCGGCCCGGCCAGAGACGCGGGCTTCTTCCACCCTGAGCACGTCGCCTTCGACTCGAAGGGCGACCTGTACGTGTGCGACAACTCCAACAACCGCATACGCAAGATAGACATGAAGACCGGCATCGTGACCACAGTGCTTGGCGACGGCCGGCCCTCGTCCCAGGGTGACGGCGGCCCGGCCGTGGAGGCGAGCCTGCTGATGCCCGACTCCCTGTGCATCGACGCCCACGACAACATGTACGTCGGCGAGAAGTACGGCTACCGGGTGCGCAAGGTCGACTCTGCGACCGGCATCGTATCGACCATCGTGGGCACCGGCGTGCCCGGCTGGGGCGAGGAGGGCCTGCACGGCTCCGAGACCCGCTGCAACTCCTGCGAGTCGGGCATCTGGGCCGACCCGGACGGCACGGTGCACTGGAGCGACTGCTCGGGCCGCCTCCGCAGGTACGACGGCGCGACGGGCATCGTCACCACGGCCCTCGGCGGCACAGGCGTGGGCGACGGGGGCCCGGCGGCGCAGGCCTTCCTGCGGGGCCCTGCCGGCATGTGCGTCGGGCCCGACGGCCACGTCTACTTCGCCGACCCGTGGAACCAGCGCATCCGGGCCATCGACCCCCTGACCGGCACGATCCGCACAGTGGCGGGCAACGGGGCGCGCGCGTACGGCGGCGACAACGGCCCGGCGCTGGAGGCGAGCTTCGGCAGCCCCCACGACGTGTCGGTGGACTCGCGGGGCCGCGTCGTCATCGCCGACTCGCGGCATGGGCGGCTGCGCAGGGTCGACGAGGACGGCATCGTGCGGACCATCGCGGGCACCGCATTCAAGGCCGACCTGGGCGACGGGGCCCCCGCCGTGAGCGCCAGCCTCTACCATGTCCAGGCGGTCACCCACGGCACGGACGACGATATCTACGTGGGCGACGCCGTGGGTCGCATACGGCGCATCGACGCCGTGACCGGAGTGATCACCACCGTGGCGGGCGTAGGCATACAGGGCTGGTCGGGCGACGGCGGCCCAGCCATACAGGCCCGCATCGGCGCGCCGTCGGCCATCAGGATAGCGCGGGACGGCAGCCTATTCTTCACCGACGCGGCCTTTCATGTCGTGCGCAGGGTGGACGCAGGCGGGACCATATCAACCGTGGCGGGCACGGGTGAGCCTGGGTTCTCACCCGACGGCACTCATGCCCTCGAGGCCAGGATCGACCAGCCCTGGGGCCTTGAGGTAGACCGGAGCGGCCGGGTCTACTTCTCTGACTCGTTCAACAACCGTGTGCGCAGGATCGAGCGCGACGGCACCCTCAGGACCGTCGCAGGCAGCGACGAGGCAGGCGACGCGGGCGACGGTGGCGCGGTCGCCAGGGCGAAGCTCAACGAGCCCCACGGCATCTGCCTCTACAGCCAGGACGTGCTGCTGGTCTCCGACTACTACAACAACCGTATCCGCGCCGTGAGGCTGGGCGACTAGGTCCCGGGTGCGACTCCCCGGAAGACCAGCGTCGCCTCGGCGACCCCGGTCAGCTCGCCCAGCTGGTTCGCACCGTTGATCTCGATGTCCACCAAGCCCTTGCCGTCGTGCTCTCGCTTGGCTGTGACGGCGCCGCGGTAGGTGTTGGTGTCGCCGGGCCGAAAGTTCCTGATGGCCTTGAAGAGGAGGCGGCCGCCGCTGTAGAGAGTGGATTCGGGGGCCCATCGTTCCAGCATCGCGTCGAGGTAGCCCATGATGGTGATGCCGCCCACTCCGTGCATTGCGCCCCAGGGGAAGCGGCCGGCCTGACTTGCCTCGCCCGACTGGCTGCTCTCGTCGCTAGATGCAGCCGCCCCGTCGACATCGGTCTCGGGAGGCGAGTGAATGGTGAGCGGATGGACCGCACCGCCGACCTCGATGGTCTCGTAGGTGATGGTCTCCACCCGATCATCCGGGCTCGTCTCCTGGAGCGGCGACGGCTCGAGGGCCGGGGCTGGCCGCCGCGGAGCGCCGCCGGAGGCCGCGCGGCCACGGTCGCCCGTGCGGAACTCGAAGATGGACGTGTGGTCGATCTCGGCCAGCTTCTCGCCCCGGCCGTTGTGGGGCTCGAGCCTGATCGTGACGAACTTGTTGCCGCGCCGCTCGTACTTCTCCAGCACGGTCGCGACGCTGGTGACGGTGTCCCCCAGCCGGACCGGGGTGAACCACCGCCCTTCGCACTTGGCGAACGGGGTCGCGTGCGCGGTGATGATCTGCATCCCGTTGTTCTCGGCGACGCCGTCCCTGTTCTTGGGGGCGAGGGAGAATATCTGGGTCGGCATGGCGAACGGGGGCGCGTCGGAGAAGTGAGCCGCATTCGAGCTGCGCGAGGTCGAGGCGTGAGTGACGATGGAATCCGGGGTTACCTCTTTGACGATGGGCTGGGCGCGCTGACCGACCTCGACTGCTTCGTAGTCCCACGTCTTGGTTTCTGTCAGGGTCAATGGCGTACTCCCGCCGTCGATGCCCTGCGCCCTGCAGGCCTTTGTTGGCAGGACACTGGCATGGGTCGGATGCTAGAGTGACTGCCGAGACGATGTCAACTGTCGAGAGCGAAATGTCCGCCGGAGCCCTTGACGGGCTGGTCGTAGTGGAGCGCGCGGAGGGGATCGCGGGGCCGGTCTGCGGGAAGCTGATGGCTGGGTTCGGCGCCGAGGTGATCAAGGTCGAGCCGCCCCGTGGTGACGTGTCCCGAACGCTGGGCCCCTTCCGGGACGACGTTCCCAACCCGGAGGCGAGCGGCCTGTTCCTCTACCTGAACGCGGGCAAGAAGAGCGTGGTGGTCGACTCCTGCAACCCGTCGCACCGGGCTCGGCTTCGGGAGCTGATCCACCGGGCCGACGTGCTGATCGACGGCCCGCCGGGCCTCGATACGGCAGGGCTGGGGTACGGCGAGCTGTTGCGGGCGAACCCTAGCCTTGTTGTGGTGTCGATCACCCCGTTCGGACTCTCCGGACCGTACCGGGACTTCGCGGCGACCAACCTGGTCGTACACGCGCTGAGCGGTGAGCTCGGGCTCGCCGGCCGCAGGGATCTCCCGCCGCTCAAGAAGGGCGGCAACCTGGCCGACTACCACGCGGGCTGCCATGGCTTCATCGCTGCAGTTGCGGCGCTCCTCGCCCGCGACCGGCTCGGCGGGCAGCACGTCGAAGTTTCGCATCTGGAGAGCCTCACGTCGATGCTCGGCGCAACGATGAACTCGTGGTTCTACGATGGGCGGGCGTCGCAGAGGGGCGACGGAGACCCGTGGAGCCTTGGTACTGCTGCGCGCAGGGGCGAGGACGGGACCCACTGGGAGCCCAGCGGCGTGTGGAAGGCGAGGGATGGCTACGTCCTGGCCTACGGGAGGCCGTACGCCGACTGGAAGGGCGCCATCCGCGAGATGTCCGAAGACCTGCCGGGCCTCGCGTCACCCCGGTTCGCGACGGAGGAGGGCCGGGGCGAGCATGCTGATGAGCTGACCCGCCTGTTCGCGCGCTGGGTGTCCGAGCACACCAGGGAGGAGGCGTACCGGCTCTTCCAGCGCCACGGCCACGCCTACGGCTACGTCGCGACGGCGCGGGACCTGCTGGAATCGCCGCAGCTCAAGCACAGGCGCTTCTTCACACGGATGCGTCACCCCGTAGCGGGCAGCGTGACGATGCCGGGCGCGCCGTTCAGTATGTCGAGGACGGCGTTCGTCTCGCGCCGCGCGCCGCTGCTGGGGGAGCACGACGGCTCCTCCTTGCCCCCTTGCCGCGAGCGGGCTGCCCGCAATGACAGCCACGGGGAAGGCCGCCTGCCGCTGGCGGGCCTGAGGGTGGTCGACTTCACCCACATCTGGGCGGGGCCGTACTGCACCCGCATCCTTGCCGACCTGGGGGCGGAGGTCATCAAGGTCGAGTCGCCCCACCGTGGGGACGGCGGGCGCGGAAAGGGCATCGGGCGCTACCATGCCTACAGCCGGAACAAGCTGGCGTTGGCAATAGACCTACGCACAGACGAGGGCCAGCGTCACATCCGCAAGCTCATCCCGATGTCGGACGTGGTGGCCGAGAACTTCAGCGTCGGCGTCACCGGGCGTCTGGGCGTGGACTACGAGGACTGCCGGGCGATCGCGCCGGGCATCGTATACGTCTCGCTGCCGGCGTTCGGGAGGACAGGGCCGGAGTCCGGGTTCGTGGGCATGGGCGCAACCCAGGAGGCGATGTCGGGCCTGCTCGGCATCAGCAGATACCCGGGCGCGCCGCCGGTCCCGACGGGCGTGAAGTACGGCGACCCGAACGGAGGAGTGCTCGGGGCCGTCGCCGTGCTCGCCGCCCTCCACCACAGAGCCGCGACCGGGGAGGGACAGCTGATCGACCTGTCGCAGCGCGAGGCGAACATCTCCACCCTTCCCGAGCCGGTCCTGGACTACATGATGAATGGACGAATCGCGGAGCCCGGTGGTGGCAGACGCGGCGACAGCGCACCGACGGGGTGCTACCCGTGCAGGGACGACGAGTGGGCCGCCATCGACGTCGAGACGGACCGGCAGTTTCGGGAGCTGTGCGCGGTTATGGGCAAGCCTGGCCTGGCGGACGACGGGCGGTTCGCAGCACCGGCTGACAGGAAGCGAAACGAGGGCGAGCTGGACGGCATCATTGGGTCCTGGACGCGGGAGCGGAGCGCCGGGTCGGTCATGCGTCGGCTCCAGGACGTGGGAGTGCCCGCAGGGGCCGTGCTGACCAACCAGCAGGTCGCCGAGAACGAGCAGTTCCAGGCCAGGGGCTTCTTCCAGCGGGACGCCGACGGACGCGTTCACCTTGCCGCGCCGTGGAGATTCTCAAAACTGGACCTGGGCGTACGGCGCTTCGCGCCGGAGCTGGGGCAGGACAACCTGCACGTGCTCAGGAACATCCTCGGCGTGCCGGAGGCCGACATCCGGGCCATGGAGCGAAAGGGAATCATCCCGGGACCGGCCCGCACCGCCTCCCGATAGATCGATTCCGCACCCTCGTATACGCCCGGCGCCAGCCGCTTACTCCACCGTTATCACTGCGGGGTCGTCCCGATCGGTAACGTTGATGGTCACCTCTATGCTGTCCATTGCCCCGAATGGATCGGTAGCCGTCACCACCACAGAGTAGCTGTTCCTGACCTCGAAGTTCAGGGGGGCCTCGGTCTTCAGCTGGCCGTCTCTCCTGCCAATCCGGAAGAACTCGGCGTCAGGCCCGGTCAGGGTGTAGATCAGCAGGTCGTCATCGTCGTCAATGGCACTGACCGGAGACCCGATGCTCCGCCCTGTCTCAGGGTTGTCCCCGATGTCCTCCGTCACCTCCCGGATCGTACTGTCCGACTGGTCGCCCTCGGTGGTGTAGTCCTGGTCGGGGAACACGGGCGCGGCGTTGACGAACCCAACGTCCGATGCCGGAGCGGTGCCGAAGGACCCGTGCCGCCCCACCGGGACCTCGGAAACGCCCGTTGCGGTCTCCCGAAGGCGGCCCACGTTATCGACGTAGGTAGCCGTCGCCCTAAGGCACCTGCCCACATCGGCCGCCTTCGGGGCGTAGACCGCCGACGTGGCCCCGGCTATCGCGGTCCAAAGTGTCTCATCGTCGTCCTGGCACTCCCGCAAATTATCTGTAACCCTAAACTCGTCGGACCACTCCCACACCCACTTCCTGATGATCACGCCGCCGTCGTCGTCGCTGGCTGTGGCAAGTATCGCGATTCCCACCTCCGGCTGCCTCTGGGACAGGACAACCGCTCCGGCGTCCTCCCCGTCCACCACGTCGATGGCTACATCCAGGGCCGCCGACAGCCTCCGGGAGCCATCGCCGGAGTGGGCCTCGACGGTTATCGAGTACGAGCTCTGGTCCTCGAAGTCAGGCTCGTGTCCCTCTTTGAAAATCAGCTTGCCGGAGTCGTCGAAGTCAAAGTCATCGCCGTCGGGGCCCGACACCGAGTACGTGTAGTTGGTGTCGTCATACTCATCAGCGACGCTCCCGTCCTGGTCGGTGACGGAGTAGGTAGCGGCATCGATGGGGCCGCCGTCGTGCCCGACCTCGATGTCCGGCGGGCCCTCGTTCGCCGCTATGGTCAGCGGCGTCCACTCCACTACGCTGAGCAGCGTCGGCGCGTCCTCTTTGAAGGCAGGGGGCTCGTTCACCTCGGTGATCGTGACGATGACGTTGACTATGGCCGAGGCGGTTGACGGGTCGCTGGCCCGCACCCGCAGGACGTACTCGCTGTTCCCGGCGTCGCCGGCATCCTCATCGACAGGCAGGGCGGGGGCGCCGGTCAGAATCGTCGCCTCGTCTTCCCGCTCACCAGTGTCGTTTTCGGTGTCGCCGGGGTCCGCTCCCAGCCTCTTGCTGGCTCTGATCTGGCCGGTGAGGCTGTCGATGGTGTAGCGGGCGCGGCCAACTTCATCCTCCAGGTCGGGGGTGTCCAGAAGCTCGTAGAACAGGACGTCCTGGTCCGGGTCCGTCGCCGACACCGGCTCGCCTATGGCCATGCCCACGGCCGTGTGCTCGGCGACGGATCGAGTCACGATGGTAACTTCATCCCCGTTCCGGGCCAGGAAGCGGGGAGCGGCGTCGAACAGGGTGGTCGGTTCCACGCGGTTGAGTGTCACCGCCGAGGCTGCCTTGCCGGCGCCGAACCTGTCTGAGTAGGTGACCCTCGCGCGCAGATACCTGCCCACGTCACCCTGGGTCGGCCTTCTCTGCGGCTCGGTCGCTCCCTCTATGTTCGTCCACGTCCTCCCATCTACGGACCGCGCCCACCGCCACCTCTCGTCCTCCATGCCATCCTCGTCCCGCAGGGTGGCCGAGAGCGGCCTGCCGACCTGCGGCTGCGGCCTGTCTATGCTCGCCACTCCCGCCTCGTCCATGTCCGTCACGGTCACCGTCACGCTGCGCGTGCCGCCGGCGGCTTCTACGGTCACCCTGTACACGTTCCTCACCGACAGCAGGTCGCTGTCTGCCGCAGACTGCGGGTCCTCGTAGTTGGGGGGCTCCATGAAGCGGAGCACCCCGTCTTCGATGGTGAACAGGTCCCTGTCATCCCCGCGCAGAGTCCACCTGATGTCATGTCCGGCCTCGTCAAAAGCAGTGTAGGAGGCTACAGGCTCCGTACCGTTCTCGGCGTACCGTACCGAGCGCACTCCGGTTATGTGCACCGGATCGTGGACGTTGGTGACGTTGACGGTCACCAGTATGCTGTCCGAGGCCCCCGAGGGATCGGTGGCGGTCACCACTACGCTGTAGCTGTTCCGGGCCTCGAAGTTCAGTGAAGCCTTCGTCATCAGCTGGCCCGTGTTTCTCGATATGCTGAAGAAGGCGGCGTCCTCGCCATCCAGGGTGTAGATCAACAGTGCGTCGTCTTCGTCGAAGGCGCTGACGGGGGTCCCGATGCTCTCGTCGGGATCGGTGTTCTCCGCGACCTTCCGGCTCGTCCTGTCCGACTGGTCTCCCGGCGAGTTCAGGTCCTGGTCGACGAACCTCGGCGCGTAATTGGCGGGTCTTCTATCCTGTACGGGAGCTTCCAACACGCCCGTCGCCTGTTCCTCGGTGTCTGCTATGTTGTCTGTGTAGAACACCGTAGCCCTAAGGCACCTGCCAACGTCAGCAGACGTTGGGGTGTACGTCGGCGACGAGGCTTCGGCGATCGTGGTCCAGCCGTCATCGTCATCGGGGATCGCCTGGCACTCGGCCGAGGGGATACCCTCCTCATCCACCGTGATCTCATCCGACAGCGCCCACTCCCACCTCCTGATGCTCATGCTGCCGTCGGGGTCGCTGGGAATGGCCGATACTTCTTTGCCCACCTGGGGCTGTCTCTGGGTCAGGAACACCTCTCCGGGGTCTTCCGTGTCCAACACCTCGATGGTCACGTCCAGGGAGGCCGACCCCGAGGCCGTAATGGTTATCGAGTACGAGCTCTTCTCCTCGAAGTTGGGCTCGTGGTCAGCCTTGAAGGTCAGGACGCCGTTGACAAACTCAAGGACTTCGCGGTCGTCACCCGTCACCCTGTACGTAAAGGTGGCTGTAGCGCTGTCCTGGTCGGTGACGGCAAAGGTGTCGGCATCCACCGGGGTGCCACTGTCCCCAGCCGTGATGACAGGCGGGTCCTCGTTCTCCTCGACCCTCAGCAAGGTCGGTACATTCTCATTGAAGGTCGGCGGCTCGTTCACGTTGGTGACCCTGACGATGACGTTCACCGTGGCCGAGGCGGTCGACGGGTCGCTCGCCCTCATCCGCAGGACATACTCGCTGTTGTCTGCTTCCCCTGCATCCTCACCCACAGGCAGTTCGGGGCTGCCGGTCAGGGTCGTCGTCACGTCCTCCCGCTCCCCATCGTCCGCGCCCAGCACCTTGCCGACCCGTATCTGGCCCGACGCACTGTCGATGGTGAACCGCGCCATGCCGTCGTCATCCTCCAGGTCTGGAGTGTCCAGCAGCTCGTAGAACAGGAGGTCCTCGTCCTCGTCCGTAGCCGATACCCGTCGGCCTATAGTCCTGCCCACTGCCGTGTTCTCGCGAACGATCAGGGTCACGGTGGTAACTTCATCATCACGCCGGTCCACGAAGCGGGGAGCGGCATTGGCCAGGGTCCTCGCCTCCACGCGTCTGAAACTCACCGCTGAGGCTGTCTTGCCGGCGCCGAACTTGTCGGAGTAGGTGACCGTCGCGCGAAGGTACAACCCCTCGTCCGCCTCCTCCGGGCTCCGCCTCGGCGACGTCGCGCCCACAATGTCAGTCCACGCAGTCTTGTCTTCCGACCTCGCCCACTGCCAGGTCTGGACCGACACCCCGTCGTCCTCGTCCGACAGGCTGGCCGAGAGCGGCCGGGACACCTGCGGCTGCCGCCTGTCTATGCTCGCCGTCCCGGGCTCGTCCACGTCCGTGACCCTCACGTCCACGTCGTGCGTTCCGCCGCCGGCCTTGACGGTGACGCTGTACACGTTGGTCCCAGCCCTGGACCGCGGGTCTTCGTAGTTGGGGGACTCCCTGAAGGCCAGCACCCCGTCATCGATGGTGAACAGGTCGTCGTCGGGCCCGCCCAGGGTCCAGTCGATCGCATCGCCGTCCTGGTCATGGGCGAGGAAGGTGGCGACCGGCACCGTCCTGTTCTCGGCGAAGTCAACCGAGGAGCCGGCCGCCTGCGCATGCGCTGGACGGCTCGTGGGCCCATCCGGGACAACACTCCCAAGCAGCAGGCCGACGAGGACAGCAGCCACTACCACGGCCCGGGAATTCCCGTGTTTGAGGGTCGCCAAGCCCAGACGAGGACTAGGGCGGAACAATCGCGTCATGCTCGGTTCTCGGAGTGGAGGCCTGCGTCGGCTGGGGGGGCCAGCTAACGCCACTCTAACGTACATTGTACCCGGCCCTACCGCCGGTCAGAGAGTCGGCCTCTGTTCTCGGTCCAGACCTGCGAGAGCGGGCATGCCTGGCTTGAGCTGCTCAGACGGCCTAGCCAGCGGCTCGGACGTTAGCTCAGCCCAGCCCGGAGCGCGACCCAGTCTCGGGCCACCGCTCCCTGGGCGGCCTGGAACTCCCTTAAGGTCGGCAGGCCGGGCGGCGGCGGTTGCAGCGAGCCGTGGGTGAAGTACCCAGCCACGGCCGCTACGGCCGCCGTAATATGGGTGGGATCCGCTGAGCGAGCCACAGGATGGCGGGCGACGACCTGTTCCGGCGGCGGGCCGCCCTGCATGGCCACGCTGGGCGCGAACCCTACGGCATCGACCCAGGACGCGCCCACGCACGCCGAGGCCCAGTCGAAGAGCCAGACCCTGTTCTCCGCAAGCAGGATGTTGTCCGCCCGCACGTCGAGGTGGAGCAGGGTGTCGCCGTAGACGGCATCGGGGGCCTGAGACTCGAGCTCGACGAGCCTGTCCAGGTTTCGCCGCGACCACGGGTCGAGGCGGTCCAGGTCGGACGTCGGCCCTTCGGCCAGCTGCCGCCAGCCGTTTATCGACCGCTGGAACGCACGCCTGGCACTTCCCGCCAGCGAGACTGGAATCGGCGATGGCGTGAGGGCGTCATGTAGCTTCGCGATGCCGTCAATCACCCTGTCCAGCTCGTCGGAACGCCACGGCATTTCTGGATGTCTGCCCTCGATGTCCTGGAATACCAGTAGCACCCAGCCGGCCTCCTCGTCGTCATACGACCAGAGGAGACGCGGAACAGCCACGCCGTCCGGCATGGCGGCCACGATCTGCGCTTCGCGGCGATGCATGCCCGGAGAGTCGGGATTTGGGCGCGGCCCCACGGCCTTCACGAAGTAGCGGGCCCCGCCGACCGTGCGAATCCGTGCCGCGATACCCGGCGAGAATCCCCCTGCTTGCGACTCTGCTGTCGTAACGGCGCTGCCCAGCCAGCCTTCCAGCGCCGAGGGGACGGCGTCCGGCAGCATCGACCATGCGGGCCGCACGCCCTCAGCTGGCGGATTAGTCCGGCTCATCTCAGCCGAGCCTGTACCGTCATGTCTATCCCCAGGATGAACTCGAGCCGCGCCCTTGGACACGGCTCATCGTGATGTTATAGTAGCACAACAGTTCCGCGCCGATGTCCGGCGCAACCGATACAATCGTAGCATCACCGATGACCGACGTACTCGCACAGTTCCATCCGCTGATTCGGGAGTGGTTCCGCAGCCGCTTCGAGGCCCCAACCGGCGCACAGGCCGAGGGGTGGCCCGCCATCGCCCGCGGGACGCACACCCTGGTCGCCGCGCCAACCGGCTCAGGCAAGACGCTGGCGGCCTTCATGACTTGCCTCGACCGGCTCGTCCGGGCCGGGCTGGACGGCAGCCTCCCCGAGACTACCGAGGTCGTATACGTCTCGCCCCTCAAGGCCTTGGCGAACGACATCGAGCGGAACCTGACCGGGCCACTGGCCGAGATAGGCCGCCTCGCCGAGGAGCGAGGGACGCCGCTGCCAGAGATCCGGGTCGGCCTGCGTACCGGCGACACGCCAGCGTCGAAGCGGCAGGCGATGGCGAAGCGGCCTCCTCACATGCTCGTCACGACACCGGAGTCGCTGTACATCCTGCTGACATCGGACAGCGGGCGGCGCGGGCTGGCCGGCGTACGGACGCTGATCCTGGACGAACTCCACGCCGTCGCGGACGACAAGCGCGGCTCCCACCTGAGTCTGTCGGTAGAGCGGCTCTGCAGGCTGGCTGATGGACCGATCACCCGCATAGGACTCTCCGCGACCCAGCGGCCCATCGAGGAGGTCGGGCGGTTCCTCGTCGGCGCGGCGAGCGTTGGCCCAGACGGGAAGCCGGACTGCCTGATCGTAGACACGGGCCACTCGCGCGAGATGGACCTTGCGCTGGAGCTGCCCGAGGACGAGATCGGACCCATCGCGACCCACGAGCAGTGGGACCACGCCCTCGACCGGGTGGCCGAGCTCGTGCGGGAGCACCACACGACCATACTGTTCGTGAACACGCGGCGGCTGGTCGAGCGGCTGGCCCACCAGATGTCCGAGCGGCTGGGTGAGAAGGCGGTGGCCGCGCATCACGGCAGCCTGTCGCAGGAGATCCGCCGCGACGCCGAGCAGCGGCTGAAGGCCGGCAAGGTGAAGGTGTGCGTGGCCACAGCGTCGCTGGAGCTTGGCATCGACGTGGGCGCGGTAGACCTCGTATGCCAGGTTGGCTCGCCTCGCTCGATCGGCCTGCTGCTCCAGAGGGTCGGGCGCTCAGGGCACTACCTGGGCGGCACCCCCAAGGGCCGGCTGTTCCCCCTCACGAGGGACGAGCTGGTCGAGTGCATGGCCCTCGTGCGGGGCATACGGCGGCAGAACCTGGACACGCTGACCATCCCGCCCTGGCCCCTTGACGTGCTGGCCCAGCAGATCGTGGCCGAGTCGGGAGCGGCGGAGCAGGACGAGGACGAGCTTTTCGAGCTAGCCAGGCGCGCCTACCCGTACCGGGGGCTTCCCCGCGAGAGGTTCGACGAGGTGGTCGACATGCTCTCGCGGGGGGTCGCGCCGCGCGAGGGGCGCAGGTCCTCCTACGTGCACAGGGACGCCGTGAACGGCAAGCTCCGCGGCCGCAGGGGGGCCCGGCTGGTCTCGCTCACGAACGGCGGCGCGATCCCCGACAACGCCGACTACGACGTCATAGCCGAGCCCGACAACGTGTTCGTCGGCACGGTGAACGAGGACTTCGCCGTCGAGAGCATGAGGGGCGACGTCTTCCTGCTGGGCAACAACGCCTGGCGCATCCGGAGAGTCGGCAGCGGCCAGGTGCGCGTCGAGGACGCGGGCGGCGCGTCGCCCACGATCCCGTTCTGGTTCGGCGAGGCGCCCGGACGCACGGGCGAGCTGTCCGACGAGGTGTCGGAGCTGCGCGACGACATCTACTCGCGCGTCGACGGCGGGCGCGCAGTGCAGTGGCTCATGGACGAGCTTGGCGTGGAGCGCCGGGCCGCCGAGGAGGCCGCGGCGTACGTGGTCGAGGGCGTGAGGGTGCTGGGCACGGTGCCCACCAAGGAGCGGGTCGTCGCCGAGCGTTTCTTCGACGAGACGGGTGGCATGCAGCTCGTCATCCACGCGCCGTTCGGCTCACGCATCAACAGGGCATGGGGAATGGCGCTGCGCAAGGAGATATGCCGCACGTTCGACTTCGAGCTTCAGGCATCCGCAACCGAGGACGGCGTCAACCTGTCGCTGGGCCCGTCGCTCTCCTTCCCCATCGAGGACGTATTCGGCTACGTCGACGCCACCAAGACGAAGAAGATACTCACCCAGGCCGTGCTGCAGGCCCCGACGTTCCAGGTCCGCTGGAGGTGGGACGCCAGCCGCGCCCTAGCCGTGCTGCGCTTCTCCCACGGCAAGAAGGTGGCACCGGCACTCCAGCGAATGAGGTCGGACGACCTGCTGGCGGCGGTCTTCCCCGCGCAGGTCGCCTGCCAGGACAACGCGCCGCCCGGCGACATCGAGGTGCCGGACCATCCCCTGGTGTTCGAGACGCTGCGGGACTGCCTGACCGAGGCGATGGACATCGACGGCTTCCAGCGCGTCCTGGACGACATCAAGCGGGGGGAGATCGAGGTCTTCGCCCGCGACACGGTGCAGCCGTCGGCCTTCTCGCACCAGATACTCAACGCCATGCCCTACGCGTTCCTTGACGACGAGGGCGAGATAGCCGAGCGCCGGTCGAGGGCCGTCGCGCTCCGCCGCGCCCTTCCTGAGGACACCCGGGACCTCGCCGCCCTGGACGAGGCGGCCATAGCTCAGGCGGCAAGGGACGCCTGGCCGCTGGTGCGGGATGCCGATGAGCTGCACGACGCGCTCCTCTCGCTGGGCATGATGCCGGAGGCCGACCTGGAGCGCGGGCAGGGCGATGCCGCGGCCATCCACTCATGGCTGGTCGAGCTGACCGGAGCAGACAGGGCCGTGCGGGCGATCTACGGCGAGGGCAGGGTTGCCTGCGTGGCGGCGGAGTGCGCGGACCTGGTGAGGGCGGCGTTCCCAAACGTCGCGTTCGAGCCGGAGCCGCGCACCGTGCGCGGGGCCGGCGAGCCGCCGACGAGCGACGAGGCCGAGCTGGTGCTGGTGCGCGGCCGGGTAGAGAGCGTAGGGCCGTTCACGCCCGCATCGCTCGTCGATGCCCTCGGCATGAGCCGCTCTGCCGTCGACATCGCCCTGGCAAGCCTGGAGGGGACCGGCAACATACTCCGTGGCCGGTTCACGCCCGGCTGTCCAGATATGGAGTTCTGCGACCGGCGCATCCTGGCGCGCATTCACCGCGACACCATCGGGAGGCTGCGCCGGGAGGTCCAGCCCGTATCCGCGGCGGAGTTCGTGCGCTTCCTCGCCCGGTGGCAGCACGTGGACGACGGGTACCGGGTCCGGGGCGAGGACGGCCTGCTGCAGGTGATCGACCGGCTGCAGGGGTTCGAGGCTGCCGCCGTCGCGTGGGAGACAGACCTGCTGCCGCTCCGGATCGCCGACTACCGCCCGCATGAGCTCGATTCCCTGTGCCTCGAGGGCGACGTCGTGTGGGGGCGCTTCAGCCGGCGCACCAACGGCGAAGGGTCCCCGAACAGGGCGGCCCTGTCGCGCAACGGCCCCATCTCCCTGGGTCTGCGAGAGTCGCTGCCCTGGCTCATCGCTGAGCCTGAAGCCGACGCTGCCGGACCCGTCGGCGCGGCTGGCGACGTGTACGAGTTCCTGACGAAGCGAGGCGCGTCGTTCCTGGCCGACATCATCCGGGGCACGCGGCGCCTTCCGGCAGACGTCGAGAACGCCCTGTGGCAGCTTGTGGCGATGGGCCTGGTCACGTCCGACGGCTTCGCGGGCCTCCGCGGCCTCGTCAACGGCACGGCAAAGCAGGTCCGCCAGAGCACCCGGTTCCGGCGACGCAACGCCAGGCGGCCAGCCGCGAGCCGCTGGTCGCTACTGGAGGCACTGTCTGACGACGACTGGGAGGCGCTGCCCGACGAGCCGGTGAGCGACCGCAGCCGGGAGCCGGATGAGGCGAGGGCCTTCCAGTTGCTCCAGCGGTACGGCATTGTCTTCCCAGACCTGCTCGCCCGCGAACCCGCCGCGCCACCGTGGCGCGTCCTCGTTCGCATCTACCGCCGGGCCGAGGCGCGGGGCGAGATCAGGGGAGGCCGATTCGTGACCGGCTTCATCGGCGAGCAGTTCGCACTGCCGGAGGCCGTGGAGATGATGCGCTCGACCCGCAGGGCCGAGGACGACGGCAGCCTGACCATCGTGTCTGCCTGCGATCCCCTCAACTTGGCCGGCATCCTGTCGCCGGGCCCGCGCGTGCCTGCGCTCCCGGGCAACCGCGTGGTGTACAGGGGCGGCGTGCCCATCGCGGCCGCCATAGGGGGCCAACTCGAGCTGCGAACGGAGACTGATCCGCCGACCAGGACAGAGATTTCTCGCTCTCTGGGCCTGAGAGGCCCTAATCTCACCACGCTGCCCAGGGCCGCCTCGACGCGCCTGTAGCGCGCTGGCGGGTAGGACTCAGCCTGGCTGACGCGTGTAGAACCGCTCCAGGCGGTTTGTCGGCTGCCAGCCGAGGACGCGCTTGGTCTTCTCGTTGTCGAAGCGGCCGTGGGGGATGTCGGTGAATACGTAGAAGACCTCGCAGCGTGACGACAGCGAGCTCTCGTCGACGGTCAGAGCGAGCGGGAAGGCCTCGGCCGCGTCATCCCAGGTGACCACGTAGGGCGTCACATCCTTGCCGTAGCGGGACGAGTCCGCCGGGTCGATGAAGTTGTAGAACAGCAGGGTCAGCACGTAGATGTCGTGGTTGTCCGAGAAGACCTTGCACGCCTCCTGCCCCAACGACTTGGTCAGCGCGTAGAGGTTCGTGCCCGGCTGAGGCGTCACGTCCGGGCCGATCTCGTAGTCGACCCGCTCGTAGCTCGGCCCTGCGACGGTGAAGTGCGGGCCCGTGTTGATCACGCGCCTGATGCCGTGCTCGACCGCCGCCACCATCATGTTGTACGCGCCCCTTGCGCTCACGTCGAAGGCGAGCTGCCGGTCGTGCCGCAGCACCGAGAGGTTGACGATGGCATCCATTCCCTCGGCGGCGGCGACCACGGCATCAAGGTCGGATACGTCGAGCTTGAAGTACTCGTGCGGCGTGTCAGCCAGGTCGTTGATGTCGGTCAGCCGCAGCGTGTGATCGCGCTCAAGCGCCTTGACAACGTGAGGGCCAAGGTACCCGTTCGCTCCAAGGACCAGGACGTTCATGAGAGTCTCCTGTCTCGCATTGAGCGCCGCAAGTATACTCCATCACTCCGGCTGGCCCAGCCTGCCCTCGAAGGTGCAGAACGGGTCGTCCTTCGCGAGGGGCAGCCCCACGGGTACGCGCTCGACGGCTGACTTGTAGATGGCGCGAGACACCTCGACGTGGTGGCGGGAGACCTCGATGGGCACGAGGGGGTCCGTGTCGTCCAGGATGTTCTGCAGGAAGTAGCGGGTCTGGTCCTGCTGGCTGGCGGCCTCGGGCAGGTGAGCGACCTCATCCCGCAGCGCCTCCAAGCCCTCGACCGCCTCCGTGTAGCCGTCGGATGCGAACACCACGTCGGACGAGATGACCGTCGCAGCGTTCGCGTTGTCGGCGCTCGCAACGGGCGTGACGACCCTGCCGCGGAAGGAGTCCTGGTTGACGACGAGGGACGCCCTCTCGCCGTAGATGGTGATGCGGCCCCGTTTGCCGGGCGACACAGCATCGCGGTGGGCGACGAGGGAGGCGTGGATAGTGCCTATCGCGCCGTTGTCGAACCTCACCAAGGCCTGCGTCAGGCTGTCCGTCTCGATCTTACGCAGCATCGGTTCCGAGTAGGCGAACACCTCCGTGACGCGGGAGCCCGCGACCCACAGGTATGGGTCGATCATGTACCTGCCGTGGTGGAAGACTGCGCCGCCTCCCTCGCCCTCCCACGTGCCCATCCAGTCACGGTGCATCCGGCCGCCCGCGCGGGTGACGCCACCATACTGGTAGTAGGTCTGGGGGTGGTACTCGAGCTTCTCGACGTTGGCGCTGGCGATGGGGCCCAGCAGCCCGCTCTCGACTGCCTTCCGCGCGAGGCTCATTCCGCGCGGGTACCGGTCGACGGCCTGGGACACGAACTTCACACCCGCCGTTGAGACCGCCTCGACCATTGCGTCCGCCTCCTCGACGCTCCGGGCCATCGGCCCCTCGGTGAAGACGTGCCTGCCGCTCTCAGCCGCCGCGATGGTGGGCTCGGAGCGCAGGGTGGGCGGCGTGAGCAGGACGACCACCTGCACTTCGTCGTCGGCGAGCAGGCTCTCGTAGCCGTCGTAGCGCCGTATGTCGCGTGCTGCGGACGCTTCGGCTGCATCGGCACGGCATGTGTACTCCGCGCCCACCGTATCCGGGTCGCGGGTGTCGGCGGCGACGAGGCGGGCATGGTGCGCCGTCACCCGGTATGCCTCGGAGAGCGCGTCGGCCCTGTGGTCCGCGCGGCCCTCCCGGTTGTCGGCGACGGCTACGACGGTGGCCATGTCCACCAGGTCGGCGTATAGAGGCGAGCTATTCCGCCGCACCCCACGATCCCGATCCTGAGCCTGTCGTCGGTCATGTCAGCCTCCTGGAAGGTCCACCGCAAGGGGCGCGGGCAGATTTGTGGATACGGCTGCTAGTCGAAGGCGTGGCCGAGGGAGAAGGTCCTGGGCCCCGCAGAGGCGGTGCCGGTCAGGCGCCCCTCGAAGCTGTAGAACGGGTCGTCCTTGTCGAGCGGCAGCGTAACGGGCCGGTGCTCCTCGGCCGACTTGTAGATGGCCCGTGTGACTTCCACGTGGTGGTGCGGTATCTCGATAGGGACCAGCGGCTCCGTGTCGTTGGCTATGTTCTCGAGGAAGAGGCGCGTCTGGTCCTCCTGGCTGACGTACTCGGGGAAGTCGGCCGACAGCTCGTCTTCCAGGGCCATGATGCTCTCCACGGCGTCAGGGTTGTCGTTCGACGCGACCGTCAGGTCCGAGCATATTCCCTCGGCCGGCATCTCCTGGTCGATCTGTATGGCCGCGTCGGCGCCCAGCACGGTGATGCGGCCCCTGATGCCGGGTATATTGCCGCTCAGGTGGCTGATCAGCGTGGCGTGTATGTAGCCGGTCGCGCCGTTCTCGTATGCGACGACGGCCTGGGAGAGGCTGTCGTGCTCGATGGTCCTGAGCATCGGCCCCGAGTAGGCGAACAACTCCGCCACGCGCGATCCGACGACCCAGAGGAACGGGTCGATGATGTACCTGCCGTGGTGGAAGACCGCGCCGCCGCCCTCGCCTTCCCAGGTGCCGTGCCACTTGCCCGGTTGGAAGCTGGCGCCGGGCTCCCCGACGGAGCCGTAGTAACTCTGGGGCCGGTGGCTGTTCAGTTCGACGTTCGCGCTGCCGATCGCGCCCAGCAGCCCGCGCTCGACCGCCTGCTGCGCAACCACCATGCCGCGCGGGTAGCGGTCGACGACCTGGGCGTGGAACTTGACCCCGGCCGCCTTGACCGCGTCCTTGATCGCGTCGGCCTCCTCGACGCTCTTGGACAGCGGGCCCTCCGTGTAGACGTGCCTGCCCGCCTGCGCCGCCGCGACTATGGGCACGGCGCGTATGGTGGGCGGGGTGAACACGCAGACGAGCTCGACTTCGTCGTCACCCAGGAGCTCCTCGTGGTCGCGGTACGTGCGGATGTCGTAGGCAGCCGCTGTCTCCGACGCCTCGGCCTTGCTCGTCGCCGCCTCGCGCTCCCCGTCGGTCCTGGCGTCTGTTGCCGCGACCCTGGCCGCGTGAGCTTCGGCCCTGTAGGCGTGGCCGAGCATCTCCGTGCGCCTCTGGGCAAGCCCGGCGTCCAAATCAGCCACGGCCACCACCTGAGCATACTCGGCCAGCGCGCCGTAGATGCCGGTGTAGAGGCTGCGCGCTATTCCTCCGCAGCCGACGAATCCCACCTTGATCCGCTCGTCAGTCATGTCTCCCTCCTAGTCAGGCGCCGCCGCCCAGTTCGATTCGCCGCCCCGTACGGGCGGACTCGTATGCCGCGTCTATCGTTCGCAGGACCGCCAGGGCATCGTCGACCGTGAGGGCCGGCTCCCTGTCGTGGCGCACGTCGTCGACGAACTGCCTCAGCCAGTCGAATATCCAGACCGTATTGCCGTAGCCTTGCCTGGGAGCCAGCGTGGTGACGTGGGACCTCTCGGGCGAGCCGGCCCATTCGGGGTGCAGACTCCTGGCCCGGAGCGTCTGCGGGCCGTTCGACGACATGGGCGTCCAGTCCGCCCAGCCGTCCATGGCCCGGTAGACCAGCGCAGAGTCGTCGCCCCACTCGCGGGGCAGCAGGTACCCCGCATGCAGGCCACCCATCGCGCCGTTCTCGAACTCGAAGGCGCACAGAGCGACGTCCTCCAGGGGCTCCTCGATGTACCCGAGCGGGCGTCCCGTCATCGCCTGGACCGAGCGGATCTCGGAGCCCATCACGTAACGCATCAGCTCGATGTAGTGGCCGCCCAGCATGTGCAGGACGCCACCTCCCTCGGTCTCGTCCAGGTAGAAGAAATGGTCGGGCTCGCGGTTGCCCGGGCGCACCTGGAAGGTCGCGAAGCGGACCTCCAGGTCCAGCGGCCGCCCCAGGACGCCGGTTTCGATGATGCCTCTCAGCTCCCTCGCCACCGGGTGGAACCTCCACGCATAGCCCGGCAGCACCTTCACGCCGTTGGCTCGAACGGCCTGGACCATGGGCTCCAGGTCGCCGGCCGTCCTGGCGAACTGCTTCTCGACGTAGAAATGCTTGCCCGCCTCGGCCAGGGCGATGCCGGTTGCGGGGATCTCATTGGCAGGCAGAGCGACGCACGCGAGGTCGAAATCCTCGTTCCGTATGAGGTCGTCGACGTTGTCGTAGGTCGCCGCGGCGGGATGGTGCTTCCTGGCCTCGTCGAGACGTGACGAGTCGGTGTCCTCGCAGTATGCCACTATCTCGAGGCCGTCCATCTGCCGGAAGGTGTGGATGTAGCCGGGCTTGGTGTCGTCGAAAGTGCCGACGTGTCCGTGGCGCATTCCAACGAACGCGAGCTTCAGAGTGTTTCTGCTCATCCAGCGCCTCGATACGTTCCCGCCGCCCGGCCCGTCTGGTATATGATGGCGGCGAAGCGGCGCAATCGTAGACTGCGACCCCTGCGGTGTCAAACCGGCATTGGCAGGGGAATAGCGCGCCCGGGAGACATATCGAATGGAAGTGGCGCTTCTTTCCGACGGCATGGGATGGCATCTCCACGGCTGGGCCGCTGCGCTGGGCCAGAGGTCCGGCGTTGACGGCGTGTATCTCTCGGACCCGGACGGGAGCAACACAGACGCGGTCCGGGAGGCGTTGGGAGACCGGCTGAAGGGAGTCTACGATTCCCCGGAGGCCGTCTTCAGCGAGAGGGACGTCGAGATCGCCATCGTGGACTCCTCGCCGAAGAGGAGCCCGGCGATGGTCGAGGCGGCGCTGTCGGCCGGCATCCCCGTTATCGTAGAGAAGCCCGCGGCCACGGACCCCGACGAGTACGCCCGGCTCGTGGACATGGCCAACGCAAAGGGTCTGCTGCTCGCCATGTCGCTGATGGACGGCCCGCCGGTGCGCGAGGCGGCGCGTCGCGTATCCGAGGGCCAGCTGGGGCGCATCCTCAGCATCCACTACATGCTCGTGGACCACCAGCGGTGGCGGATCCGCGACAGGATGGGCTGGGTCTACTCGAAGGAGGACGCCGGCGGCGGCATGCTCGGCCACGAGTTCTGCCACGCCGTCAACAACATGCAGCGCATCGTGGGCGAGGAGATCACCCAGGTCACGGGCTTCGCCGACGTCCGGTCCGGCGAGCCGCTGGAGGTGGAGGACTCGGTCTTCCTCAACGTGCGGTTCCGCAGCGGCGTCGTGGGCGCCTTCATCGGCGGTAGCTGGGGGCCGGCCGTGCGAGACATGGACGCGCCCTACGACGTATCGAAGCTCAACCTACCCCACGGCTTCTCGGTGTGGGGCGAGAAGGGCGCCATTCACGCAGACATGTCGGACGGCCGGTTCGTCATGGACCTGCAGGTGGAGGGCGACCCCCGGACAGAGCGTCCGCCGTCGGCGGACGGCGACTTCCCTCGCCCGACTGGGGTGCGACGCTGGGAGACAGTCGTAGAGCGGCCGAGGGAGCGCGGGGCCACGCAGGCCCTGTTCATACAGGAGTGCCTGGAGGCGATTCGCGGCACGGGCGAGCCGCCCATCACGAACGAGGAGGGGCTGCGATTCCTGCGCGTCCAGCACGCACTCTACCGCGCCTCCGAGACCGGACAGCTCCAGCATCTGGCGTGACCACCCGCAGCGTCCTGTTGCCCGGAATTTAGTAGCCGCGGGCTTCGTCGGTGCCGATGGGCTGGACGCCGGCGCGGAGTAAACCGGAACGGGAGTCGATCATCACGCCGCGCGGTCGTGAGAAGCCGCCTCCGGTGGAAGGCTCCGGCACCACCGCGACGTTGTGGCCCATGCCCGCCAGCGCCTCCACAGTCCGCGGGTCGATCCGGTGGTCCACGAAGGTCTCTCGCTCGGCGGCATCGACGGTCGGCGCGGTGATCGCCTCCTGCATGCCCATCCCGAAGTCGACCACGTTGGAGACGATGTGCGCGATGCGGCACATGATCTTGCGCCCGCCGGGCGCTCCGACGGCGACGAAGGGCTGCCCGTCCCTGAGCACCAGCACGGGCACCATGTTGTTCAGCCCGCGCTTGAGACCGGCGATCGAGTTGGCCGCGCCGGGCATTGGGTTGAAGACGGTCATGCCGTTGCCGAGGAGCACGCCGGTGCCTGGCACGACGACTCCTGAGCCGAAGCCCGCCACGGCGGTCTGCGTGCAGGACACCATGTTCCTGTCCCGGTCGATGACGCTCAGGTGGGTGGTGCAGTCGCCCTCGCTTGGGGGCGATGCGGTGGACTCGCCCTCGGGCCGGGGCCGCGGGTCGTGGCGCCACGGGTCGTGCAGGGGCTTGTCGGCGTAGGCGACCCACGGCTGGACCTCCCGCTCGTCCTCGAGGCCCGCCTTCTCGCGGTCGATGGTCCCGGCGATCTCCCGCGCGTACTCCCTCGACAGCATCCCGTCCAACGGCACAGGTGCGAAGTCCGGGTCTCCGGCGAAGCTGTAGCGGTCGGCGAAGGCGTGCCGTGCCGACTCAATGAACAGGTGCAGATGCTCGGGCGAGCCGTGCGCGAGGCTGCCCAGGTCGAAGCTCTCCATGATGTTCAGCGTCTGCAGCGTAGTGATCGTGCCCCCGGGCGCGGGGGACCCCAGCAGCTCATGGCCCCTGTACGAGGTCCTGGCGGGTTCGAGCACCTGGGCCTCGTAGCCGGCCAGGTCCTGCGCGCTGAGGACGCCGCCGTTTCGCCTCATCTCCTCGTCGATGGCAGCCGCGACCTCGCCCCTGTGCAGGGCGTCCCTGCCCTCCCTGCCTACCCGGTCGAGCGTATCGGCTAGATCGCGCTGGACGACCCTCGTGCCGGGTGCGGGAGGATACCCGTCCGGCAGGAATACGCGCGAGGCCTCGGGGTGCCAGGCCAGCTTGGACATGAACGTGCCGCCCATCAGGCACGTGGTGACGTCCGCCTCGAACCCCTCCCTGGCGTAGTGCGCCGCAGGCTTCACGAGCCGTTCCAGCGGCAGGGATCCGAACAGCTCGTGGGCGCGGCACATGCCAGCGGTGACGCCCGGCACGCCCACCGAGAGGTGCCCGACGGCGTTGGCGCGGCCCTCGACCTCGTATATCCCGTTGCCCACCACCGTCTGGCCTGTGACTCGGAACATGTCCGGCGCCGCGGCCCCGGGAGCCCTGTGACCGTAGTCGATGGCTACGCTGCGCCCCTCGGCGGCTAGGTGGACGATCATCTGGCCGTGGCCGGCGATGGATGAATTCCACGGCTCGATCACGGCAAGGCAGAAGCCGGTGGCGATGGCGGCGTCGACGGCGTTTCCCCCGTTCTCCAGCACATCGACGCCGACCTGGGCGGCTATGGGGTGCGCAGTGGCGACCGCACCGTGTTCGACGACTACCTCGTCCTTGTCAGGCCTCCAGACGCTGCGTGTGTTCAACGGCCTACCCTCCCCAGGATCGAGATCGTTCGCAAGTTGCCCTGCATACTACCGCCGCGCGCCGGAAACGGCAAAGCGCCCCTATGCGCTCCGGGTCCCCGGGGCGGCGAAAGTCTCGTGGGAAGATCCGGAGATCGAGCGGCTCCGGCGACTAGTGCTCGTGTGGAGGAGGGCTCCCGCCGGGAGCCTCGGGGGCGTCCATTCAACATCCGGGCTGCCCGGGACGGCCGCAGCAGCGACTGGCGCGACGGACCTTGATCGACAGACTTGCGAGTATCTGCTACAGACGAAAGTTCCATGGCCCTGGGGCCGTTCGGATGATCCTCGCTGACCTACGCAGGGAGCGGAGCATGCCGGCAGTACATCAGTGACGCTGGAGGAGCCGACCGGCATCCTCAAGGAGAGCCCACTGGGAGAGGCCTAGCCCAGGCAACAGAAACGGCAGGCCCAACACTGCGTGCTGAAAGGGGTGCATTCGCAAAGGCTCCCCTTGCTAGGTGGCGCTAGACGCCAGCAGGTTTGCGACCTCGATTGCAGCGCCGCGGCCACTGGAGAGGGCGCCGTTGACGGACGGCACGCGCATGTAGTCGCCCGCCAGGAACAGGTTGTCGATTCGCCCTGCAAGCTGCCCTGGGATGTTCGCCATGGCGGCCAGCATCCCGGGCGTCCCCATGCACAACGCCTCTTCCCAGCGGTACACGCGATAGAACAGGCCCTCGTCATCGCCAGGAAGAGCGGAGCCTGGAGGCGCCTTCCGGCGAGCCGCGCCAAGCAGCTCCCGCTTGATCTCATCGTCGTCGAGCGGGATGAGCTCCCTGGCGCGGTCGCGCCCGATGAGCAGGTCGAGAATGCTCTTGCCCGGAGGCGCGCAGGAAGGCAGGAAGACGGACCGGTCCAGCAGGAGCGGGGTGTCGTCGTCCTCTGGGTAGAGGGCGCCATGCCAGCCGGGAGGGAGCGGCGAGTGGTCGAGGCCTATCACCACCCGGCAACCGGTGGAGTAGCTGACGGCGCTGAGGGCGCGGCGAGTCTCTGCCGGCAGGTCGGGGACCAGGCCGGGGACCTTCGTGCCCGGGACGGCGCAGATGACCGCGGCCGCCTCTATGGTCTCGCCGTCCACCGCGACGCCGGTCGCCTTCCCGTCCGCGACGACGATCCTCCTGGCTGGGGTCGATGCCCGAATCACGTCGGAGCACGCGGCGGCGAGCGCCTCGCTCAGGGAGCCGATGCCTCGCTCGGGCATGTAAACCCTGCCGGAGTGCAGCATCGTTTCTCCGATATATGCTCGCATCAGCGCCTGGCCTGCGGGCAATGGATCGCCCAGTATCATCTCGAGGGGCGCTCTGAGCGTCACCTGCAGGTTCTCGGGCACGCCGAGCCGCTCCAGGTAGTCGCCAAATGACTCATCGTCGTCGATCTCCGCGAGGGGGCTGTCGCCTGCGAAGCTCATGTATGGCGCCTGCCGATGTATCTCCCGCATCACCCTGATGCCGGCCCTCATGCCCGATGGCGAGAGAAATCCCATGGTGAAGGCTGCGGGCAGGTGCCGCACGAAGTTCCAGGGCGACTGGTCCGGCGTCGTGGTGACCCACCGGCCATTGCGGTAGTGGCCGAACTTCATCGTCGAAGGCACCAGCGGCAGTCCCAGCTCCTCACAGAGACGGAACGCGGTGTCGTAGGTGGATGTGAAGACGAATGCCCCCATGTCCAGGGAGAAGCCGTCCACCCGCTCACCGATGCCGCGTCCGCCCGCACGCTCCCTGGCCTCCAGCAGGAGGGGCGTGATGCCCCGCTTCATCAGCGTGTAGGCTGCGCTGAGGCCGGCGAACCCTCCTCCAACTACGACAACTCGCTTAGCACCCATATGCCCTGCTCCCACTTCGCCACCATGCATCTATTGAGCGTCGCGGTGTGCGGGTGTCCAGGTGCTGGTGGCCGGTAGCTAACTGTACACAGAATCATCATCGAGTTAAATGATGGCTCTTGAGATGGGCAACTTGGGCTCGGCCCAGGTCAGGGCCTTGTCGCCTTAGCTGACCGTCCGGGGGTACAGGGAAGGGTCACACCCTAATGAGTCACGGCCACATCCCCCGCTGAGGAGCGGCCAGCGTTCACCGTTATCTCGGCGGGGTCGTCTACGTCGGTGACTTCGATGGTGACCACGATGCTGTCGGCGGCGCCAAACGGGTCGGTGGCGGTCACCACCACGGTGTAGGTGTTCCTGGCCTCGTAGTTGAGGGCGGCCTTCGTCTTCAGCTGGCCGGTCTTGCTGTCGATGCTGAAGAGTGTGGCGCCCGCACCAGTCAGGGTGTAGATCAGCAGGTCGTCGTCATCGTCGATGGCTCTGACCGGCGCTCCGATACTCCGTCCTGCTTTCGTGTTTTCCTTGGTGTCTTCGGGCACCGTTCGGCTCGTGGCGTCCGACTGGTCTCCGTCGGTGACGGGGTCCTGGTCCGGGAACACGGGCGCGGCGTTCACGAACCCGTCATCAGGCTCCGGAGCAGCGCCGGCGGGCTGGTGCCTTCCCACCGGTACCTCCGTCACCCTCATCGCCCGCTGATCGTCGTCCATGTTGTCCGAGTAGAACGCCGTCGCCCTCAGACACCTGCCGTCGTCGTCTAGGCGCGGGGCGTAGACCGCCGAGGAGACTCCGATTATCGGATCCCAGCCTCCCACTGGTGAGTCCTGGCACGCGTCGACCTCGTCGGACCGCGCCCACACCCACCTCCTGACGATCACGCCTCCATCGGCGTCGGTGGCCGTGGCAAGTATTGCGATGCCCACCTCGGGCTGCCGCTGGGACAGGTCCACCGTTCCGGGGTCGTCCGTATCCACCACCTCGATGGTCACATCCAGGGACGTCGAGAGGCTGCGCTCTCCGGCGCCGGAGCGGGCCGTGATGGTTATCGAGTACGAGCTCCGGTATTCGAAGTCGAGTTTATCGGGGGACTTGAATGTCAGAATACCGGTGGTGGGTCCGACATCGAAGAAAGTGCGGCCGGCGCCGGACGATGTGTACGAGACCCTAGTGTCGGCTCTGTCCTGGTCGGTGGCGACGAAAGTGTCGGCATCGATCGCCGTTTCGCCGTCCTCGAGAGTGATGACCGCGATCGGCTGGCCATTCTGATCCTTCTGGTTCTCTTTCACTCTCAACAGCGTGGGCACGTCTTTGTAGAACTCTGGGGGCTCGTTCACGTCCTCGACGGTGACGATGACGTTCACCGTGTCCGCGGCGGTCGACGGGTCGCTCACCCTCACCCTCAGGACGTACTCGCTGTTGTAGTCCTCGTCCTCACACTCGCCAGGGTTGTCCTCATCAACGCAGTCGTCCGCGCCCAGCACCCTAGCGACCCTAATCTGGCCGGTGAGGCTGTCGATGGTGAAACGCGGGTCGTCGTCGTCCCCCAGATCGGGGGTGTCGAGCAGATCGTACAGCAGGATGTCCTCGTCCGGGTCGGTCGCCGATACAGGCCGGCCCACCGGACTGCCCACTGCCGAGTTCTCGTCGACTGACCGGGACAGGGTGGCGACCTCATCGCCATCGGAGTCGACGAACGAGGGTCCGGCGTTGGACAGGGTCCTGGCCTCCACCCGGTTGGCGGTCACCGCCGAGGCCCTCTTGCCCGGGCCGAACCCGTCGGCGTAGATGACTGTCGCTCGCAGGTACATGTCCACGTCCGCGGCCGTTGGGCTCCGCCTCTGCGAAGTCGCCCCCTCGATGTCCGTCCAGGTAGATCCGTCCACGGACCTCGCCCACTGCCACCTCTCGGCCGACACGTGGTCGTCATCCGACAGGCCGGCCGAGAGGGGCCTTTCCGCCTGCGGCTGGGGCCTGTCGATGCGGACCGTTCCCCGCTCGTCCACGTTGGAGACCGTCACGGTCACGTCGTGGGCGTCTCCACCGGCTTCTATGGTCACCCTGTAGACGTTCCCCGCCAGTACGGACTGCGGAGCCTCGTAGTCGGGAGGCTCACTGAAGCGCAGCACGCCGCGGCCGATGGTGAACCGGTCTGCGTCGGGACCGCTCAAGGACCACGTGACGGCACCTCGACCCTCGCGGAGCGCCCTGAAGATACCGACCGGTGTCGTGCCGTTCTCGGCGAAGCGAATCGATGCGAATCCGATTATCCGAGCAGGGTCGTCTTTGTCGGTGACGTTGACGGTCACGAGCATGCGGTCCGACGCGCCCGACGGGTCGGTCGCGATCATCTCCACCGAGTATCGGCTCCTGGCCTCGTAGTCCAGGGGGGCCTTCGTCAGCAGCTGGCCGGTGCTCCTCTCTACACCGAAGGACTCGGCGTCCGCGCCGCCCAGGGTGTAGATGAGCAGGTCGTCGTCTTCGTCATGTGCGCTGACCGGTGTTCCGATGCTCTGTCCGGCCGCCGTGTTCTCGGGCACCCTGCGGCTCGTCCTCCCGGAGGGGTCCACGAACTGCGGAGCGGCGTTGGCGGTCCTGCTGGCCTGCACGGGGGCTTCAGTCACTCCCATCACCTGCTCGTCGGCAGCACCGGATTGGTTTCCTATGTTGTCCGTGTAGGTCACAACGGCACGCAGGCACCTGCCCACGTCGGCCGTCTCCGGCGTGTAGACGGGCGAGGCGGCCCCGTCTATTGACTCCCAGCGGCCGCCGTCGGGAATATCCCGGCACTCTTCATCGACGCCGACTTCAGCCGACGCCCACTCCCACCTACTCACGCTCACGCCGCCGTCGGGATCTCTGACCCAGGCGTGCACCTCCTTGCCCACCTGCGGCTGTCTCTGGGACAGGGACACTTCGCCCTCGTCTTCCGTGTCCACCACCTCGATGGTCACTTCCAGAGCAGTCGACAGCCTGCGTGCGCCCACGCCGGAGCGGCCCACTATGGTAATCGAGTACGAGCTTTGGTTCTCGTAGTCCGGCTCGTGGTCATCGGCAACGGACAGAGCGCCTTTGTTGCTGATGCTGAATGAGTCTTTGTCCGCGCCTTCCAGCGAATAAGCCCCGGTCTGGGGCGGGTCCTCGGCATCCTCGTCCGTCACGGCGTACGGGTTCCCCTGTAGGTTGACAGGGGGCGTTCCTGCTCGCAGGTTCTTATCGGCATCGCGCTCGGTGACCGACAGCACCGTCGGTGCGTCCTCGTCGAACTCCGGGGGCTCGTTGACGTTGGTTACAGTGACGATGACGTTCACGGTGGCCGAGGCGGTCGACGGGTCGCTCACCTTCACTTGCAGCTCGTAATCGCTGGTGCGGTTCGCGTCCTCCCGCTCACCTGCGTCGGCTCCCAGCACCTTGCCGACTCTTATCTGTCCGGTGAGGCTGTCGATGGTGAACCTCACAACACCGTCGCCATCCCCCAGGTCCGGGGTGTCCAGCAGCTCATAGAGCAGTACGTCCTCGTCCGGGTCGGTCGCCGATACCGATCGGCCCACCGGACTGCCCACCGCCGAGTTCTCGGTGACAGACCGCTCCAGGATGGTTACCTCGTCTCCATCGGAGTCGACGAACGAGGGTCCGGCGTTGGACAGGGTCCGGGCCTCCACCTTGTTGGCGCTCACCGCCGAGGCCGTCTTGTTCGGCCCGAACTTGTCGGCGTAGGTCACCGTCGCCCGCAGGTACATGCCCTCGTCGGCCGGCTCCGGGCTCCGTTGCGGCGACGTCGCTCCCTCTATGTCGGTCCACGTCCTCCGGTCACGCGACCGCGCCCACTGCCACCCCTGGACCGCCACCCCCTCGTCATCGTCCGACAGGCCCGCCTCCAGCGGCCGGTCGACCTGCGGCTGCGGCCGGTCTATCTTCACCACGCCAGCCTCATCAACGTCCGTGACCCTAACTGCCACGTCGTGGGCGGCGCCGTTGGCCTCGATTGTCACGCGGTACACATTCCTCGCCTCGGCGTTCCCGCTGCTGGCCGACCGCGGGTCCTCGTAATCGGGGGGCTCCCTGAAGCTCAGCTCGCCGTCATGGATAGTGAACAGGTCGGCGTCGGGACCCCCCAGCGACCACTCGATGGCCTCCCCGTCCTGGTCGTAGGCGTGGAAGACGCCTACGGGGCGCGTCCCGTTCTCGGCGTACCCGATGGTGGAGTCCGCGGCCTGCGCATGCGCCACCCTTACCGCGGAACCGGCCGTCGCCATGAATGCGAGCAGCATACCGACGACCGCGACAGCCAGCGCGGCTGCGGTTGATTTCCAGCGTCTGAAGCTACTCGGCCCCGGGTCGCGACCCGGGCGGCGTGTTCGCGTCATAATCTGAGTCATCCGGACCGGCAGACACCGGCCTGGTGTAGCAGTCAACCCCCGTCGGACAAGCACCCCCCTGGAGACCGACTCATGCTGTGCCCTCGATACGCAGGCTCCTCACACGTCTCCTGCGCCTGCGAGCTGCCGCTATCGCAAGCGCTATCAGCACTGCCAGCAGGAGCAGGAGCCATGGCCATGGTGTGACCCACGATAGCGGGATGTCAGGGGGCGCCTGCGAGGCCGTCGGTGTCGGCGTACCTGGGTCGATCGACTTGGCCACGACTTGCACCGGCCCGCTCGTCGGTACGGGTGTGACCTGCGGCGTGGCGGTCGGCGCAGGCGAGGGCGTGGCCGGAGGCTGCTGGGCCAGAGGGACAGCCGGCTCCGCCGTGGGCGTGGGCGTGGCGGTGGGCTCCTGCGTGGGTTCCCGTGTCGGCATGGGTGTCGGCTCCGGCGTGGGCGTAGCCTCCGGCGAGGGTTCCCGCGTCGGCACGGGCGTGGGTTCCGGCGTAGGCGTGGCGGAAGGCTCCGGCGCGGGTGCCTGTGTCGGAGTGGGCGTCGGCTCCGGCGTGGGCGTAGGTGTGGGTTCCGCGACGGGTGCCCGTGCCGGCCCGGGCGTCTGTGTCGGCCTGGGAGTAGGATTCGGCGCGGGTTCTCCTGAAGACAAAGGTACGGGTGTGAGCGCGGGCGCACGTACTGGCACATCGTCGTCGGCTATGGTGGTGGTGACGGAGTAGGTGCCCAGGGTCGGTTCGGGACCGCCGCTACCCGCAGGGGTGGAGACGGAGACCGAGGAAGTCTCGCCGGACTCGGTCGACGTGTCGCCGGTCGCGCTCACCGTGGGGCCCCTGTCTCTTGCCGAGTCCTGGGTGGAGGGGATGGCGCCCGACGCCGACGCAGAGTTGCTCCCCTCAAGGGCCGTCCCCTCGGGCGTGCGGTACGTCACGGCGATCGAGACCGAGAAGGTCTCGCTGGACTCGGTCAGCAAGTCCTCGGTCGTGCTCACCGTAAACGTCTTGGCCTCTGGCGAGTCCTGGGTGAAGGTGAGGGTGCCAGTAGCCGGCGCGTAGTCGTTCCCCGCAACGGCAGTCCCGTCGGACGTGGAATAGGTCACGATCAGCTCCTGGGTGGGGATGACGCCGGAGGGCGACAGGGAGACGGTGTATCGGACGAGGTCGCCTTCGTCCGCCTCCGCCGGGCCCGATATGGAGACCTCGATGGGGTCGCTCTCGGCTATGGTTGCCGTGGCCGCGGCCCTGTCCAGGCTCACCGACACCTGGGACGCTGGCTCTCCCGAAACCGCTCCAAGTGTGACCGTGAAGGTCTCTGCCCCTTCGGAGAGCAAGTCCTGGTTTGTGACGATGGAGATGGTCTGCGTTGCTCCCGCTGCCGAGTTAGCGGGGAAGGTAACGGTGCTCCGAGGCGGCTCGGTGTAATCGGATGCGTCCGCCGTGCCCGGGGTCACGTGGAAGGCGACGGTTACGGCTGCGGCTATCTGTTGCGAGAGCGTAACGGTGAATTCGGCAATGGAGCCTTCCAACGTCTCCTCGGCAGGAGGTGCGATGCTCACCAAGGCACCACCGCCGCCGCCATCTCCTCCGGTTGTGCCGGTGGCATCGGTAAGGAGTATGGTGGCCGTCCTGCGGCCCAGGCCGGGGGCGCTGCCGGTGATCAAGATCGACTCAGTCTCCTCGACTATCCCGTCGGCCGTCGGCGTAACGGTGAACGTGACGGACCCGCTGGACCGGCCGGCCGGAATGATGATGCTGGCCAGGTCTGAGGCCGTGTAGTCGGAAGCGCCGGCGGTCCCCGACAGCGCCAGGCTCACGATGATGTCTTCCGTGTGGGCAGAGGAGTGCAGTGCTGCCGTCACCGTCACGGACGTGGGGCCAGCGTCCTCAGCCAACCTGTCGGGGCTGGCGCCCAGGGTAAAGACGACGGCTCCAGCCACGGGTGTGGGCGTGGGCGTAGGTGTGGGCGTAGGTGTGGGCGTGGGTGTAGGGGTGGGCGTGGGAGTAGGCGTGGGCGTAGGTGTAGGCGTGGGCGTAGGCGTAGGTGTGGGCGTCGGCGTCGGCGTGGGTATGGGCACAGGGACAGGTGCCGGTGCCGGCGCGCCGTTGGCGTCGGATATGGTGGTGATGACCGACCGGGTTCCGAGGGTCGGCGCCGGACCGCCGCCGCCCGTTGGCCCGGCGATGGAGACCCAGAAGGTCTCGCCGGTATCGTCTATGGTGTCCTCGGTCGTGCTCACCGTGAAGGTCTTGTCGCCCGGCGAGTCCGGCGTGAAGGAGAGGGTGCCCGACGCCGGCTCGTAATCGCTACCCGCGAGGGCCGTGCCGTCGGATGTGGAATAGCTCACAGTCAGCTCGCGGGTGGGGGTGACGCTAGGGGGCGACAGTGAGACGGTGTAGCTGACGTCGTCGCCCTCGACCGCCTCCGTCGGGCCCGATATGGAGACTTCGATGGGGTCGCTCTCGGCAATGGTCGCCGTGGCCGTGGCTCTGGCCGGGTTCACCGACGCCCGGGGCGCCAGGTCTCCCGCCACCGTTCCGAGTGTGACTGTGAAGGTCTCCGCCCCTTCGGAGAGCAGGTCCTGGTTGGTGGCGACTGTGATAGTCCGCGTTGTTCCGGCAGCTGAGTTGGCTGCGAAGGTGACTGTGCCCGTTGTCGTCGTGAAGTCGGCAGCCTCCGCCGTGCCGGGGGTCACGCTCCAGCCCACGGTGATGGCGGCAGCTATCTGCCGCGAAAGCGTAACGGTGAACTCGGCGTTGGAGCCTTCCGGCGTCTCTGCCGAGGGAGCCGTGATGCTCAGAGATGCCGCGGCGTCCGTAAGGGTTACAGTGGCCTCCGCGTCGCCGAGCCCGGTAGCGCTGCCGGTGATAGTGATCGACTCAGCGCCCTCCAGTACCCCGTCGTCCTTCGGCGTGATGGTCAGCGTGCCGGACCCGCTGGATTGCCCCGCGGAGATAGTTATGCTGGCCAGGCTCGAAGCCGTGTAGTCGGAATTGCCGGCGGACCCAGATAGTGCCAGGGTCACGGTGATGTCCTCGCTGCTGGTAACCCCGTCATTCAGTGACGCCGTCACCGTGACCGCCGTCGCCCCGGCGTTCTCGGCGATGCTGCTGGGGCTGGCGCCCAGGGTGAAGGCGGTGGGCGTCGGATTAGGCGTTCGTACGGGCCGCGGCACGACCGGTGGCGGTGGCGTCGGATCAGACGGAGCGCCGTCGTCATCCGTTATCGTCGTGCTTACCGACGAGGTGCCGAGGGTGGGCGCGGGCCCGCCGCCGCCCGAGGGGCTGGAAATGGTCACGGTGAACGCCTCGCCCGTACCCTCGTCGATGTCGTCCTCCGTCGTCTGCACCGTGAACGTCTGGGCGCCCGCAGCCGCCTGCGTGAATGTCAGCGTCCCAGACTTGGCCGTGTAGTCTGTCGCAGCCGTTGCAGTACCGTCGGACGTACCGTAGCTCACCGTCAGGTTCGCCGTCGGGATGACGCCCTCCGGAGACAGCGACACCGTGTACGCAGTAGTCTGATCGCCCTCGTCCACCGACGATGGGCCGCTGATGGATATGATGATGGGGTCGCTGGCCGATATCGTCGCCGTGGCGCTCCCGGCTGACGTGTCGACAGACACCTGCGAGGAAAGGGTGGAGGTGATGCTCCCCAGGGTCAGGGTGAAGGACTCGGCCGTCTCCGACAGCTTGTCGTCCGCCGCAGTGACGGTGATGCTCTGGGTGGCGCCCGCGGCCGAGTTGGCCGCGAAGGTCACGATGCCGGATGTGTCGTCCAGGTCGTCCTCCCCTGCGGCGTCGGCGGCAAGGGGCGCGGACCATGCCACTATGACATCAGCGTCCACCTGGTGGGAGAGCGTTACCGTGAACACGGCGGCGTCGCCCTCGGCGACGTTCGAGGCGGGCCCTGTGACGCTCAGGGTGGCCGCGTCCTTATCATCCTCTTCCCCGGGGTCGCTGGTGCCCTTGTCGTCGTCCGTCAGCGTGATCGCGGCCGGACTCACGTCCAGGTTCACCGTGGTGGTCCCGGAGATCGTGATCGTCTCGTCGCCCTCCACCACCGTGTCGTCCGTCGGCGTGATGGTGATCGTGCCTGTGCCGTTGGCCGTGTTGGCCGGTATGGTCACGCTGGCCAGCGACGTGGCCGTGTAGTCCGTGTCCTTCGTAGCCGTCCCTGCCAGCGTCCCGATGGTCACCACCGTCTGTGACGACAGAGTGCTCCCGTTCAGCGTGGCGGTGACGGTGACCGTCGTGGCGCTGTCATCTTCGCCCAAGGTCGACGGACTCGCGCTCAGCGTGATGCCCGTGGCATCGTCGTCGTCCGTTATGGTTGTGGTGACCGTCGCCGTCCCAATGCTCGCAGAACCGCCGCCTCCCGAGAGGCTGGAGATTGTCACGGTGAACGTCTCGCCCGTACCCTCGTCGATGTTGTCCTCGGTCGTCTGGACCGCGAAGGTCTGAGCGCCCGCTGCAGCCTGCGTGAACGTCAGCGTCCCCGACTTGGCGGTGTAGTCCGTCCCAGACGTCGCCGTGCCGCCGCCGGTGGCGTAGCTTACCGTCAGGTCGGACGACGGCTTCACGCCGGCTGGCGACAGCGACACCGCGTAGTTGGAGGTCGCGTCTCCTTCGTTCACGGTCGAGGGCCCGCTGATATTCACCGTGATCGGGTCGCTCTCGGCTATCGTCGCCGTCGCTGTGGACGCGCCGCTCTTCAGCGTCACCTGCGATGAGGGCAGCGTCGTCGTGATCGTACCCAGAGTCACCGTGAAGGACTCGGCCGTCTCGGACAGATCGTCGTCCGTCACCGCGATCTCGATGTCCTCGGTGGCCCCAGCCGCCGATCCCGCCGCGAACGTCACCGTCCCAGAGGTTGGCGAGTAGTCGCTCGTGTTCCCCGTGGCCGTCCACGCCATCGTCACTTCCTCCGACACCGCCGCCGACAGGGTCACCGTGAACGTCGCGTCGCTGCCCTCCTCCACGTTGCCTGATGGACCTGAGATGCTCAGGTCCGCCGAGTCCTTGTCGTCCTCTTCCCCGGGGTCGGTGGTGGTCCCGTTGTCGTCCGTCAGCGTGATGGTCGCATCGCTCACGGTCAGGTTCACCGTCGTGGTGCCGGAGATGACGATCGTCTCGTCTCCCTCGACCACCTCGTCGTCCGTCGGGGTGATGGTGATAGAGCCCGTCCCCGTGGAGGAGTTCGCCGGTATGGTGATGCTCGCCAGCGACGTGGCCGTGTAGTCGGTGTCCTCGGTAGCAGTGCCGGAAAGCTGGGCGATGGTCACCACCGTCTGCGACGGACGGGTGCTCCCACCCTGCAGCGTCGCGGTCACGGTCACCGAGGTGGCTGAGTCGTCCTCACCCAGGCTCGACGGTTCGACCGACAACGCGATCCCCGTAAGGGCGGTGTCATCGTCGTCAATAGTCGTGGTGACTACCTTGTCCGTCCCTAGGGTGGGCGTGGGACCGCCGCCGCCCGAGGGGCTGGAGATGGTCACGGTGAACGTCTCGCCTGTCTCGTCGAAGGTGTCCTCCGTCGTCTGCACCGTGAACGTCTGAGACCCGGCGGCCGTACTCGTGAAGGTGAGCGTGCCGGACTTCGCCGTGTAGTCCGTACCGGCCGTCGCAGTCCCGTCACTCGTCCCGTAGCTCACCGTCAGACTCGCCGTAGGCGTCACGCCATCCGGCGACAGCGACACCGTGTAGTTGGACGTTCTATCGCCCTCGTCCACGTTGGACGGGCCGCTGATGTTCACCGTGATCGGGTCGCTCGCGGCTATCGTCGCCTCCGCACTGCCGGCCGTGCTTCTGACGTACACACCGTCGGCTCCGTCGCCGGTAACGGCGCCCAGCACGGCCCCGAAGGTCTCCGCCGCCTCCGACAGGCTGTCGTCGGTGACTGCTATGGTGAAGGTCTGGGTGGCCCCAGCCCCGGAGTTGGCCGGGAAGGTCACCGTATCGGAACCTGCCGTGTAGTCCGTTCCCCGCGTGGCCGGCCCTATGACGACGTCGTTCCACGCTACCTGCACCTCGGCAGCTACGGCCTTCGACAGGGTGACGGTGAAGGTCGCGTTGCTGCCCTCGGCCACCGCCGCCGTGGGACCGGTGATGCTGAGGTACGTCGCCTCGTCGTCATGAATGGTGATGACCGCGGACCTTATGACCAGCTCCTCGTAGCTGCCGCCGACTATGATGGTCTCGTCTCCCTCCGTTTCATCGTCGTCCAGGATGTTGAGGGTCAGCGTCGCCTCCCCGCTGGTCTGGTTGGCCGGGATGGTAACGCTGGCCTGCGCCGGGGCGGTGTAGTCGCCCGAGCTGCCGAGCGTTGCCGTGCCCGCCAGGGCGAGTTGAATCGTAACGGGACCGCTCTGCGGGTCTCCATTGTGTTCGGCCGTCACCGTGAAGTTTGTGCTGCCAGCGCCCTCGTTCACGCTGGCCGGGTCGACGGTCAGCCAGATGTCAACCGAGTCCTGCAATTCTTGGCGGTTCTCGGGAGGATCGCTGGTGGGATCGCTTGCGCCTATAGTCGTGGTGACCGACGACGTTCCAAGGGTGGGCGTCTGACCACCGCCGCCGGTGGGGCTGGAGATGGTCACGGTGAACTCTTCCTGGGCTTCAGACCGGATGTCGTCGATTGTCTGAACCGTGAAGGTCTGAGCGCCCGCCGCCGTGTTCGTGAAGGTCAGCGTACCCGACTTGGCCTCGTAGTCAGACCCCGCCTCCGCAGTGCCGTCGGCGGTCGCGTAGTTCACCGTCTGGTCGGCCGTGGGCGTGCCGCCGGAGATGGAGACGGTGTACTTGGCTTCGTCGCCCTCTGCCACGACGGTCGGCCCGCTGATGCTCACGGTGATGGGGTCGCTCTGGGCTATCGTCGCCGTGGCGCTGGCGGCCGTGGACTTGACCCATACAGTCTCCGCCTGGTCGCCGGTATCGCTCCCCAGCTCGACGCTGAAGGTTTCGGGCCCCTCAGACAAGTTGTCGTCGGTGACCGCAACCGTGATGGTCTGTGTGGTGGAGTTTGCAGGGAAGGTGACGGATCCCGACGTCGCGCCCAGGTCCGCTGTCTCGGCCGTGCCCGCGGCGGCGGACCAGGCGACCGTGACGTCTGCGGCCACGGCCTTGGACAGGGTGACGGTGAAGGATGCGTTAGCGCCCTCTTGTACGTCCGCCGCCGGTCCGGTGATGCTTAGATACGTCGCCTCGTCGTCATGGACGGTGATGAGCGCGGAGCGGATGACCAGGTCTCCAGAGGTGCCGCCGACAATGATGGTCTCGTCGCCCTCGGAAATGTCGTCGTCAATCAGCGTTAGGACAAGGGAGCCGGAGCCGCTGTTCGAATTCGCCGGGATGGTCACGCTGGCCGATGTCGGACCAGTGTAGTCTGAGCTGTCCGCCGTTCCTCCCAGGGACAGCGTAATCTCTGTGTCCTCGCTCCGCGTACTCCCGGCGTCGTGGGTCGCCGTTACAGTGAAGGTGGTCTCGCCATTGTCCTCGTTCACGCTGGCCGGGGAGACGGTTAGCTGGATGTCTGCGTTCGACGGGTTAGAAGGGGACAAGAGTAGAGCATCGTTGTCCCTGATGGTGGTGGTGGCGGAGGATGACGTGCCCAGAGAAGGCGTGGGGCCTCCGCCGCCTGTGGGACTGGAGATGGTGACGGTGAAGTCCTCGGATTTTCGGCCAGGATGTCATCGGTGGTCTGCACCGTAAACGTCTGGGATCCCGCCGCCGTCTGCGTGAACGTCAGCGTCCCCGACTTGGACGTGTAGTCGGAGCCCGCTACCGCCGTGCCGTCGGCCGTGGCGTAGGACACCGTCAGGTCCGCCGTCGGGGTCACCCCAGAGGGCACCAGCGACACGGTGTACGTGGCAGCGCCTCCTTCAGTCACCTCCCCTGTAGGCCCGCTTATACTCACGGTGATCGGGTCGCTCTCGGCTATGGTGGCCGTGTCGCTGTTGGCCGAGCTCTTCACCGTCACCTGCGATGACAGGTCACCGCCTACAGTCCCCAGCGTCACTGTGAACGACTCGGAGGTCTCCGACAGGTCGTCGTCCGCCACCGCGATGTCGATGTCCTGGGTGGACCCAACCGTCGATCCCGCCGCAAACGTCACCGTCCCAGAGGTTGGCGAGTAGTCACTGGTATTCCCCGTGGCCGTCCACGCCACCGTCACTTCCTTCGACACCGCCGCCGACAAGGTCACCGTGAAGGTCACGTCGCTGCCCTCGGGGACGTTGGATGCTGGCCCGTCGATGCTCAGCTCAGCCGAGTCCTTGTCGTCCTCCTCGCCGGGGTCAGTGGTGGTCCCGTTGTCGTCCGTCAGCGTGATGGTCGCCGAGGTTACGCTCAGACCCGTCACCGTCGTGGTGCCCGGTATCGTGATCGTCTCGTCGCCCTCCACCACCGTGTCGTCCGTCGGCGTCAACTCCAGCGCGCCCGTCGCGCTCGTCGTGTTCGCGGGGATGGTGATGCTCCCCAGCGACGTGTTCACCGTGTAGTCCGTGTCCTTCGTAGCAGTCCCCGACAACGTACCGATGGTCACCACCGTATCCGACGGCCGCGTGGTTGTGCCGCCCAGGGAGGCGGTGACGGTGAACTCGGTCTTGCCTTCGTCCTCACCCACGCTCGTGGGGTTCACCGTCAGCGTGATACCAGCGATGGCATCGTCGTCATCGTCAATCGTCGTGGTGACTACCGACGACGTCCCAAGGGTGGGCGTCGGGCCTCCGCCACCCGACGGGCTGGAGATCGTCACCGTGAACGTCTCGTCGGACTCGTCGAACGTGTCCCCCGTCGTCTGCACCGTGAACGTCTGGGATCCAGCAGCAGTCTGCGTGAAGGTGAGCGTCCCGGACTTCGCCGTGTAGTCGCTGCCAGCCGTCGCCGTACCGTTAGCCGTCGCGTAGCTCACCGTCAGGTCAGACGTCGGTGTCACCCCTGCGGGCGACAGCGATACCGTGTAGTTGGAGGTCGCGTCACCCTCGTCCACATTGGACGGGCCGGTGATGCTGATGGTGATCGGGTCGCTCTGGGCTATGGTCGCCTGGGCCGATTCCGCCCCACTCTTGAGTGAAATCTGCGACGACAGCGTCGACGTGATCGTACCCAGCGTCACCGTGAACGACTCGGCCGTCTCCGACAGCGCATCGTCCGTCGCCGTGATGGTGATGCTCTGCGTGGCCCCCACAGCCGAGTTGGCCGCGAAGGTCACGGTGCCCGAGGTCGCCGACAGGTCCGTACCCTCAGCCGCGTCCGTGCCCAGCGGCGCCGACCACGCCACCGTAACGGCCTTGGACACCGCCGCCGAGAGGGTCACCGTAAATGTCGCGTCGGAGCCCTCCGACACATTGGTCGACGGGCCGCTGATGCTCAGCTCAGCCGAGTCCTTGTCGTCCTCTTCCCCGGGGTCGCTCGTGCTCTTGTCGTCGTCCGTCAGCGTGATGATCGCGTCGCTCACGTTCAGTCCCACCTGCGTGGTGGTGCTGCCGGGTATGGTGATCGTCTCATCGCCCTCTACCACCTGGTCGTCAGTCGGAGTGATCGTCAGCGTGCCCGTCGCGCTGGCGGAGTTGGCGGGTATGGTGATGCTGGCCAGCGACGTGGCCGTGTAGTCCGTGTCCTTGGTAGCCGTGCCCGCCAGCGTGCCGATGGTCACCACCGTCGCCGACGCCCGGGTGGTGCCGCCGTTCAGCGTGGCCTTCACCGTCACCGACGTGGCGCTATCGTCCTCGCCAAGGGTCGACGGGTCCGCGCTCAGCGTGATGCCGGTAGGCGCGTCGTCGTCATCCGTTATCGTCGTCGTCACCGACTTCGAGGTGCCCAGGTTGGGTGCGGGGCCGCCGCCGCCCGACGGGCTGGAGATCGTCACGGTGAACGTCTCACCCGTGCCCTCGTCGATCGCGTCATCGGTCGTCTGGACGGTGAAGGTCTGAGAGCCAGCAGCCGTGTTCGTGAACGTCAGCGTACCCGACTTGGCAGTGTAGTCCGTACCGGCTATGGCGGTGCCATCGGCCGTCCCGTAGTTCACCGTCAGGTTCGCCGTGGGGGTCACACCAGTCGGCGACAGGGAGACGGTGTAGGCCGTCGTCGCGTCACCCTCGTTCACGCTGGCCGGCCCGCTGATGTTCACCGTGATCGGGTCGCTGGCCGCGATGGTGGCTTGAGCCGAGCTTGCGCCGTTCTTCAGCGACAACTGCGATGACAGCGTCGAGGTGATCGTCCCCAGCGTCACCGTGAAGATCTCCGAACCCTCCGACAGCTTGTCGTCCTCTATGCCTATGGTGATGCTCTGCGTCGCCCCCGCAGCCGAGTTCGCCGCAAACGTCACAGTGCCCGACGTGGCCGACAGATCGGCCCCCTCAGCGGCATCTGTACTCAGCGGCGCCGACCATGCCACCTGCACTTCCTTGGCGATGGCCGCCGACAGCGTTACCGCGAAGACGGCGTTGCCGCCCTCTGACACATTGGCCGACGGGCCGGATATGCTCAGCTCGGCCGAGTCCTTGTCACCAGGAACGGTCGTGGTGGTCTTGTCGTCATCCGTCAGCGTCACCGTAGCCGAGCTCACGGTCAGGTTCACTGTGGTGGTGCCGGGGATCGTGATCGTCTCGTCGCCCTCCACCACCGCGTCGTCCGCCGGCGTGATCTCCAGCGTCCCCGTTCCGCTGGCCGTATTCGCCGGTATGGTGATGCTGGCCAGGGCCGTCGTCACCGTGTAGTCCGTGTCCTTCGTCGCCGACCCGGCCAGTGTGCCGATGGTCACCACCGTCGCCTCGGTACGGGTGGTGCCCCCGTTCAGCGTGGCCTTGACGGTTATGCTCGTCTCCCCGTCGTCCTCGCCCAGGCTCGAAGGACTCGCGCTCAGCGTGATGCCCGACGGTGCGTCGTCGTCATCCGTTATCGTCGTGCTCACCGACGAAGTGCCGAGCGTCGGCACCGGTCCGCCACCGCCCGCAGGACTCGAGATCGAGACGGTGAAGATCTCGCCGGCACCCTCGTCAATGGTGTCCTCGGTCGTCTGCACCGTGAAGGTCTGTGAACCGGCCGCCGTGTTCGTGAAGGTGAGCGTACCCGTCTTGGCCGTGTAGTCAGATCCCGCCGTCGCAGTCCCGTTGGACGTGGCGTAGGAGACGGTGAGGTTCTCGGTGGGGATCACCCCGGACGGCGACAGCGACACCGTATAGTTGGAGGTCGCGTCGCCCTCGTCCACGGAGGTCGGACCCGAGATGCTGATGGTGATCGGATCGCTGGCCGCTATTGTCGCCTGGGCTGAGCTCGCGCCGTTCTTCAGGGAGAGATGCGAGGACAGCGTGGACGTGATCGCCCCCAGCGTCACCGTGAACGACTCGTCGGTCTCGGACAGCGCGTCGTCCGTCGCCGTGATGGTGATGCTCTGCGTCGCGCCTGCAGCCGAGTTCGCCGCGAACGTCACCGTACCAGATGTGGTGCCCAGGTCTGCGGCCTTTGCGGAGTCGGTGCTCAGCGGCGCTGACCAGGCCACGCTCACGTCCGCGTCCACGGCCTTGGACAGGGTCACCGTGAACACCGCGTTGCCGCCCTCGGAGACGTTCGACGCCGGCCCGGCGATGCTCAGCTCTGCAGAGTCCTTGTCGTTGGTGGGCGTTGTGGTGCTCTTGTCGTCATCCGTCAGCGTGACGATCGCATCGCTCACGTTCAGCCCCGACACCGTCGTAGTGCCGGACACGATGATCGTCTCGTCGCCCTCCACCACCTGGTCATCGGTCGGAGTTATGGTGATCGAGCCCGTGCCGCTCGCCGAGTTCGCCGGTATGGTGATGCTGGCCAGCGCCGTGGCCGCATAGTCCGTGTCCTTCGTAGCCGTCCCAGACAGCGTACCGATGGTCACCACCGTATCCGAAGTCCGGGTGGTGCCGCCGTTCAGCGTGGCGGTGACCGTCACCGACGTGGCCGCGTCGTCCTCGCCCAGCGTCGACGGGCTGGCGCTCAGCGTGATGCCGGTCGGCGCGGCGTCGTCGTCCGTTATCGTCGTCGTCACGGACTTTGAGTTGGCCAGGCTAGGCGCGAGGCCGCCGCCGCCCGATTGACTCGAGATGGTCACGGTGAAGGTCTCGCCCGTGCCCTCGTCTATGGCGTCCTCGGTCGTCTGCACCGTGAACGTCTGGGCGCCCGCCGCCGTATTCGTGAAGGTGAGCGTGCCCGACTCGGCCGTGTAGTCCTTACCAGCCGTCGCATTACCATCAGCAGTCGCGTAGCTGACCGTCAGGTTCGCCGTCGGCTTCACACCAGTCGGCGAGAGGGAGACGGTGTAGCTGGAGGTCGCCTCGCCCTCATCCACCGAGGGCGGGCCGGAGATCGATATGGTAATCGGGTCGCTCTCTGCTATGGTCGCCGTCGCACTGGACGCCCCGCTCTTTAGCGACAACTGCGACGAGGGCAGCGTGGACGTGATCGTCCCAAGCGTCACCGTGAACGACTCCGCCGTCTCCGACAGCTTGTCGTCCGTGGCGGTGATCGTGATGGACTGGGTAGCGCCCGCCGCCGAGTTCGCCGCGAACGTCACTGTCCCAGACGTGGTGCCAAGGTCGGCACCCTCCGCAGCGTCCGTACCCAGCGGAGCGGACCAGCCCACCTGCACTTCCTTGGCTATGGCCGCAGACAGGGTGACGGTGAAGACGGCGTTGCTCCCCTCGGCCACGCTGGACGCCGGCCCTGAGATGCTCAGCTCGGCCGAGTCCTTGTCGTCCTCATCCCCAGGGTCGCTGGTGCTCCCGTCGTCGTCCGTCAGCGTGACGGTCGCCGAGGTCACGGTCAGGCCCACCTGAGTGGTGGTGTTGCCGGGGATCGTGATCGTCTCGTCACCCTCCACCACCTCGTCGTCCGTCGGCGTGATGGTCAGCGTGCCGGTGCCGCTGGCCGTATTCGCCGGTATGGTGATGCTGGTCAGCGCCGTCTCCACCGTGTAGTCCGAGGACCCAGCCGTGCCCGCCAGCGTCTCGATGGTCACCACCGTCGCCTCGGTACGGGTGGTGCTGCCGTCGAGGGTCGCCGTCACGGTTATGCTCGTCTCCCCGTCGTCCTCGCCCAGGCTCGAAGGACTCGCGCTCAGCGTGATGCCCGACGGTGCGTCGTCATCGTCCGCGATGGTCGTCTCCACCGAGGTGTTGCTGCCGTCCAGCTTGGCCGCTGGACCGCCGCCGCCCGAGGGACTCGAGATGGCCACGGTGAACGTCTCGCCCGTGCCCTCGTCTATCGTGTCCTCGGTCGTCTGAACAGTGAACGTCTTGTCGGCGTGGTCGTCCTTCGTGAACTTCAACGTCCCAGACGCCGCCGTGTAGTCAGACCCAGCCGTCGCAGTACCGTCGGACGTACCGTAGCTCACCGTCAGGTCCGCCGTCGGCGTGACCCCGGACGGCGACAGCGACACCGTGTACGCCGTCGTCTCATCCCCCTCGTCCACGCTGGACGGGCCCTCGATGTTGATGGTGATTGGGTCGCTCTCGGCTATCGTCGCCTGGGCGGACGATGCGCCGTTCTTCACCGCCACCTGCGATGACAGGTCACCGCCTACCGTTCCCAGCGTCACCGTGAAGTTCTCCGAACCCTCCGACAGCGCGTCGTCTGTCACCGTAATGTCAATGTCCTGAGTGGCCCCAGCCGCCGAGTTCGCCGCGAACGTCACCGTGCCCGATGTCGCGCCCAGGTCCGCGCCCTCAGCCGAGTCCGTACCCAGCGGCGCGCTCCACGCCACCTGCACCTGGGTAGCCACAGCCTTCGACAGCGTCACCGTGAACGTCGCGTCAGATCCCTCCACCACGTTGGCTGTGGGGCCGGAGATGCTCAGCTCAGCACCGTCCTTGTCGTCGGCATCCGTCGTAGTGGTCTTGTCGTCGTCCGTCAGCGTGATGGTGGCCGACGTGACGGTCAGGCCCACCTCCGTGGTCGTGGTGCCGGGGATGGTGATCGTCTCGTCGCCCTCCACCACCATGTCGTCCGTCGGAGTGATGGTGACCGAGCCTGTCCCTGTGGAGGAGTTCGCCGGTATGGTGATGCTCGCCAGCGTGCCTGCCGTGTAGTCCGTATCCTTGGTGGCAGTGCCGGACAGCGTGCCAATGGTCACCACCGTCTCTGAGGTCCGGGTGGTGCCGCCGTTCAGGGTGGCGGTTACGGTCACAGACGTGGCGCTCTCATCCTCGCCGAGGGTGTTGGGGCTGGCGCTCAGGGTGATGCCGGTCGGCGCGTCGTCATCGTCCGCTATCGTCGTCGTCACAGACTTCGATGTGCCCAGGCTGGCCGCAGGACCGCCGCCGCCCGTGGGGCTGGAGATCGAGACGGTGAAGGTCTCGCCCGTGCCCTCGTCGATTGTGTCCCCTGTCGTCTGCACCGTGAACGTCTGCGAACCAGCCGCCGTACTCGTGAAGGTCAGCGTGCCGGACTTGGCGGCGTAGTCAGACCCGGCAGTGGCGGTACCGTCACTCGTACCGTAGCTCACCGTCAGGTCAGCCGTCGGAGTCACACCAGACGGCGACAGCGACACCGTGTACGCCGTGGTCGCATCACCCTCATCCACCGTAGATGGACCGGAGAGCGAGATGGTGATGGGGTCGCTCTCGGCTATCGTCGCCTGGGCGGAGCTTGCGCCGTTCTTCAGGGACAGCTGCGAGGAGAGCGTCGAGGTGATCGCACCAAGCGTAACCGTGAAGCTCTCAGCCGTCTCCGACAGGTCGTCGTCCGTCGCCGTGATGGTGATGGCCTGCGTGGCGCCCGCCGCGCTGTTCGCCGCGAAGGTCACCGTCCCAGACGTGGAGCCAAGGTCCGCGCTCTCCGCCGCGTCCGTCCCCAGCGGCGCGCTCCACGCCACCTGTACTTGGGCGGCCACGGCCTTGGACAGGGTGACCGTGAACACCGCGTTGCTCCCCTCGGAGACGCTGGACGCCGGACCGCTGATGCGCAACTCAGCCGAGTCCTTGTCGTCAGTATCCGTGGTGGTAGTCTTGTTATCGTCCGTCAGCGTGACAGTCGCATCGCTCACGGTCAGGCCCACCTGCGTGGTGGTGGTGCCAGGGATCGTGATCGTCTCGTCGCCCTCAACCACCGTGTCGTCCGTCGGCGTAATCGTCAGCGTCCCCGTGCCGCTGGCCGTATTCGCCGGTATGGTGATGCTGGCCAGCGTGCCTGCCGTGTAGTCGGTGTCCTTCGTCGCCGACCCGGACAGCGTGCCGATGGCCACCACCGTCTGTGACGGCAGCGTGCTGCCGTTCAGGGTGGCCTTCACCGTCACCGATGTGGCCGAGTCGTCCTCGCCCAGGCTGTTGGGGTCGGCGCTCAACGTGATGCCAGTAGGTGCGTCGTCATCGTCCGCTATCGTCGTGGTCACCGACTTCGACGTGCCCAGGTTGGGCGCCGGACCGCCGCCGCCCGAGGGGCTGGAGATGGTCACGGTGAACGTCTCGCCCGTGCCCTCGTCTATGGTGTCCTCGGTCGTGCTCACCGTGAACGTCTGGGACCCAGCCGCCGCATTCGTGAACGTCAGCGTGCCGGACGTGGCCGTGTAGTCCGATCCGGCCGTCGCAGTACCGTTGGACGTGGCATAGCTCACCGTCAGGTCCGCCGTCGGCGTCACCCCGGACGGCGACAGCGACACCGTGTACGCCGTCGTCGCATCGCCCTCGTCCACGCTGGACGGCCCGCTGATACTCACGGTGATCGAATCGCTGGCTGCGATGGTGGCCGTGTCGGATGATGCGCCGTTCTTGAGGGAGATCTGCGACGACAGCGTCGACGTGATCGTGCCCAGCGTCACCGTGAACGACTCATCTGCCTCCGACAGCGCGTCGTCCGTCGCCGTGATGGTGATGTCTTGCGTCGCACCGGCCGCCGAGTTCGCGGCAAACGTCACCGTCCCCGAGGTGGTGCCCAGATCTGCGGCCCTTGCGGAGTCGGTGCCCAGCGGCGCCGACCATGCCACCTGTACCTCCGCGTCCACCGCCGCCGACAACGTCACCGTGAACGTCGCGTCAGATCCCTCCGCCACGTTGGCAGATGGACCCTCAATGCTCAGCTCCGCACCGTCCTTGTCGTCGGCATCCGTCGTGGTGGTCTTGTCGTCGTCCGTCAGCGTGATGGTGGCCGACGTGACGGTCAGGCCCACCTCCGTGGTCGTGGTGCCGGGGATCGTGATCGTTTCGTCGCCCTCCACCACCAAGTCATCGGTCGGGGTGATGGTCAGCGAGCCCGTGCCGGTCGAGGACTTCGCCGGTATGGTGATGCTCGCTAGCGTCGTGGCCGTGTAGTCAGTGTCCTTGGTCGCCGACCCGGTCAGCGTGCCGATGGTCACCACCGTGTCCGACGGCAAGGTGCTGCCATTCAGCGTCGCCGTCACCGTCACCGACGTGGCCGAGTCATCCTCGCCCAGGCTCGACGGGCTCGCGCTCAGCGTGATGCCAGACGGAGCGTCGTCGTCGTCCGTTATCGTCGTGCTCACCGAGGAAGTGCCAAGGCTCGTAGCCCCGCCCCCGCCCGAGGGGCTGGAGATCGAGACGGTGAAGGTCTCGCCCGTGCCCTCGTCTATCGTGTCCTCGTCCGTGCTCACAGTGAACGTCTGAGCGCCCGCAGCCGTACCCGTGAAGGTCAGCGTCCCAGACTTGGCCGCGTAGTCGCCGCCCGCCGTCGCAGTCCCATCGGCCGTCGCGTAGCTCACCGTCAGATCTGCCGTCGGAATCACACCGGATGGCGACAGCGACACCGTGTAGTCGGTCGTGGCGTCGCCCTCGTCCACGCTGGACGGGCCGCTGATGCTCACCGTGATCGGGTCGCTCTCGGCTATCGTAGCCGTGGCGCTGTTGGCCGAGCTCTTCACCGCCACCTGCGATGACAGGTCCCCGCCTACCGTTCCCAGCGTCACAGTGAAGGACTCCGCCGTCTCTGACAGAGCGTCGTCCGTCACCGTTATGTCGATGTCCTGCGTGGCGCCGGCCGCCGATCCCGCCGCAAACGTCACCGTCCCGGAGGCTGGGGAGTAGTCGCTCGTGTTCCCCGTGGCCGTCCACGCCACCGTCACTTCCTTCGACACCTCCGCCGACAGCGTCACCGTGAACGTCGCGTCCGAACCCTCCGATACGTTCGCCGACGGGCCCGATATGCTCAACTCCGCACTGTCCTTGTCGTCGGTATCCGTGGTGGTGGTCTTGTCGTCGTCCGTCAGCGTGATGGTCGCGTCGCTCACGTCCAGGCTCACCGTAGTGGTGCCGGAGATGGTGATGGTCTCGTCGCCCTCCACCACCGCGTCGTCCGTCGGCGTCAGCACCAACGTCCCCGTCCCGCTCGTCCAGTTGGCGGGGATCGTGATGCTGGTCAGCGCCGTGTTCACCGTGTAGTCCGAGGACTCAGCCGTCCCGCCCAGGGTCAGGGCCACCACCGTATCGGACGGGCGCGTGGTGGTGCCGCCCAGGGACGCGGTGACGGTGAACTCGGTCTTGCCGTCGTCCTCTCCCACACTGGTGGGGCTCACCGTTAGGGTGATGCCCGAGATGGCATCGTCGTCATCGTCAATCGTCGTCGTGACCACCGACGCAGTCCCAATGGTCGGTGCAGGACCGCCGCCGCCCGACGGGCTGGAGATGGTCACGGTGAAGGTCTCGCCCGTCTCGTCGAAGGTGTCCTCCGTCGTCTGAACCGTGAACGTCTGAGAGCCCGCAGCGGTCTGCGTGAACGTCAGCGTGCCGGACTTGGCTGTGTAGTCGCTGCCAGCCGTCGCAGTGCCATCGGCCGTCGCGTAGCTCACCGTCAGGTTAGCCGTCGGCGTCCCCCCGGACAGCGACACGGTGTACGCCGTCGTCGCGTCGCCCTCGTCCACGCTGGTCGGACCGCTGATGTTCACGGTGATCGGATCGCTGGCAGCGATCGTGGCCGTGTCGGATGATGCGCTGTTCTTGAGGGAGATCTGCGACGACAGCGTCGAGGTGATCGCGCCCAGCGTCACCGTGAAGGACTCCGCCGTCTCCGACAGCGCGTCGTCCGTCACCGCTATGTCGACTTCCGTGGTGGCCCCCGCCGCCGATCCCGCCGCAAACGTCACAGTCCCGGAGGTCGGGGAGTAGTCGCTGGTGTTCCCTGTGGCCGTCCACGCCACCGTCACTTCCTTCGACACCGCCGCCGACAGGTTCACCGTGAACGTCGCGTCATCGCCCTCATCCACGTTGGCCGATGGGCCGGAGATGCTCAGCTCAGCTCCGTCCTTGTCGTTGGGATCACCCGTTGTGGTCCCGTTGTGGTCATTCAGCGTGATGGTGGCCGAACTGACGCTCAGTCCTGACACCGTAGTGGTGCCGGAGATGACGATCGTCTCGTCACCCTCGACTATGGTGTCGTCCGTCGGCGTCAACTCCAGCGTCCCCGTCCCGCTCGTCGAGTTGGCGGGGATCGTGATGCTGGTCAGCGACTTGTTCACCGTGTAGTCCGAGGAGCCTGCCGTCCCGCCCAGGGTCAGGGCCACCACCGTATCCGACGGCCGCGTGGTCGTGCCGCCCAGGGAGGCGGTGACGGTGAACTCGGTCTTGCTGTCGTCCTCGCCCAGGCTGGTGGGGCTCACCGTCAGGGTGACTCCCGATATGGCATCGTCGTCATCGTCAATCGTCGTGGTGGCCACAGACGCAGTCCCGATGGTGGGCGTAGGACCGCCGCCGCCCGAGGGGTTGGAGATCGTCACGGTGAACGTCTCGCCCGACTCGTCGAACGTGTCCTCCGTCGTCTGCACCGTGAAGGTCTGGGCGCCTGCTGTCTCCTGCGTGAACGTCAGCGTGGCCGACTTGGCCGTGTAGTCCGAACCGGCCGTCGCAGTCCCGTTGGAAGTCGCGTAGCTAACCGTCAGGTCGGCCGTCGGCGTCACGCCCGCCGGAGACAGCGACACCGTGTAGTCGGTCGTGGCATCTCCCTCATCCACGTTCGAGGGCCCCGATATGGAGATGGTGATCGGGTCGCTCGCGGCTATCGTTGCAGTGGCGCTGTTGGCCGAGCCCTTAACCGCCACCTGCGTGATGGGCAGCGTCGTCGTGATCGCACCCAGCGTCACCGTGAAGGACTCGGCCGTCTCCGACAGGTCGTCGTCCGACACCGCGATGTCGATGTCTTGCGTCGCATTTGCCGCCGATCCCGCCGCAAACGTCACCGTCCCACTGTCTGGCGAGTAGTCGTCGGCGTTCCCCGTGGCCGTCCACGCCACCGTCACTTCCTTCGACACCGCCGCCGACAGCGTCACCGTGAAGGTCCCGTCATCGCCCTCGTCCACGTTCACCGACGGGCCGCTGATACTCAGCTCCGCACTGTCCTTGTCGTCGGTATCCGTGGTGGTCTTGTTGTCGTCCGTCAGGGTGATGGTCGCGGACGTGACGGTCAGGCCCACCTCCGTGGTCGTGGTGCCGGGTATGGTGATCGTCTCGTCGCCCTCCACCTCCGTGTCGTCCGTCGGAGTGATGGTCAGCGTACCCAACCCGCTCTCCGAGTTCGCCGGTATGGTGATGCTCGCCAACGTCGTGGCCGTGTAGTCCTTCCCCGTCCCGGCCGTAGCCGTCCCCTCAAACGTCCCGATGGTCACCACCGTCGCCTCGGTCCGGGTGCTCCCGTTAAGCGTCGCCGTCACCGTCACAGATGTCGCCGCCTCGTCCTCTCCGAGGCTGGACGGACTTGCGCTGAGCGTGATCCCGGTTGGCGCACTGTCATCGTCCGTTATGGTCGTCGTGACGGATGACGTGCCGAGCGTAGGAGTAGCTCCTCCGCCCGACGGGCTCGATATCGTCACGGTAAACGTCTCGTCGGACTCGTCGACGCTGTCCTCCGTGGTCTGCACCGTGAACGTCTTGTCGGCGTGGTCGTCCTTCGTGAAGGTGAGCGCGCCAGACTTGACCGTGTAGTCAGAACCGGCCGTCGCCGTTCCGTCAGCGGTCGCGTAGGACACGGTGAGGGCTGCTGTCGGAGTCACGCCGTCCGGCGACAGTGACACCGTGTAGACCGTCGTCGCGTCGCCCTCGTCCACCGACGTTGGGCCGCTGATGTTCACCGTGATCAGGTCGCTCTCGGCGATGGTGGCCGTCGCGCTCTTCTCGTCGCTCTTCACTACCACCTGCGTCGAGGGCAGCGACGTCGTGATCGTCCCAAGCGTCACGGTGAAGCTCTCCGCTCCCTCCGACAGCATGTCGTCCGTAGCAGTTATGGTGATGGTCTGCGTGGACCCGGCCGCGCTGTTCGCCGCGAAGGTCACCGTGCCCGAGGTCGTGCCCAGGTCTGCGGCCTCCGCCGTGTCTCCGGACGATACGGCGCTCCAGGCCACCTGCACCTCCGACGCCACCGCCGCCGACAAGGTCACCGTGAACGTCGCGTCGCTACCCTCAGCCACGTTGGCCGATGGGCCGGCGATGATCAACTCAGCCGAGTCCTTGTCATTCGGGTCACCAGTGGTGGTCCCGTTGTCGTCCGTCAGCGTGATGGTGGCCGACGTGACTGTCAGGCCCGTCACCGTCGTGGTGCCGGAGATGACGATGGTCTCGTCACCCTCGACTATGGTGTCGTCCGTCGGCGTCAACTCCAGCGTCCCCGTCCCGCTCGCGGCGTTGGCCGGTATCGTGATGCTCGCCAGCGACGTGGCCGTGTAGTCGGTGTCCTCGGTGGCAGTCCCCGACAGAGTCCCGATGGTCACCACCGTCTCGGTCGGCCGTGTGCTGCCGCCCTGCAGTGTCGCCGTTACCGTGATCAAGGTGGCAGCGTCGTCCTCACCCAGGCTCGACGGGTTCGCGGTGAGCTCTATCCCTGTCAACCCAGCGTTTTCATCGATGACGGTGATGGTGAACGTCTCCGTAACGGGGTCGTTCCCCTCGTCGTCGGCCGAGATCGTGACCGTGTATTCCTTCACTTCCGCGTCCGCCGCCACCGTGCCGCTCACCTGGCCGCCCGAATACGATAGGCCGGATGGGAGTCCGTCGACGGTCACCGTGACAGTGTCGCCCTCGGGGTCGGTCGCCACGATGTCGAATGCTGTGATCGCCTCGCCCTGCTTGTAGCTCTTGTCCCCCGGATCGGTGATGACGGGCAGGAAATCTACGTCCGTCAGCCTTATGATCACGTCGATGACGGCGGATATCTCGTCTACGGTGTAGCGCACCACGCCGTCGTAGAACTTGCCGGACTGCACCAACTCGAGCTCGCCGTCGACGAGCTCGAGTTCGCCTTCGATCATGGCGTGCAAGTCTTCCGCCTCATAGTCCAGCGAAGCACCCCCGGCCACGCTGATCTGCCCGCTCTCCGAGTCGATGACGAACAGCTCCGAGTTTGCGGCACCGCCTTCAAGGGAATAGGAGAGGGCCTCGCCGCCGTAGGGAGTTCCCGTCACCGGCGACCCCACCGGCGACCCCGCGGGAGTGCCCTCCGCCACGGTCAGGCTTACCTCCGCGGTAATCGTCACCGTCACAGTGCGTGTGACGGACCCGCCGTACGCGTCCCTGGCCGTGAAGGAGAGGTTGGACGTGCCGGGGTTCAGGAGGGCCGTCTGCAGGCTGGCCTGGCCCGCTGTACCGGTAAGGGTGAGGCCAAGAAGGGCGGGATGCTGCGCGGCGGCTGAATAGGTCAGCGTGTCGCCGTCCGCGTCTGCGAAGTATGGCTCCGGGGGAGTGCCTTGCTCGTTGAAAGAAAGGGTGTCTCCCATGGGAAACTCGCCGCCACTGAAGTCGGCGCCGGTCGCATTGGGCGGCCGGTTGGCCGTCCCTGAACCAGGCTCCGACCACAAACCGCCGCCCTCGTCACCGTGTGCGCACACCCGGACCTCGTAGGTCGCGCCCGCTTCCAGGTCCGCCAGGTTCAGGGTCCTGTCCGTCGCGGACAGGGCGCCGTTGTAGTCGACCCACATCGCGGGCTCCTCGCCCTCCGCGGCCATCTTGCGGTACTGTGCCGAATACCCGGTGATTGTCGCCTCGTTGGCTTCAGGCGCCGTCCACGTCACGTCCAGGGCCGGGGCCGTGGGCTCGTCGAACCTCGTACGCGTCACGGTCGGCGCGTCCGGCCGTTCCGGCACGGCCCCTGTTACGTTGATGGTCAGATTGGCGACGGCTTGCGTCCCCCCCACCCTCCACTTCACCTGCCCGGTGTAGACAATCTTGTAATCGCGGCGCAGCGTCACTCCCTGCTTGACCCTGATCTGCCCGCTGGCCGAATCGATTACGAAATCACTCGCCGCTTCGCCGTGGAGAGTGTGGGTCAGCGTTTCATTCCCGTAGGGCCTGCCCTTGACGGGGTCGCCAACCTTCGTGCCCGGCGGGGCGTTTTCGGGCACGCTCCGGACCACGTTCGCTTCGACGGTGAAGTCCACGGTGCGAGAGGCGTATCCGCCGTAGTCGTCACGGGCCCCGTAGGTCAGCGTTGCCGACCCCGGATTGTGATAGGCAAAGATCAGCCTGGACCCTGTCACGGTAACCCCGATGATGCCGGGACGATCGAAGGAGGCCGAATAGGTCAGCCGGTCCCCGTCAGGGTCTCTGAAAGAGCTGCGAATGGGGGCGAATCCCGTGGCGCCCCACTGTTTCGGGCCGCTGCTGCTGAGGACCGAATCAGTGAGCTCCGGCGGCTGGTTGGCCCGCCTTTCGCCTATGTCCGACCAGGGGCTCTCGCCCTCGTCGCTGCTCACCGCGCGCACGCGAGCTTCGTAGACCGCTCCCGCTTCCAGGCCGGCCAGCTCGCGCCGAAGAGTATTGGCGTTAAGGTATCCGAGACCCGTCCACTCCGCAGATTCCTCGCCCGCCTGGGCCTTCTTCCGATACTGAGCCACATAGCGGGTGATGTTTGTCCCATTGTCGTCTGGCCGCCTCCAGAACATGAGCAACGCCGGGTCCGTCTGCGCGGTGTACTTCCTGCGTGAGAACTCGGGCGCCCTGGGCTTGCCCGGCGCCACGTCCGTGAGGTTGATGGTCAGATTGGCGACAGCCTGCGTCCCCTGGACCCTCCATTTCACCTGTCCCGTGTAGGAGCTCTTCGTCTCGTAGTCCAGGCTGGCCCCTTGTTTGACGCTGATCTGCCCCGTCTTCGAATCGATCGCGAAGGAGCTGGCCGCATCCCCATGCAGCGTGTACGTGAGCGCGTCATTGGTCCGGTCGTCGCCGTCATCGTAGGGCGTGCCCGTCACCGGGTTCCCCACCTGCGTGCCGGCGGCGGAGTTCTCCGCCACGGTCCGGGTCACCCTCATCGTGCTAGTGATGGTAGCCGTGCGCTTGACATATCCGCCGTACCCGTCATGCGCTCCATAGGTGAGCGTTGACGTCCCGGGATTACGAAAATGCGTGGACAAAGAGGTCCCGTTCACGGTGGCCTTCATCAAGGCGGGATGCGCGTAGGAGGCCGTATAGGTCAGGGTGTCACCGTCCGGATCAGTGAATAAGCCGCCAACGTCGGCTACTGCCACGACCGACAACGGATACGAGCCGTTTGAGATGAATCTATTGGTGAGCTCCGGCGGACGGTTGGCCCGCCCACGCCCGGTGTCCGACCAGGGGCTGACTCCTTCGTCGCTGCTGACCGCCCGCACCTGCCACTCGTAGAGTCTTCCAGGCACCGTATCTCTGGCTGGCTGGAGAAAGGTAGTAAACCGCGTAGGGTATCGTTCGTTGTAGTAAGTCCAGGTCGTATATTCACCCGGGCGGATCTGCGCTCGGTATCGCCACCCATAGCCGATGAGGTCCGACCCGTTGGCGTCCACGGCCGTCCAGCTGATTCTCATGTACGGGGCGAACTCACCGGGGCCCGTTGCCCGCGCCACCGTCGGTGCGTCCGGCTTGGCGGGCTCCAAATTCAATATGTTGATGGTCAGATTGGCGACGGCCTGCGTCCCCTGCACCGTCCATTTCACCTGCCCCGTGTACTTTTTCTTGGTCTCGTAGTCGAGGTTCGCGCCCTCCTTGACGCTGATCTGCCCCGTCTCCGAGTCGATTTCGAATGCGCCGGAAGTCGCCGCCTCGCCGTGGAGGGTATAGGTCAGCGCGTCATCGGTCTGATCATCGCCGTCGTCGTACGGCGTCCCCTTCACCGGTAACCCCACCGCCGTGCCCGCGGGGGAGTTCTCGGGAATGGAACGGGGCTCATTCTGTGTGCCCGTACCGGTGTACGACCGGGACACGTAGCCCCCGTACCCATCGCTCGCACCGTAGGTCAGCGTTGTCGTGGCCGGGTTGAGGAACCGGATTTCGTCCCGTTCCCCAGTGCCGTTGCAGCCAAAGCAAGTCAGGGTAGTGACGGAGAACTCCGCAATGCCCGGATTCGCCGCCGAAGTCGAGTAGGTCAGCGTGTCTCCGTCAGGGTCCGCAAAAAACTCACTGAAAGGTTCCTTGCCTCTATATCCACTTCCAACTACATAATTCTCCCCGTCCTCATAGAGGACGTTAGTGAGGTTGGGCGACCGGTTGGCCCGCCCGGAGCCGATTTCCGACCACGGCCCCAGCTCCCAGCCGCTGCTCACCGCCCGCACCTGCACCTCGTAGAACCAGCCCTCCTGCACGAGCGCTATTGCGATGCCCCTGCCCGACGTCTGCTTGTCCTCGGGCTGCTCATTCCAGATCGGTGCGCCCCGCTCGCGGAACCGCCACCGGTAGCCGGTGATGGTCGTCCCGTTGGCCTCAGCCGCCGGCCACGTCACCCTCATCTCCGGCTCATGCTGCCCGCTGAACTCCTTCCGCACCACCGTCGGCGCGTCAGGCTTGCCCGGGCTCACGTCCGTGATCCAGATGGTCACATTGGCTACGGCTTGCCGGCCCTGCACCGTCCACGTCACCTGCCCCGTATAGGCGTTTGCTGTCTCGTGGTCCAGCGTCGCTCCTTCTTTGACCGTGATCTGACCCGTCGCCGGGTCGATGACGAAGGCGCTCGCCGCATCGCCGTAGAGGTTATAGGTCAGCGCGTCATCGGTCTGGTCGTCGCCGTCGTCGTAGGGCGTGCCCGTGATGGGGTCGCCAACCTTCGTGCCCGCCGGGGAGTTCTCCGCCACGCTCCGGGCCACGGTCGCTTCGACGACGAGCTCTCTGGTGCGAGAGACGTGTCCGCCGTAGTCGTCACGGGCCCCGTAGGTGAGCGTTGTCGTCCCCGGATTGTGGTAGACGAAGTCCAGCCCGTCCTCTGTCACGGTAACCCCGACGATGCCGGGATGCTCGAAGGAAGCCGAATAGGTCAGGTCATCTCCGTCAGGGTCACTGAAAAAGGTGGTCACGGTAACGGATTCCTCGACGCCCCACTGTTTCGGGCCGGTACCACTCAGGAACGATTCGGTGAGGGTCGGCGAACGGTTGGCCCGCGCGGAGCCGATTTCCGACCACGGCCCCAGCTCCCAGCCGCTGCTCACCGCCCGCACCTGCACCTCCCAGAACGTGCCCTCCTCCACAGGCGATATTGCGACGCCCCTGCCCGACGTCTGCCTGTCCTTGGACTGCTCATTCCACTTCATTGCGCCCTGCTCGCGGAACCGCCACTGGTAGCCGGTGATGGTCGTCCCGTTGGCCTCGGCCGCCGGCCACGTCACGTCCATCGACGGCTCACGCTGATAGCTGAACTCCGTCCGCACCACCGTCGGAGCGTCCGGCTTGCCCGGGCTCACGTCCGTGATCCAGATGGTCACATTGGCTACGGCTTGCCGGCCCTGCGCCGTCCACGTCACCTGCCCGATGTAGGAGTTTGCTGTCTCGTGGTCCAGCGTCGCTCCTTCTTTGACCGTGATCTGACCCGTCGCCGGGTCGATGACGAAGGCGCTCGTCGCATCGCCCAGGAGGCTATAGGTCAGCTTTTCATCCCCGTAGGGTACCCCCGTGATGGGGTCGCCAACCTTCGTGCCCGCCGGGGAGTTCTCCGCCACGCTCCGGGCCACGGTCGCTTCGACGACCATCTCTCTGGTGCGAGAGACGTATCCGCCGTAGTCGTCACGCGCCCCGTAGGTGAGCGTTGTCGTCCCCGGATTGCGGTAGACAAAGTCCAGCCTGGACCCTGTCACGGTAACCCCGATGAGGCCGGGATGCTCGACAGAAGCCGAATAGGTCAGCGCGTCGGCGTCAGGGTCACTGAAGAAGGGGGTCACGGTAACGGATTCCTCGACGCCCCACTGTTTCGGGCCGGTGCCACTCAGGAACGATTCGGTGAGCTTCGGCGAACGGTTGGCCCGCGCGGAGCCGGTGTCCGACCACGGCCCCACTTCCCCGTCGCTGCTCAACGCCCGCACCTGCACCACGTAGATCCTGCCCTCCTCCACACGCGATATTTCGAGGCTCCTGTGCGGCGTCGGATTGTCCTCGGGCCGCCCACTCCAGGTCGGATAGCCCTGCTTGCGCCACCGGTACAGGTAGCCGGTGATGGTCGTCCCGTTGGCGTCAGGCGCCAGCCACGTCGCGTCTATCGAAGGCTCATGCTGCCCCTCGAAATATCGCGCGTGGCTGAACTCCTTCCGCACCACCGTCGGAGCGTCCGGCTTGCCCGGCGACGCGACGTCCGTGATTCTGATGGTCACGTTGGCGACGCTTTCCTGGCCCTGCACCGTCCATTTCACCTGCCCGGTGTAGGAGCTCTTCGTCTCGTAGTCCAGGCTCGCCCCGTCCTTGACGCTGATCTGCCCGCTGGCCGAATCGATTACGAACGCATTCGCCGCCTCGCCGTGCAGCGTGTAGGTCAGCGCGCCATGCCCGGAGGGCTTGCTGCCCGTTACGGGGAGGCCAACCTTCGTGCCCCCCGGGGAGTTCTCGGGAACGGAACGCTCCTCATTCTGTATGCCCCTACCCGGGTACGACCGGGACACGTAGCCCCCGTACCCATCGCTCGCACCGTAGGTCAGCGTTGTCGTGGCCGGGTTGTAGAACGAGACCTGGTCCCGGCTCCCCGTGCCGGTGCAGCCCCCGCAAGTCCAGATAGTGACGGAGAATTGCGCAATGCCCGAATGCGCCGCCGAAGCCGAGTAGGTCAGCGTATCTCCGTCAGCGTCTTTAAAATGCTCACTGAGAGGCTTCACGCCTCTATATATTGTTCCAACGATATAGGTCGTGCCGTCTTCGTAGAAGAGGCTAGTGGTATTGGGCGGCCGGTTCGCACGTTGCGAGGCGAGAACATATTCGCTGCTTGTTCCATCCGTGAAATTCACCCGCACGTGCACGGTGTATTCCACGCCGGGTTCCAGGTCCAACAGGGAGGCGCTGGTGTTGTCCCTGGCAACAACTATGCCGGTCCTTACTACGCCGGCGTCTTTCTTGCTGAGCCTCATCTCGTACTCTTTGATGGACAGCCCAGTGGTCGGCGCGTCCCAGGACACGTCGAATCCGGGAGCCGACTGCCCGTCGAACCGCTTGCGCACCACGCTGAGGTTCCTGGGCGGGGCCGGCACGCCCGGCGCGATGTTCGCCGGATTGCCAGCGGCGATCGTGGCGGTGGCGCTGGACGCCGCCGGGTCCACCGTCACCAGGTCCGACAGGTAGCCGCCCACGGCGCCCAGGGAGACGGTGAAGGTCTCCGCTGTCTCCTCCAGGTTGTCCCGGGTGATGGGGATGCTGACGGTCTGCGTGGACCCGGCAGCCGAGCCTAAGGGGAAGGTCACGGTACCGGACGTGGCGCCCAGGTCGGCCGCGACCGCGGTGTCGGTGCCCAGCGGCGCCGACCAGGCCACGGTGGTCTCCCTCGAAACCCCGGTCGACAGCGTCACCGTGAAGCCGGCGTTTGCTCCCTCCGCAACCTCGTCCGAAGGGCCGCTAATGGCGATTGTCGCCGTGTCGTTGTCAGTCAGGTCTATGGTGTCGGGAACTATCGCCAGGCCGCTGTAGACGCTATTCAGAACGCCGGTGACGCCGGTGACGACGATGGTCTCGTCGCCCTCCACGATGTCGTCTTCATGTGGGGTGATCTTCAGCGTGGTGGACCCGGTGGCGGTCGACGCTGGGATCGTCAAGGCGCCGACGACCGGGGTGTAGTCGTCGGAGGCGGTCCCGATGAACCTAATCGTCACCGTAATCGGATCGTCGAAGGTAATGCAGCAGTCGAGGTCCACCGTGACCGTGAAGTCGGCGGCGGCGTTGTCGCCCTCGCCTATGCTGCTGTCCGGCGTCACCGTGAGGGTTGCGCCGTAGAGCATCGCGGCGGGGTCCACGATGCCCAAGGTGGCCTCGCTGGTCCCCAGACTGGGCGCCAGGCCGCCGCCGCCTCTCGGGCTGGACAGCAGCAACCGGAAGTACTCTATGGGCTCCGTCGTGGCGTCGGTCAGGACCGGCACCCGCACCCGCTTGCTGGTCTCGCCGGCCACGAAGGTCAGCGTGCCGGACTGGGCCGTGTAGTCGTCGCCAGACGTGGCCGGGACCAGCGGGGCGAGTGCGCCGTAGGTCTGGTAGCTCACCGTCAGGGGGGCGGTGGGCGCCCGGCTAAGCGACACCGTAAAGTCGGCGTTCCCGCCCTCGGCGACCGTCTCCGGGCCGCTGACGGAGACCACCATGGCCCGGTCCCTGATGGTGGTGGTGGCCGTGCTGGTGCCCAGAGCCGCCGGTTCTGTTCCATCGGTTCCGCCAATAACGATCACCGGGTTGGAGATCACCAGGCTGAAGGTCTCGTCGGACTCGTCAGCGTTGTCGACCACAATGGGCACCAGCACCACCCAGTCCGTATACCGCTGCCGGTGTTCATCGATGTTGGTAGAAGGATCACTGCCATGGCTGGCGAGGGGTATCTCCAGCGTGCCGAAAGCGCCGATATAGTCGATACCCTCAATGGCGGTGCCGCTTCTTGTGGTGTAGTCCACCCTGGCGGCGTAGGATGAGTGCTGGTCGGAGCTCCGGCTCACCACAAACCGGGCGTTGGTCCCCTCGTCCACGAACTCGGGGCCGCTGACGGAGATGGTCAGTGGAGTCGAGGTGATGGTGGTGGTGACCGACGAGTCCCCCAGCACCACGGGCGTAGTTCCCCCGCCCCGGAGATTGGAGATTGACACCGTGAACGTCTCATCCGGGTCTCCCTTGGAGTTGGTCATGAAATTGACGAAGAAGGTCGTGAGGGTGCTGGTTGGTCCTATGGTAAGAGTCTTGGATCCTTTGCCGTAGTCGCCCGTCTGACCGCCGTCGCATCTATTGAATGGCGACCTGGTGTTGTCGCATCCCGTGGCCGTCCCGTCGGCCGTGGCGATGTCGACCATTATGGCGGCGTTGACCGGCCCGGAGAGAAGGACCTGGTAAATGGCAAAATCGCGGTGCCCTACGTGAGAGAACGCCCTGGGGCCCATCAGGGTGACCGTCACAATCTCCCCAGTGGCGATGGATACGTCGGCGCTGGACCTGGCGGAATCGACGGACACCCGGGAGGACAGGTCTCCGGTGACGCTCCCCAGCGTTACGGTGAAGGTCTCCTGCTCCTCGACCGCCCCGTCGTCGATTATGGCCATGGTTATCGTCCTGGTTGCGCCGGCTGCGGAGCCCGCGGGGAAGATGACGCTGCCAGAGTCCGGGGCGTGGTCGTCGGCAGAGGCGGGGACCTGGGCCGTCGAGCCCGCCGACCAGGCAACCACGACCTGGGAAGCCGCCTCGTGGGACAGGGCGACGGTGAGCTCGGCGTTGCTGCCCTCGGCCACCACCCCGGTGGGGCCGGTGATGCCCAGCGTGGCGGTGTCGTCGTCGGTGATGGTGATGGTCGCCGGCGTCACGTCGAGCTCGGCGACCGCGCCCCGCAGCAGGATGGTCTCGTCGCCCTCCACCACCTGGTCGTTCACCGGCGTCAAGGTGAAGCTGGCCGTCCCGCTGGACTCGCCCGCGGTGATGGTGATGTTCCCCAGCGTGGTGGCGGTGTAGTCGCCGGAGCCTCCCTGTGTCGCCGAGCCGCCCAGGGAGACCGCGATCGTGGCGTTCTGCTCCAGCGTGCCCCCCTCCAGTGTGGCGGTCACGTTGACCGTCCCGGCCGTGTCGGCCTCCCTGAAGGAGGCCTTGTCGACGCTGAGGAGGACGGAGGAGGGGTCGCCGTCGTCATCCACGATGTTCGTCTGGACGAACTGCGTGGTGCTCAGCAGGGGTGTGGGACCGCCGCCGCCCTGGGGGTTGGACATCCTGAAGGTGAAGTAGCGGTTGGCCTCGTCGTCGGTGTCGGCGGTGGTGGCCACGGTGACGGTCGCCGAGGTCTGTCCCGCGGGAATAGTAACCGTCCCGCTGGCGGCGGTGTAGTCGGTGCCCGCCAGCGCGGTCTGATCGATGGTCGTGTAGTCCACCGTGATGGGCTGCGTGGACTTCTCGCTGTCCAGCGAGATGGTGTAGGTGGCCGAATCGCCCTCCGTGACGCGTTCGTCGCCCGACACGCTCACCGTCACCGCGTCGCTCTCGGCGATGAAGGCCCTGGCCCTTTCTCCGGGATGGTCCAGGTACACGTTGGGTCCCGCCCTGCTGGTGATTTCGCCCAGGGTGACGAAGAACGTCTCCCTCATCTCGGGCGCCAGGTCGTCGGTCACGGGAATGGTGACGGTCTGCGTGGCGTTGGCGGGCGACCCGCCCGGGAAGGTGACCGTGCCTGACGAAAGGGAGAAGTCGTCCTCCGACGCCGTGCCGGTGGAGGCGCTCCAGGCCACCGTCACGGGGACGGCTATTGCCAGCCCGGACAGCTTTACTGTGAATACGGCATCCCCGCCCTCTTCGACCGGTCCCTTCGGGCTTCTGACGGTTAACCAGGCAGAGTCGTTGTCCCTCAGCGTCAGGTACACCGGCTCCACCCGCTCCGTCGGGGTCATAGTCCCACCAGCCGCATCGACCCACTTCGGTCGAATCTCTATCGCCTCGTCGCCTTCCACCACGAAGTCCTGGATGCCGTTGAACTCGAAGGTGACGGAGCCGCTCTTCTGGCCGGCCGGAATTCTCAGCGCTTGGTGGCTGATGTTGACCCGGTAGTCGGTGTTTTCAATCGCGTCGTAGTCTACGCTGACTCTTATCTCCGGAATGACGGTGGCGTAGCTCCTGGCCGGCCCGGTCAGGGTGCCGGTGACCTTCACACTGACCGTCACGCGGCCTCCCGAGCTGGGCGTCACCGACTCGGCGATGGAGTCGGGCGACAGGCTAAGCACGATGTCGGGCATCTGTTCCAGCGTCACGGTGTAGGCGGGGGACTCGGCCCCGTCCTCGTCCAGCACCTTGAAGGTGAAGGACGAACCGATGGTGAGACGCCGGCCGTCGGGTTGCGGAACGTACTTGAGCCTGCCCAGATCGGCGGCGGAGACGAGCAGGCCCGCCGTGGCCGCGACGCCGTCGAAGCGCAGCACACCCGGTCTCTTGCCATTTCTATCTGCGTTGAGACCGGGCAGCGTGACTATCTTCACCTGGTGAAGGCTGTCGCCGGTATCTGCGTCGGTGAAGGGAAAGTCGGTCTTGCTGAATGTCGCTCCGGTTTCGCGGGATACCTTCTTGGTGAAGTCCGCCGAGGTGGGAGCGGTGTTGGCGCCGGTGGTCGCGGTCTGGGAGGTCGGCGGCCCCGGCTGTTCATCCATATTGACGGCGAAGACCCTGACGGTGTACTCGGTGCTGGGAGTCAGGCCGGTCAGCGTTACGGTGGTCCCGGATTCGATGGCTGCAAACCCAAAGACGTTTGGTGTAGAAGTCTTCGCGTAGCTCACCAGGTAACGCTTGATTGGTGAGGTGCCCGTGGTGTCGGGAGGCGTCACAGTCACCTTCAGCGAAGTGGCCTTGACCTCCGACAGGGTGAAGTCGACGCTTGGCGGAGGCCCTTCGTCCTCGTTAGTCACCGCGATGTTCACGGTGATGTTCGCGTCCACGGCGGCGTCGGCATTTCCGTCGGAGTCCTTGCCGTCGCTTACGTCCACCTGCACCTCGTAGGTGTTCACCGCCGCCTCGTAGTCCAGCACGGTGCCGTCGGCCACGGAAATCTGGCCCGTTTCGCCATCTATGCTGAAGGAGGAAGCGTCGGCCCCACTCAAGCTGTAGGTCAGAGTGTCCCCGATGTCCGGGTCGGTTGCGGTAATCGGGGCGCCCACCGCCGTCCCGCCGGCTGAGTTCTCCGGTATCTCCCGGCTGAGGGGGCTGGCCTCAGCGAAAGAGGGAGGGAGGTTGGCGACCTGGTCGAGGGTGAGGGTGTAGACGCTCCCGGACTCGTCGCCCTCCTGGTCGATCACCATGAACCGGGCAGTCGCCGACCCGTCGAAGTTAGTCACCGGAACGAAGACAAGGCTCCCCAGGTCGCCGGCCGCTATGAGACTGTATGCGGCCACGTCGGACAGGGTGCCGTCGGACTGCTTCAGCTTGAACGCGCCCTCGGAAGACGGGATGGAGGTGAGCTTCACACTGGCCAGCACGTCGTCGTCCTCGTCCGAGGAGAAGGGGAAGTCGCTCTGGGCGAATGTGGCGTTCTCGCCTTCACGGAAGTACTTGGTGAAGTCGGCGGACCTGGGCCGGTAGTCCAGGGTGGTGGCGGTGAGAGTCGCCGGGGCGCCATCCCCGTCAGCGTTGCGCGCCCTGAGCGTGAATTTATACGTCGTTCCGGGCTGCATCGAGAGGTAGCGCTCGGAGTCGGTAGTGGCGTTGGTGCTCCGCGTGGTCAGCCCCGGGGCTTCGAGCTTGTATCCTGTGATGGCAGGGCGCCCGGTGTTGTCCGGGGCTTCCCACGTCACCGTGAAGGCGGTGTCGGTGATGTTCGTGACCCGCGGGTTCACCGGGGCCAGGGGAGGCTCGCTCGCGTCGGTCACGTTTATGGTCAGGTTTGCCTCGGCGTCCTGGCCATTTACGGTCCACTTCACCTTTCCAGTGTAGGAGGACTTGGTCTCGTGGTCGAGGGTCGCGCCCTCCGCCACGCTGACCTGGCCGGTGGACGAGTCGATCTCGAATGCGCCGGAGGTCGCCGCCTCGCCCGTCAGGGTGTAGGTCAGCGCCTCGGTCCCATAGGGCGTTCCTGTTACGGGGTCGCCCACGTCAGTGCCTGCGGCGGAGTTCTCGGCGATGCTCCGCGTCAGGTTCGCGAATCCGCCAACGGCTGTGACCTGGAAGGCGTACCCGCCAAACCCGTCATGCACGCCGTAGGTGACATTGGCGGCGCCTGTTATTGGGTTGAGGAGATGTATCCTCAGCTTCTTGACGGAGCTCCCGTTTTCCTCGACATTTTCTATCGTGGCGGTGACTATGCTGGCAGGCATGGACGAGACCGAGTAGGTCAGCGTGTCACCGTCGTCGTCGGTGAAGTCGTCGCTGATCGTCTGAACGGAGTCGTTTCCGCCCCACTCCAGGATGTAGGTGGGATTGAGGCGACCCAACGCCGGCCGCGGCGGCCTGTTTGCGCGATGGCCCTCGTTGTGTTGGAACCTCCAGTTGGTGAGTCCTCCATCCGTGTATTCGACTCGCACCCCCACGCCATATAGTGCGCCGGCTTCCAGGGGGGTAAGGACAGCGCTGGTCGTGTCTTTGTTTACGTCGACATACGTGTACGGGCCTCCGCCGATCTTCTTGTAGCGCACCTTGTACTGCTTGACGGTCAGCTCGCGGCCGGGGTGCTGGCTGCTGGTGGAGTCCGGGGCGCCCCAGGACACGTCGAAGGCAGGGTACGCCGGCTCGCTGGACTGCCTTCGACGGACAGACAGATTCTTGACGTTGGGCAGCAGCCCGTCAATGCTCCTGGCCGCCCGCAGGGCAGGCCCCGCGGTGATGGTGAAGCTGAAAGAGGCCTGGGTGCCGCCCTCGTCCGTGGCGGTATAGACCATGGTGTGCTCCCCGGCCTCAGCCAGGGTCCCGCTCAGGGTGCGAGTATCCGCGTCGAAGGACAGCCCTTCGGGCAGGCCCGTCAGGCTGTAGGTGAACTCGCCGTCGCCCCCCTCGGCCTCGGGCAGCACGACGTCGTCGATCTCACCGGCTTCCTCGAAGGCCAGGCCGCTGATCGCAAAGGGGAAATGCGGAGGCAGGCCGCCCTCCGGCTCCACGTCGGTGACGTCGATGGTCACGTCTACGGTGGCGTCCACGGCCGTGTCCGCGCCGCCCGACGAGTCCTTGCCGTCGCTGACGTTCACCGTTACCGAGTAGCCGGTCGTGGTCTCGTAGTCCAGGCTCGTGCCCTGGCCGACCCTGATCTGGCCGTCGTCGTCGATGGTGAAGGAGCCGGCGTCGGCGCCCGTCAGGGTGTAGGTCAGGGTGTCGCCGTCCGGGTCAGTGGCAGCCACCGCGTGGCCGACGGCCGTGTCCGCCGCGCTGTTCTCGGCGACGGATCGGGTCAGCGGGCCTGCGCCGTCGTCGAACGTGGGAGGCGAGTTGCCCACCTGCCTGGCAGTGGCCGGCTCGACCTCGAACTTGTGCGCCAGGTGCGGACCGCAGCTCGCGCCGTTGCACGCCTCCACCCGCACCACCCACTCGCCGTAGCCGTCGACGGTGATGCTGGCATCGGAGGACTGCACCTGCACGCCCGCGTTCAGCGCATTGCCCGGGCCGGCCGCACGCCAGCGCACCAGGTAGTGGGTCGCGCCGTCGACGTCGTCCCAGTCCAACGACACGTCCAGCGAGCCTTCTTGGGTGGCTGCCTCCAACCCTGTGGGCTTGCCGGGAAGCTGGGTAGGCTCAGGCGTAGGCTCGGGCGTCGGTGTGGGCTCAGGTGTTGCCGTAGGTTCAGGCGTTGCCGTAGGTTCAGGCGTCGGCGTGGACTCAAGCTGGACCTCGAAACTCTGCGCCAGGTGCTCTCCGCAGGTCGCGCCGTTGCACGCCTCCACCCGCGCCACCCACTCGCCGTAGCCGTCGACGGTGATGCGACATCGTGAGGACTGCACCTGCACGCCTGGGTTCAGCTTGTTGCCCGGGCCCGCCGCCCGCCAGCGCACCAGGTAGTGGGTCGCCCCGTCGACGTCGTCCCAGTCCAGCGACACGTTCAGCGAGCCATCCTCGGTGTCCACTCCCAACCCCGTGGGCTTGCCGGGGGCTTGGATGGGTTCCGGCGTGGGCTCAGGCGTCGGTGTGGGCTCAGGCGTCGGTGTGGGCTCAGGCGTCGGTGTGGGCTCGTGCGTTGCCGTGGGCTCAAGCTGGACCTCGAAACCCCGCGCCAGGTGCGGGCCGCAGACCGCGCCGTTGCACGCCTCCACCCGCACCACCCACTCGCCGTAGTCGTCGACGGTGATGCGGACCTCGGAGGCCTGCACCTGCACGCCCGAGTTCAGCCTGTTGCCCGGGCCGGCGACGCGCCATCGCACCACGTAGTGGGTCGCGCCGTATACGTCGTCCCAACCCACGTACACGGCCAGCGAGCCCGGCTGGATCTCCACCTCCAACCCCGTGGGCTTGCCGGGGGCCTGGATGGGTTCTGGCGTACGCTCGGGCGTTACCGTGGGTTCCGGCGTAGGCTCCGGCGTTGCCGTGGGCTCAGGTGTTGCCGTGGGCTCCGACGTCGCCTCGGGCTCGGGCGTGGGTTCTGGCGTTGCCGTAGGCTCAGGCGTTGCCGTAGGCTCAGGCGTTGCCGTGGGCTCAGGTGTTGCCGTGGGCTCAGGTGTTGCCGTGGGCTCAGGTGTTGCCGTGGGCTCCGGCGTTGCCGTGGGCTCCGGCGTCGCCTCGGGGGCCGGCCTGACGTCGAAACTCCGCGCCTGGTGCTGTCCGCAGCCGGCGTCATTGCAGGCCTGCACCCGCACGACCCACTTGCCGTAGTCCTCCACTGTGATGCCGGCGCTGGCAGAATGGACCCTCACGCCCTCGTTCAGCTTCTCACCATTGTCGACGGACCGCCAGCGCACCCAGTACTCGGACGCCCCAGCTACGTCGTACCAGTCCACCGACACGTCCAGCGAACCCTGCTGGGTGGTTACCTGCAACCCGGCGGGCCTGGCCGGGGGGTCGGGTTCGGGTGTGGGTTCCGGCGTCGGCTCCGGCGTGGGCTCGGGTGTGGGTTCCGGCGTCGGCTCTGGCGTGGGTTCGGGTGTGGGTTCCGGCGTCGGCTCTGGCGTAGGTTCAGGCGTAGGCTCGGGTGTCGGATCCGGCGTAGGTTCCGGGGTAGGTTCAGGCGTAGGCTCAGGTGTCGGCTCGGGGGCCGGTGCGACCTCGAAGCCCTGCGCCACGGGCTGTCCGCAACCGGCGTCGTTGCAGGCCTGCACCCGCAGCCGCCATTGGCCGTAGCTCGCCACTGTGACGACGGTGTTGGATGACGGGACCTTCACCCCGTCGTTCAGCTTCTCGCCGTTGTCGACGGACCGCCAGCGCACCCAGTATTCGGACGCCCCTTCGACGTCGTCCCAGTCCACCATCACGTTCCACGAGCCCTCCTGGGTGGTCACCTCCAGTCCGATGGGCCTGGCCGGAGGTTCCGTCCCGCCGTCGGCTCCCGCCGGACCTCCACCGGCCCAGGTCACAGGCAGGGTGGCTACGAGAACGAGGAGCAGCGCGAAGAAGAGAGGGTTGAGACGGCGGAGCCTCGCTTGCCTCCTGCGCCTTGCCACAGCGGAGTGGTGACTACGCATGGGGCGAGAAACCGGGGGTGGAGTTCAGGGCGCCAGTACCGGATACTGGGCGCGGGCGGCCAGGGCGGGCGTCTGCACTGCGAGGCGCCCCCGGCAGGCATCCGTGTTCGCGAAGATCATCTGTGAAGCGCCATGTCATCATTGAGAGTTCCATGCGGCGAGTCCGGTAACCATGCGACGCCGCGCAAGCATCAAGACCGGATGGCCAGCTCGCGCAAATGTTTCACAAGCCATTGCTTGGCCTGGTCATTGATTGGGTGTGACAAGTATTTCACTGTACAAAATATGCGTGTGGCCATTGTGAGGATTCCCCTCAAAGCTGTGTCAATCATGTGGGGATTTCGACACACCCTCGACACAATCGCGCGGGCCAAAGCTGCGGCGAAACCATGACCCGCCCATAGGGGGCCCCGGACATGGGATTGAGGAGCCAGGGGGAGGAATCGCTGCAGGAGTCGGGGCGGCCGCGCCTGAGAAGTCCCGCTATCGAGGCGTGCGGCTGTCCTGGATGAGGGCGGTCCCTACGGCGCCGGGTCCGGCGACGGCCACGCCGTCACCTTCGCAATCGGTCCCTTGCTAGGGACTCGGCATCCGGTAGCCGTGGCAGGAACGGTGAGAATGTAGGTAGGGCTCCTGGCTTGGTCGCCCAGCTTTTGTCGCAGGTTCTTCACGAAGGTGCGCACCACATGTGTGTCGCTGGGGTCATGGACGTCCCAGACGCGCCTCAGCAGGTGATCGTAGGTGAGTAGTCGCCCCGCGTTCATCGAGAGCTCGCAAAGCAGCTTGTACTCGGTCGGAGTGAGATGTACAGATCGGCCACCCAGAGAGACGCTGCTGCTAACGTAGTCGATCGTCAACTCTCCCAGCACAAACGACTCTCCCGTCTTGGTCCGGACCAGGGTTGCCCGCTTGCTCAGCACCGCCCTGACTCTGGCCGACAGCTCCCTCGGTGAGAAGGGCTTGACGATGTAGTCTTCGGCCCCCGCCTCGAAGGCTCGAGTGATGAACTCATCCTCGTCATGGTCTGTCAGGATGATCACCGGGATGTCGGACATCTCGAGGACGCGCCTGATGAGCCCCACCCCCTCGGCCAGGTCCAGCGTGCGCCCGAGCACGACGAGGTCGGGCTTTTCGGTCCTGACCAGGTGCGCTGCGTCTTCCAGATCGGCGGTCGTGATGGAGGTGTATCCGGCCTCCAGGAGGCTGCTGCCGACCGACCTCGGCACTTGAGGATCGCTGTCGACCACGAGAACATGCGCATGGACGCTCATCTCCCCCTGTGAATCTGGGGAAGAAGTCCGGATGGGGCTTGGCGTCGGACGAGGGGCCTGTCGTTCATCGGCCACCGGGACCGCGAAGCTGAACGTTGCGCCGAGTCCCGGCCCTTCGCTCTCCACCCACATGCGGCCGCCGTGCGCCTCGACGATTCCTCTGCAGATCGCAAGGGCCAGCTTCTCATAGGTCATGGGACCGCCGTTGCCCCCGGGCTCGACCGCAGTGTATTTCTTGAAGACGTGCGGGAGGTGCTCCGGCGCTATTCCCGCACCCTCGTCGGCCACGGAGACGACCGCATACGACTCGTCCATCCACACGCTCACCATGATTTCGGACCAGTCGGGCGAGTGCTTGGAGGCGTTGGCGAAGAGATTGGCCATGACCTGCACGATGCGTCGCCGGTCGGCGAGAACAGGGGGCGGGACCTGCCGTATGTCAACCGTGATGGTGTTTCTCGCCCCGCGTGCGAGGAAATTGCGCCTCGCCTCCTCCAGAAACTCCGCCACGTCCACCGGCGCAGCGTTGAGGGACAGCGTTCCTGTCTCCAGCCGGCCCATGTCGAGCAGGCTGCCGATCAGGGCGCTCATGCGATCGACCTGCTGGTCGACGATGCGGAAGTACTGGCGCGCGTCGACCGGGTCCACGGACGAAGTTGGGTTCAGCACCGTGGCGACGGCTCCCTTTACGGAGGTGAGCGGGTTCCGGAGCTCCTGTGCGACAACGTCCAGGTACTCCGCCCGCAATCTCTCCAGGTCCTCCACCGGGGTCATGTCCTGGAGCGTGGTGACGACGCTCACGATCTCGCCATCTTCCGCGCGGATGGGCGCGACACTGCAAAGCACCGGAATGGCCTTGCCGTCAGGGAGATGTATCACCATCTCCTCGGCCCGCACCGTCTCGCCGCTGCGAATCGCCCGCTCCGTCGGCAGCTCATGGACCGGGATGTCCTGCCCGTTGGGCCGGCGCATGGTCATCACGCTCAGGAGCTGGCTCAGGCTGCGTCCGGGTACCTGCAGGCTATGGACTATGCGCCTCGCCTCCGGATTCAGGGACACCAGGTCACGGGTCTTCGCGTCGTAGACCAGGACGGCAACCGGCGAGATGTCCAGCAACGCCTCCAGGTCGGCCCGGGCGCGATTCTCCATCTTGTAGGCGTGGCTGTTGGCGATCGCCGCCGCCGCCTGGGAGGCGAACGTTGCCAGGCTCTCCTCGTCTTCCGCCGTGAAGTCTCCGCCTCCCTCCTTCTCGGCGAGGTAGATGTTGCCGAAATGCTTCCCCTCGCGACGTATCGAGATCCCGAGGAAGCTCTTCATTGGCGGGTGATTCTCAGGAAAGCCAACCGATCTGGGGTGGCTGGAGATGTCCGCCAGTCTCAACGGCCCCTCAGTCTCACTCATGTACCCGAGGATTCCCAGTCCAAGAGGCATGTGGCTCATCCGGCGCCGCTCCTCCGGGCTGATTCCGGAGGTGATGAAGCTCTCTATTTCCCGGGACCCGTCGAAGGTCGAGATCGCGCCATAGCGAGCGCCGGTCAGCAGGCGGGATGCGTCGATGACCGCCTGCAGAACGACGTCGATGTCAAGGCTTCCCGCGATGCCAAGAGAGGCCTCGTTCAGCTTGGCGAGGCGGCCCCGTAACGATTCCACCTCACGCCTGAGCCTGTCGACCTCCGTAGGAGTGTCGGCGCGACTCCGCAAGACCTGCGTCCATGCTCGGCGTGTAGTCATACGGTCCAGCCTGCGATCCTCCCGGCGGTCTGCGTTTGTATGCAAAGCGGCCTGTGGACCCAGGCCACATTTTACCAATATACGTGTTACCGTTGAGTTACCTTTTTTGCAATATGGTGTAAGCGTTTGTAACTATTGGCCGAAGATGGCATAATTGACCCTGCCGGCGCCGATTCCAAACGAGGTGAGGAGATGGACCGAGCGGACGAGCGAGACCGACGGATATGGGAGCTGGAGGAGCGCCTCTCCCGCCTGAGCGAGGCCAGCCTCCGCATCACCGAGGACCTGGACTTCGACTCAGTTCTACAGGGGGTGCTCGACTCCGCCCGGTCCCTCGCTGGAGCCCGCTACGGCGTCATCGGGATCAGGGACGAACAGGGTGACCTGGAAGCGGTCCTGACCTCGGGAACCAGTGAAGAAGAGCACCGGCAGCTGGTCGGCTTGCCTGGCGTCGGCAAGGTCTTGGCGCGTTTCTTCGAGATTGCGGAACCGATGCGCGTCGACAACTACGGTGAGACCGTGTCCGCGGTCGAGTTGGACGGGGTTCTTCCCATCCCGGTGTGGGCTGGCATGTCCGCCCCGATCCGGCACCTGGGCCAGTCCGTGGGCGCCATCTTCCTGGGTCACGATCAGAAGGAACGGAAATTCGGCGACGAGGACGAGAAGACCCTCGTCATGTTCTCCTCCCAGGCGGCGATGGCCATCGCCAACGCCCGGCGCTACCGGGAGGAGCGGCGGGCAAGGGCCGACCTGGAGACGCTGATAGACACATCCCCGGTTGGCGTGGTGGTCTTGGACGCGGCCACAGGCTCCCCGAAGTCCTTCAACCGGGAGGCCGGTAGGATCGTCGACAGGCTGCGGGACCCGGATCAGTCGCCGGAGGACTTCCTCGGCGTGGCGACCTTCGAGCGGGCCGACGGGCAGGAAGTCTCCCTGCGGGAGTTCCCGATGGCCGGCCTTCTGAGCGCGGGCGAGACGGTGCGCTCGGAGGAGATAGTCATGCGCGTCCCCGACGGGCGTAGCGTGACGGTCCTGCTCAACGCGACGCCCATCCTCTCCGACGAGGGCACGGTCGAGTCGATGGTCGTCACCATGCAGGACCTGGCCGACGTCGAGGAGCAGGAGCGTCTGCGGGCCGAGTTCCTGGCGATGGTGAGCCACGAGCTGAGGACTCCCCTGACCTCCATCAAGGGCTCCGTCTCCGCGATCATGGATGGAGGAACGGACCTCGACCCCGCGGTGATGCGCCAGTTCGTCCGGATCATCGGCGACCAGTCCGACCACATGAACGCCCTCGTTGCAGACCTGCTCGACGTGGCCCGTATAGAGACGGGCACGCTGCCGGTCGATCCGGAACCCGCCGAGGTGGCCGTATTGGTGGACAGGGCTCGGAGCGCCTTCGCCAGCTCATCGGGCAGGAACAACCTCGCAATCGACGTCGAGCCGGACCTGCCCCTGGTGATGGCTGACAGGCGGCGCATCGTCCAGGTGCTGTCCAACCTGCTGTCCAACGCGGCGCGCAACTCCCTGGAGTCGTCTCCCATCAGGGTGACCGCAGTGCGGGATGGCGTCCACGTGGTGGTCTCCGTGGCCGACGAGGGGCGCGGCATACCGGCGGAGCGCCTGCCCCATCTGTTTCGCAAGTTCTACGGGGCGCAGGCCGAGGGGCAGGGAGGGGACACGGGTCTGGGTCTGGCTATCTGCAAGGGCATAGTGGAAGCGCACGGGGGCCGTATCTGGGCTGAGAGCGACGGGCCTGGAACGGGGGCGCGCTTCACCTTCACCCTTCCATCGGTCGAAGACTCCGGAAGCGGCACGGCCGGCAGATTCTCACCGGTCTCGAAGCGGCGTGAACAAGGGAAGGAACGGCCGCGTGTCCTGGCGGTGGACGACGACCCCAACGATCTCCGCTACGTCCGTGACACTCTTGCCAAGTCGGGCTACGACCCGATCTTGACCGGAGATCCGGAGGAGGCGCTCCACCTCCTGGAGGAGGATAGGTCCGAGCTCGTGCTGCTGGACCTGATGCTCCCGGGAACGGACGGCATCGAGCTGATGAAGGATATCCTCAGTGTGGCCGACGTGCCGGTCATCTTCCTGTCCGCCTACGGACGGGAGGAGCTCGTCGCCAGGGCCTTCGACATGGGCGCTACCGACTATGTAGTAAAGCCCTTCTCCCCGACGGAGCTCTCTGCGAGAATCAGGGCGGCCCTGCGCAGACGGGCGGCCGCGGAGCCGTCGGAGCCCTATGTGCTGGGCGACCTGACCGTCGACTACGCCGGGCGCAGCGTGACCCTTGCCGGCCGTCTTGTACACCTCACACCGACTGAGTATCGGGTGCTGGTGGAGCTCTCGGCCCATGCGGGGCAGGTGGTGACCTATGAGCTCCTTCTGGTCCGGGTCTGGGGCGGGAAGGGCGACGACGACATGCGGCCCATGCGCACCATCGTGAACAAGCTTCGCCGCAAGCTGGGTGACGATGCGGAAACTCCTGCCTACATCTTCACCGAGCCCCGCGTCGGATACCGGATGCCGAAGGGGAAGTAGCCAGCGAACACCGTTCTCGGGTGGGCGCAGGCAGTTCTGTCTGCCGTATGCGTTGGTGGATTGGTGGGCCTATTTTGACGATAGACAGAACCGTCTTTGAACTGTGGCTGGGAAGTTTGTAGAGGCAAGTCGGACGGTAGGCAGTACCGCTGCCGTGATGTGGCCGCACTCCGGCAGTAACGTCTAGGCTGCCGACTAGACGCCCCTTACTTGGCCAACTGGTTAGTGCCGAGGAGGGGTTCCTCGAAGCACAGCGTACGGGTTCAATGCCGGTGCGTTAACAGAAGACCCTACTCGAAAATGCCATGATAAGTTTAGCTCCCCGAAGGAAATGTCTTACAGGCAGTGGACTGAGCAGCCCCGACGATGTCGCTGTGCTGAAACTGGTGGCTGTCCTGGGGGGCTAGATTGTCTCGTGAAGCCGGTCGAGTAGCCAACTCCGAACCGTAGCATCAAACTGATCGGTATAGTTCGGCGAAGCGACCGAAGTGCGATACACCGGCTCCCCGGACAGGTGGATTACGATCTCGTCGCCAGCCTCCCTTGCCTCGCACACGACGGAAAGAACTCTGTCGGCGGACCCTCTCTTTACAAAGCCAAGTGTGTTGCGTCCCAACCCTTCCGCGACGCTCCAATTGGACTGCGACCAACCCAGGGGTACTCCACTCGACTCGAGACTTTCAAGTACTTCACGGTGCACGCGCTGGATTTGCTTGAGAGCCTCAGTCAGGCGCTCTGCTGTCGCCGCCTGCCGACGTGCCGCCTGCGTACCAAACGCCTCAATGATGTCCTTCAGCACGGACTCAGTATGGACTCCTGTGGACGGTTCCATCACTCTCTCGAGTTCGGTCAGCATTGCATCGGCGTTTATGAACCGATCTGAGATTTGTGGAGCGAAGGCTCTGTCGAACAATGCCAATAGTCGGTTAAGTCTGGGGCCGACGACACCTTCCAGCGTAGTAAGCGGGTGCCTACGCTGGTGGGGTAGGCGGCCCTCGGCATCCTGTAGGATGTTCGGATGTTGGCTGGTCAGCAGGAAATAGAGAATACCGGCAGCAAATGAGATGTCCGACCGTGGGTCTTGTTTGAGGGAACTGCCTGCCGAGAGTTCTGGTAGACGCAGGAAACGGTTGCCGAGTTCCTGGCCCTGCTCGGTTTCGAGGTCATTCTCGCCAGCCTTGTGGAAACTTAGACCGAAGTCGAGTAGGACTGGCCGTCCAGGGTCGCAGTCAGCAAGAATAATGTTATCTGGCTTAACATCCCGATGTACGAAACCCGAGGTGTGACACATGGTCAGGGTCTCGAGCAGTTCTCGTGTCGCCCTGATCGCGATGCCAAGATCGACCGTCGACTGTTCCTGGCGCCACTGGTGCAAGGTCGGCCCTTCGATAAACTCGGTCACTATGTACGGAACAACCCTACTGTCAGCATGCAATTGGGCATTGCTTTCGACTAAGCGCGGAATACCCGTTGACTTCATCGTGTCGTACGCGCTGGCCTCCCTGAAGAAGCGCCCCCGACGTTCAGGATCGTTCTTCTGCTTGATGGCCTTTAGGAACCCTTCCACACCGTCGTTCTTCCGAAGAACCCGCTTGGCTTCCCCCTGTCCACCTCCGGAATACTCTTCAATACTTACCCAATTGTCGGTCCACCGCTCTAGGGTCACCCATGGCGATGCAGTTGGTGCAATGTCATTCCTCATTTTGGCTATATCGAATCCGCTCGCCGCCATTCAGCGTGGCACGCGGCCGCGATCCCCGCTCTACTCAAACAGCTCCTCATCCCTCAACCGATCATTCGTTATTGACGTCTCCGCACTCTCGGCTAGTGCAGCATAAAACCTGTTTGCTGGTGAGCCTGCGTCGAGTTGGCTCGCGACCGCCGTTGCCTGGTCCCTTATCGCCACATCCTGTGGCATTGGCTGTCCTGCCGTCCCTGACCGAGTCCCAGACATCGCGCAGCCCACCAGCCTGCCAGTGACTCTTCGATAGCAGCCAGAGTCCGCCGTGAGAGCGTGCTCTAGTAGATTCTCGACGAAATCGACGTGTTTGAAGACGAACCCTGGTGGGGCACCCGAGACCAAGCGAGCAGCGGATTCGATCAGGGCAGGGTCCTCTGAGTTAATCCACTCGTCCAACACCTTCAGACTCGCAGTTGACTCGAAGTCAGACGAAACCTCCCGAAACAGCTGAGGTATCCAACGCTCGACAGCCCACCCCGTTTCAAGCGAGGCATCTCGTATCTCTCGAAGGAGAGTCTCTTGGTCTGGGCTGGTGGACAGTCCCGTAAGAGGTCTATTGAAGCCGAGTAGAGGGAGTGCGCGGTATTCCAGCTTCTCGTCTTCGGATCTCCTAATCCGTTTCAGCAAGAGCCCCATCACTGCTACCGCGTCCCGTTCCGAGGCCTTGACCAGGAAATCGTTGATGGGGTAATCCTCGATATCTGGAACTTCTTCAAGCTTGGACAGAATTGCCTTGAGGTCATCCGCTGTGAGATCGCTGAATTGAATCCTCCAACCTCCAAAGAACAGCCGGCATAGTTGACTTGCCAACACGTCACTACCTCCGAGGTCAACCTCCTTTGCAAGGTCAATGGCAACCCTCTGGTGTCCTTCTGCCAGAGCGCCGAGTGATCCAATTGCCAGCCATCTGACGTTCAGGTCCTCATGGTTAAGTAGCTCTCTGATATTCTCGATGTCCTGCGCCGTCGCGCTGTTTGCCCACCCCTTAGCCTGATAGCTCGATGCAACGCCGTAACGAAGAACGATCGAACTCCCCTCAAGGGCGCGTTGACCAATTGCGCGTGCACGCTCCGCGTTCCAAATCCTCACATTTGATAGTAGTGGGTGTAGGTAGGGCGCAAGTGCCCATCTGGGTTGTCAACGATGATGTCGCAGATTCCGGCAGCAAATTCCGGGTCTGAATCTCCAAGAATACCCAGAAGCACCAAGGGCTCGGGACGTACTCCGGCGTCGGTTATGGCCTGGATTCTGCCCGCGAGGATGCTGTAGGCCCCACTTGCGTCTCCAGACCGACCGATGAGCTCAGCGACAAGCTCTCTTTGCGTCCGTTCGATTCGCTCTTGCTGGCGCTTGTAGCCGTCATCTACCTCTCGCTCTTCGGGCAACAGGTCTCTTGAATGGAAAAGGTCCATCAACTCTTGGGTAAGGCTCAGCTCAAACGATTCAGGCATCGAGGACACTATTGCGTCAGCCCTGACCCTAACGTCTTCCGAAGAACTGTAGCTCCGATGCCACCAGAGGGATTCCTTGATGCGCAGGAGCACCACCGGCTCGGTCGAATGCCGCGCTATCTCTCCAATGTGCGTCAGAATCTCAAGTTGCTCAGGCCTCCATTGCTCCCGGTCCTCGTCGGATATCTTCATGTCGAAGAGGCCGACAGGTTCGCGAAGAGCGCTCTCCAAACTCCGAAGGGCACGCAAAGATACCTTCAGGTCAATGGAAGATAGGCAGCGAACCACTAGGGACAGTGAGCGTTGCCGGATCGACCTGACATTATTGTCGCTGAGGGTGAAAGGGCGGAAGACGAGACTGTGTCCCTCAGATCGGGTGGAGTGACCTGTCTTCTCCCACATAGGGTCGATGATGTCAAGCGGAGAGTGGACATGCTCATGACTGCGCGGGTCTTCAACCAGCTTCTCTAAGGCATCCAGCATCAAGTGGCTGACCACAAACGGCTTGCCGATGTCATAACTTGCCAGGTCAGCCAGCACGCGCATCGCGTGGTCGGGATTGGAGTTGAGGTCTCTGGCATCGCCCCTTCCCAACTCCCATAGGAGGCTAAAGCAGCGAGGGATAAAGTCTAGTGTGTAGCTGATCCGGCGCAATAGGGTAGGCAGTTCGCGCAACACATGGCTGTGCGTGAACTTGTAGACCTTGGACCACTCCGGGTCTTCAGATGCGGTCGCAGGATTCCGGATAGCGTACTCAACCAGTTCGAGGGTCTTCTCAGGCTGGTGCACCGCGATCTCTTCAAGTATTCCGAGGATGCGACATCGCACGGCGTTCGACGCGTCTTGAAACTCTTGCTCTATGCTCTGCCAGACGCCGTTCAGCAGTCCTGAGGCTTGGGCTCCGGACCGCTGCAGTCGCCAATCAAGCTCAGACAGGTTGCGCAGGACCTCGGTCGGGCAGAGCGCCCCGAACCGATCGAATACAGCGTCGGCGTAACCTGTCTTCTGTCCCTGAGAGGTAACGCTAACTTGATGGAGGATGTGGTCCGCAAGCACGTCTGGGACGATCCTCAAGGTGTTGCCACGTCGGAGCAACACTCCGGCATCTTCCAGCGCGTCTAACGAAACGAGCAGCGTTGGGCTGTCAACATCCAGGAATCCCGCCATGGTGTCTAAGGCTCTCTCATTGTCCAGTCGGATTGGTTGGACAGCGGCGATGAGGTTCAGGAGAGCCTTGCATAACTTCGGCTCTATGCGATCGCCGACCTCGCCAACAAGGACATCCTGGAAACGGGCCAAGACCGTATCCCGGAACTCTTCGTCGCGCTCCAGTAGATCCGGGGGAATGGCCTTTTGGGCCAGTAGCTGTCCTCCGACGACGGTAACCAGCGGGCAGTCCCACGTCGCTGCTGCGAGCTGTTCTGCGAGGTGCCCGAACTCAGCGCCGAGCGCTTGGCGTCCCAGCTCTGTTACCTCACCGCGGGACAGTTCCTTCACGTCAGGCAGGGTGACCACTTCGTGAGCATCGAATCCGCCCCGCGTAAGTAGGGATTTCAGATAACTAATGCCCTGGGGACGGCACGACAGAATGAGTTTCGTCGTATGTGTTCGCTGACGGCTCAGGGCCAACAGGGTCGGTAGGTCACTGCGCCGGTGCGCGTCGTCCAGAACTATGACGCAGGGACTGTACGGCAAATGATCGGCGCCATCCTCAGTTAGAGGTACGCCTTCTGCCATGAACCACAGTGCCATTCCTTGGTGTTCGGCTTCGAACGACTCAGCCAGTGCGTAGAGTATCTTCGACTTACCGATACCCCCGCGGCCAACGATGATTGCCACATTCTGTTGTTGCGACTCCATAAACTCGTGAGACTGATGAACATGGTCGGATCGCCCTACAAGCTGCCACGTGTGGTTGAACAGGGCCGACTCGTTCAAGAACGGGCGGAAGAATTCAGCCGGTGCAATGAATGGTGTTAGGCCCGGAAGACCCAGGAAGGCCTTGCGCCATGCGGGGCCAAAGTGGCCTTCAACAAGCCTCGCAGCCGAGTGCAACTCCATCTCGCGCACCTTCCGCGAGATGTCCCTTACATCCCAAACATCCCAGTTAGAATGACCGCCACAAGCATCGCGGACACCGCTTGAGGCTTGGCAACTGAGTGTCAAGATGAAGCGGTCTGCATGGTAGGTAGTCCGCTCAATCGCCTTCGTGGCGTCAGCCCTTGTGACCTTCTCCCACTGCCTGCATTGAAAGGCCCACTTCTCACCATTGTCGAGGTAGGCAACTATGTCGATCCCTCTCTGGAGACTCCCTCTTCCCCCATAGCGATGCGCTTCCTTGACACCGGGGAGCCTGGAGATCAGTTCCTCGCAGAATGCTTCAAAGCGCTCCCAGGGAAGGTTGGGGTCGTTGAGTGGTAGAGATTCCGGATAGGGGACGACCGGCAAGGGGTTCGCGGAACTCTTCACATCGTGCGAATTGGTCATCACAGCCCCATCTCTTTTCGGTGCGGGCTACTTCGACTCCACGAACGACTCTCAGACACGAAGAGTAAGAGCATCTCTATCTCAATGGCCTGGAGTCCATACTCAAGCATGTGAATCGCCATCACGCTCCTGGTATGATAATGTAGTACTACAACAATTATACAAGGCCGGACCGATGCTTGAAAACTACGTCGACGTCATCGAGGCGTCCAAGATCCTGGATATCCACCCCGAGACGGTCAAGCGCTTGATACGGGAGGGCAAGCTCACCGCCACCAAGTTTGGGAACAAGTGGATCATGGAGCGGGACCGGCTCCAGGTGTTTGCCAACACCTATGACGGGAGACGCGGAAGAACGAGGAGGTTGTTGTGAGCGCCGTTGGGAGAGTCCGGACGAAGGCGGATAACCGGGGGTAATGCTTGACGAGTGAAATCGCGGTAACCCTTGAGCCGGACGACCAGGGGATGATCGGCCGCCAGTGCCCCCATGACGACTGCGGACTCTATTTCAAGCTCAGGTTGGGAACGGGCCAAGACACCGAGAGCCTCAGATGTCCCTATTGTCGCGCAGAAGGAGACCCGAGCAGCTTCTTCACCAAGGACCAGTTGGACTACGCAGTCTTGGTGGCCGCCAGGGACATCGTAGGACCGATGGTTCAGGGGTTTAAGAGAAACATCGAGCGCATGAACCGCCGTCAATCAGGGGGATTGCTACAGCTGAAGTTCTCTGTGGACTACAGGCCCGTTTCGATACATCGCTACGTGGAACGCCAGCTTGAGACCGAGGTCACCTGCGATAGCTGCTCCCTGGAATTCTCGGTGTACGGCGTCTTCGCATCGTGCCCATGTTGCGGGCTACTGAACGCACTGAACGTGGTGCTGAGCTCGCTTGAGACGGCGAAGAAGAAGCTGGCGCTATCGAAGGAGCCCAGCCTCGATGAGGAGCTCCGGCAGGAGTTCGTGAAGGACGCGCTAACCGGAAGCGTTGCCGCCTTCGACGCATTTGGCAAAGCCGTGACGAGCAATCATCCGACCCTGTTTCCCGCTAGCAGGCGAAACCTCTTTCAGGACATCGAGGCCCTGAGCGCCCACCTGCAAGGTCTGGGCGAGCCCACTCTCGAGGCGACCATAGGAGTTTCAGCGTGGGAGGACATCAAGTGGTTCTTCCAAGCGAGGCACATCTACGTTCACAACGCCGGCGTCGTCGATGAGCGATTCATCGCAAGACAGACGGCTCCGGCTGGCATAAAGGGCAGGGTCCTGCCGTTGGACCCGGAGAGGCTGGCCAGAAACATCGATGTGCTCGGCGGTGTATGCCGGGGACTGGACAACAGATTCAATGCCGAGGGGCAGCGATAAAGTCCCATGAAGCAGATCTACCACTTCAGCGACCAACTCGCCGGTGTGGACTGCATTCCGTGTCCTGATGACAGTCACAGCGGCCGGTACAGTCGAGACCACATTCCGACGAAGTCGCTCTTGAATCCTCCCTATCCGGAGAACCTCATGGAAGTGGGGATGTGCCAGGAATGTAACTCTGGATTCTCGAAGGACGAGGAGTATTTCGCCACGTTCCTCGCATCGGTGATCTCCGGATCGACTGAGCCAGACCCCTTGGGCTTCCCAAGGGCTTCTCGAATTCTGGCTCGCAAACCAGCATTGCGCGGTCGAATCGACGCCTCCCGTCACGTGAAAACCGCATCCAGCGGAGCCACGGTGGTCACTTGGACTCCAGAGATCGAACGAGTCGAGCGGGTAATATAGTCAAGAACGCACGTGGACACCTGCTGTTTGAGCTTGGGAAAGTTTCTGAGTTGCCTCCGATTCATGTCAACGTACTGCCCCGCGGGTTGCTCTCCCCACAGCAACTGAGTCAGTTTGAATGTCCAGGCGGTTTGGCTGGCTGGCCAGAGGTGGGCAGCAGATTGATGCTGCGACTTCTCGAAACTGGCGAGGTGAGCGATGGAGGTTGGATAGAGGTTCAACGTGGAGTCTATCGCTACGCTGTTGATGATACTCCCAGGGTTCGAATGGTCTTTCGAGAATACCTAGCGGCTGAGGTGATCTGGGAAGAGTGAAGGACACTTCACGCTCGGCCAACCAGCGCGCGCTTATAGGAGAGAGAGTGACAGACCCGAAGCCCACAGACATCCTGACGGACATCATGCGCAGAGAGGAGGAGCGCATCCTCGCCAGCCTGCCCGGTGAGAGGCGATGGGGACTTCTGGAGTTGGTCCGCGCCATCGACCATTACTGTGTACACATCCTCGGACTTGACGAGAGGGACAGAGAGGAGGAGATCCAGAGTGAGAGATGGGACCTCTTCAGGTATGGTCAGAGCAAGGCCATCTCGCTCTTCACGGACCAGTCGAGCATCTCACCAGGTGCATCCTTGACCAGGTCGACTCGGGCCCATCAGCAATGGGCCGACGCGGTGATTCAAGCCTGCGGTCGACTCGGCATATGCCAGATGCTCCAGAACCTTCACAGCTATCGCTTGGTGGAGCTCTCCATGCCGTGCCCAAGGGCAATTCATGCCACGGTCAGTCTCGGCGAGGTAGGCGTTGAGGCCGTTGAAGCCGATGAGTTCCGCATCTTTGGCGACCTAACTGCCGAGATGGACCAGCCCATGCGAGAGCACATTAAGGCCATCGCGCCGACAATCAAGGCGCTGATGTCACCCTTGGTATCGCCATGGCGCGAGCACTATATCCAGTACGACACAACCCCCGAGATCGACCACTTCTTTCGAGGTCAGGCAATCCTTTGGTCACGCGCTCGTTATGAGCCTGGGCAGGACGCCTTTGCTCCCCACGCCACCTTCGGAGGCTTGCCATTCGCCCTGTACCGGGAAGCCGTAGTTGACGTGATCGCCTGGGTTCTTAAGCACCTCACTTACACCAATCTTATACTCTCAAGATACCCACAGCTCGATATACGCAACGTACTCACCGTGACGGCGGGTGAGCCCCAACTTCTGAGCTACCTGTCAGCGGCCCTTGCCATTACCGAGACCGAAGCTCAGCAAGTGCTGGACACACTGAAGTCGACGCCGGACAGCGTACAAGCCCAGACGTCAGAGCCCGCCGTCCACATAGCTCCGTTCCTCAAAGTCAACCCCAGTACGGTGATCTTCTCAATCGCCGGGACGTTGGGTAGCCCGTTTGACATCATGCTTGCCGAACTCTACAGGCGATACCGCAAGGATTGGGACCACGCCGTCGATGAGCGAGAAGAGAGCTTTCGTAAGGAGCTGTACGATCTATTCCCGACCGATAGGTTTGCAAAGCCCCTCAAGCCGCTGGTTTTGAAGAAACGGGGTGTCACTGCAACTGACATCGATGCTGCCGTTTTCGACAGGGAGACCGGGGCTCTGGGGCTATTCCAACTGAAGTGGCAGGACCCCTTTGGCACGTCCATGAGAAAACGCAACTCAAAGATGATGAACTTCCTCAGAGAATCTAACCGATGGATTTCTACCGTGAGTACGTTTCTGCTTGAACGCCCTCACGCCCTAGACCACCTGCTTGGCGAGGAGACAGTCCGATTTCATGACGTAAGGAGCATCCATCTATTCGTCATTGGCCGGCACTTCTCCCACTTCTCGGGCGGAGCCTCCCGGGACTCCCGAGCGGCTTGGGGCATGTGGCCCCAGGTGCTACGGCTGTTCAAGGAATCCGCAGACGGCTCCAATCCGATCACATGGCTACACAAGACCCTCCAAGAGCAGTCCCCCACTACGAAAGTGCCCGTTACCCTAAAGCCCTACGAGATGCGGATTGGCGAGTACCTGATCCGGTACGACCCGGTTTCGGCCCACTGAGGTTCGTGACAGGACGGCAACCAAGACTCCCCCTTATCAGTCGACCCCAGCGAGCTTCATCGCCAGGTGACGCCACGGGGCCTGGAGGATCGAAGGGGACGCTCCATCTTGTCCTCCACGCTCATCCTCCCGCCTCCCACAGCTCCCTCAATGCGCCGGCGAACTCCCGTGCCTTGCCAGGCGCCCACTGCTCCGGTGCCGGTCCGAACAGTGGCACGAGCCCGTTCTGGCACTTGAAGCCCTTCAGCTTCGTCTTCTCCAGCCAGTCGACGATGCCCGTATAGATCGGAGCCAGCTTCGGCTTGAACAGCCCGTCGGGGACGTTGTAGAGCAGGCACTCGATGAAGTAGGAGGGAGCATCCTCCTTCGTGAGCGCCTTCATGTCGACCAGCCGGTTACGGGCGGCCTTGAACATGCGGACCGTTCTCTTGAACCGCCTGTTCGTGGTCTCTTCCTTCTTCAGGCCCTGCTTGTGGTGCTGCTGCGGGTAGCTGATGGTCCAGCGCTTCTCATTGGGGAGGTAGAGGGCTATGCCCTCCTTGCAACTCAGTGTAACCACGAGGTCGGCGTCCGCGTGCAACTCACCCCTCGCCAGCTTTATCGTCTTGCTGCCGGTGGACACAGCATCCCCGTATCTGTTCTTCATCACCCTCAGCGCACGACGCCGAAAGGATTGCCAATGCTGGTGGGCAGCCTGGTGCGAGGCGTTCTCAAGCAGCTTCTCTCCGCTTAGAGCGGCTACGCCAGGACTTAGCTTGTGGGCCAGACGGACGACCAGATCGACGTCGCTGTCCTTGCGAAGGTTCGTGTTGTTCTTGTACGAGCCCTGAAGCAATACCTCATACTTGAAATCCGACAGCCGTTCATCGGAGGCCAGCGCGTCGCGCAGGGATACGTGCGCCTGCTTCGAGGCCATCGCGGATCGAGGATGACACCATCGGGATAGTTCTGGTCCAGCTATCGGCACAACGTGCTCCCGCCAGCGAGGTTCTTACCTGCCTTCATCCCTCCGCCACCGCGTCATCCAGCAGCCCGTGCTCCACGGCCCAGACCACGAGTTCCTCCTTCGGGTCGATTGCCAGCTTCTCCTGGATGCGGTAGATGGCGTTCCTAACGCTCGTCGTCCGGTTGCCCCGGGCCTCCGCTATCGCGGCGTAGGTCTTGCCGCCGGCGAAAATCTTGAGGCTCTCCCTCTCCCTGGGGGTCAGCTTCTCCAGTGCCTGGCCTCCCTTGAGCCGCTGGAGAGCGGGACGCGTTCCACCGGACTCCCATCGCGACACCGTGGCGTGGCTGTGCCGCTCCGCGTAGTCACGGTCCACCGACCCCATCCGTTCCAGCAGGGCTTCCTGTATCAGGCCCCTCTGGCCACCTCCCCTTGAGAAGGGCTCGCGATAGGACCTCGCCAGCTGGCCCACTTGGACCGCTCTGGCCCTCTGTACATCGCGCTCCCTCACGAATTCAGTATGTACATTCAAACCTGGGAGTGTCAAAAAACGTCATATGCACAGACTCTTCGGTGTGCAACAGCTATTGTGGTCGCATCTGTCGCTGAGAAGGCGGGAAGGCTTCGGTCACGGAACTGCCGGGTAACTCTTTCGGGCTTGCAGATGGTGGTCTATCAACGGCCGCCATGGATATATGAATGGAAGATGAAAAGACGTCGGAGTGGCAGTCGTACTCCGCAGCTCAACAGAAGACAATCGGGCAGGGACTGAGCATCCTGGCGAAGGTCGCTATCCGCGCTCACCTGCGGGAGCAGGCGCCTAAGCCCAGGGTTGCGCAGGCGACGAGACCGGGAGAAGAAGCCTCGGTAGGAGATGCGAGTGACACTTCAGGGTGTTAGGAAGGAGTCGAGCTGAAGAGGCGCCGGTATCGTCAGGGAGGACCGGCGCGGAGCGCGGAGGAGGACGGGTGGAGTCACGAACGGAAAAGGGCGCTGGCCCTAGTACAAGATCAGGGTCTTGGGGACCAGCCTCTGTTCGATGGGATCCACCTCCAGGGCCAGACCATCAAGAGTGTATGTCCCCAGCAGGGCCTGGGAATCGTCCTCTCCAAAGACCACCAGGGTGATCTCGCTCTTGCCGTTTATCGAAGCCCACGCCTGCGAATAGTCCAGATCGATCCCCCGCCCACCGGCTTGTGGGACCCTGAGTTTGCCCCTCGGCTCTATTCCCAGGCTGTGCAACAGGCCAACGGGCAACGTGGTGTAGAAGGCACCGGTGCCCACGACCGCCTCGATGTCCTGGCTCTGGCAGCCGTCCATGCTGGAAATCCGCAGATTGCACTTGAATGTCCCCATGGCGGGAGCCTCTCCTTTGCAATTTCTGCCACCACATTTTATCGCATCCCAAGCGGCCCTTCCGTGGAACGGCTGCCACAGGGGCTCGGGTCCATGGGCTCCAGTGACCGAACAGAAGATTAGAGGAAGGAACCCCAGATGAGTGAAAGACCCGAACCCACTCCCGTGGCCCTCTATGCCAGGGTCTCCAGCGACCGTCAGGACGTGGACCTGTCGGTAGCCGCCCAGCTGCGTGCCCTGAGGGACCACGCCGAGAAGAACGGCCAAGTGGTCGTCCGTGAGTACGTCGACGAGGCCGAGAGCGGCTGGGTCGACGACCGGCCCCAGTTCAACAAGATGATAGAAGAGGCCAGATCTCCCGATGCCGCATTCCGGGAGATACTGGTCTGGAAGTTCTCACGGTTCACCAGGAAGCGCGAGCATGCCGTCGCCTACAAGTCCATGCTCCGCAAGCGCGGCGTCAGGGTCGTCTCAATAACTGAGAACGCCGATGACACCCCAACCGGCAAACTCCTTGAGGGAGTCATCGAGAGCGTCGACGAGTTCTATTCGGAGAATCTGTTACCGGTGGTGCAATCGACTCTAACTCTTCCGTTGGGATGCCGAGGGTGAGATTGACGCTGTTCTCCCCATCGATGGTCACCTCGTCGAGAAGGAGCCGCAACACCTCGCGGCGCTCCTCGTCCGGCAGGTCGTCCAGTCTGTCGCCGACCCGGTTGGCCCACTCGACCACGTGCTCACCCAAAGCCTGCTTCTCCACCGCCGCCATCTCCCTGGCGCGGAGGTCGTCCAGCCCTTTCCGCAGCGTCTCCAACCGCTCGGTGATGAACTTGCGCTGCCGGTCCATCTGCTCCTCGGTGATCTTCTCCGTGACGTAGAGTCTGATCACCCGGTCTTCCTCGAACTGCACCCTCTGAAGCTCGCGCTCCGCCCTGGCAATCTGGTTTTCCAGCCCTCCATCCTCCTGAGTGTCCAACGACTCGATGCCGGCAACGATGAGGCCGGGGGACTCCAGCACCTTCTTGACCTCTCCCCAGACCAGGCCCTCCAGCCGCTCCGCCCGAATCATCGTGTGCTTTCGGCATCCCGTGCGGAAGTGCTGCACGCCGTAGCACTTGTAGTAGCGGCGGGGGACGTCCATCTCGTACTTGTAGACCTTGCCGTTGCGCTTCACCGTCCGCTTCCTGGTGGCCATGCAGCCCATGAGCATCCCGCACCCGGTGCACCGGACAAGGTGCTGCAACAGGTAGAATATCTTGGTGTTGCGGTAGGAGCGGGTGCGCCGCTTCTTCATGAGGCTCTGGGCCATATCCCAGGTCTGCTCGTCCACTATCTGCGGGAACGGCACGGGTATCCAGGTCTCCTTGTCCTTCTCGTAAACTCGCGTCCCATCCTCGGTGGATACGTAGCGGGCCTTGCCGTACCACCACGTCCCCTTGTAGGTCTCGTTGCTGAGGATACGGTATACCTGTCCGTCCCACCACCGCTTGCCGCCGTTGGCGACGGGAACGCCGTCGGCCATGAGCCGCTGGCCGATCACCCGCGCTCCAAGGTCGTCCCGCACGCACATGCGGAAGATGCGGCGGACGACCTCGGCCTCGTCCTCCGCTATCTCGGGCCTGCCGTCGTCCCCGATGCGATAGCCGTAGGGGACGTTGCCGATGGGGATTCGGCCCTGCTTGGCCGCGCCCCGTCTGCCCATCGACGCCCTCTCCCGGAAGTTGTCCAGCTCGATCTTGCCGATGGCGGCCATCAGTCCGAAGGTCTTCATGTCGATGGCGTCCATGACCGCTTCCAGCTCTATGTGGTGCGCCTCGACCACCTCCATGAGGGCGGCTGCGGGGTACATGCCCCTGCTGAGCCGGTCGGACTTCCAGCAGACGATGGTGTCGAAGCGCCCTCGCCTGGCGTCGGCGAGCATCCTCTGGAACTCCGGGCGCTTCTTCGACCAGCCCTGTCCCACCTCCTGATAGCGGGCGACGATGGTCAGGCCGCGCTTTTCGCAGTGGGCCTCCATGTCGGATATCTGCTCGGAGATGGAGGTCTTGTCCTCGGCGTCCTGGCTCTGGTCCGAGACGCGGGCGTAGATGGCCGCCCTGCCTTCCTTCGCCTTGCGGCGCTGCATCTTGATTCTTGGCATGGTTGTCTCCTCTGTGTATAGGACTTGGCTTAAGCTAACGTCGCAGCGTCAGTCGTTCGGTGGCCAACCGGTTCATGCTGACGCCCGCCTCGGCGGCCTCCATCGCCAGGGCGCGGTGGGTCTCCGGGGGAATGCGCAGGGTGATCGTCCCGCTGTAGCGTCGTGTGGATATCGGCTCCGGGACTTCGATGCCCTCCTCCAGATTCAGTTGGACGGCGTGGGACACCAGCTCTCGAATCCCGATCAGGGCCTTTTCCGGGGTATCGTCCAGGTGGCTCAGCAGGCCGAACTCGGCGCACAGGCCGACGTACTCCTCGTCCTCGTCGGACCAGAAGACCCGGTAGGTGTAGCGGTCAATCAATTCAGCCATGCATTTCCTCCAATCTGTCGATTGCCCTGAGCGCCTGACGGACCTGGTAAGCCTTGGCCATTCCCCGAACGGGCTGGATGTTCACCAGCGGCCTGCCCTGCCAGGGCATCCTGTAGAAGAGATGGCTGCCCCTCAGCCGCGGCTCTCCGAAGTAGCGGTCGCAGACCCTTCTGAGGTCGTCGAACCGGACGTTCCGGGGGTTGCGCCGCATGTCGTCCAGAGTCCTGTTCACGATACTCACATGATGGCACTAATGCCACCCCGTGTCAAGGACGACGCAGCTTCCTGCAAGACGCCTCAGTCCTCCCCATCCGGGCCGTGCTGAGGCGATGGGTCCTCAGGGGAAGCCTCTTCGTCCTGGGTCAATTTGGCCAGTATGGTGAAGAGCCTGCGCAGGCGGTCCCGGGCGTCGGGAGCGGGGTTGCAGTTGATCGCCACCACGCGCAGCTCTGCGGAGGCTTCGCTTCGCGTCTTCTGCTCTGTCCTGCGGGAGGCTTCTTTCAAGATCGCTGCTCTTGTTGCTTTGCTTGCGGTCGGATAGGTGCTCAGGGTTGACCTACCGGACTACGGCCCGGTCGTTACGTCAGTGTGGGCGACCGGAATGGCGAGCGTTATCCCTCAGAGGGGGTATTCATCCGTGCAACCGGTTTCATTCATCCCCCGTAGCGATGGCGAGACGCAATGGGGCCAGACCCGGCTACCGGGATGAGGCCGTGGAGGCCACGGCGTCACCGGGGTTGTTGGTCGCTCTGTCGAACTCAGCGCCACCTCGCTCACCTCGTCGTGGTCTGCTGCGACGCACTTGATCGCAGCGTTCACCAGAGAGTGTGAACGGTTCAGACGCGAAAAAAGACCTCACGCAAGGTGGCACCTTCCGAGGTCTCCTTTTGGCGGGCCGTTTCTTGCAGTGGCAGGGGTGTACAGGAAAAGGAGTTTGGTGACTGACTGGTCAAAGTCGTGATTCCGTAGCTGAACCAGGGGCAAAACCCCCTCTACCGGACGTGAGCGGTGAGCAATCTGATGAAAGGGCGGAATCCGGTCGGCGATGACAAGAGGAGGCTTGAGGTGGGGGTGCATGACGCGGGCAAAATCGACGGCCCGATGACAAAACCGGCCAAAAAGTGCGCTTGAGGTGGGGGTGCGTTACGCGGGGTGCGACATCGCAGAAAACACGGACTTGGCGGAATTCACAGCTGAGACGAATTTCTTGAGGAGGAGGACATTGCCATGAAGACCACCGGACACGGCATTGAGGACAGCAAAGACGTGGAGAACATGTACCACATGCGGCTCATGACGTTGCTGCAAGAGCTGGTGCGGGAGCGCGGGTACAGGGGCGCTGCGCGGGCGCTGGAGATCGACCAGCGCACGGTGGCCGAGAGCGCAAGGACGGGAAAGGCTGTGGCGGCGGATGCGGGAGGCCCTGGAGCGGGCTTTGCGGTAGGGCGGTGGGTTCTTCGGCGGTCCGCCAGCGGGAGCCCAACGACGCCTTGGAGGAACGGTTGGGGGTGCTAGAGAATGAGGTGGAGTCCCTGGGGCAGGACGACTTCATGGGGGCGAAGATGACCGGGGGCGCTCACGCCCACGCCGTTCCTTCCCAGCAAGGCGCTGATGGAGGAGAAGACGGAGCGTCAGGACGAAACGCTGGGCCGCAGCGTCCCTTGACCCGGCGCAAGTATCTCGACCTCGTGACCCTTGAGCCTGCCGATGACGACGAGGAGGTTTTCGGCGACGCATGGGCCGCTCATCGTCCGGTGGCGGGCGCTCACGCTGCGGTGGTTGTGGTTGTCTGAGAGGTTACGTTGTGCAGGTCGCTTTGGGGCAATTTCCGGGGTGGGGGCACGCAGGGGGTCTTTTTGGCCTCTCAGATCGGCTATGATGACCTCACTGTTAGGCTTTCTCCAAGGTTTCCGACCATAGATAACCTGGGTGCGTGATCCCTGGTGCACGGGCTTCGCCCAAGAGGGAATGCTGGCAATGCGGAGTTTGACGTTGGTCCTTCGCAACCAGCGCGGGCCGATCGATGGAGTTGACGCAAGGGCCTCCGTCCTCGGCTCAGTCCGGCGGCTGAAGTTTGACGTTGGTCCTTCACCCGCAGGGCACCCGTCCGGTTGGTTGGAGTTGATCGCTCCGGTCGTCGGGCACAGGTCTGACGGCTGGGTTTGATCGCCTCTCCGTCGGACACGGGGACGACGTGAATCTGCGCATCGTCCTCGGCAACCCCGTATCGAGTACGGGACAGGCTCTGGTCGAAGTTGCGTCTGTAGCTTCGGCCAGTTGAGCACGTCTGCGGGATGGAGCGCACTCGGGTGATAGGCTGGCGCGCCCATCGCCTCCCCGTTGATGTCCACGCCGAGGTCGGCCCATTCCTCCCGGTCGAGGGTGTCCACGAACTCGGCCACGAAGCGGGCAGGATGGTCGGCTGGGATCAGCTCGTCAACGGTCGGGGGCATCAGCCACGCTCGGTCCCGAGTCATCTCGCGATACGGCATCATGTAGCTCCCTGTTATTGGCTAAACGGCTCACCCGTCTCGTCCATTATCGCCTATCGGCGAAGACTTCTGAGACAGCTACATCCGTGCAACCGTTTCATTCGTGATAGCCCCTTCCAGGGGATACCCCGCCAAGGGGTCGCCGTGATGTCATGGGGTAGTACAGGAAAACGCGTCCGTGTACATGTTGTACATCTGGGCGGATTTCAAAGCTGGAACAGGGGGAAAGCATCCCCTACAGGACGTGAAAAGCGAACACTTTCTGTCAGGGACCGGTTGCGACTGGGTGGTACATCGTCCGTAGCTGAAGCGGTACATGTTGTACACCCTGAGAGAGTCGGCAGCCGTGTACAAAACGGGTACATGTTGTACCGGAGGAGGGATTGATGGAAGCGGGTGAGAAGGTCAGGACTAAAGAGGGAGAGGCCGAAGAGGAGCACGTCCAGAGGCTCATGGCCCTGCTGCACGAGGTGGTGCGAAAAGAAGGAAGTCGCAAGGGAGCGGCGCGGGCATTGGGAATAGACCGGCGGACAGTGGGGGCCTGCATGGACGGCGGGGACATGACGTGGCGGCTCAGGGAAGCCCTGGAGCGGGGCCTCAGGGATGAGGTGGGTTCGTCTGCCGCCCGTCACCGGAGGCGTCACGACGCGCTGGAGCGTCGGGTGGAGAAGCTGGTGAAGGAACTTCACGAGAGGTTCGATGCCGTCAAGGGCGAGGTCAAGACCCTGGGTGAGGAGCAGGGCCGCGCGTTAGCGAAGATCGAGAAGAGGCTGTCGCGTGCGGAAGCCCAGCGAGAGTCCATGTCGGAACCGACGGAGGCCCAGGACGCAACCGGAGACGCGCCGGAGGAGGCCCCGGCGACGGGCACGCCGTCGGCGAGGGCCAGGTACCCGAGGCGGCTGTACCCCGATCTGGTGACGAGGGAGGCCGCCCCCGACGACGAGGAGGTCTTCGGCGCAGCGTGGCCGCTCATCGAGGAGTGGCGCGAGATCTGGAAGGCGGGGCACGTGGGCACAGGCAAGGGCCTGGCATGGATGGAAACCGAGGAACGGGTCCGTAGCCTGGAGGTGGCCCTGCTCGAAGAGCACGGGATGACCCTTCCGCCGGAGACGGAGCCGCTGCACGGACTCTACCGAAGCACACAGCTCAACTGGCGCAAGGACACCCTTTTTGATGTCCGCAGGGCGCTGGCTTGGAGATACCTGCTGTGGAAGGCGCTCACGTGCGGCCTGTGGCGAAGCCGCTGGTGGCCGGCGCGGCGCGCTTAGGGTTTCGTGGAACTGAACAGAACACTTTGGGCGGAGACGCCGTGAAACCCTTCCATCCGCTCAACCGTTCGGCAATAATGGAGTCAGTTTCAGGCTTTTCCAGTTGTTTCGTGCCGAGAAACCTGGAGGGTTCCCGTCCCCCGAATCCGGGACCGGCTGCGTAGGATCGAGCACCGCGCTCTCTGAAAGCCACCCAGGGGTCAGACCGGAAGGATCGAGCATCGCGCTCTCCCGAAGTCCGCCCCGGAGGGACACATTCGCAGGGGCATAGCGCGTTCCGCTTCGGCCCCTCGGACACCTTGGCCGAAATGTGCCCCAAGCACATCGGCTAGTCCTCATGCTGCGGCGCAACCGTCACGCGGTTGGGGCGCAGCTTCGACACACGTTGGCCCGAGACGACCTCGAAGGGCCGCGTCGCTTCATCGCCGCGACGTCCTGTGGATGAACTTCAGGCCGGTCGGTTCCACTCCACGCGGCTTCCCGGTTCGCCATCCCATGAGTTGACCCTGGGCCGGGCTGCGTCCATCTCATCCGCTTCGTCCCACGCGTCCGGCATCCGACCGTGGGCGGAGTGCGTCTTGCGTCAACCCATCCCGTCACACACAACCCGCACACGGATGCCGCGCGGGTCAAGAAGCTCAAATTCAGGAGGTACGTATGCACATTGATTAAACGGTAGGGCGAGGTTACGGGCGTCGCAGTCAGATTTGGCTGCTTCACGCCCCGGCTCCTCGCAAGCAAGACCCACATAGCAGTTGGCGAGCAAAGTGCCGCTCCCCTGTCCTAGAGGGGCGGCACTTCTCTTTGCCCGAACCAGGGCAAACGCAGGGCCAACATCACCACCCACGGAGACAGTCCCGGACACCGGGACACCAATTCAAAGCGGGACTGTCTCCGCCCCACGGGGGTGGCGGCCGTCCCGCTTCTTCATTCCAAAGGAGAAGCGACATGACGACGGCAACCACGACAACGACCAATCGGACGACAAAGACGGCGGAGATACGGACACATGAGACAGCCACCGCCGAGCGCAGGGGCAAGCCCGAGAGCGAGCTCAGGGCGTCGGCAAGGAGGCACGGCCTCACCGTGAAGGCACTGGCCGCGCTGATGGGCGTCAGTACAAGCCATCTCTCCCAGGTGGGCACGGGCAAGAAGCCCTGGACCCCCAACCTGCGGGAGAAGGCCATCGCCATCCTGGGCGAGGTCCCCGGACAGGGCGTCGTCTACCGCCAGAGCGAAGAGGTCACCTCCGAGAGTTCCTTCATCCGAGAAACCGCGAGGGCGATGGGGATGACCATGCTTGAGCTGTCCGACCGGTCGGGAGTGAGCTACGGGTACCTCACCCAGGTGGCGAAGGGCCGCCGCAACATGGGGCCGAAGGCGCAGGCCCAGATCGAATCGGTGCTTGGGGTGGCGGCCAGGGTCGCCCCCGCTACGCTCGCCAACCGACAGGGTGAGGTTATCACTGGCGACGCGAGCAATTTCATCCGGGAGGCCGCACGCGCCCTCGGCATCAGCATGAAGGAGCTTGCCAAGATGGTCGGCGTGTCCGCCAGTTACCTGTCGATGGTAGCGCGCGGGCACAGGACGATGGGAGTGAAGCTCCAGGCCAAGGTCGAGGCCGTGCTTGGAGGGCGTGCGAAGGTCGCGTCCGCCCAGTGCCCCGACATAGACCGGCAGTTCATCTGGCAGCAGATGGACGCCATCGGGGTCAGCCAGAACGAGGTGGCGCGGCGGGCGGGCATCAGCTCCGGCCACCTCTCCCAGATCATGAACGGCCAGCGCAATCCGTCCGCTGTGGTGCTGCGCAAGCTTCACAGTGCACTGTTCCAGAAGAGGCAGGACCCGGAGCGGGTGATGCCCGTGGCCATGAAGGTTCTCGGGTGGAAGAAGGGGGAGCGGAGCGGGATGGTGGTGCACGGCGCACGCGGCAGGGACGGCACGGCCAGGGGCGGCGCGGTGCGGGTCGGCGGGCGCGTGCCCTGGGGAGCGGAAGTGGAGTACGCCTTCCGCGCCGGGTACGACAGCACGGGGAAGGTGTCGGTGGAGCATGTGGTGGCCCCGAGCTACTCCGCACTGTTGATGCAGCCGGAGGCAGGAGCCGCGTAGTTCTGCCACCACTGCCGGGCTGTTCCGCATGCGCAACCGTTAGCCTGCGAGCATGTCCATGCCCAAGTGGGCATTGGAAGCTTGAGAAAGCCCGGACTGAGGAGATAGTCGGCGCGAGGCGTTATGCCGTTGATACTTTGGGGGGATGCCGAATAGCGGCATCCCCCCAGGTACGTCTTTGTATGCGGACCATTTGGATTGCTCAAACCAGGAAATGCTAGCCGTTGGGCCTTCCAATGTCTATACCATTTTAGAAATATCTAGTAAGATAGCCCAAGGATTACTTCAAAGGGGAGTTGCTATGTCGAGCCCCGACGACATCCTCACCATCTCCGATGTCGCCAGCCTATTCAAGGTCACGGAGAAGACGCTGTATGGACTCGCCCAAAAGGGAGACCTGCCAGGATTCAAAGTCGGCGGTCAGTGGCGATTTCAACGCGGGGCAATCGACTCTTGGATTCAAGAGAAGACCCAAGCCGCCGGTTCGCAATCCAATGGCGGCGATACAAAACTGGCCGGTTCCAGCCGGAGGGATGAATGAACTCCGACTCGGCAGGCAGGGGGCTCTTCATCGTAGACAACAGCGTTGCCGGCTGGACGGGCCTGCGTTACCTGGAAGAGTGGTCCGGCATTGCAAGAGCCTTCGACGTGGCGACGGGGTTCTTCGAGATCGGCGCGCTCCTCGCCCTGGACGGCAAATGGCAGGGGCTGGAGAAGATTCGCATCCTGATGGGCGCCGAGACGACCCAGAGCACCCGCAGGGCGCTACTGAACGCCGTACGCACCCGGGCGATTCAAGCCCTCAACGAGAGCATCGAATCCGACAAGGAGGACAATCCCTTCCTACAGGGTGTGCCAGCCGTCCTTGAAGGTCTGCGCAGCGGCCAGATCGAATGCCGCGTGTACGACAAGGGCAAGTTCCACGCGAAGACATACATCACCCACGCCAAGCTCGAAGTCGTCGGCTCACAGGCACTGGTGGGGTCCAGCAACTTTACCAGGCCGGGGCTGTCGGAGAATATCGAACTCAACGTCCAGATACAAAGCGCTCGTGAGGTCGCTCAGCTCCAAGACTGGTTCGAGGAACATTGGAAAGACGCCAAGGAAGCAAGCGACGCGCTCATCGAGACGATTGAGCGGCACACACGCCTCTACTCGCCCTTCGACGTCTACGCGAAGGCGTTGCAGGAGTTCTTCCGTGGTCATGAATTGACCGCCACGGAATGGGACGAAACCAGGTCGCGGGTGTTCCCTCAACTCGACCGCTACCAGCAGGAAGCCTACTGGGCTCTCATGAAGATTGCGCGGCAGCACGGGGGAGCATTCCTATGCGATGGCGTGGGACTCGGCAAGACCTTCGTCGGCCTGATGCTCATCGAGCGCCTGATCCTCCACGAAGGCAAGCGCGTTGTGCTGTTCGCTCCCAAAGCGGCGAAGGAGGGGGTGTGGGAACCTCACCTCCGCGAGTGGCTGCCGCACATAGGCGGCGGCGCTGCCGACTTCAGCAACCTGGCCGTATTCAGCCACACCGACCTGCACAGGAGAGGCGACTTCCCCGAGCGCTTCCGGCGAATAGCCGAGCTGGCCGACGTTGTGATCATTGACGAAGCGCACCATTTCAGGAACCCAGGCAGTCGAGGCAGCGAAAACGGTAGAGATCCGTCTCGCTACTATCGGATGTACGACCTGCTGGATGACTCGGTTCGCTCCAAGACCGTGTTCATGCTCACGGCGACGCCGATCAACAACCGGTTGACCGACTTTCGTCACATGGTCGAGCTGTTCACGCGTAGGGACGAAGCATACTTCGCCCGTACCTTAGGCGTGAACAATCTCAGGGCTCACGTCAATCAACTGGAGGGGACATTCCGCCAGCGCGTGGGTCACACCGTGGCCGATGCCGCAGACCAGTTGGCCGAGACCCAGGACATCCTGTCAACTGACGCCATCTTCCGTCAACTCGTAGTGCAGCGCAGTCGAGCCTACGCACGCGAAAGCCAGATACGCGAGACGGGCCAGGCCACAGCGTTTCCCGAGCGCGAAGCTCCGCAGGTGGCGGCCTATTCGATTCGCAAGACTTACGGCAACCTCTTGGACCTGTTCGAGAAAGCCTTCACGCGGGAGAACCCGCTGTTCACGCTCCCCATGTACTACCCTCTCTACTGGTACAAGGGGCCGGACAAGGACATCGACGCCTTTGAGCAGAACCGGCAGCGTCAAGTCGTGGGGCTTATTCGGACGAACTTCCTCAAGCGGTTCGAGAGTTCCGTAACCGCCTTTGAGTTGTCTTGCAACCGGCTGCTCAAGAAACTCCTGGCCTTCGTCGAAGTTCACAGCGAGACCGAAGGCGAGAAGAGCCGGTTTGCCCGGTGGAAAACGCAGAACGCGGAGATTCTCGGATACACGGCACAGCGCCAACTTGATCTCTGGAATGAGGAAGATGACGGCGACGAAGCCGAGGACGAAGACATCGTACCTCAGGAGATACTTGAGGCCGTCCAGAAGCTCGACCGCAATGAATACGAGGTCGGGGAGATGATCTCCGAGACCTTCCTGGACCTCGATCAGGTCGTACAGTTTCTCAGCGAAGCCCAGAAGTTCAAGCCTAAGCACGACGATAAGCTTCTCAAACTGGTCACGCTCCTGAAGACCAAGGACCTCGCCAGTCAGAAGGTCCTCGTGTTCACCGAGTTTGCGGACACGGCGCGGTACCTGAAACGCCAACTCGACGAAGCGGGCATCCAAGGTGTGGCTCAACTGGACAGCGCGTCCAAGGGCAACCGGGCGCAGATGATCAGGCGCTTCTCACCCTTCTACAACGGCAGTTCCTCGGCTGAGGTCAAGGACGCTGGCCAGCAGGAGATCAGAGTACTCGTTTCCACAGATGTTCTCTCAGAGGGACTCAACTTGCAGGACGCGTCGCGGTTGATCAACTACGACATCCACTGGAACCCCGTGCGGCTGATGCAGCGCATCGGGCGTGTTGACCGGCGCATGAACCCTGAAATAGAGAAGCGAATCCTGGCGCAAAACTCCAAGGCGGCGACCGCACGCGGCAAGGTGCGCTTCTGGAACTTCCTGCCACCCGACGAACTGAACGACATCCTTACGCTCTACACAAGGGTCACGCAGAAGACACTGCTCATCTCAAAGACGCTCGGCATCGAGGGCAAGAAGCTTCTGACTCCCGACGACGAGTTCAACGCGCTCAGGGACTTCAACCACGCCTATGAGGGCACTCGTACGGCAATTGAAGAGATGCATCTTGAGTACCAGGCACTGCTGCAAGATGCCCCGGAACTCGAAGCACGTCTTAGACGACTGCCCCGTTCCACCTTCAGCGGCCGGGAACGGGTAACAGTCGGGGTTCGTGGCATCTTCTTCTGCTATGGGCTTCCCGCTCTCGATACGGAGATAGGTGAATTTACCGACGAGGCCGGTTCAACGAGATGGTACCTCTACGATTTGGACCGCGATGCAATCCTCGAAGAGCCGGGCGAGATCGTCGCCAGCATCCGGTCGGAGCGGCAGACACCGCGTACTTGTACGACTGCTGAGGTTACGCTCATAGGAATCCGCGCCAAGGTTGAGACGCACATCAAGAACACCTACCTCAAGCGGGTTGACGCCCCGGTCGGCGTGAAGCCATCGCTCAAGTGCTGGATGGAACTCAACGAAGGATAGAACGATGACGACCGGCTACAGGACCAAGCTTGCCTCCATCAGACGCTTCGACCAGCTAATTGCGTTCCTGCGTGATGAGATGGACTGGCCCATCGTCAGCGACGACTTCGAGGAGTTGACCTTCGAGTACAGCGCGGAGGAGCTTGGAATCGACAGTGCCAACGCCGCGAAGATTCAGGAGATCAAGCGCCTGCGCCCGTTGGCGGCGAATCAACCTTGGGGAGTATTCTTTGTCAAGTTCGAGCCGAAGCGCCTGCCGGTGGTCGCCCTCCGCAGCATTCTGGGCCGGGTGGCGCTAAAGAAGCGCGCCTCAGCCAATAACGCGGATCGACCTGCCTGGGCGATGGAGGACCTGCTCTTCATCTCCAACTACGGCGAAGGAGACGCCCGCCAAATTAGCTTCGCTCACTTCGCTGCGCCGGCCAGCAGCATCAAACTGCCCACGCTCAAGGTGGTTGCGTGGGATGACCTGGACACTGCGCTGCACCTTGATCAGGTTGCCAGTCAACTCACCCAGAGTCTGGCTTGGCCCGATGATGAGGGTGACGCCGACGCTTGGCGTGAACGGTGGCGAGCCGCTTTCACCTTGGGACATCGGGAAACCATCACCACGGCCCAGCAGCTTTCCGTACGTCTCGCAGAACTCGCCAAGGCGACCCGCGAGCGAATCCGAGGCGCGATTGAGATTGAAAGCGATAGGGGCCGCATCACTCAACTCATGAAGGCGTTCAGCCAGACGCTGGTGCATGACCTTGACGCCAGCAGGTTCGCCGACATGGTGGCGCAGACCATCGCATACGGTCTGCTCTCTGCGCGCATTACGGACCCCAAGCAGGGGAGTGGCACCGATCTGGCCCGGCACATGCGCACGAACCCTCTGCTGAGGGACCTGATGACCGCTTTCCTGGAAATATCCGGTCAAAAGCGCGGAACGGGTATCGACTTCGACGAATTGGGAGTTTCCGAGGTCGTGGAACTCCTAGACCGGGCCAACATGGACGCCGTTGTCCGGGACTTCGGAGATAGGAACCCACGCGAAGACCCCGTGATCCACTTCTACGAGAGCTTCCTATCGGAGTACGACAAGCAGTCCAAGGTCGAGCGTGGCGTCTTCTACACCCCGCGCCCCGTGGTTTCGTACATCGTCCGGTCGGTTGACCAACTGCTTCGCACGGAGTTTGGGTTGGAGGATGGTCTGGCAGACGTAGCCACCTGGGGGGAGATGGAGAAGCGAATCGAGGGCCTCACAATCCCTCATGGCGTCTTACCTGACCAGGACTTCGTTCAAATCCTCGATCCGGCCACCGGCACGGGAACCTTTTTGGTCGAAGCCATAGATGTGATCTACGGCACGCTTGTAGATAAGTGGAAGACGCAGGGCCGCCGAGACCGTGAAATTGAAGCCTTATGGAACGAGTATGTGCCGAAACATCTGCTTCCTCGACTGCACGGCTTTGAACTGCTTATGGCGCCCTACGCCATCGCCCATCTCAAGGTCGGCCTGAAGCTCTACGAGACGGGCTATCGATTCGGTAGCGAGGAACGGGCAAAAGTCTATCTGACCAACGCCTTGGAGCCGGCCCAGGATTTCTCCGGGCGGATGGATTTTGCCATCCCGGCGTTAGCGCAGGAGGCGCGGGCGGTCAACAAGGTAAAGGATGGGCAACGCTTCACAGTGGTGATCGGCAATCCGCCCTATTCGGGGCATTCCGCCAACAAGGGCGATTGGATCAGAAACCTTCTGCGTGGAAAGGATGGCAGGACAACCACTGGTAGCTACTTCCAGGTCGATGGCAAGCCGCTGGGGGAGAAGAATCCGAAGTGGCTCAATGACGACTACGTGAAGTTCATCCGCCTGGCGCACCGGCGAATCGAACAGACCGGGACGGGAGTCCTCGGATTTGTCACCAACCACAGCTACCTGGACAATCCCACGTTTCGCGGAATGAGGCAGAGTCTCACGACTACCTTCGGCGAGATGCGTCTGCTCGACCTTCACGGCAACTCGAAGAAGAAGGAGCGGACGCCCGAAGGCGGCAAGGACGAGAACGTATTCGACATCCAGCAGGGCGTCGCCGTATGCCTGCTGGTTAGTTCGGTGGACGGTTCTGACCATCCCAACCGCGTATGGCAGGCAGACCTCTACGGCGAACGAGATGCTGGGCCGGACAATAGTAAGTACGAATGGCTAGTTGCCCACGATGTGGCAACCACAGAGTGGGCTGATCTCGTTTCAAAGTCTCCACGCTATCTGTTCGTTCCGAGAGATGAGACGCTGGCGGACGAGTATGAGGAGTGGTGGGACATCAACGAGGTGTTCCCGGTCAGTTCAGTCGGTATCGTGACTGCACGGGACAAGCTGGCGATCCAGTGGACAGCCGACCAGGTGCGCTCCCTAGTGGCTGACTTACCTTCACTCTCCACCGAACGTGTACAAGAAGCATTTGGTATGAGGGCCTCGAGCGCTGAGATCATCAAGAAAGCACGGACCGACATACTAGACCATCGTGAGTCGAGAAACTGTCTTTGTTCGATTCTGTATAGGCCGTTCGATGTCCGGTATACGTGGTATACGGGCAGGACAGGCGGTCTTATTGAGCGTCCTCGGTCGGAAGTCATGCGCCACATGCTGGCCGGTCCGAATGTGGGGCTTTCCACCACCAGGGCGACTGAGATTGCTGGAGGTTGGGAGCACGTATTCGTATCAAAGTCTCTTATTCAACATCACACAGTATCCCTGAAAGAGGTCAACTACCTCTTTCCCCTCTACACCTATCCCACCGAGGGTCAGGAGAATGTTGGCCTTTCCAGAGAGCCAAACCTCGACAAGGGATTCCTTGAGGCTGTCGGTGCATCCCTAGGGTTAAAGTTTATCTCCGATGGCCCCGGGAACCTGCAAGAGTCCTTCGGTCCTGAAGACGTTCTTCACTACATCTATGCCGTGCTTCACAGCCCGGAGTACAGACGCTGCTACGCGGACTTCCTGAAGTCAGACTTTCCGAGGGTGCCATTCACCGGGAACCTGCCTTTGTTCCGTTCTCTGAGTGAACTCGGCAAATGCCTCGTCTCCCTGCACCTCATGGAGTCAGAGGGAGGCAACACACCTGCCTTTCTTGGGACTGGCGACAACCGCGTGGACAGGGTGAGGTACGCGCCACCGGGCAACGGTGCAGCGGGCAGGGTGTTCATCAATAGTCATCAGTTCTTCGAAGGCGTAGAACCTCGCATCTGGGACTTCACCATCGGCGGCCACCGCCCTGCCGAGAAGTGGCTCAAGGACCGAAAGGGTCGTGTTCTCTCCGATGGTGACGTTACCCACTACCGAAGAATCGTCGGTGCCCTTGCTGAAACGGCGCGGCTGATGGACGAGATCGACGAACTCATTGAGCAACACGGCGGCTGGCCCGAAGCGTTTCACCCGTCAGCGAATGAAGAGGGGGCATGATGTTTGAGTTCGCCATGAACCTTCACACCGGTCACAGCGTGAGAGGCGGACGGCGTGTCGCGTGGGAAGCGTGTCGGCAATGACGAGCGAAACCAGCAAGTTGGTCTATATCGAAACGTCGGTGGTGTCGTACCTGACGGCAAGACCCACCAACGACCTGCTGGCTGCCGCTTGGCAAAAGACGACGGCTGACTGGTGGGAAGCCTACAGGTCCGCCTACAACGTCTGCACATCCCCACTGACTATCGAAGAGGCCGGACGGGGCGACCCCGGAGCGGCCGCTCAAAGACTTGAGGCGCTAAGTGACATAGACGTCCTGCCAATCACTGATGCCGCCATCGAATTGGCTTCCTCGCTAATCCGTGATGGGGCCTTGCCGCCAGGGGCTGAGAACGATGCCCTTCACATTGGTATAGCCGCCGCCCACGGCGTTGACTTTCTTCTGACTTGGAACTTCCGTCACCTTGCCAACGCGCAGACTCGTCCGGCTATCCGTATCCTGTGCGCGCAGCAGGGATTCGCCAGTCCAGAGATTTGCACTCCCAGTGAGTTGATTGGAGGTTTCGAGCATGAGCGATGAAGTCATACGGGAATTGTGGAGCGTCAAGGACGCGATGGCCCAAGAGCACGGTCACGACGTTAGAGGTCTTGCCGCCTACCTACAGGGGAAGAAGCGATGGGAGTGCTCCCGGCAACCATCGGGGAACTCAGCCTTTGAGATTATCTCCAACGGACCCGGGCAACGTCTCTTCAACACCGCCAAGGACGTGGATGACTACATCAGAGAAGAGCGAGCTACGTGGGACCGCTAGCGCTGGTTACACGAGACTTAACTTAGTCAAGCTCACTGCCATGTGCTAACAATCGAACCTAAGAGTATTGGGGCATATGTCAATTCAACTTGGGTCTACAGGACAGATTGCCAAGGTCACTGCAATATCTGCGGATGGTTGCCGCGTATTCTTCGAATTGCGAAATGGCTTATCAGGTTGGTTCGACGAGCAAGACGCGGAGTACGACGTTGGCGACATCTTGCTCCTCGTAAATGAAAACGGACTTCAACGAGCCGAGGAGTTACCCCGGAGTGCTTGGCCGGACCAATTGTGGATCGGTGTAGTAAGAATCAAAGCAGAGGACACCACGGTCATCTCAACGGGGAGCCAGAATCGTTCGGTTCCAACGACGATAGATGTGGAATACGAGGTTGGCAACACGGTCGAAGCTGGTGATGTTCGGGGTGTAGTTCGAGTTCTTTCCAAGACACCCATTAGTTTAATCGATCTCCCTTCTCTTGACGACAGCGCTATTGATCAATTCCTCTGGAGACCCTCAGAAGGCACGAACTTGGGGTTTCAAGATTTCGGGGGATTGAAGGAAGTTGTGGATCGGGCACGCGAACTCATTGAGTTACCCCTTAAGAACCGCGAGGCGTTGTCGGAAATCAACGCTCGTCCGATCAAGGGCGTTCTCTTTACTGGCGAGCCAGGCAGTGGGAAGACGATGCTGGCTCAGATCATCGCCTATGAGTCAGGAGCTGAGTTCTACAGAATCTCTGGCCCTGAAATCTTCAGCAAGTGGGTTGGCCAGACCGAGGAGTTGTTGAGGAAGCTATTCGAAAAGGCTGCGAACAGTGATAAGGCAATCATTTTCTTCGATGAGATTGACAGCGTCGCCGCCCAGCGCGACGACGCATCGCATGAATCGTCAACTCGTGTGGTGGCACAACTGCTTACCCTGATGGACGGTTTCACTTCGAACGCCAATGTGGTCGTCATTGCGGCCACCAATCGACCTCAGGACCTCGATGTCGCGCTACTGAGGCCCGGGCGTTTCGACTGGGAGATACATTTCCCCTATCCAGACAAGGCCGATCGAGAAGACATCCTTATCAAGGCTGCCCGGCGGCTCAAGACCCAAGACTCTCTTCCTCATCAGGCCATTGCAGCCAAGACAGAAGGTTGGTCCGCAGCAGAACTCGCAGCAATCTTGACTGAAGCGGCTTTGTTGGCAGTGGGCGACGGTCGGCGCGAGATACGTGAAGAGGATTACATTGGCGGTTACCAACGTAGGTCGCGATACAGGGAGCTTTCCCGAGAGGTCAGGGGTAGCGGAGGTGGTGGATGAGAATCGTTTCGCGACTATGGAATTGCATCCGACGACGAAAGGACCGTTCACCCAAGGTGGACTCCTACAGTGAGCGGCGAGAGTTCGTCTACCTCGATGAGGTTTCCGTGCTCAGCATTCTGGCCTCACGGACTGGTCGTATCGCCACAGAATCTACCGAGAGTCGGAGCGCCTCTCATAGTAGCGAGGTGAAGAGTTCTGTGGGTGTTGGATTTGGCCCGTCGAAGGCAACCCTCGGCAGCAAAATGCAAGCCGCCCAGGTCGAGTCATCGCAGGTATCCCACAGGGCAATCATTCAGAGTAGTTTCAAGGAGCTGTACGACATCGAACGCCCGACGCTCTCATTGTATTCGGCCAGTCCTGAGCATGTACCTACGGTTGACTCTATTCTCGGCCTTGAAGAGCTGCTCGGTTCGCCTGAGGGGACTGGTTTGCTGGTCGATCCGAGCGGACTCTATCGAGGTGATCTTCTGGAAGTTCAAGTAGACCTTGAAGCCGATCCTATTTTCCGCATGGCCACGATCATTACAACGTTCGTGGAGCTGATGGAGGACAATGAAGAGCTCTTGCAGAGTACGGTTCCCGGCCAGCTCCCTGAGGTACGCTCAGTTGCGAGACTCCTCGACAGCCTTCTGGCAGGGCTAGTCCCCATCCGAGGGCGCCTTGTGGATTTCGACTGGATACGGATACGCGGCAGAGAAGTGTTGGTGCATCAGTCGCTTCTCAGTCAGATACCACCTGATGCGCTATCCGAAGCCCATCCTGTGTTCTTGGTAGGCGTTGCTGAGGATGACCTATTCTGGAAGGACATAAGGCGAGTGCTATTCTCGCAGGCTCGGTACACCGCATTCTGCCGCCTTGCCACCGAAGGCATGGTCGAAAGTTGGAGTCCAGTCAAGATGGCGGATGTTTTTTCTGGCATAACCGCAGATTTTGATGAGATGGTTCGAGGACTGGGTGGTGAATTGATGTCTGGATTCAAGAAAGCCGTGCGGTCTGCTACTGCTGGAACCACAGTTGATGGCATTCTCAAGGGCTTGAACTACGATGAGGAACTTGGAGAACGGAGTCTCACAGAATACGCTGAATCGATCGCCCTCCACCACAACCAGGACATAGGCCGCACCGACATCGAGTCCCTGATACGCAGCGTCTCGCTCCCTAAGAATTGGTTGGACAACGTCGATAGCTATCGTCCAGCATTTGCGGAGATGGGAGCGAAGGTCGACGCCCTTTTGAAGACAGAGACACATCCAGATGTGGCTCACGATCTACGGATCCAGGCTATCAATCGGGCAAAGCTTGAAGTTGCTACCGAGTTCAAAGGTTCGACAGTGAGTAGTGACCGGTCCGGACTTGGATGTGAGCGATTCCTTGACTCGGAGATTGTCGCAATCTATTGGTAGCGGCCTTGCGAGTACAGGAATAGGCCGATCCATACTGGTGAACAATTAGGGGATGGCATCCAAAGCGACTGCCCATGTGTACCTAATTCTTTTGTTGTTATTGGATAACCGATATCCTGGCGCAGGAGGTCCGCCGCGGGATGCGCGAGGCCGCCTCCCGGGGCTTCTGGATCGCCAGCAGGACACCCTACGGCTACAACAGGATCATGGTGCCGGACGGCGCCAAGAAACGCCCCAAGCTGGAACCCGATGAGGAGACAGCTTATGTCGTCAAGCGGATCTACGAGCTGGCCGACGCGGGAAGGGGGATGCTCGACATCGCCCGGTGCCTCAACGACGAGGGTATCTCCAGCGCCACCGGAAGGCTCTGGTCCAGGAACGCAGTCCACTTCATCCTCACCAACGAGGTGTACACAGGGACTCTGGTCTGGGGCACCGCTGCCGGAGACGATGCTGAGCCCGTTCGAGTGGAGAGGGCGTTCTCGCCCATAGTCTCCAAGGCTCAGTTCCGCCGGGTGAACGCCAGGATGCGCTCTCGTGCCCCCAGGATCGCCCATCCCCGCAGGGTGGCAAGCTCCTATATGTTCAGCGGGCTCGTCAAGTGCTACAGATGCAAGACGTTGCTCTCGGGCCAGGACGCCAAGAGCGGCAGATTCCACTACTACGTCTGTCAATCCCTGATCAAGCGTGGGAGCGGTGGCTGCGATACCCCCAGGCTCAATGCCCGCCGATTCGAGGAGCAGATCGTCGGGAGGATTCGCTCCAGCATCCTCACCGAAGGCATCATCGGCGATCTGGCGAAGGTAGTAGCCAAAGAGCTCGATGGTCTGGTCCGCGAACAGCGTAGGAGGCTGGAGACCATCGAGTCCGAGCTTGCGGACGTACGTCGCCGGCTGGGCCGGCTCTGGGACGTCCCGGCTGACATGGACATCCGGATCAAGGCCAACACCGATAGACGGAGCCTTCTTGAGGCATCGCTGGAGGAGGCTCAGTCCATCCTCTCCCAGCGCAGGTCGGTAAAGAACGACCTGGAGGCCATCGTGGCGCAGGCGCAGGACATGGGCGAGTTTCTAAGGGAGAGCGAGCTGCCCGAGCGCAAGGCCTTCGCCGAGACTTTCGTCAGGGAGATCGTGGTAATGCCAGGGAAGGCTATTGTCCACTATGCGGTCCCCATGGCAGGTGACAGTCATAACTCTGGAGGAGATAACGAGGAAATCCCCTTGTAGCGCTCAGCTAAGTCTGCTGCAGGTGAGTTCCAATAACTGGTGTTTGAGAATCGATTCCATGACGTCAGTTTCGTTGACGATAGACAGAACCGTCTTCCAAACGTGCCTTGGAGAACGTGGAAGGTTGTCCGCGTGCTGCTCTCTTCGGTTCCGCACCGCTATTCGCAGGAGCAGGGTTCGGGTCCTTGATTTGCTGGCAGTAGATCGGGCGGCGACGCACCAGGCCTGTAGCCTCCACAGTCAGCACAGGGAATCTCTGGGTCTAGGATCCAGCACATGGCACCTACGATCCTGCATCGTTCAAGAAGCTCTTCCAGTTTTCCTTCATCTTCTGTTGAACATGAAGCGTTTTGCATCAGAGCTTCTGTAACTGCTGCGATGGAGAGTGATGTGAGGTCGGCGGGACCTGTCAGTCCACCGTTAGTGGGCCCGACAATGAATGCCAGAGAGTTGTCTCCCATCTCAACGGGCTCTCCGGCGTTCGGAGCGGAGTGAACCCGCTCACTAGCCAGAATGAAATGTCCTCGCGGGTTCCACGCTTCTCCTTGGAATACCTCGGCTTCTATGTCTCTGAAACTTCGCAGGCCGCTCCAATCATAGTCCCCCGATCCGATTCTGTGTCCATAGACGCCTCGAAGATCCCTCTTAACAGCATCCGCCAGTCCCTTGAGTTCGTCCAGTTCGGACTTAGGCGGTGCCTCACTGTGCCCAGAGTTGTACAGTTCTTTGGCAAGACGGTACTTGTTGACAAGTGAATAGCGCATATAACGGGAGGCCATCTCTGATTTCTCGGCAATGAAGCTAGCGATAGTCGATGACTCGTGGCAGATTCGCCACTGTGCCCATGCTGGGTCTACCAATCCGTTCGAAAGCAAGGCTAGTACAGACCTGGCGTGCAGACAGGTGCGTGAGTGCAAACTACGAAGCGCGCCCCAATACGGTTCGTCCATGGTAGCGAATTTAGGAGATCTCGAATCTGCTCCCAGCGACTCGCTGAGAGAGATGATTTCTTCCAGCAATTGCAGTGGCTTTGCCCAGCGTCGCCGAAATCGACGCCAGTATGAGCGGGGAACTCTTGGAAAAACTGGATTCTTCTGCCACATAAGGATCTGCACCGTTCCTATCTCGCCTCCTACCCCACATCAAGCGTGAAGAGTTCTCTGGGCAGATTACCTCGCAGAAGACTAAAGGGCTGCGAAGCATCAACCACGAAATCGCAGAGTTTCTCTAGGGCGCCAATCTCACTCTCTACCGAGTGTTCATCAATTGCTTCAAATTCCTGCCACGATAGGCCAGCGGGTCCTTGCAACCGCCGCCTCTCGTATCTCACCTCTGGACTGGCGTCTAAGTAGACGGCAACCGTCCTGTCGGCGAGCCGACGAATCTCTGATAGCACATCAATGTGCCTAACACCATCGAAGATGACCGTCTCGTCATTGCCTATGCCAGCCATCTCCAAGGTACCCTGCAGTAGCCCTGACGCGCCTAGCTGCCGGTACAGGCAGTCGCCTAGATTCTGCAAAGCGCTTCGAGTATTCGGCAGACCGTCACGTTGCGCCACTTGTCTAACGTAGTCCCCAAAGGAAACCACTTGAATGGACAGGTCGGAAGCCAACATGGCACAGACGGTCGACTTACCGCTCTCAATCCGTCCACAGATCACGATAGCCGCCTTCATCCCGCCTCCTCAATCCCCATGTAGTGCTGTTGCCGTCGCCGTAGCACAACCCATCCTCGACGATCTCGCTTATGAATCTCCATAGGTGGAAGTCGGTAGACTTCGGCGATTCTCATGAGGGTTGCAAAACGCGCCGATTGACGTTCCTCCCAAAAGGAGGCGCCGTCGGCACGCAATCCGGCGGCGAAGTCCCTCTTGATCAATTGCAGACTCTGATCGTCCAACTGGTAGAACCAGGCGCTTCGTACAATGCATATCCCGCTCACCGACTTGGCAGCGGATCGTTTGAGGAGCACCACATCCCCAGACTCGACTGCACCATAGGGCGCAATTCGATTCTTCGAGAAACGCGACTCAATTGACTTGCTGCCTTCGAGAATGAACCTCAGATAGGGTTCCAACAGGACGGCCAAGTGTACGGAGTAGGGGGTAGATCCCGTTGCGGACAGCGACTCGAGATATCCTCCCCAAAAGCCATGCGAGCTCGTACGTTCTTTCAGCGCGTCAATCCACTCGTCATTCATGCCTTCCCTACCGCTGTCTCTTGGGCAAAGTCCTTCATCTCCCGGACCTCGGTGTGGACGATTCGCTCCACCTGCGATGCCGTTGTGTGAATGAGCCTGGCCTGAGAGTCGTTGACGAGCTGAGGAACCAGAGCTTGAACCGAAGCTGTCGGGTCTTCGGAAGCCTGCACTGCTCGAAGGATGGCCGTGAACACGCCCGTCCCGTCACAGCGAAAGACTCTGTTGCCGCTGGTCCACACCAGAGCCTGATTTCGCCGACCGTCCCTCCGACTTACTGTGGGCAGTATGTCGCCTTCAACTAGCTTCTTGAGTCGGGGGTCAACGAACCCATCCCCCTCTGCGCGCCGCACTCTGAATCTGACCACATCGATACTCACTTCGTCCCATACGCCACCATCTGCGTTCGCTGAACCGTTCGGAAGGAAAGAACTCCCCGTCTTTCGGAAAGTCAACACGTCACCACGCCGCCAGGCCGGGGGGACTTGCTGAAACCCGGAGGCACGGAGTGCATTGCGCTCGAAGAACGGGGTGGCATAAGACAGAGCGAGGGGCTCGAGTCCGACGAAGCTAAGTCCAAAGGCTTCAGCTCGGGCGATGATCTGCCTTCGCTCGTCCCGGACCGCCGGCCTCATTCCGTCAGGAGCGAAGCTCAATAGAATCGTGGCTCCGCTAGCGCATGACTGACTGGCGCCCCTTAGGAACCCGATCGCCTCTTCGACGTACCAGGGGGGATCAGCCAGAAGAGTTTGCGCCGGAGGAAGACTTGGCACCCCGTGCATCAGATCACAGCCATAGACCGTCCCACCAGCAGGGTAACTGGTCTCGCTGGGTGTATGTGGATTGTTCCGGTCCAGTAGGATGAGTCGATCGGCCATCCCCAGATTCTCTGCAAGCATGTAGATGGATGGCACGCCCAGAAGGAGGACACGCTCCGCAGGGTTTGACAACGCGAGTAGCCTTGTCAGAAGCTCGCCTGCCGTCCTCCTGGTAAACCGCCAGTCATAGTCAAGGGGATGTGGCGCTGGAAGGCCAGGAACTTCTAACTGGGCTTCTGACGCCAACCCGGTCGAAGGGGCTTCGTCCAGGATTGCTGCCGGAATCTCAGAGTTGGCGACCAACCGTTTCACGGCGTCACGGACCGAGGTTGGGTAATATCCCGGGAGAACCGAGATCAGCTGCCACAGGTCATGTACGCCCTCGCGCACTGCGTCGATTATGGACCTATCGAGATTGATCTCATAGGTGCGCGACTGTGCCTTATCTGAGGTTGAAATCGTCATCGACGTCTATACCTTCAGGGCAACTTCCGTAATGGCGGAGCTTCGTTCTTCCTGGGTAAACCGCTCCTCAAGCTCCTTGTTCCAAGCCTCCACAGCGGAATTCTGAATCTCCAGAGCCCTATTGGCATCCACTCCAAGTCGACTGCTAACCGGAGTGAACACGCGAATCTCTAGAGGAACCGTCCTCAAAGGGAGGTTCGAGTGCAAGGCCTGCAACCTGTCGACAAACCGCCCAATGCGGTCCGACATTCCTTCACCGGTTGGAGAGGTCAAGGTGACATAGGCGTACACGTCTATGCCCAGTTCCAGGAACCTCCGGAATAGTTCGAACTGACGGTCGAAGAGCGATCCGTCTGCCAGGGTATTGAAGGCGAACGATTCCTGATCGAATCCCTTGAAGCAGCACACTCGCCCATAGTTCCTGGCACTGCGCACCAATTCGATGTCGTCATCCGACAAGTAGCGCCAGAAGTAGTCTGTGCTGAGGTTGTCATCAGACCAGAGGTAGGTCCGGTCGTCGAGACCTCGTGACCGTATCTCCTGGATCATCCACGGAACCCATTCAGGCGTAAGGTCTGGTTGACCCCCTGTAAGGTCAATAACCTGAGGGGGATCAGGTTGCTCAAGATACAGATCAACCAACTCTGTCGCTGACAACCAGCTGGAATGCTTGGGGTTAGCTGAAAGGAGATTGAATGGGACAAAGCAGTACCAGCAACGCCAGTTGCATACCGCATTCTGGAATGCCTGAGCTCGTAGGAGATCGCTGGGGTCAATTCCTAGAGCTTTGGACGCTGGATCGATTGGCAGAGGGTTGAGGGGCCAGCCGGCGCTTGTGGCGCGCCGGAAGTGGCGAATCCGTCCGAAGCCCTGACAGTTCGGCGGCTCCTGTAGATCGGGCTCCTGTTCAGTCCCGCTGTAATTGGTCACCAGTACACGTCGACCTTCTACGTCCAGCCCCGCCTCTCTCCAATGCTTCGACCACTCCGCTGTGTCTATTCTTTTTGCCATAGTAAGGGTTCCTAACCCATGTATCCCATGCTCAATTGCCCATGTTTCATCTTGGGGCCAGTAGGAGGGAGCTCTGGTAGGCGCACTTGGATGTACTTCATTATCAGTTCGGTCATGTATCCAATCTGCTCGCTCACCAAGGGCACCTCACGGTTGATCCCGTGCCAGGCTTCTATACACTTTCGGCAACAAGTGGCAGTAGCGTGCTGAGCATAGAAAATTACATTCCCAACTTGGGGCGTTTGCGTACCGTCCCGGAACAGTTCTGAACTTGGCGCTCCAACGTATTTGTTTAGCCGATGTTCAGCAGCTTGACGCAAACCGATAACTCCTTTTCCCAGCGCGTGATTGAGCGCTCCCTTGTCAATCTTGTGCCAGAAGTGATGGCGGATCATTTCAAGTCGCAGAGAGTCAAAGGTATTGTCTACATCCTTCAAGTCGTGTCTATCCAATCGATGCCAGTCAATCAACTGGGCACCGCAAGCTACGCAATCCTCATTTCTGTATGATTCGCTTCCCGGCCTTCTCCGGCGGAAGGAATGGAGGTCTCGCTCGCAGTCATAGCTTGAGCATGTGACCTTGCCTAGGGGTTTCTCCTTATTCCAATCCATGTCTGAACTGGTCATGATCTACTCCTCCCATGAGGCAAGGGCCTGAGCCAGAAGTTCTCGGTCGGGCTCGGCCAGCTTCGTGAAATCTGCACGTTCGAAAAACACATTGCGTACGATGCTCCAAGAGTTATCGGCTGACTGAAGGCTGTTTGCCGTTCCCCACCAGTTTTCTCCCTGTTCATCCGAGAGACGAAACGCCAGGTAGTTGGCGAGGGCAGCTGCAGAAACGGACTCTTGTTTCGCCACCCTTTGGACCGCGGCCTTCAGTCGGCGTAGATCGTGGTTCGCTTCCGCCAGAGACTTCTCTGCCAGTTCCTGTCCTCGTCCATTCAGCAGGACGGCCGCGGCGAATCGGCTCGCCGTAGATTCCTCCTCGCCGCCAGGCCCCTCAGATGACATTTCTTCCAGATCAAGCACCGTGCGCTCAGGGGACTCCGGCTCCTGACCTGCGTGCCAGCATTCATGCAAGCAGTCGAATGCCCACCTTGAAGAGGCGGTCGTCTTCTGTTTCAAGACGATCACGTTTCTCCAGTCTTCCCTAAAGCACGCCCCGTGAAATGCCCCAGGATCATCAAGGGGCAACACCACAACACCCAGGTCCCACATGTAGTTGACGATGGCAGTCAAGGAGAAAGACCCATAGCTCGCTTCGATTTCGGCTCGGACTGTTCTCGGGTCGGTAGGAATCGGCTTGATCGGGATATCCGAGCAGGCTTGAGTGGAGAGAAGCGCGAGGTAATGCGCATACACGGTGTATGCGGCAACTCGTTGGGGATTCGCGCTGCTCGCGACCTTGTAACGAACACCTTCAAGTGCCGGGGCCAAGGCGAGCTCCTCGCCTGCCAGAAACTGCTCCGGGGACCAGCGGAACACTCTGGCCAGAGTTTCGGTTGCCGTTCTGACGGCAATACTGTCTTCCACTTGGGCATCCTCATCGGGGGTCGACTGCCAATGTCTTCGAGGTAGCAAGCGTTTCCTAAAGAATTCAGGCGCTAGGCCAATCGAAGACGCCCTATCGAGCACATCGTCCAGCGAAGCCTTTCCCGGTTCGGCAAGCACGTCTTCATCCAACTCTATGCCCAAAGCAGACACCACCTCCGCGATTCTTGTGAGGCTCGCAGAAGCGTAGTCTGTCGCTTCATACCGCTGGATCTGTTGCTCCTTCAACCCGAGGCGGTCCGCCAATTCACGCTGACTGAGACCGGACGCAATGCGCGCCCTGATCAAGAGCACCGGGAGTTCCGAAATGCCCTTCAGCTGCTCAAATGCAAAGTTTCCGGCCTTGAGAGCCTCGTACTCGGTGATCTCGGCCTGAAGATCAGACAGTTGACTCCGCAGAGCGTCCTTCTGTATGGATAGCAGAAGTGGATGGAGCCCGGCCTGATGTGCATCGTCGGTCTCCAGACTACGCAATGCCTCGGAAAACCGGTCTGCTTGAGCCCTGGTAATTCGATATTGCCTCTCATTCTTGATCACGTGAGACCTCCTAGATCCAAGGCTACGATGCCCTTTCGGGCACCCGTGTCCTTATCGGTCTGGAAGAAGTCCAAGAAGGTAGCAGTACCGCTACCGGCTCTTGCGGCAGCCGGGAACAACTCACCGCCATACTTGGCCTTCTGTGCTGCGCGGCCGCCGGCAAACGTCTGCAGCACCGCGTCCAGCTTGTTGGGGTCTACTCCCGTTACCTCCCAACAAGCGTCGAAGTCGCCGGGCACCGTCTTGGAGGAGACGAAGCTGCCATCGACGTAAGCCGTCGGGCAACCGGCACTCCGCAGATTCTCGAGCGCTGCTCGAAGCCCGGCAATCAGCTTGAGACGCCACGGAGTCGTCCCAAACCGGTTACAGAATTCCTCCCAGGTGGCCCAGTGGACCCCCGGGGGTAGGTTGCCGTCGGGTTCGAACTCCGGAATCATGACACAACTATAACATTGTGTTGATAGAGCAGTCAAGCCCAGGTTAGGGGTTCGGTGTGTCCCAACCCAGACGGCCTATCAACTGCCTACGTTGAGACTTCGGTTAAGCGCATGACCCACAGCTCCCGCACTTCACAGTCCAGCAGCCTACTCACTGCCTGCAAAAGGTGTCGGTGAGTTGTCGTCTTCGTCCCGCCAGTGGAATGACGACCCTAACTTCTGGGCTGAGCCTGCTAGGATTCGGCTGTCCTGTAGTGGAAGGCGAGAGACTCCAGCACTTTCCCCAGATAGGGTTGATTGTCGACCATACCACCGGGGGCTTCAGCTTCGATGACCGGCCGACGACCACGTCGACGTCGCTGTCCCCGCCGAGGTTAGTGTCGTTCTTACAAGAGCCTCCGAGAAAGACCTCGTAGTTGAACTGCGAGAGTCCCCTCGTGGGCCTCAAGGGCCTTTCGGATGGGTACGTGGGCCTGCTTGAAGGCCGTCCCAGCCTCGTGATAGCTCCACTTGGCAAGCGTGCATTCGGTCATAGCCATGTGTTTTGCCTGATCTGGCATCCTGCAGGGCCCACGCCACGAACCTGGCCTACGAGGGCGAGAAAGTCCATAACCGCGCTGGCGATATTGGTATTTGGTTCGACTTGACATGCCGTCGCCGCCTCAAGTGGTAGGTACTTGGCGACTAGTTGCCACCTCATTCGCTGACCACCCGGGTCGTTTCTCGTTGCTGCACACGCTCTTCGATCTGCGGCCCGGATTCAATCTCCGCCATGCGCAGCTCGAATGCCTTCTGAAGGTTCTGCCACAGTTGGGGCGTGGTGCCGAAGTATCGGGCAAGGCGAAGAGCCGTATCAGCCGTCACCCCCCGCTGCCCCTTCAGAATTGCCGTGACTCGATTCGTGGGTACATCCAGAGCCTTAGCGAGCGCGTTGGCCGACAACCCAAGCTCCTCGAGCTCTTCAGCCAGTATCTCGCCGGGGTGCACAGGCCTCATTCCGTTGTTCATGCTCATATCTAACTCCTCATCAGTGGTAGTCCACGACCTCCACGTCGAACGGTCCCTCATTCCCCCAGCGGAAGCATATTCGCCACTGGCGGTTGATCCGGATGCTGTACTGGCCCGCTCGGTCGCCGGAGAGAGACTCCAGCCTGTTGCTGGGCAATCCAGCCAGATCTTGTAGGGAGGCAGCGTTGTCCAATACCGTGAGACGACGCGTCGCCTGATCCGCGAACCCATGGAAGGCCCGCACCAATTGGCCTCCGAAGAACCTCTCGGTCCTCCGATCTTTGAACCCTCGAATCATTGTAACGCCTTACGTAAACGGTACACAAGATGGTACCATACTCTCACTGGCTGCTTCTAAGGGTAGTGACCAGTTTGGAAGATAGGCACATGAGTGAACGACTTGAGCTCAAGCCAGTGGCTCTCTACGCCAGAGTGTCCAGCGACCGCCAGGACGTGGACCTCTCGGTGGCCGCCCAGCTTCGGGCGCTGAGAGACTACGCCGGTAAGAACAGCTACGTGGTCGTGCGCGAGTACGTCGACGAGGCTAAGAGTGGGCTCATCGACGACAGGCCCGAATTCAACAGAATGATCGACGAGGCCAGATTGCCAGAGGCTCCGTTCAGAGAGGTCCTGGTCTGGAAGTTCTCACGCTTCACCAGGAATCGCGAGCACGCCATCGCCTACAAGTCGTTGCTCCGCAGACGAGGCGTGACCGTGGTGTCGATAACGGAACAAACCGATGACACTCCGGCGGGCACGCTCACCGAGGCCATCATCGAAACCATGGACGAGTACTACTCGGAAGGCCTGGCGACGGACGTCAGGCGGGGAATGCGGGAAGCCGCCTCCCGCGGCTTCTGGGTCTCCAGCAGGACGCCCTACGGCTATAAGAGGGTCATGGCCCACGACGGGGAGAAGGAGCGCCCCAGACTGCAACCCGACGCCGTAACGGCACCTGTCGTCAGGCGCATCTTCGACATGGCCGAGACCGGAGAAGGGATGCTGGACATCGCTCGCGCCATCAACGATGAGGGAATCCCAAGCGCCGCAGGAAAGCTCTGGTCCAATAACGCGGTCAACTTCATCCTGAGGAACGAGGTCTACACGGGGACTCTCGTCTGGGGCGCCAAGGCCAAGGACGAGGCCGACCCGGTACGGGTGGAGGACGCATTCCCCGCCATCGTCTCCAAGGCCCAGTTTCGCCGGGTCAACAGCCGGATGCGGTCCCGTACGTCTAAAACCACCCACCCCCGAAGGGTTGCAAGCTCCTATTTGCTGAGCGGGCTGGTCAAGTGCTCCAGATGCGAGACGTTGCTCTCGGGCCAGGACGCCAAGGGCGGCAGGTTTCACTACTACGTCTGCCAGTCCCTGATAAAGCGCGGCAAGGGTGCCTGCGAGACTCCCCGTCTAAACGCCCGCCGCTTCGAGCAGCTGATCGTTAGTAAGATTCGTTCCAGCATCCTCGCCAAGGACGGCAACGATGACATGACGACAGTTGTGGTCAAAGAGCTGGACAGGTTGGTCGAAGAGCAACGAGGGCGAATCGAGACCATCGAGTCTGAACTCAAAGAGGTACGTCTCCGACTTGACCGGATCTGGGACTTCATAGGGTCCAACGACCCCGAACTGGCCGAGACCGCCTCTCCACGGATCAAGGCCAACAGGGATCAGCGGGCGCGCCTCGAGGCCTTGCTACAGGAGGCCAACGCAATCCTGTCCCAGCGCAGGGCGACCCGGGACGGTGTGGCGACCATCACGGCCAAGACGCTGGGCATGACAGAGTATCCGGAGGAGAGCGAATTGCCCGAGCGTAAGGTCTTCGTACAGACCTTCGTCAGGGACATCGTGGTTATGCCCGGCAAGGCCACCATCCACTATAAGGTCCCGATCGTCAAGGACAGCCCAAACCCCGAAGGGGACTCCGAGGAGATGGATTTGGCCGGCCCGCCCAAGTCTAGTGCGAGTGGCGTCCGATAGCTGACACAGCTTTGAGGCGATACCAAATCTGGTAGTCAGCCGCGTCGGGAACCAAGGAAGAGTTCAAAACTTTCATGGTGGGCTGGACTTGACGAAATCAAGAACCGAGGCGGACTCCGACATCACGCCGTCGCTCGGCATGGGCACCGTGTACGTCAGCGTCGCCTCGTCTCCCTCCACCTCGACGCCCTCCACGAAGTTGCGGATGAGCGCCTTCTTCTCCGGTATCGTCCCCTCCTTCAGGAAGTCCCGGAAGTCCGCCACGTACCGCGCGATCTCCTCGGTGCCGGGCAGGTCCACCCTGCGCTGCTCAAGCTTGGTCTCGGCGTCCTCACGCGCAGCCTCAAGCTGCTCCTCACGGTGCCGCAGGGACATGATGCGGGGCGACAGCACCTCCAACGTCAGGTCGCTGGTCTCGATGGCCTCGTAGAGCTTCCCAAGACGCTTCCGCACGTCATCTAGCTCCGCTTCCACCACCTCCAACCTGCCGGCAAGCTCTCCGGCCATCGCGTCGATCTCCTCCGCCACAAGCTGCACCAACTCGGTGATGGTCTCCTCGTTCAGAATCCGCTCCCTGATTTTCTCCACCACGAAGGTCTCCAGCTTCGGGGCGTTCAGGTAGCGGGCGCTGCACGTCCCCGCTCCCTCTCTGAACAGCGTGCCGCAGATGTAGTAGGCGAACTGGCCGCTCTTGGCTCCCTGGGCCGAGTAGGGCCTGCCGCACACCCCGCACTTGAGCAGCCCGCTCAACAGATAGGGGCTTCCCACCCTCGCGGGCCTCTGCACCTTTGGGGCGCGCTCGCTCATCGCCTGCTGGACCTCCTCGAACAGCTCCCGTGAAATCAGCGCGGGCCACGCTCCCTCAACCCTCACAGGGTCCTGGGCCTTCTCTCCCTTCCCCTTGACTCCCCAGACCGCTGTGCCGGTGTACGCCTCGTTCCTCAGCACGTAGTGGAGACCGCCCTTGTACCAGCGCTTGCCCCGGTTGGTGACGCCCCTGTCGTTCAGTTCCTTGCACAGCTCCTTGAGGCCGTGGCCGCCCAGGGACTTCTGAAATATCTCTTTCACTACTGGAGCCGTGGCCGGGTCTACCTCAAGCGAGGGACGCTCCTTCGCCCCGTCCTGCACCTTGATCTTCCGGTAGCCGAAGGGGGCCTTGGAGCCCAGGAAGAAGCCCCGCGAAGCGGCCTCCCGCATGCCCCGGACGACCTCTTGGGCCAAATTCTCACTATAGTATTCGTCCACGCTCTCGATGATGCCCTCCAGCAGCCTGCCGGTGGCGTTGTCCTCGGCCTGCTCGGTGATGGAGACCACCCGGATGCCCTTGCGCCGCAGCTGGGCCTTGAACGCCACGGCGTGCTCCCGCTTCCGGGTGAATCTCGAAAACTTCCAGACGAGAATCACGTCAAAAGGAGCCTTGGGCTTGCTGCCCTCCTCGATCATCTCCCGGAACTGGGGCCGGTCGGCGACGCGGCCGCTCTCGGCCTCGTCCACGTACTCCCTAGCCACGGAGTAGCCGTTGGCCCTGGCGTACTCCTTGAGCGCCCGCAGCTGGGCGGACACGGACAGGTCCACGTCCTGCCGGTCACTGGACACCCTGGCATACAAGGCCGCCGGCGTTAGGGGCTGTAGGTCCTTCTTCTTCATGCTGTCCTCCTGTTCTGTTTCAACATACTGAGTCTTACTCAGTATCATGAAGTATCCGGTTGGTTATTGTCAATCGTCGGCGTCGCCGGGTGCTGCCTCGATTCGAACGAAAGTTAGGCCCCTAGAATCCCTGTATGTCCACTCCAATGCTCACCATATACCCCGCCACGAGAAGACCGAGGATTAGCAGCGCACCGAGCCAGATGTAAGAGAAGACGAAAGGCTGTACGTAGTACATCATCTCCGGCAATCGACTAGCGATTCTGTCTTGTCTGTATCGTCTGTATATGCCCCTTGCCGAGAGGAGCAGGGTGCCGACGTTCACGGCGGCGCAGAATCCAAGGAATAACGACATGAGCGCTGCTGAGAAGAGGTTGGCCCGTGGGGCTACGTAGCCTGTGTCGGTGCCGAGGGTATACTCCCATATCCAGAATATGCCGCTAACGATGAGTGCAAAGATGCCGAGCCAGATGGCGTAGGGGAACAGATATATCAGCAGGGCGACTATGGGCACTGGACTGCCTCTCGCCTTGACCATCACCAGTATCCAGGGCAGTATGAGGATGCCGTTCAGCGCACCCTCCGCAGCGAATCGCCAGATGCTCTTCTTCTGCCACCACGCGAATGCTCCGCAGAGCAGAGCGGCCACAGGTGTCATCACAAGAGCCGCCAAGCCGAGGAGTAAGAATCCTACTACGCTAAAGGCCCCCATTTCGCATATGTCCTCTTATCCGTACCCTCTGTCTGCTATTCTCATAACAAGGCGCTACCGACCGCCTAGTCACCCATCCAACTCCGACAGGAACCGGGGAGCATTGAGGATTCTCACTCCCTCGTGTTCTCCAAGGGGCAGCAGATGCCGCCGGTCTCCCGTGACCAGGTAGTCGGCAGAAGCCTCAACCGCGCACTCCAGGATGCGGTTGTCGGCATGACCACCCTCGACAACCTCCGGGAGCCGCCGAGGGTAGATGACCGTCGCGGCATTGCTCAACGTCCTGAGGGCCTGGGAGGAGCGTTCCTCGTCCCAGGCGAACTTGCGCCCCAGCACGCCGGCGGCCTCCTCCAGGATGAAGGTGGACAGGTAGAACTCGAACCGTCCCCTGACGGCCAGTTCTAGCACCAGACGTTCGTTGCCGGGAAAGTTCAGGCCGGAGACGATGACGTTAGTGTCGAGGACGACCCTCATGCACGGACCGAGCCGACCTCGGCCCGGTACTCTTCCACCAGATCGGCCACGTCCTCAGGGCCGATGCCTTTCTCCCTGGCCCGCTCCTCTCCGTACCGGAGAAGCTGCCGCCACTCCAACTCCTCGATGTAGCGCAGCAGCGCCTCCCGAAGGAACTCGCTCCTAGACCGTCCCTGCTGCTTCATCACCGCGTCCACCCGGTCCGCCATCTCCGGCGGCAGCGAGAAGGTGATGGTCTTGGTGGTTCGGGACATGGATCACCTCCTGTTAGTGAGTCTTACCAGAGTATGGCGCTATCTGCGGCTTCCTGTCAACCGGTTCACGCACTGTCCCCTTGGAAGGGGCGATTCACGGGAATGTCGGCGATGTTCTACCCGTGTGCGGCAATCGGACTTTGGTGGACAAGATGCGTCCGGGAGAGGTCGCACCTGAAGTAGAAGGGATAAGGAAGTCTGTCGCATTGGAGTAAGCATTTCGATTTCGGTGCTCCTTCCACCTCTATCGGACAGGTTCAGCTATAAGAGTGGACAAACCGCTGTTGAGCGAGTCTGGCGGGAGTGGACTGCACCCGCTGGGGAAGTGGACAAAACGCCGACGGGAATTGCGGGCGTGATGGGTGTTGAAGCCCGAATCCGGGCCGGTCGGCCTCTCAACCGCCGTCCTCGCCCTGTATGGGCGGCTTGGGCGCGGGCAGGGACCGGGACGCCTGATGCCGAAGATGGGCGCGGGCGATCATCCGGGCGAGGATGCGCAGCCCGGGCCGCACCGCCTCCTGATTCTCGGTAGAGTACTCAACGCGTCGGTCAGTCGATTGATTGCTCACGTTGGCGCTACGCATCCAGCTCATTCCATCATTGGCCTCTCATGGGCAAGGGGTGTTCCGCCCAGCCTGAGCGGTCTAGGCACCCGGAGTAACCGCCTGCGAGGCTACTCACATGAGCGCCACTGTAGGGCCTCCGGTGTCAATGCCCTATCGCGATGCCGCTGGGTTGTACAGGGAAGTGGTGGCAGTTGGAAAAATCCAAGTCGGGTCATTTCGTAGCTGATGCAGGGGTGAATCGGCCTCTACGAGCGGTGAACAGTGAACAGTTCGACTTGCGGGCACGTTCCGGTCTGGAGTTGGACGGTCCGTAGCTGAGAGTTGCGTTTATGCAAGTGCCCGATCTCGGGGCCGAATTGGAAAGGCCATAGCTGGCAGTTGCGCTTTTGCGGGGTGATGGAAATGGTGTCGTCGGGATAGGTGGGCGTCCCCATGACGCAGGGATGATCGTCATGGCGGCACACAGGATGGCCGCATTGCCTGAATGCTGTGGCCTACGGTTCCTGATTGTTCATCGGTATCCGACAGGTTGAGCAGGAGGACGTGAACGACGACAACTGTTCCGACCTCCGAGAGCACTACGTCGATCCAGTGGGGGAGGGAGGCGGCAATGAACCGTGCTAGGCTGTTGGAGAACCCCTCTGGCGGGGGTGCGCAGGGGGACCCCTTCCAGGGTCTTCGAAAATCGAGGCCGTCGGCGCAGTGGGAGGGGTGTAGAGCCCGTCTCAGAATCAGACTTAGAGAGCGGGAGGCTCAGGATAGGTGGGAAGAATTCGCCGACTTTGGGCGGTTCGTCAGTGGGGAAGTGGAGTAGGAGATGGCGCAGGTTGCCCCGCGGGAGTCAGGATGCTAGTTGAGGTTGGAGACCGACTTCCGGGAACGGAAGGCGTCGGGAGCGCCACGCCTTCCAGAGGATGCGGAGGTTGAAGGCTGTGGCCAACATCGTCCACTCAGCCGATACGTTGGCCAGACCCCGCAGCAGGAACCTCCGCGCTCTCAGTTGCTCCTTGATGATCCCGAAGACCGGCTCCACCAGGTGCTTTCTCAGCTTGTAGACTTCTTTCGCTGTGTCGGTTGACATCCAAGCACGGTGACTGCGCAGACTTGCATCGTACCTTCCTACCGCTATAGCGCGACCCCGTTCGGACTTGGTACATACCCCGAAGGCAGGGCAGGAACGGCAGACCTTCCAGTGTGCTCGGTATACCTTATTCCTCACTCCGTCCTTCTTGGCAGACCGTTGAATTCGCTCGAAATGGAGGGTCTGGCCCTTGGGACACGTGAAGCTGTCCCTCTGCTCGTCATAGATGAACCGATCCTTGTGGTACGGAAGTCCCGGGGAAGGCAATGACTCCGGCATGGTCACCTCCTGTCCCCTACCTGCACACTTCTCCAGGTTGCTTCCCGAGTAGTATCCGGCGTCAGCCAAAGTCATAAGCGCTTTGGACCCCGTAGTCTCCTCGGCCTGCTCCAGCATCGGGGTAAACGATGTGTAGTCGGTCGGTTCATCTACGAGGCCGACCGCAGTAATCAACATCCCAGTCACTTCTCCTTCCGCCGTGACGGGTGAGACCATTGCCTGGCCGTTGTAGCTGGGTACGATGCCCTGCCGCGTCTTCATCAACCGGGCATCTTTGTCGGTCAGGTTGATGTGCTTGAGACTCTCCTGACTAGCCAGGTCGTCCATCGCCTGCTTCACCTGTTCCCTCAGGGCTCTCTTGTCGGTCAACTGCTCCGGCAGATGGGCGGCGGGGGCATCCTCTCCCGCCTCGTTCTGAGCCTCAAGGTCGGCTATCGCCTTCTCCAGACGGTCGAGCAAGCGCTTTCCCCTTTTGGCGTCGTATGTCCTGTCCCTTGTGGCGTTGGCCGCCACCTTCGACCCGTCCACCGCCTGCACCGCCAGATCAACCAACTTCATCGCCACAGCCGTCCGCACCGTGCGCTTGAACAACTCCCTCATAGCCTCCCGGTGTGCCTTGTAGAACCGCCACAGAGTGTTGTGATCGGGATGCTGCCATCCCGTCAGCCACAGATACGGTATCTGGTCCCGGCAGGCCGTCTCCAGCTTCCGACACGAGCGCACTCCGGTCATGAAGCCGTACAGCCACACGCTCAGCAGGGCACTGGGATGATAGGCTGGCGCTCCCAGCGGATCTCCTTCTATCTCCACACCTAATTCCGCCCAGCCTTCCTTGTCCAGGGCGTCAACAAACTCAGCGACAAACCGTGCCGGGTGATCCAACGGCAACAGCTCATCGAGAGACGGCGGCAACAGCCACGCCTGCTCTCGGGCCATGTCTCGAAGGGGCATCGTCTTCCATCCTCTATCGGGCTCGCCTCCTAAAGTACATCGCACATCCTCTCACTCGCCAGTCCCCGACTTCTGAGACAGGCTCTGTACACGAGTTTGCGTTTTGTTGGTGGTGCATCAAATGGGTCGCGGCGAAGCTAAAACAGGGGCAAATCGCCCTCCCATCGGAATAATCAGTGAACACTTTGGTGAAAGGCCCCAGTCCGGTCGGAAATGACAGAAAGGCGCTTGAGGTGGGGGTGCACGACGCAGCGTCGCAGTGGCCCTCCGATGACAAAACAGGGCAAAAGAGACGCTTGAGGTGGGGGTGCGTGACGTCGAGCAGATGGGCATGTGGAGGCGCGTCTTCGTCTCCCTGAAGATGTTGGCGCACCCCTGATCCGAGGCGTGATGCAGTGACCGGTCAGCCCGTCGAGAGCGTCGAACAGAACGAGAATGGGGTGGTCGGCGCTCTCACCGGTTCTGCAACGGATTGTACTTTTGGGAGCTGCTGGGGGCTGACACGGTGAGTGAAGGGAATGCCCTTTTGTCCCCTATATGAAGTCCTGGGAACGGCTCGGTGGGGAAGTTGGAACGTACTCCTGCGGCATGTTGCTGCTAGGTCGGGGTTCTCCAAGTGAGGCGGCTGCTGGTAGGAACCGTAGCTGGTAGAGAAAGCGACGGGGGTGTGTGACACGGCGGCGAAAAGGGCCTGACCGGTCGGTTCTGCAACGGATTGTACTTTTGCGGGCGGAAGCGGAGATGCCTGACCGGTCGCGTCTGCAAGTTGTCCCAGCAAAGCTGCTGGGACGTCCCCTATTGGAAGTCCTCGGAACGGAAACGCTGGTCATTCTGCAAGGTGACGCATCAGGGCCAAGAGCCTTTTGTCAAGGGAATAGGGAGACGGAAGCAGCTATGACGTGCTCGGGATGCCATGCTCGCCCAGGGTCTCAACGTTGGGGTGACGATGGGCACGTCGTCCTCCCCGTCGGCGATGTCGAAGAAGCAGTCTCCCTGTCATGGGACTCGAAGGCGTTCAGCACAGGGGACGGGTGTGTCGCATGGTCGCGCTTCACCCAGCCGCTCTGCGCAGACGTGCCTTCCGGCCAGGATCACCCATCACACTGCTGTCACGGATGCCACCCGTTATGGCGCGTGGGAATCGGAGGGCTGTTCGTGGTGTCGCACCCGTGTACAGAAGATTGAGGTTGGTGGAGGAGTGCAGATTGGATCGTGGGCAATCTGAATTGAAGGGAGAAGGCCCCTTACAGGATCATCGCAGGAAGCACTTTGTCTCCGGGGTTCCTTCCACGGTCATGGGGCAGCCGCAGCTATGAAGTGGGCAAATGGGAACATGGCGGTTGGCGGGAGTGGTGGGGCAACGACAGCTACGAGATGGGGAAAGTGGAACATGAAAGAAAAGCAGACGGCGGAGGAGCGAAAGACTGAGTGGTCCGGGACAAGCTATGGAGGCTGACCAATATACCGGTCGGGGAAACGGGGACGACTATATAGCCTCAGCTGGGGAGTTGGTCAAAACGCCGACGTGGTTCGCGGCGGTGATGAATACGTGGGTGTGAACGATGTGGGATCGGAGCCTTCGAGTCGTCGATGGTGATCAGGAATTCAGTGTGCCGTTGTTCATGGGCTGACACGTCGGACTACAATAATGGATGCAGCGGACCGCGTGAAGGCCCTATCGGAGAGCCCCTGCCGGACCTATTACGTTTCCCAGTCTTGACGGGCTGACTTACGTCTTGACAGCACCAGCACCGAGACTGCGACAGTGGTCGCAGCGATGCCCTAAGCAGTTTTCCTCTTGCTCATGACTCAGCTTCCATCAAAGAATGACTGGGACCATGATTCACGACTAGGTGGTCATGTTCCAGTCTCATCGATCCACACTTTGCCGTGCAGCAGCGACTGCCTCGCGGAGTTCTGGTTCGCTGCTGGACGGCCGTCCAGCCTCCAGTGCTTCCTTGGTCAGATCGATTACGTTGGCAATGTCACACTGCCCGGGGCTGGAATTCGCCGATCTCGGTTCTTGCCCAACAATATGCGTCATCAGGGCGCCACACAGGATGGACTCCACGTGGTTGGTGTACTGCTGCCTCGGGGTCATTTGATTGCGCGCCTGAATTTCTGCCGCACGGATACGAGTGCGTTCAACGAAAGCGGCGACTTTCTCCTCGTCCAATCCGTTCGACCGCGCACCCCACTCCGCCAGTATCTCCTTGACTACCTGCCCCTTCCCGTGGACTTCGACTAGCTTTCGAAAGACAGCTAATCGTTCCGTTACGTCCTCCGTGCCCTCGTACTGTCGGGCCACGTCCTCGTCCAATGTTCGGAGCCTCCGGACCAGCCACTCGGCGTCTCCCGCGCTCGTCAGCATTCGACGGATCTCGAACTCGTCCCCAGTGCCCAGTTTTGGTACGGGCATGGAATACGGCTCGTCCGGCTGCGCCTTGACTGACTCCCACCCCTTCTCGGTAAACCTTCGGAGCTTGATGTCTAGGTACTCCCGCATCAAGGATCCCTCGGGTATCAGGTCATACGCCTCTGTGTATCCGGGGGAGAGAAGCGTCAGTACGAAAGGTGGCGGGCTTGCCCCTGCTGGCAAAGTGCCCTTGCTCGGGTCAGCGATATCGTGTACTCGTCCGACAGACACCCCTAGTACGCCGCCTTGAATCTTCGCCTGCGCGTACGACTGAGAGACTGCATCCTGCGCGGCCTCGGCCCAGTCCTTACGTGGAGTTAACTTTGTGATGGCGATCCACCCCTCTCTCACCATCTCCTGCCACTCGGAGTTCATTTCCTCGAACTGCTTGGTGGTCGTCGCGTCCATGAAGTCGGTAATGTTCGGTGGGTCTTGCATTGTCCCCGTCTCTTCGCCTGGGTCCGTAGCGATCTGTGCTGTGCCGTCTGACTCGGCGGTAGATTCTACCCTCTCGTCTGTGCTCCTCGTGCAGGCCATAGAGACTACGAGCGCGACAACAAGGACAACCCATATGTTTCTTAACGGTCTCATTTCAATTGCTCTCCTATAGGATCACTTTGCGGCCCCTGACGCATGGCGACGCCAGAGGTTGCCTGGGTGCTTTCACTAACACTCTACGCTCACGTTCAGCACCCTGCTTGTCCATCGTCACTTGAACTGCCTCCACCTGAGGGACTGTTGCCCCACTCGTGCCAGCCCAGCGCGACATGGTAGCCGCAAGAGAGGCCGTTGACATACGCTAACACGGATCGGCAGTTGAAGCAACTCCTTATATCGCCGTCGTTTGTCACCGCGACTTCCGCCCGCAGGAAGTTCATCGTGCACGTGCTGCTCGTTACTGCGGCAGCCCATCCTGATGAGCCAAGAGAAGTGTAAAAGCTGAAGTTACAGTTATTGCTCATAGTGCCACTGGCACCTACTGCGCCTCCTATGATTCCACCCTGACTCTCTGCGTTCGCGTGGATCTGAGGGACGATGTCGCGTATAGCCTCTTCCCAATCCGCCGAAGGCGCAATCTGCTTGAGAATGGTCCATGCTTCCGCAACGAAGTTCTGGAACGTGGGATTCATTTCTTGGACCAATGCTTCCGTTGTCTGATCCAGGTAGGAATCGATATCCTGTGCCGGAGCCGGGGTCGTCTCGGGACCGTCAGCGAATGCCGTTTGTGCGAACGTCCCGCTGACCACAAGCACCGTGAACAGCATTCCGATAGCAAGTATCGAGTACACCTTCCCTCTTCGCAACATCAGTGTGATCTCTTTTCTGATCATTTGTAGTGGCTCCTTCTTGTGTGTTTGCGAACCTCTGACTTCGAATGTGGTCCCTTGGCCGTGCTCGTCGTATCCAGATAGCCCGCCCGTCCTCACAGCCGCCTCAACAGACGCACCGCATTGGGTGGCCCCCCTTCATGTAGGTCAGTAAATGGTGCTCCCAACATGGTGCTTGCCTCCTCCGGTCCGACATCCGGCTCCCTTAGCGCCTTGATCGGACCTTCTTCGTCAATGCTGTCCGGGTAAAGAGGATAGGGAGAGATTGACCGGCGAGAACGCTGCCGCATCCTCGCCGGTCGCACCCTCAAGACCCTCATGCCCGATGTCGCCGCCACTGCCTGCTGACCTTGAACATCTGCGGTGTGAGGGCCAGCACTCCGACGGTTGCCACCGCTATGCCGATAGCCAGATTCCTCTTGCTCATTGCTTTACCTCCTTAAGGATTCTCTCGGTCGTTTACGTTGAAGACACGCTATGACCCGTCATGCGGTCCTTGCTTGCCCCTGCGCAGCCGGGTGAAGAGTTGCTTCCAGCAACCTACTTTGCCCTCTACCGGCAGGGGCCTCGACGGACGCACCGGTTTGCCCATTGCCCCTTGATATGGATCAGATGTCTAGCCATTTGGCGTCTCCTCAGCGAGTGATGCTGACTACGATAAGGGACGTATATGAAACGGCCATGAAAAACCAGCCGACTGCCATGAAAGAACCCATGAAAGTTCGCCCTGTTTCCATGAATACTCTCCACGTTTCCATGAAAGCCCTACTGGGGACCGTGATACAATCGCCGAGAAGCCGCCTCATGGACGCGGGACTGTGAGGTCACACAGGATCTCACTTGGGGGAGTCATTGACGAGGAACGATTCCGAGATGCGAGAGGTCGACAGGCTGAGATCGCGCCTCGCCATGATGAGCGAGGTCAGTCGTCGCATCACCCAGAGCTGGGACCTAAACACCGTTCTTCAGGAGGTAGTGGACGGAGCCCGCTTGCTGACCGACGCCAGGTATGGAGCGGTCGGGGTGTTGGACGACTCCGGTCGGATTCAAGAGTTCATCACCTCAGGCATCACGACTGAACAGCGCCGGTTGTTGGGAGAACCACCAAGGGGATTGGGAATCCTCGGCTATCTGAACGAGGTCCAGGAGCCGGTGCGACTCGCGGACCTCACCCAGCACTCCCATTCGGTCGGCTTTCCCGAGAACCATCCGCCTATGAAGACCTTCCTTGGAGTGCCCATCCGCCACCTGGGCGAACCCGTCGGCAACATCTATCTCACGGAGAAGGAGGGCGCCGAGGAGTTTTCGGAAGAAGACGAAGAGACCCTGGTGATGTTCGCTTCACAGGCCGCAATCGCCATCGGCAACGCCCTGAGGCACAGGGAAGAGCAGCGTGCCAGGGATGAGACGGAGACCGAGAGGCGTCGATTGGCGGCGCTGGTCGAGTCGTCGCCTGTGGGCGTCATGGTCGTTGACGCGGCCACGAGGACATTCGCATCGGTGAACCAGGAGGCCAAGCGCATCCTGGGAATGTCGCCGGAGCCAGGCTCCACGCTCGTGCGGTACCACGAGGTGGCGATCTACCGGCGGATTGACGGCAAGAAGTACGAGGGTCACGAACGTCCACTCGCGAGGGCGCTGGACCGCGGCGAGGCGGTGCGGGCAGAGGAGATCCTGTTCGACCTCCCGGATGGGCGGAGGGTGACGACCCTCGTCAACGCGACGCCGGTCTACTCCGATGACGGGAAGATAGTGTCCGCCGTCGCCGTCATCCAGGACATGACGCCCCTGGAGGAGATCGAACGACTGCGCAATGAGTTCCTCGCGATGGTCAGTCATGAACTGCGAACGCCCCTGACCACCATCAAGGGCTGCACAAGTATCGTGCTGGGCAGTTCGGACCCGATGGACATCTCCGAGGTGCTCCAGTACTTCCGAATGATAGACGAGCAGTCCAATCACCTGCGCGGCCTCGTCAACAACCTCCTCGACATGACGCGGATAGAGGCTGGGGCGTTGTCGGTAAGTCTCAACCCCACTGAGATGAAACCCCTGGTGGACGAGGCGAAGGCCGCGTTCGTCCGTCGAGGGGCTCAGAATACTGTTGAGGTTGACCTTGATCCGGACCTGCCTCCAATCTCTGCGGACAAGAGGCGCGTCACCCAGGTGATGGACAACCTGCTGTCCAATGCCGCCAAGTACTCGCCGGAGTTCTCCACGATCAGGGTGACCGGGTCGCGGGAGGGCAATCACGTGCGCATCTCCGTAACGGATGAGGGCATGGGAATCCCCTCCGATCAGTTGTCGAGGCTGTTCAAGAAGTTCTCCCGGATAGATGGCGACGGCCGGGAGCGGAAGATAGCGGGCGAGGGTCTGGGGCTTGCTATCTGCAAGGGAATAGTCGAGGCGCATGGAGGCCGCATCACGGCGGAGAGCGGCGGGGAGGAGCGCGGCACGAGGATCACGTTCACGATTCCCGAGGCAGCCGACGCCGCTCCGCCGTCCTACGGCGATGTCGTCGCCACGCCGGGTGATCAGGTTAAGGTTCTCGCGGTGGACGACGAGCCTCAGGCGCTGTGGCTTCTCCGGAACATTCTCTCTGAACAGGGGTACAAGCTTCTTGGGACCGGCAACCCGGAAGAGATGATGCGGCTGGTGGAGGCGGACCAGCCCCATCTTGTCCTGCTGGACCTGATGCTTCCCGGCACCAGCGGATTCGAGCTGATGGGCCGCATAAGGGAGGTGTCCGAAGCGCCGATCATCTTCCTGTCGGCGAACGACCAGGAGGAGAACGTGGTGAAGGCTCTGTCCATGGGAGCCGAGGACTATATCGTAAAGCCCTTCTCTTCTACCGAACTGCTTGCGAGAGTCGCATCGTCCCTGCGGAAGCGGAGAGGGGCCGACGCGAATGCGTCCCGTCAGCCTTATCAACTGGAAGACTTGACCATCAACTATTCAGACCGCAGTGTGACCGTATCCGGGCGTCCCGCTAAGTTGTCCGCGACGGAGTACAAGCTTCTCTTCGAGCTGTCGATCAGTGCAGGTCGTGTACTGACCCACGACCAGATATTGCAGCGTGTCTGGGGATGGGAATACTCAGGGGATGTCGACCTGCTTCGGAGTACCGTGAAGAACCTGCGTCGCAAGCTGGGAGACGATGCCAACGACCCAAGGTACATCTTCACTGAGCCCCGTGTCGGCTACCGGATGGAGAAACCGGCCGCTGGAACGTAGTGCTTGGCGATACCTTCGTCAGATGGCTCTCCGACCGACGGGGGTAGAGGTAGAAACTGACTACGGGTCCAGAGCAAAACTCGGTGGCATTCGCGGCAACCGAAGTAAGTCAGTTGAACATGGCACCAGTGAGAGTGTGTGAGGGACGTGCCAATGTAAGTCCTGATGGCAAAAACGTAGATTACGGTGCTGGAGGGCTGTACAGAGAAGGGATACTTTGTCGACAGATGCGGATGTAGCGTTGAGCGTGGTGTTGCAGGCGTTCCTCCTACAGGCTGATTAACCGGAGGAAGCGATCTGTATGAAAGGTCCGGTCGCAGGGTCGTGCGCAAATCGCAGCTTTGAGATGTGCATCGGGCACTGGTCGAGAGGAGGAGAGCGTGTGCAGTGGCCGTAGCTGAGATGTGCATGTTTGGCGAGAAGTCGAGGGAAAACCGGGTTTCGGGTTAGCTACGAGGTCGAAATTGACGAGACTCACCAAGTGCGCGACCTCACGGTGACGCGTCACTCATGTCACTGTGCCCGATGTTGGGATCGGAGGTCGGATACGACACCTCGGCGGCACCGTCTCAGGCCAGAGATTAGGGTGGGCACGTCCAGGGGGCGCGCTCGCCCCCCGTTATGACGTACCCATGGCAGACGCGCGACGACGATGTTGGAGACGTGTACAGGAAAAGGCGTAGATTCCGAAAACGGAAGTGAGTGGAGTGCTGAAGCTGAATCGGGCTGAAAGGCCCCCTATAGGACAATCGGAGGCAGCACTTCGGTTCCGGTGCAGGTTCCGGCGTCGATTCCGTTTGTCAGCTATGAAAGTTCCGTTTTCGGAAGCGGGCCTTTGCGGGCATGACTTCCGTTACCCAGCTACGAAAGTTCCGATTTCGGAAGCGGCCTATTTCGAGGCTTTGGACTGGAGAAAGAGGCGTGCGCAGCGTTGCGACGGACCATCCGAGGTACGAACGTCAACGGACGGCGACAGGGTCAGGCCCTGACAGATCACGCCGAAGCCGCGACCGTCGTGAAGGGTGATGGTGGCGTCAAAGCGGCCCCTGCGGTGGAACTCCACGCGGGTCCTGCGTCCCTCAGTGCCCGGGGACATGGTGGCGGCTAGGCGGTAGACGGAGGCCACGGCATCCATTCTGCGGATGAGCAGCGTGAGCCACTCCCCGGATATGGGGTAGGCCCGCACGAAGTCCGAGGGCGTGTCGTAGCCCAGGAGGGCGGCGGCTTCCCGGATGCCGTTTTCCGTCAGGCAGTATCGTGCGCTCGACGGCAGGTGAACGGTGCCGTGGGTGGCCTTCCCCACGATGCCGTCGTCCAGCAGCCCGGTGAGATAGCGGTGGACGGTCGCGTGGGGCTCGCCCAGGATGAGCGCCAACTCCGTCAATTCGACGAACGGCATCCTGCTGGAGTGCGTCGAGCAGTTGGAAGTCAGAAAGGGGCACACTCAAGAGCAGCGTCAGCATGGCCTTGACTGGCGGCGCTAAGTCGATGTCACTGCGGCCGCAGCTTCTGGAATTCGACCAGCAGCCGTATCTTCTACCACCAAGGAACGACCGACCGCTTCGAGTGCCCTCTCCACCGATGTAATGTGGGACCTATGTCTAGGATCAACGAGTCTGCGGACTGCATTCTCTTGCAGCCCCAGTCGCACAGCAAGGGCGACGTTGGTGATGCCCTGTTCCCGCATCGCCGAATATAATGCCAGCTTCGCTGCGACAATGGGCGCTACTGAGATCAGCACCTGGTCGTGTCTCAGAGGGCCGGGCACAGGAATGTCCTCGCGAGTCTTGACGTACATGCCCAGAGCGACTCCCAAGCAGTCCTTGGCATTCTCAAGTGCCTCTTCCCATGACCACCCTCCTGTGTTGGCCCCATACACATCAGGGAAGGTCACGATGTAAGCTCTCTTTCCGGTCAACTGCTCCTCGCCATCGTCCCGGGCGATACTGCAAGGATAGGCATAACGCATGATCTATAGCTCCCCTCTGTCGATGTGTAAATCCTTCAGAATCGAGGCAAGGGTGCCAGTTGGAATCTCGCCGTGAGGAAGAGTAGTCCTATATAGACCAACCCAAATCTCCCCGTGGCTGCCCTTACCTCGACTTGGAATGAAATCGAAATCGAGCCGTTGCTTACGCGCGTATCGGCGGACTCGCCTCAGAAACTCTCTATCGTTCACAATCTCATTACAACACACTTTTGTGCGATCATCAAGAGACGGCCGAGCTCGGTTATGCTGGTATCGCTGACTCCGTTCGCTTCGCACACACCTTCAACCCCTTCAAAGACAAAGAGGCAAGGGAAGAGCAATTGACCGATGATAACGCCTGTCTCATTGTCTTTTCTGGCTACCTTCACATCCCGAATGCGGTGAGAAGTTTCCTAGAGCGAGCAGGAACTTTCCAAATGGCTGTGAAACCGCGCTGCCGAACAAGATACCGACCAATGCGCCTGACACCGCCACCCAGACGTCGTCGCCCTGAAGCGCATTCACAGCCAGCATCGCCAATGCGACGAGAGGTGCGACTAACAAGAGCATAACTAGGCTCTGTAGGCCCGAACCCCAGACAGCGCAATGGCGCTTTTCCCTCGCTCGTCTCAGAGACAATCTCGTTGCGAATACCCAGACGACGCAGGCGTATGACACCGCTGGCAACGGAACAAGCAAGAAGTTCAGTATTATGTCAGCAGGAGCATTCAGAGGAACTATGTACAGCGTTGCGGTAATGGCGATTGGAACAAACCACAACTGCAACAGACGCTCATCTCTAGCGAGTGCATAATATAGAACAAGTGCAGGGGACGCGGCCAATAGGGAGCCGATATTTATCACCAGACCCGGGGCATCGATCCTGGCACCAAACAAGATAAGCACCGCGGCTATAGAGAATACCGAGAACCCTACGGCAAGCCACCTAGACTCGCTCTGTCCTTTGTCCTTGCTGATCCCTTCCAGAAGGAATAGTGCGGACATGACTGCGGCCAGCAGGTTGAGAATGATCTTTGCCAACAAGTCTCCGATTGGGTCGAAGTACCAGACGATGGCGGTGATGGACGCCAATCCCACGAGGCTGATCCAGAAATTCACAAGCTGAATCGCATAACACTTTGTGCGCTCTATTGGATTCTTCAACTGCATCCTCATAACGGAATATGGCCACTTCGTCTTCGCCGCTGGTCAGAGAGGACACCACACTTACCCTCCGACGTCATCGAACCCTGTCTTGCGTAGTTGTTCGGCTGACAGTATATCGCCCTCAACATTAATTTGTGATCTCATGTCGCTTGATTGACCGTGAATTATTTTCGTGCCAGATAGCTCGCCTCGGCAAGTTCATTGCCTATCCCATTACCTACAACCTACGTAGCCTAGGCGTCGTGATGCCAACTCACAGGAATATCCTGCGGCAGCCCATCCGTCCAACCTTGAAGTCACCCTACTCAAGGTCTCAGATCATGAAGGTTGATTTCGTAGGACATTCAACGTCTCGTCTTGGCAGATTCTCACAACTCCGTATCAAGCTATGGCGAAGCGGTCAACTGGTCGCGGACCTCTTGGGGTACCTCAATCTCGACCCCAATACGTCCGTCGGTTGCCCATTCTTTGTATGTCAGGCAAACGCCAGGATTCGCGTCCGGGTTCTTGTTCATCTCCCAGGTGTATCCCACCAGAGCATAAGTCTCAGCGTCCACGACAAGCGTCAAATCAATTCGGTCGCCTGACGTCCGGCCCGATAGGTTTCGTCCCATGTTCACGTCGACAGCCTCAATACGCAGGTGCTCGTCAGCAATTTCATAGACGGTTGTATTCTCGGGAGACCCATTCCTCAGGACACTACGAATCGCTGCATGCAGCTTGCCGTTCCAGACCCACCATGAGCTGGCATCTGCGATGGTTCCATGGTCGACTCTCTCCCATATTCCCTCCGGTGAGAGCTGCCAGTGAGTCCACTCCTGGTCTGCTCGCGAGTATATGATGTAGAACTGGCTCGTGTGCATATCCAGATACGACAGGGCCGGGTTGTCGCCAAACAACCTGAAGTCTCCGATCGTCATCTCTATTGGGCCTCTCCTGACGCCGAAGGTCTGGTTGCACCCTCGATCGATCCAGCCACCGCTCAGGCGGAAGTTTACGGAACCTGCTTTTTCGAGCACCAAGTAGGTTTGCCATACAATGTCGAGCGAATCGCCAGATGTAAGGTCTTGCTCAACCTCCGGCTGGTTCATGAGTTTGTCCATGTCCACGTCGAGGCGGCCGTCGGTCGCCACTTCCTTGAATGTCAGGCACGGGCCGGAATGGACATCGGGGTCCCTGTGCAATTCCCACGTATACCCAACAATCGCGAAAGTCTTCGGATCCACGACGAGTGTAAAGTCCAAAGACTTGTCAATTGGCTTCCAATCCCACATATACACGTACGAGTGGTCTAAGGTAATCTGGAGGTGCAAATTCCCCTCAGCGGTTTCTTCGACACTGATGTCTTCCGAAGTCCCGTCCCAGAGAACGCTGCGAAGCGTCTTGAGAAGTTTGCCGTTCCATAGCCAGTATGAGCTGGCGGTCACAACGGCCTCCCTGTAGACCATTTCCCAGTCTCCACTTGGTGAGAGCCACCAATGGAACCACTCGCCATCTTCACGCCGTATGAGAAACCGGCTTGTATAGAAGTCCAAGTGTACTAATGCCGGATCAAGTTCCGGCCAGTCGCCTGTCAGGCTGAAGCCTCCAATTGACATTTCTATGGGACCCCGTCTGACTCCGAAGGGCCAGTTGCACGTTTCACCTCCGGTCCATCCACCGCTCAGGTGAAAGCTTGCAGTCCCCGCACTTTCCAGCTCGACGTAGGCCCGCCGTATAACATCAAGGGGATCATCAGGCACCGCCTCCGATTCGATCAGCGGGAAATCCAAGAGCTCTTCAGTGAGCACGACCAGTTTACGGACTTCATCCATGGACATGCCGGGCCGCACCAGCGGGTGGGAGTTGAGCTTAAGCAACTGCCTTTCTCGTGGAATCAAGACGCCCAGCTTCGCGACCTCCATGACGCTCAGAGGCCGGGAGCTATGACCAAGGGGCACCCTGTGACTAACAGGACCCAGGGCGTGTAACGCCTCGTGTATGGTTACCGCCCTGATCGCATCTATCCGCGACGGCATGTCATTCAAGTCGGTATGCCATATGACGATGTACCCTGATGTGGCCTCGCCTCCGTTCACGCTCGCGCTCCCGAAACCCCAAACATGCACCAGCGTTGAGTCGAAGTCGAGCTCCAATTCCGCTGCGTGAGCCCTGTCCACACCCACATACGCCCTGAAATCCGCGTCTTCCTCGGCGTCTATCCACTCGAACTCCAAGTTCAATATTGGAGCCAGCTCGATCAAGACCGTTTCGAGGACCGCGATGTAGTCCGAGTGCCCAGTTGCCCAGACCTTGACGGGGACATCATTGAGCCACTTCTTAACGGTCGGTGTACTCCACCACCCGCAGCCTGCGAAGATTTCACGGTCGATCTCGACGCCTCCCTGCGGTCGGTCCGCATAGCACTCCCAGAGGTCGCGGTCGACTCCGAGGATGCGCTCGGGCACGTCTATGTTCAGGGTCAGAGGCTTGTCACTGCCGTAGTCAAACGTCAAGGTCGTCGCGCCCATTGGAAGCCGTAGTGTGAAGTTCTCGGAGGCCGACGCTAACCCGTCCGGCAGCGCTAGGGCCAACTCCTCGCGGCAGTCCCTGCGCTCATCGCCTTCCGTTATGCAGGTAGCCGTCAACTCCCGGGTGCCGTCGAGTCGCAGCGTACCCTCGTTGCGCAGGGTCACGGTCACCTCAACATCAGCCGTGCCGTCCGACCAGTAGCCTAGGACCGTAGATTCGGCGTCTAGGACGAGCCTTACGACGGGGACAGGCGTGTTGGTGGGCATCGGTGTCGGCGTGCTGGTTGGCACAGGCGTCGGGGTGCTGGTAGGCGCGGGTGTATTGGACGGCACTGGAGTCGGTGTGTCCATAGGCTGAACGGTGGGAGCGGGTGTCCTGGTGGCCGGTTGCATCGGTGTTGTGATGGGCGTGATCGCATCGAGTGGTATCAGCGTTGGTGTATCGACAGCCAGAAGTATCGTGCCTGTTGGCGTCGGCGTGTTGGAAGGTTGCAGCGTGGGTGTATGGGTTGGCGTTGGTGTGTCGGTCGAAATCGGCGTCGGATACTCAGTCGGTGAGGCGGTCGGAATCGCTGCTAACTGCGAAGCGGGCGTTGGAGTAAGCGGAATGGAGAGAGTGTGTGCACCGGACGGGGTAACTGTAGGGTTGGGAGAGGTGGACGAGGTCTGCAAGTCGGAGATAAGCATGGCAAGGTTGTCCCACCCCGTTAAGACGCCCACTCCGAGCGTTGCTAATATAACGAGAACCCACAGACATCCACGGCCACGGCCTGTCCCCCGTCGGCGGGGCGGACGTTTCGGCGGTCGTCCCGCCGGCTGACGAGAGGACTGAGGTCTGCTGCCGAAACGACCCGCATGCCGTCGATCTGAGGGCCTAGTGCGCTGGCAGTTGGCACAGGTACACGCTGCCGGGTGGTCGGAGTACCAGTTTGGGCGGTATGCCACTTTGCTGCTGTTCTTCCGGTTCAGATCGGACTTCGAACAAATTCAAAGCAAGATTGCGGTCAGAAGGTCACGTCACCTGGCGTAAGAAGCTGCTGGTCCTCTATCCGATCTACAAGTCCAACTTGAACCGCAATTCAAAAGTTCTTGATTTTATCAAGTCTGGTGGGCCTGAGTTGACGATAGGCAGAACCATTTTCGAATTGTGGATGGGTGATCCAACTTCACTCCGGCGATCCTGACACCCACGTTAGTATATTACCTAGCCGCCCCACGGCCAGCGCAAGGGGGGCCTGCATCATTGCCGCAGGCCCCCCTTGCATCCTCTTGCCAATCCGGCCGGGCCGGACTAGTCGTCGTCTATGATCGTCATGGTTCCCACGGCGTCGGGCGGGTAGAGGGTCCCGGGCAGGTACGCCTCCACCACGAAGTACTCGTCCGGCTCCTCATCGTCGTCCTGCTCCAGCCACACCTCCGCCGTCAACTCCGTCACCCCCGGCGCGAACACCAGCTCACCCTCCGTGTACTGATAGTCGGTCATGTGCGCCCGGTCGTCCAGCAGGTGGTACGCAGGCGCGGTGTTCCATCTGATCCTGATCTCCTCGGTGGACGCCTCGGACAGCCGCACCCGGAACTCCAGCACGTCGCCCTCCACCGCCGACGCGGCCTCGACGGTGACGGTTATCTCCACCTCCGGCGTAGCATCGTCGTTGTCGGCAACGCCGACCGTGGCCGCGCCCTGGGTCGAGGACACCGTGTAGCCGCTGCCCGCGTTCACCGTGGCCGTCACCGACCCGTCGGTCTCGTCGGCGTCGTCGTCGGTGGTGCCGACGGTGAAGGTGACGCTGCCCGTGGTGGGTATCGTCACCGTGCGCTGGCCCGTGGTCGCGCCGTAGTCGCCGCTCTGCGACACCGTGACGCTCACCGCCAGGTTGGCCGCCGGGGCCGGGCTGGCCGTCACCGTGAAGGTTGCGTCTCCGCCCTCGGTCACCCCGGAACCGCCGCTGACGCTCACCACCGGCGTGGGGGCGTCGTCGTTGTCGGACACGCCGACCGTGGCCGCGCCCTGGGTCGAGGACACCGTGTAGCCGCTGCCCGCGTTCACCGTGGCCGTCACCGAGCCGTCGGTCTCGTCCGTGCTGTCGTCCGTGGTGCCGACGGTGAGGGTGACGCTGCCCGAAGTCGGGACGGTCACCGTGCGCTGGCCCGTGGTCGCGCCGTAGTCGCCGCTCTGCGATACCGTGACGCTCACCGCCAGGTTGGACGCCGGGGCCGGGCTGGCCGTCACCGTGAAGGCGGCGTCGCCACCCTCGGTGATGCCGCTGCCAGCGGTGACGCTCACCACCGGCGTGGGGGCGTCGTCGTTGTCGGACACCGCCACCGTGGCCGCGCCCTGCGACGAGGACACCGTGTAGCCGCTGCCCGCGTTCACCGTGGCCGTCACCGACCCGTCGGTCTCGTCAGTAGTGTCGTCCGTGGTGCCCACGGTGAAGGTGACGCTGCCCGTGGTGGGAATGGTCACCGTCCGCTGGCCCGTGGTGGCGCCGTAGTCGCCGCTCTGCGACACCGTGACGCTCACGTCCAGGTTGGACGCCGGGGCCGGGCTGGCCGTCACCGTGAAGACGGCGTCGCCGCCCTCGGTCACCCCGGAACCGCCGCTGACGCTGACCACCGGCGTGGGGGCGTCGTCATTGTCGGACACGGCCACAGTGGCCGCGCCCTGGGATGAGGACACCGTGTAGCCGCTGCCCGCGTTCACCGTGGCCGTCACCGACCCGTCGGTCTCGTCCGTACTGTCGTCGGTGGTGCCGACGGTGAGGGTGACGCTGCCCGTGGTGGGGACGGTCACCGTGCGCTGGCCCGTGGTCGCGCCGTAGTCGCCGCTCTGCGAGACCGTGACGCTCACGTCGAGATTCGCGGTCGGGGCCGGGCTGGCCGTCACCGTGAAGACGGCGTCGCCGCCCTCGGTCACCCCGCTGCCAGCGGTGACGCTCACCACCGGCGTGGGGGCGTCGTCGTTGTCGGCCACGCCGACCGTGGCCGCGCCCTGGGACGAGGACACCGTGTAGCCGCTGCCCGCGTTCACCGTGGCCGTCACCGAGCCGTCGGTCTCGTCGGCATTGTCGTCCGTGGTGCCAACGGTGAGGGTGACGCTGCCCGTGGTGGGTATCGTCACCGTCCGCTGGCCCGTGGTGGCGCCGTAGTCGCCGCTCTGCGACACCGTGACGCTCACGTCCAGATTGGACGAAGGCGCCGGGCTGGCCGTCACCGTGAAGACGGCGTCGCCGCCCTCGGTGATGCCGCTGCCCGCAGTGACGCTTACCTCAGGCGTGGGCGGCGGCGGCGTTTGCGTTGACGCCGCCTCCAGCGCCGTCAGCTCCGTCACCACCTCGTCCCACACCGGGCTGCTGTGCCGGTCCGCCATGTCCTGGGCCTCGGACGCCGTCATCGGGCCGCCGGTGACGCCGGCGCCGTCGTGCTCGCCGAAGGCGACGAGCACCCGGTTCCAGCGGTTCACGTGGGCCGTCCCGTGCTGCGTCTGCGACGCCAGCTCCCTGACCTTCGCGATCACGTCCGGGTCCACCGTGTAGCCCGTCTGCTCCTCAACGACCGGGTCGTCGTTGTCTGCGACGCCGACCGTGGCCGCGCCCTGGGACGAGGACACCGTGTAGCCGCTGCCCGCGTTCACCGTTGCGGTGACCGATCCGTTGGTCTCGTCAGTACTGTCGTCCGTGGTGGTTATGGTCACCGTGGCGCTGCCCGAAGTCGGGATGGTCACCGTGCGCTGGCCCGTGGTCGCGCCGTAGTCGCCGCTCTGCGAGACCGTGAGGCTCACGTCGAGGTTGGACGCCGGGGCCGGGCTGGCCGTCACCGTGAAGACGGCGGCACCGCCCTCGGTGATGCCGCCGCCCGCGCTGACGCTCACCACCGGCGTGGAGGCGTCGTCGTTGTCGGACACGCCGACCGTGGCCGCGCCCTGGGACGAGGACACCGTGTAGCCGCTGCCCGCGTTCACCGTGGCCGTCACCGACCCGTCGGTCTCGTCGGTAGTATCGTCCGTGGTGCCCACGGTGATGGTGACGCTGCCCGTGGTGGGTATCGTCACCGTCCGCTGGCCCGTGGTGGCGCCGTAGTCGCCGCTCTGCGAGACCGTGACGCTCACGTCGAGATTCGCGGTCGGGGCCGGACTGGCCGTCACCGTGAAGGTGGCGTCGCCGCCCTCGGTCACCCCGCTGCCAGCGGTGATACTCACCTCGGGCGTGGGCGGCGGCGGCGGCGTCTGTGCCGCGGCCGCTTCCAGGGCGGTCAGCTCGACGACCACCAGGTCCCACACCGGGCTGCTGTGATTGTCGGCCATGTCCTGCGCCTCGGCCGCCGTCATCGGGCCGCCGGTGACGCCGGTCCCGTCGTGCTCGCCGAAGGCCAGCAGCACCCGGTTCCAGCGGTTCACGTGGGCCGCGCCGTGCTGGGTCTGCGACGCCAACTCCTTGACCCTGGCGATCGTTCCCTGGTTGACCGTGTAGCCGCCGTCGTCGTCGGACACGACCACGACGGCCGTCCCCTGGGACGAGGACACCCGGTAGTCGAGGTTGGCGCTGGCGTCGACGGTGACCGTGACCGATCCGTCGGGCTCGTCCACCTCGTCGTTGGTGGTGGCCACCGTCAGCGTGGCGTAGCCCGCCGACGGGATGGTCACCGTCTGATGTTCCATGGATATCCCGGAGTCGTCGCTCTGCGACACCGTGACGCTCACGTCCAGGTCCGCAGCCGGGGCCGGGTTGGCGCTGACCGTGAAGGTCGCGTCCCCGCCCTCGGTCACGTTGCCGTCGGCGGTCACGCTGATCAGCGGCACGGACGTGTTGGGCGCGGGCGTCTCGAAGTCCACCGTGAAGGTCTTCGGCGTCGCGCCGGCGGCCAGGGTCCGCACGGTGATCTTGTCCAGCTGGGTCGTCCCGTGAAGGACGGAGACCACGTAGTGCGACTGCGGGTCGAGGCCGGTGAGCTGGTGCTCGGTGGCGGTGGTCGTGACTTCCGTCAGGACCGGGACGCCCGTGAAGCTCTCGTGCCAGACGACCAGGTAGGACGCGCCGTCCCCCTGCGGCTTCCAGGCGACGGTCGCCGTGGTGTCGGAGACGCGCTTGAGCTGCACCGGCGGCGGCGGCGGGAGGTCGTTGTTGGCGATATAGACCGAGGCGTAGCTCCTGAACCTGTTCAGCCGGTAGCCCTCGCCGAACTGCACCGTCGCGCCGAGCATCCCGTTGGAGCCCCAACCGGTGTCGTCGACGGTGGGGATGGTGAACGAGACGCTGCCGCCGGTGGGCACGTTGACCGTGCGCTCGCCCAGGTGCTGGGCGGCGACCACGGAGCCGGGGCCGGCCACGCCCACCCTGACGTCCAGCGGCGCGTCGGGCGCGGGGTTCACGGTGACCGTGTAGACCGCGTCCTCGCCCTCGGTGATCGTCCCGCCGGCGGCGCTGATCGACACCTCGGGCACCCGCTCCACGATCACCGACGTGGGCTCCGCCTCCACCGGCGAGCCCGCCGCAAGGGTGGTGAAGCGAATCACCGGGCTGGCGGTGCTCAGCTGCGTCGCGCCGTGGTCCTGGTAGTAGACCACCGCCCGGTACTCGGTGTCCGGCTCCAGGTGGCGGATGTTCCAGGCCGGGTCGTTGGGCTCGGCCCCGAACCAGGCCTCGTCGGCCGGGACGCCGGGGAAGGGCGACGTGGTGGACCAGTAGCGCACCTCGTAGCCCTCGGCGCCGACCACCTGCGGCCAGCTCAGGTCGATGCCCGTGTCCGACAGGTTGGCGTAGGTCAAATCGCCCACGCGCTCCACCACCGGGTCGGGCAGGTCGCCCAGCAGCCGCTGGCAGCCCACGCAGGAGCCCAGCGTGCGGTGGAAGCTGAAGCTGTCGGTGCGCACCGTCTTCGGCGGCGTCTCCGTCGAGATCTGGTTGTCGCTGCGCTCGTACAGCTTGTAGCCCTCGACCTGGAAGGTCACGTTGCCGACCACGTTGGCGCCGACGTGGATGTCGACCTGGACCGGCGTGCGGCTGACCGTGACCGAGCCGGCGCTGACGGCAGAGTCAGTTCTGAAGGTGTGCAGGTGCGAGGCGGCGGGGCTGGTGAACCAGACCCGGTGGGACCGGAAGTACTCCGACGTGCCGCTCCGCAACAGCGGCTTGGCGAAGTCGGCGCTGATGGAGAAGCGCTTGTCCTGGTCCGCCGGCGGGTCGTTCTTCGTCCGCACCCAGAAGTAGTGCGCCTTGCGCCCCGTGTTCAGCGAGGCCGGGAAGGCCAGATTGAGCCCGCCGTCCTCGATGGACGTCCAGGTGGTCCCGTCGTCGATGGAGAACTCCAGGGTCTGCTCCCACTCGTCGTCGTCCCTGATGATGAGCGGCACCCGCACCTCGGGGTAGTCGAAGCCTCCCACCTGGTACAGCACGCCATTTTCATAGAAGTTGTGGCCGACGGCGTAGGGCCGGTGGATCAGGAACGTCCCGTGGTCGAAGGCGTCGCTGTCCTGCCCCGCGGCGAGGCTCACCGGACGCCACTTGTTGGCGTCGCTCTCGTAGACGGACTGCGACGAGAAGGGGCAGCCGTCGTGGCGGTCCAGCAGCGGGCCGGCGGTGCTGCCGTAGCCGAAGTTGATCCCATCCCGGCCAAGCCCTTCGACGATGGGGTCGCCCAGGTTGTAGGGGCTGCGGCTCCCGGTGTGGCACATCAGCCGGTCCCGGTCCGGTTGGCCCGGCCCGATGTAGCCCCCGAAGTGGCTGAGCGGCTCACCCACCTGGCTGGCGACGTAGAAGTGCCGGCGCTCGTGGGGGTCCACCGCCTGCCACTGGTAGGTCACCGCCGGGCCGCCCTCGGTCAGCGTGATCGTCGGCGGCGGGTCGTGCCTGTTGTAGTTGGCGATCACCCAGCCCGTGTCGCAGTCGTTGCCCGACACCGTGCCCGCGCAGGTGCGGAACTGCACGAAGGCGTCGGCGGCCCCCAGGTTCAGGCCGATCTTGAGCGCCTCGGAGTGGGTGCTCCAGGAGACGGCGGGGTTGGGGTAGAGCGACCAGGAACTGTGGCCGTCGCCGATGCTCCAGCCCTCGGGCAGGCGCAGGCCCCGCAGGCGCTCGGAGTTCGACGCGGTGGCGCGAAGGGTGTACCTGCTGTTGGGCTGCACGGACGCGTCGTATACGTACACCCAGTAGGTGGTGTCCGGCTCCAGCCGCAGCCCCGAACCGTCGTCGCCCTGGTAGGTGAAGGTGAAGGTCCGGTCGGCGCTGCCCACCGGCATGGAGGGGCGCGCCAGGTCGGCGAGGACGTCGGCGGCGGTGCTGCCCGGCGAGCCGCCGGAGCCGGCCCAGATCTGTACCCTCAGATCACGGGCGGCGTCGGAGTCGCCGATCTCGGCAAACTCGACGTCGACGCTGTTGAGGCGGTAGTGGCCGCCGTTCTTGCCGGTGCGGAACGACTGCGCGCGGTCACGTACGGTACTGGCAGTCGTCACGGTCAACGCCGCGCCGTCCGCCTGGCCCAGGTTGCTCATCACCGCCGGCTCACCGGGCGGCGCGTTCACCGGCGTGGGCTCCACCCGGAACAGGGGCGAGATGCCGTAGAAGGCGTGGTCCTGGGTGCTCGCGATGGTGTTGTAGCTGATGGGGCCGGTGTCCGCGTCGGTGGTCGAGAACCGTCCGCGCCGGGCGTTGCTGGCGCCCAGAGGGTTCGCCTCCTTCGCACCGTCGGTGCGGGTGCCGGTCCACGGCCAGTCGTTCGAGGTGCTCCTCTCGCCGCTCTCGAAGCGCCGGTCCGCCATCGCCCAGTTCTCCCAGGTGTCGGACCAGAAGCCGGCGTTGTTCGCCGCGACGCGCTCGCCGTTCAGCCACCAGACCTCCGCGTCCGTGTGCCCGGCGTTGTTGGGGTTGGTCCGGGTGTGGTCCCGGGCGTCCACCGCGGCGGTGGAGCCCACCACCCGGAAGTGGTCGGCGTAGCGCCGGACGGCGGCGTGCCCGTCGCGGGCCGCCTCCCGCACGTGGGCGTCGTAGACGCCGATGTCGGCGGCGGTGGCGTCGCGGTGGTCTTCGGTCATGAACAGCAGCCGGAACGTCTCGCCCGCGCCCAGACCGAGCGGCTTCAGCGGCCAGTCCAGGGGCACGGTGTAGGAGCCGTCCGCGTGGGGCAGCAGCCGGCCGTTGACTCCCATGGACAGAGTGGAGCCTCCGACCAGGGTGATCCAGTTGCCGCCCCCCTGCGCGCGGATGCGAGCGTCGTTGTTGATGCTCCAGCCGGGCGCCGCGCCCTCGTCCTCGGAGTTGCTCTGCGTGAACTTCACCTGGCTGTTGCCTTCCGTGAGTCCGGCTGCGTCCAGCACGACCCAGTAGCGGGTGTCCGCCTCGAGCGCGACGCCCGGGTGCGTGAAGCTGTACGTGCCGGCCTGCCGGTTCACCCAGTCGGGATTGGTCAGGGTCCCCACGACCGTGCCGGGAGCCCCGTTGGCACCTTTGTGGACGGTGACCGTCAGCTTGGAGCCGAAGTCCTCGGTGGACCGGTTGAAGGCCACGTCCACGCTGGTCAGGGTGTACCCCGAGGGGTTGCCGCCGGTGTCGAAACCCTGCGCCAGGTCCACGTGCAGGCCCTGCACCAGGCCGCTCGACTGGCCGGTGTTCTTCACCAGCGCCGGGTCGTCGTCCCGCACCCGGACCGTCGCCGTCCCCAGCGACGTGGCCAGGTCGTAGTCCGACCCGTCCACCAGCGTCACCGTGACCGAGCCGTGGGCTTCGTCCACGTCGTCGCCGGTGGTGGGGATCTCCAGCGTCGCCGACCCGCTGGCCGGGATGGTGACGCTGGTGGGCAGCGCGCCGTACCCGAAGTCCCCGGTCGTGGTCACCGTCACGCTCACCGGCAGGTCCGCCGTGGGCGCCGGGACCGCCGTCAGCGTGAAGCTGGCGCTGACGCCCTCGGTGACGGCGCCGCCGCCAAGGATGCTCACCCGCGACGGCCGCGGCTTGCTGACGCCGTCGAGGCTGATCTTCAGTGATGATACGTTGGGGGTCCACGCGCCCGTCGAGGAAGCCGTTCTCGTCCCGGCGCCGTCGGCGATGCTCCAGCCGGCCAGGCCCCCGCCGTCCTCGGCGTCCGAACCCGTCAGGCGTACCCTCGAAGAACTCTGGCCAGCGTCCATGTCGATCACGAGGAAGTAGGTGGCGCTCCCCTCAAGGTCGATGCCCGCGCTGCTGGTGAAGGTCAGCGTCTGGTCCGAGGTGGAGGCGGGAAAGCTGGCGGGGTTGGTCAGGGTCCCCAGCGAGCTGCCCGGAGACCCGCCGGAGGCGGCGTGGATGCTGGCGGTCAGCGCCGAGGAACTGAAGGCGCTGTCGATGGTGGAGAACTCCACGTCGACACTGTGCAGGCTGTAGCCGAAGCTGTTGGAGCCGGTGGTGAAGGCCTGGTGGAAGTCATTGCCCAGAAATGAGGTGCCTCCGTCCGCCTGGCCGGTGTTGGCGACGAAGGTCTCCGTCTCGACGGTCTCGACGGCCGTGCCGTGGATGGTCATCTTGCGGGACTGGCTGAACGAGGTCCAGGCGCCCGAGGTGTTCCAGGTCCGGTAGTGGCCGTCGTCGGCGATGGTCCAGCCGTCCGCGCCGCCGGCGTCCTCGGCGTCCGACGCGGTGTTCTGGATGGTGTTGGCGCCGGGGAGCAGGACCAGGGTGACGTCCAGCACCGCCCAGTACGTGGTGTTCGCCGCGAGCGCCACGCCCGAGTGCGTGAAGCTGTTCGTGCCGGCGGCGATCGTGCCGGGCTTGGTCAGGGTGGCGACCACCGCGCCCGGCGCTCCGCTGCTGTCGCTTCTGATCTCGGCAGCCAGCTTCCCCGCCAGCGCGCCGTCGTTGATTTGCGGAAACGAGAAGTCGACGCCCGTCAGGGTGTACCCGCCGGCGTTGGCGCCCGTCGTGAACGCCTGCGCGTGGTCGTGCTGTACGAAGTTGCCGGTGCCGCCGTTCGCCTGCCCGAAGTTCGAAACCAGGAAAGGCTTGCTGACGCCGCCGAGGCTGAGTTTCAGTGATGCCCCTTCGGTGGTCCATGTGCCTGTCGAGGCAAATCCTCTTCTCAAAGTGCTGTCGCCGATGCTCCAGCCGGCCAGGGCTCCGCTGTCCTCGCTGTCCGATTCCGTCGACCTTATACTCGCTTGAGCCTGATTGCTGCCCATGTCGAACATCACGAAGTACGTGGTGTTCGCCGCAAGGTCGATGCCCGCGCTGCTGGTGAAGGTCAGCGTCTGGTCCGAGGTGGAGGCGGGAAAGCTGGCGGGGTTGGTCAGGGTCCCGAGGGAGCTGCCCGGAGACCCGCCGGAGTCGGCGTGGATGCTGGCGGTGAGGGACGAAGAGCTGAAGCTGCTGTCGATGATGGAGAATTCCACGTCGACGCTGCGCAGGCTGTAGCCCGCGGCGTTGCTGCCGGTCGTGAACGCCTGGGCGTAGTCATTGCCCAAAAACGCATTCGTGCCGTCTGCCTGGCCGGTGTTGGCGACGAAGGTCTGCGTCGCCTGCTGCGCGCCGGCCGGCTGCGCGGGGGTCAGCGCGAACAGCGCCAACAGCGCGAGGGCGAGGAGCGCCGCCCAGGGACGACTCAGGAATCGGGGGAAGGGGGTGAAGCTCCGCAGCGCGTTGGTCATGTCGTCGAACCTCCTGTGTCGCCCGACTTATGCCACGACCCCTGCGGGCGCTGGATCAGTAGTATTTCTAGCTCATGTCAATATATGTCGCAAAGGACCAGTATATATAATCCGCCAATCTGGCGGCGGATGTCAATAGCGGCACCGCTGCGGTGGGCGAACTTTTGCCTGGTATTCCTTGCCCTACCGGTCTGCCGGCGAGGCTACGCTCCCTGCCGACGGAGCCGCTCCTCCAACTCCCGGACTCGGGCTTCAGCAGCCTCGGCGCGGGCTCGTTCACGCTCAAAGGTGGCGATGGGCTCCCCGGTGGCGGGGTCGTAGAACAGCAGCTCACCATCCGACCATCGCAGATTCAGGCCCAACACGGCACTGTATCCTTGGAGGACTCCATCGGACACGGTCTCTATCGGTATGGGTTCGTACCGGCCATCAACCAGCCGGTCACCGGCCAACCTCGCCCCGTGATACTCTCCCGTCTCGTCGAAGCGCCAGTACTCAGGTATGCCCAAACGGGCATAGTCCACCCGTTTGGCCCCCACGTCCATTGCTCCGGTGCTCTCCGACGCCACCTCAAGCACGAAGTCCGGCGCCTTCCCCTGCTCCGAGACGATGTACCCGTTGCTCCGGCGATACACCTCGGGATCAACACCAAAGGCCACCAAGAGGTCGGGGCGCCGGGCGCGTGCCTTGTTGTACTCCGGCCTGGCGACTATCCAGCGGTCCGCCTCCACCAGGGTGGTCTCCGGGTTGCCCAGATGCACTGCCAGGGCGTGGGAGTAGCCGTACTTGAAGAGCTGGTCGTACTGCGTCATCTCATCCGGTTCCCGCTGCGGCGGGTCGGGCAGCCGGAAGCCGCCTTGCACTTCTGCGGTTTTGGTGAATGTGTCTGGCGTCGTCATATCTCACCCGACAGTCGGCCCGGAGCCTGCGCCATCTCCAACCGACACCGGCGCATCCACTCCGAGGCTCCTCCAACAGAGCGTTCTTCTACGAGTCGCATTCTACCACCTCCGTCCATCGCTTGGAAAGAGCCGAGTCCACCGCGGACTGTCCGATCCGCTGGCCGACGGCGAAGGGCGCCTTGAGCTACTTCAGTCGGCTACCCCCATCGCAGACCCAGGGTGAGTGCTCGCCTCAGCCAGCGCAGCCGCCTTGCTCTCGCCAAGGCCGCTGCCAGCGCCTCCTTCCGCCACCGCAGGTGGTCCTCCCTGCGCGAAGCGTCCAGGGGTTCGGTCTCCGGCGGCAGCGTCAGGCCGTAGTCGCTGAGCATGGCGATCTCCAGCTCCCACCGGCGCACCGCAGCCTTCGCCCGGTCAACCCGGCCGCCCGAAGCCTCACCTCCGGTGCGCAGCCCCCGCCATTCCGCCACCAACTGGGCAGCCGCCCCGAAGGCGTGCCCTTCGTCCGGCTGCTCTTCCAACGTGACTACGCCGGCATCGGGACGCCCGTGATCCCGTCGTGGTGGCTGCCACTCCTTGCGCTGACCATCGTTATCACCGACCGGATCAGGCTTGCTCCGCTCCCGTTTCTCTTCCTCCGCCCCGTCCTCCGATCCTCCAACATTGCGTTGCAACTCCGTCAGCTGCTTCGCCTGGGCTTCGACGGTCTCCACCAGTGCTCCATACGCTTCCTCCATCGCCGCCACCCGTTCTTCCAACGCCGTTACCCTCGCTACAATGTCACCCGCTTCATCGTCCTGCTCATCCCCGCCGTCACCGTGCTTGTCCCTGAACTCCGCCAACGCCTTCCGCATCCGCCGCGATACGTGACGAGACTCATGGCAGGTCACCATCGTGCGGTAGTTCACCCCCAGGGCCTCGGCCGCAGCCACCTTGCCCCGGTCACTCACCAGCACGTCCAGCAGGTCCAATAGGGGGTCTTCCGATAGAGGGATGCTCATGCCGTCGCCATCACCCTTCGCCCCGTCCATGCCGGGCTCCTCATGGTCAACCATTGGCTTCTCCTTGCGTCAGAAACTACAACAGACTACAATACAATCAGTACAATAGACTTAGCACTGACCCGCAGTAAAACTGCTCGCCGGATTGTCTACAGGCATCCCGGATTCCCCTTCAAACAGCTACCGATATCACCTGGATTGTATTCTACAATGTGCTCCTAATCTCCTTACAGCCCTCCCAGGGCGAAAGCCGCCCCTGAGCGATTGTAGTCCGACACGTCAGGCTCCTCGGCCCGCCGCCTGAGCCCGGGCCGAGTCGGTGCGTCGTGAGCGTCCTCTGCGGCCATCTGGGCCTTGCTTTCCCCGTGTCGGATGGCCGATAAGAGCTCATGCGTTCTTTTCGCTGTGACGCTAGACAATAAGGAGAATATGCACCATGAAACTCAATCCGATAGCCAAGTTGTTCAAGGGCGGGGAGAAGCCCGCCGTCAAGCTGATGGCCGTGACGCCGCCCCGCTCCGGTGAACGCACCATGCTGGGCGTGCAGAACCTGGTGGAGTCCATAGCCGTCCCCGAACCCTTCTCGTTGGAGATCGCCGGGGACGTTGACGGCGTCACGTTGCTGGCCCGCTGTAGAGAGGGCTCCTTCGTCCGCCAGCAGGTGGGCGTCCACTACCCCCAGGCCAGGGTGAACGAGGTCTCCCCGGAGGACGACCCCCTCAGGCTGGCCGAGGGGGAGCAGGCGTGGTCGATGGACCTGCGGCTCCGGGGGCCGGAGTACCTGCCCCTGCGCCCCTACCGGGACGACGACCTGCTGGACCCCGGCTCAGACCCGCTCATCTCCGTCATCGGCTCGTTGTCCGACCTTGAGGAGGGAGAGCGGCTGGTGGCCCGGCTACGGCTGTCGTCCCTGGGTTCGGACTGGTCCGCCGCCCACCAGGAGAAGACGAACCCCAAGCCCGCCTACGACCCCAACACGTCCGCCTCCAGCGCACAGCCCAGGATCGACCGCACCAACGCGGTCACCATAACCATCCTGGCGTTGCTGGCCCTGCCCGCCCTCCAGGGCTACCTGTGGGTGCAGCGTGGCGAGACGTGGAAGGCGGTGTTGTTGGGATTGGGAGTGGCGTCGCTGGCTGCCCTGGCGGGCTGGGCCTTATGGCGGTTCAAGAAATGGCGCTCCGGGGGCAAGTACCAGGACCCGGTGATGATCAAGGAGAAGGTCTCCAATCTCGCCTACGAGTCCCAGTTGGAGGTGACCGCCATCCTGTCCGAGCACGGCACCGAGAACAGAGCCAGGGAGCTTCTGCGCAACGTGGCCGCGGCCTACAGTCACTACAACAACCCCGCCGGTGCCAGCTTCCGAGCCACCAGGGTGCGCCCGGCGGTCCCCCTGACCGAGCCGCTGCCGCCGGCGCGGAGCCTGCTGGCGGGCCGGAACGTGCTGGTGGTGCGGGAGCTGGCGTCCCTGTGGCATCCCCTGGGGGCGGGAGACCAGCTGCCCATGGTGGCCCGCACCGGGGCGAAGGCGCTGTTCCCATCGTCCCGGAACGGTTCCGGCGGGGCCTACGTGGGAGACACGGTGGTGGGCAAGCCGAGGAAGGTGCACTTCCCCGCTGGCACCATGGGGCGCCACCACCTCTACGTGGCCCGCACCCGCATGGGCAAGTCCACGTTGATGCACCACCTGGTCGTCCACAAGATGCGGGAGAAGGCGGCGGGCCGCAACGAGGACGCCATCGTCGTCGTCGATCCCCACGACGACCTGGTGAACTCCCTGCTGAGGCACGTGCCCGAGGAGATCGTGGACAGGACGTACCTCATCGACCTGAAGAACGAGGAGCGCTCGCCGGGCATCAACCTGCTGGACGCCAGGATATTCCCCGACCGGGACCGCACCGCCGACTCGGTGGTGCGCATCGCCAGGGGGCTGTGGGACCAGGTCTGGGGGCCGAGGATGCAGTCCATCCTGGAGCACACGGTCAAGAGCCTGCACGAGTACAACACCCATCCGGACACGAGGGAGGACGAGCAGTGCACCATCCTGGACGGGCTGCGGATGCTGTCGGACCTTCAGTACCGCAACCGGGTGCTGAGGAGGGTGTCCGATCCCTACGTCATCGGTTGGTGGGCCAGGGACTTCCGCAACTGGACCCGCACGCTGAAGGCCGACGCCGTCGCCCCGGTGCAGACCCGTCTTGCCTACTATGCGACGTCCAAGAAGGCCAGGGCCATCCTGGGGCAGCGCCGCTCCACCCTGGACCTGCGGCAGGTGATCGCCGAGGGCGGCGTGCTCTTGGTCGCCACCTCCCAGTCGGCTGCGGGGCAGGACGTGTCCGGCCTGGTGGGAGGCTCTTTGCTCAACCTGACGGACGCTGTGATCCGGGAGCAGGGGAGCCTGCCGCCGGGGGAGCGGCGCGGAGCCCTGGTGGTGGTGGACGAGATGCAGGCCATGCCCGGCGTGGACTACGAGTCGATGCTCTCCGAGCTTGGCAAGTTCGGGGCCAGCTTCATTCTGGCCACCCAGAGCCTGGCGCGGCTGAAGGAGCTGTCCCTCACCATGCAGGACACGCTCCTTGCCAACGTGGGGTGCCTGGCGGTGTTCCAGGTGGCGGCGTCCGACGCCCGGCAGCTCATCGGCGAGCTGGACAGGGACATATTGGACGAGGAGGACCTGGTGTCGCTGCCGACGCACCACTGCTACGTACGTGCCACGGTGGACGGTCTGAGGCAGCGCACCTACTCCTTGGGAGTGCGTGAGCCCGAGGCGGGGAGTCCGGCGGCCGAGGAGCGGGTGAAGGCGCGGGCCGAGACGTACACGACCACGGCGGAGGTGATCGCCTCCCAGGACCCGGAGGTGGACAAGATGGCGCAGGAGTACCGGGATGAACTGGAGCGTGAGGAGGAGGAGCAGAGGCAGCAGCAGGCGGGTGGGAATCCGCCTCCTCCCAACGCCGGCAACGGGACGGCAAACCAGCCTAAGAAGAAGAAAAACCGCAAGCGGCGCAAGGGCGGCGACCAGGACAACCCTAACGCATCCGACGACAAGGCCGCAGAGGGTGGATGAGGGGGAAGGAACGGGAGGGGTCGGCCCTGCGCACGTTGGCGGCCATGCCCTTCCTCGACTACCTGGAGTTGGCCGCCGTATCGGACATGGCCGAGAGCACGGCCCGCCAGGTCTTGGGCCAGCTGCGGCGGAAGGGGTTGGCGGACTTCATACGCCACGCCTCCACCCTGACTGACACCACCCGGCGCTGGTACGCCACCCAGCAGGGGCTGAACACCCTGGCCTCGGAGACGGGAACCGGCATCGACCGCCTGCTGAGGACGCATCCGGCATCGGCCCACTGGAGGCGCATCCTTCTGGCACGGCTGGACGCCGTGGCCGTGGTGTACCGGCTGGCCTCGGCGGTGGAGGATGCGGTCGGCCCTCCCCGCTTCCGGTGGTATCGCGCCGCTCCGCTGGACGCCGCAATGACCCTCCCCGACGGCAGGACCGTCGGCGTGATCCGGCAGGGTCCCACCGCCGACCGGACATCCTTCTCTGACCGGGTGAGGCGGCTCATGGACCCGGAGCAGTCCAGGCCCCGCGCCCTGCTTGCCCTGATGCCCGACGAGCCGAGGCTGCGCCAGGCGCGGCGGCAGTTGGCTCGCTATCCCGGCCCGGTCTACCTGGCCCTTGAGCGGGATGCGGCCCGCCTGTCGGAGGACGACAGGGTGTGGCACGCCACCTCCGCTCCCGCGAGGTTGTCCCTTGGAGAAGTCTTCGCTCACCTACGGCCAGGCGGTACGTTGCCCTGGGAACGACCAACTTCGAGGCTCTCTCTGCCCGACGACGCCGACCTGAGCGATATTGACGATGACGCCGCCGACCATCTGCTCCCCGCCGCCCTCAAGCCCGCCGAGAAGCGGATGCTGGACTGCCTCGCCGACTGGCCATTGATCACCATCGAAGACCTGTCGGGCATCCTTGGTCTCTCCGACTCCCGCACGTGGCGGCTGGCCGCGCGCCTGGGCAGGTTGGGTCTGGTCACACCGGTTCGTCTTGCGGGCCGGCGCCGCTATGCCCTCAGCGACGGAGGGCTGGCCCTTCTGGCCCGCAGGGACCGGGCCTCCGTGGGGGCTGCCGTGCGTCGCTGGAGCGTCGAACCGATGGACGACGAGAGTCCATCATCCTGGCGAGACCTGCCGGGCGCTCGAAGCCGTCCCCTGGCCCGCACCATCGAACACACCCAGGCGGTGCACCGGTTCATGGCTGCGCTGGAGCGGCAGGCGAAGGGGACAAAGGGCTACCGAGTGGTGCAGGTTGCGCCACCCCATCACGCCGTCCGGTACTTCCGCTACGGCGGCAGCCTCCGCTCCGTCCATCCCGACGGCTTCGGCGTTGTGCAGACCGGGAGCAAAACCTTCCCCTTCTTCCTGGAGTACGAGCGCCGGGCTGCGAACCCGTCCACCATGGCAGCCCGTCTCGCGCCCTACCTTCGCTACTACTCCTCCAACCGGCCCCTGGAAGACCACGGACATCACCCACTGGTGCTGATCGTCTTCGACGACCCCCTGGCCGAGGCCAACTTCCTCCGCGTTGCCAGACAGGAGATGGAGCACTCCGGCGTCAGCCTGCCGCTCTGGGTGTCGCATAGGGAGAGACTGGAGAAGATGGGGCCGCTGGGCAAAGCCTGGCGCAATCCCGACGTGATGGAACCCAGCCATGCCTTCATGGGAAGGCCGTGAGTTCGGCCTCGTCCACGGCTATTGCAGTTGAAGCTGGACGTCCGATAGTGTAGAGTAAGACAATGCAATGTAGGATGCGAGCCTAGAGAGACTATGCCGACCAATACCCGACGATCCAAGACCATCACGTTCTCGCTGCCTCCGGAGATGGAAGCCCAGGTGCGGAGGGTGATGCGCGAGGACGACCTCTCCGTGAGCGAGCTCCTCCGGCAGGGTATACGCCTGTTCATGGAGGAGCGGGAGTGGCGCAGACGGGAGCGATTGGAGAGACTGCACTCCCGCACGGTTGCAAAGACCGACCAGGACGAAGGAGGACAGGCATGATTAACGAAACAACCCCGACCCCCGTGGCCCTGTACGCCAGGGTATCCAGCGATCGGCAGGACGTGGACCTGTCCGTCGCCGCCCAGCTGCGGGCATTGCGCGACTACGCCGACAAGAACGGCTACACCGTCGCACGGGAGTACATCGACGAGGCCGAGAGCGGCCGCATCGCCGACAGACCGGAGTTCAGGAAGATGCTGGACGAGGCCAGCAAGCCGGAGGCCCCGTTTGCGGAGATTCTTGTTTGGAAATTTAGCAGGTTCACCCGCAAGCGGGAGCACGCCGTTGCCTTCAAGTCCATGCTGAGAAGGAAGGGCGTCCGCGTCGTCTCCATCACCGAGCACGCAGACGACTCCGCCACCGGCAGGCTCATGGAGGCCATCATCGAGTCGGTGGATGAATTCTATAGCGAAAATCTTGCCGAGGAAGTTCGGCGGGGGATGCGGGAAGCGGCCTCCAGAGGCTTTTGGGTCGCAAGCAGGGTGCCCTATGGCTACCAGAAGCGCATGGTACAGGACGGGCCCAAGAAGCGCCCCACCCTGGAACCCGATCCCGCCACCGCTCCCGTGGTCCAGCGCATCTTCTCCATGGCCGAGTCGGGAAGGGGCATCCTGGACATCGCCCAGACCCTCAACACAGAGGGCATCGCCAACCCCACGGGCAGGCTCTGGTCCAAGAACGGCGTCCACATCATCCTCCGCAACGAAGCCTACACGGGAACCCTCCTCTGGGGCGTAGGTGGGAAGGGCAAGGATGAGCCGGTAAGGGTGGACAAGGCGTTTCCCGGAATCATCTCCAAGGCCCAGTTCAAGAGAGTGAACAGGCGGATGCGCTCACGCGCCCCCAGGAAGACTCACCCACGCAGGGTCGGCAGCACCTACCTGCTCAGCGGGATGGTCAAGTGTAAGGCGTGCGACGGGGCGCTCTCAGGCCAGGACGCCAAGAGCGGGAAGTACGCCTACTACGTCTGCCAGTCCATCATGAAGCGGGGCAGGCACGCCTGCGAGACCCCCAGGCTCAACGCACGGCGCTTCGAGGAGATGGTGGTGGGGAAGATACGGGAGAACGTGCTCACCGAGTCCAACATCCGGGAGCTGGTGAAGCTGGTGGACGAGGAGATGGACGGCATCGCCAGGGAGCAGCGGCAGAAGCTTCAGACCGTCGAGGCAGAGCTAGAGGACGTGAAGCGCAGGCTGGGACGGCTCTACGACCTGGCGGAGACCACGGACCTGGACATCGAGGACTTCAAGCCCCGCATCAGAGACCATCGGGAGCGGCAGGGGAAGCTGGAGGCGTCGGCGCAGGAGGCCAGGGCGATGCTCTCGCAGCGCAGGGAGGTGCTGGACGACGTGGAGACCATCACGGCCTACGCCCTGGACCTGAGCGTGTTCCTCAACGAGAGCGAGCTGACCGAGCGCAGGGCCTTCATCGAAAGCTTCGTCAAGGAGATCGTGGTGATGCCCGGCAACGCTTTGCTGCGCTACTCCATCCCTATGCCGGAGGATGCTCCCATAGGGGGAAGGGACGCCGAGGAGGTGGCTCTCCACGCCCCGGTTCTGTCTACCGTCAAGTCTGGTGGAGCTGGGGGGACTCGAACCCCCTGCCTCCGCCTTGCAAAGGCGGCGCTCTCCCAGATGAGCTACAGCCCCTCGGCCTATAACGAAGGGGGGCCGTCCATGAGAGGGCCCCCCTGACCTTAACACCTGGATAGTGGAAGGAAACGATGATTTTCAATTTGCTCTGTGAAGAGCTTCAGCAGACGGCGAGCTGTCTAACGGGGTCTTCGGTCTGCGTCCGGGGAGCTCTTCCCGACTAGTCGGGATCCGGCTCGACCCATGGCATCGCGGCGACCCACTCGCCGATCGACCTAGGAGTTAACCGTGGACCTGTGAAGGCCCAGGCAACACTCCCTAGAAAGGAGGTGATCCAGCCGCACCTTCCGGTACAGCTACCTTGTTACGACTTCGTCCCAGTCACCGACCCCACTCTCGGCGCCTGCCTCCCGTTGGGTTGGCCCAGCGACTTCAAGTGTTGCCGACTTCCATGACGTGACGGGCGGTGTGTACAACCCCCGAGAACGTATTCACCGCAGTGTGCTGACCTGCAGTTACTAGCAGCTCCACGTTCATGCAGGCGGGTTTCAGCCTGCAATTCCAACTGGGGCCGCCTTTTTGGGATTAGCTCCGGATCGCTCCTTGGCAACCCTCTGTAACGGCCATTGTAGCGTGTTTCTAGCCCAGGACGTAAGAGCCGTGCTGACTTGACGTCATCCCCACCTTCCTCCCCTTTGTTAGAGGCAGTCTCGCTAGAAAAGACAACTAACGACAAGGGTTGCGCTCGTTGCGGGACTTAACCCAACACCTCACGGCACGAGCTGACGACAGCCATGCAACATCTGTGCATCTGTCCCGAAGGAGGCCCGCCTTTCGGCGGCTTTCAGAAGCATGTCAAGCCCTGGTAAGGTTCTTCGCTTGTCATCGAATTAAAGAACACGCTCCGCTGCTTGTGCGGGGGCCCGTCAATTCCTTTGAGTTTTAGCCTTGCGGCCGTACTCCCCAGGCGGGATACTTATCGCGTTAGCTACGGCACAGGGGGGGTCGATACCCCCAATGCCTAGTATCCATCGTTTAGGGCATGGACTACCCGGGTATCTAATCCGGTTCGCTCCCCATGCTCTCGCGCCTCAGCGTCAGGTGCAGCCCAGAGAGTCGCCTTCGCCTCGGGTGTTCCTCCCGGTATCTACGCATTTCACCGCTACTCCGGGAATTCCACTCTCCTCTACTGCCCTCGAGCCCGCCAGTTTCCCATGACCCCTCCCAGTTGAGCCGAGAGATTTCACATGAGACTTGGCGGGCCGCCTACTCGCCCTTTACGCCCAGTAAATCCGGACAACGCTCGCCTCCTACGTCTTACCGCGGCTGCTGGCACGTAGTTAGCCGAGGCTTATTCCTCGGGTACCGTCCTTGCTCTTCCCCGAGAAAAGGGGTTTACAACCCGAAAGCCTTCTTCCCCCACGCGGTGTCGCTGCGTCAGGCTTTCGCCCATTGCGCAAGATTCCCTGCTGCTGCCTCCCGTAGGAGTGGGGGCCGTGTCTCAGTCCCCCTCTGCCCGTTCGTGCTCTCACACCGGGTACCCGTCTTTGGCTTGGTGGGCCATTACCCCCCCCAACTACCTGATAGGCCGCAAGCCCGTCCCAAAGCGGCTCCACCGAAGTGGGACCTTTCCTCACCCCAACGTATTGGGGCGAGCTTACGGGGTATTAGGCCGGATTTCTCCGGATTATCCCCCGCTTCGGGGTTGGTCACTTACGTGTTACTCAGCCGTCTGCCACTACCCCTGCCCGACAAGTCGGACAGGCGCCGTTCGACTTGCATGCATTAGGCGCACCGCCAGCGTTCGTCCTGAGCCAGGATCAAACTCTAGTTGATTTACTTCGCTTCCTTCCACTATCCAATTGTTAAGGTGCACTGGGCGCTGCGTACAGCAAGTCCGCCTTCCGCCCAGACCATATACCCTACACCGAAGCCCGTGCTCCGGTCAACCCCGTCTCGGGGTCTCTTGAGACCGGGGCCGGGCCCATCACTCAGCTGCCAGACCCGATGACGGCCTCCTGGTCCTACTCGTCGAAGTCTTCCTCGGGCATCAGCACGAATTCGGGGTACGACTCCATGCCCAGCTCGCCGGCGTCCTGCCCCAGCTGCTCGACCGAGTGAGACACCCGGACGCCGATGGTCCGTTCGATCAGCCACCAGAGGCCCAGCGAGACCGCGAACGCGAATACACCTATCGCGACCACACCGAGCACCTGGATGTGTATCTTGGCCCCGCCGGCGATGCTGGCAGCCACCGTGCCCCATGCACCGGCGAAGAGGTGCGCCGGCACCGCTCCGACCACGTCGTCCAGCTTGATCCTCTCCAGGAGCTTCAGCCCGGCTACACAGATCACTCCGCCGATGGCCCCGATTATCACTGCCCAGAGGTGCCCTGGTATGCCGATGACCGGCTCGGCGATGTCGGGCGCGGCCGTGATCGACACAAGCCCGGCGATCGCGCCGTTGAGCCCGGCGAACAGGTCGATGCGCCCCAGCATCGGACGGGAAACGGCGAGCGCGGCCATCACGCCCGCGGCAGCCGCAAGGTTCGTGTTGACCAGCACTATGCTCATCGCAATCGCGTCGCCCGCGCTCCCCAGCGCCAGCTGGGACCCGCCGTTGAACCCGAACCAGCCGAACCAGAGGATGAACACCCCAAGAGTCACGACCAGGATGTTCGAGGGCGGCGTAGCCCTGACCGATCCGTCCTTGCGGAACTTGCCCAGCCTCGGCCCGACGATCAGCATCCCGGCGAGCGCTGCCCAGCCTCCAGTGCTGTGCACTATGGTCGATCCAGCGAAGTCCTGGAACCCCAGCTCGCTGAGCCATCCGCCACCCCAAGTCCACGCGCCCACGATGGGGTAGATGATCGCCGTGAGCAGCAGAGTGAACAGGAAGAACGACCACATCTTGACCCGCTCGGCCAGTGCGCCCGAGACGATGGACGCTGCCGTCGCAACGAAGACCATCTGGAAGAACCAGTCCGACATGACGGAGTAGCCGGCGCCGTCCGCCAGCACCGACGCAAGGGCGCCCTCCTTGTCGTCCAGCAGGTCCAGCTCATCGCCGGACGGCAGGTACATGAACCCCGGCGTTCCGATGATGCCGCCGAGGCTGTCGCCATACATCAGGTTGTAGCCGATGAAGAAGTACGCGAGCCCGGCGATCGAGTACAGCCCGATGTTCTTCAGGCAGATCATCGATGCGTTCTTGGTGCGCACCGAGCCGGACTCCAGCATGGTGAAGCCGGCGCACATCCACATCACCAAGGCGCCCCATATCAGGAACGCGAACGTGTTGAATACGAAGGCCGACTCCTCGTCGACCCCCGCCGCATACGCGACGGCGGGCCGGGCCAGGAATACGACGGCGGACGCTATGCCCGTGGCCGCAAGGATGGCGGCAGGGCGGCGGCGAGACAGGAAGCTCCACAGCATCGACACGGCTAACCTCCTAAGTGGCGCATTCTGAGACTGAGTATCGCACAAGTTCCGAAATACGCCCAAGATCGCCGCGTAGTTTATCACTATCGCCCTGCCGTGTCGCCAATGCCGCGGGAAGGTAGCTGCCCGGGGTCGTTTAGGCCGGGGACAGACATAGGCAGCACATGTTCAGGGACATCGGCACTGCCTGCTCACCGCTATTCAGCTGTGTGGCCGGGCCGCGGCTACCAGGGAGGCGAGCGGCCCGGGTTCGTGGGGTTTATGGGTCCGTCCCAGGAGTCGGGCTCGTGCCGTCGTTTTCGAGGGAGAGCTTCCAGTTTCGAGTTCTTGGTTTCTGGTTGGGAACCTTCGACAGTGCTCAGGTCGGGCTCGTCACGAACGCAGTTGCCTGCGGCGTTGCGGCCCCCGTCGGCCCTCTGGGTTCCCCGTATCGAGTACGGGGCAGACTCTGCCTTCGCAGGAACGACGGTTGGGTTGGCCGCGGCCCCTTCGACAGGCCCATCAACGGCCCTCAGAGCCGGCTCTGTACGAATGGGGTTGGCTGCGGCGTTGCGGGCCCTGCCGCCCCCCTGGGTTCCGGCCTCCGCCGGAACGACGGTTGGGTTGCGCTCAGGGTGGGCGGTGTTGGCTGCGGAGCGGCGGGCCCCGCCGCCCTGGGTTCCCGCCTGCGCGGGAACGACGGTTGTGTTGCCTGGGTTCCTCCTAGCATCCGCACGAACGACGGTTGGGGAGTTGCAGGGCTCCCACGCCGCGCCGGGGAGTCACCCTCACCCCATCCCTCTCCCGTCGAGGGAGAGGGTGTAAGAATCGAGGGAGAGGGGGTTTCGGAGCCGGGAAGCGGGCGGACACGTGGGTCTGCCCATATGTTATCGAGGACTGCGTGTGCGGTTGCATGCTCGTCGTGGAGGATGTGTGAGATGAGCTCCTTGGCGGCGGATATCCTGTGGTTGACCCTGAAGCCATCTTCCCTGCCGTGCATGACGTTGTCCAGGAAGTCGATGACGGTGCCGCCGTCGCGCGTCTGGGCGCGGAGGAGCTTGATCATCAGGTCTTCGTCCACCGCCGAGAGCACGGTGAGGAAGTCTTCCGTAAGCATAGTGAGGAAGTCATACCCATAGGGACCCTGGACGTGCAGGGGCGAGGACTGCAGAGGCCCGGCGGCCGGGCTCTGGTCCTTGCGGGGGCGTGGGCCGCGTTTCCGACTCTCGCAATGGTCGCAGGTTTCGTCGCCGTGCTCGGCGATGAAGTCGGCGGCCTTCTTGTACCCGTACTTTACGAGCTGCTTGGCCGCGTCGATCCTGTGGCACAGCTTGGCGTCCTCGACCCTGCCCTCCATGAGGTCGAGGAAGAAGTCGATGATGCGTGCGCCGTCGTCGGTCTTCTGACGGACGATCTCGGCGATGGTGGGCGGCTTCCGCTCCACCCTGATGGGCACATATGTTTCGTACATGGGTGCTATTATGTGGGATGATCGGGGGGTTGTCAAGAGGGAGATTTCACCACAGAGGGCACGGAGGGGGAAGGGAATTGTGAATGGGGAGGGGGAGGGCCAGTCTAGCGCCTGCAAATCTGGGAGAGCATCCATGCCCTGTTGAGACCGGCGCACCAAGGGATGAGAAATGGGCGTCGAGCTCTCCCGCTGCAGCATGGTCGGCAGCGACCGGGGATCAGGGCGGGTTTCAAACCCGCCCCTACAGAGTCGTGTGCGATCCCACTTTCGTACCAACGACGGCAGGTACTGCTTGACGACAAGGTCCGGAGGCTGCGGCTATAGGGACCGGGGGTCTACCGGGGCGCTCCGGACGAGGCTCTCCTCGATGGCCGTGCAGATCTGGACGGACCGGAGCATCTGCTCGTGCGGCACGGGCGGCGCTTCGCCGCGCAGCACTGCGAGGATCCGGCGTGTGCCCTTCTCGTAGTGGTCGGCCTCGGGCGCGGCCTGCGCCCCCGACGGCGTGCTGGTGTCCCGTCCCTCGGCCCGGTTCCTGGACAGGGCATCGGCCGCGTAGTTCTGCGCCGTGCCCGGCACCTCAACGATACCCTCTGAGCCGACGGCGAGCATGTGGAATATGTACACGCCTTCCCCGATGAGGCCCAACGTCACCAGGGTGCCGTCCTCATAGGTGCACGCGACCGATATGTTCGATGGGTCGCCGTCCGGCGGGCTCTCCACCGCCTCGATCGAGACGACGCCGGCGCCGTGGAACTCCTGCATCAGCTCCGCGACGTGGATGCCGTAGAAGATGATCCCGCCGTACTCGTTCCTCCTGGTGCACGGCCCCATGTAGGTCGCGTACTTCACCGGCCCGGCCTTGGCCAGCCCGCCGCGGTACGCGTCCGCCGCCGAGCCGTACCTCAGCGTCGAGAAGCTCGTCATCATGGTCCCGGCATCCTCGGCAAGCGATATCAGCTCGCGGCACTGGTCCGGCGTCTGGGCCAGCGGCTTGTCGACGAACAGCGGCTTGCGAGCCTCTATCGCCGGACTGGCGTGGGCGACGTGGACGCCAGGGCGCCGCGACGTCGCGAACACCAGGTCGCACGACTCGGCGACCTCCTCCGGCGACGAGGCCACGACCGGGATGCGTCCTTTCCTGGCCTCCTCGGTCGTCAGCGACTCGTCGTCCCCCCAGATGGCGTGCACGGTCGCGCCGCTCTCCGGCCAGTAGGCTGGGTGGTCCTCCAGGTTCAGTATCTCGGTGAACCGCTCCACGTGGCTGTTGTCGGAGCCTATCAGTCCTACTCGCTGCATTCTTCTCTCCGTTGCGTCGTCGGGTTCGTTCCGGGGCCGCGTAGTGTATCATTCAGCCGCCCGGCGGACGCACGGGGATCGATAGGCCGGGGCCCTTCCCCCTCATCCTAACCTTCTCCCGCCAGGGGAGAAGGGACTTTCGAAGGGCCCAGCGGCAGGACCGGGTAGGAGGATATAGTCATGGTCATGGGCAAGGCTGCCGTTTTCGTAGAGCCCTATCACTTCGAGATGACCGAGCTACCGCCCGTGCCGGTCGGGCCGGGCGGGATTCGCACCAAGATCACGTCGGGCGGCATATGCGGCTCGGACCTGCACTTCTGGCGCGGCGAGATCGAGCCGATACTTGCCGGCAGGCCCGGTCCCGTCATCCTCGGCCACGAGATGTCCGGCGTCGTTGACACCCTCGGCCCCGACGTGTCGACCGACTCCATGGGCCGTCCCCTCAAGGAGGGCGACAGGGTCGTCTTCACCTACTTCTTCCCCTGCCGCCGCTGCTACAACTGTCTCAGGGGCGAGCTGAACCACTGCCCCGACAGGTTCCGATTCCGCGCGTCCATCGAAGAGTTCCCCTATTGCAACGGCGGCTTCGCGGACTACTACTACCTCTTCCCGGGTCACTTCGTGTTCAAGGTACCCGACGAGCTGCCCGACGAGGCGGCCGCGGCCGTGAACTGCGCCGCGTCCCAGGTCGTATACGGCCTGCAGATTGCAGACATGCGCATGGGCGACAGTGTCGTCATCCAGGGTGCGGGCGGCCTGGGAATCAATGCCGCGGCAGCAGCCAAGGAGATGGGCGCGGCCCAGGTCATCGCAATAGACGGCGTCACGTCCAGGCTGGAGCTTGCCAGGCAGTGCGGCGCCGACGAGACGATCGACATCCGCGAGTACGAGACGCCCGCATCCCGAGTCGAGCGAGTCAAGGCGCTCACCGAAGGCCGCGGCGCCGACGTGGTGATGGAGGTCGTGGGCTACCCCCAGGTGCTGCCCGAGGGTATCGAGATGGTCCGGCGCGGGGGAACGTACGTCGAGATCGGCAACATATGGCCGGACAGCAACGTCACCCTGGACATCTCGAAGGTACTGTGGGGGCAGGTCAAGATAATCCCCGCGACCCACTACGACCCATACATACTCCCCGTCACCCTGGACTTCCTGACGCGAACGCGGGACAAGTACCCGCTGACCGACGTGATGTCCCACTCGTTCCCGCTGGAGCGCATCGGCGAGGCCTTCGAGGAGGCCGAGTGGGCCGGCAAGGGCGACGACGCCAGCATAACCCGCGCCTTCGTCACACCGTAAGACTAGCGGCCGTTTTCTCCGTCCAGATCATTAAGCGCCAGTACCTGGTCGACGAAGTCACGGACGATGACGCGGCCCCGCTCTATGTCGTCCTCGAGCATGAAGCCGTGTGAGAAGTTGGCGTGGAACTGCCTGGCGGCAAGGAATCCCGCGTCCAGCATGGCGTCTTCACGTTCATCGGCCAATCGTCTGACCGCCGACCGGATGGCCCCGTGCTTGCCGAAGTCCCAGCCTCGTTCCTGGGCGACCGCCGCTATGGCATGACGGGCAGCGCCCCACATCTTTTCCGAGCCCTGCAGCTCGTCTCCAATCTCGAACTCGCGGTCGGCCTGTTCGAGGAAGCTCCGCGCGGTGCGAGCGTGCTCGTCGACAGTCATATCCCGTTTCCTGCTTGAGTCCAGGGTCGTGTCTGTAGTGAGTATACACACACAGTGGCAGTCCCGTGCGCCGGGCCTTGTCACTGCGTGCTATAATCCCGCCACTCCGAGGCCCGGGCAAGCGGGCCGCGCCCCAGGGAGGAACTGCCGTGGTTACTACTACAAAGCTGGACACCGACACGCTCCTGTGGATGTACAAGACCATGCTCACCATCCGCCGGTTCGAAGAGCAGGCGAGGCGCGAGGCCGACGCCGGCAAGCTGCGGGGGATGCACTCCGCAGTGGGCCAGGAGGCCGTGCCGACGGGCGTCTGCGTCCACCTCAGGGACGGCGACTACATCTTCGGCACGCACAGGAGCCACCACCACTGCATCGCGAAGGGCCTGGACATCAACCTGATGATGGCCGAGCTGCTCGGTAAGGCCACCGGCACCAACAAGGGCAAGGGCGGCACGATGCACATCGCCGACATCAACAAGGGCATGCTCGGCGCAAACGGCATCGTCGGCTCGAACATCCCCGTTGCCACCGGCGCGGCCCTGAGGGCGCAGGTGGAGGGGACCGACCTCGTCAGCGTCGTCTTCTTTGGCGACGGCGCAGCGAACCAGGGCGTGCTCCACGAGTCGATGAACCTTGCGGGCATATGGAAGCTGCCCATCCTCTTCGTCTGTGAGAACAACCGATACGCCCAGTCGACCCCGGTCGAGTACGCCGTGGCCGGTGAGTCCGTGGCCGACCGCGCTGCCGGATACAACATGCCGGGCATCGCCGTCGACGGTATGTCGGTGCTCGACGTCTACGAGGTGGCGGGAGAGGCCGTACGCCGCGCCCGAGCCGGCGAGGGCCCGACCCTTATCGAGGCCCTCACGTACAGGTACATGGGCCACTTCGGCGCAGACAATCCGCTCATGTACAGGACCGAGGCCGAGGAGGCCGAGTTCAAGGCCCGCGACTGCAACGAGCAGCTCAAGACGTACCTGCTCGAGAACGGCGTTGCCTCCGAAGACCAGCTGGAAGCGATGGACCAAGAGGCCATCGACGAGGTGGCCGAGGCGACCCGGTTCGCCAACGAGAGCCCATTCCCGGACGCGTCGGAGCTGATGTCCGACGTATACGTCAGCTACAACTGAGGCCATGGAGGAGAACAGAGGAACAGAGTTCGTTTATGGCAGCTATGAGGTTCGGGAGTGGCGCCACGCCAGGGCCATTCTCGAAAATGCATTCCCATCTGAATGGGCCGACATCGTTGGCGTGCTCAAGGACTTCCGTCTGTTGAGGAGTAGCATCCTACGTCCGGGCGGCAGGAAATCTCCGATAGCCAGCGCGCTTGACCAAGCCTTCTACGGCCGTGGGTGGGAAGAGAAGACATTCCATACGCGAGTCGTGATAGACGATGCCAAGATGGAGAACCCCACTCACGGCATCGACTGTTTCAAGAACAGAGTTGCCCTGGAGGTCGAGTGGAACAACAAAGATCCTTTCTATGATCGGGATCTCAACAACTTCCGCGTCCTGTTTGACCTGAGAGCCATCAGCGTGGGTGTAATCATCACAAGGAGCGATGAACTCCAGGAGATCTTCGTCGATCTGGGCAAGGGTTCGTCATATGGAGCTTCGACGACTCACATGAGCCGGCTGATCCCCAGGCTTGATGGAGGAGGCGGTGGTGGCTGCCCGATCTTGGTGTTCGGTATTACCCGTGAACTCTACGTTGAGGACGACTAGCTATGGGGACGAGTAGAGCCCAGACACCACTGACGCTACCCGAGTCACAACGGTTTGGGACGATACTGGCTGATCCTCCATGGCGCTTCTCCAATCGTACTGGCAAGATGGCTCCCGAACATAAGCGTCTCTTGCGGTACTCAACCATGTCCCATCAAGAGATCCTCGAACTGCCGGTGTCCGACCTGTCATTGGACCAGAGCCACCTCTATCTGTGGGTGCCTAACGCGCTCATACTCGAGGGGCTGGAGGTCATGGAGGCCTGGGGGTTCACGTACAAGACGAACTTGGTCTGGTACAAGATCAGGCAAGATGGAGGCCCAGATGGCCGCGGGGTTGGGTTCTATTTCAGAAATGTGACGGAGTTGATTCTGTTCGGCGTACGCGGTTCTCTACGGACGCTCCCACCCGGTCGTAGTCAGGTGAACATAATCAGCAGCAGGAAGAGGGAGCACTCTCGCAAGCCCGACGAACTCTACGACATTATCGAGCGGTGCAGCGCAGGCCCCTACTTGGAGTTGTTTGCCCGTCGCCGAAGGGAAGGCTGGACTCAATGGGGTGACGAGCTAGAGACTGAGGCTTACCAGAGTGCCGCACCAGGCAGGGACGTAGAGCCTGTCGTCATCTCACGGCTCTTCGAACGCAGGGTTCCTTATGTGCACATCGCGGGTGATGATGCAGCTGAGTCGAGACCAGACACATCGGGCAATCCAGCCAGAGTGCCGGTACGGGCTGGGAGAGAAGTATTGAGTGATACTACTGCCGAGAAATGACCGCTTCTGAAGGAGAGTAGATGATGGTTACCGAAGCTGCCGTTAGAGAGATTTCGTACATCCAGGCCTTCAACGAGGCGCTCACCGCCGAGATGCATCGGGACTCCTCGGTCATCGTCATGGGCGAGGACGTGGCCGGTGCGGGTGGACGCGAGGGCTTCGAGGACGCCTGGGGCGGCGTAATGAGGCTCACCAAGGGGCTCTACCCGGAGTTCGGCCCGAGCCGCGTCCGCGATACGCCGATCTCGGAGGCCGGGTTCATAGGGGCGGGCGTTGGCGCTGCCGCGACCGGCCTGCGCCCCGTGGTCGAGCTCATGTACGTGGGCTTCTACGGGGTCTGCGCCGACCAGATCACCAACAACGCCGCCAAGATGCACTACATGTTCGGCGGCAAGGTGAAGATCCCCCTGACCATCTTCGCGGGCACGGGCGCGGGAACCAACTCGGCTGCGCAGCACTCCGAGACCCTCTACTCGCTCTTCGTTCACTTCCCCGGGCTGAAGTGCGTGGTGCCGTCAGACCCGTATACGGCAAAGGGACTGCTAATCTCGGCCATCAGGGACGACGACCCCGTAATCCTATTCAACAACAGGCAGCTCATGGGCCTCCGCCCCGAGGGACACGTTCCCGAGGAGTCCTACGAGATACCTATAGGCACTGCCCGCACGGTCCGCGAGGGCGACGACGTTACGCTGGTGGGCATCGGCTACACCACACACCTCTGCCGGCAGGCCGCCGCGGACCTGGAGGCCGAGGGCTACTCCGCCGAGGTCATTGACCTGATGTCCCTCTCCCCCATGGACGACGAAGCTATCCTTAGCTCCGTCGAGAAGACGCGCAAGGTCGTGATCGTCGACGAGGACTACCCGCGGTGCAGCATGGCGGGCGACATCTCGGCCCTCGTTGCCGAGCAGGCATTCGACTACCTGGACGCGCCGCCTCGCAGGGTCACGCCGCCCCACACGTCCGTGCCGTACAGTCGGCCCCTGGAGGCGCTCTACGTGCCCAACAAGGACGACGTGGTGGCCGCAGCCCACGAGGTACTGGAGTAACCCAGCGATGGCAAACCCAATAGTAATGCCCCGCCTCGGTGACTTCATGACCGAGGGTACGATCTCGAAGTGGAACAAGGCTGCCGGCGATGGAGTCGAGCAGGGCGAGGTCATCTGCGAGATCGAGTCCGAGAAGCTCAACTACCAGCTCGAAGCCGGTGGCGCAGGAATCTTGCACACTGTCGCCGGAGAGGGCGACGTGGTCCCGGTGGACGGCGTAATCGCCTACCTGCTCGCCGAGGGCGAAGCCCCTCCTGCGGCTGATGACGCAGGTGCCCCGGCCGCCGCCGAGAGGGCCGCCGCACGGCGGGCTCCGGCGAGAAGGGCGGGCAGGCGTGCCGACTCCGGCGTGCCTTCGACTCCCGGCGCGCGACGCCTGGCCGCCAGCCTGGACGTCGACATCTCCCAGGTGACGGCGACAGGTCCTCGTGGCAGGGTCACGGAGGGCGACGTCAGGGCATTTACCGAGTCCCAGCAGGCCACCCCCGCAGCGGCGGGCCCGCGCGGCCTCCCAGAACCCGCAAGCTCCGCCGCCCTGACGGGCATGCGAAAGTCCATCGCCGACCACATGCGCTCCAGCCTGGCGGATACCGCACAGCTCTCGTTCTTCATGGAGCTGGACGTGACCGAGGCCCAGAGGCTCCGCAAGGAGGCGTCGTCGGGCAGCGACGTCACCCTGTCCATCGCCCACGTCCTGACCAAGGCCTGCGCCGGTGCGCTCAAACGCTATCCCGCGCTCAACTCCGTCATGTCGGACGGCCAGATACTCACGTTCGATGACGTGAACGTCGGCGTGGCGGTATCCCTGCGGGAGGGCCTCGTAGTTCCGGTGGTGCGCGGGGCGGACGAGAAGACCATCGAGCAGATCGCCGCAGAGACCACCGACCTCGCCGACCGCGCCAGGGCTGGCTCACTTGGCCCCGACGAGGTCCTGGGCGGGACCTTCACTATCAGCGTCCTCGGCTCCGTGGACGGATTCACGCCGATCCTCAACGCCGGCCAGTCGGCGATCCTCGGCGTCGGCAAGTCCGCGGACAAGCCCGTCGTCAGGGACGGCGAGATCGTGATACGCGAGATAATCACGGTCAGCCTCACGGTCGACCACCAGGTCGTCGACGGCGCGGTGGCGGCCGGGTTCATGCGCCGGCTGCAGCAGCTCGTCGAGCGCCCCGCTTCCCTGTTCAGGTAGCGCCGGGTCGTTCCAGCGACGCCGTAGGGGCGGACCCATGTGTCCGCCCGCTTGGCTTTGGCTCCACTGTCGGTCTTGCCCATAGCCGGGGACGGGCGGGTTTCAAACCCGCCCCTACGTGCGCACTGCCAACGAACTCCCGGTCTAATACAATGACTAGACAAGTTCGTGTCGCCCACCTAAACTACGAGCACTCGGCTGGGACGATCCCGGCGGCACTCTTGCGGCGGCGGTCGCTCCTCGCACATCGAACCGAAGGAGGCATGGACGTATGGAAGGCATCTTCTTCTTGCTGATAGCCGCGGCAGTCTTCTCTCAGGCCTGGCACGTGCTGGGGCTCTACGCCGAAGGCCGGACGATGGGCGTGTTCACCACTGGCCTTGGCCTGATGACCCTCGGCACCATAATGTTCGGCACCACCATCACGCCCACGCTGATCTCGGGCGACGGCTCGACGGAGCTGCTCACCGCGCTCACCGCGCTCATCGTCCTTTGGGCCATATACGCAATCGCCGTCGGGGCGCAGGCCATTTGGGACCTCGACCCCCGCGCCATAGGCTTCTACAGCGTCTTCCTGTCCATCGCCTCCCTGGTCATCTTCCTCGTATTCGCACTTTCGATGGCTGAAGGTGGGGTCTTCGAGCAGGACCTGGGCATCTGGCTCTCCATGTCGGCGGTGCCGCTCCTCCTCACGATCATCTCCGCCATAGTCTTCTTCTACCATGCGTTCGAAATACAGATCCTGAGGCTCGTGACGGGCTGGTTCATGCTGTTCGGCAGCGCCGTCATCGGGCTCATGGGTCTCTGGGCAATCACCTCCGTCATCTCATAGACTCGGACCAGCCCAGTCTCAGGCGGCGGTCATATCGGGCCAACGGTGTCCCGTCGCCTGCGGAGGCCCTCCGTCGCCCGCAGTTGCTAGTATTGAACTGGGGGCGGGAGGACCCTGCCTGATCGGAGTGCAGAGAAGTCATGACTGAAGAGCTTACTATTGAGGTCATCATATCCGAGGCCGAGCTCGAGGCTGCGAAGTACTCGTGGGAAGGGACCTTCGCGGACTACCTCCGTCTGGTCGCCGAGGATCCCTCCAGGAGCCGGCTCTCTCACGCCTACATCCACGACGCCATATCGGTAAAGGGCTCCGACGTGACCCCGGACGGCGACCGCGTATACGGCCTGTTCCAGGGCGAGATCTTCGGCTTGGAGGAGCCGCTGGACCGCATCGTCCAGTACTTCGAAGCATCCGCACAGCGCTTTGAAGTGCGCAAGCGTATTCTGCTGCTCCTGGGCCCACCGGCCAGCGGCAAGTCCACCGTCACCGACCTCATAAAGCGCGCCATGGAGGCACATTCCAGGAGCGACGCCGGCGCCGTATACGCCATCAAGGGTTGCCCGATGCAGGAGGAGCCGCTGCACCTGATACCCGAAAGGCTGAGGCCCCAGATCCGGCGCCAGTACGGCATACACATAGAGGGCGGCCTCTGCCCGCGGTGTCGTTACATGGTCAGGACGGAGTACCGAGGCCGTTACGCGGACGTGCCGGTCGAGCGTGTGACCTTCTCCGAGCCGGAAGCAATCGGCATCGGCTACTTCATGGCCAACAACCCCAACCCATCGGACTCCTCCCTGCTGGTCGGAAGCGTAAACACCGATGAGCTCGAAGGCGACCGGCTGGAGGTAGCGGGTCGGGCGTTTCGTCTAGACGGAGAGCTCAACGTGGCCAATAGAGGCATGGTCGAGCTTGTCGAGATGTTCAAGGCCGACAGCCACCTCCTCACCACTCTCCTGAGTTTGGCCCAGGAGCAGATCATCAAGATGGACAAGTTCGGCTCCGTCTACGCCGACGAGGTCATAGTCGGCCACTCCAACCAGGGCGACTTCGACGAGTTCGCCAGGGACAAGAGCTCAGAGGCCCTCAAGGACCGCATCATCGCCGTACAGATCCCCTACAACCTCAAGGTCACTGAAGAGGTGAAGATCTACCGGAAGATGATGAAGGCCAGCCGCATGGGGGACGTGCACATAGCGCCGCTGACCCTCCAGGCGGCAAGTGCGTTCTCGGTGCTGGCGCGGCTGGAGCCGCCCGACCGCCAGGGGCTGTCCCTGCTGGACAAGCTCAGGCTCTACGACGGGCAGACGGTCCCGCACTACACTCGCCAGGACGTCCGCGAGATGCAGAGGCACCACCCGACGGAGGGGATGTCCGGCATCTCCCCGCGGTACGTGATGAACCGCATCGGGGCGACTGCCAGCGAGCCCAACATTCACTGCATCACCCCTCTGGCCGCCCTCAGCAGCCTCTGGGAGGGCCTGGACGAGAACGTGAGCTTCGAGGCCGACGTGCCTGCCAAGATAGCGCTGATCGCCGACACCGTGAAGGTCTACGAGGACATGGCTGTGCGCGACGTGCAGATAGCCAGCGAGGAGGCGTTCGAAACGAAGGCCAAGGACCTGCTCGCCAGCTACCTGGCCAACCTCAACTCCTACATCGCCGACATCTCCAGGGAGGGATACCGTCCCACCCGCGCCGACGCCGAACGGGAGCGCGACATGCGCGAGCTCGAGCGCGTCCACGGGATCAACGACCGCAGCAAGGATGCGTTCCGCCGAGAGATACACGAATGCGTCGTCGCCTGGCAGAGCAGGGGCAAGCCTTTCAGGTACGACTCGGAGTCCCGTCTGAAGGAGGCCATCGAGAAGCGCCTCTTTCTCTCCCGAAACGACCTGAACAAGAGCCTCACCCGCCCACGCTTCTCGAGGCAGCGTGTCAACTGGACCCAGCGCTGGAAGAGCGTCACCGCCAGGCTGATCGACTCCTACGGCTACTGCAGCGTATGCGCCAACGACCTCATCAAGTACGTCGACCACGTCCTGAAGGGTCGTCCTTCCATCAAGACGCCCCGCACCGAGGATGTCGAGTGGATGTGGGACCGCTTCCCGACCGACGACAGCACATTCGGCAGCGCCGACGAGTAGCCCCAGCCAGGCCGTGCCCGGCACCCACCGGCACTACTCACTACGAGAGAATGTCGTCCCGACGTAGAGGCCGCCAAGCCTTCTTCGGCGGAGACAGCAATGCCCAATGACATAGTCCGGCTTCAATCCGTACAAGTGATGTACGTGCGTGAATACGAGGAGCCGAGCGGAGAGGCGTTCGAGGAGCTGGAGGCCGTGGTCGGGCTGAAGGGCAGACGCTTCTACGGCCTGTTCGACGAGGTTGCGGGCAGGTACTGGGCATGCGTCCGGAGGAAGGAGCAGGACGACCCGGCCGCTCTGGGCCTCGAGACGCGCATCATCGCGGGCGGTCTCTATGCGACCGCGCGGCTGCGCGGCAGCTACGAGTCCCTGGTCCCGCTCATCGCCCCTACGTTCGACGCCATTGCGGCGAGGCATGACGCCGACCCCTGCAGGCCTTCCGTAGAGTACTATCGCCGTCACAACGAGTTCGTGCTGTACCTTCCTATCTGTGAGTCGAGGGCCAGCTAGGGGGCCGCTACCCATGACAAACCGCCGTCGCCGAAGGAGGGCCGAGCAGCGTCTCCGCTCCCGCCGAATATCGACCGCGGTCCCCTGGTGGCTCGTGGGCATCCTCATACTCGTGGCGGCAGCCATAGCATCGGCACGCCTGCTCGGCTAAGATACGCGGAACCTGTGCCGGCTGACGCAGGCATCGCGATTGCTATCAGTGTGGCACGAGGCGACCCCACCCCAGGTCCTTCGTCGGGGACTCCTCAGGACGACGCTGCGGTCGCGTCGACCTGGCCTGCGTACGGACCTAAGGAGCCTGAACTGTGACCATCCCGCTATTCTCGGACGACGACCTCGCCCTCTCAGCAGACGACCTAGCCGCCTCCCTTCCCGATGTAACGAGCCCTCTGACCCTCCCCGGGCTCGAGGGCACAGTCACCATATACAGGGACGCGCACGGGATACCTCATGTCCGCGCCGGTACGACCCACGACGCCTTCTTCGGCCAGGGCTTCGCCACCGCGCAGGACAGACTCTGGCACATGGAGCACGACCGGCGGATGGCCTACGGCCGGTGGGCGGAGGTGGTCGGCGACAGCGCCGTCGAGCAGGACAAGCTGATGCGCAGGCTCGGGATCGGGCCCTCCGTCGAGGTGGACCTGGCCATCCTCAACGCCGAAACAAGAGCGATGCTCGATGCATACGCGGCTGGGGTGAGCGCCTTCATCGAGACGACGCGAGAACTCCCCATCGAGTTCCGCATAGCGGGCGTGTCGCCGGAGCCGTGGACTCCGCAGGACTGCCTCGCCGTTTTCAAGGTCCGCCACATCCTGATGGGCGTATTCGAGGGCAAGCTTTGGAGGGCAAGCCTCATCAACGGGCTCGGTGTCGATAAGGCCGCTGAGGTCATCCCCGACTATCCCACCGGCCACCTCCTCATCACGCCCCCCGGCACCTCGTATACGGGCGGCGACTGGGACGCGCTGGCGCAGCTTGCTGCCGGCGCATCGAACGTGAACTGGTTGGCCGACGCCGAGGGAGGCAGCAACAACTGGGCCCTCACGGGCAGCCGTACGGCCTCGGGCAAGCCCCTCGTCGCGGGCGACCCCCACCGGCCCCTCGACACCCCCAACGTCTACTACCAGAACCACATAGCCTGCCCGGAATTCGACGCCCTGGGACTATCATTCCCCGGCTGCCCGGGCTTCCCCCACTTCGGCCACAACGCCCGAGTAGCATGGTGCGTCACCCACGCCCAGGCCGACTACCATGACCTCTACGTCGAGAGGTTCAACGACTCCGGCGAGTACGAGTGGAAGGGCGAGTGGCGAAAGCCCGAAGTCCGCCGTGAGACGATCAACTCTCGCGGCGGGGGTACGACCGAAATCGAGGTCGTATCGACCCACCACGGGCCCGTCATCCTCGGAGGCCCGCCCGGATACGGCATCGCCAGCAAGCAGACGTCCACCGCCGGGCCGAATGCCTGGGCCGAGTGCCTGCCACTCATGCTGCGCGCCGGGTCAGTCGACGACATGGACGAGGCGATGCGCGGCTGGGTCGACCCCTGCAACAATTTCGTATTCGCTGACGTAGATGGCGGTGCGGAGTACCTGAACAGGGGCCAGCTGCCCATTCGCCCGGCGCTCAACGGGTGGCTCCCCGTGCCGGGCTGGTCGGGGGAGTACGAGTGGGACGGCTTCGTGCCCTTCGAAGAGCTGGTGCGCTCGAAGAATCCCGACACCGGCTACATCGTCACGGCCAACAACAGGATCGCGCCCGACGACTACCCCCATTACATCGCCCTCCACTTCGCGCCCGAGTACAGGGCCCGCCGCATCAAGGACCGCGTCGAGCCGTTCCACGCCGCGACCGTCGAGGACATGGCCTCCATACACGCCGAGATCACCTCCATACCCGCCCGGACCTACGCGAAGCTGCTGCGCGGAGTGGACGCCCTCGACGACGCCTCGGCCCAGGCGCTATCGGTGCTGGACGGGTGGGACGGCTCGATGGACCGGGACGCCGTCGCCCCCACCATCTACAGCGCGTTCAGGCGGGAGCTCGAGTGGGCCCTGCTGGAGCACCATCTCGGGCCGCTGGTCGGCGACGCCCTGTCCGCTACTGGCCGGGGGGCGCCGATGCACGTCGCCCAGATGCGCGCCAGGTTCGAGGCCGCAGCCGCAAACGGTGACGCGAGCGTGCTCCCCGACGGGGAGACATGGCGCTCTGCGGCTGCCCAGGCTCTATCCAGGGGCGTGACGTGGCTGAGGGTCACCCTGGGCGATGACATGGACTCATGGCAGTGGGGGAGCATTCACTCGACCCGCCCCACGCACACGCTGTCGAGCGCATTCCCGAAGCTGGCCTCGCTCCTCGACCCACCGCGGGTACCGATGAGCGGCGACGGCGACACGCCCCACGCGGCCACGTACTCACAGTCCGAGCCCTTCACCGCCCAGGGCATGTCCGTGGCCCGCTACATCTTCGACCTGGCCGACTGGGACAACTCTCGCTGGATCACGCCCCTGGGCTCATCCGGCCATCCCGGCAGCCCCCACTACGCCGACCAGACCCCAATCTGGGCCGAAGGCGACACCCTCCCCATGCTCTACGACTGGTCGAAGATCGAGGCCCAAGCCGAGACCCGGCAGGAGTTCGTGACAGGGGATGTGGGGGAGTCCGCATAGTCCATGTTCGTTCCCACGGAGCCGAAGATATACCACATTCTCCATTGGGATAGGCTACCGTCGATTATTTCAGACGGTGGCCTATGGTGCGATGCGGAGATAGTGAAGCGGGATACGCCTGGCACCACCATCGGCATGAACAGCATCAAGGATCGACGACTCGCCTTGCCCTTGATCAGCCATCCCGGCCTGTATGTGGGAGATTGTGTCCCCTTCTACTTCTGTCCGCGATCCGTCATGCTATACATGATATGGATGGCGAACCATATCGAATTGTCATATCGCGGCGGACAGGTGCCAATCCTGCATCTGGGGGCTGATCTTCGCCAAGCTGTCACTTGGGCGGATGGACACGAGCAACGCTGGGCCTTCACGTCATCCAACGCTGGGGCCCGCTACTTCGAGGACTATGCGAATCTTGACGATCTGAGCAGCTTGGATTGGGATGCAATTGAAGCCAACAACTGGTCGGGAGACCGCAAGCGTGGCAAGCAGGCAGAGTTCTTGCTGGAGCACTTCTTTCCCTGGGAGCTGGTCTCGCGCATAGGCGTATACTCAGCTGGGATTCGTGATAGAGTGCTGCAGGTGTTGCAGGCGGCCGGCCATCGCCCCACTGTAGAGATCAAGCCGGGTTGGTATTACTGACCAGACGGAGGACGGCATGATCGAATACAAGACAGGAGACATTCTTGGAGAAGACGTCGAAGCCCTGGTCAATAGCGTCAATTGTGTGGGGGTCATGGGACGGGGCATCGCACTTCAGTTCAAGAACGCGTTCCCTGAGAACTTCGAAGCTTACGCTGCCGCCTGCAAGCGCGACGAGGTCAAGCCGGGCCGCATGTTCGTGTTTGAGACACGCCAGTTGTCTCCTCCTCTCTACATCATCAACTTCCCTACCAAGCGCCACTGGCGTGGCAAGAGCCGTGTAGAGGACATCGATGCAGGCCTACGGGCCCTTGTCAGAGAGGTCGAGGTCCGAAACATACGCTCCATAGCCATCCCTCCTCTAGGTAGCGGCCTGGGTGGATTGAAGTGGGCAGAGATACGCCCGCGCATTGAGGCCGCGCTGAGTGAGGTCGACAACGTCAAGGTTGTCGTGTTCGAGCCGGGGGACGTGCCGGTCGACGGACGGCCCAACCGGTCGACCGCTGTTCCGAAGATGACGGCTGGCCGGGCAGCATTGGTAGGACTCATGCACCGGTATGTCGGCGGCCTGCTCGACCCTTTCGTGACACTGCTGGAGGTACACAAGCTAATGTACTTCATGCAGGAGTCAGGCGAGCCGCTAAGGCTGAAGTTCGAGAAGGGGCCCTATGGCCCCTACGCCGAGAACCTCCGGCATGTGCTGCTGGCAGTAGAGGGCCATCTCCTGTCGGGCTACGATGATGGGAACGATGAGCCTGGCAAGGAGCTTGAGCTGGTCCCTGGCGCCTTCGAGGATTCGCGCACCTTTCTTGAAGACCATGTGGATACCTTGTCACGGTTCGACAGGGTGGCGGAACTGATTGAAGGATTCGAGTCGTCGTTCGGCCTCGAGCTCTTGTCAACCGTCCATTGGGTTGCCTCTGAACATCCGTCCGCGACGGAGCGGGAGATCATTGGCTACACATATGCATGGGGTCCGCGAAAGAAGCAGTTCTCAGAGCGCCAGATCCGCCTAGCCGTTAGTATCCTGTTGGAGAAAGGTTGGCTTGTAGGCCCTCTGCCAAGTGGAGCGTGACTCTTGACGATGCCAGCGCAGGAACCGCTCACAGGAATGATGCCATGAAACAGTACAAGCTGCGATACGTCATGCACGAACCCCTCCGAGGAGACCGAGGACAAGTACATGGCCGAGATCCCCGCCCTTCCCGGATGTAGGGCCTGGGGCGACACCCCCGAAGCACACTGGACATACTGGAAAGCGTGGCCGCCGCCTTCATCGAGATTGACATTGAGCGTGGCTATAACTTACCCGCCGAGGGACAAGCCGCACTGACTGACACCGCGTCCACTAACGAGGTGCTGGTGGTCGCTACTTCAGCAGTCCCTGCACGGGGATGAGCTTCTGGCCGTGGGGGTCCACTCCCAGGAACACGCCCTCCAGCGTGTAGGCGCCGAGCAGCGCCGCCGTCCCCTCCTCCCCGAATATGACCCAGGTGGTGGTCTCTCGACCCGCCACACGCGCCCTGGCCTCGGCCATGTCAAGCTCGACTCGCTCGCCACCGGCATACTCGAACGTCTCGCGCTTGGTAGGAGCTATGCCGAGCCGTCTCAGCGCGGAGCCGGGGATCACGGTCGTGGTAGCGCCCGTGTCCACCAGGGCATCCATCTCTTCGAAGTTGTCCCCGCCCAAGTCGCCGATTTCGATTGCTACGCTGAACATTCCCCTGGCACAGCCCCTTCTGGGCGGCTAGCGGCCCTCGAATAGCCGGGCGATATTCCCGCCGCAGATCTTCGCCATGTGCTGCGGCGGGATGAAGTCGCAGTGCAGCCACAGGTAGTCGAGCGACTGCCTGTAGGTGCAGTGCCGCTCCACGTTCGGCATGTCTGACCCCCACGCCAGCCTGTCCGCCCCCAGACGCTCGTAGTACTCGCGGATGAACGGCCGCGCCTCCACGTAGGGATACTCCCAGATCGCGCCCTGGAATATCGGGATCAGTATCTCGGCTATCAGGTTGGGGGCTTCGATGGCCCGCCACGCCTCCTCCGGTATCGAGATCTCGCCGTCCCGCATGAACCTGTAGAGCGACAGGCCGTGGGGGTATACGACCGGGATGTCCGTGTACCTGTCGAGCCAGCGTGCCAGCGCTGCCAGGTGCTGCAGATACGGCTCCGGGCCCGGCCCGGCCGCCGTCACGTTCAGGTACACCGGTATGCCCATGTCGCGCACGTGGTCCCAGAACGGCTGGAAGGCCGCGTCGTCCACCGTCTCGGCCCGTCCGTGCTGCTCCAGCGCGCTCGTCTGGAACCACAGCCCGTGCAGACCAAGGTCGCCGATGGCCCTCTCCAGCGTCCTCAGCTGCGACGGCGAGTCGGCCCGCCACTCGTCGATCATCGCCAGGCCCCAGAACCTGTCCGGGTACCTTCGCACCGCGTCCGCCAGGTACCCGTTCAGCCTGCCGTACAGGTGCCCCGTCTGCAGCACGGCCCTGTCGACGCCCACGTAATCCATCTGCGCGATCATCAGGTCCGGCGGCGCTGCCAGGTTGACCAGTGTCGGCGGCAGGTACTGCAGGTAGCACTCCTCGCCGTCCGCCGTCCACGCGAGCCGGCCGTATCCCCCTCCGCGCAGGGCCACGTCCGTCAGCCCGCCCATGGTCACGTCCTCGCCGCTGCACAGGGTCTGCCGGTCGATTTGCGTGTGGTCGGCCAGGCGGCGCACCGGCTGGTGATGATGCGCCAGCGCGTGCTGCGAGTAGCTGGCATGACGCGCCTGGGACGAGAACCCCGAGGGCCCGCCCAGCGGCGGGAAAGCATGGGCGTGAGAGTCGACGATCATGGGTGTGGCGGTCGCATCAGGTATGGGTGGCTACTACGAGACAACCCGGCTCACCCACGCTGCCGTCCTGAGCTTATTGAACCCTGGCGCGAGAAGACGCCACTTGGCTGGCATCAACGGGACTGGGACTGGATACCGGCTTTCGCCGGTATGACGGTGGAGGAGTGCCGGGTGGCTATATCCATAGAGTGACATCACTCGAACCCCTAGTAGGTCGCGCGGCCGCCGCTTATGTCGAACACGCCGCCGGTCGTGAACGAGCACTCCTCCGACGACAGCCAGGCCACCAGCGCCGCAACTTCACTCACGTCGCCGGTACGACCCATCGGTATCCGCTCGAGCATGTAGCTGACCTGCTCGTCGGTGATCTGGTCGAGGATCCGCGTTCGCACCACTGCGGGCGTCACGCAGTTCACCCGGACACCCGTAGTGGCCAGCTCCTTGCCCACCGACTTGGTCAGCCCGATTACCGCCGCCTTGGTGGCAGAGTAGGGCACCATGCGAGGGTTCCCTTCCTTGCCAGCTATCGACGCGATGTTCACGATGCGCCCGTAGTCCCTCTCGAGCATGGCCGGCACGGCGTAATGGGTGAACAGGTAGACGCCCCGCAGGTTCGTCCTGTACACCCGGTCCATCTCCTCGACGGGCAGCTCCCAGATGTTGCCCACGTCGCCGCCTATGCCCGCGTTGTTCACCAGCACGTCGACCCGGCCCCACTTGCCCATCGCCTCGTCGACCGCCTGCTTCGCGGTCTCGGCTTCCCCCACGTCGCCGATCACCGAAACGACATCCACGCCAGCGCCCGCCAGCGCCCCGGCGGCCTGCTCGGCAAGCTCGCTGTCGAAATCGACCAGCGCTATCCGCGCGCCTTCGCTGCCCAGCCGCGACGCAATCCCCCGGCCAATGCCCGAGCCGGCTCCGGTCACTATCGCCACCCTATCCTCGAATCGGGTCATCCTACTTGACCTTTCTCCATTCACCCCAAATGTACCATCTAGTTGGCGGCCCTGCCCTAGGCACGGCGAGGGCGGGTTTGAAACCCGCCCCTACGGGGTGACGCCCTTCCCAATTCTCGCTAGTGCAGCGGGCAGACGTAGATCGCCGTCGACTCGTACCACTCGTATTCCGCGTCGGCCTGGGTTGCGTCTGCCTCTCGTGTGACTGCCCCGTCCGCGATCGCGAAGGCGCTCGTGAAGAATATGACGACCAGCAGCACCACGAAGGAGAGCGGGAATACGATCGGTATGTGCCTCATGTCACCCCGTCGCGAGGGACTTGCTGGCGGCGGCGACTCCGGCCCCTTGGGCCACCTCGTAGCCCACGCCCGGCAGTATCTCCTCCATCGCCGATAGGAAGGCCAGCACGTTGTGGGCCCTGCTCGATTCGCCCATCAGCCCGATGCGCCACACCTTTCCGGCGAAATCGCCGAGGCCGCGCCCGATCTCGATCTTGTACCTGCGGAGCAGGGTCTGCCTGACCTCCAGGTCGTCGACGCCCTCCGGTATCCACACGGGCGTGATCTGGTCCAGGCTGTGCTCCTCGTCCACCACCAGCTCCAGGCCCAGCGCCTGCAGGCCCTTTCTGAGCGCCTGGGCGTTCCGGCTGTGCCGAGCGGCCCGCTCGTCGAGCCCCTCTTCCAGCACGATGCGCAGCGCCTCCCGAAGGCCGACTATGTTGCTGACCGGCGCAGTGTGGTGATAGACGTGCTCCGGCCCCCAGTAGTTCGCGATCAGGCCCAGGTCGAGGTACCAGGAAGTCGGCTTCTGCTTTCGCGACTTCACTGCCTCCAGCGCCCGCTGGCTCACGGCAACGGGCGCCATGCCGGGAGGCGTCGCCAGGCACTTCTGCGATGCTGAGTAGCAGTAATCGATCCCCACGTCGTCGAACTCCACCCTGTTCCCGCCCAGCGACGTCACCGCGTCCACCATGAACATGGCGCCGTACTCATTCGCGAGCGCCGCTACCTCCCGGAGCGGCTGCAGTACGCCCGTCGAGGTCTCCGCGTGGACGATGGTGACCAGCTTCACCCGCTCGTGCTTCTTCAGCTCCGCCTCCAGTATCTCCGCCGGGAACGGCTTGCCCCACTCGCTCTCGAGGACGACCACGTTCGCGCCGATCCGCTCCGCCATGTCCTCCATCCGGTGCCCAAAGAAGCCGCACACGCACATGATCACCGTGTCGCCGGGCTCCAGCAGGCTGTTGATCCCGACCTCCATGCCTGCAGACCCCGTCCCCGAGACCGACAGCGTCAGGCCGTCCTCCGTCTCGAAGACGCGCCTCAGCAGCTCGGACAGCTCGTCCATGATCTTCATGAAGTCAGGGTCCAGGTACCCGATCATCGGCGCCATCATCGCCTGCAACACGCGGGGGTGCGCCGTGCTGGGTCCCGGACCCAGGAGAATGCGGTCGGGAACGACTGGGACTTCAGAGTGGGGCAGTTCGCTCGCAGTCATGCGGCCTCCTGCTTGGGACTCGCGGGACCCTGCCTCTCGCGCCGGACATTGCCATCCGCATGGCCGGGCCCGTACCGGAAACCCATTATAGGCTCGCCCCGGTAGGGTGTCCACGACTCATCTCGGTGACCGCGCACGCCTCCGACGATGCCCAATCGTTCGCCCTCGGGCCCCGGCGGCATACCTTGACGCTGCCGCTGCGCCACGCCTACAATTGCCTAGCTGATACATGGCCTCCAAGCACGAGGCCGCCTCCCTCTCCAACGGCCCGCTAGCTCAATTTGGCAGAGCAACTGACTCTTAATCAGTAGGTTCTCGGTTCAAGTCCGAGGCGGGTCACCACGCTCCCCTTCGCGCCCTGCCCTGGACAGGCTATTGAACTGAGGAGTGCAGATGCAGCACAAGCCGCTGACCGGGAAAGTCGCCATCGTAACCGGCGCGGGAAGCCCCACCGGCTTGGGCCGCGCCATGTCACTCGCCTTTGTGCGGGCCGGCGCCCGTGTCGCAATGCTCGACCTCGACGAGGGCTGGCTGGAGCAGACGGCCAACGAGGTCCGCTCCATCGGCGGTGACGACTGCGCCGTGCCCATCGTATGCGACGTCTCGGACCCCGGCAGCGCGGAGGAGGCCGTTCGCGGGACCATAGCCGGCCTCGGTGGACTTCACATCCTCGTCAACAACGCGGGGATCATGAACCCGTCGGCCCGCGGCTCCGATGGCGGCACCAGGTTCTGGGATATCGAGCCGGAGACCTGGAGCAAGATAGTCGCCGTCAACTCCAGCGGAGCCTTCTACATGTCGCGGGCGGCCGCCGGCCATATGCTCGCCCAGCGGTGGGGCCGCATCATCGGAGTCACGACCAGCGTCGACTCCATGTATCGGGCCGGCCTGTGCCCCTACGGCCCGTCCAAGGCTATCCACGAGGCTTTCGTCGCCCTCATGGCCCAGGAGCTGGAGGGGACCGGGGTTACGGCCAATGTCCTGGTCCCCGGCGGCACGACCGACACCAACCTCATTCCGCAGGACGTCGTGTACGACCGCGAGTCCCTCATCAGGCCGGATGTGATGGGGGCGCCAGCGGTCTGGCTCGCCTCCGAGGAGTCTACCGAGACCAATGGTATGCGCTTCCTCGCGCGACTCTGGGATGAGGGTCTTCCCATCGACGAGCGGCTCACAAAGGCGGGCGCGCCCGCCGCCTGGCCCCAGCTCGGCATACAGAATATTTCGCCATGGCCGTAACGGGAACCTGTGCATCCCGCAGGGGAAATGCCATCGCGCCGGGGATGGGTCCCCGCCCTTCCACTCCTCTTGTATGTTTAGGGTGATGGCGGGGCAGACCGTCCTCCTCTTGGTGAAAGAGACCGCAACCCAGCTTGGTCGCCCCGCCAAATCTAATCCTAGAGCCCGAACAGTTGCCTGGGCAAGTGCAAGCCCGCATCGGCAAGGATGGGCCACGGAGGAATGACATGTCCGATGCTCAGGAAGTCTTCGTCGGGATCGATGTTGCCAAGGACTGGTTCGACGTCGCGGTGCGCCCGGGTGGTGAGGGCTGGCGTGGCTCCCAAGACGAGACGGGTGTAGCCACACTTACACGTCGTCTGCGGCAGTTGCGCCCCCACCTCGTGATCATGGAGGCATCGGGCGGGTACGAGCGACTAGTCGCCGCCGCCCTCGGGGCCGCCGGGTTGCCAATCGCAGTGGTGAACCCACGACAGGTCCGTGACTTCGCCCGCTCACTGGGCAAACTGGCCAAGACCGACCGGATCGACGCCGAGGTGATTGCTCACTTCGGCCAAGTTGCCGACGTGGAGGCACAGCCGGTGTCATCACAGGATGCCCTCGAACTCGAAGCTCTGGTCACACGCCGTAGGCAGGTGGTACGGATGAGGACCGCCGAGCAGGTGCGCCGCCAGCAAGCCCTCCCCGTGGTCCAGGTGCGTATCGACCGAGTGCTGGCGCTGTTAGACCAGGAGCTGAAGGAGATCGATACCGATCTGAGCAAGAGGCTACGAGAGAGTCCGGTCTGGCGGGAGACAGAGGAGCTGCTCCGCAGTGTCCCCGGCGTCGGCCCTACCCTGACCTTCACCCTGGTGGCTGAGATGCCTGAACTGGGCACGCTCACACGTCGACAAATCGCCGCCCTGGTCGGGGTTGCTCCCCTTGCCCGCGACAGCGGCCAGATGCGGGCCACGCGCACCTGCTGGGGAGGGAGAGCGAACGTCCGCGCCGCACTCTATATGCCGACGCTCACCGCGGTGCGCTACAACCCAGTACTGCGGGCGTTCCACGATCGCCTGGTCGAGGCGGGCAAGCCGAAGAAGGTGGTACTCACAGCGTGCATGCGCAAGCTGCTGACCATCCTGAACGCCATGGTCAAGCACAACACCCGGTGGAACCCTCGTTATGCTTGACCTTCAAACACAGTTGCTGGGTTCCCCGTATCGGGTACGGGGCAGGCTCTGCCTCCGCAGGAACGACGCCTATATGGGCGCGGGCATGACGGTTGTTCAAAGGTCTCCAGGGTCGGGTTTGAAACGCGCCCTGTTCCCGCAGTGTTCCAGCCCGTTCCTGTAGACTTGCAGGGAACCGGAGCTTATGCTTCTGGACAGCGGCGGGTCACGCCGGACCCAGCCACCGCAGAGCTTTCGTCGCAGCACGATACTGAGGAGGCCAGACAATGGCAACGAAGACTGACCTCAAGGTCCCGACGGTCGTGCACGGCACCCGGCCCCCCACCGAGACGGCTCAGACCCCCGGAATGGAGCGCCGCCCCGCCATAGACGCGGCCTCCGTCGGCGCAAGCAAGATATGGTTCGGCACCGTCACCTCCGAGCCCAACCACAAGGGCCCGCCCCACCAGCACGGCGAGGCCGAGACCGCCGCGTACGTCATATCGGGCCACGTGCGCGTCCACTATGGCGAGAACTTCGAGCAGTCGGTCGAGGCCGGTCCCGGCGACTACCTCTTCGTGCCCGCCCACCTCTGGCACATCGAGGAGAACCCATACGACGAGCCCTCGGAGCAGTTCCTCGCCCGCGGCCCCGACAATATCGTCATCAACATGGAGCAGTAGGGGCGCCAGCCGGCCGCAGCTTCCATGCGCCGGGCGAGGTAGTACAATACCGGCGTCCATGACTACCAGAAGGCTGGCCTGACACGATGAGCTCTGAGCTGCTATCCGAAGACGAACGGCTGCTCCAGTCGATGGTCCGCGAGTTCGCGGACGAGGTCCTCGCTCCGCGCGCCCCCGACTACGACGAGCGGGGCGAGTTCCCCTGGGACAACGTGCGCGAGCTGGCCGATCTGGGCCTGTTCGGCCTGACCGTCGACGAGGAGTACGGCGGCAGCGGGGGCACTACGCGCCAGCTCGCCATCGCGGTCGAGGAGATAGCGCGGGGTTGCGGCTCCACGAGCGTGATCTACGTCGCCCACCTGGGCCTGTGCCTCCACTTCATCCTGCGATTCGGCACTGCCGAGCAGAAGGAGAGGTGGGTGCCGCCCCTCGCCCGCGCCGAGAAGATCGGCGCGTTCGCCCTCACCGAGCCCCAGTCGGGAAGCGACTCAGCCGCGATGCGGACTACTGTCGAGAGGCAGGGCGATCGCTACGTGCTGAACGGTAGCAAGCTGTTTACGACCAACGCCGAGGAGGCCGAGACCTTCGTCATCCTCGCCACCCACGACAGGGAACAGCGCACGCGCGGAATCGACGCGCTGGTCGTCGAACGGGGCACGGACGGCTTCACGATCATCCCCCAGCACGGCAAGCTGGGCATGAGGGCCACGTCGACCGCCGAGCTGGTGTTCGAGGACTGCGCGGTGCCCGCGGGGAACCTGATCGGGGCCGAAGGGCAGGGCTTCAGGGAGACCATGGACGTGCTGAACTCCAGCCGCATCGGGATCGCGGCCCAGTGCGTCGGGCTCGCCCAGGCGGCGTACGACTGCTCGGTCGAGTACGCGCGTGGCAGGGAGGCGTTCGGGCAGCGGCTCGTCGACTTCCAGGGCCTGCAGTGGCAGCTTGCGGACATGGCCACGGACATCGAGGCGGCCCGGGGCCTCGTCATGCGGTCCGCCACCCTGCGGGACGAGGGATTGCCGTTCGTCACCGAGGCGTCGATGGCCAAGCTGTTCGGCTCGAGGCTCGCGGTGCGGTCCGCGGACAGGGCCGTGCAGATACACGGCGGCACTGGCTACTTCGCCCCCACCGTCGCCGAGCGCCTGTACCGTGACTCCAGGGTGACGGAGATCTACGAGGGCACGACGGAGATCCAGCGCATGATCATAGCCCGCAACCTGCTCGACCTGTAGTGCGCAGCATGGGAGGTGTCAGATGATCACCCGTGTGCGAATCGACGGCTACAAGTCCCTGAAGGACGTCGACATCCAGCTTAGGCCGCTAACGGTGGTTATAGGCCCGAACGCCTCCGGTAAAAGCAACCTGCTGGACGCGCTGGGATTGCTCAGCCGCATGGTTGCTGGTGGAACCATCAGATCTGCATTCGATCAGCATCGCGGCAATCCGATAGAGGCGTTTTTCACACCACCCGGGGGGCTTGACGAACTGTTGCGCGCGGACGCCTTGACGCTCAAGCTCGGCGTGGATGTCCATCTGTCGGACGCAACGGTGGCGGCCGTAGAACGTCAGATTAGGGACATGCGTGAGGGGCTTCCGACCGGCGGGCGCAATCATCGAGACTCGAAGCGAGTAATAGAGAGGCGCATGCGTTACGACCTGACAATCGAGTTCCTGACATCCTCGGGGATGCTTAGGGTCAAGGACGAGCAACTAGTGGCTCTTCGCAGGGACGGGGTTGAACGGAAGAATAGGAAACCTTTCTTGGAGAAAGTCGATGACAGACTGAGGCTCCGTATGGAAGGTCAGGCACATCCGACCTATCACGACCTTGGACTTGACCACACCATCGTTTCGACATCCCTATACCCGCCCCATTACCCTCACGTCACGGCGTTCCGAGAGGAACTGCGCCGCTGGAAGTTCTATTACTTTGACCCGTCTGTAATGCGGTTGGAGAGCCCACTCAAAGAGGTGGATACGCTCGGGTACGACGGCCGGGACTTGGCGGGTTACTACTACAGCCTCAAGATTCGCAACCCTAGGCAGTTCGAGAACCTGTCGCGATCGCTGAATGCTCTCGTGCCTGCGGCGGAGGAGATAGATGCCACGCTATCTCGCGGTGGCCTGGTACGCTTGGACCTAAGACAGAATGGCGCTGTCTACTCCTCGCGCGTCATATCTGACGGAACGCTGAGGGTACTTGGTATGCTGGCGATGCTTGCCCCTGGTGGCCCTCCGACCACCATAGGCTTCGAGGAGCCAGAAAACGGTGTACATCCGCGCCGGCTCCAAGTAGTGGCACGGCTTCTGGACAATGCCGCCAGGCAGTCTGAGAAGCAGCTAATCGTAACTACACACTCGGCTAAGCTTCCCGACTACCTCAATCACCCAAACTACACACCCACCAACTACGAAAGCGATGTGTTACTGATTGGCAGCAGGCAGGAGAATAGCCAGACTAGGTTTGAGCCGATTGACTACCAGATGCTCTTTGGAGAACAGGTGGCCGAGCGCGCACTCGCGGACGCTCTGGAGAGAGGGGACCTTGGCGGATAGGATTCGAATCGCCCTCTTCCTGGAGGATGTCGGCCACGAGCGTTTCATCAGTGCACTCATAAGTCGGCTGGCTGACGAGGCAGATGCCCCAGTTCAATTGGAAGTGCGAAACGCAAGAGGTGGGGCATCACATTTGGATCAACAGTTCGCTCAGTTCTTGGACGACAGCGTCACCCTTGATCACCCGCTCGATCTCGTTGCGGTAGTACGTGACACTGACTGTGTGGGCGTCGAGAAGGTCAAGAGGAGATACGAGGAGCTAGTCTGGGATGCGCACTATTCTGGGGATGTCGTAATCGGCACTCCCGAACCCCACATTGAGTGCTGGTATTTGTCGGATCCCGCGGCATTGCAGCGTATTCTCAGGGCGGACACGCAAGCGGCCGTTCCAGACTCGAAGTGCGGGCGCGATAGATTCAAACGTAAGTTGTCCGAGGTTGTGGAGGATGCACAAGTTGCGCCCCTGCTGGGCGGGATCGAGTATGCGGAGGACATAGTCGCGGAGATGGACATCTACAGGGCATGCTCCAACGTTCCCTCGCTAGGCACGTTCGTAGAAGACTTCAAGAGAGCCCTTAGGCAGTTCGCCTGATAGTCGCGGGAAGGAGACTACAAATGAGCCCCGAATCCAAAGTAGGTGACGTATACCAGGATTCCGTCGTCATTGATGGGCTGAACGTCAGCAACTGGCAGAGCCCGGCGGTGTACGAGAGCCTGCACGACGGGAATGTCACCGCCATCAACGCGACGATCGCGGTGTGGGAGCACTACGCCGAGACGATGGACAACATCAAGGGCTGGCTGCGGCGGTTCCGGGAGCGCTCGGACACCGTGTCTCAGGTGACCACCGTGCAGGACATCCTGGACGCGAAGGCGACAGGCAGGACGGGGGTCATCTTCGGATGGCAGAACGCCACGCCCATCGAGAACGACCTGGACAGGCTGGAGCTCTTCCACAGGCTCGGCGTGCGCGTCATCCAGGTGACCTACAACGAGCGTAACCTGCTCGGCAACGGCTGCTGGGAGCGCAACGACGAGGGGCTAAGCAACTTCGGAGTGGACGCCGTGAAGGAGATGAACCGGCTCGGCATCCTGATCGACCTGTCCCACGTGGGCGACCGGACCACGCTGGACACGATCGAGCTGTCGGATGTGCCGGTCGCGTGCACCCACGCCAACGCCCGCTCATTCGTCGACAACCGCCGCAACAAGACCGACGACGCACTCAAGCTCCTCGCCGAGAAGGGCGGGGTCGTCGGCGCCACGGCCTGGCCGCCCTTCCTGCGCAAGGGCTGGGAGTCGACGCTGGCCGACTTCGGCGACGCCATCGAGGACATGGTGGAGCGCGTCGGGGTCGATCACGTGGGCATCGGCACCGACTACACCCAGGACCAGACCAGCGAGTGGTTCGACGTGCTCATGTCACAGCAGGGCACCAAGTTCTTACCCAGGCGGCTGGAGTACCCCGACGTGCCGGGCCACCCCGAGGGGCTGGAGACGCCCGACAAGATGGCCAACATAGCCACGGAGCTACTCGGTCGCGGCTTCTCCGACGAGGACGTGTCGAAGATTCTCGGCGGCAACTGGCTCCGCCTGCTGCGACAGGTCTGGCGCGAGTAGGGTTCAGGGACCCGTCGAGAGGCTGCGCCAAGGCGATCTGCGACGCCGTGGGGCTGTCGCCTCTCAAGAGAAGTGCCTGGCTACCTATAGCCACCCGGTCTGCGTCGAAGGCCGGGGACTGGATACCGGCTTTCGCCGGTATGACGACTCCGGTGTGCGGCTCCCACTCCTATAGCAATGACGGATTGCCGAACTGTATCGTGATCATTCACGGCATAGTCAAGACGAAATTGTCCTGCAGCTACGGCTGGGGGTACTTGATCGACATCATCGCCTCGATGTCGAGGGGGTCGACGCCGTACTCCCGCTCCTGCTCTGCACGCAGCAGCGCCTCGCTTTCGAGATCGCCTTCGAGGGGCAGGTCCAGGCGCTGCCCGTTGTCGAGGGCCGACTCGCGCGTGGCGACCTCCATCATCATCGCCATGAGCGCGTCGTGGTCCGTGTACTCGGACCTGCGCACCCCGCGGACTGTCTCGGCGAAGTCCACGAGATGCCCCATGACCGCCGCGCCGTAGTACTCCCGGGTGTTGTAGGCCGTCCGGCCCGGTCGGTGGTGGTTGACGTACTCGACCCGCCCGGTGGGCAGGTCGACATGTGACGAGAGCCAGTCGTCGCCGTCGTTGACGTGCTCGATGGGAAAGACATGGTCGGCGACGCCGGCGCCGTGCCTGAGCGCCTCGTCCGAGCAGTAGCGGACCTCTGCCTTCCCCATGCCCCTCTCCAGAGCCTGCTGGACAATCGACCCGCGAGCCCCGGCCAGCTCGGTGTATCCCGGTCGCGGATAGCGCCCCAGCATGCTCTTCATGTTCCCTGAGTGGTCGATCACCAGTGCGCCGCCGGGGAACCAGAAGAAATGCGCGCGATAGGACTCGGTCTCGTAGTAGCGGTGGGGCAGCTGGTAGTGACCCGCGGCCGGCATAGTGTGGGATATGGCCTGCACCGCAACCGGATGCGCGCCGAAGAACGATATCCAGCGGGAGTTGTTGTGGTACCCGGTGTGGTCGTGCCAGCAGGTGAGCCGCTCGATGGGTCCGACGAACCCGTCGTCGGCTAACAGGCGCATCATCCTGTCGAAGGGGAATCGGAAGAAGTTCTCGCCTACGCGCAGGATGGTGTTGTTGTCGCGGGCGGCCGCTACCATCTCCTGCGCTTGGACGAGCAGGCTGCACATGCTGGTCTCGACGTTCACCGGAATGCCGTGGGACAGGAGGTAGACCGCAATCGAGTGGTGTGATGGGACCGGCGTGACGACCAGCGCCGCCTCCATGGGGCGGGCCCTGACCAGGTCCGCCAGGTCGTAGAAGGCGGGAACGCCCGCCGCTTCCGCAAAGGCGTCGGTCGATTCGCGTACCGGGTCGCAAACGGCCACCAGCTTCATCCACGGCTTCAACGCCTCGAAGAGCGGGCTGTAGACCAGCCGCGACCGGTTCCCGGTGCCAACCAGCGCGACAGATAGGGGTTCGCCAAGAGTCATTGTGTGTTCCTCGTGTCAGGGGTCTGCGTGCCGATTCTACATGCTACGATGTTCGGATCGAGCATGTACGATTCCAGCCACACAAGAGACTTCTACGACGCATATGGAACTCTCGAGTGGGATAGGCTCGAGGCCACGGCGTACGGTCGTCTTCAGGCCATAGTCCACAACGACTTCATCCGGCGGTATGTCCACGATGGCGATCGGGTCCTCGACGCCGGCTGCGGCCCAGGCAGGTTTACAGCCACGATCGCAGAACTGGGAGCGACGGCCACCGCTCTGGACCTGTCAGAGCGCCAGCTTCAGCTTGCGGAAGAGAACATCCGAGAGAAGGGACTGCTAAGTAGGGTTGACGACTTCGTCGCCGGCGACATCACGGACCTCTCGCTGTTTCCTGATAGGTCTTTCGACGTAGTGATCTGCTACGGCGGCGCTCTCTCATACGTGTGCGAGGAGAGGGACAGAGCCGCCTCCGAGCTCGTGCGAGTCGTTCGGGCGGAAGGTACCCTCCTCATCAGTGTGATGAGCAGGTATGGCGGGATGGCTAACTTGGTTCGCCGCCCAACGATGCCTATCCTCAAAGACCCTGAAGGGTGGCACCTCTGGCGTGTCGCTGAAGATGGCGAACTCCCTGGGTTCCCCTCGCCAAGAGTGAACATGGAACACCCACCGATGCACTTGTATACGAGTGATGAGCTGCGATCGTTGCTGCCCGGCTGTCGGACGTTGGCGCTGGCCGGAAGCAACGTGGCGGCGTTTGAGGGATCGACGACCATCGACGAGGTTCTCGCTGACCGGCAGGCTTGGTCTACCGTTGTCCGCATAGAGCGGGAGTTGAATAGACGGCCTGGGCTCGTAGATACGGGCAGTCACATGATCATGGCATCTCAAAGGCTTGAAGATGGTTAGCTACAAGGGGTATCGAGCCAAAGTGGAGTTCGACTTCAGCGCGGGAGTCTTCCACGGGCGTGTGATGAACACACGCGACGTGATCTTCTTCGAGGGGACCTCCGTGGATGAGCTCACGAGGGAGTTTCGACTCTCCATTGATGACTATCTGGCCATGTGTACACAAAGAGGCGAAGCACCCGACGGGCCCAGCATTTGACCGCGAAGCTTGTCCTGCTGACCTACGAGTCATGGGCCGACCTCTATCGTGCGATAGACGGGCTGGCTCCCGAGGAGGCCGCGACGCGCTCGCATGGGAGCAGCGCCATCGCCTGGACGCTGGGGCACGTCACCCACATGGTCGACTCGTGGATCAACGTGAACTTCCAGGGCCTGCCGCCCCATCCGGTCATCGATTCGCCTGAGTTCAGGGCGGGCGGCGGCGGGCAGGCGTTGGACTGGCCTACTGTCCTGAACGCGGCGGGCGAAGTGCGCGATGCGGCGAGGAGATTCCTGGACACCGTCGACGAGGCTGACCTCGACCGGGTCATCCCCTACGACGGCTCCATAGAGCTACTGAAGGAAACCGGGCTCCGGCTTGGGTACGCCCTGATGCGGATCACCGCGCACCACTACATCCACATCGGGGAGATCGTCACGGTCCGCTCCCGCTTGGGACACGACATGGGTCAGACGGAGCTGCCTGACTGGGGCAGGGCCCTGATCTGAGCCGGGTCTCTCCCGGGGACTTCCGGCGCCGGTGGGCTAGTGGATCGCTGCTGCTATGGCGGCTGCGCGTTCGTTGACGAGCCTGTTGTCGTCGAACCTGTGCAGGCTGAAGTTCTCGATCAGCTCCGGCGTTTTACCGGTCGCTATTAGCTCGGCGGTGGTCTTGCCGGAGGCCGGGGCTGCCTTGAAGCCCCACGTGCCCCAGCCGCAGTTCAGTATGAACCCGTCGAGCCCGTCCACCTTGCCCATGATCGGCGCGTAGTCGGGCGTCATGTCGCAAAGGCCGGCCCACTGCCGCAGGATCTTGATGTCGCGGAGCTCGGGCAGGAGCTCCAGTGTGCTCGCCGCCAGCTCGTGCAGCATGTCTAGGGTCGACTTCTGGCTGTAGGTGGAGTACGGGTCCACCGGGCCGCCTATGACCAGCTCGCCCCGGTCGGTCTGGTACACGTAGACGTGCAGGTCGGCGGACGAGATCGTCGTGTGGACGTAGGGCTTGACCGGCTCGGTCACGCACGCCTGGAGGGGGAAGGTCACGATCGGGACGTCCAGGTCGACCATAGCCGTGATCGTCGACGTCCAGCCCGCCGTGGCGCTCACCACCGTTCCGGCCCCGATCCGACCCGACGGCGTCTCGACGCCGGTGACGCGCCCGTTCTCGCGCGTGATGCCGGTGACCTCTGTGAACGGGTGCAGCTCGATCCCCGCCCGGTCGGCGCCGCGGCCCATGCCCCATACGACCGCGTCGTGGCGCACCACGCCCGCCGGCGGGTGGTAGAGCGCGGCCATGATGGGCAGCGGCTTGCCCTCCCGCAGGTCGATGGGGGGGACGATCTCCTTGATCTCGGCCGGGCCGATGATGCGGCTGTCGACCCCGAGCAGCTGGTTGAACTCGGCCCGCAGCCGAAGCCAGTAGACGGACGACTCGGAGTGGCCGATGTCGAGCCTTCCCATCTCGTCGAACAGCAGGTTGAACCCCAGCTCGCTCGCCAGCCCCTGGTACAGCTTGTGGCTCTCGCGGAAGAAGGGTATGGCCTCTGCCGTCAGGTAGTTCGACCTGATGATGGCCGTGCTCCGGGCGCTGGCGCCGCCGCCCAGGTAGTCCTTGTCCAGAACGGCCACGTCCGTGATGCCCATCTGGCCCAGGTAGTATGCCGTGGACAGCCCGTGCACCCCCCCGCCGATGATCACCACATCGTACGAGTCCTTCAGAGGGTGCTGCCCCCACATCCTGTTCTTCCTGAATACCATGGCTATCCCTGCAAGCTCCCTGGCTGGAGACGGCTGAGTGCGTCCGTGCCGAAGGGAGTTATGCCGTAGCGTTTGCCAGCCTCGGTCAGGGTTTCCCACATGTACTCGCCGTAGGCGCGGTCGACGTAGATGGAGTAGCGCGGCAAATCGCCAATGTCGTGGCGGATGAGGGTGGCGTGGACCTGCGAGATGCTCCCCTGGGCGCAGTTCATGTCGGTGAAGCTGTGGGGGGATGTGTCGATCTCGGTCACGGCCGCAAGGGTGGGTTGGGCTGCCGGTCCCGCTACGCATATGCCCGTCCTGGCCGAGGTAATATCCACACTGTGAGCGCACCCGTCGGCCATGTCGCCCAGCGTCTCGGCCACCATGGGTGACTGGTTCGGCGCCGTGATCAGCAGGGCTTCGTCGGCGGTCAGCCGTGCGGCCAGGATGTCGCCGATGCCTGAGTCCTCGGTGAACTGCATCAGCCCAGCGTCGCCCGGCTCCTCCGGCCCGCCCTGCTGCAAGCCCTCCATGATGTACCGGTCGACCTCGCCGTGGAGCAGGAGCTTGCCGGCGGGGCTGGTGTCGCACAGGCCCACACCTCCGCGCACTGCGTCGGCCTCCTCGTCGGGCGACGTGTACCTGGCGGGCCTGAGCCAGCCGTAGCTCTCCTCCATTTCCGCGCCGAGCGCGAGGTGGACGTGATGGAGAGCGCTCAGCGCCAGGGGCCTGGTTGCCGCCATCGCTACTCCCTCAGCCTCTTGCTCTCGGGATCGTAGAAGGGCTCGGTGCGCACCTCGGCGGGTGAGACGACGCCGTCGGTGCGGATGTGTATGATCGTTCCCTGCTCCGCCATGCCGGCGGGCACCCAGCAGTACCCGAAGCCCTTGCCCATGGTGGGGCTCAGCCTCGAGCTGGTGACGCGCCCTACGGGGGCCATGTCGGCAACCACGGCGTCCCCGTCGTGCGGGACCGCCCCGTTCTGCATCACGAAGCCGACCAGGAGGCTCTTCGCCGGGCGTTCCATGGCGGCCGCCAGCCCGCCGCGCCCGATGAAGTCGTCCTTGTCCATTCGCACGACCCACTTCATCCCGGCGTCGATCGGGTTGCTGACCATGTCCGTGTCCTGGTTAGGGATGATGTGCATCTTCTCCAGCCGGAGCACCCGCTGCGTCTCGGTGCCGAAGGGCGAAATGCCGAACTCGCTGCCCGCGTCCATCAGGGCGTCCCACATGTGCTCGCCATACTCGGCGGGGAAGTGCAGCTCCCAGCCCGTCTCGCCCACGAAGCCGATGCGGAGTATCAGGGTCGGCACGCCGGCGACGCTGCCCTCCCGCGCCCGCATGTAGCGGAAAGCCTTCGGGGACAGGTCCACGTCCGTCAGCTTGGCAAGCGTCTCACGTGCCCGCGGACCAGCAACGTTGATGACCCCGTACCCCGACGTGACGTTGGTGACGTAGGCGCACGCGTCGCCACCCGCCATCCACCACTTGAACCACTCCTCGATGGCCTCGACGCTGGCCGTAGAGGTCGTGACGAAGTACCGGTCCTCTGCAAGCCGGGTGACCGTGCCGTCGTCCATGATCGTCCCGTTGTCGGCGCACAGGACCCCGTAGCGGACGCGCCCGTTCCTCAGGGTCGAGAAGCTGTGGGTGTAGAGCCGGTCGAGCAGGGCGGGCGCGTCCCTGCCCCGCACGTCGAGCTTGCCGAGCGTGCTCACGTCGATGATGCCGACGGCGTTACGCACGGCCATTGCCTCATCCCGCATTTCGCCGTAGAGACGCGGCCGCTGCCACATGTTCGAGTCGAACATCTCGGCGCCGAGCGCCCGGTGCCGGCGGTCCAGGGGCGTGCGCTTGACCGGTATATGCGCCGGCCCGGCCAGCGTGCCCAGGCTCACGGGCTGCACGGGGGGACGGGCCGTCGTCGGTCCCAGCTGGCCAGCCGAGCTGTCCGTGTGCGCCGCGGCAATGTCCACGAGGTTCCTGTGGCACATCTTCCCCTGGCACGGGCCCATGGTAACCGTGCTGTAGCGCTTCAACGTCTGGATGTCCCGGAACCCCTCGTCGACGGCGGTCGCGATGTCCTTCGATGTAACGTCTTCGCAGAAGCAGACGATCTGCTTGGAGCCCTGTATCCCCCGGTAAGGCGGCCTGGACTCGACTGAGTCGGCTGCAGCCTCCGCGCTAGCGGCCTGGACACTCGTTGTCAGCTCGGCGGTGGAGTTAGCGGCGCCGGCGAGACGGCCCTGCAGCACCGCCTCTTCCAGGCTCCGAGCGCCCGCAGCGGCGCCCGCAGCGAACACACCCTCTGGCAGATCGGACGGCCGCGTCTCCCCGGAGGCCTCGTCGTATGCCAGCCTTGCGCCGGACTGCTGGAGGAGGGCGGACGCGGGCTCGAAGCCGCCCGACATGGCGATGATGTCGGCGTCGAACTGGCGCTCCTCGGTTGTGGTGCGGCCGTCCTGTAGTCTCGAAACGACGCCCCCGACGACCTTCTTCACACCCTCGGCCCTGACCATGGTGTGGGACGGGAGGACCAACACGCCGGAGTTCCTGAGCTCGCGGGCGGCGTCGAGCCGGTCCGGGAAGGCTGGGCGGCTGTCAGCCAGCACCGCAATCCTCATTCCCGCGTCCAGCAGGTCGAGGGCCGCGTAGTAGCCCTGGTCGCCCGTCGTCGCCACCATCGCAGTGGTCCCGGGCCTGATGCCGTAGAGATTGATCAGCCTCTGCAACCCGGTGCTGAGCATCACACCGGGTATGTCGTTCCGGTCGAATACCAGCGGCGTCTCGTGCGCACCCGTGGCTATCACGACCCGCCCGGCTCTCACCCTGATCATGGAGTCGCCCTGCGTAACGCCCAGCAGACGGCCCTCGTACAGGCCGAAGGCAGTCGCGTCCGAGAGGACCTCGATGCGGTCGCTGGCCTCGATCTCCTTGGCAAGCCTGCGCGCGGCGTCGAGGGCCGATGTTTCGCCCTTGCCTGGGAGGCGGACGCTCTCCCGGGAGTCGTATCGCAGGCTGCCGCCGAGGCCCGGCTGATCGTCGACCAGCATGACCCTGGAGCTCACGGAGGCTGCGAGGGCGGCTGCCATGCCGGCCGGTCCGCCGCCGACCACCGCGACGTCCGCGTGACGGAACTCGTGGTGATGCGGCCCCGGCGCGGGGTCCTGGCCGACGCGGCCCAGACCGGCGACCTGACGGATGATCGGCCTGGCAGCCTTCCAGAAGAGCTTTGGCGTGTGGAACGTCTTGTAGTAGAAGCCCACCGGCATCAGCCTCCCGAACCTGTCGAGGATCGAGAGTAGGTCGCGCTCCTGCGACGGCCACGCGTTCTGGTGGCGCACCCGCATCCCCGCCTCGACGCGGGTCGTGCAGGCTCGAACATTGGGGACACCGTCGACGCTCATCAGGCAGTTCGGGCAGGCCCCGGCAACGCAGAGCAGCCCGCGTGAGCGGTGGTACTTGAAGCTGCGGGAGAATATGCGGACTCCGGCCCCGTAGAGAGCCGAGGCTATCGTGTCGCCCTCGTAGGCCTGGAACTCCCGCCCGTTGAACTCGAAGACGACCGGGCGATCTCTATCTGTGAGGTGGTGAGCCGCGGCTGGCAGGCGGCCTTGTTCGGATGGTATGGGCAACTAAGCCTGGACCTCCCCGGGCCATCTCGTAGAGCCGATCGCGTTCGTCCTCGTGTCGCGCTCGGCAACGAACCACCTGCGGCACCCGAGGCTGTGGTACCACCACTCCCTCTGCTCGCCCGCGGTGTTGCGGCGCGCGTAGAAGTACTTCATCCACACGGCGGTGTCGTCGCCCGGCTCAGGCCGGCGGACGATCTCCCCGCCGAACCTGAACTCGTAGACGTTGCGGTCCCCGCAGTTGGGGCACTTAACCAAGAATGCCATGTCCCTGCACCTGATCCCTGCTACCTGGCGTCGACGAAGTCATCCAGGCTGATTCCTGCTCGTCGAATAAGGCTCCTCAGAGTGCCCTTGGCAACTTCACGATGATCGGGCACCGAAAGAGTAGCCGGATGTCCTGTCTTGACCATGATTATGTGGCTACCTCGTTGCCGAGCGGCTTCCCACCCCAGTCTCTCGAACACTCTGGCGACTTCTCGCCCGCTAAGGATCGGCAGACCGGCCATCAGACCGGAATCTCGACCTCGTACGTGGCGACCGTCAGTGGCATTCCCCGTTCGGCCCGCACCTCAAGGCATTGGCGGATCGCATCTTGGACGTTTGCGATCGCTTCCTCTCGCGTCTCGCCTTGGCTGACGCACCCCGGAATGGATGGGCACTCGGCAACGAAAATGCCGTCTTCGTCCCTCTCAATTGTTACGACAAACCTCATTCTAAGATTCCTCGATTAGAACATCGTCAGGTAGCGGTCGATCTCCCACTGGGAGACCTGCTTGTGGTACTCGTTCCACTCCGCCTCCTTGATGCTGACGAACTCGTCGTAGATGGGCCCGAGCGCCTCCTGCACCACCACGTCCCCGCGGAGCTCCCCTATCGCCTCGTTCAGGCTCTGCGGCAGGGTGCGGATGCCCCTGCGCGCGATCTCCTCCAGGCTGAGGGAGTACATGTTGCCGAAGTTGGCCTCCCCCGGGTCCATCCGGTTCCGCACGCCGTCCAGCCCCGCCGAGACGTACGCCGCGAACGCCAGGTAGGGGTTGCACGCGGCGGATACCGTGCGGTCCTCCAGGTGGCCGGGGCCCGCCGTGCGGATCATCTGCGTGCGGTTGTTGTCGCCGTACGATACGAACGCCGGCGTCCACGTGTACCCGGACTGGGTGCCGAACAGGCCCGCGCCTATCTGGAGCCGCTTGTAGCAGTTCACGGTCGGAGAGGTGACGGCGCACAGGGCCGGAGCGTGGGCGAAGATCCCGCCTATGAAGTGGTAGGCGAACTCCGACAGGCCCAGGCCCTGCCTGTCGTCCTCGTCCAGGAAGAGGTTTTCGCCGGTCGATGCGTCCTCCACGTGGAAATGCACGTGCCCGCCGCTGCCCGTCCGGTCGGAGAACGGCTTGGCCATGTGCGTCGCTATCGCGCCGTACCGCTGGGCGTACTGGCTCGTCATCATCTTGAAGAAGGTGTACCGGTCCGCCGTAGTCAGCGCGTCGCTGTACACAAAGTTGATCTCGTACTGTCCGTTGGCGTCCTCGTGGTCCGACTGGTATGCGTCCCAGCCAACGCGGGCCATCCCGTCCATCACGTCCTTCAGGTAGTCCATCACGTTGGAGATGCCCTTGAAGTCGTAGCACGGCTTTGCCAGGGTGTCCACGCCGCTGGGGTCCCAGACCTCTATCGAGCCGTCCTCCTTGCGGGTCACCAGGAAGTGCTCCGGCTCGATGCCGACGTGGAATGTGTACCCCTCGTCCCGGCATGCACCGAGCACCCGCTTCAGGTTCTGCCTGGCGCAGTACGGGTGGACCTCGTCGTCCACGAACAGGTCTCCCGCGAACCTGGCCACGCCCTCCCTCCACGGGACGAACGTGTAGCTGTCCAGGTCGACTCTGGCCAGCATGTCGTGGGAGTGGGGCCCCTGTCCCAGTCCCCAGACGGCCGCGCCCGCGAACCCCGCCCCTTCATCGATCACGTCGTCCAGGTGCGACGCCGGCACCATCTTGACCTTGGGCGAGCCATTCATGTCGACGAACTGGACGAGGATGTACTCCACCCCGTCGGCCGCCATGCGCTCTCGGACTTCCTCTCGCGTGGTCATAGGCTCTCTCCTGGATGGGCGCCCGCGCCGGGGCTCCCAGGGTGGCGTAGCCGGCCTTGTGGGAGCAGGCCCGGTAGCGGCTTGGCCGGTTCGTCCCGATACGGTATCACACCCGGCGGGGCGGCGGAATGTCCCGCCGCGGCGCCGTGGGACGCCGGCCTCCCGGGCCCCAGCCGGTCGGCTTGACATCGTCCATGAGGCTTCGTTAGCCTCGACTTAGGGGCGTGAAGAAAACCCCATACGGCAATATGGCGGAGACATGGCATTCGTCAGGTTCGTACTCTTCATCATAGATTCGATAAACGTCTTCCTGCAGAGGAACTGCTCCCACATAGCCGGGGCGATCGCGTTCTATATGCTCTTCGCGCTCTTCCCGCTCTTCCTCGCCATGATTTCCGTGCTTGGCTTCGTCCTGGGCCCGGAAGCGGAGCATGAGGAGCTGGCTGTACGGCTAGCCGAGACCCTGCCCATCTCCACCAAGTTCATCAGCGACACGATGCATGAGGTTGTCGAGACCAGGGCGATAACGGGAGCGGCCAGCGTACTGGGACTCTTCACGGCGGCGACCGCCGCCTTCGGGGCAATCAGGAAGGGAATCAACGCCGCGTGGGGGATCAGCCAAACACGGCCCTTCATCAAGGAGCGGATGATCGACTTCGCCCTCGTGATGGGCGCGGGACTCCTGCTGATAGCTACGCTCTTCAGCGCTCCCGTACTGGGCGTGGTGCGCGAGATCATTCTCTTCCTGGCGCCCGAGACCGTCTACCTGACCAATTTCGTCTGGGCCCTGACGCCGGCCCTGATATTCCTCGTATCTGCGTTCTGCATCTGTGCCGTGCTCTACCGCTACCTCCCGAACACAGAGGTGAGGATGGCCCAGGTGTGGCCGGGAGCCCTGCTAGCCGCCGTGGCGCTGACGGGTGTGAGCGAGGCCCTCGTTTGGTACTTCTCGGCGTTCCCGCTCGCATACAACGTGATCTATGGCTCGGTCGGCTACATCATGGCCCTTCTAACCTGGGCCTACATGTCCGCAATCATCCTGCTGTTCGGAGCCCTCATGACCGCAAGCTACTCCCAGTATGCCGCCAACATCGGGAACCACAGGCACGATCCCAAGGTGCTGTGGACGGGGTTCTCGAGGGTGCGTCTCCGGGTAGTCGAGCCGTCCCGGGCGTTGTGAATCGATGAAAGTGCTCCTGTCGGCGACGCTGATCCCACTGCTCCTGGCCGCTGTCGCGTGCGGGTCGTCGGAGGGCCCTGGTCCTGAGCCGACCGCGCCTCCTCCTCCGCTCGTGGTCACCGTCGTGGTTACGCCCACGCCTGCGCCGGACCCCACGCCTGAACCCACGTCCCCGCCCGCCGCGCAGCCCGCAGTCCAGTACGATCTCGGGCCCGGCCTGGGAGCGCACTCGGTCGCCGAGCTGGTCAGGGCGGCGACGCCGTGGGTCGCCTCCATCACCACGGAGGAAGATGTGCCTGGCTTCTTCAACAACTTCGACTCCGACGGAGCGGGCTCCGGCTTCGTCATCCGGCCCGACGGTTACGTGGTCACAAACTGGCACGTCGTGCAGGGCGCTGACAACGTGAAGGTCCACCTGCCCAGCGGCCGCAGCTACGACGCGGAGATGGTTGGCAGGGATGCGGGCACCGATCTGGCCGTGCTGAAGATCGATGCCGTTGGGCTCCCAACCGCAAAGATGGCGTCGGAGGCGCCGAACGTGGGCGACTGGGTGATGGCTATGGGCAACGCCCTGGCGTTGAAAGGCGGGCCGACGGTAACGCTGGGCATCGTCAGCGGCCTCGACCGCTCGATCGAGACCAGGAGCGGCGCGTTCTATGACCTGATCCAGACCGACGCAGCGGTGAACGTAGGCAACAGCGGCGGCCCCCTGGTGAACATGGATGGCGAGGTCGTGGGGGTCAACCAGGCGACATTGAGGCAGGCCGAGGGCATCAGCTTCGCGATCAACTCATCGGTCGCTACCCCTATCATCGACCTCCTGATAGAGGACGGCTTCGTGGTGCGCCCAACCATCGGCCTGAACGGGCGGGACCTTACGCCCGCCATCGCGGCCCGCTACCGGATCAGGGCGACGAGCGAAGGCGTAATCATCACCTCGGTCGCCCGCGGCGGCCCGGCCTTCCGCTCGGGAATGGAGGTCGGCGACGTCATTACCAAGATCGACGCGATACCCACGCCCGACCGCGCCGCGTACCAGGAGCTGCTGTGGTCGTACGACGTGGGCGACAGCGTGAGCATCGAGTACATACGCGACAACGAGGTCCGCACCACCGTGGTGGAGCTCGTTCAGCAGCCCGCATAGAGCCCTGGCAGTGCCGCTCTTCACATCTCCACGGGAAGCAGACAGGAGTTGATGGAACGATCGGGGGCCATTTGACTCGGAATACGTCAACATGACAGAGCGCGTTAGCATCGAAGGGCTGATCGAGGAAGTCGAGCAGGCGGTCGCCGAGGGCCTCGCCTACTTCTCCAGTGTCGACTATGGGTCGCGGCCCGACGTCGAGTGGGTCCTGCGGCACATGGTCTTCTGGCACCGGGCCTCCGTGGAGGGCATGGAGTCGGTGCTCGCGGGCGGCGAGCCGTTCCGCATACCCGGGACGACCGACGAGATGAACGCCAGGTCTGCCGCGGACACGGCCGGGCTCACGACCGCGGACATAGTCGAAACCCTCGCGGATCTCCAAGCCAGGATGGTCGCCGCCGTGCGGAAGCTCGACGACCACGAGGTGACCGTCGTCGTCCTGCAGGACGGGACCGAGAGGCCGGCCTCACAGCGCCTCCGGATGACGGCCTTCCACTGGAAGGGCCACCTGGACGAACTCAGGCCCTAGCCAGCCACTTCTCACCGTACCCCACCCCTCGAGCCCCTCGAGCCGGAAGAAGACGCCCTTGTCCTTCGGGCTCTCGTAGATCGGCTCGTTGACGCCAATCCCACCGACGAAGCCGCTCAACTCGTCCAGCGACGCGATGCCCTCCAGCCCCCGCTCCTTGCTGAGCTTGAAGTCCACGGCCGCCTGCTCCCTGGGCCGTGTGGACGATGCCCGCGCCCTCCGTGTCGCTGAGTCTTTGTACCTGCAACAGCATAACTTACAAGAACTAACGGCATGTCGTAGCATATCTCACAGCCATCTTGTCGTTACCCAACATCTTTGAGCCAGGTTACCCACGAACTTTGAGCCACCCTGGACGCCGATGATTTGGATTCTAGACAGGAAGCTATTGGGAGTCAATCACCTCCCTTCTTGCTGAGGATTTTGGCCCACCTTGCCCAGCAGGGCGCGGTGAGGGGAGAGCCTCTCCCGGTAGCTGGTTCCCTCGATGACGATCTGGTAGCTGGTGTTGGCGAGGCGGTCCAGGGCGCTGTTGCCCAGGATGGGGTCGTTGAAGAGACCGAGCCACTCTTCGATGGCGCGGTTGGATGTTATGACGAAGCTGGAGGCCCGATGCTTGCCGACGATGAGCTGGTAGAGGTCCGATGACTGTTGTGCGTTGAGACGGTGCAGGCCCAGGTCGTCGAGGATGAGCAGGTCTGGGGAGAGGAAGGAGCGGAAGGCTTTGTCCACCGAGTTGTCTACCCTGGCCTGGGACATGGCTTTGAAGAAGTCGTATGCGTGGATGAAGTGCACGGAGTACCCGGCTCTGACGGCGGCGTAGCCGAGAGCCTGGGCCAGGAAGCTCTTGCCGACGCCCGCCGGTCCCATGAGCAGGACGTGCTCGTGCCTGAGGATGAAGTCCAGGGAGAAGGCGGCGTCGAGGAGGCGTCGGTCCAGGGTGATTTCGGATGTCCAGTCGAAGTCTTCCAGTCGGCAGGTCTCTTCGAAGCCGGCACGGTTCAGACGGGTCTCGATGCGCCGGTTCTCCCTTCGGCTGACCTCGTCGGCTAGGATGATCTCCAGGAAGGCGGCGTAGTCCAGTTGGTCCCTGCGAGCCAGGGCGATGCGCTCGGGCAGGGTGTCCAGCATGCCGCTGAGCTTGAGGGTCTTGAGCATCGG
>CBDBQI010000008.1:0-730001 GCA_965209165.1 Dehalococcoidia bacterium
GTTGGCCGTGGTCGACCCCGCCGGCACGCTCACGCTCAGCGGGTCCGGTTCCGTGTAGTCGCCGGGCGCCCTCGCCGTCCCGGTCAGCGTGTAGGTGACGGTCACCACCTTGCCCGAGGCCGCCGACAGGCTCACCGGGAAGCTCATTTCGGTCGTCTTGGTTGGGTCGTCGCCCTCGATGACCGCCGCCCCCGGCGCGCCCACCGAGACCACCGCCGTGGCCGCATCGTCGTCCTTGATGGTCGCGGTGGCGGTCGCCGCGGCGTTGGGACCTCGAGCTATGCCGTCATCGTTTCCAGAGATCAACACAAAGGCCACTTCGTTGGGATGATCCTGGGAATGAACAGAACCTCGGACACTGGCTCTCAACTCGATCAGGAAGGTCTCGTTGTGCTCGTCGACTCTGTCTTCGGTGGTCTGTACCATGATCGTTTTGTTGATTTCATCGAATCCAGTGTAGTTTCCCGGCCAAGTAACGGTCCCGTTTGTCACTGCGGTAAAGTCGTTGGCGTCCGCCGGGTGGTCGCCGTCGGGATCGGTGGCGGTGTTCCATTCCAGGGTGACGGTGTCATCCAACGCTTTTATCTGCTGAATCTGCACAAGGAATTTGATGGCATCCCCTTCATCGACCGGCTTGACTGGGTTAAGCACAATACTGGCCCTGATTACGTCGGTTACCGTTACCTTCACGTTCAGTCTGGAGGCCAAGCCTGATTCGTCGGTCGCCACCAGCGTGACCTCGTAGACGTTGTCCTCGTCCTCGTCCTTGGGGTCTTCGAAGTCCTGGGCGGCCAGGGACAGTTGGGCCTTGGTCACGTCGGGGGTGGCGGTGGACGTGTTAGTCACCGTGAAGAGATCGGCATCCTCCCCGCCGAGCGTCCAGGCGATTGCGCCGGTCGGGCTGCCCTCAACCCTGAACTCGTCGCGCCACGCCAAATTCTCATCAACTTGGTGCTCTACCGCTCCACGCAGGGAAAATCTGTCGCTGATGGTGCCCACCGCCTCGGCGTCGAAAATGGTCGCGTTGGTGGGAGAAGAGAGCTGCACCAGGAAGGTTTCGTCCTGCTCGGTTTCGTCGTCCCCGGTGGTCTGCACCTCCAGGGTCGCCGTCCGGTCCCCCGCCGCGATGGTCGCCGTCGTGGCCGTCACCGCCGTGTAGTCCGTAGCCCCGGCCGGGTTGGCTCCGTCGGCGTCGTTGGCGGTCTTCCACTGGAACGTGACGTCCCTGGCGGAGACCGTCGACAGCGTCACCGTGAAGGCAGCCTTGCTCCCTTCGGACGCGCCGGCGTCGGCCACCGACAAGGTGGGCGGGGCGTCGTTGTCAACGATAGTCGCGGTCACGCTCGCCGTGGCGTTCGGACCCAGCTTAACGACATCGCGATTGCCTAAAATGGTGAATTCCACTTCGTGGGGATGAACGGGATGCTTGGCAATGGCGTTTAGTTCGATCAGGAAGGTCTCGTCGAACTCATCCAGCGCGTCCTGGGTGGTCTGCACGGTGATCGTTTCGACGACGTCTTCTAAGCCCCTGCTGCCTGGCCAGCCAATGGTCTGGACTGTCACCGGGGTATAGTCGCCGGCGTCCGCCGGATGGTCGCCGTCGGCGTCCGCGGCCGTGTTCCATTCCAGGGTGATTTTTTCCAGCGTCGAATCTTCGATGAGCGAGAAGACCCTCACCGTGAATGAGACGGCATTCCCTTCATCGACCGCCGTGCGAGGGTCAAACACAACGCCGCCAATGCTTACGTTGGTGACCGTGACTTGCACGTCAGTTGCAGCGGACAGGCCCTTCGTATCGGTGGCCACCAGCGTGACCTCGTAAACGTTGTCCCCGTCCTTGTCCTTGGGGTCTTCAAAGTCCTGGGCGGGCAGGTCTATCTGTGCCTGTACCGAAAGGCTTGATGAAATGCTGACAACGGTGAAGAGGTCGGCGTCGTCCCCGGTAAGCGTCCAGGTGACGTCGTCGTGCGGATTGCCGTAGATGACGAAACTGTCGCCAGGACTGCTCCAGGCAACATTTTCGGTCGCTTCGAAACTGGTGTCTCCGGTGATCTGGAACCCGTCGGTGATGGTGCCTTCGCCCTCGCCGTCGGAGATGGTGGCGTCGGTGGGCGAGGACAGCCGCACCAGGAACGTCTCGTCCTCCTCGTCCATCGTGTCCTGGGCGGTCTCCACCTCCAGAGTCGCGGTCGTCGACCCCGCCATGATCGTCACCGTCTGCAAAGTGGTCACCGCGGTGTAGTCCGTTCCCGCCGTGGCCGGATTGGCCCCGGTTGCGTCGTCGGACGTTCCCCACTTGAAGGTCACCGCCTGCTCCGAGGCCGCGCTCAGGGTCACCTCGAAGGCCACCTTGCTGCCCTCGGGCGCTTCGGCGTCGGCCACCGACAGGGTGGGCGGGGCATCGTCGTCGGTGATGGTGCCGGTGGCCGTCAGGTCCGCGGCCGTGGCGGACAGCTCCGCGTTGACGGCCCCGGTCAGGGTAACGGTCACCGTCTCGTCATCCTCGTCCACCACGTCGCCCTTGACCGGGATGACGATGTTGGCCGTGGTAGACCCGGCGGGGATGGTGACTTCCAGCGGGTCCGGGGTCGTGTAGTCGCTGACCTCCTCGGCCGTCCCGCCTGTGGCCGTCCCGCCCAGGGTGTAGGTTAGCGTAGCGTCGCTGTTCCTGGCCGCCGACAGGCTCACCGGGAAGTTCAGGGCAGTCGTCTTGGTTGGGTCGTCGCCCTCGGCCACCGCTGCCGCCGGGGCCGCCACCGACGCTATGGGGAAGCTGGTGACGGTTACCCGCACGGCCTGGGTATCGCTATTGCCGTCTTCGTCGGTGGCCCGGGCGGTTACCTGGTACACGTTGTCCGTGTTCTGGTCCTTCGGGTCATCGAAGTCCTGGGCCGGCAGGGAGATGACGCCGGTGTCCGCGTCAATGGTGAAGCGCGCGTCGTCGTCCCCTTCCAGGGTCCAGGTCACGTGGCCCAGGGGAGCGCCGGAAACCGTTGGGACGGGCGATTCCCAGTCCAGACCCTCCAGTCGCTCCGCGTCGCTGTAACCGCCGACGGCCACCGAACCCAGGTCATCGTTCCGGATTGTTATCCGGGGCATCCGGTACGATTGGTTACCACCGACGGGGAAATATCCCCTGTAACGAGGCTGCGGGGGATTGACGGAAGCTATATTGAACAAAACCCCCAGGTCTTCATCGGCTTCAACGCGGCTGTCCTCGGTGGTGGGGACGGGCAATTTCCAGGATTGAGTTCCCGACAATATAAGAACGGTGCGTGACGGATAACTCCCGTATCCGGTAATTCGTCTGCCCCGTTCCCAGCCGGTGTAGTCCACGTCGTCGTCGGCTGCCGGATTGCTGACCCCGGCAGTTGTCAGGTACACCAGACCCGTTACGAGACGCGTCAACGGGTTGGATGAATTGAACAAGATGTCAACCGTTTCCCCTTCGTCCACCACCCGGTCGGGGATGTAAAGATCCGTTTGGGTGGAGTCGTTGATCTCGACGGTGGCCTCGCCTTCCACGGGGTGGATGTTCAGCCCGGCGGACGCCTCTTCCAGGAAAACGGTGAAGGTCTCGGGCACGGGCTCGTTCCGGCCGTCCTCGAATATGACGACTTCGACCGTCTGCGCCGTTTCTCCGGGGGCGAAGGTGATCTTTTCGCGGACGGGCTGATAATCCTCTCCGGCGATTGCGGTGCCGTTCCTGACGTCGACGAAGACCTCCAGCGCCTGCGTGTGGGGCTTGGAAAGGCTGACGGTGAACCGGGCGCGCCCGGCGTCCTCGTTCACCGAGGCGGGGCCGCTCACGGACGCCTGGGGCCGCTCGTCGTCAATGATGGTGGTGGTGAGCACCAACCCCAGCCGGGCGTCAGGCGAGAACAGGCTCCACCCCCTCCCAACGAACGGATAGAGCCACAGGGACAGGGTTTCGTTGCCTTCTGCCAAACTGTCTCCGCGGGGCCGCACACCAAACGTAATCTCGCGGAGTGTTCCCCCAAATTGTACGGTGTGAATCTCCGCCAGCTCGCCAATGCGAGTTCGCTCATGGCATTCCACTAAACTCGCCCGGAACTCGCCGTTGGCGATTTTGCCAACTGAGACATCCGTGCTGCCGGCGGCGCCCACAGTCAGGCCCCGAGGCGTCGCTCCTCCCGGGAAATTCCGGGGGTTGGGACGCGTCAGGGCGCACACCTGAAATCCGAACTCGTCCCATGGAAAGTTCACTTCATCGGGATGCGCCGTCCGTCTGATCTTCACCTGATAGATCGTGTCGTCGTCCCAGTCGGCAGTCGTGCCCTCGGGAAGGGCCGCGGGGAGGACGCCGACGATCTCCCAGGTCAGGGCGTCGTCGTCCTCGATTTCGGCATAGCCGACGACGTTGCTGAAGTCGATGCTGGCTTCGTCGCCGCTGATGGTCACCCGGAACTCTTCGGTGTTCTCGATGAAATCGTCGTCATTGACCGTGACCGAAACCGTCTTCTCGGTTTCGCCGGCCGCGAAGGTGACGGAGCCGCTGGCGGCGGTGAAGTCATTCTCTCCCTGGTTGCCGTTGCCTCCGCTGCGGGCCGAATGGAGTGGGCCCGAGGCCCCGTCGCTCGTTGCCCACCGGACGGTCACGGCCGAGGTCTGGGCCGGCTTGAGGCTGATCACGAAATCGGCCGTGGCGCCGGGACCCTCGGTGACCGGGGCGGCGTCGGCGATGGCTACCTGCATGGTGTCGTCGTTCTTGATGGTGCCCACGGCGGTGGGGTCCCGGAACTTGGCATGGGGCGCGTGGGCCAGCTGGATCCGGAACTGCTCGTCGACCTCGGGCTCGATGTCGGGCTGGGAATCCACCACGATGGTCTTGCTCAGCTCGCCCGGCGCGAAGGTGACGGTCTGCCGCGCCGTAACGCCCACGTAGTCATTGTCCAAGACACTGGCGGTGTCGTCCTCCGTCACCCATATCACCGACACCGGCCTCTCCGAGGCGGCGTCCAGGGAGATGGTGAATTCGAGGCTGCCGCCTTCCACTGCCTCGGCGTCGCCAATGGACATCCAGGGCCGGGAGTCGTCGTCACGCACGGTCACCACCGCGTCAGCGTCGTCGGGCAGGGCGCTGGTAACGGAGACCACCGTCACGGTGAAGTACTGGTCGCCCTCGTCTATCGTGTCTTGCAGCGTCTGCACCGCGGGCAAGTCGATACTGGTCTCACCGGCGGGGATGGTGGCGGACTGCATGGTCCGCGCCGTGTAGTCCTTGCCTGCCTTGGCGGTGTGGGCGTCGTCGGCGCCGTTGCCGCCGTCCTGGGTCTTCCAGGTGAAAGTGACGTCGGTGGCCGACGGATCGCTGAGGGTGGCCCGCACGTGAGCCGGCTGCCCTTCGGTGACCTTGTCTTCCAGGACCGTCAGCGACAGGCCGGGCCGGTCCACGATGGTGATGGTGGGCATGGAGACGCTGGCCGCCAGGTCTGCATACTCGTAGTTGACCCCGAACAGTTGTTTTCGGACACGTTCATTTTCTGGCGCAACGCCCAGCAAGAAAAGGCTGGCCCCGGCTTCAAACTCCAGGGTGAAGGTTTCCAGACCCTCGCCGCTTATCCCGTCGTCATGAACTCCAATCGCCTTGCGACCAGTGGTTTGGCCTTTCGGGACATGGATCCAAAAGGCCGTGCCGCTCAGGTCTCGATAATCAACCCCTCCCGTCGCCGTAATGTCTTTGGTCTTGAAGTTGGCGGACAGATCGTAGGGCACGGGCCTGGAGAGGGTGAGACGAACCACGGCCGAGACTCCTTCCAGCACCGTGGCGTCATCCACGGCAACCGTCAGTTCCACCGGGTCGTCGTCGTTGAGGATGATGCCGCGAGAGATGAGGCCGCCGCCTCCGCAAGAAGGCACGCCGCGGAAGCAGGCGTTCACCGCGTTGGTAAAGCTAATCCACACGACTTCATCGGGTTCTTTCTCGTAATCGCCCTTGACGGTAACCTCAACCTTCTTTCGCGTTTCGCCGGGCAGGAAGGTGAGGGTGCCGGAACTCAGGGCCTCATAGTCCGTGCCCGATGTGGCCTGGTCAGGCAGTCCGGTTCCGGCCCGAGAGATTCTTGCGTAGTTCACTTTGACCGTCCGGCCGCTGGACCGGTCCAGCCGGACAACGTAGGTGAGCTTGGCGGTTTCCCCTTCGTCGGGCTCCCTCACCGTCGAACTGGTCACGGACACGATTGGCGGGTCGTCGTCATCCGTGATGGTCAGTTCCTTCAGGAAATAGCGATGTTCATTGCCGTCAGCGTCGGTCTCTACTATGGGCTGGCCGCCGTCGGCGTCGACCGCCCGCAACCCTTCGGCATTGCCATAGAGCACCAGGATGCATTCGTCGTTCTCATCCAGAACATCCCGGCGGGTATAGACCTCGAAGTGCCTGGTCTGGTCTCCTGGCCCAAAGGTGAAGCGCTGTGAATTCACTGCCCGGTAATCCACGTGCTCCACCGCTTGTTTTTCGCCGCCGGCGCAATGGCTGCCCGTTGGCTCGACGACTTCGGCGAGGATGCTGGCATGCTCGCCGGGCCGCAGCGCCCGCGCCAGGGTGACGGGCAGCCGGGCAGCCTCACCCTCCGCCACCGTGCCGCCGCGGATCGTGACGTCGACGGTGTCTTCGCTTTCGATGAAGCCGTAGGCCTTGAGGGTTGTATCCGGAGTTCCGTCGCCGTCCTGGTCGGGAAACTCCAAGTTGCCGGATGGATTGCTGAGGGTCAGGGTAAAAGCCTCCACCCCCTCAACGAGATTGTCGTCGACCGGGGTGACAACAATCTCCTGTACCTTGGTGTCCAGGAAGGAGAGTGTTCCCGATGCGCCGCCGGCGGGCGGCGTGTAGTCGCCGGCGCTGGCGGCATTACTGAAATCGGGTGGGGCGTCGGGTGTGATGGCGTAGTTGACGGTTTGAGCGGCGCCCTGTGGCGCGGTCGGCAACTCAACCCGAAAGACGACCTTGCCGTCCTTCTTGGCAGCTTCTGTGGCGCCGTCGTCCCAGTCCTCCTTGCCTCGGTCGTTTGCCACGTTGACGGGGAGCGGCCGGTTGGTGATAGTGACCGTTATCTTGTTGTTGGGAAAACTAACTTCCGGATCCGAAAAGTTGAAGGGTTGGAAATCAATTGCGAACCTTTCCGGCTTCTCCGCTATACCATCCCAGATTGCCTCCAAGGATATGGTTGCAGTGCGAGCCTCTTCCGAACTGCCGCTAAGCGTTATAGTCCCCTGCCGAACGACAGTGTTTCCCCCAACCTTCGCCGTGAAGTCTTGTCCATATATACCAGCGGACCCGTAAGTTTCGGTGATGTCGATCGAGGGAATAAAGGTATAGTAAAATTTGCGCTCTCGGGTTCCGGAATTTGCCGGTATCGTTAGCGTGATGTCTTGGGCCGGTCCGCCTTCTAGAATCGTGACGCTGGTCGGGGATACTGTCACTGGGACACGGTCTGGGCCCTGCTGGGCCGAGACGTCACTGGCGAACAGGCCGACAAGGGTGGCGCCAACGATCAGGAACAGGCCCAGCCAATGCGTGTGCCATCCAGACCGGCTTTGGCGCTCTCGCGAGGCTTCCGCCGGTGTGCTGAATTCTACGATAGATGCAATCCGTGCCCAGTCTATGGAGCGTTTCACCATATAGTTACCCATACTCATTTTACTATGCGGGGGGGGGGGGGGGGGCTACCCTAAATGCAACGAGAATGAGTCCAAGATCCACTACCCAGCGGCAAGAATGCGATTTCGGGCCACTTGGTTGGGCCGGTGTCGGCGACGCCATCTTCACGGTGACGGCCAGCACGAACGGGTCTTCCCCGGCTCGCGGCGCTGCCGGCAGTTTCCCCCAGAGATTCATCCACGGATTCGCCCCGTTGTCATCGCTCCGAAGCTCCTCCCCCATGTCTTGCGCCTCCAGCAGCAAGCGAAGGGTCTGGGCCGACGTCCTCTCCTCCACCTCCGCCATGAAGACATCTGCCGATGGAAGGAAATAGTCTTCTGCGGGCCACAGGTCTCCCACAGGTGGAGGGTCGGCAAAGGTGGCAACCTTCTCCGGGTAGTGCACATAGGCTTCACGGACGCTCCGGCGCAGGGCTTGCACCAGGCTCAGCGCCTCGCTGATGCTGATTTCGTCCTCCGGGTATGACCAGGTGGTCGCACCCATGACGTCACCCACCTGCCAGTCGGTCTTGGGCGAGTTCGGGTCGCTGTTGTGGCAGACCACGCACGCCTCCGCCGAGGCGATGTCCGAGAACATGGCGGTCTGAAAGCCGATATCCGGGTCCAGGAAGAACTGCGGCTCGCCGGTGCGCCTGATGACTTGAAAGTGCTCTGTCTGCAAGCCGGTGAACTTGTTGGCGTCATTGATCGGGAAGTCCGAGCCGAGGAATAGATACAGGGGAACCGGACTACGACAGAGACCCTTGGCAGTCTCCCGCAGGAAGAGCGCCGGAAGCGGCCCGGCGTGCGTGGGGGTGATAGGGTCGTCCTCCAACGAGGTGTCCTGGTGGCAGTGGGTGCAGAAACCGATGGTGGGCTGAGTCACCCGCACCCCTTGGTGCTCGGTGTGGCAGGCGACGCACATGTGGGCCTCGATGTGCTCCCGTGCATCGGCGAAGCGCGGCTCGAGGAAGCGGGAGATCGGGTGCCGGTCGTCAGGCCTCTCGTGGCAGTCCAGACAGGCTGCGTTACCGACATCCTCGGAGCCAAAACCGATGGTGGACTCCCGCAGGCCCAGCCAGTCGTAGACGTTGGAGTTCAGTTGCTGCGCGGCGGTGCCCGCTACGGCTGAGTGGCATTCCTGGCAGCCCAATCCCTCGTGGCCAGTGTTCATGGGCCCCTTGGCAACCAGCGCGTTGCGGTCCGGGAATGTGAGAAACGCCACCAAGAGCAGGCCCAGCGCGACGACCGACTGCAACGCCGACATACCTCCAGTGCTTCAATAACGTCCTGATAGCAGCCCCGTTCCCGAGCGGGTCCTTAAGTGCCTCAAGTAGGATATGGGGCAGACTAGGGCCGGGAATGCACGGGTGTGTCAGCGCTGACCTGATGAGGACGGGGCGGAAGCGGGATTAGGATGCGGTCAGCCCGACGCAAGTTGCTACAAGCCTCGCGTCGGCTATTGACAGGCTATCGCATGGCGGATGGGGAGACGCGAGGAGAGTAGACCTCCAGTGACCAGCGCTCACGCTTCCCCGTCACTAGGCGTCACACTACAGGTATCGCAAGTCCTTGGTGCGCCGACAGGCTGCCAAGCGACATCTCGAAGATGGCGGTATCTACCGTAAGCGGTGGTGACCTCGATAGCCTCCACGAAGTTGCGGATGAGGGCCTTGCGCTCCGGTATCGTCCCCTCCTTCAGGAAGTCCCGGAAGTCCGCCACATACCGCGCTATCTCCTCGGCCTCGGGCAGATCGACCCGCCGCTGCTCAAGCTGGGTCTCGGCGTCCTCCCGCGCAGCCTCCAACTGCTCCTCGCGGTGCCTCAGTGACATGATGCGAGGCGACAGCACCTCAAGGGTAAGGTCGCTGGTCTCGATGGCCTCGTAGAGCTTCCCCAGACGCCTCTGCACGTCCGACAGCTCCGCCTCCACCGACTCCAGCCTGCCGGACAGCTCACCCGCCATCGCGTCTATCTCCTCCGCCACCAGCTGCACCAGCTCCACTATGGTCTCCTCCGTGAGGATGCGCTCCCGTATCTTCTCCACCACGAAGTCCTCCACCCTGGAAGCGTTCAGGTAACGGGCGCTGCACGTCCCCGCTCCTTCCCTGAACAGCGTCCCGCAGATGTAGTAGGCGAACTGGCCGCTCTTGGCTCCCTGGGCCGAGTAGGGCCTGCCGCACACACCGCACTTCAGCAGCCCGCTCAACAGATAGGGACTTCCCACCCTCGCGGGCCTCTGCACCTTCGGCGCTCGCTCGCTCATCGCCTGCTGCACCTCGTCGAACAGCTCTCTCGACACCAGGGCGGGCCACGCTCCCTCGACACGCACCGGGTCCTGGGCCTTCTCGTTCTTGCCTTTTCGCCCCCACACGGCCGTTCCCGTATAGGCTTCGTTCCTCAGCACGTAGTGGAGTCCGCCCTTGTACCACCGCTTCCCACGGTTGGTGACGCCCCGGTCGTTCAACTCCTTGCACAGCTCCATGAGGCCGTAGCCGCTCAAAGACTTCTCGAATAGCTCCTTCACCACGGGAGCGGTGGCCGGGTCAACCTCCAGGGTGGGGCGCTCCTTCACCCCGTCCTGCACCTTCATCTTCCGGTAGCCGAAGGGGGCCTGGGAGCCCAGGAAGAAGCCTCTCGACGCCGCCTCCCGCATCCCCCGGACAACCTCCTCGGCTAAACTTTCCGAATAGAACTCATCGACCGACTCGATGATGCCCTCCAGCAGCCTGCCGGTGACGGTGTCGTCGGCCTGCTCGGTGATGGAGATCACCCGGATGCCCTTGCGCCGAAGCTGTGACTTGAAGGCCACGGCGTGCTCCCGCTTCCTGGTGAACCTACTGAATTTCCAGACGAGGATGACCTCGAAGGGGGCCTTGGACTTGCTGCCCTCCTCGATCATCTCCCGGAATTGGGGCCGGTCGGCGACCCTGCCGCTCTCGGCCTCGTCCACGTACTCCCTGGCGACGGAGTAGCCGTTGGCCCTGGCATACTCCTTGAGCGCCCGCAGCTGGGCGGATACGGACAGGTCCACGTCCTGGCGGTCGCTGGACACCCTGGCGTAGAGCGCAGCCGGCGTCAGGGGCTGTAGGTGCTTCTTCTTCATGCTGTCCTCCTCTTCGTGAACCTACTGAGTCTTACTCAGTATCATGACGGATATAGCAGGTCATTGTCAATCATCGTAACTAGCTAGTCACCCCTCCAGCGCCGACAGGAACCGGGGAGCGTTGAGGATTCTCACACCCCGGTGCTCCTCAAGCGGCAGCAGATGCCGCCGGTCTCCAGTGACCAGGTAGTCGGCGGAAGCCTCCACCGCACACTCCAGGATGCGGTTGTCGGCGTGGTCGGCCTCGACTACCTCCGGGAGCCTGCGAGGGTAGATGACGGTGGCCGCGTTCCCTAACGCCCTGAGGGCCTCGGAGGAACGCTCCTCGTCCCAGTCGAACTTGCGCACAAGCACCCCAGCGGCCTCCTCCAGGATGAATGTGGACAGGTAGAGCTCAAACCTTCCCCTGACGGCCAGTTCGAGCACCAGCCGCTCGTTGCCGGGGAAGTTCAGGCCGGAGACGATGACGTTGGTGTCGAGGACGACCCTCATGCACGGGCCGAGCCGATCTCGGCCCGGTACTCTTCGACCAGATCGGCCACGTCCTCAGGGCCGATGCCCTTCTCCCTGGCCTTCTCCTCTCCGTACTGGAGAAGCTGTCTCCACTCCAGCTCCTCGATGTAGCGCAGCAGCGCCTCCCGGAGGAACTCGCTCCTGGACCGTCCCTGCTGCTTCATCACTGCGTCCACCCGGTCCGCCATGTCCGGCGGCAGGGAGAAGGTGATGGTCTTCGTCGTTCGCGACATGAGCGCCTCCTGTTAGCGATTCTTACCGGCATACCGGCCGCCGCCGGACTTCCTCTGCCGACTGCCTTTCCCCCTACCATCGAACGACTGGCTGGTTCTAGGCAGAGACAAGCATCCACTCGGACCCTCGCGTGTCATGGCTGGCGGGAACTCCCTCGCCAGAGCCTCCATCCCGTGGTAGCGAGCACCAGGGGGATCATCATGGCGATGAGTTGCCAGACCACCTCATGGTGCACGCTGGTGTACTCGCCTTGCTCCAGAGTCAATAGTCTGATCCAGTTGTGAAAGAACCAGATGGCGAGGGCGGCGTTGGAGTAGACAAGTACGTGGGCGCCAAGCCGAGCCGGAGTAAGGGGTTCATCGCCGGACTGCGAGCGCACCTGCCCGAAGTTCACCCCAAGAGCGACGAGGATAGCAAGCCCCGAAACGATGTTCATCACGTCCCACACGCGCTGTGGGTTCTCGTAGAGCGCGCTGAACAGGTACTGGGCCAAGTACACCGCCGAGTACGCCATCATAAGGCCGCCAACTCCTCGCAAAGTCATCGTCATGAGATCCTGCTCCTTTCGTTCACGCAGCCAACTCACGTAAAGCCATCGCGCCGGGACTCCCGCGGCCCGCTGCTCACGCCACCAGCCGCCATATGCGGCGGCGAGGAGGTGATGGTCTTGACGGTGCGCGACATGGCCCCACTTCTTGTTAGTGAGTCTTACCAGAATAATGCAGCGATAGGCAAGCTCCTGTCAAGCCATCTATCGCTCTAGGCTTGTGCGCAGTCCCCCCTTGGAAGGCGCACGATTCGCGGGGTTGTCGATGAGGTCGCACCCGTGTACAGCAATCGTGACAAGGCAGCCAAGAGGCAATCGAGCAATGTTGTAGCTGAAGTCGAGTTGCACGGGGGCGTCTGTCGCATTGGAGAAAGCAATTCGATTCCGGTGCCCCTTCCACCCCTACCGGACAGACTCAGCTATCAGAGTGGACAAAACGCCGGTGAGCGAGTCGGGCGAGAGTGGACAGTCTCAAGTACGGAAGTGGACAAAGTCCCGGTGGAGTTCGCGGGCGTGCAGCCGTTGTGGGTTGAAGCATGAATCCGCGCCGGTCGGCCTCTCAGTCCTCGTCCTCAGTTGTCAACCTGGGTGCAGACCGGGACCGGGACGCCTGACGCCGCAGATGGGTACGAGCGATCATTCGGGCGAGGATGCGCAGCCCGCGCCGCACCGTCTTATGCTGCTCAGCGGAGTACGCCGTAGATCGGCGATCAGTCGATTGACTTCTCTCGTCGGCGCTTCTCATCTCGGTCATTCCATCCCTGGACGTTTCATGGGCCTGGTGTGTGTCGTCCAGTCTGAGCGGTCGACAAGCCGGGCGTAACTACCTGTGAGGGCGCTCACATGAGAGTCCATGTAGGGCCTCGGGTCGGTAAGTACGTTCGTGATGTCGCCGGGGTGTACAGGGAAATGGGGTTAGTTGGAAAAATCTAAGTCGGGTCATTTCGTAGCTAACGCAGGGGGGAATCTGCCCCTACAGGCCGTGAACGTTGAACAGTTCGACTTGCGGGCACGTTCCGGTCTGGACTTGCATGGACCGTAGCTGAGAGTTGCGTTTATGCGAGTGCCCGACCCGGGGTCCGAGTTGGAAAGCCCATAGCTGAAAGTTGGACTTTGCAGGGTGACGGGAGGGCTGCCGTCGGGACGGGTGAGCAGGCGAAGCAGGATGCGGCAGGCGTCAGCCAGGACGCAGGGGTGATCGTCAGGCTGGCGCACAGGACGTCGCTCCGCCTGAATATGTGGCCTACGGTTTCTGATCATTTGCCCGTGGCTAGCCGGTTGAGCAGGACGACGTGAGCGACGATGTTGGGCGCATGGGACCCCGTAGCGTGGTGAAGATGGTGGACGCTCTGACGGCGGCTGCCAGACCCTCCGAGGCGGGGGTGCGCATGGGGACCCCTTCCAGGGTCTTCGAAAATCGAGGCCGTCGGCGCGGTGCGGGGGGTGTAGAGCCCGTCTCAGAATCAGACTTAGAGAGCGGGAGGCTCAGGATAGGTGGGAAGAATTCGCCGACTTTGGGCGGTTCGTCAGTGGGGAAGTGGAGTAGGAGATGGCGCAGGTTGCCCCGCGGGAGTCAGGATGCTAGTTGAGGTTGGAGACCGACTTCCGGGAACGGAAGGCGTCGGGAGCGCCACGCCTTCCAGAGGATGCGGAGGTTGAAGGCTGTGGCCAACATCGTCCACTCAGCCGATACGTTGGCCAGACCCCGCAGCAGGAACCTCCGCGCTCTCAGTTGCTCCTTGATGATCCCGAAGACCGGCTCCACCAGGTGCTTTCTCAGCTTGTAGACTTCTTTCGCTGTGTCGGTTGACATCCAAGCACGGTGACTGCGCAGACTTGCATCGTACCTTCCTACCGCTATAGCGCGACCCCGTTCGGACTTGGTACATACCCCGAAGGCAGGGCAGGAACGGCAGACCTTCCAGTGTGCTCGGTATACCTTATTCCTCACTCCGTCCTTCTTGGCAGACCGTTGAATTCGCTCGAAATGGAGGGTCTGGCCCTTGGGACACGTGAAGCTGTCCCTCTGCTCGTCATAGATGAACCGATCCTTGTGGTACGGAAGTCCCGGGGAAGGCAATGACTCCGGCATGGTCACCTCCTGTCCCCTACCTGCACACTTCTCCAGGTTGCTTCCCGAGTAGTATCCGGCGTCAGCCAAAGTCATAAGCGCTTTGGACCCCGTAGTCTCCTCGGCCTGCTCCAGCATCGGGGTAAACGATGTGTAGTCGGTCGGTTCATCTACGAGGCCGACCGCAGTAATCAACATCCCAGTCACTTCTCCTTCCGCCGTGACGGGTGAGACCATTGCCTGGCCGTTGTAGCTGGGTACGATGCCCTGCCGCGTCTTCATCAACCGGGCATCTTTGTCGGTCAGGTTGATGTGCTTGAGACTCTCCTGACTAGCCAGGTCGTCCATCGCCTGCTTCACCTGTTCCCTCAGGGCTCTCTTGTCGGTCAACTGCTCCGGCAGATGGGCGGCGGGGGCATCCTCTCCCGCCTCGTTCTGAGCCTCAAGGTCGGCTATCGCCTTCTCCAGACGGTCGAGCAAGCGCTTTCCCCTTTTGGCGTCGTATGTCCTGTCCCTTGTGGCGTTGGCCGCCACCTTCGACCCGTCCACCGCCTGCACCGCCAGATCAACCAACTTCATCGCCACAGCCGTCCGCACCGTGCGCTTGAACAACTCCCTCATAGCCTCCCGGTGTGCCTTGTAGAACCGCCACAGAGTGTTGTGATCGGGATGCTGCCATCCCGTCAGCCACAGATACGGTATCTGGTCCCGGCAGGCCGTCTCCAGCTTCCGACACGAGCGCACTCCGGTCATGAAGCCGTACAGCCACACGCTCAGCAGGGCACTGGGATGATAGGCTGGCGCTCCCAGCGGATCTCCTTCTATCTCCACACCTAATTCCGCCCAGCCTTCCTTGTCCAGGGCGTCAACAAACTCAGCGACAAACCGTGCCGGGTGATCCAACGGCAACAGCTCATCGAGAGACGGCGGCAACAGCCACGCCTGCTCTCGGGCCATGTCTCGAAGGGGCATCGTCTTCCATCCTCTATCGGGCTCGCCTCCTAAAGTACATCGCACATCCTCTCACTCGCCAGTCCCCGACTTCTGAGACAGGCTCTGTACAGGAGTTTGAGTTTTGCTGGTGATGCATCAGACGGGTCCCGGCAAAGCTGAAACAGGCGAAAATCGGCTCCCTATCGGAATAATCAGTGAACACTTTGATGAAAGTCCCCAGTTCGGTCTCCGATGACAAAAAGGGGCTTGAGGTGGGGGTGCATGACGCGGCCCAAATCGGCGGCCCGATGACAAAAGCGGACAAAAAGTGCGCTTGAGGTGGGGGTGCGTGACGTCGAGCATTTCGGCCTGTGGAGGCGCGTTTTCGCCCCCCTGAAGACCTTGCCGCATCCCTGATTCGGGTCGTGATGCAGTGACAGGTCAACCCGTCGAAGTCGTCGAAGTGGTCGAGGAGGTGATGATCGGCGAGGTCTCCGTGATCCCGCCGGTTCTGCAACGGATTGTACATTTGGGAGCTGTTGGGGGCTGACACGGTAAGTGAGGGGAATGCCCTTCGACCCCCTACAGGAAGTCCTGGGAACGGCTCCGGGGGATAAGTTGCAGCATGTTGCGCAGGCTTCGGCGTCCGTGGGTGAGACGTAGCGGCCAGGCGGTTGTAGGCGGGCATCGTAGCTGAGGAACGAGGGCGACGAGGGTGTGTGACGCAGCGGAGAAAAGGGCCTGACCGGTCGGTACCGCAACCGATTGTACTTCGGAGGGCGGAAGGGGAGATGCGTGACCGGTCGCGTCTGCAAGTTGTCCCAGCAGCTTTGCTGGGACAGCCCCTATTGGAAAGGTTCGGAACGGAAACGGCGGTCATTGCGCAGCCTGATGAATCACGGAAATCGGCCTTCTGTGGAGGGAACACGGCGACAGCATCAGCTATGATCGCCCAAGCCGCCGTGCTCGGCCAGGGTCACAACGTTGGTGGTGACGATGGGAACGTGGGGCTGATGAACGTGGCGAGAGTAGCGATGGGGAGCCGAGAATCCCCAGCGGCAACAATCAACGGCTAGGAATTCACCGTGCCGGTGTTCAAGGGGCTGACGCATCAGACTACAATCGCTCAGGGGCGGTTTTCACCCTGGGAGGGCTGTAAGAGAGTCAGGAATACATTGCAGAATACAATCGGGGTGACATTCGTAGCTGAATGAAGGGGAATCGGGGCGAAGTGAAGGGAAACCAGCGAGCAGTTTTACTGCGGGTCGGTGCTAAGTCTATTGCACTGATTGCATTGTAGGAATTGTACTTTCTGAGCCAAAAGGATCCACGTGGAGGGCCGTGATGAGGCTGTCACGGAGGCGGGCGAATGGTGACGGCGAGACGGCGCGAAGTCCCCTATCGGACAGCCCCTACCGGACCATGGCGGACGCTCTGGCGAGTGATTGGGGCATGGTGGCTGCTACCGCGGCACCTGAGGGTGAACTACCGCACGATGGCGGCCTGTCGTGAGTCCCGTCATGTCTCAGGGCGTATGCGCAGGGCAGAAGTAGTATCGGACGTGGACTTTGGATGTCGGCGGTGTTAAGCAGCACGGTGACATCGTGGAGAAGATCGCGGCTCTCCAAGAAAAAGTGAGGGCGCTGAAGACGGAGAATCAAGCAGGCGGTAGATTGCGGCCACGGCGTCCATGCGGCGGATGAGCAGCGTCAGCCACTCCCTGGACATGGGGTAGGCCTGCACGAAGTCCGAGGGCCTGTCGAAGTCCAGGAACTCGGCGGTCTCTCTGATGCCCTGCATCGTCAGGCAGTACCTCCTGCTCGACGGCAGGTGCACGGTGCCGTGAGTGACCTTCCCGACGAACGCCGTCGGTCAGCAGCTCGGACATTCTGCGGTGGACGGTCGCGTGGGGTTCGCCCAGGATGAGCGCTAACTCCGTCGATTCGACAAGCGGCATCCGGGTGAGGGCGTCGAGCAGATGTCGTTCGGAGATAGCCATGGTTCGAGAGTAGCAGGATGAAGGCGTAGATGATTGCCCAAGACCGGAATTGTCAATCCGACTGGGGTACCGATGATCGCAGCGGCCTCCATTCCATCTGAGGTAAACGGCACACTACGTCCTGCGAAGGAAGCAAACAGTATGAGCACCGGAGAATCCGTCACGAAAGCTAAGATCGTGACTGGGTCAATCTGCTGGCGCATCGCCGCCGTGCATGAAATAGCGTTGCTGACATCCATACAAGACATATGCAAAGTACCGAAATCATACTTCGGTACGTCCAGTCCCAAACGGTTGATGTCACGGGCGAACCTTCAGCAAGTGAGAACATGGAAAAAATCACCAGTGCCCCCACCAAGACCAACATGAAAACCCCGGTAGCTGCAAGAAAGCCATTCCTGTGCCAACTGCACAGGTTCTTAAGCTCAATCGGCTCGTAGCTTGATGACCCGGCCGGTGCGACATTCGTTAAAGCCCTCGATATTCTAATGAGGAGCGAATCTAGCGGGTTAGCCACAAACTGGACAACCTTGTCGATTCTCTTCATCAGCCACGCGAATAGCACCAATATGCCGACCACCTCAAGTGCGGCAAGCCTACCTTCCGACGATTGCCCAGACATCCCAAGAGCCATCACCAAGAACAAGACCACCGCGATGGCTTCGAAGGAGTGAGCCATGATCATTAGGGGACTAAGTCCGTCTGTTACGTCTCGCCTTTTGTTTGCCATGTGGTTCCTTCCTATTTTGTGAACGGTAGTCCAAACGATTGTCCGCCACCTCTACAGTTTCGTCGGGATCATTGGTAGTGTGCCAATGATTGACCATGGTGCGCCGTACCACCTGCCCTGCCTATCCTAAGCGAAGTCGTAGGCTAGAGATTACTCTCGGACACTACCCAGATGTGGAGCCCCGCACTAAGTCCGAAGGAGTCCCAGGGCCGAGTCCAGGCGGCTTCCCCGACATCCTGGCCCGTCAGGTGGCATCTATGGCTCGAAGGCAGGTGGTCCGTGCCGTGGCTCACCCTCCCCACGATGCCCTCCGCCAGCAGGCTGGCCAGGGTGCGGTGGACCGTGGCGTGCGGCTTGCCGAGGACGCCCACCAGTTCCGTCGAGTCCTCAAAGGGCGTCCGGCCGAGGGCGTCGAGCGGCTGTCGTTCGGAAAGCGACATACATCAAGCGTAGGGAAGACGCGGCGCGGTGGGCAACTGCCAAATGGCATGTCGGCACCAAGAAGGTTGTCCAATAGCCTGAGAGCCTGGTAAGGCTTGGGGACAGCCCATCTTACGATACCACCCTGTCAGAGCTTCGTATGGCTCTACTACCGGCGAACCACCAACCTTGTGGGGAAGGCTAGTTGCGGTGGGCTGTCTAGCAGTTCCCGATTGAGGAACCTACTTCTTCCTCTATCTTTCCGATAGCGTTTTCTCCGCAGAATTTGTGGGGAATGACCTTAACCCTACCTTTGTCGATGCTGGGGAACACTTCAGCCACACCCTCAGGTGTTGCATTGGGATCGACGACAATCAACTTTGCACTGCCTTCTATCGCTAATCCTTGTTCGATGACATCATTAATCTCCACATCCCCGAACCTGTATCCGATCACAAGCAAGACTCGAATAGCTTGCATTTGGCTGAACAAACTCTCAAGTCCACCGTATGCTTGGTTGAAGGGGCTAGTATCTAGGTTCTGTGACTCATCCTTATTCCTTGTTGGATAGACAATTACAGCTCTTTTGCCATCAGGCCCGATGTACTTGTTACTGGGTGCCTTGATCAACTCTAGATAAGGAGGCGCACCTCGCCAGGATGTCGAGCCGTGTAGTTTCCACAAGACAATAGCATGTCTACCTTTGAACGTGGGAACATACTGCTTCCTGTAGACTTCCTCCCCAGAAGGAATGCTCACAAATCCATCGACCAATTCATAATCGTCAGGCCTCGTCTTGGCCAATAACTCCAGCGCAAGATCGTAGTTGGTAGTAAACACATTCGTGGACACTTGGCCTGATGCGCCGTTCAACATCCGAAATAGTGGATCATAGCACTCAACTACCCTTTGTGGTTCAGGAGCTCCGTATGCAACACATATGCGATCGAGCACATCGTTCCTCAGAGACCACAGTTCTTGTCTGAATTCATGAATCTGTTCAATCGTCGGAGAGCCATGATATATTCCATACATCTGTTCCCACACGTATGCTGCGCTACAATACGACTTTTCGCAGTCATCAATGTAAGTCAGGACTTGTTCGATATCAATTGAGTCTGGTTGAGTGTCGAAGAACACGGCAGACGAATCTACTACGTTGTTCCACAAAGTGGCTGTTTTCCCGGACAGGTCCTTAGAACAGTCATCTTTGAACTCCAACATAGTTGGCATTCCAAGAGGCCTAGAAGCGCCCGCCCCAGTGAACAAGACAATCGGCGATGAGTTCGCAGTAGGCATGGTCGAGTCTAGTAAGCGGCTCAGTCCTGGAAATTCCTCAGACATATTCGATAGTTCATCGAAAGGAATACCTCTCGTCTCAGGATTCGTCAAGCCGAAAGAGGGCGAATCATTCAACACTGCCCCTCCCAGATATCGGCTGTGCTCGACGCTACTTGCGTCGATGGCCCGCTAGCTATGGTGGAGATGACTCACCTACCGTGTCACTCCCCCAGCAAACAGGAGTATGGTCGGAGCGGAGCGCGCATGTATGGGAATTGCCGCTGCCGATGCCAATAAACGTTTCGCCGGGCGGTGGGGACGTTTGGCCAAACCCATGCCCCCCCCAACAGGCTGGAACGCCATCTGAGCGAAGAGCGCAAGTATGTCCGCCCCCACTGCTAATGGACGTGAATCTCCCCCCCGGCGGCGACGCTTGACCGAAGAACCTAGAACCCCAGCACACTGCCGTACCGTCGGGACGGAGGGCACAGGTGTGGCTGCTACCGCTGCTGATCGATATGAACTTCTCGCCCGGTGGAGGCGACGCTTCGCCATTTGCATTGAAGCCCCAGCAAGCCGGGGTGCCGTCGGTGCGAAGGCCACAAACGTGATTGCCGCCGCTGCTAATAGCCGCTAATGATCCATCGGGTGCCGATGGCACTGAGGATGTTATACCGCTAAGGTCTACGTAGCCCCAGCATACAGCAGACCCATCTTCTCGAAGGCCGCAAGAGTGAGAATCTCCAGCACTGATTGAGACAAGCCTATCGTCCGGCGGTGTCTGTACTCGATCATCGTGCCATCCCCAGCAGACGGCCGTTCCATCTTCCCGAAGGCCACAGATGTGCTTTGTGCCGCTACTGACGGATGTGAGCACTTCGCCCTCTGGTGGTGACGCCTTACGAAACGGACGATTACCCCAACACACGGGAGTACCGTTCTGGAGGAGCGAGCAGGTATGCTCTATACCACTGCTGATGTATGGGGACTCCGCGACTATAGAATCAACGGCGACCCCAGTATCGGTTGACGGCATAGGTGTCGTCACCGGTGGGGGTGTGGAGGCTATCGTCGGCGTAGGACTGGAGGCGGTAGGAGTACCTGCTGATTGTGCGTTCGAAGAGGGCACCATGCGCTGAATCTCAACAACGGAAACAGCAAAGCCGATGCTGTTCACTGGCCTGCCACCGGTCGTTTCCTCTATTCTGAAGGCGTTGACGCCAATCACCTGACCGTACTCATTGATCAAGGGCCCTCCACTGTTGCCCGGGTTGATCGCCGCGTCGGTCTGCAATAGTTTGACGCCATTGACTGTCCTGGTAGAGGAGATGATGCCTCGGGTTACGGTCAGACTGTTGCCGATCTTTCCAGCTAACGGAAAGCCAAGAGCCAAGACCTCGTCTCCCACGCGTGCGCCAGCCGGGTCTCCCACCGTTATAGCATGAAATTGATCGTTGCCCTTTATCTGGACCAAAGCAAGATCAGCTGTTGAGTCTAGTGCAAGTACGTCGCCTTGATAGCGGCGTCCGTTGGTCAACCATATGCCAACCTCACGCCGACCACGTACAACATGCTCGTTGGTTACGACCACACCGTGTTCGTCTACGATGAAGCCCGACCCGCTACCGCTGCCCGCAGTTACCTGCACGACGCCTTCTTGGACGCGTTCTATGACCTCCGCTAGCGATGACTTACCTTGGTCGGAGAGGTCAGCGGCACCAACATAGCGGATGTTGAGTTCTGATGCGCCGGGCGATGAAGGCGTATCGTGGTCAGCTCCAATCTCACTAGCAGCGCCCATGCCTGCAAGGAAGCCCTTGTGGTATGCCGTTTGACGATCAGTTCTGAGCTCGATCCTTGGCACTCCGTCAATGGCGCTGTCTAGCCTAGCCGGAGCATCAGTCGCGTTCTGGTCAAGTTCATAGAGTTCGGCAGCGAATTCGAACGCGGCGGTAAATCCGACACCATAGGCGTGGATTGGGGCACAGAAGTCAACGATTGCTTCGGGATCATCGCTGATACCACTCTGGATCGCCCCCATCAGGGCCGACCCCTTCAGGCCCAACTCCGACCGTAGGATGGCTTCAAACTCTGCGCGCGTAAGCTCATCACCCCGGGCGCGAGCGTCGCCTGTTCGGTGATAGACGTCACACACGGCATTGATGTCGCTGTTGGCGACTGCCCACCCACCTGACTTCCCAATAGCCTTAGATGCCACTCTGGATACGGCTTCCTGAACGAAGTCGTCGTTGAGCTTACGGCCTTCGCCCTTGAGCTGGTCTCCGAATTCACTGCCTGCGATGAAGGCTTCAGTAGACGTCCAAGTGGGCAAGTCGGGAACGGCAGTTTCCAGGCCTTCTGACGGCGGCGAAGCATCATCCCCTCCATCGAATGATGATGAAGATCTCCCCGATGTAAAGCCGCGATCAGATGCCTCCTGTTCGTTCTGTGACGGTGTCTCAGTCATCAATGCGGCAATGATTACGATGACGATGAACAGTCCTAGCAAACCGGCGCACCCGATTCCTCCCCACTTGAGGAATCTCTTGGCCGTACGGTGCCGCTCTTGAATAGCGGCACCGCATTGAGTGCAATACGCTGTCCGTTCAGACATTTCGTGGCCGCAGCTTGGACAGTCCATTCTCGCTCCCTTGTCAGTGCCTCGATACATGCGACTCAGATTCGCATATGTAGACCCGCCGAGTTCTCCTTGTTACTCCTGCCTTGTGCCTGATCTGAGCGAATTATGCCTCGCTGCCGGTCAGACTCGACTATACATTGAATGGGTGAGTTACTGACGTAGACTTATATTCTATGGACGGATAGTCTATGTATTGGTAGCGTCCTCGTCAAGTTGGACGCCTATCAAACGGCATTTGGCCGACATATGCGCCATATACGAACGCTAAAGGGTACCACTCAAGAAGAGGTTGCCCACCGTGCCGGTGTCCATGTGACCTACTACTCAGGTATCGAAAGGGGCCTCCGAAATCCGTCCCTGAAAAACATCCGCGCCATCGCCAAAGCCATGGACGTGAACACTGCCGATCTCTTTTCATTCGAGTCGGAGTGCAGTGCCACATTGTAAGTGCCATAACTGGCTCCGCCTATAGGAAGTCGGGGCTGTCCGGCTTTGCGTAGTTGGCCCTTCCGACGCCTGAGTAGTGGAAGGCCACCAACGGGTCTGCGCGTTATCAGTTGGCACTGATTGTGAGAGGAGACGCAACTGCAGGTCCAGCGTGAGGGTTAGGGTGAAGGTTCTTAGTTCTGTCAGGTCTGGTGAGCGGCCTGATCGCCGACATGCCCCTGGTAACCCGTTTCGGCACAAAGCACATCGCCGCCCTTGTGTCAAGTTGAGCTATGCAGCCTGATGGCTCATCCGGGAAGTCCTGTTGTAAGGTGATCTGGTCTACTGGAATGCTTGAGTCACAGTACGTAACGGACAAGCTGTTGGACAGCTCTTGCCATCGTGCCTCTGACCGGCCTACCCACCTAACGAGGAATTCCCCAATCTGTTTTGTCCCTCGTTGATGTCTTGCTCCAACCGTATCGCTCAGTTCCAACCCTGGGGCCGCGCCAGCACGTAACCATCGTCCTTGATGACCCGGTCTGGGAACTGACTGTCCCTGCACATGTCTCGGCCGATCGTAAGGTACCCTGCCGCAGCTCTGCGAAGACCGGCTGAATGCCTTCCAGGCGGGAATGCGACAATGGCTCGCTTTCCTGGATAGCGTTCCCTCACCGCCCGCACTGGGCTGGCTAGGTCCCCGTCTCCGGAAATGATGATGGCCGTATCAAAGGCGTCATCTTGAGCATCGCTGAGCAGCTCTACGGCGATGTTCACATCGGTCATCTTCTCCTCGTAGGTCTGTTGAGTCGCTCCACACCTCGGGCACCGTTGCTCCTTTGCCATATGATACCCGTAATGAATTTCCAAATTGGGGAGAGTGGCCAGTGCCTCCAAGTAAACATTCTGCCGCACCGGCTTGTCACGGTTGCCGGACTCAGAGGAGACTCGGGCAGTGAAATAGCGGATCGCCGACAATTCCTGCTGCGGTCTCAGCAGGCACTCGGAAAGGCGACGAAGGTCGAGCCAATAGTAGCGCCGCCAACCTCTAGACTTGAGTCCGTAGTACAGGTTGAACCCGTCCACATAGACAACTACACGTTCCATGAACCTAAACCTGACGTCCTCCGGTACTCACAATATCAAGTCGTGCCTTCTCATGGAGCGCTTGACGCTCTAGGACGCACTGGTTATAGTATACACACCACCCCAGCGATAGTATTGCTGGGCCGACGTCCCCACTTATAGGGGGCGTCTCTTTTTGTGAATCCTCGGCCTCGTCACTGGCGGGGCGTTTCTAGTCCCCCGGCGCAATCATCCAACTGACCGCATGCATGCTCCGAGGCCTGCCCAGAAGTTGAGAGGAGTGTCTATTCGAAATGGAGGGGAACGCTCGTACCGTGATCTATCTCGACGTCCCACTGAGGTCCTGAAGGATGCCGGGCCGAAACCGCATCCTGGAGTGCGCTTTGGAGGCCTACGCCGACGACCTAGCGACCGGAGACTGCCGCTGGAGACACGCGAGGCAGTGAGAATCCTCAACACTCCTCGGTTCCTGTCAGTTCTGCAGGAGTGATTTGGTGGTCACGACGCCTCCCGCAGGAACTTGCTCCTGGAACGTCCCTACTGCTTCATTACATCATCCACCCGATCCGCCATGTCCTGCGGCAGGGAGACGCTGATCGTCTTGGTTCGAGGAGTTGGAGTGGGGACAGCTTATCTTCGACACCAACGTCGTCGTCTCCGGCCTTGACTACCTCGGCAACGAGCGTCTCGTTCTTGAACTGGCTATCAAGGGACGATTTGAGCTTTACCTGTCTACCTTCATTCTGGAGGAAGCGGCTGGACTGTTTAGACGCAAGATCGGTTGGGATGAGAAGGGCTCGTCTCGGGCTCTCAGAGGGCTGAGGCTACCAGTTTTGTGCAGCGTTGTATAGAATGCCCATATCAGAGATCAGATCCACCTACCATTTGCAAGTCGAGAATAAATGACCCGTGAGAGGAGGGTATGATGACGAATCCAACAGCTAGCAATGATGCCCTAAAGGACAAGGTGCGGAAGATGGCTGCCGAGGGCAAGACTATCTCGAATATCAGTCAGGAGTTGGGCCTTAGTTGGAATGAGGTACGGAGCTACACGGCCAGTTGGCAAGGTACAAAAGTAAAGCTGACCAATCGGCTAAAGAAGCTAGGGACAGAACCAGATCAACGTAAGAGGGAAAAGTTGGCGGACGAGGCAGATCACTTCGCAGATTTCCTCTACGACGCAGCCAAGCATCTAAGGAGTCAGGTTGACGGAGCTCGAAAGGCGCTTGACCGCTAGAGATTGCCGGGAAGCAGCGGTACAATGCTGGTCGGTTCACCCGACACCTCCCATGCCAAGAGTGCGTAGCAGTGCGGTTCGTCGGTGTTCGAAATGTTCGCTCGTGTGACCTAGGTCCAACCCTGCAGCCACCACCGCCTTTGTGGCCTTGGCCATTCCTGCACGGACGGGGCGGTACCGTCCTCGTTGACCCAAAGGGAATAGTACCCCAGCTGAGGCACTGAACTGCTCGGCCTCACAGCGCTAACTTAAGCATCAACTTGAAACTGAAACTAAAGCCGGGTCAAAGGATTCGCTCCGGGCCAGAGGATGACCGTAAGGCTGCTACCAGACGGTTCTCTCGTCTACACCTCAAGCCTGAAGCACAAGCTGAAGGTTCTTGATTTCATCAAGTCTGGTGGGCCTAAACGTACCACACTGCGGACTCTGGGGAGGGCAACGCTACGCGAAGACCTGTCACTTGATCTGGAAGTGAGGATTCCAGGCGACCTCCCACAGGTAGCCCTCCGGGTCCGCGAAGTACCCGGAGTAGCCGCCCCAGAAGGTGTCCTGCGCCGGTTTCACCAGGGTGGCGCCAGCGGCCACGGCCGCGCCCAGCACGGCGTCCACCTCCTCACGCGATGGGACGTTGTGCGCCAGGGTGACGCCGGAGAACCCGCTGCCCTCCGTGGGCACGCCCGCGTCCTCGGAAAGGGCGTCCCGCGGATACAGCGCCAGCCAGGTCCCCCGGCACTTGAAGAAGGCGATCGACTCGGTGTCTTCGTCCAGCAAGGGCAGCCCCAGCCCGTCCCGGTAGAACTCCACCGAGCGGGGCAGGTCGGTAACTCCAAGGGTGATGATGCTTATGCGAGGTTCCACGGTGCCTTAGTCTACTCCCCTCCGCGTCTAAACGCTAAGACTGCGACAATCTCCCGAGCCGCCGGCGCCTAGGCTATCAGGCCGATCGCGGCGCTCGCGATCCCCAGGAACAGCAGGAAGCCGAACACGTCCGTAACAGTAGTTACGACCACCGCGGAGGCAACCGCCGGGTCCTGTCCGATCCGGCGCAGGAACAGTGGCACCGCCGCTCCTACGGAGCCGGCTATGACCATGTTTCCCAGCATCGAGACCCCAAGAACAAGTCCCAGGCCCACGTTTTGCTTCCACAGGATGGCTATGACCGCGACCAGTATCCCCAGCCAGACCCCGTGCACCAGGCCGAGGAAGGCTTCCCGGACCAGCAGACGCTGGGCCCCGACCCCCACCAGCTCGCCGAGCGCAATCGCCCGTACGATGAGAGTCAGGGTCTGCGTCCCGCCGATGCCTCCCTGCCCGGCGACGACCGGAAGGAACGCGGCCAGCACGACTATCTGGGCCAGCGTCGATTCGAAGAGCGCCACGGTCGCCGCCGCGACGAAGGTCGTGCCCAGGTTGACAGTCAGCCAGGGCAGGCGCGTGCGGATCGAGTCGGACAGGGGACCGTCCACCGTCTCTCCGGCGACGTTCGCCACCTGCTGCATCTGGAGGGTGTCCTGTTCGACGGTGGCGCTCAGCAGCGACTCCGCCAGGATGACGCCCGTCAGCCGGTCGTCGTCGACTACGGGGATCTGCGTCAGATTGTAGTGCCGTTCGAGCCGCGCGCACTCCTCGGCTGGAGTATCCGCCGTAACCGTGGCCACTATCGGCGTGGCGACATCCCGAACGGAGCTCTCATCGTCCGCCAGCGCTAGGTCCACCATGCTGATCTGGCCCACGAGAGCCCCGCCATCACCGGTGACGTAGACGTGGGTGAGCTTGTGCCGGACCTCTCCCGCTTCCCTGAGGCTCTCCCTTGCCGCGCCGGCCTCCGCATCGATATCGACAGTTGCGAACTGCGTGGCCATGAGAGACCAGGCGGTGTCCGGCTCATGGGCAAGCAGCTCTTCCGTCGCCAGGGGCTGGTCCAGCGACTCCGCGACCTGCCGGGAACGCAGGATCGGGACACGCCGCAGCGTCGCAAGGGCCTGGTTCGGGTGGATCTGGCCTAGCACGAACCCGATCATCCGAGAGCCCAGGCGAGTGCCCACACGCCCGGCCACGACGGGGTTCATCTGCCCCAGCATCCACGCCACCGTTGCGGGGGACATCACTTGCAGCATGGCGTCCCTGCTCGTCCGGGGCAGCCCCGCCACGATGCTTCCCATATCGGCCGGGTGCAGGTGCTGGATCAAGTCCCAGGCTAAGTGGACTCTCCCAGCCCGGATCAGCTCCTGGACCTCGCCGGCAATCTCCGCCGCCTTGTCCAGCGAGATCGCCTGGGCCTGCTGTATGCCCCTGCCAAGGCCCGGTCCAATTCCGGCATTCATCGGATCGCCTTCCATGGGTCAGCTCCCTTGCACGCGCTATTACTAGAGCCTTTGCTCTTTGGTACTGAATTGTAGTCGACCGCTGTCGCTCCAACGCCTTGACGAAACGCAGGAGTGGCAGCGGTTGCGCTTCGTGAGTGTGGAGGCTGCCAGGTGAGGAGCGCGCCTATCCCATGCCTTTACTCAGACAGGATCCGGGGTGCAGCCGGTGCGTTCGTGGCGAGCTATGTTACAAGAACTAACACAAATGGGCCGGTTATCTCACATTTATCTCATATGGGTGCTATAAAATACAGGAGAGTGCGAATTCCGGGTAGATTGAGTGGGAGGATGTGGAGGAATACGACAATGACACATGAAAGGTCAGCGACCCCCGACTACACGATGGGCTTCAGCGAAGAGTTTCTCGAGTCTCTGCGGCGATACACTGCGGAGGCCAGCGCCGCGTATCTGCTCCCACACCTGAGACCGGGCCAACGTATCCTCGACTTCGGCTGCGGACCGGGCACCATATCGGTTGGGTTAGCCAAGGCGGTCGACCCCGGTGAGCTGCACGGCGTCGACATGGAAGTGTCCCAGATCGAGCTGGCAAGGTCGGTAGCCAAGGTGGGCGGACACGACAACGCGACATTCCACGTCGGCGATGTGACAGACCTCAGGTTCGAGGACGACTTCTTCGACGTGGCCCACTGCCATAACGTCCTCATGCACGTCCCGGACACTGCGGCCGTGCTTGCAGAGGTCAAGCGCGTCCTGAAGCCAGGCGGCATCATCGCCTGTCGGGAGATGATAACCGCGTCGAGCTTCACCCATCCCGACTTCGGTGTCATCAGGAGAGCTTGGAACATGTTCGAGGACCTCTTGGCGGCTGACGACGCGCATCCGCAGATGGGCAAGGATATGAAGGCCCACATCATCGATGCCGGGTTTACCAACGTAAGGATGACTGCGTCTTTCGACATCTACAACACACCTGCAGACATCGCTTTCATCTATGGCTTGGCCCACATGTGGTTCTTGTCACCCGAGATCACGGAGGCGGCCATTAAGTACGGGGCCGCGACCGAAGAGCTGTGCGCCGCCATAGGAGTCGCCTACGACAAGTGGAAGGAACACCCTGGCGCGCTCTGCGGCGTCGCCTTTGGCGAGGCGGTCGCAGGCAAGCCTTAGGCCCCAACCCTGCCCGGGCCCGTAGAGTGCGGTTGTGCCGCTCCAGCGCGGCGTATGCGGTCCGCCGCAGGCTACCCGGGCCCCTGAGCAGCCTTGCAGTTGGCGATTATCCTGGAGGCGACGGACGCGAAGACGCGCATCTCCTCCTCGCCGATGCCTTCCCTAAACATGGAGTAGTGGCGCTGCATGTTTTGGGAGATCCCGGTTGTGAGCTCCTGCCCCTCCTCGGTCAGGCTGAGCATCACAATGCGCCGGTCGCTGCGCAGGCGGCGCCTGCGTAGATACCCCCTGTCAACTAGCCTCGTGACTACACGGCTTATGCGGGAACCGTCGACAGGCAGGACCCGCGCCAGCTGAGTAGCTGTACGCTCCCCATCCAGGCAATACCAGAGGAGGCTGTACTCCAGGCCGGTGACACCGCGGGGCGCCACCTCCTGGGTCATTGCCTTGTCGAGCGCGTTGAACAGATCGGCTATATATGCGCCCAAGTACACCGACGGGTCTTCTGCCTGTGAGCCAAGATCGTCTTGCGAGTTCGGGTGTGTCATCCCTCAACTGACCCTAAAAGGTTGGCCCTGATGGGGTAGTGCGCTCCGGTTTCCCTGGCCGCCGGTGGCCTGCGGCGCGGATGGCGTGAGCCTGCCGGGCTGCCGAAGACTCCCTGGGGTAGTCCGATCACGGCTTCCAGCACAGGAACCGGGCACTCTAGCAACTAATCTTTGCTGCAATCATTCATTGCTATTGACAAGTATAGCCAGAATGTATCGTACTACGCAACCCCGTTGGCCTGCATCTTCGACCTTTGCATCTTCAACCACTGACCGGGACCGCTCTCTGGGCCACGCCTGCGGAGGCATAGAGCCAGGACGGCTTGCACTCGCCGTCAAGAGATGGTTCGAATGCCTTCGGCAGGCTTCCGTCGAATGCCTCGGCGCAAGAGCTCGAGTCCCCTGGAATCATAGTCATAAGCGTGGTGGAGCTGGGGGGGACCAATGTCTGGCTACGGATTCTATCCATTTGCCATCAGCTCCTACACTGACCACAATTTCATAGAGAATCCCCGAGGCACTGTGCGCTACCATTGTATCTCACAGCCCTGAACTACGTTGAGCAATGGAATTGGAAGGCTCATGCACGACACCCGCTGTGTGTTCTTGGGCTGCCGACTTCCCGCCGCCGCTTGCCGGGATGACGAACAGGTAGCGCTTCTCGGGGTCGGGCTCGGGCTGTTCCTTCAGCGCCGGGTACTGCCAGCAGTCGGGTCGAAGGGCTTGCCGTCCACCAGCACGTCCCTGATGACGGCGTTGCCGTCCTCGTCGACGCGGACCACCACCTTCACGTCCTGCGCGCGTTCGATGATGTGGCCGGTCCCTTCGGGCACGAAGTACGTTCCAATCCCAAAGTCGGCATGGCCTGCGCGGTCGACACGGCCCTTGATGAACACCTCTCCGGCGACGAGGCTGCGTCTTCCAGTGTACGACGACGATGTCCAGACGTCCTGCTCTTCCTGCAACACGACGTAGACGGTGCTGCCCGCTGAGAACCCGTCCATCCAGTCCGGCAGCCGGGCGACCTCATAGTCCAGGATGGCGTAGTCGCCCTGCAGCAGCGACCTCGGGTCGACGGGTACGGTCTGCAGCACGACCTCGGTGCCGGTGCGCAGGGCAACCTCGCGCAGGCCGATGAAGCCGACCAGGACGGCCAGCTGTGCGGCGACTATGGCCCAGAAGGCAATGCGCACCCACGCCTTCATACCTCGCCCTCCTTCTCGCGCATGGAGGCCAGCATCCGGCGGCGGCCCCGGTCGAGCAGGTAGCCGCCTGCCAGCAGGATGACACCCGCGCCGGAGAACAGCAGCGAGCTGTCCAGCAGGTCTATCGAGTACTCGAAGTAACGGGTGACGACGTACAGCGCGACCAACCCAATTGACAGGTTGACGCGGCCCTCGCGGTCCTGCAGGTACCCGGAGGCCATCAGCCCCAGCGCCGACAGGGCGAACAGCGCGTTGAACACGATGGGATAGAACGGATCCCAGTCGACGGACACCAGCGCCGCCACGTGGGCGGCCGCCAGCAGCACGGCGATCGCCCACGCCTCGCCAAGCTCCGCCGCCGACCGCTCGCCCTGCAGGAACTGCCGCCACGCCAGCCATGCGGTGACCCCAATGGCAACCGCTGAGGCGCCATACGCCAGCGCCCAGTAGCCGAGACCCGCGCCGCTGATCCTTCCCGCGTTGTCGAAGAGGTCGTGGAAGGTGAGCAGGTAGAGCGCTGCGAAAGCGGTGAGCAGCCCCAACGCCTGGAACAGGCCGCCGAGAGACTCCCACCCTTCGAGCTGCCGCTTGGCCTTGCCGGCGGCGTAGAGGAAGGCGCCGAGGGCGAGGTAGAGGGCCGCGCTCGCAATGCCGGCGTCGGAGCCGTCCAGTCCCTCCAGCCAGTCCTGCAGGCGGAACGCGACGGCGGCCAGCAAGAGCACCACGGCCAGGAACATGACCGGCCGCGAGCGCGTTACGTAGGCCAGCGGCGCCACGCCCAGGAGCCAGAACAGCGAGAGGTTGGGATGGTCCACGGGGACGTGGTAGATCTGGCCGATGAGGTGGACGCCGGCCCCGTAGATGATGCAGCCCAGCAGGACGAAGGCCACGGCATAGGCCGTAGGGCCGGACCGCTGCCAGATCGCGTAGCCCGCGCCGTAAGCAAGGAGCATACCGGCGATCAGCGACGCCAGCTTGACCCCGTGCGATATCTCGTCCCAGTTTGCGGCGAAGAAGGTGATGACACCAAGGCCGATGAGGATGCCGCCCAAGATGGACAGTCCGGTGACGAGGCCTTGCCGCCTGCGTGATGCCTCGTGGCCCGGAGGATAGTCCGGGTACCGGGCGAGGATCGCCTGTGCCTGCTCGGCGGTGATCGTCCCGTCCCGCTGCCAGGCCTTTAGCTCCTCCCGCAACCGGGAGACGAACCCGTAGTCGGCGTCTCTGAAGGGATTCATGAGAAGGCTAAACTACCCCATTTGAGGACACGATGCACGTCCTCGTTCACCAGGAGGTGTATTGAGATAGGAAGAGACGGGCTGGGAATGGAAGAGAAGGGGAGTTGGTGTTGGTGGTGGAGCTGGGGGCAATCGAGTCACCTACGAATTCAGCCCAGAGCGCCTGTGTCACCACCGACCCCCCAGACCCGGTCCAGCAGGGTGTCGAAGGTCAGGACGCGCCCCGCGTTGACCGACAGTTCCACGAGCAACTCGTATCGCTGATAGCCGCGATTACGGCCCGCCATGACTACTTTGTCCGAAATGGGGGGCTGGACAGGTTATAGTGACTGTCTTGGTCGTCGTGTACTTGGCCATTAGCCTACGACCTAGAGAGGCTCAGTATCTTGTCGTACAGTCGATACAAAGGTGCAGCGGACTTCTTGCCTAGCACCCGTATATCGTCGTCCGTGAACACCCGGCGACCTCCCTCGTCCACCGTGACAAAGGCCACCGCCGTAGCCGCGGCGCCGCCAGATTCATACTTGCACGGCCCAAAGCCACGCCGCAACTTCCAGAGGATGCACTTCTCTGGCCCGGTCAGGGCGCGCACCCTCAGCTTGCCGCCCCATTCGGCGAGGTAGACATCCCCGAACACCGATGCGCTGGCATTTGAGGTGGTACGGTCGTGCTCCTTCTCCTTCCACCATCCACTATCCATGAGACCGTCCTCAAGACGGCGCTGGCGCAATCCGTCGAGCGTCGACGTGTTGGACTTGAGCCGGTTGCACGGTCCACAGAGAAGTGTGCGATTCTGGATCGCGTCTGGGCCGCCAGCGGACTTTGGCTTGATGTGGTCAACCTCAAGATCGTGCTCGGATTTCGATTGTCCGCAGCCCTGACAACGATGTCCGTATCTGTCTATCAGGAGACTCTTTCTACGTCGCCCCTCTTCCTGCGAAGGTCTGCGCCTACCCTAGTAGATTGTTCCTGCGCCCCCACACTCAGTATGTGGAGTTCGGCGTCGAGGCGGTTAGTTGCACGCTCCAGATAACTCCTCATTGTCAACGTCCTTCTCCATCTACCAATCTGATTGCAGACATCCCTCTTCCACCAGCACCGTGCGCAACTCGGAGGCACCTGGGGATCATTGCCACTTGCCCATCTTGTTCCACCAATCGGCTTCCATCCGATCCTGAGAGAGTCACTGCTGGCGCAGCCCGGGCTCGCGCCACTCCTTCAGCACCGCCATAGGCTCCTTTCCCCGAAGGTGCATAGAAGCTCCACGTTCTGTCCCAGTGGTAGGTACTTGGCGGCTAGTTGCCACCTCACGCGCCACCCACCCGGGTCGTTTCTCGTCGCTGCACTCTCTCCGCGATCAGCGGCCCAGACTCGATCTCCGCCACGCGCAGCTCGAATGCTTTCTGAAGGTTCTGCCACAGTTGTGGCGTGGTGCCGAAGTACCGGGCAAGGCGAAGAGCCGTATCAGCCGTCACCCCCCGCTGTCCCTTCAAAATCGCCGTGACTCGATTCGTGGGTACGTCCAGAGCCTTGGCTAGGGCGTTAGCCGACAACCCAAGCTCCTGAAGCTCCTCACCGAGTATCTCGCCGGGGTGCACAGGCCTCATTCCGTTGCTCATGCTCATGTCCAACTCCTCATCAGTGGTAGTCCACGACCTCCACGTCGTACGGTCCTTCATCCCCCCAGCGGAAGCATATTCGCCACTGGCGGTTGATCCGGATGCTGTACTGGCCCACTCGGTCACCGGAGAGAGCCTCCAGCCTGTTGCTGGGCAATCCAGCCAGATCTTGTAAGGAGGCAGCGTTGTCCAATACCGTGAGACGACGCGTCGCCTGATCCGAGAACCCATGGAAGGCCGGCACCAGCTGGCCTCCAAAGAACCTCTCGGTCCTCCGATCTTTGAATCCTCGAATCATTGTAACGCCTTACGTAAATGGTACACAAGATGTTACCATACCGGGAGCAATTTGGATGATGCGCAGATGAGTGAACGGACCGTGTCCACGCCAGTGGCCCTTTACGCCAGGGTTTCCAGCGACCGTCAGGACGTGGACCTGTCTGTGGCCGCCCAGCTTCGGGCGCTGAGAGACTTCGCCGACAAGAACCGCTACGTGGTCGTGCGCGAGTACGTCGACGAGGCCAAGAGCGGTCGCCTCGACGACAGGCCCGAATTCAACAGGATGATCGATGAGGCCAGGTCACCAGAGGCCCCGTTCAGAGAGGTCCTCATATGAAAGACACAATAGCAACGGAAAATTCAGGTACTCATGGACGGTGGGGCTGGGGAGCTTCAAACCTTATGGTAGGTGATGAATCGCCGATCGAGCAGGAGCAGGACGGTAGATGGCATTGTCTGCAAGATGTGGCTGGGGATCGTTGGACTGTCTGCCTCGTCCTGCAAACGACTGCGCCCGGTCCTTTCCGCGCGCTGGACAGGTGTAGTAGAATGTGGCGCGTAACAGAATACCTTGTTGGAGGGGCCGAGGAGTGGATGCGCCGGTGTCGGTTGGAGTCGGCGCAGGCTCCGGGCCAATTGTCGGGTGAGATATGACGACGCCAGACACGACATTTGCCAGGAAGCCGGGTGTTCGGGGAACCTTCGTGTTTCCGGACCCGCCGGAAGACCCGGACGACAAGATGACCAGCTTTGACCATCTGACGATTACGGGCACGGCCCATTCCCTGGCGGTACACTTGGGCAACCGTGAGACGACGCTGGTGGCCGGGGAGCACTACCTGGCGCTGGCTCCCACTCGAAGCCTGGCCGGGGTGCGCTATCCCGACCTGCTGGTGGCCTTCGGGGTGGACCCGGAAGCCTACCGCAGGAGCAACGCCTACGTGATCTCGGAGCAGGGGAAGGCGCCGGACCTGGTCATGGAGGTCGTGTCGCCAAGCAGCGGGCGGACGGACCGGGTGGAGAAGCGTGATGACTACGCGGCTCTGGGCATCCCCGAATACTGGCGGTTCGACGAGAGAGGGCGAGTTTCCGAGGAGCGATTGGCCGGTGACCGGCTGGTGGAGGGCCGATACGAACCCATACCGATAGAGACCGTGTCCGATGGAGTCCTCCAAGGATACAGTGCCGTGTTGGGCCTGAATCTGCGATGGTCGGATGGTGAGCTGCTGTTCTACGATCCTACCACGGGACGTCCCATCGCCAGCCTGGAAGACGAGCGGCAGGCGCGAGCGGCCGCCGAGTCCCGCGCCGACACAGAGCAAGCCCGCGCCGAGGCCGAAAGGGAAGGTCGTTCCGCCGCCGAGTCCCGCGCCGAGGCCGCCGAAGCCCGTATACGGGAGTTGGAGGAGCGGCTTCGCGGCCAGGGAGGGTAAACCTCCGGCTGGCCTGACGATTGAGAAAATACAGTTAAACCAGGGGGGCACAGAGATGACTAAGGACAGGGAGAATATATCACCGTTGAGAGGTGCGACCTCACCAGGTCGCATCGTAAACGCCTTCTACCCCCCCCCCCCCCCCCCCCGCATTTCGTGGGGGTTCTCTCTCATGAGGCGCCCCTGGACGGCGCTTCTTGCCCTCGCGCTGCTGGCGGCGTTCGTCACGCTGAGCACGGAGCAGGCTGACGCGCAGCAGGCATCGCAGACGCTGACCAGCAACATCGGCCAAGCCCACTCCAACGCCGACTTTGACGCCATCACACATGACAACGCCCAGGCGTTCACCACTGGCAGCGCCGCCCGCGGCTACACCCTGACCAGCGTTGATGTGGTCTTTCGGACGATCAGTGATGCGTCTCTTGCTTCGAAGCTGGCGGTCACAATCAACGAGGACTCCGGCGGAGAGCCGGGCACGGTGTTGGGCACCCTGACGAACCCCGGCACGATTGCCACCGGCACGAACAGCTTCACGCACGCAGGTCTGGAGCTTGAGGCAGGCACCGCTTACTGGGTGGTGGTGGGCCCCGGGGGATATACTGGTGCTCTCACTGGAATCAACTGGATCTCACTTACAGCTTCGGACGCCGAGGACGCCGGCGGCGCGGACGGCTGGAGCATCGGAGACGATGGATATCAGAATGCGGGCGGCTCTTGGCAGATGATTCAGGGAAGTTGGAACCTGCGAATCACCATCAAGGGCTTCGCCACCCCACCGCCTCCGCTGGTTTCGAACTTCGGGCAGGCGAACGGCGGCACCGGCAACTTCGTCCAGCACGACCACGCGCAGGCGTTCACGACGGGCGCCAACGCCGGCGGGTACACCCTGACGGGCGTCGACTTCTCGTTTCCGCAAATCAACGACGGCGCGCTGGCGGGGAAGCTGGCTGCCGAGATCAGAAGCGACAGCAGCGGAGCGCCGGGCGCGGTGGTCGCCACCCTGACCAAGCCCGGCACGATCGCCGCGGGCACGAACAGCTTCACGCACTCGGGCGTGGCGCTCGCGGCGAACACCACGTACTGGGCGGTGCTGGACGTCACCCTGGTCCTGCTTCCCGGCGCCAACACCATCCAGAACACCGCGTCGGACGCCGAGGACGCCGGCGGCGCGGACGGCTGGACCATCGCCGACGATGGCCACTACCGGACCTGGAACACCTCGGGCGCCTGGACCTCATTCAGCCAGTCCCGCAAGATGACCATCCACGGCACGGCCGTCGAGACGGTCGAGACGGAGACCTTCGTCAGCAACCTCGGCCAGACGGACTGGGGTAGTGGCTCCCTGAGCTTTGACCACGCCCAGGCCTTCACCACCGGCTCCAACAGCTTCGGCTACAGCCTGCGCAGCGTCGACGTGGCATTCAACGCTATCGAAAGCGGCTTCAGCTCTTCGGACCTCACCGCCAGCATCCACGCCGACTCCGGCGGGTCTCCGGGCAGCTCGCTGGGGACCCTGACCAACCCCGCCAGCTTTCCCGCCTCCTCTTCGGACCAGACGCTGACCTTCACCAGCGCGGGCATCGACCTTGCGGCGAACACCTCGTACTTCCTCGTGATCGATATGAGCGTTAGTCGGGGTAGCAGCTCTTTGGATATCACGAATTCGGACAACGAGGACAGCGGAGCCCTGCCCGGCTGGAGCATCAGACACAGCTATTCGGATAGATCCTTTTCCTCGACAGGCGCATGGTCCGGCAGCAATAGTGAGTCACTGCAAATCAGCCTCGACGGCGTCAGCAAGCCGCGGCCGTCGCGGGTGAGCATCCTTGGCGGCGGCGCCGTCACCGAGGGCGTCAGCGCCAGCTTCACGCTGAGGGCGGTCCCGGCGCCCCCGGCGGACCTGCCGGTGAGCGTGACGGTGACCACGACCGGCGACTTCGGGTACGGCGAGCTGCCCACCAGCGTTACCATCCCGGACTCGGGCACCGCGACGCTGGAGATCCGCACCACCAACGACGACGTGGACGAAGCCCACGGCTCGGTCACGGTGACGCTGGTGGACGGGTCGGACTACGACCTGGCCACGTCGCTGGGGACGGCGACGGTCCGGGTGCGGGACGACGACCCGCCGCTGGTGAAGAACACCGGTCAGTCGAGCGGCCTGGTGCAGGGCCTGCACGTGGACCTGGCGCAGGGTTTCGACACCGGCGGCAACCCCTCGGGGTACACCCTGACCAGCGTGGACGTGGCCTTCAACCGGTCCACCGAGGACTTCGGCTCCAAGCTGACGGTCACCGTCCACAAAGGTGCCAACGGGGCTCCCGGCACGGTCGTCGGGACCCTGGCCAATCCCGACTGGGTGAACCGGCAGGCCGGCACGTACAGCTTCACGCACCCGGGCGTCGCGCTCGAGGCGGACACCCGCTACTGGGTCGTGCTGGACGCAGCCGGACTCACGGAAGGCAACAGCCAGGTGAAGTTCACGCAGAGCAACTCCGAGGACGAGGGCGCGGCGCCCGGCTGGAGCATCAACAACGACGCTCGCATCCGCGCGCAGGGGGGCGGCAACTGGATCACCCTGGTCGGAGGCTCCACTCTGTCCATGGGAGTCAACGGCCGGCTGCTGCCCCACGCGGACGGCTCCTACACCGTGCCCCTGGACTGGCCGCTGAAGCCGCTCGGTCTGGGCGCGGGCGAGACGTTCCGGCTGCTGTTCATGACCGAAGACCACCGCGACGCCACCGCCGCCGACATCGGCGTCTACGACGCCCACGTGCGGGAGGCGGCCCGCGACGGTCACGACGCCATCCGGCGCTACGCCGATCACTTCCGGGTGGTCGGCTCCACCGCCGCGGTGGACGCCCGCGACCACACCCGGACCAACCCCAACAACGCCGGGCACACGGACGCGGAGGTCTGGTGGCTGAACGGCGAGCGCGTCGCGGCGAACAACGCCGGCTTCTGGTCCGACACCTGGGAGAACTGGGCGATGGCGGACCGGCGCTTCGAGAGCGGCGAGAGGAGCACCTCGAACGACTGGCCGTGGACGGGCACCCGCACCGACGGTGCGAAGGAGGCGAACCCTCTGGGCGCCAGCAACGCCCGGCGCGGACGGTTCTCGACCACCGACGCGGACACCGGCCCCATCAGCTACAACACCATCGCCAGCACCCAGGACCACGCCTTCTACGGCATCTCGCCCCTGTTCCGGGTGGAGCCCACGCCGGTGAACGCGCCGCCCGGTGAGCCGGCGGTGATGAGCAACCTGGGCCAGGCGGACGGCGCGGCGTTGAATGTGACGACTGCCAGTACCGTACGTGACCGCGCGCAGTCGTTCCGCACCGGCAAGAACGGCGGCCACTACCGCCTCAACAGCGTCGACGTCGAGTTTGCCGAGATCGGCGACTCCGACGCCGCCCGTGATCTGAGGGTACAGATCTGGGCCGGCTCCGGCGGCTCGCCGGGCAGCACCGCCGCCGACGTCCTCGCCGACCTGGCGCGCCCCTCCATGCCGGTGGGCAGCGCCGACCGGACCTTCACCTTCACCTACCAGGGCGACGACGGTTCGGGGCTGCGGCTGGAGCCGGACACCACCTACTGGGTGTACGTATACGACGCGTCCGTGCAGCCCAACAGCAGGTACACCCTTCGCGCCACCGCGTCGAACTCCGAGCGCCTGCGGGGCCTGCGCCTGCCCGAGGGCTGGAGCATCGGCGACGGCCACAGTTCCTGGTCGCTCTACCCCAACCCCGCCGTCTCCTGGAGCACCCACTCCGAGGCGCTCAAGATCGGCCTGAACCTGGGGGCCGCCGACGCCTTCGTGCAGTTCCGCACCTGCGCGGGCACGGTGTCGGGCAACGACTGCGACACGGGCTGGGTGATCGCCAACTACAACAGGCACGACCCGCCGCCGACGATCACGCTGACCGAGGGCGGCCCGGCGGTGACCTACCAGTGGCAGGCGGTGGACCCCCACGAGCGCCGGCACTTCTACGTCGCCAGCCAGGTGGGTGAGCCGCTCAGCCACTTCGGGGGCTACATCGGGCCGGGCCAACCGGACCGGGACCGGCTGATGTGCCACACCGGGAGCCGCAGCCCCTACAACCTGGGCGACCCCATCGTCGAAGGGCTTGGCCGGGATGGGATCAACTTCGGCTACGGCAGCACCGCCGGCCCGCTGCTGGACCGCCACGACGGCTGCCCCTTCTCGTCGCAGTCCGTCTACGAGAGCGACGCCAACAAGTGGCGTCCGGTGAGCCTCGCCGCGGGGCAGGACAGCGACGCCTTCGACCACGGGACGTTCCTGATCCACCGGCCCTACGCCGTCGGCCACAACTTCTATGAAAATGGCGTGCTGTACCAGGTGGGAGGCTTCGACTACCCCGAGGTGCGGGTGCCGCTCATCATCAGGGACGACGACGAGTGGGAGCAGACCCTGGAGTTCTCCATCGACGACGGGACCACCTGGACGTCCATCGAGGACGGCGGGCTCAATCTGGCCTTCCCGGCCTCGCTGAACACGGGGCGCAAGGCGCACTACTTCTGGGTGCGGACGAAGAACGACCCGCCGGCGGACCAGGACAAGCGCTTCTCCATCAGCGCCGACTTCGCCAAGCCGCTGTTGCGGAGCGGCACGTCGGAGTACTTCCGGTCCCACCGGGTCTGGTTCACCAGCCCCGCCGCCTCGCACCTGCACACCTTCAGAACTGACTCTGCCGTCAGCGCCGGCTCGGTCACGGTCAGCCGCACGCCGGTCCAGGTCGACATCCACGTCGGCGCCAACGTGGTCGGCAACGTGACCTTCCAGGTCGAGGGCTACAAGCTGTACGAGCGCAGCGACAACCAGATCTCGACGGAGACGCCGCCGAAGACGGTGCGCACCGACAGCTTCAGCTTCCACCGCACGCTGGGCTCCTGCGTGGGCTGCCAGCGGCTGCTGGGCGACCTGCCCGACCCGGTGGTGGAGCGCGTGGGCGATTTGACCTACGCCAACCTGTCGGACACGGGCATCGACCTGAGCTGGCCGCAGGTGGTCGGCGCCGAGGGCTACGAGGTGCGCTACTGGTCCACCACGTCGCCCTTCCCCGGCGTCCCGGCCGACGAGGCCTGGTTCGGGGCCGAGCCCAACGACCCGGCCTGGAACATCCGCCACCTGGAGCCGGACACCGAGTACCGGGCGGTGGTCTACTACGCCGACCACGGCGCGACGCAGCTGAGCACCGCCAGCCCGGTGATCCGCTTCACCACCCTTGCGGCGGGCTCGCCGGTGGAGGCGGAGCCCACGTCGGTGATCGTGGAGCGGGTGCCCGAGGTGTCGATCAGCGCCGCCGGCGGGACGATCACCGAGGGCGAGGACGCGGTCTACACGGTCACCGTGAACCCCGCGCCCGACGCGCCGCTGGACGTCAGGGTGGGCGTGGCCGGCCCCGGCTCCGTGGTCGCCGCCCAGCACCTGGGCGAGCGCACGGTCAACGTGCCCACCGGCGGCAGCGTCTCGTTCACCATCCCCACCGTCGACGACACCGGTTGGGGCTCCAACGGGATGCTCGGCGCGACGGTGCAGTTCGGCGAGGGCTACCGGCTGAACAGGTTCAGGAGCTACGCCTCGGTCTATATCGCCAACAACGACCTCCCGCCGCCGCCGCCGGTGCAGCTCAAGCGCGTCTCCGACACCACGGCGACCGTCGCCTGGAAGCCGCAGGGAGACGGCGCGTCCTACCTGGTCGTCTGGCACGAGAGCTTCACGGGCGTCCCGGTCCTGACGGAAGTCACGACCACCGCCACCGAGCACCAGCTCACCGGCCTTAATCCGCAGTCGCATTACGTGGTCTCCGTCCTTCACGGGACGACCCAGCTGGACAAGATCACCGTGCGGACCCTGGCCGCCGGCGCGACGCCGAAGACCTTCACGGTGGACTTCGAGACGCCCGCGCCCAACACGTCCGTGCCGGTGATCAGCGTGACCGCCGACGGCAACGTGACCGAGGGCGGGGACGCGACCTTCACGGTCAGCGCCAACCCGGCCCCGGCTGCGGACCTGGACGTGAGCGTCACGGTGTCGCAGAGCGACGACTCCGGGATATCCATAGAACATCGGACGGTGACCATCCCGACGGCGGGCTACGCCACGCTGACGGTGGCCACCACCAACGACGAGGTGGACGAGCCCGACGGATCGGTCACGGTCACCGTCGACGCCAGCGCCAACCTCGAATACCGGGTGTCCTCGTCCCAAGGGACGGCCGTCGTGGTCGTGTCCGACGACGACGGCGGCTACACGGTCAACCAGGGAACGATCGCCAGGGTCAAGGAGCTGGCGTCGCAGACCCAGCACGGCGCGGCCCACGTGAACCGCTGGAACCGGGTGCTGCTGGCCTTCGGCGAGCACGACGGGACCGGCGTCACCGGCGGCCCGATGACGGCGTCCGAGGCCCAGGACATGGCCGACAATCACAGCAGCCCCGTGTGGGACCTGGTGGTCGTCGAGCTGACCGCCCTGGAAGCGGCCGCGGCACAGACGCCGCCGCCGCCGCCCACGCCCGAGGTGAGCGTCACCGCTGGAAGCGGGGTGACCGAGGGCGGCGACGCCGTCTTCACGGTGACGGCCAGCCCGGCTCCGGCCTCCAACCTGGGCGTGAGCGTCACGGTGTCGCAGAGCGGCGACTACGGCGCGACCACGGGCCAGCGCACGGTGACGATACCCACCACGGGCAGCGTCACCATCACCGTGGGCACCACGGACGATACTACCGACGAAACCGACGGGTCGGTGACGGCCACGGTGAACGCGGGCAGCGGCTACACGGTGTCCTCGACCCAGGGGGCGGCCACGGTGGCCGTGTCCGACAACGACGACGCCTCCACGCCGGTGGTGAGCGTCAGCGCGGGCGGCGGCATCACCGAGGGCGGCAGCGCAAGCTTCACCGTCAGCGCAAACCCCGCCCCCGCCGCCAACCTCGACGTGAGCCTCACGGTCTCGCAGAGCGGCGACTACGGCGCGACCACGGGCCAGCGCACGGTGACCGTCCCCACCACGGGCAGCGTCACCCTCACCGTCGGCACCACCGATGATCAGACCGACGAGCCCGACGGTTCCGTTACGGCAACCGTCAACGCGGGCAGCGGCTACACGGTGTCCTCGTCCCAGGGCGCGGCCACGGTCGGCGTCGCAGACAACGACGACCCGGTCGTCGAGGAGCAGACGGGCTACACGGTGGACCCGGACGTGATCGCGAAGGTCAGGGAGCTGGCGTCGCAGACGCAGCACGGGACGGCCCACGTGAACCGCTGGAACCGGGTGCTCGTCGCCTTCGGCGAGCACGACGGCACCGGCGTCACGGGCGGCCCGATGACGGCGTCCGAGGCCCAGGATATGGCGGACAAACACAGCAGCCCCGTGTGGGACGAGGTGGTGACCGAGCTGACGGCGCTGGAGGCGGCGTCAACGCAGACGCCGCCGCCGCCGCCCACGCCTGAGGTGAGCATCACTGCGGGCAGCGGGGTGACCGAGGGCGGGGACGCCACCTTCACGGTGACGGCCAGCCCGGCCCCGGTGTCCAATCTGGACGTGAGCGTGACGGTGTCCCAGAGCGGCGACTACGGCGCCACCACGGGCCAGCGCACGGTGACCATCCCCACCACGGGCAGCGTCACCCTCACCGTCGGCACCACGGACGACAGTACGGACGAGACCGACGGGTCGGTGACGGCCACGGTGAACGCCGGCAGCGGCTACACGGTGTCCTCGTCCCAGGGCGCGGCCACGGTCGGCGTGTCCGACAACGACGCCGCCCCCACGCCGGTGGTGAGCGTCACCGCTGGCAGCGGGGTTACCGAGGGCGGCGACGCCACCTTCACGGTGACGGCCAGCCCGGCCCCGGCGTCCAACCTGGACGTGAGCGTCACGGTGTCCCAGAGCGGCGACTACGGCGCGACCACGGGCCGGCGCACGGTGACCATCCCGACTTCGGGCAGCGTCACCTTCACCGTTGGCACCACCGACGACGACGACGACGAGACCGACGGCTCGGTGACGGCCACGGTGAACGCCGGCAGCGGCTACACGGTGTCCTCATCCCAGGGCGCGGTCACGGTGGCCGTGTCCGACAACGACGACGCCCCCACGCCGGTGGTGAGTATCACCGCTGGCAGCGGGGTGACCGAGGGCGGGGACGCCACCTTCACGGTGACGGCCAGCCCGGCCCCGACCGCGAATCTCGACGTGAGCGTCACGGTGTCCCAGAGCGGCGACTACGGCGCGACCACGGGCCAGCGGACGGTGACGATACCAACCACGGGCAGCGTCACCCTCACCGTCGGCACCACCGACGACGCCGCCGACGAGACAGACGGCTCGGTGACGGCCACGGTGAACGCGGGCAGCGGCTACACGGTGTCCTCGTCCCAGGGCGCGGCCACGGTCGGCGTGTCCGACAACGACGACGCCCCCACGCCGGTGGTGAGCGTCAGCGGCGGTTCCGGGGTGACCGAGGGCGGAGACGCAACCTTCACGGTGACGGCCAGCCCGGCCCCGGCGGCCAACCTGGCGGTGAGCGTCACGGTGTCGCAGAGCGGCGACTACGGCGCGACCACGGGCCAGCGCACGGTGACCGTCCCCACCACGGGCAGCGTCACCCTCACCGTCGGCACCACGGACGACGACGCAGACGAGACCGACGGCTCGGTGACGGCGACGCTGAACGCGGGCAGCGGCTACACGGTGTCCTCGTCCCAGGGCGCGGCCACGGTCGGCGTGTCCGACAACGACGATGCTGCGCCGGAGGTGGAGATAACCGTCACCGTCGAGGCCGCGTCGGCGGTGGAGGGCGACGTGCTGGAGTTCCGGGTGCGGCTGTCCGAGGCGTCCACCGAGGAGATCAGGATCAGATGGAACACCGCGCCTGCATACCACCTGCTGGACGACCGGGCGCACATGACCGACTATCAGTACACGGAGGGTGAGCTGGTGTTCGCGCCGGGGGTGACGGAGCTGACGGCGGAGGTGTGGCTGGAGTACGACGACGATGAGGAGCCGGACGAGTACTTCGTGGTGGAGGCGTACCTGCCCGGGACCCTCTACCCGCCCGACGCCGTGGGAACCATGACGATCATGGACGACGACTAGTCCGGCCCGGCCGGATCGGCAAGAGGATGCAAGGGGGCCTGCGGCAATGATGCAGGCCCCCTTGCTTGACCCCACGGAATGTAAAGGTGATGGACGGAATCGATTGAACAACAACAGGAACGGTTGATTGCCTTGACACCTCCGCCCAGATTGGCGGACAGTCTAGGTTGGCTGTTTGCGGCAGCTACGTACTTGGGCTTTGAAATACAGTGATCCAGCGCCCGCACGGCGTCGTGGCATAAGTCGGGCGAAGAGGAGGTTCGACGACATGGCCGACGCGCTGCGGAGATTCATCCCCCCGACGTTCGGGAAAACGTGATCAAGCCTCGACGCTGGCTACTCCTGGGCTTCCTGGGGGCGTTACTCCTCGCAGCCCTGCTCCCGCTCGGCGGCCCGCCATCCGGGACGGCGCAGGCGCAGAGCGATACGCTGCCGCTCGTATCGCTCATCCCCCCGAATCCAACAACATGGAGAGAGCAGGGCGGCTCTCTCGTATATGGCATCCAGGTGCGCCACCCCTTCGTCGCCGGCAAGGATATCTACCCGCTTGAAGTCAACTACCACGTCTTTCAGACTGGCGACGCCACGCTTCAGACAGGTGACCGCTTTACGCTCGTCCAGCTCTTTCCTGATCCGCCTCGGGCCGCGGGGGCGTTCTCGGTTGCTCTCAATGACGACGATGTTTTTCATGCCGATAAATCGGTCGTCGTGACCCTTCAGCCGGGCAAGAATTACCAGTTGGACATGGAGAACATCCTGTCGGCACTGATGGTCATAGTGGACGACGACGCCCCCGACGTTGACCATGAGGCGCTTCGGTTACGCCCGATAGCGAGCGTCTACGCCGAAGGGCAAACCAGCACTCGGAGCGCCACCTATCGCGAAGGCGCGCACCCGTGCGCAAGATTCACAGTACGGGTACGCCCCGCCCTGGGAGGGTCGGTCGCTCTCCCGACCAATATCAACTACCGGGTCACCCAGGAAGGCTCCTTCATTACCGAGGAAGCCAGCTCCATAGAATTGCGCGATCCTGAACACGTTAGCAACGGTTACATCAGTAGGGAATTGTGCGTCCCCATCATCGACGACGACGTCAGCGAAGCCGACGGCAAGATTCTGGTGGAGATCCTGCCCGCAACCATTTATGGGAGGCAGTATGTGCCGGACAGAAGGGAAGAAGCCCGGAAGGCATACGCCATCGTGCGGGACGACGACCTGCCGACCGTCAGCTTCGGCGGGACCACCCTCGCGGTGGTGGAAGGCTCCGCCGATGCCTATACGGTCGTGCTGAACGTGGACCCGCCGTCGTACCGGGACTTCACCGCGCGGCTGTGGGTCCAGGAGCCGCATCAGGGCCGATGGAGCGCGACCGAGAGCAGCGACTACGACTACGGGTCCACCGTGACCACCGACTACATCGACGTGCCCATATCGGCCGGCACGGAAAACGTGACCGTTGAGGTCAACCGGGACACCGCCACCGGCGTCCAGATCATGGACGACGCCGACCATGAGGACTACGAGCACTTCTACCTGAAGCTCACCGGCGGCCTCGACGGCTACGACGTCGGCGGACGCGACTGGCTGCGGGTGACGATCATCGATGACGAGAGCCCGCCTCCGGCGCCCGAGGCGAACGGCGACGGCACCTACACCGTGCCCGCCGACTGGCCGCTGGTGCCGGAGGAGCTGCGCAGGATCGGCGGCGAGTTCCGGTTGCTGTTCCTGACCAACGCGTGGCGCGACGCCACCACCGCCAACATTGCCGACTACGACGCCCACGTCCAGGCCTCCATCGCGGGCAGCCACACCGGCGGCTCGCACCCGGCGATCATTCCCTATTCCGACGCGTTCAAGGTGGTGGGATCGACCCCCACGGTGAACGCGCGCGACCACATCGACCCGGGCCGCGACACGGCGATCTACTGGCTCAACGGCCCGCGCGTGGCCAAGGACACGGCGGGGTTCTTTAGCAGCTCGTGGGAGAACTGGTCCGAACATGACCGCAGGACGGCGGCCAGCGTCTCGGTCGTCGACGGCGACACCCGCGTCGACTGGCACTGGAGCGGCACCCAACCGGACGGGACGAAACATGCGTTGAGCAGCATGGGCAGCAGCGGACACGTCGTCCGCGGCCAGTCCTTCGAAGAAGGAGAAACCCGGAACCCCTGGGTGGGCGCTTCCACCACGAGGGTTGAGGACCACTCAATCCTGGGCATCTCGCCGGTCTTCCGCATCGACAAGCGGCCGCGCCTGGAGATCGTGCAGGCCGATGTGGATGAACCGCTCGAGTGGGGACTACTCCGCTGGCAGGGACGGCAGCGGATGATCGTGGTGGACGAGCCCTCCGCCTGTAATACCGCGCCCAACGACGTCTCCGAGCTGGGCGGCGTCACCCACCCCACGGACCTGGTCACCTACCGCGTGCGTCTCTACGCCGACCCGGCGGGCCAGGCCGAGCTCTACGTCTACAACCCCAAGTACGTCGTCTACCGGCAGGGCAGCCTCGCCACGGGGCCGGTCGACAGCGACCACTGGAACGAGATCTGGAAACGGGAGATCTGGGCCTCCAACTTCTACCGCAACGGCATCACCGTGCGGCCGCCCGGCGAGGACACGACCTACGCGGTCTCCGGCGGGCCGCCCGTCAACACCTACATCTCGCTGGACTTCGACTCCAGCAACTGGGATCAGTGGCAGACGATCAGCGTCAACGTCCACTGCGCCGACCATGAAGATCACAACGCGTACATCATCCAGCACGAGCTGGAGCTGCCCGGCGACAAGTTCGCCGGCCGCGACCGGCTCGGCCGCGGGATCGACTGGAACCTGACCACCTGGCACGACGTGCGGGTCAAGGTGGTGGACACCAAGTCGCCGCAGCCCGCCGACCTGACGGTCGACACGGCCTACACGGGCACGCTGCTGGCGAACGCGGGCGACGCCGTCGGCTACAGGTGCGACAGCTACACGACCGGCGGCGAGTGCGAGTACTACTTCAACATCCACTGGTGGTGGGACCTGCCGACAGGCCCGCCGCTGGTCAGCCCCGGTAAACCGCGCAACGACCTCTACGACGCCGAGGAGCACTTCTCGGAGTGGCGCGTCAAGATCGAGGCCGACAACAGCCTGACGGATACGCCGCCGACGTACATCTACTCGCGGCGTGTTGACCGGGTCATCGCGCACGACGGCGTGGTCAACCAGGAGCCGTACAGAGCGGGCATCGTCAACACCGGCCTGAAGACCACGTACCGCGACCGCTCGAACCCCGGCGACCCGGTCTACCGGATCACGATCACGCCGGTGACCCTGCGCAACGACGAAGTGCCCGGGGAGGCCGTGACGTTCTGCGTGCAGTTGCAGTCGCCGTCAGGCTGGCCGTCGAACAAGTTCAGCGTCAAGGTGGACTGCAACCAGTTCACGCCGCCGTCCAATGCGCCGCCGGAGATCCGCCGCGCGTTCTCGGCGCTGGGGACGCTCAACGACGGCTCCACGATGACGCTCTCCAGCAACGCGCTGTCGGCGCCCGAGGGCGGCGACGTGACCTTCACGGTCAGCGCCAGCCCGGTCCCGCAGGTCGACACGCCGGTCATCGTGAGCGTTATCGAGGAGATGGGCGAGGGTGCGGACCGCGTCGCGCGCGAACAGTTCCTCACGCTGGTCATCAAGGCCTTCGAGTCGTCCGCATCGCAGACCATCATCGCCTACTCCGACGACGACGCGCTGTCCGACGGCACGCTGGTGGCGCAAATTGTGGTCGGCGAGGGCTACACGCTGGGCGACCCTTCCCGCGTCACGTTGCCGCTGCTGGACGACGACGCCTCCACGCCGGTGGTGAGCGTCACCGCCGCCGCCGACGGCACGGAGGGCGGCGACGTCACCTTCACGGTGACGGCCAGCCCGGCCCCGGCGGCGGACCTGGCGGTGAGCGTGACGGTCGCCACGACCGGCGACTTCGGGTACGGGACGCTGCCCACCAGCGTCACCATCCCAACGTCGGGCAGCGCCACGGTGACCATCGCCACCACGGACGACGAGGTGGACGAGCCGGACGGCTCGGTCACGCTGACGCTGAACGCGGGCAGCGACTACACGGTGGGCGCGCCGTCGTCGGAGACGGCCGACGTCGCCGACAACGACGACCCGGTCGTTGAGGAGCAGACGGGCTACACGGTGGACCCGGACGTGATCGCGAAGGTCAGGGAGCTGGCGTCGCAGACGCAGCACGGCACGGCCCACGTGAACCGCTGGAACCGGGTGCTCGTCGCCTTCGGCGAGCACGACGGCGCCGGCGTCACGGGCGGCCCGATGACGGCGTCCGAGGCCCAGGACATGGCGGACAAACACAGCAGCCCGGTGTGGGACGAGGTGGTGACCGAGCTGACGGCGCTGGAGGCGGCGTCAACGCAAACGCCTCCTCCGTCCACGCCTGAGGTGAGCGTCACCGGCGGCAATGTGGTGACCGAGGGCGGGGACGCCACCTTCACGGTGACGGCCAGCCCGGCCCCGGCGTCCAACCTGGCGGTGAGCGTCACGGTGTCGCAGATCGGCGACTACGGCGCGACCACGGGCCAGCGGACGGTGACCATTCCCACCACGGGCAGCGTCACCTTCACCGTTGGCACCACGGACGATACTACTGACGAGACCGACGGCTCGGTGACGGCCACGGTGAACGCCGGCAGCGGCTACACGGTGTCCTCGACCCAGGGCGCGGCCACGGTGGCCGTGTCCGACAACGACGACGCCCCCACGCCGGTGGTGAGCGTCACCGCTGGCAGCGGGGTGACCGAGGGCGGGGACGCCAGCTTCACGGTGACGGCCAGCCCGGCCCCGGCGGCCAACCTGGACGTGAGCGTCACGGTGTCCCAGAGCGGCGACTACGGCGCGACCACGGGCCAGCGCACGGTGACGATACCCACCACGGGCAGCGTCACCCTCACCGTCGGCACCACGGACGACAGCACGGACGAGACCGACGGGTCGGTGACGGCCACGGTGAACGCGGGCAGCGGCTACACCGTGTCCTCATCCCAGGGCGCGGCCACGGTGGCCGTGTCCGACAACGACGACGCCTCCACGCCTGTGGTGAGCGTCACCGCTGGCAGCGGGGTGACCGAGGGCGGGGACGCCGTCTTCACGGTGACGGCCAGCCCGGCGCCTTCGTCCAACCTGGCGGTGAGCGTCACGGTGTCCCAGAGCGGCGACTACGGCGCGACCACGGGCCGGCGCACGGTGACCGTCCCCACCACGGGCAGCGTCACCCTCACCGTCGGCACCACGGACGATACTACTGACGAGACCGACGGCTCGGTCACCGCAACGGTGAACGCGGGCAGCGGCTACACGGTGTCCTCGACCCAGGGCGCGGCCACGGTCGGCGTGTCCGACAACGACGCCGCCCCCACGCCGGTGGTGAGCGTCACCGCTGGAAGCGGGGTGACCGAGGGCGGCGACGTCGTCTTCACGGTGACGGCCAGCCCGGCCCCGGCGGCCAACCTGGCGGTGAGCGTCACGGTGTCGCAGAGCGGCGGCTACGGCGCGACCACGGGGAAGCGCACGGTGACCGTCCCCACCACGGGCAGCGTCACCCTCACCGTCGGCACCACGGACGACGACGCAGACGAGACCGACGGCTCGGTGACGGCGACGCTGAACGCCGGCAGCGGCTACACGGTGTCCTCGTCCCAGGGCGCGGCCACGGTCGGCGTGGCCGACAACGACGATGCCGCGCCGGAGGTGGAGATAACCGTCACCGTCGAGGCCGCGTCGGCGGTGGAGGGCGACGTGCTGGAGTTCCGGGTGCGGCTGTCCGAGGCGTCCACCGAGGAGATCAGGATCAGATGGAACACCGCGCCTGCGTACCACCTGCTGGACGACCGGGCGCACATGACCGACTATCAGTACACGGAGGGTGAGCTGGTGTTCGCGCCGGGGGTGACGGAGCTGATGGCGGAGGTGTGGCTGGAGTACGACGACGATGAGGAGCCGGACGAGTACTTCGCGGTGGAGGCGTACCTGCCCGGGACCCTCTACCCGCCCGACGCCGTGGGAACCATGACGATCATAGACGACGACTAGTCCGGCCCAGCCGGACCGGCAAGAGAACGGAAGGGGGCCTCCGGCAATGCAGCAGGCCCCCCTTGCACCACGGGGCGGGTGATGGGCAGGTCCTGAGGAGGCACCCGGTTTAGCGGAGGTGAAGGCATTGCAGATGGGCAGGATGGTGGAGCGATTCGCAACCTGGCGAATGACGGTCGCAGCCCTGATTGGCGTCGTCGGTTGTGTGGCGGGACTCGCCTGGCGGCAGGCGCGGCTGGGAGGACTGGACCTGCTCGACGGTCGAGGCTGGTACACGCCCGGAGAGGCGGCGGCCCTGTTCGACGCTCTGGACCGGCTCGACGCCGGCGCAAGGGTCGTCTATGCGACCACCGCGCTCACCGTCGACATGCTCTTTCCGGCCTCGTACGGCCTGCTATTCGCGATTCTGCTGTTCCGGCTCTTTCGAGGCGGAGCGCCGCTGTACCTGCTGCCGCTGGCCCTCGCCCTTGCGGACGTGCTGGAGAATACGACCATCGCTGCGCTCGCCCTGAGCTACGATGGCGAGCCCTCTCCGCTGACCTGGCTGGCCGCCGTGTTCACCGTGGTGAAGACGGGCCTGATTGTGGCCACGCTGGCGGCGGTAGGCGCCGGCGGGATGCTCCGGCTGTGGGCAAGAATCCGTCAATCACGCTGACCATGGCATGTCGCGTCTACCGCACCGCTGACGGCGCCCCGGGTGGGCCTGTAGGGAGAGGGCCGCGCCCCTGATGGCGTCGGCCTGCGCCCCCAGGGATTCCTGAGCAGGCGGGGCAACTCGCCGCCGTTCTACGAGAGCCTGTCCCGCACTTGATGCGGGGGCCGGTACAGCGGCGGGTAGGACGCCACCACCCGCTGGGCGACGGCGTCGCAATAGGTGTCTATGACATCTCCGAAGTTCATGGTGTCGTCCTCCTGATGCTTGGTGACCGGAGGACGCCGCCGGAACCCAAGTGCGCTGCGCTGCCCCGCCTGGGGCGGTCTACAGAAGACGCACTACGCCCCACCGGGGGCTTGGGTTCCGGCAAACGCCCCCAGGCGTCTTGTTGGATATGCGAGGCCCGCGCATGTGCGGGCCTCGTTGTGTGTGCGGCCCACTCTGGGCCGTCTTCCTTACGCGGCTCCGGTCTGGGGCTGTGTCAGCAGTGCGGAGTAGCCCGGGGCGACCACGTGATCCACGGACACCTTCCCTGCGCCGTCGTACCCGGCGCGGAAGGCGTACTCCACCTCCGCGCCCCAGGGCACGCGCCCGCCGACGCGGACCGCGCCGCCCCTGGCCGTGCCATCCCTGCCGCGAGCGCCGTGCACCACCATCCCGCTGCGCTCCCCCTTCTTCCAGCCCAGCACCTTCAAGGCCACGGGCATCACCCGCTCCGAGTCCTCCGCCCGCCGGAACAGCGCCCCGTGCAGCTTCCTGAGGACCACGGCTGACGGGGTGCTTCTGCCGTTCATGATCTGGGAGAGGTGGCCGGAGCTGATGCCCGCCCTACGCGCCACCTCGTTCTGGCTCACGTTCAACTCGTCCATCCGCTCCCAGATGAACTGCCGGTCGATGTCCGGGCACATGGCGGACGCGACCTTCGCCTGTCCCCCAAGCACGGCCTCGACCCTGGCCTGGAGCTTCACCCCCATGCTACGGTGCCCTCTGGCCACCTGGCTGAGGTACCCGGCGGACACGCCGACCTTCTCGGCAAGCTCCCTCATGGTTAGTCCGAGGGCGCGGGCGGTCTCCCTGATGAAGCTGCTGGCCTCACTCTCGATCACGTCGCCCTGGCGGTTGGCGCACTGTGCGGGGGCGACCCTGGCCGGAGCGTTCAGGACCGACTCGATGCTGGCCTGCACCTTGGGTCCCATGTTCCGGCGTCCCCTTGCCACCTGCGTCAGGTAGCCGTAGCTCACGCCCGACCGGTCGGACAGTTCCAGCATGGTGATTCCTATCTCGCGTGCGCGCTCCCGGATGAAGGTACTTTCTGCATCTACCTCGCGGGTCTGTCGGTAGACGATCCCCTGCCCAGGGACCTCTCCCAGGACGGCCATCGCCTTCTCCCGCAGGTTGGGGGTCCAGGGCTTCTTGCCCGTGCCGACCTGGGAGAGGTGGCTTGCGCTGACGCCCATCAGGGCCGCCAGCTCCTTCAGGGTGAGGCCCCGCTTCCTGGCGGCGGCCCTCAGCTCGCTCTCCGGCCTGCCCCTGCGCTCCTCTGGCGTCTCCGTCCTTGTGTCTGTGTTCGTCGTCGGGTTGATCTTTGTTGTGGTTGCCGTCGTCATGTCGCTTCTCCCTTGAATGAAGAAGCGGGACGGCCTACCACCCCCGTGGGGTGGAGACAGTCCCGCTCTGAATTGGCGTCCCGGTGTTCGGGACTGTCTCCGTGGGTTTGTGTTGTCGTTGTGGCCGATGGCCGGCTGCGGCGTCCTCCGTGTCGCTGTACTGGGCAGGCTCCACGTGGGGAAGCCGTGTGCGGGCAATGTCAATGCCCGCCGTGCGTTGGGCATAGTTCCTCCTGGATGGGTGATGCGGGACCGGGTCCCGCAAGCAAGGGGGCGGAGCGGTCAGGCTCCGGCGTGGCAAACGATGTGGAGAGCCGGGACGAGGGGCCGTTAGCTAGCGGAGCGCAAAGTCCAACCAAGCAGAGTCAAGAGGACGGCGCGTCCTCGCCCGGGTTGGAAGGTCAGGCGCACCGGGGAGGCGTCACCCGGGGGAGAGTGCCGGGACCGTTGGTCAAGGACAAGCCTTCGCCAAGGGCCGCAGCCCCCGGAGGCTGCGGCCCGAGACGACCTTGCCGGGCCGCCAGCGCATCCCCAGGACCGCAGCCACCTCCAGCGTCCCGTCGCCGTGGGGAACCAGCGCCGAGGCCCTGCCCGTGCCCTGGCTGTAGAGCACGGCGCCCCGGTCTTCGAACCGCCGCCTGACCATCTGCTTCCACTCGGAGAAGGCCCACCGGGCCTCCTTCGGCGTCGCCGTCGCCACATTCATGCTGCCCAGCGCCGCCAGCGCGCCGTCCACGTTTCCCGACTGCCTGAGCCGCCGGGCCTCGTGGATGGAGCGGGTTGCGCTCCGCTCAACGGGCTGTGTCTCAGCCTCGCCCGCGAAGCCCATCGCTGCGAACACCCGGTCCACCAGTTCCTCCAGGCTGCGCCTGGGCCGCATCGTCTCTGTGGTCTCCATCGTCCAAGTGCCGATTGCTGCCGTTGCCGTCGTCATTACGCACCTCCTTGTGCATCTGCTTTGTTGCCGTCGATCCGCGCCCGGTTGCGGGCAAAGAAGAAGGGGCCGCCCTCGAATGAGAGCGACCCCTGTGGTTGGTGTGGGTTGTGAGAATTTTGAAGCTCGAAGCCGTCAGCGACGGAACCTCCTTATCGGAGGTCGTCGCACAAACCGCCTTAGCAGCAGCCAGCCGATGCCCAGCCCGACGAGGTTTAGGAAGAAGACCTCCATGTCCAACGTCAGCAGGGGCGCGGCGACGACCAGGGCGACCACCCCGGCCACCGCCACTTTCCTGTGCTTCCACCAGGGACGCTTTGTCTCAGCCAGTACTGCCGCATTCCTGATCGGCTCGTAGGCCGTCCAGATGGGCAGGCCGATGAGCGCCTCAAGCTCGGTGACTATCACGCCGGGACCGCAGCCCCGGGTGTGACAGCGCACGTCGATGCCGTTGCCGTCCGGCCTCTGCCGAAACGCCAGCCCGTCCGACTTGCCGCCGTGGCAGATGGCCGTGCTGGTCCAGAACCAGCCCCGCTCGAAGCTGACCCTTTGCGGCAGCAGGTCTGCGATCCGCGCCGCGCTCGGCCCCGCGTACTGCTCTGTCAAGCCCTGTGTCCGTGATTCGTCCATGTTTTCATTTACCTCCTTGCTGAATGTTGTTCCGTTGCCGAAGACGCAGCTCGCCCAGGGTGAACAGGGTCAATGGGGAAGAACTGCGAGACGTGAGGCGGCCAGCCTGCGAAGCGTTCATCGCAGCATCTGGCGCGTGTCGAAGCTGCGGCCCGACTGCGTGTCAGCCATGCCGCAGACATGCTGAACCGGCCGAAGCGACAGATGCACTTCGACCAGTTGGCTGAGAACGAGGCGTAGGTTCACATCGTCCCCGTGGTCCGGCGGAAGAGGCGATCAACCCCAGCCGTCAGACCTGTGCCCAGCGACCGAAGCGATCAACTCCGACCGTCAGGCGGATTTCCAGCGGGTGAAGGACCAACGTCAAACTTCCACCGCCGGACTGAGCCGGGGACGGAGGCCCTTGCGTCAACTCCGTCGATTCGGCCCGCGCTGGTTGCGGAGGACCAACGTCAAACTCCGCATTGCCAGCATTCCCTCTTGGGCGAAGCCCGTGCAACAGGGATCACGCACCCAGGTTTCTATGGTCGGAAACCTTGGAGAAAGCCAAACAGTGGGGTGATTATCGCAGGTCTCCGACGCCGAAAAGACCCCACGCATGCCCCCACCCCGAAAATTGCTTCAAAGTTCACTCCCGCATCCGCAATGCGGAGCATCACGGCGAAGGCCGCGACCACTTCAGTGTCAGAAAGCCCACGACCCGTCCCACGATCTCGCGCCTGGCCAGCGCCTTCTTTGTATCGAAGAGGGCCGTCCTCCGCCAGCTGACCTGTCCGCTGCGGTCGAGGCCGTGCAGGGGCTGCTTCTCCGGAGGCAGCGTCATCCCGTGCTCTTCAAGGAGCTCAAGCTCCATCTCCAGCAGCCGCTCCCGCTCCATAAGCCAATCAAAGCCCTTCCCGTCGTTGGGGTGAGACTCCTTCAACGCCCGCCACCGGACGATCAGGGACCAGGCGTCTCCGAAGACCTCCTCGTCGTCATCGGCGGGCTCAAGGGTCACGAGATCGGGGTACTCGCGCCGCATCGACGACTTCGACTGAGGACTTTTGTCATGGGCCGACACGCCGTCTTCCCCTCCATCATCGCCTTCCTGGGAGGGACCGGCGCCGGCGTGACCGGCCCCGGTCGTGTCTGTATTCACGTTATCGTCCCGTCCCAGGGCATCGACCTTCGCCTCGACCTTGGACAGACGCCTGCGTGCCTCCTTGCCCAGCGACTCCACCGCGTTCTCCAACTCCCCCAGGCGCTCCTCCAGGGCGTCGTTGCGTTCCCGCTGCCGGGCCGCCGCAGAACCCACGCCCTCCTGCAAGGCCCGCTCCAGGGCCTCCCGCATCCGCCGCGACAGCCTCCCCGTCCTGGCGCTCTCGGCCACCGTGCGCTGGTCGATCTCCAACACCCGCGCCGCGCCCTTGTACCCGCGCTCCCGCACCAGCTCTTGCAGCAACGTCATGAGCCTCATGTGGTACATGTTCTCGATGTCTCTGCTGTCCTCGATGCCGTGTTCGGTCGTCTTCATGGCAATTTCCTCCTTCTCCGAAAACTCGTTCCAGCTATGAATTCCACCAAGTCCGTGATTCGCACGATCTCTCGCCTCGCGTAACGCACCCCCACCTCAAGCGGACTTTTTGCCTGCTTTTGTCATCGGGCCGTCGATTTTGGCCGCGTCATGCACCCCCACCTCAAGCCTTTTTTTGTCATTGGAGACCGGACTCCGCCCTTTCATCAGATTGCTCACCGTTCACCTCCTGTAGAGGGGGTTTTGCCCCTGATTTAGCTACGAAATCACGACTTTGACCACTCAGTCACCAAACTCCATTTCCTGTACACCCCCAATACTGCACGAAACGGGCCTCAGATAAGAGGGCATGGATGGTGCCACCATGCGTGAGGTCTTTTTCGGCGTTTGATTTGTTCACACTCTCTGTCGAGGGCTGCGATCCGGCGAATCGCGGCAAACCACGAGAGGTGAACATCTTGGCGCTGTACCCGAAGCTCCTGTTAGCGAAACGGCTGACCCCGCTGGGGTTAGCACTGCCTTTAGCGGCGCTTGTCGCCATTCCCACGAGCAACCTCGCCCTGACCCAGTCGCCGCCCGCTAACGAGATAACCCTCGCCAACGCCGATACAAGAGAGGCATATACGCACAGCGGCTGTTCCTGAAGAGCCTATGGGGTGAGCGCAGGGGCAACGTTACGCCCTGCGAAAAGACCGGTAGATGGACTGTTATGAGGGATAGAATCGGACAGAACAGACGGGGCAAGCCCCGCAACGACGCCTCGGACATAGGCGTCATCAGGGTCTTCTCCAACCCCGGCCTCGACGCCGAAGACCGGCTGCGCCGCCTCATGTCCCTGATGGTCAGATACGCCACCGGGGACGGGCAGGCTACGCAGGAGGACTCGCCCACCGACGAGTCGCACGCCAAAGACCATGGCGAAACGGAGGCATGATGCGCTCCGTCTCGAATCCTGATCGACGCCCGACCTCCCCCCACCCTGTTTCCCTTCCACCACCACGTCGATGCTTCCCCGCCTTCTGACCGGCCAGAGGGACTTGCCAATCGTACGGTATAGGCGTACACTAGTGACATGGTCGTTCGGTCCGTCCGCCACAGAGGATTGCGCAGACTGCTGGAGGAAGATGACCCCCGATTCCTGCCCCATGAGCTGGTTGACCGGGTCCGCAGGATTCTGACTGTGATGATCCTGTCTGAAGACATGGACGGTTTCATCGCCGATGCCCCGCCCGGCTGGCGAGTGCACAGACTTTCGGGCGACCGAGGTCTGGAATGGAGCGTCTCGGTGTCCGGCAACTGGCGGATCACCTTTGAAGAGGACGAAGGGCACATATACAGGTTGAATCTGGAGGACTACCACTGATGGTCAACGACAACATCAAAGTACGGATGACGCCGTCCCATCCGGGCGACTACATCCGCGCGGAAGTGATAGAGGGGTTGGGTCTGAGCGTGAAGAGGGCATCCGAGGTTCTGGGCGTACGAAGGGCGACCCTCTCCGACCTGCTCAACACGAACGCCTCGCTGTCGCCGGAGATGGCCCTTCGCATTGAGAAGGCATTTGGCGTGAATATGGACATGCTGCTGCGTATGCAGGCTTGGCACGACGCATCGCGGATGCGGGCCAGGGAAAGCGAGATCAGCGTCCAGCGATACCAACCCGCATAGAACCCGCTAGGCGAGATGCGCCAGCGAGACATGAAACAAAAGAAGGAGGCAGACATGGCTAGAACCACCAACGGAAAGACGGAACCCAACCGGGCGGCCATCTACGCCCGCGTCTCGGACAAGAGCCAGGACACCGAGGACAAGACCTCTATCTCCGAGCAGATGGGCGAGATGGAAGCCTACTGCGAGAGCAGGGGACTGACCATCGTCGCCCGCTACCACGAGGTGGGCAGAGGATGGTCGAAGAAGCGACCGGAGTTCCAGAGGATGCTGGCCGACGCAAGACGTGGGCGCTTCGACGTCATCGTCTGCTGGAAGTCCGACCGGCTCAGCAGGGGCATGTACCCCGCCGCCGCCCTCATGGAGGTCGTCGAGGCCCATCAGATACGGCTCGAAGCCGTCATGGACGCCATCGACATGAAGACCTTCGGCCTGATGGCCGCCATCGGCAAGATAGAACTGGACAACTTCCGCGAGCGCTCCACCCTGGGCAAGCGCGGGACGGCCAAGCAGGGACGGGTGCCCACCGGCAAGCTCCCCTACGGCTACTGTATCGGAGACGACGGCAGGCCGGAGGTGGTGGAGGAGCAGGCCGCGGTCGTCCGCCGCATCTTCCAGATGTACCTTGAAGAGGGCATGGGCTCTCCGTCCATTGCCATACGGCTGACCGACGAGGGCATCCCCACCCAGACCGGCAAGATGCTGTGGCGTCAGTCCTACATCCACTACGTGCTCAGGAACGAGACCTACACGGGCACCTGGGTCTATGGCAAGGAACGTGTCATCTCCACCGAGGAGGGCGTAAAGGTCTACCAGCAGCCTGAGGACACCTGGATAGAGGTGCTGGTGCCGCAGATCATTGACGACGAGACTTGGGAGAGGGCGCAGGCCCTGAAGAAACAGCGGAGAAGCAGGGCCAAGAGGAACACCAAGGTGCTCTACCTCTTGCAGCACCTCCTCAGATGCGGCGAGTGCGGCCACAGCTTCCATGCCAAGTCCCAATGGAGAAGCTCCAACATTCGCAACGGCAAAAGGTACCGCTACGACCTGACCACTCCCAAGCGATACTACATGTGCAATGGCACTCTAAGTCTTCGCATAAAGTGCAGGGAGCGCTCTCACATCCGCGCGGAGAGACTGGAGGAGCCGGTATGGAACGAGGTCAAGCGGATGCTTCAGAATCCCGACCTGATTGTCGCGGGCATTGACGCCCTCGATTCCCAGGAGAACGGCGGGCTGGAGGAGGAGATAGCCCAGGCCGAGCGGGATGTGCGGAGCATCCAGATGGAGGAGGACCGGGCTATCAGGCTGTTCGTGTCGGGGAAGATAACAGAGGCCCAGCTCGACCACCAACGCAGGTACATCACCGAGCGACTGGAGAGCGCCAGGGCGAAGCTGGACTACCATCGCGTTCAGGAGGCAAGCGGGGCCGAGAAGCGGCGCATGTTGGAGGCCGTCCTCGCATGGGCCAAGGAAGTCGGCAAGGGCCTGGACGACCTGACCTACAAGCAGCGCAGGGAGATTCTCCTGATGGTGGTGGAGCAGGTGGTCATCGACAGGGACAACAACGTGGACATCACCCTGGCGATTCCCATCGACGACGACCCCCTCGGGACCGATGCTCCCGAACCTGAATCCCCTACGGATGATTCCGTTTCAGTTGCGTCTGCCGTATCCTGGTCTGGAAGTTCTCACGCTTCACCAGGAATCGCGAGCACGCCATCGCCTACAAGTCCTTGCTCCGCAGAAGAGGCGTGACGGTGGTGTCGATAACGGAACACACCGATGACACTCCAACGGGCACGCTCACGGAGGCCATCATCGAAACCGTGGACGAGTACTACTCGGAAGACCTGGCGGCAGATGTCAGGCGGGGAATGCGGGAAGCCGCCTCCCGCGGCTTCTGGGTCTCCAGCAGGACGCCCTACGGCTACAAGAGGGCATGGTCCAGGACGGGGAGAAGGAGCGCCCCAGACTGCAACCTGACGCCGTTACGGCGCCCGTCGTCAGGCACATCTTCGACATGGCCGAGACCGGAGAAGGGATGCTGGACATCGCTCGCGCCATCAACGACGAGGGGATCCCAAGCGCCGCAGGAAAGCTCTGGTCCAACAACGCGGTCAACTTCATCCTGAGGAACGAGGTCTACACGGGGACTCTCGTCTGGGGCGCCAAGGCCAAGGACGAGGCCGACCCGGTACGGGTGGAGGACGCATTCCCCGCCATCGTCTCCAAGGCCCAGTTTCGCCGGGTCAACACCCGGATGCGGTCCCGTACGTCCAAAACCACCCACCCCCGAAGAATTGCGAGCTCCTATTTACTGAGCGGGCTGGTCAGATGCTACAGATGCGAGACGCTGCTCTCGGGCCAGGACGCCAAGGGCGGCAGGTTTCACTACTACGTCTGTCAGTCTCTGATAAAGCGCGGCAAGGGTGCCTGCGAGACTCCCCGCCTAAACGCCCGCCGCTTCGAGCAGATGATCGTTGGTAGGATTCGTTCCAGCATCCTCGCCAGGGACGGTGACGATGACATGACGACAGTTGTGGTCAAAGAGCTGGATAGGTTGGTCGAAGAGCAACGAGGGCGAATCGAGACCATCGAGTCTGAACTCAAAGAGGTACGTCTCCGACTTGACCGGATCTGGGACTTCATAGGGTCCAACGACCCCGAACTGGCCGAGACCGCCACTCCACGGATCAGGGCCAACAGGGATCAGCGGGCGCGCTTCGAGGCCTTGCTACAGGAGGCCAACTCCATCCTGTCCCAGCGCAGGGCAACTCGGGACGGTGTGGCAACTATCACGGCCAAGACGCTGGGCATGACAAAGTATCCGGAGGAGAGCGAATTGCCCGAGCGTAAGGCCTTCGTACAGACCTTCGTCAGGGACATCGTGGTTATGCCAGGCAAGGCCACCATCCACTACAAGGTCCCCATCGTCAAGGACAGCCCAAACCCCGATGGGGACTCCGAGAAGCTGGATTTGGCCGGCCCACCCAAGTCTGCTGCGAGAGGCGTCCGATAGCTGGCACAGCTTTGAGGCGACACCCAAGCCTGGTGGTCAACGGCCTCGGGGGCCAAGGAATAGTTCAAGACTTTCATGGTGGGCCGGACTGGACGAAATCAAGAACCGAGGCCGACTCCCGCCTCACTCCGTCCCTGGGCATGGGCACCGTGTACGTCAGCGTCGCCTCGTCTCCCACCACCTCGATGCCCTCGACGAAGTTGCGGATCAGCGCCTTGCGCTCGGGGATCGTCCCCTCCTTCAGGAACTCCCGGAAGTCCTCCACGTACTCCGCTATCTCCTCTGCGTCGGGTAGGGCAACCCTGCGCCGCTCAAGCTGCGCCTCGGCGTCCTCCCTGGCAGCCTCAAGCTGCTCCTCGCGGTGCCGCAGGGACATGATGCGGGGCGAGAGCATCTCCAGGGTCAACTCGCTCGTCTCGATGGCCTCGTAGAGCTTCCCCAGACGCCTCCGCACGTCTCCTAGCTCAGTCTCCACCGTCTCCAGCCTATCGGACAGCTCTCCCGCCATCGCGTCTATCTCCTCCGCCACAAGCTGCACAAGCTCCACAATGGTCTCCTCGGTCAGGATTCGCTCCCGTATCTTCTCCACGACGAAGGTCTCCAGCTTGGGGGCGTTCAGGTAGCGGGCGCTGCACGTCCCCGCTCCCTCTCTGAACAGCGTGCCGCAGATGTAGTAGGCGAACTGTCCACTCTTGGCTCCCTGGGCCGAGTAGGGCCTGCCGCACACCCCGCACTTCAGCAGCCCGCTCAATAGATAGGGGCTGCCCACCCTCGCTGGCCTCTGCACCTTCGGGGCGCGCTCGCTCATCGCCTGCTGCACGGCGTCGAACAGATCCCTGGACACCAGCGCGGGCCACGCTCCCTCAACCCTCACCGGGTCCTGGGACTTCTCTCCCTTCCCCTTGACTCCCCAGACCGCTGTGCCGGTGTACGCCTCGTTGCGCAGCACGTAGTGGAGACCACCCTTGTACCAGCGCTTGCCCCTGTTGGTGACGCCCCTCTCGTTCAGCTCCTTGCACAGCTCCTTGAGGCCGTGGCCACTCAGGGACTTCTGAAATATCTCCTTCACTACAGGAGCCGTGGCAGGGTCTACCTCAAGGGTGGGTCGCTCCTTCGCCCCGTCCTGCACCTTGATCTTCCGGTAGCCGAAGGGGGCCTTGGAGCCGAGGAAGAAACCTCTCGACGCGGCTTCCCTCATGCCCCGGACGACCTCCTGCGCCAAATTCTCGCTGTAGTATTCGTCCACGCTCTCGATGATGCCCTCCAGCAGCCTGCCGGTGGCGTTGTCCTCGGCCTGCTCGGTGATGGACACCACCCGGATGCCCTTGCGCCGTAGCTGTGACTTGAAGGCCACGGCGTGCTCCCGCTTCCTGGTGAACCTCGAAAACTTCCAGACGAGAATCACTTCAAAAGGAGCCTGGGGCTTGGATCCCTCCTCGATCATCTCCCGGAACTGGGGCCGGTCGGCGACTCTGCCGCTCTCGGCCTCGTCGATGTACTCCCTGGCAACGGAGTAGCCGTTGGCCTTCGCGTACTCCTTGAGCGCCCGCAGCTGTGCGGACACGGACAGGTCCATGTCCTGGCGGTCGCTGGACACCCTGGCGTAGAGCGCCGCCGACGTCAGGGGCTGTAGATGCTTCTTCTTCATGTCGTCCTCCTGCTTCATCTAAGTCAGCTTCTTCGGATACCCTGTCAATTGGTGTAACGCATTCTCTGGAAAGTCGCTTTCAATTGCTTCGACAGCCCTGACCAAGAGGGGCTGAGCGAAATCTCTCTTTTCGTTCCGCAATAGCGCCATCCAGACCGAGGGGTAATACCGGCACAGCATCCCAAGGCAGTACGAGACCAAATATAGCTTGAAGAATTCTGTCATCTTGTCGCCATTCGGAAAATCCAGGACAGTGGCCATGAACTCACCGCTCTCGTAATGGGAAACCGGGAACAGCTTGTTGGCGTTTTCGTATGCCGCGTGACCCTTGTGAACAAAGATCAATGTGTCTCCGGCATCATCACTCTGCATCAATCCGGGTGCGATCTGATTAGACGAACCTATGATGACATTCGTACCATCAGAGAGTTTCTTCAGCTCTGAAGGAATTCCTACTAGGGGAAAGGCAAAATGCGTGCCAGGTGGATGCGATGCGATTCTGCAACCCGTGAACATTCTGCCCGGCTTTCCAGTAATTTCCTCGTACATCCCTCCTGTTCGTATCAGTCGAGAAATCAAGTCGTCGAGCGTCAACATGCTCTGGCCTCTGGCGAATTCGATGTCTCCCAAATTGTGACCATCCGAACCCATCCGGTCGGTCGGGCCTTGAAACTTGTGCATCGTCTTCAAGTTATGGCAAACCTCTGCCAGTTCGGAGAATGTTCCGTCAGTAGCGCGTATCTGCAATTCCAGCACGTTGCTGATGTGGCCTTTCAATGTTCCCTGCCAGTCAACAGGTTCCAATCCGTGTGTTGGCTTGAGAGACTCCTCTTTTTTGTTGGGATTGTTTGCGAGAATGACTCCTCTGCTGAGGGACAATGCACCGTAGTAGAGCAGCAGCGGCTTTACGGCCATCGCTGAGGAACGGGCGTTTGAGAAGTACTCACGACCCTGGATGAAACAAGCATTGATTTGCGAGACCTTCGCGGCGCTCGGCACTCTCTTGTGAGCTTTCTCATACCAGCGCGATACGAAATCGTAGGACTCAAAACGAGATAGAGATTGCCAATGAGGGTCATTCATCATCTTGCTTCTACACCGCCGTCCAACTACGTAGTCTCCTTGGCCTCTCCCACGTCGGAGAAGTTGGTGATGGCGATCTCACCTTCGGGAAACTCGGCCACGATCTTGAGCTTCCCGCCCACGGCCTCGATGTAGGACCGCAGGCTGGAAACGTACACGTCCGCCCGCTGCTCCATCTTGGAGACGGCGGGCTGGTTCACCTTCAGCAGCTTCGCCATGTCCCGCTGGGTCAACTCCCGCGCCCGGCGAAGCTCGTGCAGCGGCATCTCGGCGAGCAACTCACCCTTCATCTCCTCGATGCGCCGTCGGCGCTCCGGCGTGAAGTCCCTGGTCAACTCGCTGAACGGATGACGTCCACTCATTGGACCAACCCCTCCTTTCGCAGATCTTCCAGATGCTCGTCGTAGAGGCCGTAGGCCACCGGCACGTACTCCTCGTAGAACCGGTCGCTGCTCGTCTTGTCTCCTCTGATGAGCAGGATCGACGTTCGCCTGGGGTCGAAGGCGTAGAAGACCCTGAGGGGCCTCCCGCCGCTCTGCGCTCGAAGCTCCCGCATGACCCCGTGCCTTGTGCTTCTGATGTCCGAGGAGAAGGGGTACGGCAGGTTGGTGCCGTGCTCCATGAGCAACTCGACTCTGGCGGCCACTGCGTCCTGCTGGCCCTCCGAGAGTTCCCGCCACCACTCCCCGAACTCGTCCGTGTACTCGACCTCCCAGGTCATGAGCGTATTATATTCCAGATACGGAATCAATGCAAGAGGCAATCCAGCATCCCGGAGGGGACGCCCACATCCTCCCTTTCAGGGCGAGCCATTCATGGCGTCGTCGATGAGGTCGTACCCGTGTACAGCAATTGGGCTTTGGCGGACAAGAGGCAATCGGGCGATGTCGTAGCTGGAATCGAAGCGGATGGGGAAGCCTGTCGCATCGGAGTAAGCAATTCGATTCCGGTGCTCCCTCCACCCCTACCGGACAGTGTCAGCTAGGGGAGTGGACAAAACGCCGGTGAGCGAGTCGGGCGCCACTGGACAGCGGCAGCTACGAAAGTGGACAAAGTGCCGGTGAGGTTTGAGAACCTAACGGCGTAGTGGCTTGAAGTGGAAATCCGGGCCGGTCGGCCTCTCAGTCGCCGCCCTCACGCTCAGCAAGCGGCTTGGGTACTGACAGGGACCGGGACGCCTGCCGCCGAAGGTGGGCGCACTGCCTCCCGCTGCTCGGCGGGGTCCGCCATCGTCCGGCGGTCAGTCGATGGATTTCTCAAGTTGGCGTCTCTCATGTCGCTCATCCCGTCCCGGCGTTGCATGGGCCAGGGATGTGCGTTCCAGTCTGAGCGGTCGAGATACCGGGCGTAACTACCTGCGAGGGCACTCACATGAGCGCCCATGTAGGGCCTCGGGCCAACAAGCCCTATAGCGATGCCGCAGGGCTGTACAGGGATATGAAGTCAGTTGGAAAAATCCAAGTCGGGTCGTTTCGTAGCTGATGAAGGGAGAAATCGGCCTCTACAGGCCGTAACCAGTGAACAGTTCGACTTGCGGGTACGTTCCGGTCTGGAGCTGGATGAGCCGTAGCTGAGAGTTGCGTTTATGCAAGTGCCTGACCTGGGGTCCGAGTTGGAAAGGCCATAGCTGAAAGTTGGATTTTTGCGAGGCGATGGAAAGGCTGAAATCGGGATGGGTCAGCAGGCAAGAGAGGCTGCGGTGAGCGTCAGCCGGGACGCAGAGATGATCGCCAAGCCGAAGCGCAGGATCGCCGTAGAGTCTGAATGCATGGCCTACGGTTCCTGATTGTTCGTCTGTGTCGGACAGGTTGAACGGGACGACGTGAACGGCGACGTTGGGCGCATGGAACCCGTGGTGTCGTGAGAATGGTGGATGCTCTGATGGGGACATCAGCCCTCCAAGATGGGGGCGTCCAGGGGACCCCTTCCGAGGTCTTCGAAAATCGAGGCCGTCGGCGCAGTGCGAGGGGTGTACACGAATCTGAGTTTTGTCGGTGACGCATCAAACGGGTCGCGGCAAAGCTGAGACAGGGGTAAATCGGCCTTTTGTCCGCATAATCTGTGAACACTTTCGTGAAAGTCCCCAGTCCGGTCGGAAATGACAAAAAGATGCTTGAGGTGGGGGTGCATGACGCGGCGTCGTGGTGGCCCTCCGATGACAAAACAGGGCAAAAGAGGCGCTTGAGGCGGGGGTGCGTGACGTCGAGCAGACCGGCGTGTTGGAGCGCGTTTTCGTCTCCCTGAAGACGATGACGAATCCCTGGTCCCGGTCGTTACATGGTGACACGTCAGCCTGTCGATAGCGTCGAACAGGTCGGGGAGGACGTGATCGGCGAGGTCTCCGTCATCCCGCCGGTTCTGCAACGAAATGTACTTTTGGGAGCTGTTGGGGGCCGACACGGTGAGTAGAGGGAATGCCCTTTTCCGCCCTATAGGAAGCCCTGGGAACGGTTTCGGCGACAAGTTGGCGGCAAGTTGCGAGGGCCTGCGTCTCCGTTGGGTGAGGGTTTCGGACAGGGCTGCGTAGCTTTGGCCGTAGCTGGAGGGTGAGAGGCATGAGCGACGATGCTGACCACCCCTGACCGGTCGGTTCTGCAACGGATTGTACATTTGCCGTCCCCCAACTCACCATACGGTAGGGTGTAGAGGCGGGACTGCTTGAATCCCACGTTGGGCCGCATACCGGACAAGGTGGAGCCGGTGATGTGAATGGCCGAGGGCATGACGTCGCAGCCATACAAGATTTCCTCCATCATCACTGGATGCAGGGCTGTGGAGTCACCCCCGGCGCGCTCGTGGCGGGAAGCAACTTGCTCATATACCGCCGACAACAGAGCACCGGTGCCGCAGGCGAAATCCCCGATGCGCAGCCTGCCGATGGCCTCGGCGTCGGACCAGTCCACGCCATCCATCTTCGCTACGGCGAGTCTGGCCAAGAGCGCAGCTGACGCTGGCAGGGTGTAGAAGGTAGCAAGATACTTCCGGTCGGCGATAAGCCGTTGGAAGATGCGTCCGGTCAAGTCGTGGGCGTTGTCGACGCCGGTGGATTCAACCTCCTGAGCGGTCTCCAGCAACTCCCGCAAGATGTCGGTGGCAGCGTCTCCAGGAAGCTGCTCCAAGATGTCTTTGGCAATTGCAAAGATGGGCCAGTAGTTGATCTTCAGGATGTCTTCCCAGGCCGTTAGCGTTTCACCCTGCGGGTTTGCGACATTGGGACCGCACACCAAGCGCAGAAGCTTCACACCCTCATGTATCCCTGCGATGCGCTGGTGGAAGACCATGGCGTTGGCGATAATGGCGCAGGCCATGCGACGGGTCTGGGGAACGTCGCTCATTCCCAACAACCGGGCAATAACTGGCGTGACGTTAGGGCGCAGCTTAGCCATTTCCTCCAAGCGGTTGGCGGCCTGGCCAATGCCGCGCTCAAGCGTGTCAGCCGCCTGCTCCACCGCCTTCTGCGGGACAGACACCAGACGGGCTAGGTCAGCCAAGTCGGTCGCTGAACCTTCTAGCCACCCCGATTCAGGAAACCGACTGCCGTCTTGATGCAGGACGTAGTACGAGAGACGAGCTTCGGAGAGGGTCTGGCGCACATCATAGGCATCCTCTACAACCTTCGGGTAGCGCACGGCTATAGCGGCTTCGACCGTTCGGGGTTGTCCCTGCACGCGAAGCCCCAAGCGTTCGGACGCATCCCTCTCCACTTCAGCGGCCGGCTCATATTCGGCTTCGACTACTACAGGGGAGCGGCCAGGAGCGGCAATCAGCACGTCGGCATGGCGGCCTGGATAGTCAGGGAAAGTCTGGGTGTTCTCAGAGCGGACCTCACAGCCCGGCATCATGCCTCGTAGCAAGTCGCCTAGTGCGTTGTTCGCGTTCGGTTCTGTCTGTCGTGGCATTTGCTCTATGAACCCTGTCGGCCTGTGTTCGAATGGCCAGTAAACCCTAAGCCTGCTTGGTTAGGTAATGCACTCATACAACCTAGCTCCAATACTGTGTCCGATGAGCGTAGTTTGCTACCTCAACGATCTTCTTCATGCCACCGCCACGATCTCCGGTAACGAATATCAAGTTGTACTCGACGGCAACGCTCACGATCCACAGGTCATTCTCTTGAATACCAAGTTCCTTACCTGAAGTGCGCTCGCGCAGATCCTCAACGTAACGGGAGGCGAATCTGTTCCGGCGGTCTCTAGGTGCGTATGCCCTAAAGAGGTCGGCTCGTATGCTGCCGTAGATTTCTGCCGTATGGCGATCAATAGGCAGAACCTGATACATATCCATTGCACGCCCGAAGTTAGCTGGCTCTTGCACGCCTGAGGGGACAAGATTGAGACCATATTCAACTTCAGCTAAGGAAACTGCTGAAATGAACGCTACATCATCTCCGAGGCCATCCACCCTTGCCCTTACTCTGGCATGAGGTTTACTACCCTCGTGGCAGGCCCAACTGGCGATGTTTGTATCTAAGAGATAGCCTTCCGTTGTCATGAGCCATCAACTTCTATTCCACATAGGAAAGGGCTTCATTGATAATAGTCGATGCTGGAATGACGGGAAGTCGGTCCAGAGTATTCTTGGCTTGGGCCTCCTTGAATTCCTCTGAAATGTAAATGTGCCACGGAATGTATGGACCGAAGCCTCGAGGATAGTACTCCGTGAACTCGACAGGTCCAAGGCGGGAATGCCCCGCGAAGTAATCCAACAGCATACGCTCTATGCGAGGTGATAGATCGTAGGCCCTTAGTACTTCGGCGTCTATCGACTTCAGGAGCCACGTGCAAAGCTGGCGCGCTTCATCTGCACCGACCCCTTCAGTCAGCCAAAGGCTACGGGCATTCAAGTATTGCTTGACTAGTGACGATATGTGCTGCTGCTGTGTATGGCCAAACTCGGGGACTGGGATGCCCTTCAAGGACTGAACTGTAACATGCCGACCAGTTCCATGGGTGCTCACAAATGCGTTAGCAACAGGGCCATTGAGCACGGCAGCCAGGACTTCCAAAGGAGTGCCGTCGTTCGGCCAAACTCCATGAAAGTTCTGATAACAGACGAGACCTCCATTGTCCAATGAAGCCGTAATCTTCCAATGTCCTACGGACTGACGACTAGCGTTTACAATGAGCTTCGGTTTGTCCCAAGGAAGCGTGTAAGCGGACCCACGCATGAAGTCAACGGAAGCGTTGAGGAAAACGGTATTGAGAACGGCAAATGGCTCTACCGTGCCCCTTACCCTGTGGACTCCCGGTACAAAACCGGGCGAGTCCCTATCGGATACTAGTTGTGATTCGTTTCCCCCGAAGGGTAGGTTATATTCGATGCCACGATGAACGGAGGAAATGTCGCTCAAGCGCTTCAAGTTGGCCGTCGCACGCCAGACATCGTGAAGAGGCGGGCGCCACATGCCATGGCCAAACACCTTCCCTGCGTCTTCTACGTGTTCTTCGAATTCGTACGACGGTTGAATAGAGTAGAAGCCCTTGTGGTCTCCTTCATATACCTCCCCTGCCTTTAGGCGCACGGTCCCCTGGCCACGCCCATAGGAGAGCAACAACACGGTCTCGGCGCGCGAGCGTTTGAAGACACGCTCTGGCAAGGCCAGTAGCTCGACAGAGGCGTAAGTATTCCCAAGCTGAGACCGGAGCTTCCTGTATCCCAGCCCCTTCAGGAATACTCGTGGGAGGACGAAACCTAAGAGTTCGGGGGGGTTCTGAAGCACACGACTTAGGATTTCCGCTGGCTTCCGTACTGAGAACAGATTGTCGTAACGGCCTCTTTCATCCTCACTGAACATCTCAAACGGTGGGTTGCATAGGACGATGTTGGCCTTCGCCAATTCTTGCTCAAATAGTGGAGACCTCAGAGCATCTCCACCATACAGCCTCCACCCGTCGGGATTGGGATAGTCGGCTAGCATGAGAGACAGCTTGGCGACTTCTCTGGCAAAGTCGTCTATCTCGATCCCAGAGAGCATGTCAACAAAGTAATCGTGTCGCTGGCGAGAGTTCATCTCTCCGGGCAGAAGTTCACGCATTCGTTGCATCGCGGCCACCAGAAACACTGAGTGACCAGAGAAGGGTTCAAAGACGCGGCGCTCATGGGTCTCCAAGCTGTCGAACGGAAGTCTTCTGACAATGTACTCGGCGATTTCTGGTGGAGTACTATGTATTCCAAACAGTTTTCTAGTCTCTTGGGTTACCAGAGTATTCTCATAGACGTAGGCAAGAGAATCGACCGAAAGGTTTTGGAAATGGAAGGTCTCCTTGATACGCTGCCAAACGGCAAGTTGCGTTTCATAATCCTGAAGAACGGGTTCCAGAGCTGCGTCCCCGAAGTACAAGTTCTCCACAGCCTCTATCGCAGATGTGGGATCAGCCAAATCCCAGTCCCCTTGATAGCGACGATCTGCTAGCACTTTAGCGGCAATCAGTCTGAAGATCAGACGGAACAGCGGAGGATAGTGCTTTTCTGTGAACGGCAAGTTTCTCTGGAATGTCCTACGTGCCAAAGCTACAGTGTCGCGTAAGAGCACATCAAGCTTGGTACGCACCTCGTAGTCAAGAAGCGGCATTAAGTCTAGGTCAAGGAAGTCGAGTTGCGTAGCCACAGGCCCTGCGGACTTGGCCCGCAGAACTTGCTGGGGTGACCAATCATCACGGTGCTGGCTGAAGAAGCCATGGAGCCTATCCACACCTACTTCATCCAAGAGTATAGGCCTACCCTTTCCTGTGACCTTCCACCTGAGCACTCGGTCGTCGTTGATCTCAAGAATCTGCGGAGCGCCCAAGGAGCGATGGTCAAGGATGGAGTCGATTCCAGACCGTCCGTTGGCTACGGCCACGCCGAACGAGGCGGTTCGGTAGGAGGGAGGTTCTTGAACGAATGCTGCGAGTGGGATGCGTTTTACCGCATAGTGGGAGGCTAGGACATCAGCGAATGCATAGTCTTCTTGCAGGAGTCCGCCGACATAACCGAGACCATGGAACTCGTGCTTTAGGTGTTCCAGCACCTGGTCATGAGTCAGGGTCATGACTCCGCCCCCCCTTGTTGATCCTGGTTACTGTATTTTTCTAGCTCCGACTGAGCTCCTTTCAGCAGGACCATTCCGCCGATGTCACTCAGGCTTCTGTTCCAGTATGGGCCGTCCCTGCACTCGCGAAGTCGGTTCAGCAACTCTTCGAGGTCAGGAGTAACCCCTTCGGGATAGGAAACCGTTCGTCGCTTTCTGGCCAATTCAAGACACTCGCATCAATATGTAGCAACTGTGCGACAGTGTGATGCAGTCTGCTACAAAAGTCAAGACATTGACAGGCAAGGGTCACCAAGTTGCCGTGAAGCGACTGGTCGGTGGAGTGGTGGCCGTCTGAGATGTACCGGCCCTCTTCGGCACTCTCTGCCCCGACTAGGAATAGACGGACCTCACTTACCTGTTGAGCGAGCCTCGCACCGGCTACCGGATGGAGAAGGGCAACCATAGAATAGCGAGCACGCGTAGAGGGCTCGGGGTGCGCCCATCACTGAGACGTGCCTTCCCCAAGGCGGTTCGCCCGTAGGATTGCCCCTACAGGTCCAGCACCAAGGCCAGCCGGAAGGTTCTTGATTTTATCAAGTCTGGTGGAGCTGGGGGGACTCGAAGCTAACTACGAAACGGGGCCGAATAGCTGAGGGTTCCCACAGCAGTTACCACAGTTTCGCTGAGAATCCGCGAGAATGCTACCACATCATACATATGCCGCATCACATTATCCCACATCGAGCTGTTGTACCTCACTTAGCTATGGATGACGTAGGCGAACGTCGTCGCTAGCCATACCTGACTAGCCGCTATCCGGCACCACACGATTCGGTTCACAGTCCATAACGGACGAGTTGATAGACGCCACCCGCCATCCCACCTGTCACTAGCCCGCCTGCCAAACAGGGAATCCCCCATAGCTGTTCGAGCAGTGCCGGCACCAGTCCAACAGCTGCTCCTACGGCCACCCAGAATAACAGCCACCGTTGCTTTGGCTCCATTGCTTTCTCCTTGAGGCTAGCTTGGCACTTCGCAGCGCCGATCCTAGCGTTGAGGGATGGGTTGGGCTTCTATACGATCCCGTAGCATTGTTACCGTGGGACCATTCAATACGAGCCCAAGTGTGAGAGTCCTCTACTTATGAAGTCTGGCGGAAATGGAAATAGCCACTAAGTGGATGTTGCGGTCCCAGTCCTCGGCGGGCTGAAGGTCGACCACCAGTCTCACATCAGCAACTCCCCGATGATGTGTCCGACACAATTTCGGTGCCTCCTCTGGCTGCGCAACAATGGGCAGATTCATAGCTAGGATCGAGCGGGTCGCCCTCGAGAGCGAGGACCGCGAAGGGCCTCTCATGCACTGGGTCCAGGGACGCCCTGTCCAAAAGCACTGCAGACCCTCTACACCACTGCGAACTCCCTAAGGGCAAGAGAACGCTTAGCAGGAATGCTCCTGTCTCACAAACGGCCCGAGTTGTCGGGGAGGCTGTATTCGGACCGTCGATGACACGTAGGTACTCGGCTCCTCTGCACCACTAGGCCCGCCTGCTTCCCGAGACGGGGTTATCGACTTGACCACCATGCCCTCCTTCCCGCGCCCATCAGCTCCTCCCACCAGCTTTTCGCCTCGGACTCATCGGACGTGTCAGGCCGCACGGCCTTGGCCCAGGGACTCCGGAGAACCCAGCCCAGCCTCGTGGAGGCACGCGGCCGTCCTCATGTTCAAAGGTGCTCGCTGTCGGTGCGCAGGCTGCCTTCGCCTGCAAGCAACAAAACGAAGACCTCCCATTAGTCTGCGGTAAAGGCCGAACTGATACAATGAGCAATGCCCGGTGTGGGACCATAGCCCATTTACTATGGAGGGTTGGAAATACGATGACTCATCAGGTGCGGCGCTGGACAAATCCTTCTGTCATTGCCCTAGCAAAGGGATCTGACCCTATACAGGTGATTCAAGCCAAAGCCAGAAAGACTGTGCTAGAAGCTGCGGAGAGGGGTTGGCAGGGTCCTCCCTTCGATCCGTTTGAATTGGCTGAACTACTGGACGTGCGCGTCTTGCCTAACGGCGATGTGCTTGATGCTCGCATAATCCCCAGTGGACCAGACAATCTGACTATTGAATTCAACCCTGATAGGCCTCATGGTCGAATTCGATACTCTGTCGCACATGAGCTCGCCCATACGCTGTTTCCTGATTGTTCCAATAGGGTGAGGAATAGAGTACAGCATGGAACGCACACGGATGATGAATGGCAACTGGAACTACTCTGCAATATCGGTGCTGCGGAGATCCTGATGCCCTCCGGATACACAGACCTGGAAAGTGAAGCCATAGATATCGACAATCTGCTGAAACTGAGGAGAGAGTTTGATGTTTCAGTGGAAGCCCTCTTGCTCAGGATGACAAAGCTCACAAGCCAATCCTGTGCGATGTTTGCAGCCGCTAGAATTAATGATGCTGACCGCCCATCAGGTTACAGGATCGACTATTGTGTTCCCTCTCGGAGCTGGGGTCACCTTCTTCCGTCAAGATTCGAGATCGATGCCGGCACAATCCTGGAAGAGTGTACAGCGGTGGGATTTACCGCCAAGAAAAGAGAGCGCTGGGGCGATGATCTACCGAATTTCGATATCGAGTGCGTGGGGATACCGGCATTCCCTGGTAGCCGCTTCCCTCGTGTTGCAGGAATTCTAACGGCAATTCAGGAGGGCGAAGCGCTGGAATCACTTCAGATAATGCACTTGTTTGGGGATGCCATGGAACCTCGAGGGACTGGCCCCCGGCTGATCGTCCACATCGTGAACGACCGGACCCCGAACTGGGGTGGCGGATTCGCACTGGGCGTGAAGAAGAAATGGAAATCAGTCCAGGATGACTTTCGTACGTGGGTGGATCTGGACCGGCAGAATCTCTCACTCGGCAACACTCACTTATCGCACATTGAAGGAACATTGAGTATTGTACATATGATCGCTCAACATGGATACGGACCCTCCAAAAGGCCACGAATACGATATGCGGCCCTCAGCATGTGCCTTGACCGTGTCGCCGAGATTGCACTTGGACGGGGAGCCACTGTACACATGCCACGAATCGGTACTGGTCAGGCTGGAGGTCAGTGGTCTTGGATCAGGGAGCTGATTGACGACAGCCTCGTCCGACGCGGTGTTCCTGTCTTCGTGTATGAACTCCCTGACTCTGTGCCAGTCGAACTCCAGGGGATGCTAGGCCTATGACAGATTGTCAACGCCGATTTGCTTTTGACCCACTATCGCCGGTTTAGTTTTGACCCACCCCCACCTCTGATTTGTGCTCCTCCGACTGTGGATTGAGCAGCTGGGGCGAGGTCAGCAGACCTGCCTGCCGTTTGTCCTTGAGCCTGTAGCTTTCTCCCCGGATGTTGAGGACGTGGCTGTGGTGCAGCAGCCGGTCGAGGATGGCAGTGGCGATGACGGCGTCGCCAAGGAGCTCTCCCCACTCCGAGAAGCCCTTGTTCGACGTCAGGATGATGCTTCCCCTCTCATACCTGGCCGACACCAGGCTGAAGAAGGCGGTGGCAGCGTCGCGGTCGTAGGGCCAGATGCCGAACTCGTCGACGATGAGCACCTTGGGCGCCAGGTACACTCTCATGCGCCTATCCAGCCGGTGCTCGGCACGGGCCTTTCTCAGGTCCTCCATCAGGTCATAGGCACGCACGAAGTACGCACCGTACCCGTTCTCTATGGACCGCATGGCCAGCGCGACCGCCAGGTGAGTCTTTCCCACTCCCGGGGGGCCCAGCAACAGGAGGTTGGATGCCTCTGCAACGAAGGCCAGAGAGGCCAGCTCCTTCACCTGGCGCTCGTCGATGGAGGGCTGGAAGGCGAAGTCGAACTGCTCCAGGGTGCGCTGGAAGGGGAGCTTGGCCAACCGCGTCCTGGTGGTCAGGTACCTCTCCCTGCGGGCCGACACCTCAACGCCCAGCAGGTCGGCCAGCATCTCGGGATACGGCATCTGCTTGCTGGCGGCGGCGTCAAGCCTGCTGTCCAGCACCTCAACAGCTGCCTTCATGTCCAAGCTCGCCATGTACTGCCGCGCCTGCTCGAGGGCGATCATCGCACACCCCCTGAAGCCAGTAGCTCGTACACCTCAAGCGACCGGCGCTCTACCTGAGCGGTCGACACCTGAACCGCCACGGCTTCCTTCCTGGGACCCGCATCGCCGTTGACAAGGCCGGCCCACTGACCCGGCAGCGTCAACCTCTGCCCTCGCCTGTGAGCCCTCGGATGCACTGCCAGCCTGTCCGCATCCGACCAGATCTCCACCATCCCCGATCCGAGCCCGACCTGCACTGTCCGGCCTGCCCAGGACCACGGCACCCCGTACCACGCCCCGTCCCAATTCACGTACCCGTCACGCCCCACCCTGCGCTCCTCCCGGAGGTACGGCGCCAGACCCGACCGTTCGGGCAGGTCGAGCATGTGCGCACGTTCCTTGTCGAGGAGCGCCTTCGGCCGACTCTTCGTCGTACCATGCACCCGCTCGTTGGCCACCGTCTCACACCACTCCATGCCCTGCCTGTTCATGTCCGAATCGTCGCTGAACCGGACAGTGGGCCACAGGTTGCGGCGGACGTACTTGACCCCGCTCTCCACCTTGCCCTTGGTCTGAGCGCGGTACGGCCGGCACAACCTCATCTCGAAGCCCACCCGCAACGAGAAGTCCAGCATCCGGCTGTTCCACTCGGGGCGTCCGTCAGAGTCGCGTCCTAGTACCACCACCTTCGCGTTGTCGTACAGGCACCGGCGAGGCACTCCGCCGAAGTAGTCGAACGCATTGACGTGACAGCGCATGAAGGTCGCGACATCGGCGCGGCGGACGAACTCAACGTAGATCGCACGCGACCACAGCACCATCACGAACGCCCACACCCTGCGCTTGCGGCCGTCCTCGTCGATGTAGGCCAGGCTTCCCCAATCAACCTGCGCCTGCTCTCCGGGAGAACCTGATCGTCGCATTGGGCTGCCGGCGGCGACGGCGGGGCTGAACATAGTCCTTCAGGATCGTGTAACCGGTACCCGAGAGCAGCTCACGCAGCAACACCACGCAGTTGTCCAGGCCCTCAGATAGGCGGGTGTCGATGTGATCGACGGGTCCAGCTTCGAAGGTCGCCTGTTCCTGCGGCTTCTCTTCGGCACTGATACTTGCGCACCGAGTTCCTGACTCGCGCGCGATCTCCCTGATCGACAGTCCCGCTCCCCTCATCTCGTAGACTGTCCCACCTCTTAGCAATCTGTTGGGCCAGTCGGGATTCCTCCCGAACTCCAAGGGCTCCATGCTTTCAGGTGGGTCAATTCCATTCCGGCGATGGTGCATTTTCACACCGGCGATGACAGATTGGCGAGTATCCAGTCCTCTCCATAGGATCTTGCAGCGATGCGGATAATCCTGCTTTCTGGCCCAGTGGCCTCCGGGAAGTCTGCTTTGGCGCAAGGGTTAGAAAAGCAATTCGACCTGCGCATAGTTCGGACGCGGGACTTGCTGGAAGAGCTTGTTGCCCGTCGTGGTCGCCCTCGAAGAGTCAATCTTCAACAAGCTGGTGATCGTCTTGACAGACAGACAAAAGGCAAGTGGGTCGTACAAGAACTTGACCGTCAGCTACGTGGCGAGACAAGAAAGACAGACGTGATTGTCGACTCCGTTCGGAGCTTAGACCAGATCGATGAATTGAGGAGGGCCTACGGTTCTGCCGTTACACACATTCACGTGACCGCAGTTCAGGAGATACTACAAGCAAGATACGCGAGTAGACAGGACGGCGACGGCTTGAGTTACGACCAGGTACGTAAGAACCGAACCGAACGACTGGTCGACAGACTCGGAGATACTGCAGACCTTCTCATTGATACAGGAAGATGCACAGATACGGATGTGCTGGTCCGGGCTGCCTCCTACTTAGGCTTCTATGGTGAGGTCCGTTCCGGCATTGTTGATGTAATCATTGGAGGGCAATATGGTAGCGAAGGTAAGGGGCAAATCGCCGCCTTCTTAGCCAAGGAGTATGACTTACTGGTGCGTGTTGGGGGACCCAATGCTGGACACAAGGTATTTGAAATCCCTGAACCTTACACTCACCATCAACTACCATCCGGGACAAGAAGGGCCACGCAGACACAGCTTCTGATAGGCCCTGGAGCTGTCCTTGACGTCGACAAACTTCTCAAGGAAATCTCGGACTGCGGGGTTGGAGTCGGGAGATTGATGATCGACGAAGCTGCGATGGTGATTACAGATACCGATCGTCATGCAGAGCAAGAACTGGTGAGAGGAATTGGCTCGACTGGACAAGGCGTTGGGGCGGCTACTGCCCGTAGGATAATGGCGCGTTCTGGAGGCACAAAACTCGCGCGAGATGTTCCGGAACTTAGGCCATTCATGTCCAGCGCCGTTGAGATTCTAGCGGAGAAACTGGCTGAAGGTGGGAGGGTATGTTTAGAGGGGACACAGGGTACGGCATTGAGCCTGTACCATGGCAGCTATCCGCATGTCACTTCAAGGGACACTACTGTTGCGGGATGTCTCGCGGAGGCCGGGATCCCTCCAGGGAGAGTGAGGCGTGTGGTGATGGTGTGTCGCACATACCCTATTCGTGTCGAGAACCCTGTGAATGGTTCTTCGGGCCCCATGTCCCAGGAGATTGATCTGAAGACAGTCTCGGAAAGATCTGGGATAGATCTCCTTGACCTCGAAGAGACGGAGCGCACGTCGACTACGGGGCGAAGGCGACGCATCAGTGAATTCGATTGGAGGCTGCTGCGTCGATCTTCTCTTTTGAACCTGCCTACTGACATAGCTCTCACTTTTGCCGACTACTTGACAATCAAGAATCGCGACGCGAGACGATTTGAGCAACTTCACCCCGAAACTATCAACTTCATTCAGGACATTGAGAGAGTCTCTAGTGCCCGTGTTTCCCTCATCTCGACTGGATTCAGCCTGAGAAGCATCATCGATAGGCGGGCTTGGTGAGTAATGGACATAGAGCAGTTTGTATCGACCTATCCTCATCTCTACCATATGGCGGAGGCTGGCAGTTGGGCAAGCATCCGGCAGAACGGGCTGCTTAGTACGTCCGCTCTTCTCGACCTATTCGAGATCACTGGTCAGGAGCGGTCTGTCATCGAATCTCAGTGGAGGGCGCGATCGATGACGATTACTCACCACTTGTATGGCACAGCTGTGATTCGAGATCAGAAGCCAATGCCCCCGGATTCCCTAGAAAAGGTGTTGGTTGACACAACGCCCCAGCAATGGTATGAGTTTCTCAACGCCAAGTCCTTCTTTTGGGTCACTAAGGAGCGGCTCATGCGGCTCCTTGGCGCGAGACTTTACCGCAATAAGCTGCATGATGTAGTCACTGTTGATACGGCCTTACTGGTTGAGCGCCACCTGGGCCAGATTACCCTGTCGCCGTTCAACTCTGGAGTCTCTACTTTTGGTCCAACATACCCACGAAGTGCAGACTCTTTCAAAACCATCCGCGGATATCCCAGCTCCCAAATCGAGCGTGTGGTCGAACTGGTTGTCGACCGCCACGTCCCCGACATTGGGGAGTTAACGATCTCTGTTGGCACGTGGAAGGGCCCCGTTTTCGAAGAGACTATATGGCGCAGATAGCCGGCAACAGATGAGATTGTGGTGTCCTTGGAGGCAGCGAATAGGGTGTGCGAGCTCCCCAAGACTTGATGTGGAAGGGGCAACATGGGACTTAGATGGGAATCGCTAGAAATAGATCCTCGACCGGAGATCTGGCAATTCTGGCAGGGTGCTGTCTTGCTGGACGACGAGATCAAGTATTATTCAACTCGTCCTGAGCAACCGCTGATCGATCCCTTTGATGTATCCAACCTGAAACCAGCCCGCTACCAATTGACTCTTGGCCCAGAAGCAAAGGTGGGTGGAAGAACTGTTCGTATTAGTGAAGGTGATCCTCTCGTACTTGATCCTCATCAAGTTGCGATCGTGCGTACCTACGAGAAGCTGAACTTGCCCAGGTTTCTCATAGGTAGGTGGAACTTGACAGTCGAGTCGGTGTACAAGGGGCTGCTGTGGGTAGGCGCGTTGCAAGTAGACCCAGGCTGGGTAGGATATCTTCCCTGTCCACTCTACAATCTCTCAAATGACACAGTCTCAATTGGATATCGTGAGAAGCTGTTCTCTATTGACTTCGTTAGGACTACACGATTCGACAGCGGCAAGAACATCAGTTATCCGAACAAGTTCCCTGAACCACCTTTGAATCCAAGCATCAGCTACTATGACCAGCGTCACATACGGAGCGGTCCCTATGAGGCCTTACAAGACCTTGGGCGGATCTATGACTTCCGAAATCTTGCGATTACTCTGTTCGCAGTTATGTTCACGGCACTGGCTGCCATTGTTGCTGCACTGGGAGTAATTGTGATTGATCCTGTAGCGACCAGCAATGGTGATGTACTTGGAGGGTGGGCGCTTACGTCGTTAGCTGTTGGAGGAATTGCTCTGGTGCTAGCAGTCTCTACCTTCCTGCTGCAGTTCTTGATCTGGCGAAGGTCTCGTAGGAGATAAAGCGAGAGGACTCGAGTGAATTACGGCGGGTGACTCGGACAGCGGGATTCAAGGGCTGACGCGAGTCTAGTGCCCGTGAGTCAATCAGAGGAGCTTACTGGATTGAGCCACGCCCCAATCTGTAGACAGTTACAAGGAAGACGATGCCCTCCACCTGTGAAGGTCAGCGTCAGGTGGAGAGCAAGCGACATGGCCACCTGGATGGGTCAAGTGCTAGGAGCCAAGCGTGAAACGGGCTACCGCGAATCTGCCAGCAGGCCGTCATAGAATGACAACGCGATCTGCGAAGTGCCTGAGCCTCGAAAGTCACCCCTTGTTTCGGCCAGACCACTCACTTCGCGCATGCAAGTTCTCCCGACTGGTCCTTGAGCTCCCGGCACTGTGCTGCTCCCTGCTGCCGATACGGTTCCTGAGAGGAGAGGGTATCGGAACGCCTCATTAGCCTCAGTCCACTGTGCGATACGTGCCACTCCGCCATGCCTCGTATGTCTCGGATTGTCCGAGTTGATGCGCGCGCTTCGCCAATTCTCGGCCCTTCACCCTGTTGCCGGTCAAGAAGGCACAGCGAGCGGCTTGGTCGAGGGCAAGGGCGTGATCCGGCTTCGCCTCGATGACCCTCTCCAACACTTCGAGGGCCCCCGACGGGTCATTTGACCGCAGACGGGCAACTCCCAAGTTGAATGCCAGGTGTGGCGAAGGATCACTATGGCTGCGCGCGACGAGCTCTAGATGATCATGCGCCTCCTGATCTTTCCCGGCATTCAATAGGATTATTCCTATTTCCACCTGTGGCAGGTCCCAGGATGGGTCTAAGCCTGACGCGATCCAGCACTCTTGGATTCCTTCTTCGACTTCACCCATCATGCCGAGGGTGGCACCAAGATGGAAGTGGTACTCTGCGCTCTCTGGCTGCAGCTCAACGGCGCGCCTGACATGCACTAGGGCTGTTTCGATGTCTCCTTCGGATCGTGCCTGGCCGTACTGCGTGATTCGATTGCGAGCACTGAACTTCGCATCCCCCTTGACTCTTATGAAACTGCCGCCCTCCAATTCCGATGGGTCGGTGACGGCAGGCCTCGTTAAGTCAGCTTGGACATCCCTCAGCACGCTGTTGATCAATTCTTCCGCTTCTTCGCTAGGTATGCCGTGCTCGTGTTGGAGGAGCTCCCTGGCCTCATCGAGTCGCCCGAGGTGTTGAGCAACATGTGTGAGGCGTAGATGCCATGGTTTCGATGCAGCTATTAGGTCTGTCTTCCATACCTTGTCCGTCTCTTGACGCCAAAGCGCCCTAAGGAGGTACTCACTAGATACGAAACGGGCACCGAACATCAGCACCAGGAACTGAGCCCTGGCGGCATTCTCTGGGTCCAGCTTGCTGAACTGCATCAGCCCGGCGAGGTTGCGGCTAGTGAACCTGACCAGCGCTGTCGCAAGGTCGATAACTTCATCGCGACCCAAGTGTGATGAGAGAAGGTCACAGAGGGAGCAAAGAGCGTAGTGGAGATGGAGTTGTCGCTGCAGGGTGTCGAGGTCTAGGCCAGAAAGGTGAGGCGAAAGCTCCTTGGCGATCCCGTTGATGTTGGATCGCGAGGGACGGGTGTGCCCATCTAGCCAGTTGTCGACGGTGTTGTATGAGACACCAAGTCGCTCTGCAAGCTGATCGCGGGTTGGCCCGGCTTCGCCGCACCTCTTCAGCAATTGCCTCAGATACTCCGGTCCGCCTCTAACCTTGGCCCACAGAGGAGCTCGTTCATCTGGTGGTGGTAAGCCCGCCATCCATAGCACGGCAGAAGTTCGAAGGGCCAAGTCAATCATCGCCAGCCTGAGGTACGAAATGGCGGCCAGGTCGGGTCTGTCCACTGGAGCCGATGCGCTTCGCATATGCCCCACTAGCCAATCCCACTGATCTGCATACCAGGCGATAGCGACCGTTATAGCCTTCTCCAGAGGGATCCCCTCGCGCTCAAAGAAGGAAGAGGGCGGAAAGATGTTCTGGTCAGCTAGTGATTGTCCCAGGGCCCAGAAGATCTCACGCTTGCTGCTTTCCTTGACCCATTTGCCACTAAAGTAGCGCTTGGCGGTCTTGCCCTGCAGGGTGTCGTTCTGCAGACGGAGCTCTTTGACAACAGTTCCTATGATCTGCCCGCTGAGCGGCGGATTGTAAGCTGCTGTCCTTGAGGCGGAATTGCTCATGTTATGGAGTATACGGCAGGAAGCCTGGCCTGGGGCCGCTCAAGACCAGGCTCCCGCCTCCCTTCATTCCCTAGGCCTGCCTCTTGGTCTCCTCGAGATCGGAACGCGACTCTCGGGAGGCCCCGTCGTCCTGAGAGACACGCTCCTCCCAGTCGTCTGGTCGCTCGTCCCATCCCCTGCTTTCCCAGTATGCGTCGTTGTTTGGATTCAGTTGGTTGGCATGGTTGTCTTGGTCGCTCTGCCTGCCCACGGTCCACCTCCTTCGGTATGGTTCAATTGTCGGCCCACTACGCATGGTAGTTGGCCAGTTGGTATGAGTCAGCCCAAGTTATGTGGACAATCTCAAGTGGGGCAAAGGGAATTGACTCTGCGGTATGATTAGAGTCGTCATGCCCCCCGAGCAACAGGCGCGCGCAAACATCGACAGGCTGCTGGAGCAGGCGGGATGGTCGGTGCAGGACGCCGACTCAGTCAACCTGTACGCCGGCAGAGGCGTAGCGGTGCGCGAGTTCCCCTTGAAGGTCGGCCATGGCAAGGCAGACTATCTGCTCTATGTGAACCAGAGGGCGGCAGGGGTCGTCGAGGCCAAGTCCGAAGGTTCCACCCTTACCGGCGTGGAAGTCCAGTCCGAGAAGTACAGCGCCGGTTTGCCCGACAACCTTCCTGCCCACCACAACCCGCTCCCCTTCCTGTACGAGAGCACTGGCGCAGAGACGCAGTTCACCAACAGGCTGGACCCAGAGCCACGAAGTCGGCTGGTCTTCTCATTCCATTCTCCCCAGACATTCGCATCTTGGCTAGGTGTCCCGGAAGCGTCAGGCACTAACGGTCATCGAATCTCTGAGGAGAGTGGCAGCTACCTAGAGGCTGACAACTTACGCCAGAGACTAAAGGCCATGCCGCCTCTGAACGCATCTGGCCTGTGGCCGGTCCAGGAGAAGGCCATCAGGAACCTGGAGGAGTCCCTGGCTGCGGGGAGGCTGCGCGCGCTGGTACAGATGGCCACCGGAAGCGGCAAGACGTTCATGGCCTGCAATCAGGTCTACAGGCTGATCAAGCACGCCGGGGCGGGGCGAGTGCTGTTTCTTGTAGACCGCAGCAACCTGGGCCGCCAGACCCTGCGCGAATTCCAGGGCTTCACCACCCCGGACGAGGGGCGCAAGTTCACCGAGTTGTACAATGTGCAGCTCCTTCAGTCTTCACGCATCGACCCCATGAGCCGCGTCTGCATCGCTACGATCCAGCGGGTCTACTCCATCCTGAGAGGCGAGGAGCTCGACCCGGAGCGAGAGGAGTTCTCCGGCTTCGACACACCCTCGCTACAGCGCGAGCCTGCACCCGTTGAGTACAACCCCACGGTCCCGATTGAGACATTCGACGTCATCATCACCGACGAGTGCCACCGTTCCATCTACAACCTGTGGCGACAGGTGCTGGAGTACTTCGACGGCTTCATCATAGGCCTGACCGCAACTCCATCCAAGCAGACCTTCGGCTTCTTCGAGCAGAATCTGGTCATGGAATACACCCACGAGCAGGCAGTGGCCGACGGCGTGAACGTCGATTTCGACACCTACAGGATTCGCACCCAGATCACCGACCAGGGATCGACGGTGGATGCCGGGTACTACGTCGACCGGCGGGACCGGCTGACGCAGAAGAGGCGCTGGGAGCAGCTGGATGAGGACCTGACCTACGCGCCCAACCAGCTTGACCGCGACGTGGTGGCGGAAGACCAGATTCGTACGGTCATCCAGACCTTCAGAGACAAGCTGTTCACGGAGATATTTCCCACCCGCCGCGACGTGCCCAAGACCATCATCTTCGCCAAGGACGACAGCCACGCAGACGACATCGTGCGCACAGTCCGTCAGGTCTTCGACAAGGGCAACGACTTCTGCCAGAAGATCACCTACAGGACCACCGGGGCGAAGCCGGAAGACCTCCTGACCTCCTTCCGCAACAGCTACAACCCCCGCATAGTCGTGACGGTTGACATGATCGCCACGGGTACCGACATCAAGCCGGTCGAGGTGGTGTTCTTCATGCGCAACGTCCGCAGCCGCAGCTTCTTCGAGCAGATGCAGGGGCGGGGCGTACGCACCATCTCCTCCACCGACTTCAACGCCGTGACTCCGGACGCTCGCAACAAGGACCGCTTCGTGATTGTCGACGCGGTGGGTGTGACGGAAACCGAGCTGTCCGACTCCTACACGCTGGACAGAAAGCCGACTGTCCCCTTCGACAAGCTGCTCGATCTCGTGGGAATGGGAGACCGCGACCCTGAGCTCCTCTCGTCCCTCGCCAGCCGCCTCGCGCGGCTGTACAATCACCTGACGCCCGGGGACCGCGAGTCTATCCGGGACGCTTCTGAGGGGGTGCCACTCCAGACCCTGGTCTCCGAGCTGGTGAGAGCTGCCGACCCGGACGCTGCCCTGGAGGCCGCCCAGCAGACGACAGGGCAGGACGACCCGCCCGAGTCGGCAGTCGCCGAGGCTCAGAAGCTGCTGCTGGAAGACGCCGCCCGGCCCTTCGCCGCGAATCCCGACCTGCGGCAGCGGCTGGTGGACATCCATCGCTCATACGAGCAGACCATCGACACGGTGAGCGCCGACAGCCTCATAGAGGCCGGCTTCTCCGACGACGGGGCAAAGGCCATGGTGCAGTCCTTCCAGGAGTACATCGAGGAGAACCGGGATGAGATCACGGCCCTGCAGGTACTGTATCAGCGCCCCTACAGGCAGCGGCTGAGCTATGCCGACATAAAGTCCCTGGCCGACGCCCTGGTGTCGCCGCCGCGCTCGTGGACTACCGAGCGGCTGTGGGAGGCCTACCGGCGGCTGGACAAGTCAAAGGTGCGCGGCTCGGGCCAGAGGACGCTGGCCGATGTCGTATCCGTGGTGCGCTACGCCGTAGGCGGAGCAGACGAGCTTGCTCCCTTCGCCGAGGGCGTGCAGGAACGTTTCCAGGCCTGGCTGGCCATGCAGGAGACGGCCGGCCGCGGCTTCACCGAAGAGCAGGTGAGGTGGCTGGAGGACATCCGGGACCACATCGCCGGCAGCGTCAGCATGGAGATGGGAGACTTCGAGTACGCCCCCTTCAGTCAACAGGGCGGCCTAGGCAAGGCGCACCAGCTTTTCGGGGACGAGCTGGGCAACCTGCTGGAGGAGCTCAACCTTGAGCTGGTGCGGTAGCATGTTCAGGAGAAGTGAGAGGAGGCGGTTCACTTGATGAAATCAAGCAAGCCGTCCTGGGTCTTCCCGAAGCCGAGTACGCCAAGGTCATGGACTGGCTTCACGAGTTGGCAGAGGATGCATGGGATCGGGAGATCGAGGAGGACTCGCGCTGGCGGGCTGGACACCCTGGCGGCCGAGGCATTGGAGGCTACGCGGCAGGGCACGTCGGGATACCTGTAGCGAAAAGGAGGCTGGGATGTCTGACGCAGAAATTGCCTTTGAAGTCCGGGAAGCCTACGAAGGAGGCTACTCGGCACGAGCCCTAGGCTACAACATCTTCACCCAGGGAGATGATTGGGAAGACCTGGAATTCATGATGCAGGACGCCGTCCTGTGCTACTTCGATGATGGAGAAGAGCCCGCAGCGATTCGCGTAGTCGGGTCGCAGGATCCCCTACTTTGAGCAGGATTCTTGTATGCCGCCCAGAGTCCGAGAAGCAATCGGCATAGTCGAAAGGGATGGCTGGCGCCATGTAAGAACACGGGGCAGCCATCGCCACTACCATCACCCGGAGAAACCTGGCACCGTGACCATTGCCGGCAACTTGGGTAAAGAGCTGGATATTGTGACGTGGCATACTATTCTGCGACAGGCGGGGCTGGACAGGAGGGATTACCGATGAAATACGTGGCAATAATTGGCAAGACCGGTAACGGCTATTCGGCGCACCTGCCCGATTTGCCCGGTTGCATCGCAGCCGCCGACACCTTCGAGGAAACCGCAGCCCTCATCCGCGAGGCGGCCAATTTCCACGTCGAAATGATGGCCGAACACGGCGAATCTATCCCCCAACCCATCTACACCGCCATAGACGTGGACGTGCCGCCGCTCGATGTGTTGCAGCAGGCCGCCGTTGAGACCGGTAGGTGATTGCCGAGTGGCTGAAGGAGCACGTCGAGCCCATGCCGGGGGACCTGACGCGCTGGCCGGTCCGCAAGGCGATGCCCCATCATAGGACGGGTCCAAATGTTGCGAACAAGTGGAAGGAGGGATTCGTTGACCACCGCTGATGAAGTCAAGCGGGCCGTCCTGGGTCTTTCCGAAACTGAGTACGCCAAGGTCATGGACTGGCTTCACGAGTTGGCAGAGGACGCATGGGATCGGGAGATCGAAGCGGACGCGAAGGCCGGAAGGCTGGACTTCCTGGCCGTTGAGTCGCTGGAGGCCAAGCGGCAGGGCACGTTGAGAGAACTGTAGTGCATCGGACGACGCCCGGATTCTGGTCGCGCTTCGAGTGGTTACCGGCGTCAGCCCAATGAACCTTCCGGCCGGATGGACTCTGGCAACTATCGGCGAGTTAATTGGTCGGAGCGGGATATTCGCCGACGGAGATTGGATTGAAGCCAAAGATCAAGATCCAAACGGTGACGTTCGGCTGATACAGTTGGCAGATGTAGGTGATGGCGTGTTCTTAGACAAGTCATCCCGTTTTCTCACTTCCCAAAAATCCCGTGAATTGAACTGCACATACTTGGTCCCGGGAGACTTGCTGATAGCAAGGATGCCTGACCCGTTGGGCCGAGCATGCGTCTTTCCGGGTGATCTAAAGACATCCATTACAGCAGTTGACGTTTGCATAGTCAGGACTGGGACAGGCGGCCCAGACCATCATTGGCTTGCTTGGTTCGTAAACTCACCTGAATTCAGAAACACCGTTGCTTCACTTCAGAGCGGATCTACAAGGAAGCGCATTTCTCGCAAGAATCTAGCAGCAATAGCCCTTCCAGTCCCACCCTTCGCCGAGCAACACCGCATCGTCGCGGAGATCGAGAAGCAATTCACCCGCCTCGACGCCTCCGTTGCGGCGCTGAGGCGTGTCCAGGCCAACCTGAAGCGTTACCGGGCCAGCGTCCTCAAGGCCGCCTGCGAGGGTAAGCTGGTCCCCACCGAAGCGGAGCTTGCCCGCGCCGATGGCCGCGGCTACGAGTCCGCCGACCGGCTCTTGGAGCGCATCCTGGCCGAGCGCCGCGCCCGCTGGGAGTCCCAAGAGAACCGCCGCGGGAAGTACAAGGAGCCTGTAGCACCGGACGCAACCGATCTGCCGGAACTGCCGGAGGGCTGGGTGTGGGCGACGGCTGCCCAGGTTGCCGAAATACAAGGAGGGATACAAAAGCAACCGAAACGTGCTCCGGCCAACCACTCGTTCCCTTTTCTCAGGGTTGCTAACGTCTTGCGCGGCAGGCTCGACCTAGAGGAGGTACATCAAATCGAGTTGTTCTCTGGTGAGCTTGACAAGCTTAGGCTGTTTTCTGGGGATCTCCTAATTGTCGAAGGCAATGGTAGTCCCGCCCAAATAGGACGTATGGCTATCTGGAAGGGTGAAATCCAAGACTGCGTTCACCAGAATCACATTATCAGGGCTCGTTTGCGGGGCGAATTGATTCCTCAATACGTTGAGTCTTACTGGAACTCCCCAATAGGGTCATCAGAAGTCTCGAAAGTAGCCAGCTCCACCAGTGGCCTTTACACACTGAGCGTCAGCAAAGTCAGCAGCCTTCCTTTACCTCTCCCACCCCTCGCCGAGCAACGCCGCATTGTCGCCGAAGTGGAACGGCGGCTGTCGGTCATCGAACAGGCCGAAGCCTCGGTCGAAGCCAACCTAACAAGGGCCGGGCGGATGCGCCAGAGCATTTTGAAGCAGGCATTCTCAGGAGAGCTCGTCCCCCAGGACCCCGACGACGAGCCCGCCTCCGTGCTGCTGGAGCGCATCCGAGCCGAGCGAGAGGCTGCAGAAGCGGCGGCGAAATCCCAACGGAAGCTGAGACGCCGCAGGTCGAAATCGGCCCCATCGGCCCGGTCCAAGCGCTTGGAGGCCGCTCGATGACAACCTCGACATCAATCGGTCAGAAGCTGTGGAACTACTGCAACGTGCTCCGTGACGCGGGGCTGTCCTACGGCGACTACCTGGAGCAGCTCACCTACCTCATCTTCCTCAAGATGATGCACGAGCGCTCGCAGCCCCCATACACGCTCCTGGCCGACTACGAGCCGCCTCCCATTCCCGACGGCTGCGACTGGTCCAGCCTGCTGTCCCGCGACGGCGCCGAGCTCGAGAGCCACTACCGCCGCACACTGGAGACGCTGGCGCGGCAGCCCGGCACCCTCGGCGTCATTTTCGGCAAGGCCCAGAACAGGATCCAGGAGCCGGCCATGCTGACCCGGCTCGTGAGGGAGCTGATCGACAGCGAGCACTGGCTGTCCCTCAGCGCCGACGTCAAGGGCGACGCCTACGAGTCGCTGCTCGAACGCAACGCGCAGGACGTCAAGACCGGCGCGGGACAGTACTTCACCCCGCGCGCCCTCATCCAGGCCATCGTCGACGTCGTGCGCCCGCAGCCCGACACGACTATCTGCGATCCAGCATGCGGCACCGGCGGCTTCCTCCTGGCGGCCCACGACTATATCGAGAAGAGCAATCCGGTCATGGACCAGGGCCAGAAGGACCACCTGAAGAACAGCGCCCTCCACGGCTGGGAGATCGTCGACGGCGCAGCCAGGCTCGGCGCCATGAACCTCTACCTGCGAGGCATCGGCGGTGACGAGGCCAACATCGTCGTGGACGACAGCCTGCGCAGCCATCCGGGCGTGAACTTCGACGTGGTGCTCACCAATCCGCCCTTCGGACGCAAGTCCAGCCTCACATTCATCAACGCCGAGGGCGAGCAGGAGACGCAGGACCTAGTCGTCGTGCGCCCCGACTTCTGGGCCGCCACCAGCAACAAGCAGCTCAACTTCCTCCAACACGTGCGGACCCTGCTGAAGAACGACGGCCGCGCGGCCATCGTCGTGCCCGACAACGTGCTCTTCGAGGGCGGAGCCGGGGAGACGGTGCGCCGCCACCTGCTCGACGAGTGCGACGTCCACACCCTGCTGCGGCTGCCCACCGGCGTATTCTACGCCCAGGGCGTCAAGGCCAACGTGCTCTTCTTCGACCGCAAGCCCGCCAGCGAGACGCCCTGGACACGGGACCTGTGGATATACGACCTGCGCACCAACCGCCGCTTCACCCTCAAGGCCAACCCGCTGACCCGCGCGGACCTGGACGACTTCGTCGACTGCTACAACCCCGAAGACCGCCTCGACCGCCAGGAGACCGAACGCTTCCGTAGATTCAGCTACGAAGACCTGATGAAGCGGGACAAGGTCAACCTCGACATCTTCTGGCTGCGAGACGAGAGCATGGAGGACTCGGCCAACCTGCCGCCGCCGGACCAGATCGCCGAGGAGATCGTCGAAGACCTGCGCGCCGCCCTAGAACAGCTGGAGGAGATTGCGGCGGACCTGTCGCCGGATACTACACCCTGATGTGCCAGCGATGGGCTACTCCTCCAAAGCCCAATGGTCCCTAACTGCACAACGAGTGCACCCTCAATTCTGCCCTACAATCTCTCCACTGTTCAGCACCATCGACGATTGCCTTGGCTATGCCGACCATCGGCAGTCACAACGAGGTTCAACCTGCCGGGCGTCAGCGAGCCTCTGTGTCAGGAATGCAGACCCGCCTCAACACGTCTGCCTGCCACAGCCGCCTACACTCGTACCCGAGACTACCTCCTCGTGAGTCTAGGTCCTGCGTGTTGTCCGAGGCGAGGCCACCTCGAACCCACACCCACCCTGCCTCGGATTCGCTCCCCGCGTACCTTCGCAAGTGTCCTGTGAACTCCCCAACCCGCGGTCTGTCCCCGATCAGGGTCCCCCGTTCGCCCCTTCGAGAGCCCACTTCCGAAAACGGAACTTTCGTAGCTGGAAAACGGAAGTCGCTCCCCCGAAGCCCCGGTTCCGAAAACGGAACTTTTGTAGCTGGCGACTGGAACTGCCGCCGGAACCTACACCGGAACCAAAGTGCTTCCCCCAATTGTCCTGTAGGGGGCCTCCCACCCCCAATTCAGCTTTGAATCAGCCCCCACTTCCGTTTTCGGAACTAACTCCATTTCCTGTACAGCCCCCTGACAGCACGAACGTCCCCCGAATCCCCATACGCCATTACGGGTGTCACGCATGTCACCGCTGTCTCACCTCCAACTCCTTCAGCCGTTGCACAGGCTCCTTCCACACGTCCTCAATGTTCTCGAAAAACTCCTCCACAGTCCTCTCCTGGGTCCCGCCATCCTCAGCAGGTCGTGCAGTAGCGCCTCAAGCTTCACTTCATGAACGCTCTCGAGGCTAGGCGCGTCCTTCGCAGTCAAATCCCCGTGATTCATGACGCACTCTCCCCTCACTTCCCTCCAAGGGAACTTTCGTAGCTGGGGGTGGGAACCCGTCACCCGATTTCCGACTTCCCTCAGAGGGAACTTCCGTAGCTGAGGCTGTCCCGCCTGGCCGGAACCTGTACCGGAACCAAAGTGCTTCCTCCGATTGTCCTGTAGGGGGCCTCCCATCCCAGATTCAGCTTTGCATCAGCCCGACTTCCCTCCGAGGGAACTACTTCAATTTCCTGTACAGCCCCCTGACAGCACCAACGGCCCCCGAATCCCCACACGTCATAACGGGTGTCATGCGTGACACCGCTGTCGGGCGCGACACTCCTTATATGTCGTTGGAATGGGCTGTCGGACTCCCCACACTCGACTGCATGATCGCACCCACATCAATGGGCCTAGGACACCTGCCTCCAATGGTGAAGGTGAGCAATTGAGATGCCAGAACACAAGAGGGTGAATGCTATGCATGACAGGCTGCTGAGGCGTCGAGACGTTGAAAGGACCACGGGCATTAGCCGCGCCTCGATCTACCGGCTAATGCAGCAGGGCGATTTCCCACGTCCAGTGAAGGTCGGCTCTACCGCCGTCAGGTGGAAGGAGAGTGACATCGCCGCCTGGATAGAGTCCCGGCCGGTAGCGACGAGCGAGCTCGGCTCGAGCGCCGCCTGAGAATCGGCAAGTCAGCATGATGCGACTAGGACGAGGTAGTCCGCCCACTGCTGCAGGGGTCAGGCCACATAGCATGGTGTCCGGCCGGCGTTAGCGAGGATAGGGCCTCGACGTTCCTCAGGCTTGCAGCCGCGGCCTCCGATCCACCCCAAGACCCGCCACGCCCTTGCTGCCCCTCCTGCTCACCAATTCCGACAGCAACAACATGAGCCGCAGGTGATGAACGTCAGCCACGTCCCGCTCTTGTGCACGAGTGTCCTCGGTTTGCGGGCCGGAGGCGATACGGTCGGCTACGGCCCCCTCTCCAAGCCCCGATGACCCTAGGGGGACAAGGCTCCGTCTCCATGTCTACTACTGTTGCAGGTCTCGCCCTTCGCCGCTGTCCCTGAAGATCCAGTCATTGGGGTACTACGAAGATTTCTGTGGCTTCCAGTAGACCCGCCTCGTTGGGCTGCCCCACGATCTGGACCTCAAGACCCTCTCTCAGTTCGTCAACGGTCAGAATCGAGACCTCCGTGCGCTGTATTACGGTTTCCGGGCCGATGGCTGCCTCAAGGGGTCCGTAGGGTGTGTTAATGGTTATTCTCCCTTCTTGAACCTGTTGCACCGTACCGGCAAACCCCTTGTCCCTACCCGTACCGGCGACACCACCGACATCTTCTGCTCCAAGCGTTTGGATTTTGATGTCACCGCCACCTCCGAAAGCAGCTTCGATCTGCCTTATGACCTCGTCTAGTCCCAGATCGTCCCCGGCCTCGACCTTTAGCTCTGCGGCCGAGGGCCCAGGTGTGGGCGGGTTTAGAACATTGGAGGCGTCCCTGTTCCGCGGGTCAGGCTCCTCAGCCAAGGTTCCGGGAGTGGGCAGAGTGAGGACACTCGGCGTGCTCTCATCATCGGGTCCGCCGCTGACGACTAGGCCGGCTGTGAAGGCACCCCCGATCACCCCGCCAAGGGCTAGGACGCCCACTATCGACAGTATGAAACTTCTTCCGCTGATTCCTTGCATCTTCTCCTCCGTTCGCTGCTGAAAAGCTACCCATATCTCAGTGCATCGATTGGATGTAAGTTGGCCGCCTTGGAGGCCGGATATATTCCGAAGAAGAGACCTACGGCGACGGCGACCGCGATGGCAAGGGCCGTGATGTCCCCAGTGACCGCAGTCTGAATTGTCTGACCACCCACTGTGCGTCCGTCCAGAACCTGGGACAAACCCACTCCGACTACGGCTCCGGCTATTCCACCGCCCAAGCTCAACAGCATCGCCTCGGCCACGAACTGGTAAAGGATGTGACGCCATTTGGCACCCATCGACTTTCGGATGCCTATCTCACGGGTCCGTTCGGTCACGGACATCATCATGATGTTCATGATGCCTATACCGCCCACCAGCAGGGAGATACCGGCGATGATGCCCAGCCAGAGAGCGAAGGCCTCGGACGAGTCTTCGACTGTTTGAATCGTTTCCTCCATGCTGTTGACGATGAAATCATCCGCTTCCTTAATGCGGTGTCGAAGCCGCAGGGTCGAAGTGATTTGGCGGATGGCGTCGTCTGGCGAAGCTTCGTCCAGAGTCTGCACGTTTATGGACTGAACGGGGATATCGCCCTGTGCTGTTCGCTGTGAGTCCAGCCTGAAGTAGGCCGTGGTTAACGGCACCATCACCACGGAATCGCCGAACGGATTTGCACCGCCCTGGCTCTTCATGACTCCGATGACTGTGAATTGACGCCCCCCAATGCGGACCTTCTGCCCGGTGGGGTCGCGGAAACCGTAAAGGTCCTGGGCCAACTGTGAGCCCAAGACTGCTACGTCCGAAAGGTTCAGCACATGCCTCGCGGATATGAACCTGCCGGAGGTGACGTTGTAGTTGCGTACGGATGCGTACTCTGGCGTGACTCCCATTACTTGGGCAGACGTACTCTCCCTACCGGCGACGAGCTGCGCGACAGTGCCGATCTCCGGAGCGACCTGCTTCACAGCGGGGGCCTTGATAGGATCAAGCAGCGCGTATGCGTCCTCTAGGGTGAGGTTCCCTACGACTCCGTTAGGTGTCTGCTTGGGATAGACGAACAGGAGGTTGGCTCCCAGGGCCTCGATTCTGGCAATCACATCCCTCTGAGCCCCGCGCCCCGCCGATATCGTCGATATTACGGCGGCGACGCCGATGACTATGCCCAGAAGCGCTAGTGCTGTACGGAGTTTGTTAGTTCCCAAGGACAATAGCGCTGTCATCAGGACGGCTCGCAGACTCATGCCACTCCTCTGTCCGAAATCACCGCTCCATCGAGCATCGAGACGACGCGCTCCGCGTGTGTGGCCACGGCATCGTCGTGTGTCACAACAACGACAGTCATCCCCTCGACTTGGTTCAGGTCTTTGAGAATGGCCAGGATGTCCTGGCCCGAGTGACTGTCTAGGTTTCCGGTTGGCTCGTCGGCCAACAGAATCGTTGGCTCCTTAACTAGGGCTCGGGCAATCCCAACTCTCTGCTGCTGTCCGCCTGAGAGCTCACTGGGCCGGTGAGACGTCCTATCGGCCAGCCCAACTCGTTCGAGCGCCTCTCTCGCCCGGCCCTTCCGTCTTCTGTCGTTGCCATAGAGCAAGGGCAACTCCACGTTGGCCTGTGCAGTAAGGCGGGGCAGCAGGTTGTGAGTCTGAAACACGAAGCCAATCTTTTGGTTACGCAACTCGGCCAGCCTGTTCCCCCCAAGCATTTCGATCTCCTCGCCTTCCAGGCGGTATCTTCCGGAGGTTGGGACGTCCAGACAGCCGATCATGTTCATCAGGGTCGATTTGCCGGAACCCGACGGACCCATGATGGCCACCATCTCTCCGCGCCGTATCGACAGCGACACCCCCCTGATCGCTTGTATCTCTGTCTCCCCAATGCGGTAGGCCTTCGACACGTTGTCCAACTCGATCAACTCTTCTACTCCGCATCCACACGTATGGTCTGTATAGACGCACCTTGGGCACCCAGCAGTCCTTGGAGACCACCGATGAGTCCTCCGAAACTTTCGGACGGGTCCCTGTACTCCAAAATGACCTCTTCGCCCTCGGAGATTCCTCCCTCAACCACGACCCAGAAGTCGTCACGGTTGCCTAGGGTCACTGGCCGCTCCTCGATGGTCCCGTTATCCATGACCCGCAGGACAGGTTGGTCGAAGCTGCCGTACACGGAGTCGAGTGGCACAAGTAACACGCCTCTGTCCTCCCTAATGGCAACCGAGGCAAGCGCGCTGAGTCCTTCGAGAAGCGACAGATCTGGATGCGTCTCCACGCGTATGCTGATTGCGTATCTGACGCTCCCAGTCGTCGTAGGTGCTCTGGAGACTAGGCCCTGTTGGGCGATGCCTTGATGGCCGCCAGCAGCGGCCGCGATGTGCGAGACGGTGCCTCTGAGAGTCTGGCCTTGTAGAGCGTCCATTGTCACTGAAACAGGTAGACCCTCTCGGACGAAGAGTACGTCGATTTCATCCACCATCCCCTGGACCTCTACGACCGATTCATCAACGATCTCGAACACGGATGATGTGGCCTCCACTTTCTGTCCGGGCTCCACCGCTATTGTCGAAATGACACCTGTCCAGGGTGCTAGCATCGTTGCACGTTCACGGGTGGCCTTGGCCGTGTCGAGCGTGGCCCGCGCCGCGATCACGTCGACCTGCCGGAGATCAATCTCTAACTGGTCGACGGAGTTGTATTCCATCAAATTCGCTTCGGCATCGGCGAGCGACTCGACCGCCACATGGACGGCGGTCTGCTTTACCTGCACCTCGGTGGGGTCGGGATCTTTGAGCAGGTCCGCGAGAGCCTCTTCGGCACCAGCGAGTTTCGCCTGTGCCAACTCAATCTCTCGGTCTGCGAGTTCGATGTCGAATTCAGTGGCTTGCATCAGTTCGGCTAGTGAGGTCTCGGCGTCGAGCAGCTCGGCCTCGGCCGTCCCTATTGCACGGTTCTTGGATTCGAGCAGGAGTTCGTCTGGCTTGCCAGTCAGCGAGGCTAGCGCTTCGAGGCTGTCCGCCAGCCTGATCTCAGCGGTGGCCACGTCCTGGCGCTTGGCCTCAATGTCGAGCGGGTCGGGCTCGGCCGTGAGTTCGGCGAGGTCTTCCTTCAGCGAGTCCAGAGTGACCTCAGCGAGTCGCAGGGCTTCGACCTTGCTCTTGATCTCCGACGCGGTGGACTGGGACTCGGCAACCTCCGTGAGATAGTCGTCGAGGGCTTCGCGTAGCTGCGCTACCGTGTATTCCGCCTGGGAGACGGAGACTTGGGCCTCTCGTATCTTTTCGGCCTCATCGGCTTGGAGGGCTTCGAGGCTCGCGGTCAGATCCTGAACGACGCTGTAGGCGTCCTCAAACTCGTCGCGAAGGCACGCTCGGTTCCCCCCTGCCTTGAGGGTCCCACAGTCCACGAGGACCTCGCCGGGGTAAAGCACGGCCCAAGAGTAGACAACCACCTCGTTCCAAGGAGTCTCGGGTTCGTCTCGGAGGATGCCTTGCTCAAATAGCAACTGCATCCTGTCGATGTGAGGACCCTCGAAAATGGTTACTAGGTCCGAGCCGTGAGCAGCGAGTAATTCGTCGGAGGACTGGTCGATCGGCGAAGCGACGTTCATGCCCAGCCACGTCTCGAACAGGGCGCTATAGTCGTTCTGCGCTTTGTCAAGTTCGTCCATCGCCGCCCGAATGTTTTCTTCCGCGATGCGCTCAACGGTCTGCAGTCTGAACTGGGCGGTGAGAAGGCTGTCCTGTGCCGAGTCGATGTTGGCCTGGTAGTCGTCGATGTCCTTGGCCGTCGCCGGAGTGGTCGCGTCGTCGACCGCCTCCTGCGCCCTTTCGAGATCGAGCTGCGCGTTGGCCACGGCCACCTGTGCCTTCGCCAGATCGACAGCGGTCACGCTCGTGAGCGTTTCCAGCGCTTCCTTCGCGGCTTCAAGGTCGACGCGGGCCTTCGTTACCGCGGCGTTCACCGACTCGATGTCGCCGTCCGTCGGGTTGATGAGCGCGTCAAGTTCGTCCCGGGCATCCTGCAGTGCGACACGGGAGGCGGTAACTTTGGACTGGGCCTTCATGACCTCTTGAAAGGTCGGAGTGACCAGCGTTGTCTTGTTTTCCTTGGCGGTCTCGAGGGCGTCCTGCGCTTGAAGGATGTCGATTCGCGCCTGCGCCACGAGGTCAGTTGAAACAACACCGAGCTCGCTGAGCGCCTCTTCTGCCTTCTCCAGGTCGAGACGCGCGTTCGCCACGTCGGACTCGGCCTTAGCGACCTCCGCCGCCGAATAGGGGTTCAGCGCCTCTTCTAGGGCGTCCTCTGCGTTCCGCATGTTGATGCGCGCTTGGGCTATCGCTTTCTCAAGATGCGATATCGACTCTTCGTCGAGGACCGCCAGCGGCTGCCCCTCCGTAACGGTATCTCCTTCATCGATCAAAACGTCGCCGACTGTTCCCGGGACGCCGAAGGCCAAGGCTTCACGGTTTGGGAATACGAGGCGGCCGCTAACGGACACCGCATTCACCAGGTCTCCAAATGCGACGGAGTAGAGTTGCTGGTCTTCTTGGAGGTTGTTGTGAGCGCCTTGGTCAGTCCGTGTGACAAACTGGTAGCCGGCGAAGGCGCCTGACACGCCCAATACCCACACTGCGACGAAGATTGCCACCTGCCACGCCCTAAGTTTCCTTATCGTCCTTAGCAAATGCCGCTCCCTTGTCTCTATCTAGAATCCCGAACAGGTCCGGTTGCCATTTGTGCTATATCACACTAAACTATAGCGTACTAAGCTATAGTATGTCAACGCATGGCTCCTAATTGACCTGCTTGGAGGGATGGTGTCTCCTACAAGGGATCCGGTGGCCGTAGCGCAGGCTGCGGGTTACGGAATCGACTTGGCGGTCTGATTCAGTGAGTAGGAAGGACTGCACTTCGACCAAGTCCCTGGGCCGGACCCCGCCGAATGCCTCAGCGGATAAGGAGAATCTGACAGAACTCTCGTCGGATCAGTTGGATGCAGATGAAGATCATCTGCATGATGGATGCTTTGGAGCTCAGCGCTACGCCGGGGTCTCGCACTGACCCTGAGGGGTTTGGGCGAAGGACCACAAGGCCCTAAACACAGTTTGAATACGTTCCTGTCCACCACGCACGTTGGTGGGATGGCGGTCGGAGGATGTGGCACCTAGTGACGAATCGCACGCGTCTGGTGCTATTGCGGGCATTTCCCTTTGGCGCACCCACACCGTGGAGAATGTAGCCCCCTGCCGCGACGGAAGTCTCCATATCGCCGTTGGCAAGTGCTGTTGCCTTATCTATTGGCTGTCCCCAGTTTCCTCTCGGACCAAGATCACGGCCGACAAAGGAACCATGGCCTCCCCCAGCCGTTTGTTGACTACTCGGACAGTCTCTTCGGCCACTTCATATGGGACTATACCCTCCTCCACAGCCTGGCCCATCACCCCAGCGACACCTAGCCCGTGGACCCTGTACCGATGCACATCCACCGTGTCATCCCCTTCGAACGATCGTACGATCTTGTCCGCCATATCTTGGCTGATTATGCTCTCCTCCACAGCCTGAATCATCGTCTCAACGGCACCGTCCGATTCAGTCATGGAGAGTGCCTCGACCTCCAACACAGAAACCTTGACATCGACCTTTGGCTGGCTCAAGAAGGTGCTCGCTCCCGCTACACCGGCCACCACTAATAGTCCCAACGCTGCCCCGACCCACATTCGCCTTGTATTGCTCACGGCCGCCCGGCGCTCTTGAAATGCAGATCCAGCGAGGTCAAAGATCATCTGCATCCAGAAGACTGGTCCTCGGAAGCCATTGCTCTCGCAACGCATCCGGTCCAGAAAGAGTTGCACCATCAGTTCCCCATATTCCTGCCGATGCTCCCTCGGATAGAGGAAGAGCAGCCAACGGTACACACCTTCGGAGGACACGTCAGGCACTGGACTCTCGCGTTGCAGGCTTCTGTATGAGCCTAGCGGTGACCGCGAGTTGTTCCATTCGGCTGACTTCTGCGTCGAGCACGCGCCTGCCGAAACCGGTCGTCCGGTAGTATCGGCGGCGCTGGTCATCCAGTTTAGGGTCTGGCCGTTCGTCGATCTCTTCGACAAGCGCCGCCTTCAGCATCTTCTTGACAGTCCCGTACAACGTACCCGGTCCCATAGCGACTGACCCCTTGGTTAGGACCTCTATCTCCCTCATGATCGCGTAGCCATGCTTGTCCCCTGTAGCAAGGGCCAGCAGGATATGCAGCTGCGCTACAGGAAGGGGGAGTAGATCCACAGGGCTTCGATTGGCCAATGTCAAGTCACCTCATTCCAGAGGGCAACGCTTTCGGATTCAAGGCTGCAGCATCATATATCGCATAATACTATAGCGCGCCAAGATATAAGCCGTCAATGACATGCCCCCATCGTTCGTACCACCCATCAGTTTAGACTGGCAAGACTGAGGACGGGCGACGGCAAGGTGGTCCACGTCAGCGTCCACGCCGGGTCGAACAGTGTCAACCATAGCGCGGGACGACGGAGACTACACGGTGGAAGCGGCCGGGTGGGTTGCCCGCGTCAGGGAGCGGGAGCCGACCATCACGGCCAGAACCGCCCGGGGCGCCGAACTCGGCTCGAACGCCGCCTGAGAATCGGCAGAGTCGAAATGGTGAGACTAGGCCGCCAGGTAGTCCCCCCACTGCTGCATGAGCACACGGCGCCGGTCGAACAGGTCGGACCGCGCATATGCTTGCTCGACACTGCCGCCAAGCTGATGCGCCAGGGCTGCCTCACCGACTGCCCAGGGTGTGTCCGTCTGTTCCATCGTCCACGTCTTGAAGGACGTTCGGAACCCATGCACGGTCGCCCTGTCAGCCAGGTCGGCTTTGCGAAGTACCTTGGTCAGGGTCATGTCGCTCAGCATCCGGCCGGGCCGCAGCGGCGACGGGAAGCACAGCCCGGAACCGTCTTCGAGTTCACGTGCGAGCATCAACACATCGAAGGCCTGGGAGCTCAGGGGCACCCGATGCTCAGTGCCCGCCTTCATGCGTGAGCCGGGTATCGCCCAAGTCGCACCCTCGATGTCAATCTCCTCCCAGGTGGCGCCCCTCGCCTCACCAGAGCGCGCCGCTGTCAAGACCAGGAACTTCAGACAGTGTTTCGAAGCGAGGGAGGTCTGGGACGCATCGACTGTCTTGAGAGCCGAGCTCACCTCCTGGTAGGGAAGCGCTCGGAGATGCGCCTTGACCTTTGGCATGGACGGCAGGGCCCCATCGATGGCTTCCCCCGCCGGATTGGTCTCAGTCAGCTCGTTCGCCATAGCCCACTTGAAAATCGTTCGCATCCTCTGCCGGACACGCCTGGCGGTCTCGGGCTTCGTAGACCATATCGGTGTGAGGACGGCCAACACGTCGGTGCAGCCTATCGTGTCGATGGGCTTGCTACCGATCTTGGGGAAGGCGTGTCGTTCGAGAGTCTGAATCCACGCCGACGTGTGGCTTCCGTTGCGCCAGCGAGGCTTGTTGGCTTCGTGGACGGTGTGGGCGGCCTCGCTGAAAGTGGGCATCGAGGGCCTGTGCTTCTCCGCTACAGGGTCACCCCCGTTTCCAATCGTCTCACGGTTGTCCGATGCGCGCTTCCTCGCCTGGGCCAGCGAAACGGTCGGATACCCGCCCAGGCCGATGTCTCGCCTTCGACCATCAACGGTTATCCTCTGGACCCAGCTCTTCGTGCCCCTCTTGCTTACGAATAGGTGCAGGCCGTCGCCGTCCGAGTAGCGGCCGGGGTCCCTGAGCGCCTTCACCCTTGTTGCCGACAGCTTCACGCCTATCTGACCTCCCCCGAAGTGTTACCACACAAATTACCACACTTGCGGCGGGATAACAAGGGATTGCGGGAGACCGCCAGGGATGCCTCAGCTCGGCCAAAGGGGCAGATATGTACCTGATGTAGCTACGAATCGAGCCGAAATGAGACGCGAAGAGGCAGGAAGGGAATGGGGGAGAAAAGGTGTTGGTGGTGGAGCTGGGGGGACTCGAACCCCCTACCTCTTCAATGCCATTGAAGCGCTCTCCCAGATGAGCTACAGCCCCGTACCAGTCGGCAGCCGGGAGGACGGCTGCGGCATTCGAATATAGCAGAAGCACCAGGCCTCCGCAATCCGCTCTGCGGTGCTCCCGTGGCGACGTAGGGGGGAGCCCACGTGTTCGCCCGCCGGGTGGCGACATGTCTGTCGGCCCGGCTAGCTGAGCCCGGTCAGGCGGTCTCCGCTGTCACCGGCGACAAGTGAGCCTTCAGGTAGCGCCCCGTGTGAGAATGCTCCATCTCCGCAAGCTCCTCAGGCGTACCCTCCGCAATCACGTGACCGCCGGCATCGCCCGCTCCTGGCCCCAGGTCTATGATCCAGTCCGCGCTCTTGATCAGGTCCAGGTGGTGCTCGATGAGTATGACGCTGTTGCCGGCGTCCGCCAGCCGGTGCAGCACTCTCAGCAGGTACGCGCAGTCCTCGAACGACAGCCCCGTCGTCGGCTCGTCCAGGATGTACAGCGTGCTGCCCGTCGCCCGCTTCGACAGCTCCGTGCTCAGCTTCACCCGCTGCGCCTCGCCGCCGCTCAGGTGCGTCGCGGGCTGGCCCAGACGGATGTATCCCAGACCAACGTCGTACATCGTCTGGAGCCTGTTCCTGATACGAGGGATGTTCGCGAAGTGCTCCAGCGCCTCGGTCACAGTCATGTCGAGCACCTCGGCGATGTTCTTGCCTTTGAACGTTATCTCCAGCGCCTCCCGGTTGTACCTGGCCCCCTTGCACACCTCGCACGGCACCGTCACGTCCGGCAGGAACTGCATCTCGATGCTGATGTGCCCGTCGCCGGAGCACGCCTCGCAGCGTCCGCCCTTCACGTTGAACGAGAACCGCCCCGGCTTGTAGCCCCGGGCCCGGGCCTCCGGCACCGTCGCGAAGAGCTCGCGCATCGGCGTGAACGTCCCCGTGTAAGTCGCCGGGTTGCTCCGAGGCGTGCGTCCGATGGGCGACTGGTCGATGTCCACCACCTTGTCGATATGATTGACGCCCTCGATTGCGTCGCTCTCGCCCGGCCTGTCCTTCGCCCGGTAGAACTGCTGCGCCAGCTTCTTGTACAGCACCTCGTTGATCAGCGTGCTCTTGCCCGACCCGGACACCCCCGTCACGCAGACCAGCCTGCCCAGGGGTATGTCCACGTCGATGTCCTTCAGGTTGTTGGCGCGCGCGCCTCGCACAACAATCGACCGGCCATTCCCCGCCCGCCTCTCACCTGGTGTGGGGATCTCCCGGCTGTGCCCGAGGTACTGCCCGGTGATCGACTCCGGCGTATCGATGATCCCGTCGATGGTCCCGGTGGCGACGATGTGGCCGCCATTCTCTCCGGCTCCGGGCCCCAGGTCGACGATGTGGTCCGCCGCCCGCATGATCGCCTCGTCATGCTCCACCACCAGCACCGTGTTGCCGATGTCCCGCAGTCGCGACAGGGTCGAGATCAGCCGCGCGTCGTCGGCGGGGTGCAGCCCGACGGACGGCTCGTCGCACACGTACAGCACGCCCATAAGGCCCGAGCCTATCTGCGTAGCCAGCCGGATGCGCTGCGCCTCGCCGCCGCTCAGAGTACCGGCCGTCCGGTCCAGCGTCAGGTAGTCGAGCCCAATGTCGATCAGGAACCGCAGCCGCCCCTCGATCTCCTTGATGATCTGGCTCGCGATGGTCTTCTCGCGCTCGTTGAGTTGCTCGGCCGCATCCACGAACTGGGGTCGCGCCCCGTTCTCCCCGGCCTCCGCAATCCGGCCCTCCAGGGACGCCAGCGAGGCCGTGCTGCCCGCCCCGTTCGCGTTCCGCCTGGAACCGTTCCCGGCCACAGCCGCCATCCAGCTCTGCGCCTCGGAGATCGACTTCGACGTCACTTCCGTGATGTTGAGCCCGCCGACGGTCACGGCCAGCGCCTCGGGCTTGAGCCGCAGCCCCCCGCAGGAGTCGCACGGCCTGGAGGCCATGTACTTGGTCTCGATGTCCGTCCGCACGTTCTCCGACTCGCTGTCCCGGTAGCGCCGCGCCAGGTTGTTGACGACCCCCTCGAACTCGGTCGCCCACTCGTATACGTTCCCCCGGTTCGTCCGGTGCTTCACCCTCACCCGCTTGCCGCGGGTGCCGTGCAGGATGATGTCGACCTGCTTCTCTTCCAAGTCCTTGAACGGCATGGTGACCGAGATGCCGTACGCCTTCGACAGGGCGTTCATCTGGCTCTCCCACCACGGCGAGAAGGCGGTGCGAACCCACGGCTGGATCGCCCCTTCGGCGATGGACAGGCTCTTGTCCGGCACCACCAGGTCCGGATCGACCACGTGCCTGAACCCAATGCCTGTGCAGTCCGCGCAGGCCCCGTGTGGGTTGTTGAAGCTGAAGGTGCGCGGCTCCAGCTCTCCCAGGCTGATGTTGCAGTGCACGCAGGCGAATTGCTCCGAGAAAAGCGTCTCGTCGCCGTTCGTGTCGGCGACCAGCACCGTGCCTTCGGCCATCCTGAGCGCGCTCTCGACCGAGTCCGCGACCCTGGTCGCGTCCGCGCTCGCGCCGACCACCAGCCGGTCGACAACCACCTCGATGGTGTGCCATTTCTGCTTGTCCAGGTCGATAGTCTCGGAGAGGTCGCGCACGTCGCCATTGACCCGCACCCGGACGTAACCCGACCTGCGCGCATCCTCGAAGACTTCCTTGTGCTCGCCCTTCCGCCTCCGGACCATCGGCGCCATGATCTGGATACGGCTGCCCTCGTCCATCGACAGCACCGCGTCCACGATCTGCTGCACCGTCTGCATCTCGACCCTGCGGCCGCACTTGTAGCAGTGGGGCCGGCCCGCCCTGGCGAAGAGCAGCCGCAGGTAGTCGTACACCTCGGTGACGGTGCCCACGGTCGAGCGGGGATTGCGCGAAACGCCCTTCTGGTCGATGGATATTGCCGGAGACAGACCCTCTATGTAGTCGACGTCTGGCTTCTCCATCCGCCCTAGGAACTGCCGGGCGTACGCCGACAGCGACTCCACGTAACGCCGCTGACCCTCCGCGTAGATCGTGTCGAACGCCAGCGAGCTCTTGCCCGACCCCGACACCCCCGTAACGACCACCAGCTTGTTCCGCGGTATCGTTACGTCGATGTTCTTCAGGTTATGCTCGCGCGCGCCCTGGACGACGATATTCTCCAGCGGCAATCAGGGCCTCCAGGAAGGGACTGTAGACTCCGCCTATTCTATCATCCAGACAAAGTTCCGTACATCTGTTCACCAGCCAACAGACCCATCGAACCAGGACAAGCTGATAGACTAGCCGCGTCTCCAGGCACTACACCAAAGGAGCACCACCTTGCCCCTCATAACAGCCGACAAGCTGACCCGGGTCGTCGAGAGCATCCTAATCGCGGCTGGCGCCGACATTGACAATGCCCAAAGAGTAGCCCACGCCCTCGTCCTCTCCGATCTCAGCGGCGTCGCCACCCACGGCACCCAGCACGTGGCCGGGTACGTCCGGTCGATACAAGACGGCGAGGTGCTGCCCGCCGGGAAGCCCTCGGTACTCTCCCAGACCGATACATCGGCGCTCGTCTCCGGCAACTGGAGCTTCGGCTTCGTCGCCGCCAAGTTCGCCCTGGACATTGCCATCGAGAAGGCGCGCGCCCACGGCATGTCCACCGTATGCGTCGTACAGGCCAACCACATCGGCCGCCTCGGCGAGTACGCCGAAATCGCCGCCGAAAACGACATGGTCTCGATCACCTGGGCGTCCGGCTACGGCAAGCTCAGGCCCGTGGCGATCCCCTACGGCGGCAGCAAGCCCCTGCTGTCCACCAACCCCATCGCCATCGGAGCGCCCGCCGGGGACGGCCCTCCGATGGTCCTGGACTATGCCACCACCAGCATCGCCCAGTCCAAGGCAATGATCGCCGTCCGGGAGGGCAAGGACCTCGCAGAGGGCCTGATAGTCGACCTCGAGGGCAACCCCGAGACCAGCCCCCAGGCCCTGTTCGACGGCCAGGCGCTCCTCCTCCCGTTCGGCGGCCACAAGGGTTCGGCCCTCATGCTCGCGTGCGAGGTCCTGGGCCGCCTGCTGAGCGGTTCTGAAGCGCATGCGGAGCCCGTCCGCGGCGGCGACGCCATGAGGTACCAGGGCGTAACGTTCATGCTCTTCCGCGCCGACCTGTTCCAGCCCATCGCCGGCTTCACTTCCGCCATGACCGCCTTCCAGCAGGAGGTGCGGGACATCCCGCCCGCCGACGGCTTCGACGAGGTAGTCGTGCCGGGCGACCTCGAGGCCCGCGCCCGCGCCGACAGGCTCGAAAACGGCATCCCCCTCCTCGACGACGTGTGGGACTCCCTCGTCGAGACAGCCGCATCCCTTGGCGTCGACCTGGATTGAACCAGCTCACTGTTGGTCGAAATGGAACCGCACACCCCCACACCGTCGTTCCTGCGTAGACAGGAACCCAGCAACTGTGTTTGAAGGTCAAGCATAACGAGGGTTCCACCGGGTGTTGTGCTTGACCATGGCGTTCAGGATGGTCAGCAGCTTGCGCATGCACGCTGTGAGTACCACCTTCTTCGGCTTGCCCGCCTCGACCAGGCGATCGTGGAACGCCCGCAGTACTGGGTTGTAGCGCACCGCGGTGAGCGTCGGCATATAGAGTGCGGCGCGGACGTTCGCTCTCCCTCCCCAGCAGGTGCGCGTGGCCCGCATCTGGCCGCTGTCGCGGGCAAGGGGAGCAACCCCGACCAGGGCGGCGATTTGTCGACGTGTGAGCGTGCCCAGTTCAGGCATCTCAGCCACCAGGGTGAAGGTCAGGGTAGGGCCGACGCCGGGGACACTGCGGAGCAGCTCCTCTGTCTCCCGCCAGACCGGACTCTCTCGTAGCCTCTTGCTCAGATCGGTATCGATCTCCTTCAGCTCCTGGTCTAACAGCGCCAGCACTCGGTCGATACGCACCTGGACCACGGGGAGGGCTTGCTGGCGGCGCACCTGCTCGGCGGTCCTCATCCGTACCACCTGCCTACGGCGTGTGACCAGAGCTTCGAGTTCGAGGGCATCCTGTGATGACACCGGCTGTGCCTCCACGTCGGCAACTTGGCCGAAGTGAGCAATCACCTCGGCGTCGATCCGGTCGGTCTTGGCCAGTTTGCCCAGTGAGCGGGCGAAGTCACGGACCTGTCGTGGGTTCACCACTGCGATTGGCAACCCGGCGGCCCCGAGGGCGGCGGCGACTAGTCGCTCGTACCCGCCCGATGCCTCCATGATCACGAGGTGGGGGCGCAACTGCCGCAGACGACGTGTAAGTGTGGCTACACCCGTCTCGTCTTGGGAGCCACGCCAGCCCTCACCACCCGGGCGCACCGCGACGTCGAACCAGTCCTTGGCAACATCGATCCCGACGAAGACTTCCTGAGCATCGGACATGTCATTCCTCCGTGGCCCATCCTTGCCGATGCGGGCTTGCACTTGCCCAGGCAACTGTTCGGGCTCTAGGATTAGATTTGGCGGGGCGACCAAGCTGGGTTGCGGTCTCTTTCACCAAGAGGAGGACGGTCTGCCCCGCCATCACCCTAAACATACAAGAGGGGGGGATCGGCTCCACCAATGCCAACCGGCGCCCACATCTCTCTTCCCTTCGCGTGCCGGTCACAAGGACATTGCCGTATGTAGGGGCGGGTTTCAAACCCGCCCTCGGCCCTCCCACACCGGAAGCCTTGCCCACGCCACTCCCATCTCGGCTAAGTTCGGCGCCAACCTATAGAGCCCGTCCATCGTTGTAATGTAAATGAGCCCGCTGATGCATAGAGCCTGCTATCTGCTGCTGGTCCTCGCAGCCATCGCGGCCGCCGCCTGCGGCTCGGGCACTCCTACGCCATCCCCGGCAGCAGCACCCCAGGCCGAAGCAACGGCCCCGCCGACCGCTGAGCCGTCCCCCACCGAACCGCCGCCCACCCCTGCTCCAACTCCCGCACCGCGAATCGAGCCCACTCCCAGCCCGACCGTTGCCCCGTCACCCACGGCTTGATCCGGGCATCGCCGAGGTCGAGTCTGAGATATCCCGGTTCGCGGATGAGACATGGGCGTTCCTCGAGCGGTTCACCGAGGAGATGAGCCCCAGGGAGAGCGCGACCGCCGAGGAGGAAGCCGCCGCCGAGTACCTGCGGGCAGAATTCGAGGCCCTGGGCTACGAGGTCGAGACCCAGCCGTTCACCTTCGAGCGCATGGCGCCTGAAAGGTCGCTCCGGCTGCCCGATGGAGACGCGCTCTTAGGCATCCCCTTGCGCATGTCCGGCCGGGGGACTGTCTCCGGGCCCCTCGTGCACGTCGGCTTGGCAAAGGAGGGCGACATCCCCGACGAGGGCCTCGCTGGTCGCATAGCGCTCATCCAGCGGGGTGAGATCCTGTTCGAAGAAAAAGTCTCCAGGGTGGCCGATGCCGGCGCAACCGCAGCGGTCATATATAACAACGCACCAGGGCTTTTCGCGGGCGTGATGGAGAACCAGGCGTTCATTCCCGCCATATCCTTGTCCGGGGACAACGGCGAGCGGCTGCTGGCGATGATGGACGCTGGCGCCCTCGAAGTTACCGTGTCCCTGGAAGAGAAGGCCTACTCCTCCCGCAACCTGATCGCCGAGCTTCCGGGCGACTCCGGCAAAGACCGCGTGATGGTCGTCGGCGCCCACTACGACACCACTCCGAACACCCAGGGCGCAAACGACAACGGGTCCGGCGTCGCCTCGCTCATCTCCATCGCCCGCGAGTTGGCCGAGGACCCGCCGGCGCCCTTCCGGATGCGATTCCTGCTCTTCGGCGCGGAGGAGGTCGGGCTGTTCGGCAGCCGGCACTACGCCGCCAACCTCAACCAGGACGAGGTCGACTCCATCGTTGCCATGATCAACATCGACGTCCCGGGCAGCGGCCACTCTCTTCAAGTCATCGGCGACACGCTGCTGACGACCGAGGCCGTCCGCTACGCCAGGGGAAACGGCATCCTCATTATGAGGGAGCAGGGCCTCGACGGCGCTAGCAGCGACCATGCCCCCTTCCGCGAGAGGGGCGTGCCCGTCATGTTCATCCTCGCCGACGACCTGTCCCGCATCAACTCCCCCCGCGACAACATCGAATTCGTGAACCCCAACCGCATGGGCGAGACCGTAGCCGTAGTCCTCAACGCCATCCACGCCCTGGCCACGGGGTCGTAGGGGCGGGTTTGAAACCCGCCCTCGCCTTGCCGTAGGGAGGGCCCACCGGTACAAAGGCGGACGTGCCTCCGACCACCTCGGTTGACACCGCAACTCCCCGCCGTCCATAATCGCGGCACGGACGGGTGTGAGAGCACCCTTGGCTGGCCGAAGGTTGGAGGGCCGCTATGCTCGGCTACTTCGTAAGGCGCGTACTGCTCGGCCTCTTCACCATCTGGGTGATCTCGGTCTTCGCCTTCGTCGTCATCGAGATTCCCCCTGGCGACAAGCTCGAGAAGTGGTTCGACTACCAGACCACCTGGGGCCAGACCTTCGACAGGGACCAGATCCTCGCCCTATCGGCCGAGTTCGGCATGGACCAGCCATCCTACATCCGCTACGCGAAATGGATGTGGAGCCTGCTCCAGGGCGACCTCGGCATATCCTTCGTCTCCTGGGATACTCTGACTTCCACAAGGGAGGTCATAGGCGACCGCCTCTGGCTCACAGTGGTGCTGACCGCCTTCACCGTGCTCTTCACCTGGACCCTGTCGATACCCGTTGGCATCTACTCCGCCGTCAGGCAGCACTCGGTCGGCGACTATATCGCGACCTTCGTAGGGTTCAGCGGCCTTGCCGTGCCAGATTTCCTGCTAGGGCTCGTCCTGATGTACCTCGCCTACGCCTACCTAGGCCAGAGCGTCGGAGGCCTATTCTCCGCGGACTATCTGAACGCGCCCTGGGACATGGCTAAGGTCTGGGACCTCATCAAGCACCTATGGATACCCGCCCTCGTCCTGGGCACGTCTGGGACCGCCAGCCTCATCCGCATCATGCGCAACAACCTCCTCGACGAGCTCGGCAAGCCCTACGTCGTGACGGCCAGGGCAAAGGGGCTCTCCCCGATCAGGCTCATCCTGAAGTACCCCGTCAGGGTGGCCGTCAATCCCCTCGTCAGCACAGTCGGCTACCTTCTGCCCAGCCTGGTGAGTGGGAGCGTCATAGTCTCCGTCGTCCTCAGCCTGCCCACGATAGGTCCAGTGCTGCTCACCTCTATCCAGATCGAGGACATTTACGTCGCCGGGTTTATAGTATTCATGCTCGGAGTCCTGACGGTGATAGGCACGCTGCTCTCCGACATCGCGCTCGCCATCGTCGACCCCAGGATCAGGCTAGGGGCGAACTAGGGAGGGCCCATGCTTGCATACATAGCCCGCCGCATGATCCTCGCCCTGTTCACCATCTGGGTGATCTCGATCCTGACCTTCGTCATCATCGAGCTGCCCGAAGGCGACGCGGCCGAACGGACGATCAGCCAGCTGATGATGGGCGGCGGCGTACACGGCCACGTCGGCAATGCCGAGCTCCTCGACCGGCTGCGCAACTACATGGACCTGGACAAGCCGCAGTACATCCGCTATATGAAGTGGATCTGGCGGATGCTTCATGGTGACCTGGGCTTTGCGTACACCGCCGGAGAGGCGGCCGGGTACCAGGGCACCATCAAGAAGATCATCGGCGACCGCCTTTGGATGACCGTCGCGCTCACGAGCTTTACCATCATAGTCACCTGGACGTTCGCGATCCCCGTCGGAATCTACTCCGCCGTCCGGCAGCACTCCATAGGCGACTACACCTTCACGCTGCTTGGGTTCACGGGCCTTGCAGTGCCCGACTTCCTGCTCGGCCTCGTGCTGATGTACCTCGCCTACGCATACTTCGACCAGAGCGTAGGCGGCCTCTTTTCCGCCGACTACGCCAACGCCGACTGGAGCGTGGGCAAGTTCCTCGACCTGATCGAGCACCTGTGGATACCCGCCGTCGTGCTCGGGACATCCGGCACCGCGGGCCTGATACGCGTGATGCGCAACAACCTGTTGGACGAACTGGGCAAGCCGTACGTGGTCACCGCCCGCGCCAAGGGGGTGAAGTCCGCAAAGCTCATCTTCAAGTACCCGGTGCGTGTCGCCATCAACCCGCTCATCAGCACCGTGGGCTACCTGCTGCCCTCGCTCGTCAGCGGAAGCGTGATTGTGTCCGTCGTCCTCAGCCTGCCCACGCTCGGCCCCGTGCTCCTCACCGCCATACAGAGGGAGGACACCAACGTCGCCGGTTTCATCATCCTGATGCTGGGCATGCTGACCGTCATCGGCACGCTGATTTCCGACCTGCTCCTCGCCGTCGTAGACCCCCGCATCAAGCTCACCGCCTAGGCCCCACTCCCGACGGGAGAAGGCTGGGTTGAGGGTGACTTACCCCCTCTCCCTTGACGGGAGAGGGCTGGGGTGAGGGCGGAATAAGCCCCCAACTAGAACCCCGCGCGCTTGTCGCAGACGTACAGGAACGGCTCGTCCGCCAGGAACCGGCGCAGGTTCTCCTTGAATATCTCCTGCCGCCCCCGCCACATCTCCGGCGTCAGCGCCGACGCATGAGGCGAGATCACGACGTTGTCCATGTCCCACAAAGGGCTCTCGTCTGGCAGCGGCTCCACCGCCGTCACATCCAGTCCCGCCCCCGCCACGTAGCCCGACCGCAGCGCGTCGATCAGCGCGCCCTCGTCGATGATCCCGCCCCTCGAGATGGCTACAACGTGCGCCCCGCGCTTCAGCGCAGCCAACCTCCCGGCGTCGATCATGCCCTCGGTTTCGGCCGTGAACGGGGCCGTCACAACGAACCAGTCCGAGATCGACAGCAGCTCGTCCAGCCTGTCGAGCCCCCAGACCTCCTCTACGCCGGGCGGCGGTGTCTGCGGGTGCTTGTCCACGGCGTAGACCTTCATCTCGAATCCAAGCGCCCGCCGGGCCACCGCCATGCCGATGTCGCCGAACCCCAGGATGCCCATGGTGGTGCGGGCCATCTCAACGAACGTGCCGTCGTACTTCTTGGGCAGCCACTGGCGCGCCCGCTGGTCGTCCCGCATCTCCCACAACCGGTGGGCCAGGCTCACCATCATCCCGATGACGTGGTCGGCCATCGGGTCTGCGTGCGGCCCCCGGCAGTTGGTGAGCACCACGTCGCTGTCGACGAGCTCCGGCAGGTCGAGCAGCCAGTCCACGCCCGTGCCGATGTGCTGCATCCAGCGCAGCCGCTCGGCCGCTGCGAACGCCTCCCTCGAAGGAGGGGACCCGTAGTATGCATCGACGTCACGAATGCGCTCCACCGACTCCTCGGGGGAGCCCGCAAGCACGAACTCCACGTCCGCAAACTCGGCCCTCAGCTCCTCCAGCAACGCATCGCCGCCCGTTCCGACCAGAACCTTCATGTCGACCTCCTCGCAAGCGGCGCCAGTGTAACACCTCGAGCGGCGGGCGCATCCCTCCACTCGACCATGGGCTAGAATGGCCCGGCCAGCGAAGCACTTCTAATGCCGCATGAGTCCAACGACGTGACATTGCCCCATCTGGACATCGAAGCCGTGCGCCGCGCCCTCGCGGGCAGGACCATCGGTTGCCGGATCCTCCACTACCCGTCCATGGACTCCACGATGGACGAGGCGGGACGACTCGCTGCCGAGGGGTGCCCCGAGGGCCTTGTGGTAGTAGCGGAAGAGCAGACCGCAGGCCGTGGTAGGTTCTCCCGGTCGTGGGTCTCCGGGCCCGGCGAAAGCCTGCTCCTCTCGGTCGTGCTGAGGCCCACCGCCGAGCAGCTCCCCCAGGCGAACATGGCCGCAACCCTAGCCGTTGCCGGGACTGTGGAAGGTCGCGTCGACGGCTCCGTCACCATCAAGTGGCCGAACGACGTACGCATAGGCGGCCGCAAAGTGGCCGGGATACTGATCGAGGCGGACTCCCAGCCAGGTGGCGCATCCAGCGTGGTTGTCGGCATCGGACTCAACGTCAGCTTCGACACTGGTGCCCACGCGGAGATAGCGGACACCGCCACCAGCATCGCCGAGCAGGCGGGCGGGCCAGTCGAACGCACCGGGGTCCTGACAGACTTGCTCCGCCGGTTCGACGACCTCTACGCCCGGGTACGTCCCGGCGATTCGCTCACGGAAGAATGGTCCTCCTGGCTGGACACTCTCGGCCTGGATATAAGGGTGCGCCGGGGCGACGATGTGCTGAGCGGCACCGCCCGCAAGGTAGACGATCAGGGCAACCTGGTACTCGAGCGCCCAGACGGCTCCACGGTCACCGTCGTGGGCGGCGAAGTGACACTTCAAGCCTAGGGCGCCATCGGGCAATCCCTGCTCAGGGTCTACCACTCCAGCCGTCCTAAGCATTATCATCCCTGCATGATCGAGCCCGTACTACAGTCCCTCAGCCTGGATGGAACCGTTGCCATCGTCACCGGGGGCGGCTCCGGCCTCGGCAGGGAGATGGCCCTGGCCCTCGCCCGTGCCGGCGGCGACGTCGTTCTCGCTGGCCGCCGGGAGAAGCCGCTGCAGGGCGTCGCTGACAAGATCAGGTCCATCGGCCCGAGGGCGCTGACCCAGCCGACCGACGTCACCGACACGGCCCAAGTCGACCACCTGATCGAGACGGCGGTGCGCGAGCTCGGCGGCGTGGACGTGCTCATAAACAACGCCGGCATGGTCGGTGGACAGGGCGGCAAGCCCATCTGGGACATAACCGACGACGAGTGGCGCACGGTGCTGGACGCCAATCTCTCCGGCGCCTTCTACTGCGCGAGGGCCGTCGCCCGCCACATGGTCGAGCGCGGCAGCGGCAAGATCGTCAACGTATCGTCGGGGTTCGGGCTCCGCGGGGGGCGCGACAACTACATGTACGCCTGCTCCAAGGGGGGCGTGATCCAGCTCACGCGCGCCCTGGCCACGAGCCTCGGACGCCACGGGGTCACGAGCAACTGCATCGTGCCCGGCTTCTTCCCCACGGAGGGCACCGAGGCCTCGCGCGAGAGCCTCCCGGTCGCGAAGTTCGTCCCCATGGGCCGCGTGGGCGACCCGGAGGAGCTCGGCCCCGTCGCGGTCTTCCTGGCCTCGCGCGCGTCCGACTACATGAACGGTGAGATGTTCGTGATCGACGGCGGCGGCCTGGCCGGGGGCTACGCGCCGACCGGGCACGCCCCCGTCATCCCGCTGGAGCAGTAGCGCTATGCCGATCCCCTCCGAGTGGAGCCTGGCCGGCAAGACGGCCATCATCACCAGCGACAGGCGCGGCTGGACGCCCTACCTCGCCGCCGCCCTCGCCGAGGCCGGCGCGGACGTCGCTATCGCAGGCGCCCAGACCTCCGACATGTCGGATGGGGCCGCAGCCGTCCGCGCCGCCGGACGCCGGGCAATGGAGCTGGAGACCGACCTCACTGACGCGGACGAGGTCGCAGCCATGGTCGAGTCGGCACAGGGTGAGCTTGGCCGCGTCGACATCCTGGTCAACAACGCAAGGGTCGAGTTCGGAAAGCCCTTCGTCGACGTCACCGACGAGGAGTGGGACTCCATCATCGCCTTCAACCTCAGGTCGATGTTCCTCTGCTGCCGCGCGGCCGGCAGGCTGATGCTCGCCCAGGGCGGAGGGCGCATTGTCAACGTCGGCACGGGGCTGGCGGAGCGCGGCCTGTGGAACTCCGCCGCGACCTGCGCCAGCCAGGGGGCAATCCGCCAGCTTACCGCCGCGCTCGGACTCGAGTGGGCCAGGAGCGGCGTGCGCGTCAACGGCATTGGCGCTGGCTGGCTGACCACGGAGCCCCGCGACCCAGGCGCCGAGCCCGAGCTGCTGGAGCGGTACATACCCTCGCGCCGCCAGGGACACCCCACCGACCTCGCCGGGCTGCTGGTCTACCTCGCTTCGGACGCCAGCGACTTCATGACCGGCCAGACCGTATACATCGACGGCGGCGCGATGGCCCACGCCTGATGGGTGACGCCGGGGCCGCCTCGCCGGACGCGGTGTGCCCGCGATGCGACCACCTGAACCGCCTGGCCGCCGCGTATTGCGGAGGCTGCGGAGCCGAGCTCCCGGGAGTCCGGCCCTGCCCGGCGTGCGGCTCGCCGAATCCCAGGCGGCACCGCTACTGCGAGATGTGCGGCGGTGCAATGCTCCCTCCCGGCACCAGCCTGGCGCCGGCGCGGGCCGCACTCCGAAGGCCGCCCGGCAGAGCCGCCACCCAGACGACAGCGCCGCCCGGAAAGCCGCTCGCACGGAGTCTTCCTGCGAGGCTGGGCGGCGCCGAGGTATGCGGCGCAATCATCGTCGCGGCCGCCGCCGCGCTTCCAAGGCTCTTCCGGCTCGATTCGGTACCCGAAGGACTCTCGGCCATCGAGGGGCTGTTCGCGGCGGCCGCTTCCCGGGTATCTCGTGAAGGCTGGGTAGGTCTGGGCTCCGACGCCGTCACGGGTGAGCCCGCTGGATTCGCCTACCTGCTGGGAGCCTGGTCGCTGCTGGCCGGGGACTCGACCCTGGCCCTGCGCCTCTTTCCGGTGGCCCTCGGCGTGGCAACCATAGCCCTCTTCTATCTGCTTACTCGCCGCCTGCTGGGCGCCCGCCCGGCGCTGTTCGCGTCGGCCCTCCTCGCCCTGTCGCTATGGCACCTCCAGTTCAGCCGGCTCATTCTCCCCACGATCCTGATGCTCGCTGCCCTGTTGGCGGCTGCCAACCTCCTGGCCGCGGCCCTCGAAGAGACGCACAGAGGCCCTCGGCGCCGGACTCTCGCGATTGCCGCCGGGCTCGTCGTGGGGTTGACGCCCTACATCGACAGCAGCTTCCCAATCCTCCTCGCGGCCGTCGCCCTCTTCTGCCTCGCGCAGGTTGCGCTGGAACGCGAGCACGCCGGAGAAGTCGCCGCCGCCCTGTGGATAGCGGCAGCCGTTGCCGCCCTGCCCTACCTGCTCATCGCCGCCTCGGACCCCGGGGCCGCCCTCGAACAGTTCACCGTCTACTCGATCACCGCGACCCAGGAGTTCCGCGACCTGCAGGGCATCCCCGAACAGACAAGGTTCCTGGTAGCCGGCGTCGCCAGCATGGTCGGGCGCGTATTCTTCGGCGCGTTCGGCGGAGAGCACCGCATGTTGCTGGACGCCTTCACCGGGCTGCTGGCCTTGTTGGGGCTCCTTGTCTTTGCCGTTCGATGGCAACAGCGAGGCCACTTGCTCCTGCCGGCCTTCTTCGTGACCGGGGTCATGCTGGCAGGACTGACGACGGAGCATGGGGTCTATGGGAGGCTGGTCGTTGCCATGCCAGCCGCGCTGGCAGCCGCAGGCTACGGCCTCCACTGGACCTTGACCTGGATGGAGGGCAGGTTCTCGCGTCGCGCCATCTACGGCTCCGTAGCCCTGCTCGTCGTCCTCATCTCGTACATGAACCTGGAAGCCTACTTCGGCTCTTCTCCAATAGTCCCATGAGCATCCGCCTGCAGGTCCGCGCAAGGCCCAGGGCCCGCGTCGACAAGGTCGAGGCCTCGGACCTGGGCGAAGTCCGCGTGTACGTGAGCGCAGCGCCTGAGGGCGGACGCGCCAACAAGGCTGTCATCGCGGCGATTGCGGCGGCGCTGGGCGTACCGAAGAGCAGCGTCGCCATAGTTCGCGGCAAGACTTCCAGGGACAAGCTGTTGGAGATAGACGGCGTGGAGTCGGTCGCCGAGGCCGTGCGAAGGATTCGCGGGTAGAGCCAGGGGGCGTCAGCCGATGCTGAGGAGCACTCTCCCTATCAGCTGCAGCACTATGATGGCGATGATGGGCGAGAAGTCGAGAGGCCCCTGCGGCAGGAACTGGCGTATGGGCGCGAGTATCGGCTCCGTGATCTGGATCAGGACCATCGACACCGGGTCCTCGCCGCGCGGGGATATGAAAGACATGAGCGCGCGGCCCACGACAGCAATCGTCAGGGCCCACGTCAGGAGATAGACGAACGTGCGGAGAATCTCCACCTGGCTACCCGCCCAGCGCCTTCGACTTCTCGTAGGCTGCGTTGACCGCTTCGATGACCACGCCCTTGAACGCGCCCTGCTCCAGGGTCAGCAGCGCCTCGGCCGTCGTGCCGCCGGGCGACGTCACCATGTTCGCTAGCTCGGCCGGGTGAAGGCCCGACTCGCGGACCAGCTGGGTGCTGCCCGCCACCGTCTGCAGGGCTAGCTGGGAGGCCATCTCGCGCGGCATCCCCAGGTAGACCCCCGCGTCTATCAGCGCCTCGATGAACAGGAACACGTAGGCGGGGCCGCTCGCGCTGAGGGCCGTCGCCATGTCGATGTACTTCTCGTCCTCGACGTACAGCTCTTCGCCCAGCGGCCCCAGGATGCGCCGCGTGGCCTCAACCGCGCTCCCGGGCACGCCGGATGACGCCGTCCATACCGACATACCGGCGCCGATCTGCGACGGGGTGTTGGGCATGACCCTGATCACCGAGTCGTGCTGCAGGCCGCCTGTCAGTGTCTCCAGCCGGGCGCCCGCGATGATCGAGACGGCAGTCTGCCCGGCAGCGAGGGAGCCGCCCATCTCCGCCATCACGTCGGCGAGATTCTGGGGCTTGACCGACAGCATCACGATGTCGGCCCCGCCTAGCACTCCCGCGTTCTCCGCATGGCAGGTTACCTCGTACTTCCCTTCGAGGTACTCGCGCCGCGGCTCCACGGGCTCCCCTACCCTGATGTCCCCAGGGGCCGCGATCTCGGCCTCTAGTATGCCCCCAAGAATGGCCTCAGCCATCGCGCCGCCGCCGACAAACGATATCTTCATCCTGGTGCCTGCCTCAGTCTCTCGCCCGGCCCCGGGGGACAGGCGGCATACTCGATGCTACCGGAGCCTGCTCTCGTTCGCCAGGTCCACGGCGACCCCGATCGCCTCCATCATGCTCTCGTGGTCGGCCACGCCCTTGCCTGCAATGTCGAAGGCCGTGCCATGGTCGACCGACGTCCTGATGAACGGCAGCCCCAGGTTGACGCTCACGCTCTTGGCCCAGTTGTGGACCTTTATGGCAATGTGCCCCTGGTCGTGGTACATGGCGAGCACCACGTCGAACTTGCCGTCGATGGCCTGGTTGAATACGGTATCGGGGGGCACGGGCCCGGTTGCGTCGACGCCCTGGGACCGGGCTGCCTCGACAGCCGGAGTGATGTGCTTCTCCTCCTCGTCGCCGATCAGCCCCCCGTCACTGGCATGGGGGTTCAGCGCCGCGATCCCAATGCGGGGCGCCGGGAATCCCCAGCGCGTGAAGTGCTCGTGAGTCAGCATCGTCTTGGCGAGCACATTGTCCTTCGTCACATAATCGCACGCCACTCGGAGCGACCGGTGGGTCGTCAGGTGGACGACCCGGAGCTCGTCGGCCATCAGCATCGTGGCGACCTCTTTGGCCCCGGTCTGGCTCTGGAACACCTCCATGTGCCCGACGTCCTTGTAGCCCGCCAGGCTTGCCGCCTCCTTGTTGATGGGGGCTGTGACGATGGCGCTGATGCGGCCGCCCTTCGCCAGGCTGCCCGCCTCCAGCACCCACTCGATGGCGGCGCGGCCCGCGGCCTCGGACACCCTGCCAGTCTCGATGCTGTCGTAGTCTAGGTTCTCGAGGTCCAGGACGTCGATCCCGCCGGCGTCTCCGCTGACCTCGTCGACCGAGCGGACGACCCTAGTGGCCAAGCCGCCACCGGCCATGTCGCCGGCGGCCCGCATGGCCGCGGCGTTCCCCACCACGAACGGCCTGCACTTGTCGTACACGCTCGACTCGCGGAGGGCCTTCACCGTCACCTCGGCCCCGATCCCCGCCGCGTCGCCCATGGTGATCGCCACAAACGGCCTATCGCTCACCTACGAGATTCCTCCCGGCCCTGAGTGGTCATCGCACGGTGCTTTCAGGCCAAGCCACCTGATCTTCTGCGCCCTTCGCGGCCTCTGCGGTGAGTCTCCGGCTAATCGCACTTGTTGTAGCCGCACTCGGGGCAGTTCTGGCAGCCCTCCTGGTAGATGAGCGTGCCGACCGAACACTCCGGGCACCTGCTGCGGTTCGTGGACACGTGGCCGTTTGCGCCGTTGGCCTGCTTGCTGGCCTGGGGCATGAGCATCCCTGGCTGGATGGCGGAGGCCTCCGGCTCGGCGGGCGGGGTATCCGGGTCCTGCTTGAGATGGCGGCTCAGCACGAGGGCGAGGCCGTCCGGGGCGGACCTGACCAGCGTGCCGCCGTCCCACGCCGGGCAGCAGGTGATGCCCTGCAGGTGCTTGATGACCTGCGCGGGGTCGATGCCGGCCCTGAGGGCCAGCGTCGCAAGCCTCGATATGCCCTCCAGCTGGGCGGAGTCGCAGCCGCCCGCCTTGCCGACGGCAATGAACACCTCGAAGGGTTCCTCGTTCTCGTCGTAATTGATGGTCACGTACATGTTGCCGTGGCCCGTACGCACCCTCTCCGTGATACCCCTGATAACCGACGGGCGATCGCGCTCCACCAGCATGTCGGCGGAGATGGGCTCGTCCTCGGTCTCGCCCTCTGCCTGCTCCTGGCCCGCCGTCAGCACCTCTGCTTCCCGGCTGCCCGCCCTGTACACAGTGATGCCCTTGCAGCCCAGCTCCCAGGCCAGCAGGTATGCCCGCTCCACGTCGTTCTCCGTGGCGCTATTGGGGAAGTTGATCGTCTTGGATATCGCCGCGTCGACGCTCTCCTGGAACGCCGCCTGCATCCTCACGTGCATCTCGGGCGAGATGTCGGCGGCAGTGACGAACAGCTGCTTGGCCCAGCCGGGCACGTCATCCCTCTCCTGCAGGGAACCGCCCGACGCCAGGAACTCCATCAGGTCCTCGCTGTAGAACCCGCCCTCGCGTGCGGCCTCCTCGAATTGCTCGTCCACGTAGATCAGGCTCTCGCCGCCCAGGATGTTGTGCTTGTGGTAGCTCAGCGCGAACAGAGGCTCGATACCGCTGGAGCACCCCGCGATCATCGAAATGGTGCCGGTGGGCGCGACCGTAAGCCTGCAGGCGTTGCGCATCTTAGGCTGGCCCGGCGCGTCGTAGATGCTGCCCTTGAACCCCGGGAAGACCCCCCGGGTCTCCGTCAGCTGCTCGGACATCGCGTCGGCCTCGTCGCGGATGAACCGCATCACGCCCCGGCCCAGCTCCAGGCCCTTCTCGGAGTCATAGGGCACCCGCATCTTGATCAGCATGTCGGCGAAGCCCATCACGCCCAGGCCGATCTTGCGCGTCATCCTCGTCATATCCTCGATCTTGTCGACCGAGTACGAGTTCGCGTCGATGACGTTGTCCAGGAATCGCGTCGTGGTGTGGACGACTCCTCTCAGCCGCTCGTAGTCCACCTCAGGGCCGTCCCGGCCGTCGGCGACGAAGTTGGCGAGGTTGATCGAGCCCAGGTTGCACGACTCGTATGGCAGGAGCGGCTGCTCCCCGCACGGGTTGGTCGCCGTCATGCGGCCGATGTGCGGCGTCGGGTTCTTGTGGTTCACCCAGTCGAGGAAGATCATCCCCGGCTCGCCGTTGCGCCATGCGCCGTGGATGATCTTGTCAAACACCTCTCGGGCGTCCAGCCTCCCCTTCTCCACTACGGGAGAGTCGGCGTCGCTCGGGTTTTCCGGCGCCCGCAGAGCGTAGTCGGTCCCGTCCCTCACAGCTTCCATGAACTCGTGGGAGGCGCCGACCGAGATGTTGAAGTTGTGGATCTCTCCCTCGACCTCCTTGCTGTCTATGAACTCCAGGATGTCGGGATGGTGTACATCCATGACGGCCATGTTCGCGCCGTCGCGCTTCCCGCCCTGGGTCACCAGCTTCGACACCGACGACAGGTGGCGCAGCACCGAAATGGGGCCGCAGGCCTGGCCGTGAGTCGTCGAGATCCCGGAGCCCTTGGGTCTGATGGGAGACAGGGCGAACCCTGTGCCGCCGCCGAACTTCTGGACCATGGCCATCTCCTTGGCCGTGGTCATTATCCCGTCCATCGTGTCCTCGAGACCCATGACGAAGCAGGCGGAGAGAGTCCCGGTGCCCGTCCCGTCCTGCAGGCCTATTCCAGCATTCATCAGCGTGGGCGAGTTGGGAACGAAATCGAGCGTCGCCATGACGTTGTAGAACTCGTCCTCCCAATGCGCCGCGTCCGCCTTAGTGCCGTATATCATCTCGGCCTCCGCGATCGCGCGTGCCACCCGCCGGAGCATCAGCTCCGGCGTTTCCACTATGTTGCCGTCAGAATCCTTTCTGAGGTATCGCTTCTCAAGGACGACGAGCGCGTTGTCGCTCAGACCGACCTTCTGCTCGGAAGATGCGGCTGGGCTCGAGGCGGTGGCTGTGATGGGTCTCTCTTGGGTCAGCATTTCTCGCTCCAGTCATGTTTCTGATTTGGAATTACACAAGCAATACTAGCGTAAATCGAACATTAGGTCTAGGCCGACCGGGAGGCTCAGGCCCCGGCCGGCCTCCCGGCTTCGGTGAGCTTTTGGGGCCTTCCCCGGCGCCTGGGCCTCTGGACGATCTCCTCTTCCAGGTAGGTCAGCTGGCTGCTCGCCTCGGCGGGCTCCACGGGAGGCTCCAGTAGAGAGTCGATCTCTTCCCTGAACGTCTCCACGTCTTTGAAGTCCCTGTAGATGCTCGCGTACCTGATGTACGCGACGCGGTCCATCTCCTTCAGCTTCTCCATCACCAACTGTCCTATAGCCTCCGACGAGACCTCGCGGCGGCCCGAATCTACGACCGCCATCTCGATCTCCTGCACCAGTTTGTCAATGCTCCCCGTCGGGAGAGGCCTCTTCGCGCAAGCTTTCGTGATGCCTGCTATCAGCTTCTCCCTGTCCAGGTCCTCGCGCCGCCCGTCCCTCTTGACTACCATCAGCTCGCGGACCTGGACCTGCTCGTAGGTCGTGAACCTGCCGTCGCAACCGAGACACTCCCTGCGACGCCTTATGCCGTCTCCCGCGTCTCGGGAGTCGATGACCTTCGAGTCGTCGTGGTTGCAAAGCGGACAGAGCATACGACCACCCAACGATTAGAGCTGAAAGCACAATCTATCGTGGGGCAGACGGAGGATAATACTATATATAGTGGCCTGTCAATAGCTGTAGTCTTAGACTTTGAACAGAGTTTTTCCGATCCTTGACCCCGTCAACGGCGCCTGTCTCCACCCAACGCCTTACCCTGTAGGGGCCGGTTTGAAACCTTCCCTCGGCGTTTCCTTAGGACAGCGCCGCCGCCGCTAGATGGTCGATCTTACACGGCAATCCGGTTGTGATGCTGAGGGCAAGCCCGTATCATGGAGTGGCATCGGGGTGTGGCGCAGTTGGAAGCGCGCGTCGTTTGGGACGACGAGGTCGCTGGTTCAAGTCCAGTCACCCCGACCACTCCTCCCCTCAGCATCAACCACGCACTCCCGTAGGGGTGGGTTTGAAACCCACCCTCCCCGCGATCTGGACCTCAAGAGGGCATCGCGTTCCTCGATTCGTAGGCCCTAAGCTGCGAGAACCGTGTTCCTCCCCACGTACTCGACCCTCTCCGAATAGTCGGTAACGTCGACCCTGTCGCCGCCCTTTCCTACAGCAACCGGCTTCCGCAAGATCATCTCGCCCCGGGCGAACAGGTTGTAGACGACGTGGGCCAGGTCGAACCGCGCGACCGCCAGCTCGGCCGTCGACCCGAAGTCCGGCACGATAATCGGCCCCGTGTCGACCTGGAACCTGATCGGGGCTCTCAGCACGTTCATCGTCTTCACGGGGTACTCAAGCACCGCGCGGGTGCCCGACGCCTCGTCCTCCAGCTCCGTCCTGGAGACGAGCGTCCTGTTCTCGAGCGTCGCGTCGACCACGGCCTGGTTGCCCGCCAGCTCCGTGAAGCTCTCGAAGCGGGGCACGTCGAGCCTCACCTCGTCCCACTTGCCGCCGTGGAGCCCCGGCTCGTCCAGCACGCGGCCTCCCGTCGTGTCCAGACCCTGGTCGTCCAGGTAGTCCGGCTCGCTGACCCAGTGGGTGCGGATGATCCGGTACTCGCTCCGGCCGAATATCCCGCGGAAGTCGTAGTTCGGCATGACGATGAGCTGGCCGTCGGAGTGGGTGTGCTCCGCGCGGCACGGCGCGATCAGGTAGAAGGAGTCCTCCGAGCCAGTATCGTCGATCAGCGTGCAGGAGGCCTCTATGTCTATCCTAGAGATGCTGCCCCCCGCAGCGCCGAACCACGTCATGTACGAGTTGGCGAAGTCGATCACTGCTGTCCTCCTAAGGGCACAACTGCCCGCTCTCTGTGATGATACACGCCCTCCACCATTGTCATTCTGAGGAGCACAGCGACGAAGAATCTAAGGCCCTTGCATAGTATTCGGCCCTCCAATAGGAGTGCGCCCACGTCCGCAGACTCTAGATTCCTCGCTGCGCTCGGAATGACATCCTTCGGGAGGTCTCCACAGTTCGACTCATGAAGACTGAACAATCACATGGTCGCCGAGCACGCGACGTCCCGAGGCCACATGTTACGATAGCGATACGAATACCCACACCCCCCGCTAGGGGATGGAGCCGGAGGTTGGAAATGACGCTGGCAAGAGAAAAGTGCGTGGCCTGCCGGCGAGACTCGCCGCGGGTGACCAACGAGGAGATCGCGGAACTGCACCCTGTCGTGCCCGACTGGGAGCTGACCGAGGACGGCGGCATCAAGCGGCTCGACCGCACCTTCAAGTTCGCGGACTTCATCCAGGCGATGGTCTTCGCGGACTCGGTGGGGGACGCCGCCGAGGAGGAGGGCCATCACCCCCGGCTGACCGTGGAATGGGGGCGCGTCAACGTCGCGTGGTGGACTCACAAGATAAGGGGCCTGCACCGCAACGACTTCATCATGGCCGCCAAGACCGACGACCTGTACGCCGCCCTCTGATAGCAGGCAGCCAGGACCGGCGGGGGCCTCCGCGGGGGCCCTCACATAGCCCCCGCCCTCTTGCCGCAGGCTCTTCGTGGTGAGCCGCTAGTCGGGTAGCTCCGCGACGAAGCCGGCCTCCACCAGCATGCCGCGCTGCAGATCGACGCCGTAGCACCGGCGGTTGGGCGGATGGTCTCCGAAGTAATCCACCCAGGCCTCGTTGACCTCGGCCACGTCCCGGTTCACGTGCTCCAGATACAACCTCGCCGAGCAGATACTCCGCCTGTCGAGGCCCGCCTCGGCGAGGATGTCGTCGAGCTGCCTGAAGATCTCTCGCATCTCTGCCCCGGCGCCGCCCTCCACGGGCTCGTCGCCGCCCTCGGGCATCCCGGTAAGCACTGTTTCCAGCACCCTGCCGCTGTGTATGACGGCCGAGCTGAAGGGAAAGCCTTCTGTGGTCCTGATGAATCTCACGCCAGTCCTCCTGTGTTGGGTTGGCGCTGACCTGACGCGCCACTCTGGAAACGACGCTGGCATCATACACTCTTGCTACCCACTGAACACGAGGATGTGGGGGCCGGATGTGCTACGGTTACTGGCCGAGGGCCGGGTTTGCGGGCAGTCAAGGAGATGGAGAGGAGGGAGCTTCCGGCATGGCTGAGCGGCGGGATGTGCTGATCATAGGCGGCGGCGTCATCGGCGTGTGCGCCGCCTACTACCTGGCGAAGGCAGGCCGCTCGGTCACGCTGATCGAGCGCGGCGAGCTGTGCAGCGGCAGCTCCTACGGCAACGCCGGCTGGGTGGTCCCGAGCCACAGCTTCCCACTGGCGGCCCCGGGCGCGGTGATGCAGGGGCTGCGGTGGATGTTCAAGCCCGACAGCCCGTTCTACATCAGGCCCCGGCTGGACCCGGACCTCTTCAAGTGGCTCTGGTGGTTCAGGAAGGCGGCGAACGCGAGAGCGTTCCACGACTCCATACCGATCATCGCGGAGCTGGGAAACGCCAGCCTCTCGCTGTACGACGAGCTCATCGACACCGAATCGATCGACTGCAAGTACCAGCGGCGGGGCATCCTCGGCGTATTTCGGAGCCGCGAGGCCCGCGAGGCGGCAGAACAGGAGGCCCCCCTGCTCAACGAGCACGGCATACCCTCGCGCATGCTGACCCCGGACGAGGTGCTGGAGCTAGAGCCGGTGGTCAGGCCGGACAATCTCGGAGGCGTCCACTTCGAGGATGACGCCAACCTGAAACCCGATGAGTTCGTGGTGGGACTGGCGTCGACGGTGGAGAGGCTCGGCGGCATCGTGCAGACCCACGCCGAGGTGAGGTCCCTGGAGATACGCGGGGACTACTGCTCGGTCGTAACGTCGCAGGGCGCGTTCGAGGCGGATCAGGTCGTGCTCGCGGCAGGCTCGTGGACTCCCGGCCTGGCGAGGCAGCTCGGCATCTCCGTCCCCGTCCAAGCGGCGAAGGGGTACAGCGTCACTTTCGACCGCCCGGACGACTCGCCAACGCGGCCCGTGATGATGTTTGGCGCAAGGTGCGGGCTCACCCCGATGGGACCGTACATGCGCGTCGCCGGGACGCTGGAGCTGTCGGGCATCAACGACAGGATCCGCCAGCGAAGGGTCGACGCGATCGTGAATGCCGTGGGCCAGTACTTCACGACCAGGATCGATCCCGCCGAGGGGGTCGTGTGGAGCGGGCTGAGGCCGCTGAGCCCGGACGGCCTCCCGGTGATCGGCTCGGTCGACCGGCTCCCCAATGTCGTGGTTGCGACGGGCCACTCGATGACGGGGGTGACCCTGGGCCCCGTGACAGGCAAGCTGGTGTCCCAGCTCGTCACGGGCGATGCGCCGTTGGTGGACCCTGCGCCGTTCAGCCCTGCCAGGTTCGAGTAGCAGCTACAGGCCACCCGAGCGATGTCGTGCCGAGGAGTCCCCGACGGGGGACCTGGGGCGGGGCGCCTCACCCGCGTCAGGAGGCCAACGCCACTCCTAGGCAAGCCATCGAAAAGTCATCCCCGCCCCGCGAGGGCTTGGAAGGGGCCACGGCTGCTTAGAGCTACTTCTGGCGCTCGGCTACCCCTATGCCGGCGAACGTGTCGCCGCAGTAGTAGAGCAGGTCCCGGTCGGGAAGCTCCACGATACAGGGGTACTCGGTCATTACGGCGTCCCAGCCCGACTCGGAGGCGTCGACGACCACGTTGGGGTCGACGTCGAAGTTGATGCCGTCCCGGCTCTCCGCGTACCGCAGCCGGTACTTTAGCCCTGCCGTGTTGTACCAGAGCTCGTAGTGATCGCCCTTGTCATAGATCGCGGGCTTGGAGCAGCAGAAGTCCTCGAGGGGATTCTCCAGGTCGGGCTCGAGCAGCGCGCCCGCCTCGTGGGGCGTGAAGTTCCATCCGTCGGGCGACGTCGCCAGGGCGAGACTGATGTACAGGCCGCGGGGGTAACCCAGGCCCTCCCTGAGCGCAGTGTAGTACATCCAGTACTCGTCGCCGACCCGCACGACAGCGCAGGAGCCGCTGGATGCCTCGTGGGGGGCGCGCTCCTCGCCAACGTCTATGATGGGACCCAGGCCGCTGCGACGCCAGGTAATGCCCGCGTCGTCGCTGACAGCGAGCATCGTGTACCAGATCTTCTCTCCCGGACGCCAAAACTCGCCGCCGAAACCGGCATAGTACATGTGCCACCGCGTCTCCGTGACCGGGACGACCCAGGGGTACGCGCACCACTCTGAGTCCGGCTGTCCTGCCTCCGCCAGGTCGAGGACCGGGTTGCCCTCGTGCTTCGTCCAGGTCAGGGGGTCGTCGACCTGCGCCTCCGCGAACCCGATGCGGATCCTGCCGTCCAGCCGCCCGTGGTAATACATCCTGATCGTGTCGCCCATGCGAAGGATGTGCGGCGCCGATGGGTCCCTATCCCACTCTTCCGTCTCCCCGCAACTTAAGAGCCCGTCGGGTGTGATCTTCCGCCACGTGCCTGCGTCCGCCATTGGGTCACCTCACCGGTAAAGGATGTTCTTCCGTCGGGTTGCTCCACGCATCATACAGCAGCCTCTAAACGTTCAAGGTCGATGTAAGGCTGGCAGGGACGATCTGTCTGAGACGGCATCCCCTTCGTCCCAACCTTCTCCCGCCAGGGAGACCTTTGAGTAACCTCCCATTGGTGCCCATACACTGCATCGGAGGCATTGTTGTCATAGCTGAGCCCCGCCCCTGGATTCCGGCTTTCGCCGGAATGACGGAGTTGTGCCCGGCAGGTTTGACAGGGCATCGGCACGGCCATACAATTCGGGCCGATTAACGTGAGGAAGGACTGCGCCGTGAGACCTCCGCCCGAAGAGTATGTCAGCAAGGTCGAGAAGCCTGGGGACTTCGATGAGTTCTGGGACGGTGTGCTGGCCCAGGCGGCCAGGGTCCCCCTGAACCCGGAGACCAACTATTCGGAGCTCCGAAGCGATGACGAAGTGGAGGTCTACGAGACCTTCTACGACAGCATCGACGACGTGCGGATTGCCGGGTGGTACTGCGTGCCCAGGAAGCGCGAGGGAAAGCTGCCCGCCATCCTCACGCTGCCCGGCTACCAGGGAGAGCCTCCGATACAAAAGGGGTGGGCGCGGAAGGGCTACGCCGCGTTCTCGGTGGCCCCCAGGGGCAAGCTGCGCAGCAACAGCCAGTTCAACCCCGGCTATCCTGGCCTGTTGACCCACAACATAACCGACCGCAACACGTACTCCTACAGGGGCTTCTACGTCGACGCCTGGCGGGGGATCGACTACCTGCTGACCCGTGACGAGGTCGACGCAGACAGGATCGGGGCGACCGGGGGCAGCCAGGGAGGCGGCCTGACCGTCACGACCTCGGCCATGCGCAGTGAGGTCAAGGTGGGAATAGCGGGCGCGCCCTACCTGTGCGGCTACGTCGACTCGATAGAGCTCACCCGCACGTATCCCTACGAGGAGATCAACGACTACCTCAGGCTCCACCCCGACAGCCGGGACGAGGTCGTCGAGACGCTGGCTTACTTCGACGGCATCAACTTCGCCGACAAGATCACGTGCCCCTTCGTCATCTACGTCGGGCTGCAGGACAACGTCTGCCCGCCCGAAACCGGGTATGCGTTGTTCGATGCCGTCGGCAGCGCGGACAAGAAGTTCTACGCGGCAGACGGGCACGGCCACGACGCCGGCAAGCACAAAATCGAACACGAGCTCGACGCGTTCTTCGAGAAGCACCTGAAGGCATAGCGGATGAATGACAACAGGCCCGCAGGATTCGACGGTTACTGGCAGGACGTACTGGACGAGCTCGCCCTCTATCCCCCTCGGGTCGAGGTCGAGGCCATCCCGATTCGCAACAACGAGTGCGCCACCATGTACGGGCTGCGCCTCACGAGCTCCGATTCTTACCGGCTCTTCGCATACCTGAGCATTCCTGCCGGCGACGGGCCCTTCCCGGCCATCTACTGGGTGCCCGGCCAAGGCAGCGTCATCTCGCCCATACCCCAGGGCTCGGCAAGCCAGCTGAGGAGCCGCTTCGTCGCCTTCACGCTGGCGGCCCGGGGATTCCGGAACGCCGACAAGCCCTACGCCGCGGCGTTCCCCGGTCTCCTCACTGACGGCATCGAGGACCCCGGCATGTACAGGTTCAGGGGCATCGCCGCGGACTGCGTGCGGGGGCTGGAGGTGCTGCTCTCGCGGCCCGAGGTCGACGCAAGCCGGGTCGTGGTCCATGGCGGCGACCTGGCCATCTTCGCCGCGGCGCTTGGTGAGGGGGCGACGCACCTCGTGTGCACCCCGGGGGCCTTCTACAGGGCGCTGGATGGGGCGAAGGGCACGGACAGCGAGATCGCGGACCACCTCAGGCATAACCCCGACTCTGAGGCAGCGGCCGCCGAGACCCTGTCGTACTTCGACCCGCGCTGGTTCGCGCCTCGCGTGACCGCCCGGACGCTGGTACAGACGGCTCCTTCCGGCGGCTTCCTCGACAAGGACGGCCTATCTCCGCTGCTGAATGCGTTCCCGGTGCAGCCGGACGTGTACGAGTCGCAGCAGTCGAACTACAAGGACGGCATGTTCGTCGAGCACTGGGTTGCCGACCAGCTCGGCTTCGACGCGCCCATACTCCCCGAGCACTGGCGAGACTAGATGGTCGAGAGAGTCGCCGTCCTGGGCGCCGGCACCATGGGCTCCCAGATCGCGGGGCTCCTGGCCGACAAGGGCATCCCCTGCGACCTGCTCGACCTGAGGACCGAAGGCGAGCCTGATCGCCTTGCCCAGGCTGCCATCGACCGGCTCAAGACCCTGAGACCCGCGCCGGTCAGCGATCCGAGCGTCCTGGGGCTGATCACCCCCGGGAACTTCGACGACGACCTCGACCGCCTGTCCGGCGTGGGCCTGGTAATCGAGGCCGTCTCCGAGGACCTGGGGATCAAGCGGGCGATATGGTCCCGCGCGGCCCAGCACGTCAGCCCAGACGCCGTCATCAGCACGAACACGTCAGGGATTCCCGTGTCGTCCATAGCCGAGGCCCTGCCGGAAGACCTACGCCCGCGGTTCCTTGGGGCCCACTTCTGCAACCCTCCTCGGTATCTGCCCCTGCTGGAGCTGATTTCGACGGCGGACACCGACCCGGACGTGGCATCGACCGTGTACGACATCTCCGCAAACGTCTTGGACCGCGGGGTAGTGCCCGCTCACGACGTGCCCAACTTCATAGCCAACACCGTCGGCGTCTATGCGCTCATGGTCATCGTCCACGCCGCCGGCGAGTTCGGCTGGGGCTTCGACGAGGTGGACGCAGTCACGGGGCCCGCCATGGGGAGGCCGGTGAGCGCGACCTTCCGCACCCTGGACGTGGTGGGGATCGACGTATTCACCGCGGTTGCCGACAACTCCCACGAGGCTGCGGACGAGGGGGAGAGACGGATACTCGCGGTGCCCGGCTACATGCGAGAGATGGTCGCGCGGGGCTGGACGGGCCAGAAGGCCGGCCAGGGATTCTACCGCCGCGTCGAGACTGACAGCGGGCGGGAGATACTGGTCATCGACCCCGACACGCTGGAGTACGGGCCGCGATCGGGACGCATGGCTCCGGCATCTCCCGGCGGCGATTCCGAGGACGATCCGCGCGTGCGATTGGCAGCGCTCGCCGCCTCGGACAGCGATGCGGGGCGCTTCGTCTGGCGAGTCCTGTCGCAGATGATGGCCTACTCGGCGAGCAAGCTGGGCGAGGTGGCCGACGACATCATCTCCATCGACCGGGCGATGCGCTGGGGGTACGCGTGGGAGCTGGGCCCCTTCGAGACCTGGGACGCCATCGGACTCTCCGGCTCCCTGCCCCGCATGGAGGAGGACGGCCTGGACGTTCCCGAGTGGGTGAAGGATCTTGCCGCCTCGGGAGGCTCGTTCTACAGGGACGAGCCGGGGGGCAGGCTGCAGGCGGACACGTCAGGCGGCTACGTTCCTATCCCCCCGCCCACGATTCCCGAGTAGGGCTCCGGACATCGTCGGGGCTGTCTTCCGCCAGCAACGGATTAGGGACGCCGGGCATCTAACTGGTAGTAGGGACGCTCGACCGGCGAGAGCCGGCACTCCATTCCCTCCAGAAACAGGTCACGGGGTGGCAAGATGTTCGAGATTGACGTACCGCTAGCCTTCGCTTTCGTCGCCGGGATGGCAGCAGCCTTCAACCCATGCGGGGCCGCGATGTTCCCCGCGTACGTTGGGTACCAGCTGGACACATTCAGAGACGACGAGCAGAACACGCTCGCGTCCAGCGCCAGGGGGATACTCCTGGGCCTGGCAGCGACCGGCGGCTTCATTGTGGTCTTCGGCGCGGTCGGCCTCATCCTGGCGGCCGGCGGGAGGGTCGTAGGCAAGTTCCTTCCGTTCGCTGGGCTGGGCGTGGGGATCATCATAGCCGGTGCCGGGCTCTACCTGCTGCTGTCCAAGCGCAAGCTGGGTATCATGGCCGCTAGCCGCGTCAACCTCGGTCAGGGCAAGGGACTCCGTCAAGTATTCCTGTTCGGTATTGCGTACGCGATAGCCTCGCTGAGCTGCGCGCTCCCCATATTCCTGGCAGCCATCGGCTTTGTGGCCGGCCAGTCGCTCAGCGCCGGCGCAATCATCGAGCCGATCATCGGCTCGGTCAGCTACGGGCTTGGCATGGGCGCCGTGCTTGTTGCCGCGACCGTGGGGGTAGTCCTGTTCAAGGACCTGGTGCAGCGCGGGCTCAGGGCCGTCTTCCCGTACATCGAGCCCATAGGCAACCTGGCGATGGTGGGAGCCGGACTGTACCTGGTCTACTACTGGGCCTTCGGCACCGGGAGCGAGCTACTCGCGCTGAGGGTCGAGGAGCTCTTCTAGCCCTCCAGCCCAGATCCAGCGCGGATGCGGCGACGCTTCAGCCGGCGGCCGGCGCGCTCTCGCCGTGGCGGGCCGTAACGACAGTGTGGAGCCCGCCTCGCACATTGTAGTCCAGCGTGACCGTCATGGACTTTGGAGTGCACGCGGCCACCAGGTCCTCGAGTATCCGGTTCGCCGCGTGCTCCTGCACTATCCCCACCCCGGTGTACGAGAGCAGGTAGTACTTCAGTGACTTCAGCTCCAGGCAGGTGCGCCCCGGCACGTAGCTGATGGTGAGGGTGCCGAAGTCCGGCAGGCCCGTCCAGGGGCAGACCGCGGTGAACTCGGCGCTGTCGATCACCACCTCCGCGTCGCTCCCCTCATAGTCATAGTCGAAGGCCAGCAGGCAGGCGGCGTCGATACTCGCTTCAGACCGCGTCTCCATCCGCCGGTCCATCTGCTCGTACCTGGTCTGCAGCGCCTCTATCTTGGCCATGTCACACCTTCACGTAGCTGTTCAGAATTGAGAGGGGAGCGCCCCAACATCATTGTGGGCCAGGCCGAAAGGCACCTCGCGACCCGGCGGGCGGACACATGGGTCCGCCCCTACGTCCATGATGCAATCTCCAATTGCCCGTGCTCGTCCGTCTATACTACAGTGGCAGACCGCCCATGAGAAGCTACGGACAGGACGCAGACCCCGACCAGGGGAGCCCCGACAGCCGGAGCGCGACCCGCCATGCCGTGGAGGCGTGCGGCGTTGTCAAGTCCTTCGGCAGGAACGAGGTCCTTCGCGGTCTCGACTTGGCCGTCGACTGGGGTGAGGCCGTCGCGGTGCTCGGGCCCAATGGCTCCGGAAAGTCGACCCTGGTCAGGCTCCTCGCGGGGCTGTCCAGGGCAGACTCGGGACACGTCAGCATCGCCGGGCTCGACCCTGCCCGGTCCGGGGAGACCGCGCGCCGCACGGTCGGCGTAATGACCCACGAGCCCATGCTCTACGATGACCTGACCGGCTGGGAGAACTTGGAGTTTGCGGGGCGCATGTTCCAGGTGGACCGGGTCGGAGAGCGCATCGAAGCGGCGGCTGAGCGGATGGGAGTTCACGCCAGGCTCCACCAGCGTGTCGGCTCGCTGTCCCACGGCCTTCGCAAGCGATTCTCCATTGCCAGGGCGCTGCTCCACGAGCCGCAGGTGCTCCTGATGGACGAGCCCGAGAGCGGCCTGGATGGACGGGCTACGGGCATCCTCGAGGCCGTGCTGGCCGAGCGCACGTCGACCGGCGGGGCGCTGCTGTTCACGACGCACGACCTCGATTGGGCCGCCGGGCGAGCGGACCGTATCGCGATCATTGGAGCGGGCCGGGTCTCGCGCGTCCTGGCGGGCGGTGACCGCATCGCCGCCAGGGAAGCCTACGGCGATCACGTCGAGGGGCCGCCTTGAAGCCATACCTGGGCGCAATCTGGGCGGTCGTCCGCAAGGACGTCATGCTGGAGCTGAGGACCAAGGACTTCGTGGTATCGGTCTTTGTCTTCTCGCTCCTCGTCATCGTGATATTCAGCTTCGCCATCGAGCCATCCCCGCAATTGGTGGAGCGCGTGGCTCCGGGGGTATTGTGGACGGCCTTCATCTTCGGAGGGGTACTAGGGCTCACGAGGTCGTTCGCGCTGGAGCGGGACGGCGGCAACCTGCGGGGCCTGCTCCTGGCGCCGGTGCCCCGCGACGCCATCTACCTGGGGAAGATGCTGGCGTCGTTCCTCTTCATGCTGATGGTCGAGGTCCTGGTGTATCCGGCATTTGGAGTGCTCTTCGATCTGCCGCTGTTTCAGCCTGAGCTGATACTCGTCGCCGTGCTGGCGACGCTGGGAATTGCCGCGGTCGGGACACTCTTCGCGGCCATGGCCGTCAACACCAGGGCGCGCGAGGTCATGCTGCCGCTGCTCTTCCTGCCCGCCGTCGTGCCGGTGGTCATCGGGGCCGTCGAGGCGTCTGCTGCCGCCCTGGGCGGAGGAGACTCCAGCGAATTAATCCGGTGGCTCCCTCTGCTCGCGGCCTACGACGCGGTGTTCATAGTAGCCTGCGCGTTCGCCTTCCACTTCGTAGTGGAGGAGTAGGCCTGGGGCCGGTCGCGCGGGCTCTATCCGTCAGCAATCGGGGCGGTGGAAGTCCGCCCGGTCGCCCATCCTCGACCCCCACAAAGCACTCTTTAACGTAAGGCAAATACAATTGCCTTGCCTAATTTGCCTATGCTAGCATGAATCTATAGCAGCTTTGCGAAAGGACGCGAATGGCCGCCTTGACTCTGGGAGAATTCGCCGACATAACGGGCATAGTCCGGGACATCCTTCTGATACTGATTTTCCTGGTGTCCCTCTTCCTGCTCGTGGGCATGTACCGGAAGCTGTCGGCAGTGCTGGAGTCGGCGAAGCGTACTGCCGCAAGCGTAGATGAGATAGTCGAAACGGTATCGGAGAGAATCGTTGGGCCCGCAACTGCGGGTTCCGGTGTGGCCTACGGCCTGGGTAAGGCAATGGCCTATTTTGCAGGGAGGAAATCCAAGGACCGAAAGGAGGAAGACTGATGGCAAATGGTGACCATGGAGGATCGTTCGTAACGGGGTTCTTGCTGGGTGGCGTCGTCGGGGCAGTCGTTGGCATACTGCTTGCGCCGAGGTCAGGGGCGGAGACGAGGGCACAGCTGCTGGACCAGAGTGAAGCCCTGCGCGAGAGGGCCGAGGAGATGGCAGCCAGGATGCGGGAGAACGTGGGGCCGACCGTGGACTCGGTCCGCGAACACGTCAATCCCGCGGTGGAGTCGATGCGCGAGCACGTCGCTCCCGCGATGGAGACTGTGCGCGACCGAGTCGCTCCGATGACCGAGGCCGTCGCCGCGCGCGTCCCCGGCCGCAAGGCCGACTCAGTCGACGGGGCCGAGGCTGCCGTGCAGGCGGAAGAGAAGGCCTGATCGAGAGCTGAACGAAGCCGGCCCCCTCTCCGGGGGTGAGGAATGAATTCCGCAGAGGAGAGGCGCTACACGCCTCTCCTCTCGCTTTCTACGCCTGGCTCCCGGGGGGGCGGCATCACGTACCGGGGATAGGAGCCGAAGACCTTGAGAGTAGAGGTCTGGCGCTCTATCTCCTGCAACGCGTCACTGACGATTGCGTCATGCCTGTGCCCTTCCAGGTCCACCAGGAAGATGTAGCGGCCCAGGGCCTCCCTCGTCGGCCGGGACTCTATCTTGGCAAGGTTGATTCCCCTGGTGGAGAACTCCCCAAGCACCGAGTAGAGGATACCGGGCGCATCGTCGTCGAACGAGAAGCAGACGGAGGTCTTGTCGTCCCCGGTCTGCTCATGGTCGGTAACCGCCAGCACGACGAACCGCGTCATGTTGTTCGGGAAGTCCTCTATGCCCCGTTCCAGGACATGCGCCCCATAGAGCTCCCCGGCGTGCTCGGTGGCAATGGCGGCCGACGGGAGGTCCGCCACGAGCATCTCTTCGACCGCCGCCGAGGTGCTCAGGGAGGCCACCGGCTCCGCGTTGGGCAGGTGGGCGGCTATATACACCCTGCACTGCTCCAGGGCCTGGGGATGGGAGTATATGACCCGGACATCGCCGAGCCTTGTTCCCTCCCTGCCAAGCAGCGAGTGGGTGATTGGTGAGACCAGCTCGTTGCGAATCGCCAGCCCGGAGCCATGAATCAGCAGGTCCAGCGTGACGCTCACCGAGCCGCCGACGCTGTTCTCGATCGGCACCACCCCTTCATCGACGCTCATCGACTCGACCGCGCCGCCGACGTCGGGGATGGATGGGTAGGGAATCCTGGCCGCGGCACTGTCGTATGCCAGGCAGGCCAGCTCCGTATTGGTGCCGGCAGGTCCCAGGTAGCCGAGGCGCCTGGGCCGGGTCACTCTTCCACCCTTAGAAGGAGATTGCTGAGCGTTTCCCGGTCCTCGTCGGTCGCCACGGCGATCACCTCGTCTCCGGCCCTGATGGTCGTATCCCGCGTCGGGATGACCGCTGTGCCGTCCACGGATATGACCAACGATACCACGACGCTCTCCGGCACGGGGAGGTCGCTCAGCCGCTTGTCGGCCGCGGGGGAATTCGCCGGCACCGTGAAGTTCAACAGCGACCTGGCTCCAGGACCCGGAACGGGAAGTAGCCGGCTGAAGCCCTGGGGCAGCACGCCTCTATGCAGCTCCTCGACCAGGAGGTCCGTCACGTCCACCACCGCATCCACGCCCGCAAGACCGAACAGGTCGATCAGATCGGGTTCGCTCACCAGGGACGTGGCTCTCTGCACGTTGAATCTGACCTTCGCAAGCCTGCATATGACCAGATTGACGTCATCCCTGCCGGTCGTCGCCACCACGAGGTCCGCCCGGGTGATGCCAGCCTCCGTCAACGCCACCGAGCTGGTCCCGTTCCCCCGCACCGCAACGCTGCCTAGCCCCTCTTCGAGCCTGCGGCAGCGCTCCCTGTCCCGCTCGACGACGGCGATCTCGTGCCCCGCCGAAAGCAGTAGCGCCGCGAGTCTCGACCCAACTGTTCCGGCTCCTACGATTACAACGTGCATGACGCCCTACCGCAGCGCAGCTTCCACGGCCATGTCCGTCAGGAGCTGCGCGGACCCGATAGCCGAGACTCCTATCTCATTGTAGGTGGCCTGGATGGAGGGGTCTTCCATCCTGCTCACCACCACAGGCACCTGGAAGAGGCTGCCGGCGATCTCCGAAGCCAGGGCGTTCATCGTGTCGGACCGCGAGAGGGCCATGAAGACGTCAGCGTCCCGGATCGAGACCTTGAGCAGGTCACTCTGCGAGGTCCCGTCGCCGATGACGGGAACGATCGCTCCTGAGTCTCGCTTCGCAGCGGGAATCCTCTGGAACGAGCCTCCATCCTGGTCGATGACCTGGACCGAGTGGCCCCTGTCGGACAGCGCAACGGCTGCGGACGCTCCGGTCTCGGTACAGCCGAATATTACTACGCGCTTGGGACCAACCCGGGTGTGCTGGTGCATTGCACTGGCAGCGGGAGCGGCCGCCCTGCCTACCCTGCTGCTCCCGACTGCGCCACCCCGTTACGCCACAGGATCACCTTGCAGGGGGCGTTCTCGAGAAGGTAGGGCACCGTCGCTCCCAGGGAGAACGAGCCGTAGCTGGTGGCATAGTCCGCGCCGACCACGATGGCATCGACCTGCCTGTCGGCGCTCGCCTGGACTATCGCGGGCCCCGCGCGGCGGGACTGCAGCATCTCGGCCTGGACCTTGCACTTATGCGGCTTGGCCACGTCCTCCATGGCGGTCAGGACCTCTTCGGCCCTCATGGCGGCGTCGGGAAGCTCGGCGTCCAGGGGCAGACTGCGCTCTATCTCGATGACGTGGAGCACGTACACGGTGCCCTTCCACACGGACGCGAGGTTGCAGGCCAGCTCTACCGCCGCCTGGTCGGAGGCGCTCCCTTCGACGGGGACCAGGACTGAGGAGAATCTGCCGTTCTTGAGTTTGCGTGATGCCAAGAGGTCCGATTCCTACGACGGCAGCCCTTCGAGAAGCTCGTCGCGCCCGGCCAGGATCAACACGTCGTCTCTCCTGAGAGTCTCCTCGGTGTCCGGGTTCAACGTGACCTCTCGCCCGCGTCTCACGGCAAGCACCGCCAGGCCGTACTTGTCCCGGGGGCCTGAGAATCCAAGCTCATTCAGCGTCTTGTCGACGAACTCCTCCGGGACCCTCATCCGGCTCAGGCCGAAGTTGGGTGCCATCTCCAGGTACTCCTGGAGGTTAGGGTTGAACAGGTTGTGGGCAAGCCTCGTCCCGCCTTCGGACTCGGGCTGGATCACCTTGTCCACGCCGATCCTGTCCAGCGTGATCCCGTGAAGGTCGTTGTTGGCGCGGGCCACGATATAGGCGATGCCCATCGTCTTCAGCAGAACGCAGGCCATGATGCTGGCAGGTATGTCGGAACCGATGGCCACGATCGCCGCGTCGTAGTCCGGCACTCCAAGCTCTCGCAGCACGTTGTCGTTCGTGGCGTTGCCCGCTACGGGGTACGTTACCTGCCCCATCATCTCCTGTATTCTGTCGGTGTTCGAGTCGATGGCGAGAACGTCGTGCCCGAGGTTGTAGAGAGACCTCGCGACACCGGCCCCAAATCGGCCCAGCCCAATGACTACGACCTGTTTCTTGGCCATGGCTTCCGGCGAGGAATTATACAGGATACCCCCGCCGGACTTCTACCGCGCTGCGCGGAGGTGACTGTTCAGTATTGGCTGGGAGGGTGTGCGGCTCCTATTCGCTCGCGGCCCAAGGTGTGAGGGCGGCTCACCGAGTCGCCCCTACCGAGTCGCCCCTACATCCAAGCTGGGGAAGGGAACCCCGCCGAGCCACCCCTCTGGATTCCGGCTCAAGGCCGGAATGACGGAGTGGGTACGCTCGGAGCGCAATAGGCGGGGTCAGCCTACTGTCACGCGCTCCCGGGCGTACCGGTACAGGGACTGGTCGCCCCGGCTGAACATGAAGATGTCGAGCGTGAACGGGCCCACCCTTCCAACGAACATCGCCGCCACCAGTATCAGGTGCCCCCACGTGGACATAGCCCCCGCAAGGCCGGAGCTGAGTCCCGCCGTGCCCAGGGCGGATACGGACTCGAACAGGACGTCGATGAAGGGCGCCTCACCTTCCGTCAGCGTGAGGGAGAGGGCCACGAGCAGCACCATGACGAAGGCTGTCGCCCCTATCGTCATCGCCCGCTGCACGTGCTCGTGACCGATGTAGCGGCCGAAGGCGCTTGCCCTCCTCCGTCCGCGGAGGGTCGAAAGCACCGCAACAGTCCCGATCGCCAGCGCGTTCACCTTCATCCCGCCCGCCACGGACCCGGAAGCCCCACCCACCACCATCAGGCCGGCGAATACGTACTTGGTCTCCTGCTCGACCCCACCAGTCCCCCAGCTTACCGTCGAGAAGCCGGCCGTCCGACCGCTGGTCGACTCGAAGAGGGCGACCAGTATCCTCTCGCCGACCGGCAGCCCTCCTATCGTCGCCAGGTTGCCCTGCTCCGACACAAGAAACGCGATAGCCCCGCCGAGGATCAGGCCGATGGTGAACACGATCACCAGCTTTGAGTTGAGCATGAGCCTGGAGAAGCTGCGCCGTGTCGCGACGTCCAGCATCACCCAGTAGCTGATGGCGCCCAGCACGATGAGGACCGCCGACGTACCCAGTACCGCGGCGTCGGCCCGGTACGCGGAGAGGCTGTTCGTCTCCTGGGCCGCTACGAATCCGGCGTTGTTGAAGCTGGACACGGAGTGGAATGCAGCCTGAAGGAATGCTTCGCCCGGCGGAAGTATGACGAGGAATCGTGCCAGGAGCGCCAGGAAGCCAACGATCTGGATGCCCACGACCACGGCCGTCATCCGCACGGCCAGCCTCGCCAGTCCCGCAAGGGGATCGATCTGGAGCCTCCCGCGGTCGAGCCTGTGGCTGAGTCGGGTAAGCCGCTGCCCAGCCGCTATCGACAGGAATGCAACGAGGACTAGGAAGCTCAAGCCGCCGACAAATATCGTGCCGAGAATGAAGACCTGGCCCGTCAGGGTCCATTCGGCAGCCGTGTCGCCTACAGTCAGGCCGGTAAGCGTGACAGCCGACACCGCCGTGAAGAGAGCGTCCATGAGCGTCGCAGAGCCGGGCCCTCTGTGCATGAACGGGAGCATCAGGAGCAGGGTCGAAACCCCCGCCAGGCCCAGGAACGCGTACGTGAGCACCAGCGGAGAGACGAGGACCTGGGAAGAGGACCTTGGCTCGGCGACGGTGAGACTGAGGGGGGTGATCTGCCTCGCCCTGGGATGGCGAACGATCCTGTCGCCGGGCTTCGGCTGCCAGGGTCGACCCGGTTCACCCGTCGAGCCGGTCGGGCCGCTGTTCGATGTCATGCCGGAATTGCGGGCTCCAAGCCTCTCGCCGTACGAGGTATCGCCGGAATTCTAGGTTGGCCCGAATGAAGTGTCAATCGCGTGGACTCCAGGCAACTCGATTCGTGCGGTTCGTTTGACTTGGTTGGCGCATTGTGCTACAAGAGCCGTATCTTGCGGCGCAGACCGCAGTGCTGGGAGGGGAAAGATGTACATTACGAAATCCGCAAGCCGCACAGTGCTCCTTCTCGTAATTGCCGCGGCAATGATGGCCGTGCTCGCGTGTGGGGGCGCCGACGAAGCAACGACAGATACGACCGAGTCGACCACCACCGCGCCGTCCACCTCCGTCGCGCCGGCGCCCACGGCCGCTCCTGCCGCCATGGCAGAGCCGACGAAGGCGCCGGACAACATGGCCGGCCAAGCGGCCGTAGCCCAGCCGACTGTCGAGGTCAAGGCTCCCTCGCAGCCCGTCGTCATGGAGAAGCCCGAGGAGGCCTTCAAGTTCGAGTCCCCGCCACAGCAGCCCGGCGTCTACTGGGACTTCGTGTACAGGGGCCCGAGGCCCACCGAGTTCAGTGAGAACCCGCGCTTCGCCGAGATGGTGAAGGCAGGCCAGCTTCCCCCGGTCGAGGAGCGTCTGCCCGAAGAGGTCAAGGTCGTACAGGGGCCCCACGGCATCGGGGTGTATGGCGGCCGGCAGCGCATCACCTCCACGGGCGGCGGTCCCAGCAACAGGATGTACTGGGACAAGAAGAATGCCAATGAGATCGAGCATCTTCCCCACGTTGGCTTCTACGAGATCAGCGACGACGGCAGGGTCTACACCTTCCGCAACCGGAAGGGCCTGAATTGGTCTGACGGCACGCCCATGACCATGGAGGACATCCGGTTCGCCTGGGAGGACGTGAACCTGAACAAGGAGCTGCACGAGACGCCCCAGACGCAGTGGATCGACTCGGTGACGGGCGAGATCATCAAGTTCGCCATCATCGACGACGAGAAGTGGACGTTGACCTGGGACACGCCCGACTTCACGCTGATGGAGGGCGAGGTGAGGCCCGGTTCCCGCTGCACTTCCTTCTACTTCTGCTTCTACGCGCCGGCGCATTACATGAAGCAATTCCACAACGACCACGCCGACGCGGACAAGCTCAAGCAGATGATCGCCGAGGAAGAGACCGGAGACTGGATCAGGCTCTGGGGAACAAAGAACAATCACGGCACCCACGTCGAGTTGCCGGTGATGGCCCCCTTCGTGCTCACTTCCCAGTCGGACACGCTCTCCACCTGGAGAGCCAACGCGTTCTTCTTCGAGGTCGACCCCGAAGGCAACCAGCTCCCATACCTGGACGGCGCGGACTCCCTCAGGGTCGAGAGCCGAGAGGTCGGCGTCTTCCGCAGCATGGCGGGCGAGACCGACCTCCACGGACGCGACTTCAGGCTCGAGGAGCTGCCCCTCTACCGGAGCAACATGGGGCGGGGCGACTTCAACATCAAGCTCTGGCCGTTGCCCGGCCCCGGCGACATGGGCATGATCATCTGCCAGACGTGCAACCAGGACCCCGAGACCGGGAAGTGGATGAGGACTAAGGATTTCCGGAACGCGCTCTCCCTGGCAATGGACCGCGGGGCAATCAACGACACGGTATTCCTGGGCCTCGGCGTCGAGAAGAACTGGGTGCCTCATCCCAGCACTCCCTACTACCCGGGCGACGAGGCGGCCTTCCACAACACTGGGTACGACCCTGACAAGGCCAACGAGATCCTGGACAGCCTGGGGCTGACCGAAAGGGACGCCGAGGGGTTCAGGCTCAGGTCCGACGGCTCCGGCGAAAGGCTCAGCTTCCTGAATCTGGCGGAGCTGAACAACGGAGACAAGGCAGCCGAGCTGATGGCTGATTACTATGCCCAGGTTGGGATCGAAATGCCCGCCAAGCCTATGAACGCCCCTTGGACCCTGACGTATCCCGGCAAGGAGGCCATATCCACGCTGCGGGTCGTCGGCAACTACGGAGCGAATCCGTGGTTCTCCAGCTGGACCCGATGCTGCGCGACTGGGTCAGGCCCGGCTTTCGTCCCCGACATCGGCGACCTGCCCCGCAGCATGAAGCGCGGGCCCAACGGGGCCGTTCCTATGGAGGGCGGTTACCAGCCTCGCTGCGACTGCGAGCAGAGCTCGGTCTGGGAGCCAAAGGCGCCGGCCAGCACCTACCCGGCAGACCCGACCGGCACGATAGACTGGCTGAACCAGAGCTGGCACAAGGGCAAGGGCTTCGAGCGGCTTTCGCCGGACAGGGTGGAGATCGGCAAGGAGGTCTTCCGCCTGCACGCCGAGGAGAAGTACTACAACATCCTGATAGCCCACTCCGGCTTCTGGCGCGGCACCATCATCAATAGAAACAACTTCCGCAACGCGCCCGAGACCCACGTCGCCGACGTAGTGGGCTGGTACGGCGAGCTCTACTACTTCACCGACGGCATAGACAACATCCGCAACTAGAGCTGGAGGGGCAGTCCCCCAGACGCTGAAGGAGCAAGCACGGCCCTCCCGGTCGATCCGGGAGGGCCGTGGGTCGTCTTGACCGGAGATTTCGCTCGCGAATACGGTACACTGGCTGTCAAAGACAGGGGTGGACCGCCGGTGGAACCGATACAACTCGACGCGCCAACGGCCGCAATCGAGACCCACGGCTGCAAGCTGAACCAGGCCGACTCGACCGCCCTGGCGGAGGACTTCATCAGCCAGGGATTCCAGCTTGTCGGGCCGGGCGAGCGGGCGGACGTCTACGTCGTGAACACCTGCACAGTCACCCACGTCGCGGACCGGAAGGCCCGGCAGGCCCTCCGTTCGGCCAAGCGGCGCAACCCACGCGCGACCGTAGTGGCGACGGGCTGCTACGCCGAACGCGACCCCGCCGCGCTCGACGCGCTCGCCGAGGTCGACGTCGTGATCGGCAACCGAGGCAAGCTCGACCTGGTCCGGAGAGTGGCACAGACCAGGCGCGAGAATGGAGTGCCGTGCTCGGAGGGTACGGACGAAGCCACCGCGCCACCGGGCTCCTTCCGGACCCGCGCGATGGTCAAGATCCAGGAGGGCTGCGACCAGGTCTGTGCATACTGCATTGTGCCCAAGGTCAGGGGCCGCGAGCGCAGCATCCCGCCGGAGGTCATCACCGCCCGCATAGACGGGCACGCGGCCGCCGGATACAGGGAGGCGGTGCTGACAGGCACGCAGCTGGGTTCATACGGGTTCGACCTGGACGGCATCGACCTGCGGGGGCTCATAGCCAGGGTACTGTCCGAGACGCGGATCTCCAGGCTTCGCGTCTCGTCGCTGCAGCCACAGGAGATTGGCCCGGAGGTGCTCGACCTCTGGTCGAGTCCGCGCCTGTGCCCACACTTCCACCTTCCCCTGCAGAGCGGCAGCAACGCCGTGCTGCGCCGGATGAGAAGGCGCTACACGGCGGAGCGCTACCTGGAAGCAGTGGAGGAGATCAGGTCGGCCGTGCCGGGAGCGTCGGTCACCGCCGACGTGATCGTCGGCTTCCCGGGCGAGACTGACGAGGACTTCGAGGAGACGTACACGGTCTGCGAGCAGGCCGAATTCGCGGCCATGCACGTCTTCCCCTATTCGGTCCGGCCCGGAACGAGCGCAGCCCACTTAGAAGGCAAGATCGGCCCTGCTGTGAAGTCCGCCCGCATGGAGCGGCTCCTGGAGCTCGGCAGGCGGCAGAGTTCAGGAACACCATGCTGGGGTCAACCCGCCCGGTGCTCTGGGAAGAAGACTCCGGCGGGCCGGGCGGACGGGCCTGGCATGGCCTGACCGACAACTACGTGAGGGTCGCGGCCCACAGCCGGGAGGCGCTTCGGAACCGGGTCACGCCTGTACGGCTGGAGTACATGGACGGCGATACAGTCTACGGGACCATCGCCGGATGCGAGGACGCAGGCCTGGACGGCATCGAGGGGTGATCCGGAGCCGGGAGGGCTAGAGCTCCCTGACTGAGAAGTGCGACTTGCCGTTCCGTTGCTGGAGATAACCGGACTTGGGCTCCTGGGAGTGCCCGAACACGAGCAGGAGTCCATCCTCCACGGCCATCTTCAACAGCGCCTTCTTGGCCTCCAGCGTGTCCCCGGGCGAGTAGTCGAAGGCGGAGATGCTGACGAGGGGCAGATGGTACGGGGTGGGAATGAGGTCCCCGGCGAAGGCGATCCGCTCGCTGCCCGTCTCTACGAACACGATCTGGTGGCCCTTCGAGTGAGAATTGGTCACCTGGGTGCGAATACCCGGAGCAACTTCGCTGTCACCGTCCAGGAGCCGGAGCACCCCGGCCTCCTCGAGCGGAACGAAGTCCTGTGAGTAGTAGGACGCCTGGCTGCGTTCGTTAGGGCTGCTCGCCTCGTCCCAGCTTGCCTTCTGGACCACGTACTCGGCGTTGGGAAACGTCGGTACCGCTCGCCCGGACCTGTCGAGCTTCGTGCTCCCGCCCGCACTCTCGAAGTGGAGGTGCGTCAGTACCACCGTGTCGATCTCCCGTGCCGTGAGGCCCAGCTTCCTCAGCTCCTTCAGCAGCTTGTTGCCGTTGAGCCCGTGGGCCTCCCGCATGCGGTCGACTCGCTTGGCCCCCGCCCCCGTGTCTATGAGCACGTTCCGGTCGGGAGACTGCACCAGCAGGCAGTTCAGACCCATGCGGATCCGGTTCTTGCGATCAGGCTTGAGGCGCTGCTCCCATTGCACCTTGGGTATCGGCCCGAAGACCGCCCCGCCATCCTGAAGGATCGTGCCGTCGCTGATGACGTTTACCGATACGCTACCGAACTTCACCTGATGACCCTCTGCCAGCGTTACCGACGATAGTGGGACTGACACGGCAAAGTTGTCAAGCCAAAGTTCAATAACTTTTCTTAGACTTTGTCCAAGAAAGGCAGCCGGGAGATGGCCGAAGACCAGGGCAAAACCGATTGGGATAGCGGCCCGGGGCCATAAGTCATGGACCAGCGCGCTGCTGAGAGCTGTCCCCGTATCGAGTACGGGGGAGGCTCTTCGACAGGCTCAGGACGAACAGTCTTCCCGGGGCCGAGAGCTCGCCAGGAGAGTTTTGAGAAAGTCTCTAAGGAAGACTCGCGCGGGGCGGCAGCGGCGCCTACAGCTCCTCGAGGGCCGAACGCCAGGCCGAGACGGTCTCCTCGACCTCAGCGTCACCGTGGACCGTGGAGACGTAGTACTTCGAGTTGTTCTTGAAGACTCCCCTGCCCCGCAACAGCTCGTTGAAGCGCAGGAGCTTCGCCTGGTCGCGGTCGAGCGTGTCGCGGTAATCGCCGACCTCGTGATCGGTGAACATGATGTCGAACATCGGCGGCTCCCCCACCACCTGGGCCGGAATCTCGGCCTGATACAGCAGCTCCCTGAGAGACTCCATGAGCCGCGTGCCCGTGGCGAAGAGGCGCTCGTAGGTCCCCTCCCGACGAAGCACTTGCAGTGTAGCCAGACCCGCCGCAGCGGCGATGGGATTGCCGTTCAGTGTCCCCTCCTGCATCACGAACTTATCGCCGTGAGCCCCGGGCGCGAAGTAGTCCATGATGTCAGCGCGGCCGGCCACGGCGGAGAGTGGGAACCCGCCCGCTACCGCCTTGCCGAGCGCGCAAAGATCGGGGACCACTCCGTAGAACTCCTGGGCGCCGCCGTAGGCAAACCTGAAGCCCGTCACCACTTCGTCGAATATCAGGGGTATGCCGTACTGGCTCGTCGCGTCGCGGAGCCCCTGCAGGAACCCGGCCTTCGGCGGTATGATCCGCTGAAGGGGTTCGACGATAACCCCGGCCAGCTCGTCATGGTGCCGCTCGATGATCGCCGAGGTCGTCTCGATATCGTTGAACGGCGCTATCAGCACATCCCCCTCAAGCGACGCCGGTATACCCATGGCGTCCGGCGCCGGTGCAGGGAATGCGGGGGGTTCGGCCGGCGACATGCTCATCAGGCCGTAGTCGTTCATGCCGTGGAAGCCGCCCTCGAACTTCATGATCTTGTCTCTGCCGCGATACGCCCTGGCAGCCCTCATGGCGAAGAAGGTCGCCTCGGTCCCGGTGCTCGCGAAGCGGACCTTCTCGGCGCACGGCACTGCCCTGGCGACCTCCTCGGCGAGGAGCACGGCGCTCTCGTTGAGGGCGAAGAACGTAGTACCCTTCGACACCTGCTCCTGGACGACGGCGACGACCTCCGGGTGGGCGTGCCCTATCAGCATCGGACCGGAGCCAAGGGCATAGTCGACATACTCGTTGCCGCTCAGGTCCCATACGCGCGGGCCCAGCCCGCCGGCAATGATCGTGTCCATGGTGACCGTGTTGCCGTTGCTCCCTCCCGGAAGAAGGCTCCCGGCCATGTCGAGTATCCGCTGCTCCCTGTCGCTGACGTTACTACGCGCCATCTCGTCCTCCAATGGGCAAGGCTAGACCTATAGGTTACATGGGATGCGCCCGCAGGCCAAGCCATCCGCGACCGAAGCCGGTCCATGGCTCCCGGCCAACACTTCAGCAGATGCATCGCCAAGGAGCTCTGCTATATGATTGCACGGCGGAACAGCCTTCCAATTGGAGGCTCTCCCTTTCGTAATACCGGAGGACATAGATGGAGATCAAGGTCGAAACGAATAGCATCGCCGACGTAGAGGCCGGCGCCATCATCGTAAACCTGTTCGAGGGCGTGGCCCAACCCGCCGGCGCGACGGGCGCGGTCGACCAGGCCCTCGACGGCGCCATCACGGCTCTGATAGCCGACGGCGAGATTGCGGGCAAGCTGGCCGAGACCACGGTCATTCACACCCTGGGCAGGATGCCAGCGAGAAGGGTCGTCGTAGTGGGACTGGGCAAGTCGAAGTCCTTCGACCTGGACCGCGCGAGGCGGGTCTCCGGGACCGTCTGCACCCGCCTGCGAAGGATCGGAGTCAAGGATGCGGCAACCATCGTTCACGGCGCAGGCATCGGCGGGCTGGACCCTCAAGACGCTGCCCAGGCACTGGCCGAGGGGGCGCTGCTCGGCCTCTATCGATTCGACAAGTACAAGTCCGGTGGGGACGACGAGAACGACCTGGACACCCTTCGCGTCGTGGAGTTCGACGCCGCCAAGACCCCCGACATCGAAGCGGGCGTGGAGACCGGCGCAATGCTCGCCGAGGCAGTCAACCGCTGCAGGGACATGGTGAACGAACCCGCAAACGAGATGACGCCTTCCCAGATGGCGGAGGGCGCACTGGAGGTGGCCCTCGCGAGTGGCCTGGAGATGGAGGTGCTCGACAGGGGCGACATGGAGGAGCTCGGCATGGGCGCCCTGCTCGGAGTCGCCCAAGGGTCGGACGTCCCGCCCAAGCTGATCGTCATGCGATACAGGGGCGACCCTGACGACGAATCTAACGTGCTGGGCCTGCTCGGCAAGGGCATCACCTTCGACTCAGGCGGTCTGGACCTCAAGCCTCCCGCCGGGATGCGGCAGATGAAGCGCGACATGTCCGGAGGAGCTGCCGTCATATCAGCAATGGGCGCGATCGCGAGGCTCCGCCCGAAGGTCAACGTCACCGGCATAGTGGCCGCAACCGAGAACATGCCGGGTGCCAACGCGCAGAAGCCAGGCGACGTCGTGAAGACGATGAGCGGCAAGACCATAGAGATCGACAACACCGACGCCGAGGGACGGCTCGTGCTCGCCGACGCCATGGCCTACGCGCGGTCGCTCGGCATAGAGCGCATCGTGGACACGGCCACGCTCACCGGCGCGATCCTCACGGCCCTAGGCAAGGTACGGATGGGCGTATTCGGCAACGACCAGGGACTGGTCGACCACGTCCTGGCCTCAGCCGAAGAGTCGGGAGAGCGAGCCTGGCAGTTCCCGATGGACGACGAGTACAAGCAGCAGTACAAGAGCGACGTGGCCGACATCAAGAACACGGGCGGACGCGACGCCGGCTCGATCACCGGAGCGCAGATCATTGGCGAGTTCGCAGACGGTGCCGCGTGGGTGCATCTGGACATCGCCGGAGTCGCATACGGCGAATCGTCCAGCGGATACAAGCCGAAGGGAGCGACGGGAGTGCCCGTCCGCACACTTGTTAATCTGGCCGTCAGGCTGGGAGGCTCCTAGCGGCCCAGGGTCGCCGGCCCAGATACCGTGTCGACACATGCACGCGGCGCGGGCGATCTGCGGCCTTTTCTTCATGGGTCGACGAGACCTGCCGGCAGGCCTCTCGTTGCATCGTTGTACGAAGCTCAGACAGTGTGATAGAATCTGTCCAAATACACCCGCCAGGTTCGCCGTTGATTGAAAGAACGCCCAAATGGACATTCATCACCAATCACGGGCTGGTGCTGAGCTACATCTTCCACAATCCAAGCCACACCGCCCGGGAGATAGCGAACCACGTGGGCATCACCGAGCGCACGACCCACAAGATCATCTCGGACCTCGAAGTTGGCGGCTACATCATGCGACGGAAGAGCGGCCGCCGGAACCTCTACAGCGTCGACCCGGCACAGCCCCTGCGGCACCACACGAAGCAGGACGTGCTCGTCGAGGATCTGCTCCACGCCCTGACCTCCCGCCGCACCGACGAGTCCGGGTCCGCCTAGACTCAGCCCTAGTAGCGGCCCAACCTCCCTTCCCACCCGCTTCCTGGCTCTCAGGGCCTTACTGTACTCCGGGTTCAACGGCCCCTCACCCTAACCCTCTCCCGCAAAGGGGAGAGGGGACAATGGAAAGGCCCTTCCTGGGCCGGTTTCTCGTTGACCGTCCATTTGGCCGGGTGCTAGAATCGATGTACTGCGGTGAGCGTGGCCAAGTTTGGTTAAGGCGCCAGGTTGTGGCCCTGGAGATCGAGGGTTCGAATCCCTTCGCTCACCCCACCAAAGCCGTCCCAACGGGGCCTGCCCTTGCTGTGTCAGGACCGGCGCCCCTCAGGCCGGGAAGCGCGCGCCCGTAGCTCAGGGGACAGAGCATCGGTCTTCGGAACCGAGTGTCGCGGGTTCGAATCCTGCCGGGCGTACCAGGCCTTACCGTATACCGAACCGGCGTGGGGAGATCCAACTCCCCTATGTCCTTCCCCTTTGGAGCACCGTCTTCTGGCATCGGGATGTTGTAGCGTATGGTGGCCTTCCCGGGACCGACTGAAATCTCCTTGACGAACGACTGGATGAATGCACGGCGCTCCGTCAACTCGTGCCCCTGAAGGACGTCGCTCATGTCTCGGGCAAACACCGCGATAGTCTCCATGCTGTCGAGGGTCACCCTCCGTTCCGAGAGCACTGCCTCCACCTCTCTCACCGAGTCCTGGAGCTTGCGCTCCCTCTCCCTGTGCTCGCGGATACGGGGCGCGATGTCCGAGATGTCGAGGTCGGTCGTCTCGATGGCGCGGTAGAGCCGGTCGAGCCATCGCTGCACATCGGTCAACTCAGCCTCCAGCGATTCGAGCTTCTTGCGCTGCTCACCGGCCAGGCCTTCCATCTCTTCGTCGACCAGCTTCACGAGATCCCTGATGTTGTCCTCGGTCAGGATGTTTCCCCTGATCTGGTCAATGACCAAGCGCTCAAAGCGCTTTGAGTTGAGCCTCGGTGTCTTACAGGAGCCTTTGCCCCGCTTCAGGAGTGACTGACAGACGTAGTAGGCGAACCTGCCGCTCTTCGCCTCATGTCCGGTAAGAGACGTGCGGCATCGTCTGCACTTGACCAGCCCGCTGAGGAGGTATGGGCTGGCCACCCGCCTGGGGTGGATCTTGCCGGGCGCTTTGGACCGCATCAGTTCGCCGACCCTGTCGAAGTCCCTCTTCGAGACGATTGCCGGGAACGCGTTCTCCACCCGCACCGGCGGCGCGCCGTCGCTGGCGTTGGTGCCCCAGACGAGAGTCCCTGTGTATGCTTCGTTGCTGAGGACGTAGTGCACCATGGTCTTGGACCACAGCTTGCCGGTTGCGCTAGCTATGCCCTCGCCGTTCAGGGTCTTTGTGATGTCGAGCACGCTCCGGCCCGATCCCGCCATCTGGAACATGCGGCGCACCACCGGGGACCGACCCGGATCGAGTTCCAGCCTGGGGCGCTTCTTCGCACCGTCCTGCACGTGGACCTTGACGTAGCCGTATGGGACGGTGCTCGCCACCCAGAACCCACGGGAGGCGGCTTCCCGCATCCCCCGCGTGACCTCCTGCGCCAAATTCTCCGAGTAGAAGTCGTCCACGCTCTCGATGATGGCCTCCATCAGCTTGCCGGTGGGCGAGTCGTCGGCGTGCTCGGTGATGGACACGACCTTCACGCCCTTGCGCCTGAGCATGGACTTGAAGGCGACGGCGTGCTCCCGCCTGCGGGTGAACCTTGAGAATTTCCACACGAGGATGACCCTGAAGGGTGCGTCTGGCTTGCTGCCCTCCTCGATCATCTTGCGGAACTCGGGGCGGTTTGCGACGCGCCCGCTCTCGGCCTCGTCGATGTACTCGCGGGCGACGAGATACCCGTTCTTGCCGGCGTAGTCCCTGAGCGCCCTCAGCTGGGCTGAGACCGACAGGTCCACGTCCTGCCTGTCGCTGGACACCCGTGCGTAGAGGGCCGCCGGTATGTAGTCTTCCCGGAGCTTGGTGGTCATTCGTGTGTCCTCCTTCCTCTTCATGGAGCGTTCTTTTCGAAGAGATAGTTGATCCTTGCGATGTCTCCGATAGGCACTGCATACAGACGGTCTTCCGACGATTCTGGTTCGAGAGGCCGCAGGTAGACGAATGTGTCGCCGATCAGAATTACCCCGAAGCGACATCCTCGAGAATTCGCACCACACTCAGCCTGTCCGTATGGCAGTGCCTCATGCTCGCGGGACGATGCCAACTCGATACTGGCTTGTGGAGCCGTTGCTACGGTAATCCGCGCATCCAACTCTCCCATGATTGACGAGAACTCAGACGCGACCCACACTCCAAAACCCACGGCCACTATGATCAACAACGGCATGACTACCTTGCTCAGCGCAATCTCCCGGAAACTCGTTGGAGCATCGGAAGCGAAGACCGAACCCAGAATCGCTCCTCCGAATGACGCTAGGGCGACGGATAACAGCATCTGTATGGTAAGCCACACTGAGTCGAGCTCGGGCTGCCGAGACTCACGTATGACAGCGTACATCGGTATGAGTACAGCCCCTAGCAGCAAGCCAATCCCTATTAGGATTCTCGCCCAGCGGGGAACGTGCCTTAGCGTTTCGTTTGCTACAAACCAGAAGAAGATCGCTAGGATTATCGAGTAGCCAACACCAAAGATGGTGACCTCTGGAGAAACCACCGCATAGTCGGTCACATTCAGGGGTATTTCAGAAACCGGGATTCCGAGCGTTTCAAAGTGGGTCAGCGAGTATATCCGTCCCAGCAGAGTTGAAATAGCTACGAAGACGGCAAAACTCTGGACTATTATGCCGACGTGTCCCCAAGAAGGAGCGTTCATTGGGGCGGACTCTTCCTCCACGCTGTCCCTTCCTGTTCGGTCTGGCGCTCTCTGAGTCTTTCCTTGCGGACGGTTCTCAGCCATTGTCTCTCCTCCATGTAGTTTCGAAGGGCCTCTCGAATCAGTTCGCTCATCGTGCGGCCCTCCTCGCGCATCACGCTCTGCACCTGCTCTGCCATCTCGGGCGGCAGCGAGAAGGTGATGGTCTTCGTCTTCCTGGTCATTTGGCGGTGTCTCCATCGCAGAATAACACTTTGTCTTACTCTATATCATGGCCACTCCCCTATGCTGCTGTCAACCTATGGCCCGCTTTGCCAAATGCGTACGAGAGCTCCGGTAGGTCAGGAGTCCTCCAGGCCCTGCCCAGCGGCCCCGACCTCTCAAGCACCTCTCTACTGGAGACCCACAGGGGCAGATCGACCCTGGCGCGGGCTGTCTCGTGTCGTGCGACGCCGAGGAATCTGGCCGCCGCGAGCTGGTCGTCGAACACGACGAGAAGAACGGGCCGCGTCCCGTGGTCCTCGACCGGGTGCCTGGTCGAGTAGTACCGCAGATAGGGAGCCAATCGAGCTGCCATGGTCCCGGGCCTCACGGCACGGCGTTCCCACTCCAGGAAGAACGGAATCGTCGTTGCTCCCTGATGCAGGATGCCGAAGGCGTCCGGCTGGATGGAGAACAGCTTCTCGTCGCGGCGAAAGAACCTCGACGCCCTGTGCGGCGGGTCGAGTTGGACAAGGTCGACGCCCCTGCTTTGCGCCTGACCCGCGAGCCCGGCGATGAACCAGTGTACGGCCTCGGTGTGCTCGATGTTCCTCAGTAGTGTGCGGGTTCCGGCTCCCGACACGTTGCGCCACGTCAGGGGAGCATCGGCGTCCATCGGCTCGACGCTCCACCGCTTCCTCGCAGCGCCGACCGCCGCCCTGTCCCTGCGGGCGAGCAGGGCCAGTCCCGCATCGCCGAGAGCGAGCCGGCGAGGACGGTTCCCATCGCCTCGTGACAGCAATCCGAAGCCGTCCAGCCGGCGCACGATCTGGGAGAGCCGCTGCCGGGTGACGCCCAGTACGGCCGCGAGGTCTTCGCACGAGATCCAGGGCCAGTCGTACAGCGCGTCGAGCGTGCGCTTCTCCGAGGGTCTCAGTAGGGTGGGCAGCAAGCGTTCTGTCGATTCGCGGACCGCACCGAGGTCATCCGGGACCAGCGCCCGAGACGGCCTCGGCTCAATGGGGAGGACACCCCTCCGCCTCATTAGCGTCATCGCGTACCGGAGGTCGATGGGAGATGAGACCGACGGCATCCGCCACACGGCGTCGTCCTCGCTGGAGAGGGCCGCGTCACGCTCCAACGCGAGGAACGTTGGCACGGGGACGCGGGCGAGCAGCCCGGCAGCGCGGCGCAGCCGCACCGGGTCAGGCGTGGTCACTAGTAGCGCGCTGGGAAGCGACCCGTCGAGCAGCCTCCACACGCGCTCGGAGAAGGCCGTCCGGTCCGAGGTCAGGCCCTGCCTGACTATGCCGACAGTTCGCCCGTCGGGGAGAGCCATGGCGGCGTCCATGGGCATCGCACGGTACCACCGGAACCACAGGAGTCCGCTCGACGCTGCCAACAACGAGGCGATGCGGTAGACGACGCCGACGGCGTCGAGCCTGTCCAGCAGGGTACGTCGCATGTGAGCGGAGACGGGACGGGCGTGGACGAGATCGTCCAGCGTCGCGTTCTCCGTAACTGCCAGCAGGCGCAGCCCGGCCCGGGTGACGTAGAAGCGCGTCGTCGGTGCGATGAGCTCGGTCGCGTGCCTGACCGAGCCCACGAGTCCTCTGTGGAGCAGCCTCGCCATCGCGTCATGCATCGTCCGGTCGGACGTGCCGGACACGGCGGCGAGCTCCAGCCGGTCGAGGAACGGCATCGCAGCCAGCACACCCAGGGCGCGTACGTCACGGGACCAGTCCTTCACTCTTCGCTACTCCTGGGCAGGTCACCGGCGTCCGTTCCATCTGTCGTGCCGTTGGGCGGCCGGTTCTGGCCCTTTCGTCGCCTGCGCCGCTTGGTCTGCTTAGGGGCTGGAGGCTTGGGGGCTGAAGGCTTGGAGGGCTGCTTGGCCGCCGCTCCGTCTTCATCCTTCCGGGCCTCCAGCTCCGCCCTGAACTGCTCCACCAGCCGCTCGGCCTCCGCCTCCCTGGCGGCCATCTCCTCCGGCGATGCGGTGTAGTCGACGGTCCCGGCCTCGATGCGCGCGGCAACCTCCGGCCTTCCCTTCTCGGGCGCTCTCACGTCCATCGAGAAGGCCGGAAGACGCTCCTCGCCGACCGTCGCCCGCACGTAGCAGTGATGCACCCGCTGGGAGATGACATCGTCCTCCGATATCCGGTCCTTGCCCAGCTCCCAGGCAAGGAGCCTCGCGTCCTCCGCCGCCACCTGGAAGACGGCCAAGCACCCCACGTTGGAGAGCAGGGTGCCCCGCAGCGTCGGCGAGAGGTCGTCCAGCTTGTCGAGGCCCTGGGTCGCCAGGAAGAGGGATGCTCCGAACTTCCCCAGCTCGCCGAGCATCGACTCGTAGTCCACCCCGGTCATCGCCTGCATCTCGTCGACCACCAAGGTCACGCCCCTGCGCTTCTCGGGCGGCAGGCTGCCCTGCTCCCGTATGACGGCGTCGATGAGGTTTCATGAGCGACGCGCCCACCAGGGACGACACGTCCTTGCCTACGTCTCCCTGGGCCGTGGAGACGAAGAGGATGCCTCCGTCCGCGATCACTTGGCGCAGGTCGATGGTGGATCGCGGCTGTCCGAGCACGGCGCGTGCGCGCTTCGACGAAGAGTAGTAGGCGAGGCGGGTCTGGACCGGCGCGAGTGCGTCCGCCTCGAGATGCCGGGGCCATTTGCCGAACTCCTCGGCCCACCACCTCAGGATGTACGGGTCGTGCACCCTCCTCAGCACGTCGTCGCGGAACTCCTTCTCCGACAGCAGCCGCGAGCCGTCGAGGATCGTGTACTGGCGGCCGCGGTCCACGGAAGTACCATCGTTGACCTCGTGGAGGGTCTTGACCGTGTGCTCCAGGATCGAAAGCATCCTGGGTCCCCACTGGACCCACAGTCCCTTGCAGATTCGCACCACCGAGTCGGCGGTGCGGTCCCTGTCTGAGAAGACGGCGGTGTCCAGCAGGTTGATGCCCGGGGTGCGCTTCTTGTCGGCAAGATCGATCAGGCGCACCCGGTCGATGATCGACGCCGGCACGTGTCTGAGGAGGGACTTGACCAGGTCGGCGTGGGGGTCCACGACGATGATGGCGTCGTCGTCCCTTCCCGCGGCCTTCTCCCTCATCTTGTGGACGACGACGTGTTGCATGAGGGTGGACTTGCCCATGCGCGTCCTGGCCACGTAGAGATGGTGCCGTCTCATCAGGTCGGCGGAGAAGCGTATCTCGCGGCCCGCGCCTCCCGTGGCCGCTCCCACCAGGGCGCCCTCCTTCACCCCCCGCGCCGACGGCAGGAGCACCTTCGACCCCGAACGCTCGACCAGGGGCATGTCGTCTCCGGGTCCGGGCGGGTGCCAGAGTGTGGCCGCCTCGCGGACGCCCAGGACGTTCCTGCTCTGAAGCAGTCCCCGGCTCGGCGGGTTCACCCCCGCGTCGGGGACCGCCGGGCGCACCTTGCCGACCCTGAAACGAGCGCCCGCCGCGTTGTCGTAGTGCCGGTAGGCCGCTGCCACGTTGTCGAGCAGCTTGCGCGCACGCTCCTCACGGCCATCGGGCGGCAGCACGGCCGTGACCTCGAAACCCGCCTCGAAGGCCACGCGGGAGGTCTTCTCTTTGATCAGGGCGGGGTCGTAGACACGATTCCTCGACTTCTTCCAGCGGTGCCACGCCCATCCGGCCAGGCCCAGCACAGAGGCGATGCCGATTCCCAGTAACACGGCCTTCCATGTCTCCCCGGCCCGCACCCAGAAGTAGCCCTGAAGTGCGGGCGGCGTCAGGATGCCAAAGATAATGAGATTCTTGGCGTTCATCTGTTCGTTCCTGACATGGTTGTCGGATGAGGAGTCCCGCTGCTCGGGCACCGCAGGCTGGTGAGCCTTCTCCTGGTACGCCTAGGACCAGTCCGGCCCCAGAGACCGCAGGCAGAGCCGCGCCACGACTCGCTCACCCTCCCGCAGGTTCGACAGGGAGCCGATGAGCGCAATCAGGGGATCGGAGCCGGCGTCCAGCAGGTCGTCGTCTCGTACTGTCCGCAGGGGAAGAAACTCCGGCCCGTCTATCCCCAGCCCCATCGACCAGGCCTGCTCGCCGTCTTCGAGGACCAGGGGATCGTCCTCCTCCGTAACTTCCTCTACGAGCGCCTGCGGGTAGTGCGCCCTCAGCTGCTGCTCGACGACCTCGTCGCCTCGGCAGCGCGCCAGGAGAGACACCCCGTCAGTGTCACCCGCCAGCTCCAACGTGAACGGCTCAGGGATCGCGATGGACTGGAGCATGTGCTCCACTCCCAGCAGCGTCCGCTCCCCGGTCCTCTGAGGCGTCACCGCCAGCAACTTGGGCCTCTCCTTGTCTCTTCGGCTGAGTATCTTCGTCAGTTTCATGTCGTTCCCTCCTCTAGCTCCACCAACGTGATTGAACTATAAGACCTAATGTTCTAAGATACAGGACGCCTATGTCGAATGAAAGCCCTGATCGCAAGATCGCGGTTCTCGGGGCGGGAGGGCTGTACAGAGAATGGGCTTTACGGGGAGTAATCCCTGGGTGGCCCTGAGCGCGGTGTTACAGGCGGCCCTCTACAGGATGCTAAATCGGAGCGAGCAGTTTGAATGAAAGGGCCGGTCGCAGACCCGTGTGCATGTCCCAGCTTTGAGATGTGCACCGGCCCGTGGGCGAACGGCGCGAGCGTGTGCAGTGGCCGTAGCTGAGATGTGCATGTCATCGGAGAATTCGAGGAAAAACGTGGCCCGAGGGTTAGCTATGGAAGACAAGACGAAGGGACTGGAGAATCTGGTCGAGTTGCGCTCGCTGGCGTTGCTGGACGACCTCGTGGAGGTTCGCGGTCGGAAGGGTGCGGCCGAGGCGCTCGGCATCAACCGCAGGACCCTGGCTGCGAATGTCGACGGAGGCAAGCTCACGGCGCAGATGCGCCTCGCGCTGGACCGCGTGCTGCTGCTCGGGGACGCGGCGGTCGCGGCCAGGGAGGAGGAGGGGTTCGCGAGATTGGAGCGGCGGATCGAAGCTCTCGAAGAGAAAGTTTGTGCAGCCGGCGAGACGGGCTCACGACTGGACGAGATCAACAGGTTGGCGGAGAAGGCCATCCAGAGGCTCTCGGGAGTGGAGGAACGCCTGGGGGAGGTGGAGTCGTCTCGGTCGGTCGGCGAGGCAGGGCAGCCGGCGAAACCCAGGCGGCGGTCACATGAACGACCCTACTCCGACGTCGTGACGCCGGAACCCCTGCCCAACGATGTCGTCGTTTACGGCGATGCCGCGGAGACCGTGGACGAGTGGCGGAGTCTCAGGGAAGCTCATCCTGACACGAAGGACAGGCCCGTGCGGGTCGAAGAGAGGATGCTGGAGCTGGAGATCAGGCTGATCGACGAGTTCAAGCTGACGCTGCCGCCCGAGACGTACCCGTGGGACGGGCTCTCGAGGGCCGATCAGGTTCATTGGCGGCGGAGGGCGCTGAAGAAAGTGCGCAGGCAGAGGGTCTGGCAGGACATCCGGCGCTTTGTGCGGCGAGTGGTCACGCTGAGGTGGTGGCGGAAGTAGTGAACGGGGTGTGCCTACTGCCGTAGCGACGCCAACTCCTTTACCTGTAGACTTTAGTGGAACTGATACATTGCCCCGTTCTACTATCTCGCGCTTTGGTTCCACAAGTCATTCGGTTGCTTCAGATCGAATCTCTACAACCGTCTCGATCAGTGCCTTCGCCAATTCTAGCGCCTGAGTCTGCGTCATTTGCCGGTAGTTTCGACGATCCTTTACTGCTATCAACTTGATTCGTCGGTTTGAATCTACGTCTCCGTCTACTGTTTCGACTTCAATTGGAGCTCCTCTATCCAACTCGACCACCCTTGCCATCGGTTCCCTCCAGTCTTTGCTGAGCCACTCAGGTATCATGGCAGCAACGGAACCGTCTGTCAAAACAGTGGCAAACACCGGTAGTGTCAAGAGTTGTGTGTAAATGGATGAAGGGCTTTGCCTTCCAGTTGGTGTTCATATGGCTGATGACACCGAAGACAATTCTATCCACGCTGTCTGAGTTCTCGAAGCAACTTATGGGCCGGGTCCTTCGGCGGACCTCCCTGTAAACCCTCTCGATGGCATTGGTGTGGTGCGTACCTTCTTCCAGTGGGCATGAGGGGAGCAAGAGTTCTTCCAGATCGTCCTCGATGCATCGGACGGCGTTGGGTGAGATGGGTCCCGCCAGTGGGCTGCCCACTGGCGGAAGGGCAGGATGGCCTCGCGGCGGGTGTGGGCCTCGTAGATGGTCTTGGCCTCGGGTAGGCAGGCGTCTTGGTGCTTGCGCGGCAGCTTGGCGGCCACGTTGCGCATCTTATGTGCCCAGCACCGTTGCCTTGGCGCAAGAGGTAGACCGCATCGAGGGCACGGTGCAGACCATCTCCAGCCTGTCTCCAGTGAGTCCCCGTCGATACAGGCTGTCCACATCGGGTGCGCTGCTGAACAACGACAATCATTCTTGACGGTATCTCTTGCCTTACCGGAATATGGTACCGAACGGGCCAGCCACTTCTAGTTGACGCCAGAATGGTTGTGCTGGTCGGAAGACTTGGCCTTGAAGAAAGTCCGGGTAAGCCGCGCCCTCAGGGACCTGGCGAACGAGAGGGCCGATCTGATTGTGACGGAGGTGGGCTATGCCGGCGGGATTCGGCTTCGTGGTGAATGAGAGGAACGAGGTGCTCCTGATCCTACGAGAACAGACACGGCGCGCAGATATGGCTGGGGATACATCCTTCGAGGCTCTTGAGCGTCAACCTCCTCATGGGTATTTCTGGGCCTCGCCCTCGCTGGTTTCCGTTAGGCGAGTTGCCCGATGACGACAGCTTGGCCTACGCCCTAGCCTAGCAGGCTGCTGAAGAACGAGCTTTGACGGACGATGTTGGTTGATTGAGTGAGCCATAGCGTCGTTTTGGTGAGGCCAGTGTCAGATTCTGAGACCCTACCGACGATTCCGAGAGGGGTTTTCGGGGCTCACCGGCCCCGCCACCGCACTTTGGGCACACTCCGCCCCGGGCAGATCACACCGACTGAACCGCCCGAGTCGGCTGACACGACAGCAGGTTCGCCATCCTGACCAGGTTGTAGGCCGTAGCGACGAAGTACCCTGCCAACCCGGTCCGCTCCACACCCCGATACCGAGTGCGTCGGAACCCGCCCACCGTCTTCATCCACCCGAATATCTCCTCCACCCGCTTGCGTATCTTCTGGCTGTCCCGATAGCCCGAATGTCGTGTAGTCCGTCCATCTATCGCCGAGTGAGTTCGCTGTGCCACGTGCGGCGTCACTCCACGATCACGCATCTCCCTGACACACTGCCGAGTGTCGTAGACCCTGTCACCTGCCAGCGTCCTGGGACGGAAGCCACGCTCCCGCGCATCGTCCAGCAGCACGGGTACAGCGTCACGCTCCGACGTGCCCGTAGCGCCGCTCACCACGAAGTCCATCAGCAGCCCGTTGCGGTTCTCCATCAGCGCATGTCCCATGAACACCAGCCTGGCCTCCTTACCCTTCCCCTTGCGCATCAGCCGCGACTCAGGGTCCGTACTGCTCTCGTGCGTCTCGTTCCTCAATGCCTCTCCACGAAAGTCCACCGACGGGTTGCCGGGGTCGTCATCCGGCGGCTGGTGATCATCTCCTCTGCGTTTGAAGCTCTTGATACTCGCCGCCGCCTCTATCAGCGTACCGTCCACACTGCAATGCTCGTCCGACAGCAGTCCCTGTCCCTCTGCCTCCACTACCACCTCGTCGAACAGCGTCTGGCCTATCCTGTGCTCCAATAGCCGCCGCCGGTTCTTCGTGAACACCGTGGGGTCGAAGCTGTGATCCATCAGGCTCATGTCCAGGAACCAGCGGAACAGCAGATTGTATTCGAGCTCCTCGCAGAAGGCTCGCTCGCTCCGCACCGAGTACAGGGAGATGAGCAACGATGCCTTTAGCAGTCGCTCGGGCGGCACCGACGCTCGACCTACCGTTGAGTACATTCGGTCGAACTCAGGCGAGAGGCGTTCCAGCGCCTCGTCCGCCACGGTCTTGATGGTCCGAAGAGGATGGTCTTTCGGGACCCGCTCCTCCAGGTCAACGAAAGCCAGCATGATCGCTTGTGGGTCACGTCTGCCGCGCATGAGTCAGACACCTCCACTACAGCGTGGTGGTATCCTATCTCATAGAATCGTTTTTCCGCAGCCTGCTAATGAATATTGGAACCCCGTATGACGCTTGGTGAACGTACGCAACTTGCCCCTATCATTGTCTAGGCTAGAGACGTTCCTTCCCTTCTTCTTGACTTCAATCACCAATCGATTGTGGTCATCGTCACCTCGACGATGAACGACAATATCCGGAAAAACCCTTTTGGGGCCTTGGCGCTTTGGACCCTTTGCCCGTCGATTGTACTCGCAGTCTACTTTGAGATACTCGAACTGGCATTGCAGATGCTCGGCTAACTTATGCACTATGGATCTCTCGTTTACTTTAAGCTTAAGCAGGTCATCCTCCTCTCGGAAGAATGTGCGAAGAGCTACTCCCACTTTCCTATGCAAACCCGATTCATGACCCACAGCCATTATCCCTCTCCATTTCCGCTGGGAGTACCCCACACCACCCCTAATCGGTGACAGGCTTACGAGTGATTACCGTGTCCTGACTAGGGTAAGTATTGCAACTGCGGCGCGTTCGGGTTGGGGAGCTTGAAGGTAATCGGTGATGGCGGCGTCAGCTTTGTTCAACCAGGTGGCCGCCGTCTGAGCGGTGAATATCGCCTGGGGGTGGTAGTCTGCGTTGTGGCGTTCATTTTGGAGGTCACGGAAGAGATCGGCGAAGATTTGTACGCGGACGGAGAACCTGGCGCGGTTCTGTTGAAGTTGAGAGCGAGCTTGATTGTGGTTCAGGCCCCGGTATGTCCGAACCCAAGCGTCGGCAGTCAGTTGGTCTTGGGCGGGACCGATAAGAACATCGGCGTTGCTGGCACTAAGGGCATGGAATGCTGCGTAGTAGGCGGAACTGATGGCGCGTCGCATCGCCGCTGGAGCCGGTTGATTGGCTGGTGGCTGGGGGGCCAGATTTGCCTGCCCAGCGGCTATGAGTTCTCTCCAACTGATGGGTGTAGGGGGTTGGAAGGACGGCTGGGTGGCGGCGACAGTCATGCCGGGATCGCGCTTCTGCTCGCGTATGCGATGGTCGGTCGGTCGAAGCCCTTCTCCTTGCACAGTGGGTCAATGTGGGTAGAAAAGCTGTTCAGCGCTCGGGCGTCAAGTTCAGGATGGTCGTCTTCGAAGATTACGGTGGTTCTGATGTAGTCGTCGCCGTCGGGGCCCGGCAGGAATTCTGATGTCACCTCGACGATGACAAAAGCCTTGGGAAGATACCTAGCGAGTTCTATATGGATGAGATCGGAAACATGGGCCAAGTCTGCGTAAGAGGCAGTCATATGATTGACCTCCATCCTTGAGTTTGGTACATGAATCTTACACCTACCGTCAGCAGTCGGGCAAGTGGGCGCGGCGACTGGTAGTGTCTCAGTTTGAGGAGAGGTAGTGTCTCAGTTTGAAATTGGGCGTGAATAATGACCGGGTGCCAGACTCGCGGGTAGGTAATCCTCCGGGTGTCGGCTCCTTCTGGTGCCGGGGTGTCGTGGCGGATCATGGCTAAACGACAGCCACGGCACCCGGCATGAAGGCCCACAGTATGTCATATCGACAGTACCTTGACAACCTAGCCCTTGTCATATAGCTTGGCCGTTGCCTAATCCGTTGCGGCAAGGGGGCAACTGGCCATGAAAAACAGGCGGGATGGGAGGAAGGACGAGTGGGGCAAACTAAAACGCGATGGGGTGAATTGGTGGTTGGTCGGTGGCGTGATGTTTGTTGTTCTGATGATAGTTGGGACAATATCTGAGAGCGGAGACAATGAAATACCAAGACCTACACCAGTTGTGTCTCCGCCGAAGATATTGAAGGTCGCACAAGTGCGACCATCGGTGCAAACGCCAGTGAGTAGTTATGAGCGGGACAATTCTTATAAACCTGTTGGTGGGAGGGCTACGCCGTGGCCCAAGAACACCCCAGTAGCGAACATCGGGAGGACGACAGCAGTCAAGGAAGGTACACTCACAGCTGATGAATCGCTTCGAGAGTTTGTATTCTGCGACAGGTTAAAGGCTCACATGTTTCAGACATGGGGTCAAACATCGCAAGTCATTTATTCGGGTGATCCACGTGTTACGGGCGAGATTGAACCGGGTGACTATGTTCGAGTGCTGACGCCGAAACCCAATAGCGACGGTGCGATCAGGCTTCAGGTATATCCTCACGACAATCGGGCTGTGGGTAAGACGGGCGATAAGGTCTGGATAAACTGGGGGTTCTTGGCCCAATTTGGTACGGAACGAGCTATGTTCAAGTGTGAGGATTGACCAGGATTCGAAGTTGGTTATCTCCTGGTTGGTGGGTGGACGATGCGGGTTACGCTGCGGAATTTATGCAGGACGTAATAATCATCCCAATTGGGTGAGAAGAGACCTGAAAGTGCCTAGCGATGTTCGAATAGTCGATTGATGCTACAGCCAACTCGGAGTTGGAGGGCATCAGATGATGGGTCGGCCGCTTCGAATCGATTGGAGTCCAGAGGATACACCGGAGGCGCTGAAGGCAGCCTACCAGGCAGAACGTGACATAGGCCTTCGAACGCGGCTCCATGGACTGTGGCTGGTACGGTCGGGCTGGCAGCTTGGTGAGGCGGCAAGGGCGGTGGGAGTCCACTATCGGACGGTACAGACATGGGTGGGCTGGTATAGAGAGGGTGGAGTGGAAGGAGTGGTGTCCCACAAGATGGGAGGCAGGGGTCAACCGCGCTTTCTGAGCCCAGATCAGGAACGGGAGTTGACCGAGGATGTTTGGCGTCAACCATTTTGGCCGGTGCGTCAATTACCCTGGCCGGTTTGACTGCTTCTCTGTCTGACGATTCTGGGCCTCATTGGTTCTGTAGCTCGGCATGTCGAACTCAAGGATCACCGAGTGGTGAACGATCCTGTCTATCGCCGCCGCGGTCGCCATCGGGTTTGCGAACACCTTCTCCCACTCACTGAACACCAGGTTGGAGGTGATGCCCAGAGACCGGCGCTCGTAGCGCTCCGCGATCAGGGTGAACAGCAACCTCCGACTCCTCGGCCCCCTGCAGCAGGTAACCCAGGTCGTCGATCACCAGCAGGTCGAAGTTGTCCAGCTTTCTGAGCATCCGAGGCAGCTCCAGGTCCCGCTTGGCAACCAGCATGTCCTGCACCAAGCGGTACGCAGGAGCGAACAGCACAGAGCGTCCTGACTCCACAAGCCTGTGCCCGATGGCGCACATCGCATGGGTCTTGCCCGTGCCGGGCATCCCGAACGCCAGCACGTTGACGCCGCGGTTGACGAAGTCATCCTCGACGAGTCTCTCGAGCAGGTGTCTGAGCTGCGCTGGGGCCCTGTCGTGCTCGAAGGTGTCCCAGGTCTTGCCAGCCGGCAGCTTCGACGCTCTCCTCAGACGATCCACCCGCCGTATCCGCCTGTCCTCCGCCTCCTGCTCCAGCACCTCCAGAAGGGTCGCAAGTGCATCGGTGTGTCCGGCCGCACCGAACCTCCCGACGGTCTCTGCCGCGACTGTGGGTAGCTTGAACTGTCTGCACAGCTCCCTGACGCGTTCTGCCACTGTGCCCGGTGCGTGTGCGTCCGCGATCATCGAGCACCTCCCACCAGCAGCTGGTCGTACGTCCCGAGGTCCACTCCTCTCGTCAGCTGTCAACAGCGCACGGATAGTGAGCCACCGCGATGTCGATGTCCAGGGAAAATGTCCGTTGGTCTTTGCCTGAGTTGCCAAGTAGGCGGCCCGTTTTTGAGTTCGGTTGACGGGTGCGGCCGGCAGGTCGAGGTACTTCCTGACCGTGTTTCTGGAGATACCCAGTTCCCTGGCGATGCCCCGAAGGGAGAGGCCCTGTAGCCTGGCGTGGTGGACAGCTTTCCAAAGGGCCTGCTTGCGCGGGGTAGCCTCCCGGGGTGGCGGTGTATCGGGCCTGCGGGGTTCAGCATCCTCCTGGCGCTGGGGGACAGCGGCTTCCAAGGCGGCCAGGCGCTGCAGTTGCAATCTGGTGAGGCCGTGCTGGCCTAGGTTCCTGACCACCTGTGCCATCTCCGGGGTGGGCGCCAATGCGCCGTTGGAAGCTCTCAAGGCGCCGGGCCTGGGCGGCGCTTCCTGGTGGGGTCACCCATAGGAAGACTGACTATCCCGGATGCATCTCCAAGCCCTACCCCTGCATCCGAATAGATGAAGTCACTCTTACTCTGCGCCCAGTTGGTGAGGGCCAAGCCGGTACCAGAACACCTCGCCGGACTCGATGGCCTCCCTGACCCGATCGTCCCTGTGTGCGCCTACTACCGCCGGGTATGAGCGCCTACCCGTGAACCTCGACAGAAAGTCAGCGTTGCGTATCGCTCTGGAGGTGTCGCGCCCGTTGACCGTGAAGGATATCTCCGCCGCTACATAGCAGGCTACACCCTCCTCATCACTGGCCTCCATTATCAAGTCCGCCAACCGGAAGCTCCTCAGCTCGTTCGTCGGAATGCCCGCCGTGTCCGCCGCGTCCTCCATATCCACAATGTCGCCGCGAGTAAGCGTTTTCCTGAGGCGCAGTCCCATGTCTCTGGCGATGCTGGCGGCCTCCTCGAGTGCGGTGTTCCTAGCGTGTGCTCCCTTCAACTCCCCCAGGTCGTCCCTGATGGACTGGACGTTCGCATCCAGTCTGTCAAATCGGCGATCCGTCCGGTACTCAAACAGGTCTATCCGCTCAGCGAGCCTGGCAAGAGTCTGGGGCATCTCAAGCATTTCGCGGGTTAGCAGCCGGGCACGGATAGCCTCGAGCCACCTCGGGTTGTCGTCGAGTATCTGGACTAGGTCCTCTATGGTGTTGATGGTCGCCATGGCATCCGATCCTCCGGTCATTGTAGCACGGAGGGTCGGCGCTCCCGACTACGCATCGCCCTCGCCCGCCCTGTCGAGTCCGACCCAATGCCTCCCGGCGCCTCGATACCGGCTGCGGGATAGGTGCACGACCTCGACGATCACGTTATCCGGCGTGACACCGGCGACATCTCGGGGAAGCTCGTGACGATGGAGAAAGAGAGTAGTTCCTCGAAGGAAACCATCAAGACTCAAGCAGAGCAGTTGGAACGGCTGGAACGAACAAGGCGGTGCGCCGGAGGCCGAGGAACGGCAGCCGGGCTCGGCTAGTTCGGTCGGTGATGTCGATGACAGACTACGACGGTGGCAGCCCTCCACTACGGGGGCACGGGATGCCCGACGCTGGGGTGGTCTCGTTGGATGACAGCCCGACGAGAAGCACGCCTTCGGGTCGGCGGTCCCGTAGGGTGGCCGAGTGGCGACAGGGGAATCAAAGCGTTGAATGCCCCACTCTCCTGGCGAGCGCGGAACGCTTCCTACGCGACACCCTGCCTATCGCCGGGCGGTTCAGGCAGGACCGCATAGAACGGTTCGACGGGCCCTTGTACCCGCCCCCGGCCACACGCGAGGCGCTGGCAAATGCCCTATGCCATCGGGACTACTCAATCGGCGGCGGCTCGATAGGCATAGCCTACCCGCTAGCCCCGCCGTCAATTGGCCACGACCACGGGGTGCGGGCGGCAACTCTGGTAAACTGAGCGTCGATATAGTCGAGGGAGGCCATCCTTGAAGTTTGACATCGACTCGGTGGAAGTGAAGATAGAAGTATTAGTATCGACTCCGAACACGGGTACGCTGACAACCTTGGCCTACTTGTACTTCACGCAGGAAAGGGGCAGCAACGCGGCTGGGTGCCCCTCACTCGCTCCGAGGCGCTTGCAGTAGCAGGAGATCTTGGCCGCGATAGCTGAGGCTATGCCTGACGATGAGTACCCTGCCTAGGGCACGGTCTATACCCATCGCAGTTCTATTCCTGGCGAACGACACGCGCTGCTACTCCTGACAGTATTGATGAAGAAGACCACAAGTCAAGTTCTTCGACGAAAAATGCGGAGCATCTGTCCCCCTAGTCGCGGTCTTACACATGGCGCTGCTGACCGCGGCCTTCTATGTGTCGGGTAGCACGATGAACGCACTGGTCAACCCCGTGGGGGTCGCCGGGGTGGTGATGATGGCGGCGTTCTCGGTGCGCAGCAGCATCGATGGGTCGTGGGTGGCGACGCGCCGACGCCTAGCCATCTCCGCCGCGCTGGTGCTGCTTGGGGTAGTGGCGGCCGCTCGCTCAACTCCAGCGGCCGCCACTACAGTCGCCCAGGTCATGTGGTTCGCGCCTTGGTGGGCGCTGTATGTCGCGGCGATCTGGAGGGACGACTTGAGAAACTCGCAGGCCAGCAGGACGACCCACGCACTGTCGACGGTTGTCGGCTCGGCAGCGGTCGCAGGGATCATGAGTATATGCACGCTCGCGTCTCTCAGCGCCTGAGTCGACGCTGGCCGCAGTAGAACAAGGCCGCAGTAGAACAAGGAGGAACGCATGAAGATCAGGATCGAAGAGATTGGCGAAGAGGACAAAGCGTATGTGGAGGTTGTCCGCTCGGGAGACGTCGTGGAACTCAGTGTGGGGAACTCCGACAGTGCGAGAAGGGCTTTCTATGTTGACCTTGAGGTGATAGAGGCGGAAGCCCTGTGCAACGCCTTGGAACTGATCGCCGGGTCCATTCAGGCGGACTGAGCCGCCCGCACAGAAGGATGACAGTTGAGCGGCCGTGGCCAGAGGGCCACGGTCACGGACTGCCTGCTTCACTGAGCCCAGTATTCCCAGCCGTTATCCCGGCACCACTCCCAGAAGGGCCGCTCGTCGGTTCCGACATCCATGCCGGCCTCTCGCGTGGCGTCAAAGAACCCACCTGACGGCATATTCGTTTCGGTGGACATGGCCAGAACTCCTATGGGTGGCCGGCCAGCTCCGAGGTCGAACTGGAAGATAGGACGGAACTGAACAGGTTGCGGTGCCGCATCTGACGTTGCCCAGATCCAGCACTTGTAGTGGATGTGTTCGAGTCTTGCACGGCAGACGTGATCCACAAGCGACCATGCTGGCCTTCGTAGACCTATAGGAGCGCGAGTCCCGAACGACTATCCTCTTTCGGCCTACGGCGTCGGCGCGCAACCCGACTGGAGACGATACGCCTCTCCGCGATGGCACTCGCGGCCAGAACCATGGCGTGCCCCGGAGTCATCGCCCGGGCCGCCCCTGGTCACATTCTTCCGCATCCGGCCTCTGGACGTGGACTGTGGCAGCGCCGCTCCGCCAGACCACAACCACCTTCCTGGAAATCCAACGCCGAACCGATTATGGACCCCGCGGCAGGTGCCCCCGGGTCGGCGAGAACGGGTCGGCGCCGCCCACAACCTGGCGCTCAACCAGGAAAGGACAGCAAAGCGGCCCGTGCTACAATCCCCACTCCGATGGAAGCAGCATGGCCCAAAGTAACCATACGGCATTCCCTGCCGCTCATCGTGGCGATCTCGCTGGCGCTGGCGATAGCCGCTGGATGCAGGCCAGACCAACCGGACAGCATCAAGCTCCTGCGGGTCCTGCAGCATTTGGGAGTTGATGCCAACCGGGTCGACATGGTGGAGATAAACGGCTCGGATGCGGCCGATGCTCTGGAGCGTGGCGAAGTAGCCATGGCCTGCGCATTCGGCGGGCCGCTGGCGCGCATGAGGAAACTGGGCAACGAGTTGATGAGCGCCGCCGAGCAGGAGGCCATCGGCATCCGCGTATTTGACGTGGTGGTGGCAACCGAGCAGTTCGTCGGAGACCATCCGGGTATGATACGGAAGTTCATGGCGGTCACGGAGCAAGCTAACGCCGCGTACCGGGCCGACCCGAACCGCTACGAAGCGGCCATCGCCGGAGGCGCCCAAATGGATCTGGGAACGACCCGGTGGCTTCTCGCCGCGTTCTCTTTCCCGTCCGCCCAGGAGCAGAAGTCATCTGCATGGATGGATGGGACTGTGGAACGGATGGCCCGGGAGATCGCCGAGTTTTTTGTGGAGCAGGGACTGCTCGACCGGGCGCTGGACAGTTACGGATTTGCCATCGATGATCGTTTCCTGTGACAGAGTTCGCCGTCCCCGCCAACCATCAGGGTGTTTGGTGCCCCACCGGCTCGATGAAACCATATAGACTTGAGCCAACACACTCGACTCGAACTGTAGGCCGCAGTGTCCTACAGTGAGATCGCCAGTTCGAAGGTTCGGTTTACAGTAAGGTCAGGGGTGCCAGGCCTTACCGTAGCACGGGCGAATACCGCCGGAGAGCGGAAATGCACCCACTAAAGATGAGTGCTGTCAGGATGCTCGCGTCGCTCCGGGAGTCACGATCTCCGCACAGTCTTGGACCGGCTGGAGTGGCATTTGGGGTAGTAGTGGTCGCGCTCGGCTGGATCCTAGAGGAAAACTCCGTTGGAATAGGCGCGGCCATCAGGACGCTGGGTGGAATAGTTTTCCTGGCTGGGCTTGCGGCGGTCGTCTTTGGGGACTCCGGTCGTCGTGCTGCTGCGATTGGCATGTCGAAGCGCATCGCCGCCGGGTATATGTCGAGGACTTCGCGCTGGGGCTGGCCTGACAGAGTGGGATTGGCCGGAGTTGCCATTGGGATCGCACTGATCGTGCCCGCAGTGGTCCTGCAGATCATCTTCCGAAACGGCGCGGCAGTCGCTGGGCCGGCGGTTCTGCTCTTCTGGGTTGGGGTACTCCTTCTCATCTACGGTAGATTTCACCGCCGGGCCGCGACCCGGACAGAGGGACCGCCCTCATCATCTTCACGCAGAGAGGAACACGGCAGAGGGCGCCTATAGCGCCAACCTCTCCTAGTGTCGCTCGTAAGTCCAGCGAACTGTCGTCTGGTATACTCCCTCCCATTCAGATAACAGTGAGGGCACAGGACAATGGGAGTTCCTGTATCGCAAGCTCTTACGGTTGCCTTCCACGTGATGAAGCACCGGCTGGCGCGGCGCAAGCGCTATCCGCTCGTGCTGATGCTGGAGCCGCTGCTACGCTGCAACCTCGCCTGCGCGGGCTGCGGCAAGATCCAGTACCCGCCGCACGTACTCAAGCGCGCTCTCACTGTCGAGCAGTGCATCGCCGCCGTCGAGGAGTGCGGCGCGCCCATCGTCAGCATCCCCGGCGGAGAACCGCTGCTCTACCCGCACATCGGCGAGCTTGTGGAAGAGCTCACTCGCCGCGGGAAGTACGTCTACCTCTGCACCAACGCGCTGCTGCTCAAGCAGAAGCTGGAGGAGAACGTCTTCAATCCCTCCAAGAGGCTCAATTTCAGCGTGCACATGGACGGCCTGCAAGAGGAGCACGACGCATCGGTGTGCAGGAACGGGGTCTACGACATCGCCGTCGAGGCGATTCGCGAGGCAGTCGAGCGCGGTTTTCGGGTCACCACCAATACGACGCTGTTCAACTCGGCTGAGCCCATGCGCGTCCGCGACTTCTTCGATGCCATGATGGACCTGGAAGTCGAGGGCATGATGGTGTCCCCGGGGTTCAACTACGACAAGGCGCCGGACCAGGACTCCTTCCTAGAGCGCGAACGGACTCAGCAGCTCTTCTCCAGCATCCTTGCCGGCAGGAAGAAGCGCTGGCGCTTCAACCAGTCGCCCCTGTTCCTCCAGTTCCTCATGGGCAAGCGCGATTACGAATGCACGCCCTGGGGCAACCCGCTGTACACGATATTCGGCTGGCAGCGTCCGTGCTACCTCCTCCAGGACGGGTATGCCGCGACCTTCCGTGAGCTGATGGAAGAGACGGCCTGGGAGGAGTACGGCCGGGCGAGCGGCAACAGCCAGTGCCAGGACTGCATGGTCCACTGCGGATACGAGCCGTCGGCTATCGACGCGACGTTCACGACCTGGCGCGGTCTGCGTGACTCCACGGTTGCTACGCTTACCGGCAAGCTGTGAACATGAACGAGCAGCAGTCCCATGCTGCGCGCGGGGGGGCCGGTAACGACGTCGAAGACCTCGTAGAGCGGGCCTTCCACTACCGCGGCGACGTTACCATCCATACGAATGACGGCGGCGCCCTGACCGGCTACCTCTTCAACCGAAACGGCCGCGCCGGGGAGCCGTCTGCCCAGATGTTCGAGACCCAGACCGGACGCGAGGTCTCCATCCCCTACCGGACCATCACGGACGTGCAGTTCACCGGGCGCGACACCGCCGCTGCATCGGCTGAGCGCTTCGAGGCCTTCCAGGACCGGCAGGAGCGGCCGTCACGGGCTGACAACCAGGCGAAGTGACATGGGTACCGAGGCCATCGCGGCTCCTCTCCTGACGATTGCCCCGACCCAGCGCGAGCTGGGAGGACTGGGCTTCGGCAACGAGCGCACCCGCGCCAGCGTCGTGGGCATAGGGCGCAGTGCGGGCGAGCAGCTAGCGGACCTCCTCGACAACGCGCCGTGCCGCCTGCTCGTCTCCCTGGGATACGCGGGGGCGCTCGACCCTCACCTCCACCCGGGCGAGCTCGTGGTGGGGACATCCTACATGCACGGTGCGAGCGATGCGGTCCCCGGAGCTCCTCATACGACCCGCGCGGCGATGCTGCTGCGCCAGTCGGGACTCTCGGTGCTGGAGGGAGCAATCCTGACAGTGGACGAACCTCTCCTTACGCCGAGGGCCAAGCGCCGTGCACACAGCGGCAGCGGCGCGCTGGTGGTGGACATGGAGGGACGCTGGATAGCCGACGTGGCGGCGTCGAGGGACATCCCGCTCATCGGCATCCGGGCGGTGCTGGACGAAGCCTACTACCCGCTCCCTTCATTCATCGCGACCATCATCGCCGACGGAGGCCGGCGGGAGTGGGCACATGCCATCCGGGCGATAGCGCGTCCTTCGGCGGCCAGGAGCTTCCTGCCGCTCGCGCTGAAGTCGCGCAGAGCCTCACGCGCCCTGCAGATGGCCGTGGAAGGCATCCTGCCCGCCATCGCCCGTCAGCTGTGACCGGCGCCGTGGCACACCCTGGCCGGCGCGCGGCATAGCCGGGGTGTCGAATTTGGCCGATCAGGGCATGGAGAGCCGCCTCAGGGAGGCGTTGGAAAGGACCCAGCAGTACTTCCTACGCACCCAGCATGAGGACGGGTACTGGTGGGGAGAGCTGGAATCCAATCCGACGATGGAGGCGGAGTACGTCATGCTCACGCACTTCATGGGGTCGGACGAGGGGGACCGAATCCCGCGCATAGCGGAGGACATCCGCCGCAGGCAATCGGCCGATGGCTCATGGCGGATGTACTACGGAGCCCCGGGAGACCTCAGCACCTCGATCGAGTGCTACTTCGCGCTCAAGCTCGCAGGAGATTCACCTGACGAGCCTCACATGGCAAAGGCACGGGACTTTATCCTCGAACGCGGAGGTGTGCCCAAGGCGCGTGTATTCACGAAGATATGGCTCGCCCTCTTCGGCCAGTGGGACTGGAAGGGAACGCCCGCCATGCCTCCTGACATGATGCTGCTGCCGAAGTGGGCGCCCTTCAACATCTACCGCTTCGCCAGCTGGGCGCGGGCGACCATAGTGCCCATGACCATCATCCTCACGCTCCATCCCACACGGCCCCCGCGAGAGGGCGCCTGGGTACAGGAGCTCTACCCCGAGGGGCCCGTCACCTTCACCCTTTCGCGCTGGAAGGCGAAACCGTTCTCGCTTAAGGGCGGATTCCTGGTACTGGACAAGGCCATACGCATCTACCGCAATCTGCCCTTCATCCCCGGCAGGGACAAGGCAATCAAAGCTGCCGTAGATTGGATCGTCAGTCACCAGGAAGCAGATGGCTCGTGGGCGGGGATACAGCCCCCCTGGGTGTATTCGCTAATAGCTTTGAGCGCCCTCGGCTACCCACTCGACCACCCCGTCATCTCAAAAGGCCTGGAGGGCTTCAGGCGGAACTGGAGCCTTCCCTCCGAAGACGGCGATGCCCTCAGGGTGCAGGCGTGCCTCTCACCGGTGTGGGATACGTGCCTGGCGATGCGTGGCCTCCTGGACTCCGGCGTCCCGTCGAGCCATCCTGCTATCAGGCGCGCCGCCGCCTGGCTCATCCAGGAGGAGATCCGCGTCAAGGGCGACTGGGCCGTGTACAGGCCCCATCTCGAACCCAGCGGCTGGGCCTTCGAGTTCGACAACGTCCACTACCCTGACATCGACGACTCAGCCATTATCGCAACGGATCTCGCGTTCACCAGGATGGGCGACGAGGCCGGAGAGCGGGCGCGTGCGGCGGCTGTCGACCGTGCCGTCAGCTGGCTGACAGGGATGCAGTGCTCGAACGGCGGTTGGGCAGCGTTCGACTGGAACAACGACACCAACGAGCTGGCGAAGATCCCGTTCGCCGACTTTGGCGAGCTCCTCGACCCGCCCAGCGTCGACGTGACCGCCCACGTACTGGAGATGTACGCGAAGCTGGGGTATCCAGTTGACCACCCGGCGGTCCGCCGGGGCCTCGCGTACATCTGGGAGCAGCAGGAGCACGACGGCCCCTGGTTCGGACGCTGGGGCGTGAACTACATCTACGGCACCGGCGCTGTGCTGCCGGCGCTCGAAGCGCTGGGGGTGGACATGACGCAGCCCAGGGTGCGCCGGGCGGTCGACTGGCTCCTGGCGCGCCAGAACCCGGACGGGGGCTGGGGCGAGACCTGCGTCAGCTATGCCGACCCCACACTGCGGGGACAGGGCGAGAGCACACCGTCGCAGACCTCGTGGGCCCTGATAGCGCTGATAGCCGCAGGCGAAGCGAGGCACGAGTCGGTAGGGCGAGGCGTGGAATTCCTCCTGGGGCGCCAGCAAGACGACGGAACATGGGATGAACCGCAGTTCACGGGATGCGGCTTCCCCGGCTACGGGCCGGGAGAAAGGCCCGACAAGTACGAACCGCTCGACGGCGCCAACTCGCAAGGTCCCGAGTTGAGCGCGGCCTTCATGATCAAGTACCACCTCTACCGCAACTACTTCCCTCTCTGGGCGCTTGGGCGGTATGAGCAGACGTTGCAGGGCGAGGCGGTGCCGGGGCCGGAGCAAGAGAAGGCTTGATCGAGCTGTGACGCTGTGGGAACCTCGCTAGCATGCTATTTGGCGCAATAGAGACCGGCGGCACCAAGGTCGACTGTGCGGTCGGCATGTGGCCGAGCGACATACGGGACCGTATCCGAATACCTACGACCACCCCTCCCGAGACCGTGTCGGGCATTGTTGCCTTCCTCGCGCGGCATCACCGGGAAACACCCCTCTCAGCCATCGGCATCGGCTCTTTCGGCCCGATCGACCTGCGGACCGGCTCGCCCAGCTACGGCCACATTACATCGACACCCAAGCAGGGCTGGCGGAACTTCGATCTCGTCGGATCAGTCAATCAGGAACTCAAGCTGCCGGTCACGTTCGACACCGACGTCAATGCGGCCGCCCTGGGCGAATACCGCTGGGGGAAGCATGGCGCCGCCGGCAGCCTGGTCTACATCACAGTTGGAACCGGCATCGGAGGGGGCGCAGTCATAGAAGGCCGCCCGCTCCACGGCGCAAGCCACCCGGAGATGGGACACATACGCATCCCCCACGACCGCGCCGTCGACCCCTTCGACGGCACGTGCCCATACCACGGCGACTGCCTCGAAGGACTGGCCTCCGGCCCCGCGATGGAGGCCCGGTGGGGCGCCCCCGCCGGCTCCCTGCCAAAAGACCATCCTGGGTGGGACCTCGAAGCGGAGTACCTGGCTTACGGAGTCGCCAACATCGCGGTGATCCTCTCGCCGGAGCGGATAGTCATGGGCGGCGGTGTGATGAGCCAGCGCCACCTCTTCCCAAGGCTCCGTACCCGTGTCATCGACATATTGCAGGGCTACGGCGTGGCGGAGGGAGCCGTGGACGCCATCGACGACTACATCGTCCCGCCCGCCCTAGGCGACGACTCCGGCATCGCGGGAGCCTTCGCACTGGCCCAGCTGGCCCTGCACGACCCTGGAGAATCAAAGTGACGAAGCTGCCCACCGCGGTACTCGGCAGGACCGGCATAGAGGTCACACGCCTGGGATACGGCGCGGGCCATCGTAAGCACATGACCGAACGCCAGAATCGGGACATGGTGCGCCGCGTCGTCGACTCCGGGATCACCCTGATCGACACCGCCAACGACTACGGCAACAGCGAGGAGATGATCGGCCTAGCCATTTCCGACAGGTACGCTGACGTCACCGTCGCCACCAAATGCGGCTGCTCCGGCGCGGGGCACGTCTGGACGCGCGATAACCTCTTACGCGGGCTCCACGAGAGCCTCGAACGCCTGCGGACCGACCGCATCGACATCATGCAGTTCCATGGCGCGACCGTCCGTGACTGCGAGGAGACCGGCGCTGTCGAGACGCTGGTCGAGATGCGTGACCAGGGCCTCGTCTCCTGGATCGGCGCGTCGACCAACCTGCCCGACCTGCCCACATTCATCGACTGGGGCGTGTTCGACATATTCCAGCTCCCCTACTCCGCCCTCGACCGGAGTCACGAGGAGTGGCTCACGAAGGCCGCCGAGTCCGGCGCGGGCGTCCTCATCAGGTCTGGAGTGGCGCTCGGCGAGCCCGGGTTCGGCAAGGGCAGCCCGTCCCAGTGGAGGGCGTTCCGGGATGCCGGCCTGGACGAGCTGCGAGAGGATGGCGAGAGCCGCACCGCATTCGTCCTGCGCTTCGTCGCGAGCCATCCACACGCCCACTGCAACCTTGTTGGCACGACCAGCCCCGCACACCTGCGGGAGAACATCGATGCCATGATCCGAGGCCCCCTGCGGGCCGACGTCTACGCTGAGGCAAAGCACCGCCTCGACGCCGTGGGCATCGCGCCCGCTCCGGTCTAGAGCTGCCCGGGCTGACCGGCCAGGGAGTGGTAGCCGAAGTCCCTTCTGTTAGAATCCGTTGCGTTGCCGTAGCGGCCTAGAAAGGGTCCCGCTCGCGGTACAGTCCTTAGGAGTCGCGCCATGTACTTAGTGCCCAAGGTGATGAGCACCCAGCATCCCGACAACGCCACGCCGGCGCCATTCGCCGACGACAGGGGGGTGGTCAGGGGCCAGGGGGAGGTCGATGAGGCAGTCAATGTGTTCGACATGGGCTGCGACGAGCAGATGTGGGACTCCGAGGGCAAGGAGGCCGACACCCAGGTCGTTCGCAAGCTCCTCACCGGGTACCCCGACTTCTTCCGGGACGAACACCAGCTGGGTAGCAACATAGCCCTGACCCTGCGCGTGCCGAATCCGAGCATCGAGCGCGGCATGAGGAAGTCCCTGGTCGAAGCCCTGCAGAGCGTGCCCTCAGCCATGGACATGGCCCGGAGCTTCTACGGCGATGAAGACATCGCTCCCATCCAGGAGGTCATCCTTCCCTTCACGACCTCGGCTGAAGAAGTGTCCCTCGTCGAGGCCTACTATCGGAAGGTCGTCGTGGGGCAGGAGGATCAGACCCTGCTCGACGGTCAGTCCGTCAAAGATTGGGTCGGCGAATTCCTGCCGAAGCGCATCCGGATGATCCCGCTCATCGAGGACAGGGAGAACCTGCTCCGATGCGATCGGATCGTCGAGGAGTACGTGAGGGACAGGGACCTGCCCCACCAGCGCGTCTTCTTCGCCAGGAGCGACCCGGCTCTGAACTACGGAATAGTCGGCGCGGAGCTGGTCCTGAAGGAAGCCCTGCTGCTGCTTCACAACCTCGAGACCAAGCTGGGCATCCCTCTGTACCCGGTCATCGGCGCGGGGTCCGTCCCCTTCCGGGGCCACCTGACCCCGATCAACGTGGACAGGGCAGACGTAGAGTACCCGACCGCCCAGACCCTCACCGTCCAGTCGGCGTTCAAGTACGACTATGCCGAGGAAGATGTCCGCAGCGGGATCGCGCAGATCCGCGCCCGCGAGCGGGGCGAGCCTGTGCCCATAGACGCGGAGCGCGCCGGCGAGATAGTCGACAAGACGACCGAGGAGTACCAGGCGAACGTCCGCCGCCTCGTCGACGCCATCAGGGCCGTCTCAGCCCACGTGCCCAGGCGGCGCGAGCGCAACCTGCACGTTGGCCTGTTCGGCTACGGCCGCACCCTCGGAGGAGTTGGCGGAGTGACCCTTCCCCGCGCTATCAGCTTCACGGCCTCCCTGTACTCCATCGGCGTCCCGCCCGAGCTCCTCGGCCTGGCATCGCTGAGCCAGGACGACCTTGCCTACGTCCGCGAGGTGTACCCGACTCTCGACGGGGACCTGCGGGCTGCGCTGCGCTTCGCCAACGAGCGCCACGTCAGGGAGCTTCTGGGCGAACCCTACCTGGAGCTGGTGGGCCAGTTCACCGACGAGCTGGACCGGGTCCACGAGGGGCTGACCAGCGCCATCTGGGCAAGCCTCAATTCCGACAACACCACCGTACACCTCGGCCACTTCATCGAGGAGGCCGCCCACCTGCGCCATTTCCTCGGTTAGATAAGGGCCGCGTTCTCGCAAAAGGCGACCAGCATCTCCCTCGACTGCGCCTCGTATGTCGGCGCGTAGCCCGCGAACTCCCGCAGGTTCGCGTCGGCCTCAAACGCCGGGTCGAACAGCGGCCCCATCTTCTCGTAGTCGTCCGCCAGCTCCCGGTTCCACACCTTCAGCTCATCCAGCGTGAGCTGCGGCTCGAACTGGAATCCGTATGAACTACCGAATCGAAACGCGAGGCTCTGCCTCCTGAAGGTGCCGTCGCGGCACAGCATGTAGCCGAAAGCAAGCTCGGCCGCGCCGGGCGGCACCGTAAAGCACTCGCCGTGCAGGGTCGGGACCAATGGCACCCTCAGCTTGCAAAATACCGGGTCGCGGCTGCCCTCCGCGGTGACCCACATCTTGCGAAGGCCGAACTCGTACCCGCCCGTCGGGCTCACCTGGCCTCCCAGCGTCCGAGACATGAGCTGCGCGCCCAGGCACACCCCGAACACCGGCACACCCGACGCCATTGCGTCCGCGAAGAATCTCCGCTCGGCACGGAGGGCCGGGTAGCGGTCGTTCGCCGACTGGGGGCCACCAAGGGCGATGACGAGGTCGATCTCCTCGAGGCCGGGCGGCTCGAACTCCTCGAACTCCGGCGCGCCCTCGAACACGTTGAGTGGACGCAACTCGAAGCCGCGTTCTACAAGGGTCGAGGTGTAGTTCTCCGCCAGCGTCTCCGGCCCGGCGTGGCGGATAATCAGCGCTAACTTACTCATCTGGCCATCACTGCTTTGAGAACAGCCCCCCGGCTACCCCCACCATGTCGTCCTGAGGAGTCGCCGACGAAGGACCTGGGGCGGGGTCGGCCCCACCCATGCGAAGAGTCGACCTTCACCCTCAGTCCGCGGCTCCCGCTCGCTCAGTCAGCAGCTGGGCGGCCGCCTCGATCGTCTCCTTCAGCGTCCTGCTGCGGTCGATGTCCTCGGGGCTCTCGTCCGCGAACGGCGTGGCCGCAAGCAGCCTGAACATCTCCGCCGCGCCCTGGTGGAACCCGGGCGTCACCCCGGCCGCCTCGAACGTCTCCGCTATCTCCTCCATCTCGCCGATCCACCGCCCCGAGTTCGCCGGCAGCCCCGGTATCCCCGACTCCATCGCCGAGAGCGCCTCGCCCTGGCTGAACTCAAGCTCCTCGATCAGCTCGTCGTACAGCCCGAGCGAGTACGCCGCCGTCAGCATCGCCACCCGCAGCGTGTTCGTCCCCTTCGTCATAGACGCGTAGCACATCTTCATCCCCGACGCCCTATCGATGGCAGGCCCCAAGTTCCTGATCGCGATACCCTTCCCGTCGAGCTCGTCCATGAGCCCGGCGCTCGGGCCCGACGTGTAGATGCGAGGGGTCGCGCCCCTGGCCGGCGAGCCTCCGACGATCCCGCCGTCTATGTAGTCGCCACCCGCCGCGCCGATGATCGAGGCCATCTCAGCAGCCAACCTGGGCGACACGGCGTTGCAGTCCGCAAACGGCCTCGACACTCCGGCGGCCCGCATCGCATCCGCAACATCTCGCGCAACGCCCACAGCCTCGGCGGGCACCAGGATGGACATGACCAAGTCTGCCTCCCGGACCATCTCTTCCAGAGGAGAGACATCGGCGAAGCCGGCCGCAGCCGCAAGGTCACGGGTGCGCTGGCTCCTGCCGGACAGGCACGTGATCACGCGGTGCCCATGTTCCGCCAGCGCCTTTCCGACGCCGTGGCCCATGTCGCCGGGGCTCAGGATTGCGATCGTTTCGAGTCCCATCTTCGCCTACCCCGTTCTGTGGTTCATGCCTAGACTGCGCGCATTATATGGCGGTCTCATGAGACCGGTAAACACGTTTCGCTTAACGTTGGGAGGGAGTCCTCATGATTGACCGCCTTGCGGAACCGCCTTAGGATTGCACTTCCCAAGAACTGGGTCGCCCCTGAGCCCAAGGACCCCAATTTGCAGAATACCGCAGATGCCCGTTCCCGACCGACCACGCTGGTCCTTATGCGCCATGGTCAGGCAAGGCGATCTCCCGACACAGGGTTCTATGGCGTGGAAGCTCCCCTGAGCGGACTCGGGCGACGCCAGGCTTCCGCCCTCGCCGCAAGTCTTGCCTCAGGGCCAGCGATTGACGCACTATACTCCAGCAACCTGCCTCGCGCCCTGGAGACGGCGGCAGCGGTGGCCGAGCATCTGGGCCTGGAGGTGGTGGTCGACAGGAGGCTCGCCGAGTTCGAAGTGGACATGACCGTCGAGACACCGCCCGGGTGCCGCCCCGACCTGCTCGTGTGGCACCCCGACCATGCCGGCGCGGATGGGGAGACGCTGGCCCAGTTCGGCGCGAGGGTTCGCGAGTTTCACGAGGAGGCTGTGGCCAGGCATCCTGGACAACGGGTTGCCGTCATCTGTCACGAGGGCACGATCCAGGCGGCGCTCCATTGGTCGCTCGGCATGGATGCCAGGAGTCGCTGGCAGCACGAGTTCAACGATCTGCGGAACGCATCCATCACCGAGATCGAGTTCTGGCCGGAGGGCCGCATGGCTGGCGGGGCGCCTCGGTACTTCGTGCTGAAGAGGATCGGGGATGTGGGACACCTGGGCGGGCTAGTCTCGGACTGCTAGCCCAGAATTGCTGGTAGCGCTCGGCCCTCGAACAGGTCATCCCGCCTCGGCTACCGCATCTGCGAGCAGCGCGATGCCCTCCCCTATCTCCTCCTCGCTGTTGAAGCTGAAGCACAGCCGCGCCTTATTGCGCCCTGGGTCGTCGCCCGTCGCGAAGTTCGTGCCCAGGTCGTAGGTGACCCCGCGCTCGGCCGCCGCCTCCGCGGCATCGACCAGGTCGACGTCGTCGGGCATCGTGAGCCACGTGTAGAGCCCGCCTTCCGGCGTCCCCCAGTTCGCCGTCGTGCCGAAGTTCTCGGCGAGGGATGCGAACATCGCATCGCGCCGTGATCTGAGTACGCCGTTTATCCTCTCCAGGTGGTCGTCCAGCCTCGTGGTAGCGAAGCGGTGAACGGCCAGCGCCCCGTACTGGGTGACGCCCCGTGACCCCTTGATAGGCATCACAGTCTCCAGGAACTGGCGCTGGGCTATGAGATAGCCGATTCTCATGCCGGGCACCACGATCTTGCTGAAGGTGCCCGTATGGATGACGACCCCGGAGTCGTCGTCAGCGGCCATCGCGGGCACATGCTCGCCCTCGAAGCGGAACTCGGCGATCCCGTCGTCCTCGAGTATCGGCACGCCCTTCCGCACGGCCACTTCGACGATCTCGCGGCGGCGCTCCACCGGCATCGTCCAGGTCTGGGGATTCTGGAACGTCGGGATCAGGTAGATCATCTTGGGGTGCTTGCCGTCCGCTATGGACTGGTCGATGGCCTCCTCCAGCGCGCCCGGCGCCATCCCGTCGTCGTCGCTGACCACGCCCCTGATGTCCGCGCCGAACCTCCTCAGCGACCAGAGGGTGCCGCCGTACACGAAGTCGTCGACTATGACCACGTCGCCCGGGTCGACCAGCGCCTCGGTCACGAAGTGGATGGCTTGCCCCGAGCCCTCAGTAAGGAGGATGTCGTCGGGGTCCACCGAGTAGTCGCGCCGCTCCACAAGCCGCTGCGCGATGAACTCCCTGAGCGGTGGATAGCCCTGCGTATCGGGGTAGACCGAGTCCGTGGACCCCACCTCGGCCAGTGCCTCCCCCATCGCGGCGTGCGCCTCCATGATGGGCAGGTTCGCCGGGTCCGGGTAGGACATCACGAACGGGTACTTCGGCATCTCCTTCCTCGCCCCGGGGAGCGGGGTGGGCTCGGGCGCGGTCCTCGCCCTGAGCGGCCCAAAGTCGAGCTGCGAATCGTTCACTACATTCGCCTCCTATATTCGCCGGTCACGTAATGTACCACACCGCCCTCTTCATCCCTCTGCATCCCCGGTGCGGCCTCAACTTGTCGGCGGCAGCCGGTACGTGCCACCTTGCGGCGCCTATCTGGTATAGTTCGCCGATACGTCCAGAAACTGACCGATTAGGAGAGTCGATTCAATGGCAAGTCTGTCGCTTAAGGGTCTCAGGGAGCAGGTCCCTGTAACTAACGAGGTTGGATACTTCCAGACCGGCACGTACGGGCCGGCGCTGATGTCAGTGGTGAAGGCGGTCCGGGAGTCGATGGAGTACGAGGCCATGCACGGCCCGGCCCGTCCTGCCACCAAGCAGGTCATCATGGAGAAGGAAGAGGCCGCGAGGGGCAGCCTTGCCGAGCTCCTGAACGTTCAGCCCGACGAGCTGGGTCTGGGCTCGAACACCACCCGCTCAATGCAGCGGGTACTGCGCAACGTCGACTGGCAGGAGGGCGACGAGTTCGTTACGACGGACCTAGAGCACGTCAGCACCGCCGACGCCTCGCGTGGGCTAGAGCAGGAGCGCGGCGTAGTCGCAAAGGTCGTCGACGCGGGCGACAGCGACGCCGAATTCCTGGAGTCCCTCGACGGCGCGGTCACCGAGCGCGCCAAGCTCATGCTGATAAGCCACGTGGCCTCGCCGAATGGCCGCATCATGCCCGTCCGCGAGGCGGTGGACATAGCCCACGACAGGGGCGTGCCCGTCCTGGTCGACGCGGCCCAGTCCGTCGGCCAGATGCCCGTCGACGCGCAGGCCCTCGGCTGCGACTACCTCATCGGGTCCGGCCCCAAGTGGCTGCTCGGGCCCATGGGCAGCGGCTACGTCTGGGTTGCGCCTGACCACACCAACGGCTTCAGGCCCTACTTCACGCCCGACGTGGGCTCATGGAGCATGCCGGGCGCGCCGCCGGATGAGCCGACAGCCCGCGCCAGGGCTGAGTTCGGCACCTACAACCACCCGCTCGTGATCGGTCTGGGCACGGCCGTGCGCACGCTGATGGACGTGGGCCTCGATGTCATCCGCGACCACGTGGCCGGGCTGTCCAGGATCCTGCGGGAGGCGATGATCGACACGCCCGGCATCAACGTCCTGACGCCGATGGAGCCCGGCAAGTCGGCGGGCGTGACCACGCTCACCTTCGACGGCTTCAGCGACGAGGACCTGCAGGGCCTGGTCGCGTGGCTCGACTCGGAGAAGAACATCCTCGTCAAGGCCCAGTGGCTCTCCGCGCCGCTGCGCATAGGCCACTCCGGCATGCGCATCTCCGTCGCCGGCTTCAACACCGAGGACGAAATACACCACCTGGTCCACTCCCTGCGTGAGGGCATCATCAGGTAGCAGCCCCTCCCTGTTAGATCGTCGTTCCCGCGAAGGCGGGAACCCATCCCAGGTTGGTGCCGTCAACCAGTGGCAGCGGGCAGTGCCACTTTCGGTGATTGTGGCACCGGTGGCAACCGGCATTGGTGATCGCTGTGAGATAGCCCGCCGGGCCACTCCGTAGGGGCGGGTTTGAAACCCGCCCTCCCCGACTCCTCCGTCGAGAGGGTTCCATTGGCGGGAGGAGGTAGGACGCCTACCTGAACTCGTCGAAGACTCGTCAGCCCTGGCGGCCCCTCAGGCGCGGGTCCAGGATGTCGCGCAGCCAGTCGCCCAACAGGTTCGCGGCAAGCACGACCAGCATGATGGCGACGGCCGGGAAGCTCAGGTGCCACGCGACCGTCATGTAGTCGCGGGAGTCGGCGATCATCTTGCCCCACGTCGGCACTAGCGTGTTGACGCCTAGTCCAAGGAAGCTGAGCGCCGCCTCGGTGAGGATGACCCCTCCGAATGACAGGCTCGCGGCGACGATGACCGGCTGGATGGCATTCGGCATGATGTGGCGGAGCATGACCCGCAGGTCGCTCGCGCCAAGCGACCGGGCCGCCTGCACGTAGTCCCTCTCCCGCAGGCTCAGCACCTCGCCACGTATCAGCCGCGCGAAGCCGACCCATCCCCCTATTCCGAGGAAGACGATCATCTTGGCCAGCTCGTTCTGGTCGGATGGGACGAACGGCAGCTGGAAGTCCCGTAGGAAGGCAATGACTGCAATTAGCAGAACCAGGAAGGGTATGGCCGTTTGTGTGTCGGCGATTCGCATGATCACGTCGTCGACGATCCCTCCTCGGTAGCCGGTCAGGAGCCCGAGGAACACTCCGGACGTTACTCCTATCACCACTGCCGAGAAGGCGACGATCAGGGACAGCCTGGACCCTACCAACATCCTGCTCAGAACGTCCCGGCCGAGGTTGTCGGTACCCAGGATTCCGACGCCTTCCACTGTATCTACCCAAACGGGCTTCGCCAGGACCTTCTCTTTCCGGAGGTCGATAGCGACGGGGTCCTTGGGAGCAAGCCACGTGCCGAAGAGCGCCCCGATTACGAAGGCGAGCATGATGGCTATGCCGACGATACCCATGCGGTGCACCCACATCTTCCGCCACACGCTCATGCCGTGTACGCGGCGCCGTTCGGCGATGGTATCGAGTGTTCCTGCCAGCTCGCTCATGACGCTACCTGTGCCGTATCCGCGGATCTACCACAGCGTAGAGCAGGTCCATAATCAGGAAGACGAGCACCGTAAGCGTCCCAAACAGCAGGACGTCCAGGAAAACCACGGGGTAGTCCCGGTTGTTGACTGCCTGCGCCATCAGGTTGCCCACGCCAGGCCATGCGAACACCACCTCAACGACCACAACTGTGCCGAGCAGGTGCGGCAGGGAGGACACTACTACCGTGATTACCGAGATGCTCCCGTTCCGCAGGGCGTGCCTGAAGACCACCAGCCTCTCGCTCAGGCCCTTGGCCCTCGCCGTCCGTACATAGTCCTGGCTGAGGGCCTCCAGCATACCCGACCGGCTCATCCTCGCGACCGTTGCGACCAGGCCAAGCGAGAGTGTGAACGCCGGGAGGATTATGTGCTTCCACGAACCCGTTCCGGACGTCGGCAGCCATCCAAGGTGCACCGAGAAGATGATTATCAGGACAATCGCAAGCCAGAACTGGGGCACAACGAAGCCGAATACGGACACACCCGTCGCAAGGTTGTCGATTATCGATCCCCTCTTCAGGGCCGCGGCTATCCCGAGGGGAAGCCCGGCAGCGAGCCCGAAGACCGCTGCCAGGAGCCCAAGCCTGAGGCTGTTGGGCAATCGCTGGATGATGAGCTCCGTCGCCGGGATGCTGTACCTGAACGAGAAACCGAAATCTCCGCGGGCCGCACGCCCCCAGAAAAGCACGTACTGGATCAGGATGTGCCTGTCCAGGCCAAGCTGCTTCTGCACGCGCCTGTACTCAGCCTCGATCTCCTCCTGGGTCCTGTTCTCCTCCAGGCTGACCCCAAGGCTCGCGGGATCGCCCGAGACGCGGATCAGAAAGAAAACGAGAGTCACAACGCCGACAACCACGAGGGCCGCCTGCAGGAGGCGGCGCACTATGAACGCAGTCATTCTAGGAGTATAGCCTCACTTGACCGTTCCGGGGCTCTCTCTCCGCTTCTGAAAGAGAGGGGGAGTTGGGAACCTCTCGCCTTTCGGATGAGAGGTAGTGTCCCTGGGAGGGCGGAGCCACGCGGCCGCCGCCCTCCCAGTTCCTAAGCTATTCCTGCTCCAGGTTCTACTCGGAAGGAATCTTCAGCTCGAAGGAGATCGAGGCGGTTATCCCCGGCATGTTCGGGCCGAAGGCCAGGACCGACGGAATCGTGTAGGCGTGCAGCGCCTGCGCGTTGTCGCAGATATGCGCCGCGATCCTCTTGACCTCCGCCTCGCGGGCTACCGTGTCGGTCATCACCCGCTTGGCGTCGACCATCTCCTTGAAAGCAGGGTCGGCCAGGCCGTTGCCCCACATGCTCGTCGTGTTGTCAGCCAGGTACCAGTTCAGGCCGATGTTCATCGCGCCGTCCGGCAGCGTCTGGTTGATCAGCTGCTGGAGCCATTCGGACGACTCCAGGTAGGCAAGGTCCACGGTCACGCCGACCTGCGCCCACTGGGACACGATGGCGTCCATCAGCGGCCTGTCCCTGAAGTAGCGGGCGTTCGTCACGGAAGCCGGAATCGTCAGGCCGTCTGCGTAGCCGGCCTCGGCCAGCAGCTCGCGGGCCTTCTCCGGATCGTAGTCGTACCGGCCGACCAGGTCCTCGTTATAGCCGAATCCGCCCGGCGCAACGATCTGGCACTGCAGCCTCGTCCCGTATCCGCCCGCGATCGTCTCGTACATTGCGTCCATGTCCACGGCATACAGCAGGGCCTGCCGGACTCGCACGTCCGCCATGGGCTCGAACCGACCGTAGATGTTGAAGCCGATGTACATGCTCTGCGTGCTGTCGCCCACGAAGATCTGGAAGCCCTCGGAAATGAGCCCAGGTACGTTTTCGGGCGGAGCAGCCGTGATCACGTCGAACTCACCCGCGCGCAGACCGGCCACGCGGACCGCCGCCTCCGGCACGTGCCTGATGCGGATGTCCTTGATTACCGGCTTCGGACCGGGATAGTCGTCCCAGCGGGTCAGCTGGATGTAGTTGTCGCGCTCCCACTCCACGAACTTGTAGGGGCCGGTACCGACCGGCTCCTCCGAGTAACCGGCCGGGCCAATCTCTTCAAGGTGGGCCGGGGGAAGCGGCATGTAGGTGAAGGCGTTTGCCCACCTGTCGACCGGCTGCCGCAGCTTGAAGTGCAGTGTGTAGTCGTCGACGACCGTAACTGCGTCGTGCAGCGTCCCGATCCTGTCGGCCGGGTCCACGAAGTCGTCCAGCCCCCGGAAGGACCATGCGACCTCGGCGGTCTCGGACATCATCAACTCGTAGCTCTTCAGCAGCCCGTGAGCATCGAGATGCTCGCCGTTGTGGAACATAATGTTCTGCTTGAGCTTCAGCTCCACGGTGTCGGTGCTGCCCGGCACGAAGCCGTAGGACTCAGCGAGCTCGGGCTCGATCTGGCCCGTCGCGTCGTTCAGGGCCGCCAGCTGCCCGTAGATCAGGCGCGATGTGATCCGGCTCTGCAGCGACGGAATCACGTTGGCAACGAGGTTGGCCGGCAGTGCGCCTACGGCGATGGTGATCGACTCGGGATAGCCCGCGGCTGCCGCTGCGGCCTGGGCGTCCTTGGCAACCATGACCGCGTCCTGCGCGGACATCTGGGCTGCCGAGGCAGCCGTCTGCGCAGCCGAAGCTGCCGCTGCAGCCTGGGCGGCCTCGGACGCCGCATTCTCGATCGCCTGGTTCGTGGCGACGAGAGACGCGTTCACAATGTTCGTCACCTGGTCGGCGGTGAGCTGGTCACCGACCGCATCCTCGACGGCCTTGGCAACCAGGTCCTCGACGTCGCCCCGCGTAAGCGAGCCGGCAAGTCCGGCGCTCACCTGGGCCTGGACGATACTGCTGATCTCGTCAGCGCTGACGCCCTCGGGCACCGCATCGGCAACCGCCGAGTTGACGAGGCTGCTGAGCTGGTTCACGTCGATCTCAGGCGCGGGCAGTGCCCGGACGGACTGGTCGACGATCGCCTTCACGTCGGCCGCGGAGAGCTGCCCCGCCGTCGACTGGCTCACGATGGCCTCGACGTCCGCGCGCGTCAGGCCCGCGGGCTGTGCTGCGATGGCGGACGTGACGGAGTCCGAAACCAGCTTCTGTATCTCAGCCGCGCTGGCGCCCTGGGGCTGCGCAGCGATGGCTGCCGATACCGACTTCTGTATCTCGGCCGCGCTGGCGCTCTGTGCACTCGCGACCGCGTCCTGGATCAGCTTGGCCGTGTCGACCGCTGGTGCCGGCTCCGGCTCATCGCTGCCGCAGGCCACTGCGAAGACCAAAGCCGCAATCGCTGCGACGATGGCCACTGACCTCCACCTCAATAGATTAAGTCCCATCTTCTACTCTACCTCCTAAGTTTTGCGGGGATTACCCGGGACTTCTCCAATTTGTTATTGGCTCTGTAAGTTGCGCGTCTAGTCCTCCGACCAATTGATGGGGCAGGAAGATGCAGACGAGCGATTCGCTACATGCGGCCGAACTTCTCCAATACGTGCCAGAAGTCCAGCTGCTCGACCCCGTGGGTCCGGTATATGCCCACGGCGTCCGCGCCGTTGTCCTTCGCGATACGTCCGGCCTCCAGCATCAACTCGGGCTTCTGGAAGCTGTTCGGGTGGTAGCAGGACAGCTCGGCGATGACCCGGCAGCGTCCGTTGACGACGTCCGCAGCGTGCCTCATCTGCCTCGCCAGCGCATCCAGGTCATTGTTTGTGCGGAACCAGAAGAAGAGCTCGTCGAATGCTCCGGCGTCCACCCATGCGGGCCAGTCGTGGAGCAGCTTGACGTAGTCGCCCGGCTCGCCCGCGATCATCGTCGCGGAGAACACGGCGTCGGGCCTCGCGGCCTTCACGGCGTCACGCGCCTCGACCATGTAGCGGGTAACGTAGTCGGCCCGGAATTGCACCCAGTCAGGATTGTCGTTCGGGATCTCCTGGGGGTCCTTCCCGTACGCCTCCTCGAACTTGGACGCGACAGCTTCCTCGTAACCGTATGTCACGACGCCGTTCTCGTCCTCGTTACCCAGAACGAACTCGACCTGCACTCCGCTCCCGTCCGCCTCCACCAGGGCATCCACGAACTGCTTGCTCTGCTCCGCCCTGACTTCTGGAAATGCCAGGCTGAGATAGAGGTCCTGTCCGGGCTGAAGGGTATAGGAACGGTCCCGGGTGAAGCTCCTGTACTCAGGATGCGCCCGGGCGAAGTCAGTCATCGAGGTGTCGACCTTGGGGTTGTCGTAGATCGGGCTGTGGGCCTCAAGAATGGCCCTCGCCTCGGGTGCGTCGACGGGCGGTCGGAGAAAGTCCAGCGACCAGCCCCAGGTCACCCGGGCCCAGCCGTGGCGAGGGAAGGAGTTGTAGTTGACGTAGGGGTGAACGTCGATGCCGTTTTCTCGGGCTACCTCGGTCAGGGTGAGGGTCCTGTCCCCTCCAATTATCCTGGATACGCCGGCATCGACGCACTTGCGCATCCAGACCTGCATGTCGTCCCTGAAGGACTCATCCAGGGGACCGCTGGGAACTACGGGCGGCCCCCACAGCATAACCTCTGTTGCCAACTCAGCCTCCACCGGAAAGTGACGATATTGCGCACACAAATACCGGCACGTGCAACCGCCCCATTCGTGCGGTTAAGGCCGTGCCGGATGCGCCCGACTAACAATTCTAAGGGCCTCACGCCAGTGCTGTCAACTGACACATACGGCCCGCGAGAGGTCGCCCCGTAGGGGCAGGTTTGAGACGCTCCCTCCCAGCGCCTTTGTAGCTGCGGTAGCCTGGCATTGGCCCCTCATCCCGCCGGGCCCAGGCGTTCGGCGCCCGGCAGGATCTCACTCGTTCAATCCGGCGGGAAGCGCTCAATGCCTCCTAGCCTCATTTGGGCGACCACGCACGTCACCGACGAAACTCTCGGTCGTTCGCCCTAAGCTACCAAGCCCCATCTCTGGGTTCCACGTATCGAATACGGGGCAGGCTCTGCCATCGCAGGAACAGCGGATGTGTCCGGGCCTTCAGCCGACGAACCGCGCCGCCGCCATCGTGACCACGGCCACCGTAACAAGCACCGCCGTCATGCGGGCAAGCGTCGTCGCCCGGTCCAACAGCCGTCTCGCGTCGCCTTCCTCCTCAGCGCCCCGCAGTTTCTTCAGCGACGACAGCGCCAGCACGCCCGTCGTGTGCGCGATCACCGACGTCACCAGCCCGATCGTGATGGCCCAGCCCCAGTTCGTGTCGAGCAGGTCGTCGATCCGCTGCAGCCTGAACACGAGGGCTATCCCGACCAGGATCGTGATGGCCCCGCCTCCCTCGAGCACGAATCGAAGCGGCAGGTAGAGCGCCTCCGTCACCCTCCGGTGAACGTCGGGCCCAAGGGCCCTCAGCCGAGGGTCCAGGACCGCCGCCATGAAGATGGCGGACCCCGCCCAGATCACCCCGACCAGTATGTGCACCACCCGTATCACGGCCAGCTCGAAGTTCATTTCCTGTCCCCCGCGTTAAATCGTTCGCCCTGAGCTTGTCGAAGGGCAGTGCTCCGCCGCACCTACCTGCCCGCCAGGCCGGTAATATCCCTCCACCCATAGGATACCTCTACCAGCGCCGCGCCACCAATCTCGATGCTCTTCCGGCCTACCACGGCGCCCCCCAGCGACTCGTAGAACCGCCGGGCGCGGCGATTGTCCTCCAGTACCCACAGCAGCATCGAGTCGAAGCCGGACGACAGCAGCCCCTGAGCCACGGCACACGCCAGGCGGCGTCCAATTCCCCTGCCCTGGTGCTCCTGCAGCAGGTAGATGGCGTACAGCTCGCCCCGGTAGACCTCGTCGCCCTCCCGCTCTGGCCCTCCACCGGCGAAGCCGACGACCTCGCCGCCCTCCGTCTCGGCCACGAAATTGCACTCGGCAGGCGCGTCCCTCGTGAGGATCTGCACCCAAACTGGCTCCCTCCTACTGTACGAGAGCCCGGCCAGGTGCTCGTCCGGCACGATGCCGGCATACGACGTCCGCCAAGTGTCGATGTGGACCCTCGTAATACCGCCCGCGTCCGCCGGCACAGCCTCCCTGATCCGTATCCCCATCTTCCCTCGCCTGTAGGGGCGGGTTTGAAACCCGCCCTGCCCCCGCAGCACTCCGTCCAATCGTGGATAAACGGGGGTGCTGGTCACGCCGGCCAACCCCCACCTCCACGTATTCCGGCCACTAATCCGCCGCCGCGGACTCCGGGCCGTCGACCTCGGCGCCCCGCTCCAGCGCAACCCCGATCAGGTCCACGAGCCGGCGCGCCGACTCCCGCGTCAGCTCCACCGCCACCCGGTCGCCGAGCGTCCCGGACCGGTCGACGAAGTCGATGTTCAGCGTGTGCTCTATCGTCATATGCGCCGGGTGGTCATACGACACGTTCACCCGGTCCACGCTGATCCACCCGGGCGTCCCCTTGCCGCTCCCCGTTATCCCAGCCTGCTCAGTAATCATCGTACACATCGCGCTCCTCCTCGGCGGGTGCTTCCGAAGTCCCTTCTCCCCTGGCGGGAGAAGGTTAGGATGAGGGGAGCCCCCGCAGACCCCTTTCACCCTCACCTCAATCCTCTCCCATCGAGGGAGAGGATGCCATAGGTAAGCCCCTACCCCAGATGCTTCCCCAGGAACGCAAACACCTTCTGCCACCCGTCCACCGCCTGCTCCTGGCAGTACACCGCCCGGTCGTAGTAGAAGAACCCGTGGCCCGCATCCGGGTACATGTGGAACTCGTACTCCTTGCCGTGCCGCTTCAGCGCCTCCTCGTGGACCGCCACCTGCTCCGGCGACGGCGCCGCGTCCTCCTCGCCGAACAGCCCCAGCACCGGGCACGACAGGTCGGCGGTATAGTCGATCGGCGCGACCGGCGTCTTCGGCGTCAGCTCGGCGTCAGACATCACGACTCGCCCGCCCCAGCAGTCGACCACCGCGTCGAACCCCGTCACCCGCGACGCCGCCAGCAGCACGTGGCGGCCGCCCGAGCACGTCCCGAACGAGCCGACCTTACCACTGGAGCTGGGGAGCGAGCGCAGGTAGTCCATCGACGCGGCGAGGTCGCCCACTACCTCCTCATCGTCCGCGCCGCCCTCGGACCGAGCCCTCGCCGCCACGTCGTCCGGCGTGCCCTGCCCGACGCGGTGGTACAGGTCGGGCGAGATGGTCGCGTAGCCGTGGTGCGCGAATTTGCGGGCCGTCTCCCGGTACCACTCGTCCCACCCCGGCATGTGGTGCGCCAGCACCATGCCCGGGTGCGGCCCAGGCCCCAGCGGCCTCGCCAGGTACGCGTTTATGACGTCGCCGCCGTGGCCCCTGATCGTGATCGTCTCGGCAATCATGCCCTCATACATATCGGTCGTATACATGGAATGCCTCCAGTCGTTCCGCAGGAATGGCCTAGAGCGTGCCCCCCGAGCCCTGCGATGTCAAGACTCCCACTCCCTCTGCCTTGACGGGAGAGGACCGGGGCTAGGGTGACTCCCGTCCAACCATGCCGAATGGACTGGCGATTCTTCGCCCGGACGCCTGCACTAGACTCCAGCACAGCATACCCAGCGTAATCAGGTAGAAACGGGCCTAGCGCAGGCTGGAGACGCCCCTGGTCCCGATATCCATGAACTGGGCCAGGGAAACCGCATCGGCGTTCAGGACGAACCCGCGGGAGTCTTCGTCCACGGTGAAGCCCAGGCTGGCCGCTGCCTGACGGGCGCCCTCCGGCAGGACCGAGGTCATACGGAACATCATCTTCGAATCGTCTGCGCCCTCCCCCATAGAGATCAGGCCCTGTTCCCGGTTTGGGAAGTGGGTGGGTACCTTTTTCTCGTCGTCAGAAATGTGTACGGCGAACAACAGCACGTTACCGTCCGTGGTCCGCAGGTTCTTGATACTCTCCGCCTCCTCCTGTGGAATTCCGTCGGAGGACCATCCGTCGCAAATGATGATGACAATGGGCGGGTAGGAGTCGGGATGCTGATCAATCCAATCCCTCAGCGGGCTTTCCACAAATCGCAGCATTCCGCATATGGGGTCCCAATTCTTTGATCTCGTGCTGCGCCGCAACCAGACCGGCATCCGTCGCGTGACCTCAACGATTTCGCCGCCGCCGATGTTCTCCTTCACCTGCCTTTCCTGGATATCCGCCACCTCCACCACCTTGCTAATGGGCAGGAACGGTTGCTCCGGCGTAGTCCCGGCGAGATAGTTGTTGATTTGGAGATCGCCCCCCATCCTGAGTTTTCCCTTGGTTGTAAAGCCGAGAATGCCGATGTGGAAGTAGTCCCGGACATCCATGCCCGAAGAGCAGCGCTGGGATAGCGTGTCCACAATCCTGTTGACGGCGTCCACTGCCGCGTCCTCTTTGGTATATCCCTTTCCACCAGGGCCGGGTATGCCCTCATGGCCCGGCATGGGGAAGCCCATACCCATGCACTGAATGACCAAGAACAGAAAGCAGGCGGGATTATTACGACTGATTTCTGCGTTGTACATTCGCTGCCCTCCTCCCCGCCGGCCACATCATCCCTCACAGAATTGATAGTACCAATTCGCCGTGATCCTGGCACATAGGGGCCACTCCCTTTTCGCTCGACGATAGATGGCCGGGAGCCTGTCCTGACCCTGTCGAAGGTGAGGGCGGTCCTTATCCCCTATCGTCGGAAGTTCCGCCTCAGCTCCGACACGTAGCTGCGCCCCAGCGCGTCGGCGTTCTCGTCGAGCCACTCGCTGATGCTGGTCGCGCCTGTCGACGGCCCGTCCGACGTCAACAGGCTGGCCGAGAGCCCGTCGATCTCGTCCCGTGTCAGCACGACGTCGCGGATCAGCATGCCGACGACCCTCGTCAGCGCTAGGCTAATCGAGGGTGACGTGTGCACGAATCTGCAGCTCGACCCCACCGCGGCGGCCAGCAGGTGCAGCAGCGCCTCGAAGGTCAGGGTCTCGGGACCGACAGCGTCGGTTACCGAGTCCTCGGTCCGGGAACCGGCGGCCACCGCCAGCGCGGCAAGGTCGTCGACGTAGATGGGCCGGACGAGGTAGTCGCCGCTGCCGACGATGGGAAAGAACGGGAAGCGCCGGATGGCCCACGCCATGTTGTTCAGCAGCACGTCCTCGGCGCCGAAGACCAGCGTCGGCCTGACGATGGCGTAGGGGACGCCCAGGCCCTTCAGCGCCTCCTCCACGCGCCCCTTGCCGCTGAAGTAAGGCAGCCTCGACCCCGAGTCGGCGTTGGTGATGGAGACGTGGACGATCCGAGTCACCCCCGCGTCCCTGGCCGCCTCGAACAGCGCGCTGGAGTTCTCGACGGCGCGCTCGAAGGTCGTCTCGCCCCGCGCGAACCTCACCCAGTAGGTGTTGTACAGCACGCCCGCGCCGTCCATGGCCCGGCGCAGCCCGTCCCTGTCCGCGAAGTCCAGCGGCGCAACTTCGACGGCACCGCCGAACGGGTCCTCCCTGTCCGGGTGCCCCGTCAGCGTCTTCACCCGCACGCCCGCGTCGAGCAGGCGCCGGGCGATGTACTTGCCGGTATAGCTGAACGCGCCGGTGACGACGGCCGTGTCTGGGTGCGGCATCGAGTCCTGCTCCCGGCTAGAGCCCCGCTGCATAGGCTGAGTGAAAGGTGTCCACGCCGGCGCGGAAGCCTGCTTCGTCGTCATGGACGATGGCCACCGGGCTCGCGAACCCGGCGAATCCTCCCTGCACGTGGTCGTCGCCGATGACGTAGATCCGGTGCCCGCGGCCTTCGAGCTCCGCGACCACGTCGGACGGCATTCGCGGGTCGACGCTGGTCACCGCCAGCGAGCAGTCCACGCGGGGCGAGTCGATCGCTTCCTGCGGCCCCATGCGGAAGTCGACCACCTTGGATATGAGCTGGGTGACGCAGTTCGTAATCCGCCGTCCGCCCGACGCACCGACAGCCATCCGCACCCCGTCCGGCCCCAACACCAGCGCCGGGGTCATGTTGTTGAGGGGATACTTGCCCGGCTTGATCGAGTTGACCCGCCCCGGGACTGGGTCGAACCACATCATCCCGTTGTTCATCACCACGCCGGTGCCCTTCGGTACGAACCCTGACCCGAACCCGCCCATCAGTGTGTTGGTCAGCGAGACTGCGTTGCCCTCGGAGTCCATCGCGCACAGGTGCGTCGTCCCGGAGTCGAGGGCTGGAAGGCTGCCCGGCAGCCTCTCGCCAGGCGTACCGGAATCGAACGCCCACGGGTCGCCGGGCTCGATGTCGCCCAGGCGGTCCGGGTCGATGAGGCCCTGCCGCATGTCTGTGTATCCGTCCGAGACCAGTCCCTCCCACGGCACGTCGACGAAGGCCGGGTCGGCCATGTACTCGAACCGGTCCGCGTACGCCAGGCGCGCGGCCCAGATATAGGCGTGGAGCGCGTCGGCGGAGTTGTGGCCCATCGAGCTCACGTCGAAGTCGTCCAGAACACGCAGCGTCATCGCCGAGGTCGTCCCCGCACACGCGAACGGCGGCACCCGCACGGTATGCCCCGAGTAGGCGAACTCCAGCCCTCGCTCCCACACGAACGGGCGGTACTCGGCCAGGTCCTGCCCCGAGACGATCCCGCCGCTAGCCTCGATGTCGGACGTGATCGCGCGGGCGACGACGCCGGAGTAGAAGGCCGAGGGCCCCTGGCGTCCTATCGCCTCCAGCACGTCGGCCAGCCCCGGCTGGCGGAGGAGAGCAGGGGTGGTGAGGTCGCCCGACGGGAACTTGCCGTCCGGCATGAAGATGCTGCGAAGCTCGTCGAACTCGAACAGCCTCGGCGCCATCAGCCCGAGCGAGTACATGCTGTGCCAACCGGGCGAGTGTCCCTCCCGCGCCAGCGACACCGCCGGGGCGACCACGTCCTCGAGCGGCAGCCTGCCCAGCAGCCTGTGGGCCTCGCAGAGCCCTGCGACCGCGCCGGGCACCGCTATCGACCGCGGCCCGTCCAGGTTCTCGTCGCCCAGGACTCCGGCCCATCCGAAGTTGCCGACCGAAGTCTCCCCCGAGAGTTCGTACATGTCGGGCCGGGCCGCCAGGGGGCCCTTCATTGGGAACCCGACCACACCTCCGCGCTCGCCAACCTGGTAGACTAGGTAGCCCCCGCCGCCAATGCCACTCGACGCCGGTTCGACCACCCCGATTGCAAAGCAGGCCGCCACCGCGGCATCCACCGCGTTGCCGCCCATCTCCAGCATCTGCACGCCCGCTCTCGTCGCGTGGACATCCTTGGTAGCGACCATGCCGTTCGCGGCGCGGGCTTCGGTCTTCGCCAGGGTCGTGCGTGTAGGTACAGCGTTCATCTCAGCACTCCAATGTTGATTGTGGTTCAGCCTTGCACACCGCTGCGCGAGTGCGTGCTACCGCCCCCTTACGTAAGTCACCGTGTCGAGCTCTTCGATTCGTCCGTCAGACGTGAACCGCCACGTTCCTATGTAGCCCCGGCTGAGGTCGCCGTTCTCGTCCCAGTCCAGCGTGCTGGCAGCGCCGTCATAGTCGATCTCCTGCCCCTCGGCAAGCGAGGACAGACCATCGGCGACTCCCGCGGGCGTACCCGTTACGACCCGGCCGGGTGGTCCTCCGACTTCCCGCAGTCGATCGCGGATTGCAGCTCCGTCGACACTCCCCGCAGCCTGTGCGGCGAGGGCGAGGGCGATGGTCGCGTCGTAGGTCTCCTTGACGTAGGCGAGAACGGGCAGCTCCCCGTATTCGGCAATGAAGGCGGCCTCCCAGCCGGCGGTAGCGGGGTTGTCGGGAGCGGACGCCCCGGCGGTCCCGTGCATGCCGCCCAACTTCTCTCCGCCAATCTCCCTGACGAGGCTTATTCGCTTGGACGCATCGCCAAAGACGAACTGGCTGTATATGCCCTCATCGAAGGCCTCGCGAACTATGGACAGGGCCTGGCCCTCGAAGGCTATGACAACCAACGCCTGCGCTCCCGCGCTCGCGCTGCGTTCCAGCTCCGAAATGTGGCTTGCCTGGGACGAGTCGACGGAGACGACTCGCAGCGTCCCATCCCAGGACTCCTGGAAGGCGTCGGCCAGCCCCTTGCCGTAGGCATCGTCCTCGTAGATCAAGCCAACGTTGTCGAAACCGAGGTCCTGGGTCACACGCGCAAGGACCGGACCCTGTGCAGCATCGGAGAGCGCGGTACGGAAGAAGTAGTCATTGTCCTCCACATCGGTCAGCTGCGGGGAGGTGGCGGAGGGGCTGACCGTGGGGACGTGAAGGACGGCGGAGATGCTCCGTGCAACCGGCAGTGCCGCGGAGCTGGCGTTGGGGCCCACTATCGCATGGACACCCTCGACCTCCACAAGATGCCGGGCCGCCTCCACGGCAGTGGAAGGGTCTCGAGTGGCGTCTGCAACGGCACCGCCGACCGGCATCCCCAGCACGCCTCCGCCCTCATTGATGTGCCGGATCGCCAGATCGAAAGCTCTCTGTCTATCCGCGGACGCCTCCGGCGATCCGGTGAAGTCGAGCAGCAGGCCAATCTTCAATGGCGTGGTCTCGGGCTGCTCTCTTGAAATAAGACCGCAGCCCGACGCGATGACAATCGAGACGGCCACCGCCGCCAATAGGGCCGTGCATGACCTGGTCGGGGTATTCTTGATTCTACGGCCTCGGAGCGGGTCCAAGGACCTTGTACTTCCGGTCCGGTGTCCGCTCGGCCACCGGCAGCACCTCGACGACCACCCTGGACAGGCCCACTACCTCGCCGTCGGAGTCGAAGCTGTAGTTGTCGCCGATCGCGCCGCTCCAGGTGATCTCGTACATGCAGTCGCGGAAGCCGTCCGCGTCCTGATCGTTGCCCGTCTTCTTCAGGCACTCGGCCGTGATGTAAACGTCGTCGTACGCGGACCCCAGGTGCCACGGCAGCGTGACGTAGTTGTAGCGCTCCCTGAAGTTCCTCAGGACCTCCTGCGCCTTCTCATTGTCCGGGTCGAGGTCGGCGGTAATGGCCTTCATGCCCGTCGCCGCGTCGCCCGCGATCTCCAGCGCCGTCGTCCCCACCGAGACCGTCTCGGCGTATATGGGGCCCTCATAGCCCATCTCGCGGGCCTGCTTGATGATCGTGCCTGCCGAGAACTCCGACTGCGGCGCGATGTGCAGCGCCTCGGGACTCGCAGCGAACAGCTTCGTAAGCTGCGACCTGAAGTCGGTCACGTCCGGCTGGTACCGCTCCTCGGCCACCACGTTGCCGCCGCGCTCCTCGAACTGGGCGACCGACGTGCGCCTTATGCCCTCCGCGTAATCGGTCGCCTCCGTGATGGTTGCCAGCGTGCGGACGCCGTCGGCCCACAGGCTGTTCCCTGTGTCGATCCCCACCTGGATGTCGCTGATCTGGGTGCGGAAGATATAGTCGCCTGCCTTCGCGATATCCGGGTTGCTCGCCAGCCCCGAGAACAAGATGGTCCCGTCGGCCTCCGCCAGCGGGGCGGCTCCCAGCATCGCGCCGCTGCACGACGTGCCCAGTATGATCTTCAGCCCTTCGACCTCGGTCAGCTTCTTGTAGGCGGCTATCGCGTCCTGGGCGCCGCACTTCGAGTCCTCGACCACCAGCTCGATCATGCGGCCGTTGACCCCGCCAGCGGCGTTGATCTCGTCCACCGCCATCTGCTTGGCCTGGCTCGCCACGGTGCCGTAGGTCTCGCCGGGCCCCGTCAGGGACTCCATCACGCCGACCCTGAACGGGGTTTCCTCTTCGCCGCCCGAACAGGCCAGGGCCGCCAGCATCAGCAGCGACGCCAGCCAGAAACCCAGGACTCGCCTGTTACAAAGTCGTGCCACGATGCGTGCTCCTAGCTGTCCTCTATCCGCTGCTCGAGCCTGCGCAAAGCATCCCTCGTGGTGCGTATCTCGCGCAGAAGCTCCTCGCGGGACACCGGCTGCTCCAGGTCCCTTAGGCGATCGAGCTTCTCCTCGTCCAGGTTGTTGATGATGATCGCGATGAATAGGTTGATGACCACGAAAGTGCCGATAACCACGAAGGTGACGAAGTATACCCACGCCATCGGGTTGATCTTCATCGCGGTGGCCATGACGACCGTCCACCCCTCCAGTGTGAGGATGTTGAACAGCGTCAGGACCGAGATCCCCAGGGTCCGCCAGTTCTCCGGGTCGTGCTCGCTGAACAGGTGGTAGCCGATGATGGCGTAGATGTAAACGATGATGCTCATCAGCATGAGGACGTGCCCCACGCTGGGAATCGAGCGCACCAGCGCGGCGACGATCAGGCGCAGGTCCTTGATTGCCGAGACCAGCCGCAGCACCCGGAGCAGCCGGGCAAGCCGCGCGACCATGGCCAGCTCGCCGGTCGCCGGGATGAGCGCGAACACGATGATCAGGAAGTCGAAGATGTTCCAGCCGTCGCGGAAGTACCCGGCCACCCGCGGCGACGACGCGATCATCTTCAGCAGCGCCTCGGCGATGAATATCCCCAGCGCCACGTGGTTCCCCATGGCCAGCAAGTCGCCGTACTGCCGTTCCAGCGTCTCGGAGGTCGCAAGCCCCAGTACGACGCCGTTGATGATGATGATGGCGATTATGGCGGACTCGAAGGCCGGAGCCTCAGTCAGCCGTCTCGCGATGTCCGTCAACCTTGTGATTGCCGTGCGCATTGTCTCTCTTGCAGTGTGGCCGTTTACGCCTGCCCGCAGCCAGGCGGGCATGAGTGGAGCCGCCGATACATTACCGCAACCTGGTCGAAACGGCTAGGTATTGTAGACACCTGGACGGGACCTATAGCCCGGCAATCGCCCACTCTGTCATTCCGAACGTAGCGCAGCGAAGTGAGGAATCTAGAGACCCTGCCCACAAGTCCACCTCGGATCGTAAGCAGCCGCTTTAGATTCCTCGCTGCGCTCGGAATGACATGAAATGCGCCCGGATTGACATGTAATGTCAACACTGGCTAGAGCTTGAGCAGCCGCGCGGCGTTGCCGCCCAGCACCAGCCGCTGCTCGTCCTCCGTCAGGTCGCTGTCCAGCACGAACCCCCACCTGTGGGCGAAGTCGTCCAGCGGCGCGTCCGTGCCCCACAACACCCTCTTTGGGCCGAGCGCTTCTATGGCCTCTGCCAGGTACCAGCGGGTGTTCTGCGTCGACGCCGTCTCGATGTGGAAGTTCGGGTAGAGGGCCATCCTCCAGAATGTCCCCGGGCTGCTGCTGCCGTGCGCCATCATAAACGGCACCCGGGGGAACCGCGCGATGACCTCCTCCGATACCACGCCGTGCCAGAGCACCGGCAGCTCGTGTTCGTTCAGGTACGCCCACACCTTGGTCCACTCGTCGTCCAGCGGGTCGATTGGGAATGGCGTATATCCGGGCGCGGCCACCATCTGGTGGACCTTCAGCCCCCTCATCCCAAGCTCTTCGATGCACCGCTTAAGCTCGTCTACCATCGGCATGGGCTGGTACGGGTTCAGCGCCGCGATCCCGATCAGGTCGTCCGGGTGCCGTGCCACCGCTGCGGCCACCTGGTCGTTGCCCTGCGCCACGTCGGGGTTGAGTATGCCGTTGATGCAGGCCTTGGAGACGCCAGTCCGCCTCATCGCCGCCACGATCCCCTCTTCCGCGGCAGGAAGGTGCATCGTCAGCCACTTGCCCCAGTGGACGTGCACGTCGATGATCAGCACGTCCTCCAGGAGATCCCCCGCCAGGGCCCGTTGCAGAATACCGCTCTGTGTGTTCACAGCGTCACGTCCTTCAGGAGCGACCTCATGTTGTCGCCCGCGATCTTCCTCTTCGCCTCCTCGTCGATCCCCGCGTATACGATCTGCAGCATGCTCTGGAGAGGCGTGAAGTAGGGGTAGCGGGAGCCGTAGACGACCCTGGTCGGGCCGAAGCGCTCGACGATCTTCTCCAGCGTGCCCATCGTCTGGTTGCCCGCCAGCTCCAGGAAGAAGCCGTCGTACCGCTCCCACAGCGCGTAGAAGTACCGCTCGTGGTACTCCAGCTTGGGCAGCACCAGCACCACCTTGATGCCCGGCCACTCGTTCAGGATGTCCACTATCCAGTCGAACTGCACCTGGTGGATGTCCGCGTAGTCGAGGACCAGCAGCGGGCGATGCCCGGCGACGCGGTCGAAGATCGGACCCATCAGGAACGGATCTGGGCCGGGCACGAAGGGCTGGACGCCGAAGAACATCTTGAGTATGCGCGCGTCGTTCTGGCGCATGAGCTCGACCAGCTCGTCCGGCGAGTGGGCCTCGCCAGTGTGGTGTGGCCCGATCATAAGCACCGGGTGGAGCCTGTCGTGCTCGGCGGTCTCGTCCAGCAGGACGGCGTTGCCCTCCCTGAAGTCGTACTGCTGCGCCTTGAAGTGGTATGTTGCAGCCTCGGCAATGCCGACCTCGTCCATCTTTGATAGCAGCGCGAGGGCGCTGGGATCGTAGCCCGGCGGCGGGTTGTAGTACTGCCCGAAGCCGCAGTTCGCGTCGAAGAACTGGAGCGGATGTGTTGGCAAGTCTCCCTCCGGGTCAGGAATTGTCGCCCTGCTGCGACTCAGCAAGCTCGGTCAGCCGCGCTCCGTTGGCGGCCACTTTCGAGAATGCCTCCGCGACCTGCCTTACCCATTCGGGGCTGGGGTCGACCGGCGTCGTCAGCCAGAAGCGGGTCTGGTGGATGCTCTCGCTGACCGGCAGCGACCCCTGTCCCATCGGCCTCCGCGTGCCCTGGGGCAGGTCGGCCCACGGCCCGCCCACGCCGTCGAAGTCGAAGTCGCCGAACAGCGGCTCCAGGTGCATGGCCCCGTAGCCGTATGGCGTGATCTCCGGCGTGGTGGGCACGCCCTCGGCCACGAGGGCCTTGAGTATCATCGATACCGGGGCGCCTATCGCGTCCCCGTCGATGGTGCCGGCGTAGAGCAGCAGCCCGCCCCGGGTGGCCTTGGGGTAGGTCGCCTGGGACTGGACGCCCGGAATCTCGTACAGGGCGTCGTCGAGCTGCTGGAACCACCTGCGCCGGGCCTCGTTCAGCCCGGGAAGCCTGGTCATCTGGGCGCGTGCCATGGCCATTGCCAGCGGGTTCGCCCGGTACTTCACGCCTAGACCCATGTTGTGCAGGTCGGCGAACTCGCCGGTCTGCGCCAGCTTCTCGACGCGGCCATACTGCCCCAGCGCGAGCATCCTGTCGTACAGGGCAGGGTCGTCGGTCGTCGCGACGCCCGCCTCGATGCCCGAGACCGCCTTGCTGGACTGTAGACTGAAGCACCCTATGTCGCCTATCGAGCCGACCTGCCGCCCGCCCCAGGTCGCGCCGTGGGCATGGGACGCGTCCTCGATCAGCTTGATATCGGTGCCGTCGACGATATCGAGAAAGCCGTCCATGTCCGCCGGGTTGCCGTAGGTGTGTGTGACGACGATGGCGCAGGTGTCCGGTGTGATCTTCGACCGCACGTCGGCCGGGTCCGCGCAGTACGTATCGGGATCCACGTCGCAGAATATCGGCGTCGCGCCGCAGTGGAGGATGGGCGAGATGCTCGCGTGCCACGTCACCGATGGCACGATCACCTCCCGGCCCTGGCGGGCCCCGGCGGCGAAGACCGCCGAGTGGATGGTCGCCGTCCCGTTGCACATGGCCACGGCGTACCTGGCGCCGACGAACTCGCGGAACTCCTCCTCGAACCTGTCGATCTCGTCGTACGCGCTGTCGTAGTTGTCGACCACGCGGTTGACGTACTCCTTCTCCAGCGATCCGACCTTCGGCCACGAGTCGTCGACGGACGCCGTTACCGCCTTGGGACCGCCGTCTATTGCCAGTGTTGGGTTCGCCATACCCTCATCTCCCTCCGGCTTCCGCAAGCTCCCGCGCGCCGGTCCACCTGCTAACGAACGGCAGCGCCGCCTCGAAGTGGAACTCGTGGGCGCCGGAGAACTCGTCGTATTCCAGTGCATCAGGCTCTCCGCCGCTCAGCGAGTATACGCGCCGGAGCATGGAGTGCGTCTCTCTCGCCAGGTCGAGCGGTATGTAGTCGACGTCGCCGAACTGCAGCTGTACGGGCCTGGGCGCTATCAGCGCGGTAATGTCCGGCCAGTCCATCTCGTTGAAGATGCCGGGCGAGAAGAGGCACGCGCACCAGGAGATGTGCTTGGCATCGGGGATGATCGCCCGCGGCCCGCAGCTCAGCACAGTTGCACGGACCCGCTCGTCGAGGGCGGCGACGTACATCGCGTGCTCGCACCCCATTGACAGGCCCGCGCATGCGATGCGGTCCGGTTGCACGTCCGGCCTGCCGGCCAGGTAGTCGAGGGCGCGCAGGATCTCCCACACCCGGATGCCCTGCAGGGACATCCCCAGCGACAGTGCGTTCACGGACAGGTGCTGGCAGTGGTTTCCCGCCTGGGCCAGCGACGCCTCTTCGACCCGCTCGCCGAACCCTGCAGCGTCCGGCGCGATAGCTAGGTAACCGGCCCGGGCGAACTTGGCCGCGAAGTCTCCGCGAAGCAGCTCCATGCGCTCGCGCTCCGCCTCGTCGCGCGGGACCCCCGCCAGGATGTCCTTGCTCATCCCGTGGCCGTGCAGGCACAACACGGTGGGGTAGGGAGGGGGCGTGTTCGGGACCAGCACCAGGCACGGCATCCACACGCCCCGCAGCGTTGGGAGCAGCACCCGCTCGATTCTGAAGTCTGGGTCCTCCACCTGTGTCGACACCTGGGCGGGCGGCGAGTCGGGCCAGCGGTGCTCCTCCACAGTCTCCAGCGCGAGCAACGCCCGCAGCCTGCCGCCCGCCTCCGAACGCCAGGCACGCCACTCCTCCGGCGTCTCGGCCTGGAAGCGGTGCCGCGGAGGCTGGCGGTCATAGACGTCGTTCAGGAAAGGAAGGAGGTGTACGTTCGCCATTACACTCCCGCCGCACCGCCTGCCCACGAGCCTCCGGGACCCATCAGCCGACGACCTCCCTGAAGATGCGGACGTAGTTGAGGCCCAGCAGCTTGCGAAGCTCCTCCTCGTTGAAGCCGCGCTCGACGAGCTTCAGAGTGATGTTGGGCCAGTCGGTGAACTGGTCGAACCCGTCTATGCGGTGGTCGTCGCTGAGCCTGTGCTCAGGCCTGAATCCCGACCACGAGAAGTCTCCCTTGGTGCTCCTGGGGTCGGGGTCCGCCTTGTACAGGAACGAAGTGTCGAACGGCCCGAGCTCATCTGGGAACTCGACGTTCGACTCGGTGCCCGGGCCAGGGCCGCACTTGTCGCACCCGATGCCCACGTGGTCGATGCCCATGACGTCGACCAGGTGCTCGACGTGGTCCACGAAGTGGTCCAGCGTCGCGTCGGTGCTCTCCCGTATGAACCCGCCGATGGCGGCGACGCCGAAGAAGCCCCCCCGCTCCGCTATCGCCCTCGCCAGGTCGTCGTCCTTGCCCCTGTCGTGGTAGCAGATCGCGTTGCTGGTCGAGTGGGTGACGATGATGGGGCTGGTCGAAACTTCGAGCGCGTCCCAGCCGACCTTCTGGCTGCAGTGGCTCACGTCGACCAGCATGTCCAGGTCATTGAGCTTCTCGACGACCTGCCGCCCGAAGTAGGACAGGCCCGTCTTGTACCGCTCCGTGCAGCCGTCGCCAACCAGGTTGCGCAGGTTGTAGGTGAGCTGGACGACCCGCAGCCCCAGGTTGTGGAACAGGTCGATACGCCCCAGGTCGCTTCCGAAGGGAGTCGTGTCCTGGAAGTCGAATATGACGCCCCGGACGCCGTCGCGGTAGACCTCCTCGATGTCGTCCGCCGTCAGGACGAGCCGGAGCTGGTCGCCGAGGGCGTCGATCATCGCCCGAGCCTGCGATATGGCGTTCAGCGAGGTCTCGAATGCGGTCTCGGGAGCCTCCGGCCCGGCGTAGGTCCCGCTGGCAACGTCGACGCCCGACGCCTCCCACAGGCCCATGTACTCGCCGCGCGCCTCCGGGGATGTCTGCACCTCGCGGGCGGCAAGCGACTGCATGAGCTTGCGTATCTCGCCCCTGGTCTTGCCCTGGGCGACGTACTCGCCGAGGGCCTCGCGCATCACGTCGTTGAACAGCAGGCCCGACGTGGCGCCGGGTTGCTGGCTGTCCACGACGAGGACCTCGTCATGGAACTGCCGCGCTTCGCTGGGCGTCATCACCGGGCGCCGCCTGGGACTGGGCATCGCGTCGCTCCGTTCGCGTGATCGGCAGTGATGTTATCCCGGCTTGGCTGCAGATTCAATCACCAGTAGCAGTAGGTACGTCCAAGAGTGGAGTACGAGACTAGCCCTTCCGTATAATTCCCGCGCCCCAACGTGTATGCCAATGGCCCAGAGGTGAAAAACAAGTGATGCGCTTCATGACCCTCGCGATGGTAGCTGCAGTGACCCTGGGCTGCTCGTCCGGTGCGGCGCCGACACCGAGCCCCGGCCAGACGCCCATATTTAACCCCACCGCAGTTCCCGCGCTGACCCCTACGCTGGTACCTGCTCCAACACCCACGCCTAGACCTACAGCAACCCCGGCGCCGACCCCTACGCCGACGCCTGAACCAGACCCGGCCAAGGCCAAGTTGGAGGTCGCCAACGCATGGATCGACCAGAACCGGTCTGTCGTGGAAGACCTGGTAGCCGACCTAGTACTGAATGCGGACTTTGCCCTGCCAGTGGGGAACGACTTGGTCAAGCAGGCCATCGAGACCGAGGTCGTCGAGCAGGTCCGCAGCGGCCTGGCACTTGAACTTACGCCACCGTCAGACGACACCGCAGTCCTGATTGTGACGGCTGTGGTCGAGGTGGACTTTCAAACGGAGCCTCGGGACACGCTGGGTGGACTGGTGACACTACCGGGTGTCAAGGGCACGGTCAGGGCGTCCAAACCCATCGCCATCACGGTGGATCTGGAGACCCTGTCCGCCGAGGCCGACATGAACCTGCCTCCCACGGTCAAGGTCGTCGACATCAGTCTGGTATCGGAATCCGAGTAGGGGTCCGTCAGTCCTGGCATCCGGAGGCCCCGTGCCAGGTTGCTGGGCTCCCATTTGACGACGGTAGAGGTGGATGCCAGACTGGCGACATGGTCGACCGGCTGTTTTCCGAACCCATCCTGGCTGAACTATACGATGCGTTCTGCGCTGGCAGGCCGGACTTCGCCTTCTACCTTCCGCTTGTGATGTCAGCGGAGAGTGTGCTGGACGTCGGCTGCGGCACGGGCGAGCTGCTGCGCCTGGCGCGGGAAGCGCGGCACACGGGGCGGCTGTGTGGGCTCGACCCCGCCGAGGCGATGCTGGAGCAGGGCCGCAAGCGGCCGGATGTGGAGTGGGTCCTCGGCGACCTGTCCTCGGTCGACTGGCGCGGGGAATTCGACCTGGTGGTCATGACCGGCCATGCATTCCAGGTCCTGCTCGGGGATGAGCAGCTTCACGAATCGCTAGCCTCGATACGGCGCGCCCTCACCCCGGACGGCCGCTTCGTGTTCGAGACCCGCAATCCTCCGGCAAGGGGGTGGGAGCAGTGGGTCCCGGAGAATGCGGTCGAGACAACCCATGGCGGCAGCGTGTTTCGGATGGCGCACCAGGTGGAGGAGCCTGTTTCCGGGGACCTCGTCTCTTTCACCACCACCTACACATGCCCGGACTGGGACCGGCCCCAGGTCAGCCGGAGCACGTTGAGGTTCCTGGATGCGGCGCGGCTGTCCGCGTTCTTGCACGGAGCCAGCCTGGCGATAGAGGAGCAGTTAGGCGACTGGGATCGGAGTACCCTCACGGACGCGAGCCCGGAGATCATCACCTTCGCACGGCGCGGTTAAGCCGGGACCCGGCAAGGGACCGACTTGACCTATAGAATGTGACGCGTGCTACTCCCCGGGGGAGAAGCCGTCCGGTGGCTTAGGTCCGGTTCAGCTTTGTCACGCGGCCTCCGATGAGCCATTCGGCCACATACAGGTTGCCGTCGGCATCGGCAGCCAACCCGTGAGGGCTATTGAACTTACCTGTCTCCAGCAGTGCGGTGGGGACGATCTGCCCTTCATCGCCTGTGTTGTTCGGCCAGCCTTCGACCTCGCAGACCTGCTCGTTCTGGCCTAGGTACGTGACCAGGTTGTCGCTCAGGTCGGTGATCGTCAGCCGGGCGCGAAGCTCCGCTATGACCATCAGGCTGCCATGGGTGACGAACGCGCTCGGCGTGGTCAGAAAGTCGGTCCCGAATACGCGCTTGAAACCGCCTTCGAGGTCGTACACCTGGACGCGGCCGTTGGCACGGTCTGCCACGTATAGCTCCGGCTCGGGCTTCCGCCTGTCGATGAAAATGCCGTGCGGGCAGTCGAACCTGCCGGCGCCCTCATCGCCATTGATGCTGCCCACGTAGTCGCCATCCTCCGTATACCTGTGGATGTGGCTGGCTCCATAGCCATCGCCCACCCAGACGTCGCCGTTGCCACCGTGCCGCTTCTCGTTGACGGCCACGCCCGTCGGTGAGTAGCGCGAGCTCTCGTAGACGGAGTGCGGGGGCGTCTCCAGCCTCATTATTACGTCGCCTTCCAGGGTGGTCTTCAGGGCCTGCCCCGGCTCGTCGCCCGCGCCCGGCGGGTACTCGTAGCCGTGCAGGTGGCTCCTCTTGGAGCCATTGTCTGCGATCCACAGGTATTCGGTCCCGTCCTCATTGACGAGGGTGATGCCATGGGCGTCGGCGAAGTCGCCTTGCCATGAGCCCAGGAGATTCCCGTCCCCGTCGAAGGTCATGACATTCGGGTCGCCGGGATGGCAGGTAACCACGTTTCCCGCCTCCGTTACAACGATGCCGGGGTGCGCCCAGCCCATGCGGGAGCTGTCGGAGTCGGGGATGTCCGCCCAGTTGTCAATCCACTCGTATGTATTCTCGCCGCTGCCTACGCGCATAATCCGGCCTCCATTCGCACGACTCAGAATGGCTGGGTAGGTGATTAAGGCGCCCCCTCCGCAAGGCTGCGGAGGAGGCAAGGGTTGAGATTACGGATTGAGGATGACCTTGGTGTAGCCGTCGATGCGCTTGTCGAACTTGTCGTAAGCGTCTACTGCATCGTCCAGCGGCACCTCGTGGGATACGACGAAGCTGGGCGTCGCCTTACCGGAAATGATGAGGTCCCGGAGGTAGGCGTTGTGCCGCTTGACGTTGCACTGGCCCGTGCCCAGCCGGAGGCCCTTCTCGAACAGCCTGCCGAAGTTGATGGACAGGGCGCCCCGCTTTGCGGCCTCATCGACGCCCCCGGGGTCCGACGGGACGTAGAGGCCTGGGATACCCATGATTCCGGTGGGATTGATCAGCTCGATCATCTCGTTGAGCACCACATTGGGGACCTCGTCCTGCTCGCCGCCCGCTGCGGACGACCCCTGGGATGCTGCCTGGTAGCCCACGGCGTCGATGGTCTTGTCCACGCCATCGCCGCTGCGCATCTGCCTGATTTGCTCTACGGGGTCACCCTCGTCGAAGTTGATCGGGATTGCTCCGACCTCGCTGGCCTTGTCCAGTCTCTCCTGGACATGGTCGATCGAATAGACATGTGCCGCGCCCCTGATGATGCAGCTGTAGGTGGCCATCAGACCCACGGGGCCGGCTCCCCAGACCGCGACACTCTCTCCCGGGCTCACGTCGGCGAGCTCGGAGCCGTGGTAGCCGGTCGGGAAGATGTCCGCCAGGAGGGCGAAGTCTGCCTCGAACTCGTCGCCGGCCGGCAGGGGCAGGCAGTTGAAGTCGGCGTGCGGCACTTGGAGGTACTCGGCCTGTCCGCCGCGCCAGGGCCCCATGGCCACGTAGCCGTACGCGCCACCCGCAAAGCCCGGATTGACCGTGACGCAGAATCCCGTAAAGCCCCGCTGGCAGTTCTTGCAGAAGCCGCAGCCGACGTTGAAGGGCATCACGACCCTGTCCCCAGCGGACAGCGACTTGACCGCGGGCCCCACCTCTTCGATGACCCCCATGTTCTCGTGGCCGAAGATAATGCCGGGTTCGGCGGCCGTCCGGCCCTCGTACATGTGGAGGTCGGAACCGCAAATGCAGCTCGACGTGATCCTGACGATCACATCGTTGGGATGCTGCAGCTCGGGGTCGGGAACTTCCTCTACTGCGACACTGAACGGTCCCTGATACACGACGGCTTTCATGGGAACACCTCCTTGAGCGCGGGCGATACAGAGTTGATGCTACCCGCCGACATTGGGCTGGGTCGCCGCGAATTGTATCAGTATCAAGGAGAGCCTGTCTAAGGTCGACCGCTGGGCCCGCGTGTCGCCGCCATCTCAAAGTGAGATTGAGACAGGGACGCCCACCGGAGGAAGTGCAACCGTATGCCCGCAGGCCGTGCTACCGGTCGGTGCGGTACAGGTAGCGGGTGTCCCAGAGCGCGTACAGGGTTGGCGTGAGGTTGCCGAATACGTTCCGGACGGCGCTGAGCCGCTCTGACAGGGTCGTGTAGATGACGGGCACGTTCTCGGCGGCTATCTCCTGCGCCCGGTGGTAGTACTCCACGCGCCTGTCGCGGTCCAGCTCCTGGCTTCCCTTGATGTAGAGCTCGTCTATCTCGGCCTCCCACTCCGTCGCCGGCTGGGGCTGATTCGGGTGCCAGAGGTGCAAAGCCTCGCCGCTGTGCCAGAATGTGATCCCGCTGTAGGGGTCCGAGCCTCCCGTGAAGCCTATGATCATGGCCTCCCAGTCGTAGGTCTGGGTAAGCTGCCCGACGAGATCGCCAAACTCGATCAGCCTGTAGTCCACCCGCAGGCCGATTTCCGTCATGCCTTGGTGCACGATGGTGCCAACCCTCGCCCGGACGGTGTTGCCCGTGTTGGTCACCAGCGTGAACGCAATCTCATTGCCCGCGCCGTCTTCCCGGACCCCATCTCCGTTTGTGTCCAACCAGCCCAGGCCGTCCAGTATCTCGTTCGCCTTGTCTACGTCGTACTCGTACTTCCTCACGTTCGGGTTGTGGAAGTCGCCGGTAGCTGGGCTGATGGACGACCACTGCGGGTAGCCAACGCCGTGCTGGACGTCGGTGATGATCGTGTCCTTGTCGATGACGTGCGCGACGGCTTGCCGGAACTGCTTGTTCCTGAACCACTCCAGCTTCTCCGGTGAGACATAGGGCTCGCCGGTGCTCGGGTTTCGGCCTGGGTTCATGTTGAACCCCAGGAACGTCGTCCCGAAGCCGGGGCCTCGCTGGAATATCGTGAAGTTCCCCTCCTCCTGGAGCGGATCGAGCCTGGCGAGCTCCTCGCCAAGCACCCCATGGACGTCCGCCTCGCCCGCGAGGAACTTGTCGAGCTCGGCTTCCAAGTCGGGGACGATGTTCTGAACGATCCGGTCCAGGTACGGCAGGCTGTTGCCCACAGCATCCTTGAGCCAGTAGTCCGGGTTGCGCCGCATGACGACGCGCTCGCCATGGAAGTAGTTTTCGATAGTGAAGGGACCGGTGCCGATCACCTCCGCCGGGTCCGTGTTGATGTCCCAAGTGGAGTTGAAAGTGCCGTCGTCGACGTGCTTTTCCAGGATGTGTTTGGGGTATATCGCGGTCCCCATCGAGCGGAGAAACGGCGCGAAGGGAAGGGGAAGGATGCACTCGACCGTGTAGTCGTCCACGGCCCTTACCGTCATGGGCGCCTCTACCCACTTGCCGGTCGACTCGTCCAGGAAACGGAACTGGAACGCGGGCCTGCTGCTAGCGGGGATGCCGGGGTTGTAGATGATGCGGTTGAATGTGAAGTCCACGTCGTGGGCGGTGAAGCGCTCGCCGTCATGCCACCTCACGTCCCTGCGGATGCGAAATATCCAGGTGAGGCCGTCCTCCGAATGCTCCCATGACTCTGCCAGCCTCGGCTCAACCTCGTCCGTAAGCCACGAGGTCTCGGTCAGGCCCTCGAAGAGGTAGCCCAGGACGCCGGACGACGATGCATCCCTCGCGATGGCCAGGTTGAGGGTGAGCGGCTCGGAGATGGTCGCAAAGGTCAGGTTTCCGCCATGCGTGCCAATGGAGTATTCGAACCCCTCGGCGTTCCTCCTGAGCTGCGCGACTGTCGCGGCCCGGTCGACGGACGCAGGTCGAGCGACAGGCGTGGGCTGGGCCGTGGGTGAAGCCTGAGCGGTAGCCGTAGGTGCAGCTTGTACGGTTGGCGTTGGTTGAGCGGTAGGTGAGGGCTGAACAGTGGGCGCGGGTTGAGCGGTAGGTGAGGGCTGAACAGTGGGCGCGGGTGGAGCGGTCGGTGAAGGCTGCGCGGTGGGCGCAGGCGGAGCGGTGGGTGAAGGCTGGGCGGTCGGCGCGGGCTGAGCAGTAGGTGACGCCTGGGCGGTCGGCGCGGGCCGAGCAGTAGGTGACGCCTGGGCGGTCGCTGCGGGCCGAGCAGTAGGCGAGGGCTGAACGGTCTGAATTGGCTCAGGGGAAGTCGTGGGCTGGGTACCGTCCGCGCAGGCCGACGCTATGAGCATGAACGAGACAAGAAGAAGGAACAGGCACCCCGATAGAGCGGCCCCGCGTGTGGTCATGCTGTAGCTCCTAGATGGTCAATGAGACTCACTATCAGTAGTGGCACCGCCTCTCACGCTTGATCTGCGCTGCCAGCGCCTTGATGGGTCCTTCGAAATAAGGGGCGACGTGGCCGGGGTGATGCCGGCCACGCCGCCGTGAAGACTATGCGTCAATTGCTGGGCGTCGGGCTGTTAGCGCCAGGAGCAGGAGACGATCTTGCCCTCAAGACCCTTGACGATCTCCTCCACGATCTCCGACACGTCGTTCTTGTTGACCGAGTTGGTCATGATGTATGCGAGGTCCTTCTCGATCGCCGAGATCCTGTTGTCGAGCCTGCTCAGACGCTCGTCGGCGCTCGCCAGGTTCTTTCCCGCGCCCTGGACCGTCTGGCCCAGGTGCATCAGCCCTTCGTCTACCCGCTCGAGCCGGCCCTCAAACGCTCTCACCCTGTCTATGGTCGCCGTTGTCATATCCTCACCCCTCGATCAGTTTTGGCCGTCAGGCTGCCTGCGTGGGCATCAGTCTCGTCGCCAAGCGCATAGCAACCTTGGGCGACTTTACCACGCACCCGACCACCTATGCAATTTCTTATACTCGTTCAATTCCGGCAATTTCCCGAACCGCCGAAGAGCTGCGGGGGTACAGTGCCTGTTGAGTCTCTTGATTTGTCCGGCATGATTCCATGAGAATCTTGGGGAAGTCGTGAGGAGGAAGATTGGCATCCAAACATAAGGATGGCGCCTGGGCATCCCTGGCAGGAGAGGGCAGCCCCGGGCATCTCAAAATCGCAGTCGTCGTGCCCACCTACAACGAGGCGGAGAACCTGCCGGTCCTCGCCAGCCGCCTCTTCGCCCTGGACATCCCTGAGTCCGTGCTGATTGTTGTGGACGACGGCTCGCCCGACGGCACCGGGGACGTGGCCCAGAGGCTGGGCAGAGAGTACGACGGCCGTGTAGAGCTGATCCAGCGGGGCAGCAAGCAGGGGCTTGGAACGGCCTACGTCGACGGACTGGCACGTGCCCTCGACACGGGCGCAGACTACATAGTTCACATGGACGCCGACCTCTCGCACGCCCCGGAGTACATCCCCGGATTCCTGCAGAACCTGCGGGAGGCCGACGTCGTGGTCGGATCCCGGTACGTGGAGGGTGGTGGCTCGGAGGAGGAGTGGGGCCTGAGGCGCCGGATCCTCAGCATGATCGGCAATGCGGGCATACGCGCCGTCACCGGCATCAGTACGAGGGACGTCACGTCTGGATTCAAGGGGTTTCGCAGGGAGGTCGTGGCGTCACTGGACATGACCGAGTTCAGGTGCCGTGGATTCGCCTTCCTCCCGGAGGAGACCAGCGCCTGCCAGAGGCGCGGCTACCGCGTCGTCGAGCACCCCATCATCTTCGCCCAGAGGGTCAGCGGCGAGTCGAAGCTGAGCGCAGCCATCGTCATCGAGGCGCTGTGGAAGCTGCTCCCCATCAGGTTCACCAGGCTGTCGTCTAGTGAGGGTAGCCGCGAATCGTTACCCAGACGGAGGCCGCCAGCAACTTGAGGTCCAGCAGCGGGCCCATCTTCTCGATGTAGAGGCAGTCGTACCTCAGCTTGTCGCGCGGCGGCGTCGAGTACCTGCCCCGCACCTGGGCCAGCCCGGCAAGGCCGGGCCTTACCCGGAGCCGTCGCCCGAACCCAGGCGTCGACCGCTCGAACTCGGCGTGGAGCTCGGGGCGCTCCGGCCTTGGGCCCACGAGGCTCATCTCCCCACGCAGCATGTTGATGACCTGCGGGACCTCGTCGATCCTGTAGCGCCGCAGTATCCTCCCAATCCCCGTCTGCCGCTCGTCCTCGCTGCTGGCCCAGACCGCACCCGCTCCCGACTCCGCCTCGACGACCATCGTCCGAAACTTGAGCATCGTAAATGGGCGCCCGTCCTTGCCCAGGCGGGCCTGGCCGTATAGAACGTGGCCCCTGTCCCCGAGCCAAATCGCAAGGGGGACCGCCGTCCACAGGACGACCCAGATGGGAAGCAGCAGGATGTGCAAGGCGATCAGAACTGCGAGATCGAAAGGTCGTTGGTAGCTGTCGTTGGGAGGATTGCCACTCATGTGACCGCCCTACGGCATATCGGCCAGAAGCCGGCTGGCGGCCTCTGACTCCACGATCCGGTACACATCCAGGATGGGCAGCCCGGTCTCCCGCGCAACCCTGCGGCAGTCCTCGTACTCCGGCGACAGCGACACACCCCTGCCCTCCAGACGCTTGACCTTGACCGAAAGCGCTCCGATGCTCGTCTCCACGGTGACGGATTCCCGCTCCGCCTCGTAGCGATCTACGGGGCTGACCCGGACCCCCAGCGTAGTAGTCTCCCGCAGCACCAGGGCCACCGCCTGCCGTTCTATTCCAGGATCGACGAGCGCGCTGAGCATCGCGCCCGCACGCCCCTTCTTCATGTTGATGGGAGTCAGCCATACGTCCCGCGCGCCAAGCTCGAACAGGCGCTCGGACACATAGGGGAACGCCTCCGGGTTCATGTCGTCGACATTCGTTTCGACGAGGCTGAGCGTCGTAGCTCCGGGCGCATCGTCGCCCTCCCCAACTCGCAGCCCGATCACGTTGGGATAGCCGCCTGGGTCCCTGGAGCCGAGCCCGTATCCTGACTGCGTCACGGTCATTGCGGGCTGCCCAAACTCGGCAAGCGTCGTCACGATCGCCGCACCTGTCGGAGTGACCATTTCGCCGGCGTCTACGGCTTCGCCGGGTGGGGGAACGGTCGGTACGCCTGCCATCGCGAACAAGGCGGTGGTGGCAGGGGAAGGCGCCGGCATGGGGCCGTGATCGCTCCTGAAGACCCCCGAGCCCGTTGGCAGCGGGGACGAGTAGAGCCGCTCTATGCCCAGCATCTCGAAACCCAGCACAGCTCCGACCACATCGATGAGCGTGTCCGCGCTGCCGAGCTCGTGGAGATGGGCTGCCTCGTCACCGTGGACCGATGCCTCCGCTGCACCCAACCTCTCCAGCACCCCCCGTGCACGAGCCGCCACCGGCTGATCGAGGTCGGACGCCTCCACCGCTTTCACCAGGTCCGGGACGGTATCGAACCGCGGCGACGACCCCGGGTCCACCGACACGAGCGTGCCCTCGACGCCGCCTCTCTTATCCCTCCGCGCCGAGATGGAGAAGCCGCCGAACCCCAGTCCGCCCAGCCGGGACCGCAGCTCGTCGATCGGGACGCCCGCGTCCACGATAGCCCCGAGCAGCATGTCGCCGCTCACGCCTCCGACGCACTGCAGGTAGCCGACCCTCAATTCCCTGTCGTCCCCGCAGCCGGCGCACTCAGCCAGTCACGGATGTGCGCCGTGTGCTCCGCGTAGTGGGCGTAGGTATCCACCCGAATTCGCGTCTCGACCTCCTCCTGGGAAAGCTCGTCTTCGGGGAAGTCGGACAGCAGTGCGGTCAGCTGGGAGTGTAATTCTTCGAACTCTGCACGTAGCTGTACGAGGCTGAGTTCCCTCTTCCTGCGTGACTCCCGGGCATTGAGCCCATCGACGTCCGTCCAGGTCACAACGGCCTTCAGATCGCGGTCGGCGAGGAATCGACGCAGCGCTTCGATTGCCACCTGCTCCCAGGTCGTCACATGCCCTACCAGGTCCCTGACCGACCACTCGGCGACAACGCCGGGTTCGTCGATGCGGCCTTCCGGCACGGATGCTATGGCATCTTCGAGGTCGCGCCTCGCGCACCTGAGGGCATCCAGGACCTCCTCACGGCTCGCCATGCCTATCCCCTGGTCGCGCCCATTTCGATCTCGGGCGCCGACCTGCGAGATGAGCGGGGAATCGCGTACGACAGGGCCTCGCCCAATGTCCCCACGGACTGACCGGCGCCATTCGCTGACGCGTGAGCGGATACGTGCCGCGTGAGTCCCAGCCGCTCGGCCTCCGCAATCCGGCGCTCGGCCTGCGGCACGGTGCGAATCTCGCCCGCAAGCCCGATCTCGCCGAAGGCGACGAGCCGCGACGGTATAGGCGCGTTCCTCATGCTGGACGCCACCGCCAGCGCGATCCCCAGGTCCGCGGCGGGCTCACTGACCCGGAGCCCTCCGGTCACGCTGACCACCACGTCCTGGTCGGCCAGGGAGATGCCCGTCCGCCGGGTGAGCACTGCGCACACCAGCAGGAGCCTGTTGAAGTCCACTCCGGTCGCGACCCTGCGGGGGGCGGGCAGCAGCGACGGGTTCGTCAGCGCCTGCACCTCGACCAGCAGGGGCCGGGTGCCCTCGATGGTGGCTACCACCACCGAACCCATGGAGTCTTTCCTGCGCTCCCCCAGGAAGACGTGCGACGGGTCGGGCACGTCGACCAGGCCCTCGCTTCGCATCTCGAAGACGCCGAGCTCGTTGGTGGAGCCGAATCGGTTCTTCGCCGACCGCAGCAGCCGCCAGGAGCTGATCGGGTCGCCCTCCATATACAGCACAACGTCCACCATGTGCTCCAGCACGCGCGGACCGGCTATGTCACCGCCCTTGGTGACGTGTCCGGTGATGACCACCGGCACACCCGCGCCCTTGGCCCATTCCAGGAGCGCCCGGGTGCACTCCCTGATCTGCGTCGTGCTGCCCGCACTCGATGACGAAGCCTCGTCGGAGAGAGTCTGTATCGAGTCGACGACGACGAGGGGAGGCCTACGCCTGTCGAGCTCGACCCTGATCTCGGCAAGCTCGGTGGCCTGCAGGATGTAGAGCCCCCGACCGGTCAGGCCGAGCCTGTCGGCCCTCATCCTGATCTGCGATGCGGACTCCTCACCCGTGACGTAGAGGCAGCTGCCGAGCGCATCCGCCGCGTCCGAAGCCAACCGGAGCAGCAGCGTCGACTTCCCGATTCCGGGGTCGCCTGCAACCAGCGTGACGGAGCCGGGCACGATGCCCCCTCCGAGGACCCTGCTGAGCTCCTGCGAACCCACCGCGATCCGGGGCGCGTCGTCGGCCTGTACCTCGGACAGCTCGACGGCCGGAGCGGACGCCCCGGTCCAGTGGCGGCTGTCCCGGGAGTCCTGCCTGAACTCGGCCAGCGTATTCCACTGCCCGCAGGAGGGACAACGGCCCTCCCACTTGGGGCTCTCGGCGCCGCAGCTATCGCACACGTACACGGTCTTAGTCTTCGCCAAGTGGCTCCTCGCGCATCGCAGGCTGGGCAGGTCCGCCCGCAAGTGTAGCAGGTGTGGGGCAAGCGGCGACTCGACCGGCTGCATGATGTCAAGAAGCCCGGGAGAGTGCCCCGGGCTTCTCATTGCCGGTACTTAGGTTGTGACGATGGCCGGGGTTACACGGTGGCAGCGGGCAGCGGCGACCTCGACTCCACCATGATCTTGTCTTCGTCGTCGATGTCGACCACGGCAGTGTCGCCGGGGCTGAGGTCGCCGGCCAGGATGATGTCGGACAGCTTGTCCTCTATGCTCTCCTGGATGAACCGGCGGATGGGCCTCGCGCCGAATACGGGGTCGTAGCCCTTCTCCGCCAGCCAGTTCTTGGCCTTGTCAGTTACTTCCAGGCTGATGCCTCTCTCCTTGAACAGGACGCCGTTCACCTCGTCCAGCTGCAGGTCCACTATCTGCGTAACGTGCTCCTTGCTCAGGGCATGGAAGACGATGCTGCCGTCGATCCTGTTCAGGAACTCGGGCTTGAAGAAGCGCTTGATCTCCTCCAGCACGTTGTCCTTCATCCTCTCGTAGTCGGCTGCCTTGTCCTCGCTGGTGCTCTTGGCGAATCCGAGGCTCCTGTCCTGCTGGATCAGGTTGGAGCCGATGTTGCTCGTCATGAAGATGAAGGAGTTGCGGAAGTCCACCCTGCGACCCTTGGCGTCGGTCAGGGTGCCTTCATCGAAGATCTGGAGCAGGACGTTGAAGACCTCTGGGTGCGCCTTCTCTATCTCGTCCAAGAGGATCACGCTGTATGGCCTGCGGCGCACCGCCTCGGTCAGCTGGCCGCCCTGCTCGTAGCCGATGTAGCCTGGAGGAGCGCCCACGAGCCTTGCGACCATGTGCTGTTCTTTGAACTCCGACATGTCAAGCTTGATCATCGCGTCCTGACTGCCGAACATGAACTCGGCGAGCTTCTGGACCAGGTAGGTCTTGCCCACGCCCGTCGGCCCGGAGAAGATGTACGCCCCCACCGGCCGCCTCGAGTTCTTGAGCCCGGCGCGGGTCCTCCGCACCGCCCTGGCCACCAGCTTGACCGCCTCGTCCTGGCCCACCACGACCTCGTGGAGCAGCTCCTCCATCTTGACCAGCCGCTCCGTGTCGGTCTCGGACAGGCTCTTGAGCGGGATCCCCGTCCACATGCCGACCACTTCGCGGATATCTTCCGCCGTCACTAGCGGCTTCTCGGAGCCCATCTCCTCCTGCCAGTCCTTCTCCAGCTCCTCCAGCTTCTCAGAGAGCTTGGACTCCCTGTCGCGAAGCTCAGCGGCGTACTCGTACTGGCGGCTGGAGATCGCCTCGTCCTTCTCCTGCCGCACGCTGTCGAGCATCCGCGAGGTCTCGCTGACGGACAGCGGGGCCGTGCTGAAGTTGATCCGTACCCTGGATCCTGCCTCGTCTATCAGGTCGATGGCCTTGTCGGGCAGGAACCTGTCCGGAATGTAGACCGACGCCAGGTTAGCAGCCGCCTCAATCGCCTCATCGGCGATGTCCAGGCCGTGGTGCTCTTCGTAGCGGCCCTTCACGCCCCGGAGGATGTCTATGGTCTCCTCGGTGGTGGGCTCGTTCACGTCCACCGGCTGGAACCGCCGTTCCAGGGCGGGGTCTCGCTCGACGTACTTGCGGTAGTCGTCGTGAGTCGTCGAGCCTATGCACTGCAGCTCGCCCCGCGCGAGGGCCGGCTTCAGGATGTTCGCGGCGTCCACCGCACCCTCGGCGGCTCCGGCGCCGACCATGGTGTGGACCTCGTCTATGAACAGGATGCAGTTGCCGCTGCCGCGGATCTCGTCCACGACCTTCTTCAGCCTCTCCTCGAACTCTCCCCTGTACTTCGTGCCGGCCACCAGCGCGCCCATGTCGAGCGTCACCAGGCGCTTACCCTGCAGCGTCGTCGCGGCCTCGCTCCTCGCTATGCGCTGGGCGAGCGCCTCTACTATGGCCGTCTTGCCGACACCCGGCTCTCCCACAAGCACCGGGTTGTTCTTTCTGCGCCGGCTCAGTATCTGCGTTACTCGTTGGATCTCCTGCTCGCGTCCCACCGTCGGGTCGAGCTTTCCGGCCCGCGCGGACGCCGTCAGGTCGATGCCGAGCTGGTCCAGGGTGGGCGTCTTGGTCTGCTGGCTGCGCCCACCGGCGCCGGCCTGGCCCTGGCTGGGGTTCTGGCTTAGGATTCGTCCCGTCTCGGCCCGTACCTTGTCCAGCGTTACCTGGAGGCTCTCCAGCACCCCGGCAGCGACGCCCTCGCCTTCGCGCAGCAGTCCGATGAGCAGGTGCTCGGTGCCGATGTAGTGATGGTTCAGCCTCCTCGCCTCATCCACGGCGAGCTCCACGACCTTCTTCGTCCGGGGGGTGAGACCCTTCTCACCGGTGGCCGCACGCTCCCCCCGGCCGATGATGAATTCAACTGCGGACCGGACCTTGGTCAACTCCACGCCGAGATTCGTCAGCACCTTCGCGGCAACCCCGTCGGTCTCGCGGACGAGGCCAAGCAGGATGTGCTCGGTGCTGATGTAGCTGTGATTGAAGCGCTGGGCTTCTTCGTTCGCCAGGGAGAGCACCCTACGCGCCCTCTCAGAGAACTTCTCGAATCTGCTGCTGCTCGTCATATGAGTCTCCTGGTGATTGGAACGACTAGTAGTAGCCTTCCTGCTCGGCCTGAACGAGGCTCAGGCCCAACCGCCTCCGGTCGGGCTCTATGCGCAGCACCTTGAGGCGGACCTCGTCGCCCTCCCGGACGACCTCCCTCGGGTGCTGGATCATCCTCGGGGCCAGCTCCGAGATGTGGATCAGTCCCTCGACCGACCCCTCGACCCTGGCGAAGGCCCCGAAGTCCGCCAGCTTTGTCACCGTAGCGTCCACAATGTCGCCTACGTTCAGGCGCTCGTGGATCGTCTCCCAGGGCTCGGGCTGTAGCCTCTTGATGCTCAGCGCGATCCTGTTGTTCACGTCGTCAATGCTCAGGACCTGGACGTCGACCTCCTGGCCGACCCTGACTACGTCTTCGGGCGACCGGACGGGCGTCCATGACAACTCGGAGATGTGGACCAGGCCGTCGGCGCCTCCCAAATCGACGAACGCGCCGAAGCTGCTTATGCCGGACACTGTTCCATGCCGGCGCTCTCCGACGATGAGCTCCGCGATCAGCTTCGCCTTGCGCGCTTCCCTTTGCCCCTGGACGGCCTGCCTCTCCGACAGAATCGCCCTGTTGCGGCTCCGGTTCAGCTCCAGGACTTTGACTTCGATCTCTTTGCCTATGTAGCGCTTCTCCGGAGCCTCAGGCGGGTCCTGCGAGTCCTGGGTCTCCCCACCCTGGGCTTCAGCGTCCTGGGCTTCGGCTCCCTGGGTCTCCCCATCCTGCTCTTGCTGCGCCGCGGGCTCCCTGGCTTCCCGGATCCTGCGAAGCTCGTTCCGCGAAACGCTCATCAGCTGGGACATGGGAACGAAGGCCTGGATATTGACTACGTCTACTATGCAACCCCCCCGGTTGAAGTCGACGATCTTGCCCTTGAGGTTTTCGCCGCTCTCCAAGGCCTTCTGCAGGGTCATCCATCCCTGCTCGCCGATGGCCTTGTCCAGGGACAGTATGGCCGCTCCCTCGGCGCTCTCCCCTCTAATGACGTAGGCGACGATATCGTCGCCTACTGCCGGCATTTCGGTGTCGTCGCGGCTCAGTGACCGCATCTCGCCGGGGGGGATGATTCCTTCGGCCTTATGGCCCACGTTGACCAGGATGCCTTCGGTGTCGGCCCGCATCACCACGCCCTCCACCACATCCCCTCGCACAAGGGGCTTCATCGGCTCGATGGAGTCGAGCAACTCCTCCATGTCCTGGGGGGCGGCTGGGTCCGGCTGTTCAGTGGTCACGTTATTAGGCCTTCCGTGATTCACGACTTCCGATTCAGGAGTCTCGGCACTCTCGAAGCCATTCTAGCACATGGCAGGTACAGGATACCGGCCTGGGTTCGTCCCTTTGCAATGCAAAAAGCCCCCTGGCGGTGACCTATTTTCCCACACCCTTGCGAGTGCAGTATCGTCAGCGCTGAGACGTTTCACTTCCGTGTTCGGGATGGGAACGGGTGGGTCCGCCTCGCTAGAACCACCAAGGGGCCTCTGTTGCTTCGTTCTGCGACTAGGCTGGCTCGAACCTGCCTTGTTTTGTAAAAGTATACAGTCGCGCTTCCAGCTAGTCAACGGGGAACGGCCGCTCGCCCAGCTTACTTCGAGCCGGCTTCACGGCCTGCCCAGCGACAGCGAGCGGTCCGCCAGCGGGAGGTCGACCCTGCTTCCACCCCGCCTGTGGGACTCCCTGAGCGCGATGGCGATCTCCAGGGCCTCCCTGCCGAACTCCCCCGGGCACACCTCTTCCCGCCCCGCCTCTATCGAACGGGCTACGCCCTCGATGGCGTCCACCATCGAGCTGCGGGGCCTCCAGGGGTAGGGGAAGAGCTGGCGCGCCTCGTACCTGATGCTGGTGTCGCCCAAGGCGCGTCCCTGCGTCCACAGCTCGAACTCGGCGTGGTGCTCCCGCGAGACGATTCGCCCCCGTTCGCACAGGAACTCGACGGACCACGTCCGCGCCGGCGCCCGGGAGTTCAGGATGGCCGTGACGCCGTTCTCGTAGCAGACGTAGCCGGAGCCGGAGAGGTCTTGGTCTCCCGCCGCCGCCGCGTCGTCGTCCATGTGGCCGAAGACCCAGCTCGCGGGAGCCCCGGCGAACAGCCTGATCAGCGCCAGCGAGTGGCTGCCGATGTTGGACAGCGTCATGGGCGTGTTGCAGACGATGGAGCGCAGCGGGCCGATTTCGCTGCCCTGTATCAGCTCCAGGGCAGCCCTGTATGGGGCGTACCAGTTGAGGTGGCAGGCGACCGACAGGATGGTGCCCGTCCGCCGGCACACTTCGATCATTGCGTCGGCGTCGGCCAGCGACCTGCACAGCGGCTTGGTGGCGAAGATGGCCCTGACGCCGCTCTCGGCCAGCGCTGCGACGACCGCGGGGCGCTCCAGCGGGCGGGTGGTCACGCTCACGATGTCGGGTCGCTCCCGCTCGACCATCTCGCGGATGTCCGTGTACAGCCCGGATACTCCCCAGCGGCGCCCGAAGTCCTCTAGCCTGGCGCTGTCGAGGTCGACCCCCGCCACAAGCTCGACGCCGGACGCCTCGATCATTGCGGGGGCGTGCGCCCAGGGCCAGGGGTAGTGGGGCATCCCCACGTGCTCGTCGTCGATGGTGCTGCCCATCCGCCCGCAGCCCACGACCGCGCCACGGTAGGTCCCCGTGGGCCGGGATTCCTCGACGACCTGGTATGCGGGCCTGTCCGGCATAGCGCCCTGCCTAGTCGTAGTTGCTCGGCGTGTGGTCGCCTAGCAAGCGGCGCTGCCTGGGCGTGCACCGGGCGATGATGTCGGGGTCGAACTGGAACTTGTTCAGGTAGGGCGGGTATTTCTGGGTGATCATTCGCTTCGCGTAGTGCACCTGCAGCAAGTAGCGCTCCTCGTCGCTGCGGTTCGAAGTTCCCCGGTGCCAGACCTCGCACCGGAACATCACGGCGTCACCGGCCTTGCACAGCACGCTCTTCTCCGTGATGCCGTTCCACTCGGTGTCCCCCATGGGCCGGCGGCCCGACTTGTGGCTGCCCGGCACGAACTTCGTGGGGCCCAGCTCCTCGTACATGTCGTTCAGGTAGTAGTGGGCCGTCGTGATGAATACGGGCATCTTGACGCGGGGGTCGGAGAGCACGTCTTCGGGAAGCTCGACGGGGAGCCAGTCGCAGTGGAGGTGCTGGTCGGGCCGTCCGGGCCCTGTCACCCAAGCCGTCATGCCGATAATGTGGCAGTCGTCGCCGTGTATGGCCTCGGCAAGGTCGATCACACCCGCATTATCCATGTACTGCAGGAAGATCGGATCGCGGTTGAAGACGTTGTTGATGTGCTTGTTCAGGAAGCCGCCGTTGTCCGGCGTGGTGTACCGGTTGAAGCTGGCCTCGATGGGCGTGAGGTGCTTCATGACCTCCCTCAACTCCGCCACCTGGTCGGCGCTCATCGCCCCTGGAAAGTACGCGTAACCGTCCTCTTCGATCCCTTTCACGCGGCTGGCAAGGTCGGGCTGCGACTTCAGTTCCAGTGTTTCAACCATGCTGGTCCTCCGGCGCGAGACTCCCCCGATGCGGGTAAGCGGATGGTAGGCTGGCAACCGGGCAGTGTCAACAGGAGCAACAGGACCGCCTCCAGGTAGCCCGGCGAGGGCTTATAATGCGCGGGACTACTCCAGGACAGGTAGCACATTGACCAGGATGACGGGAGGCCAGGCCCTCGTGCGGTCGCTGCAGCGCGAGGGCATCCGCACCGTGTTCGGGATACCGGGCGCGGGACAGTACGAGATCGTTGACGCGCTGTGGGAGGCGGACGAGGTCAACTACGTCTCCGTGCGCCACGAGCAGGCCACGACCTACATGGCCGACGGCTATTTTCGGGCGACGGGCGAGCCAGCCGGGGTGGTAGTCGTGCAGGGCCCGGGGTTTTTCAACACCACGGCGGGACTGGCGACGGCCTACGACGTGTCGTCGCCCATGCTGGTGGTTACGGGAACGGACCTGTACAGCCATGATGCCGACGCTGCCGATTCGGAATGGCTCATGCCCCTGGCCAAGTGGCAGGGCAAGGCCGATTGGCCGGCCGAGCTCCCGGGGCTGGTGAGCGAGGCGACGAGGCAGATGCGCAGCGGGCGGCCGCGCCCGGTCTTGCTGCAGGTGGACCAGCCGGTACTGGCCCTGCAGCAGGACATAGACCTTCTCGAACCTGAAGCGCATGGCCCTATCGCTCCGGACCAGGCCGAGGTGGAGCAGGCCGCGCGAATACTTGCCGGGTCGCGGTCGCCGGTGATCTGGGCCGGAGGAGGGGTGCACATCTCGGGAGCCTCAGAGAGCCTGACGCGGCTTGCGGAGTACCTGCAGGCGCCGGTCGTGACGACCGCGGGAGGCAAGGGCGCCATCTCCGACCGTCACCCACTGTCGATGGGCTTCGCCGAGACGCGGTACGCGCCGCTGGCGAAGTGGCTGGAGGGCCGGGACGTCGTGCTGGCGGTGGGCACGCGCACTCCCTTCCCCGACGCGGAGGGGAGGACGGTGATACGCGTCGACGTTGACCCTGCGGAGACATCGCGCCGCGGGCACCACACGTTGGGACTGACTTGCGACGCCGAAGCCGCGCTAGATGCGCTGCTGGAGGCGCTGTCGGGGTTGATGGAGCCGCGGGAAGACAGCGAGCAGGCGGCCATCGCGGCACTGCTGCGGGAGAGATTCGCAGCGCACAACCAGCTGGAGCCGCAGATGTCCCTCATGGACGCTGTTCGGCGTGCGCTTCCGGACGATGGAATCGTCGTGCAGGGTATGAACCAGCTTGGCTACTACAGCCGGAACTACTTTCCGGTGTACGAGGGCGGGCGTCTCCTGTCGGCGTCCCATCACGGCACGCTCGGACACGCCTTCCCGGTGGGGCTGGGCGCGAAGATTGGCGCGCCGGACAGGGCGGTCGTGGTGATTTCCGGCGACGGGGGATTCCTGTACAACTCGCAGGAGCTTGCGACCGCTGTCCAGTACGGGATAGGCGTGGTCGTCATAGTCTTCAACGACAATGCGTATGGGAACGTGCTGAGGGCGCAGCAGGAGCAGTTCCGGGGTCACGTCCTGGGGACGAGGCTTCACAACCCGGACTTCGTCAGCCTGGGCCTGGCGTACGGGGCCAGGGCAGTAAGGGCACACGGGGCCGACGAGCTGCACCTGGCGCTGGAGGGAGCGCTGGAGATCGGCCTGCCGACCCTGATAGAGGTGCCCGTCGGCGAATTGGAGCGGGTCTACTGACGGAGGGCCGGTTGCCGGACAGGTACTTCACTCTCGACGAGGCCCGCGAGCACGTCCCATGGCTGGCGCAGATCTTCGCCGACCTGAAGCCGCTGCGCGTGAGAGCCCAGGAGCTCGCAGGCGAGACCAGGGTCCTGGAGCAGCGCATAGGAAGCAACGGCGGGAGCACGACGCGCGACCGGCTGGAGCAGCAGCGCGGGCTCTTCGAAGAGGTTGCGTCCGAGATCAACCAGAAGGCAGATGCCATCTCCGAGAAGGGCATCCTGGTGAAGGGGATCGAGCCGGGGCTGGTCGACTTTCCGTCGCTCAGGGAAGGCAGGGAGGTCTACCTGTGCTGGCGTGAGGGCGAGGCGCAGATCGACTTCTGGCACGAGGTGGACACGGGATTTGCAGGACGCCAGCCGCTGTAGTCAGGCCCGCCTCACTGTCTCCTGGCGAAGACGAGGGGATGCGTCTCAGGGGGCGTGTCCTGGGCTTCGGTATAGCCATGGCCGATAGAGGAAGTCGTCAGCAGCCTGAACCCCAGTCCTTCCAGGATTTCGCTGTAGTCCTCCAGGCCATAGTTGCTCCAGTACATGGTCTCGCCGAAGAAGTCGTCCTCCGTGTATGCCGCCTCGCTATACCGGGTAAGCGTGCACATAAGGTAGCCGCCCGGTTTCAGCCAGTTGCGTATTCTGCGCAATAGCTTGGGATGCTCCTCCCTCGGCAGGTGGAATATCGAATAGAAGGCCACTACGGCATCGAAGCTCGAATCCGGGAACTCGACCGAGGTGATATCTCCATGTATGAAGCTCGCTCCCGGGACGTTGGCACGGGCCTGCCGGACCATCTCGCCGGAGATGTCCACGCCTGTAACGGAGAACCTGCCGGAGAGCGCCCGCGTTACCGGGACGCCTGCGCCGCACCCGATGTCCAGCACGGAAGCCCCGTCTTCCAGTGACTCTGACAGCAGGTCCAGCTCAGGGTGTGCCTCCGTCATGCGGGACTCGGAGTACGCGGCGGCGCAACTGTCGTACGCCGCCCGGACGAGGGCTCTGTAGTCGATCGAGGGGTCGTTGGCGGGCCTCAACTCATTGCCATCCGCTATGCCTCTCCGATGCTTATCCTGACCTTGTGGCGCCCGGTCTTGCCGTCCGGGTAGACGCTCTTCTCGACCGGGGTTTGTACGACACCCTGGCCGTCCACCGCCCGGACGATCAGCACTAGCGGGCCCCGTGCCGTGGGCTCGACGGTAGCATCCCAGCTGACCCATGTGAATGGCGACAGGGGCTCGCTGAGCCTGTCTACAGGCGACCACGTGCGCTCCCCGTCGATGCTCAGCTCCACAGTGGCGATTCCCCTGTCGCCCGAGAAGGCCACGCCGGAGACCGCGAGCGGCTCTCGGGGATGGCTCGATCCGTGGGCGGGCGCCACAATCTTGGACATGGTCTTGATGATGGGGTTGTCTGTGCGGCCGCGGGTCTCCCAGTACCCCAGGAAGTCGTGATCGACGGGCTCGATCTTCGTGAGCCACTTGACGCTCTTGTACCCGTAGAATCCGGGCACAACGATGCGCGCTGGGAAGCCGTGCTCTGGCGGCAGCGGCTGGCCGTTCATCTCGTAGACGACGAGCACATCGCCGCTCATAGCCCTTTCGCGCGATAGGGAATTGGTGAAGCCGTCGGCGGCCTCGAATGCGATGTCCACGACGTTGGGCCCGAGACCGGCCTCTCCTAGCAGCGCGCTAAGGCGCACGCCCTTCCACTTCGCGTTGCCTATCAGGTCGCCGCCGACCACGTTGCCGATGCACTCCAGAGTCACGTACTCATCGACCGGCAGTGCGCTCTTCAGATCGTCGTAGGTCAGCGTCATGGGGTTGTCGACGAGTCCGGTGAGTTCCAGCTTCCAGCCCGCCACATCGACGGTTGGGTCGACTTCGTTCTTGGAGACGACGTAGAAGAGGTTATTCGGCGTGACCTCGGTAGCAAGGCCTCCTGAGGACGGGCGCACGAGTGATGCAGTTTCGTGGGATTCGCCGCCGTCCAGCAGGAACCGGAGGCCTACGGCCCCGGCGAGGGCGAGGACCCCCCAGCCGGCGAACCGCATGAGGAAGGACCGCCGCGCCATCCACTCGGCGCGAGATTCCGACGCGAGCTCCGAGTGCAAGTATGCGAACGTAGCCGCATAGGCAAGGCTTCCAGGCAAGGCGGAAAGGACGGCGCGCGCATCCACGCCGATCTCGAGAACGGCAAGCGCGGCGACCGCAAGCCCCCACACTATGAACGCGACCAGCAAGACTGAGAGAGGCCTCGGCAACATCGAGGCGACCCGCCAAGACGGGATGCCTGTCAGGGTCCCAACCGCGATCTGCACCGCCAGCCCGGCCACGTAGATGGCAATGTGCGCGTCGGCGGCGGTCGCTCCCACTACAGATGGAGTACCCAACAGGGCTGCTGCGGCCTCGGTCACTGCGGTCAGGGCGAGGCCCGCACACAGACCGGCGAAGCCCCCGAGTATCAGTCCACGCAAAGCTACCCTCCTTGCCGAAGGGTAACGGAATCAGGACTCGCCGTCCTTAGCAGGTCATTCGACTGGCTCACTGGCCCAGAATCTCCGACGAGGGAGTTCTGAGCCAGTTGAAGGGGTGAGGGTGGCGGCGAGAGCGTCGCCACGGCTTTCCCCCTCAACCTAACCTTCTCCCGCCAGGGTAGAAGGGACGTCACGAACACCGTCCTAGATGTAGGCGGGGCTGTTGTCGGCGCGGATGGGGTTGCCCCTGCGCCACGTGATGGCCGGGTAGCGGTCCAGGGCGTCCTCGTCGATTTCCAGGCCCCAGCCTGGCGTCTCAGGTATGGCGAGATGGCCATCCACCGGGGTCCAGGGATCCTTCACTAGCTCGCGCCAGCGGCCCTTGTCGTGCGCCCTGTACTCCAGGATGAGGAAGTTGGTAGTCGACGCGGCGAAATGGAGGTTGATGGCGCCGGCCAGCGGTCCCATGGGGTTGTGTGGAGCTACCACCACGTCGTGGCCCTCGGCGATGGCGGCGATCTTCTTCATCTCCATGAGCCCGCCGCACACGCATACGTCGGGCTGGATGATGTCGGCAGCCTGCTGCCGCACCAGGTCGTTGAACTGGAACTTGGCGTAGAGGGCCTCGCCGGTGGCGATGGGTATGGGCGAACGGCGCCTCAGCCAGGCCATCTCGCGGATACCCTCCGGGCGAATGGGCTCCTCGAAGAAGAAGGGATTGTACGGCTCGACGGCCCTCGCGAGCTCCAGGGCTCGCATGGGCTCGAGTACCTTGGCGTGGACGTCCAGGCCTATGTCTACGTCGTCGCCGACGGCCTCCCGCACGGCGGCCATGTGCCTTGGGCCGTCGCGCAGCACCTCGTTCCACGGCATCAGGTGTTCATCGGGCGGGAAGGGGCTCATCTTGAATGCGGTGTAGCCGTACTCCTCGACTAGCTCCAGCGCCTTCTCGGCCGCCGCCTCGGGAGTCGGGCCTGTGCAGCCCTGGTAGACGCGGACGCGGTCGCGCACCCGCCCGCCGAGCAGCCGGTACACGGGCAGCCCCAGGGCTTTCGCGGATATGTCCCACAGCGTGTGCTCGATGCCGCTGATGGCGGCCAGCCCCACCGAGCCGGGCGGAAAGCGGAGCCCCTGGTACATGGTGGCCCACAGGCGCTCGATGTCCCGCGGGTCGTCGTCGAGGATCCAGTCCTTGAGGTAGTCGACGGAGGCGGCGACGGCGAGGTCGGGCCCGACGCTGAACGACTCGCCCCAGCCGGTTATACCTTCGTCCGTCTCGGTCCTGACCAGGACGATGTTCCTCCCGCCGCCGTCGACTATGTGGCACGTTATGCCGGTGATCTTCATGCTAGATGAACCCCGGGCTGCCGTCTGCGTATTCGGGGAAGCCGCGGTTCCACTCGACGGGCGGGCTGCTCTCGATGGCCTCGATGTTCAGGTCCATGCCGAGGCCGGGGCGAGTCGGCAGGGGCATCCAGCCATCGACGGGCTTCCACGGGTCGTCGACGAACTTGGCCTTCCCCGGCTTGGCGTGGTCGCCGTGATACTCGAGGATGACGAAGTTCGGCGTGCTGGCGGCGAAGTGGGTGCAGACCGCCGTGGAGAGCAGGCCCAGCGGGTTGTGGGGCGCGATGGTGACGTAGCTCGCCTCGGCGACGGCGGCGATCTTCCTGGCCTCCAGCAGGCCGCCGCCCGAGCAGAGGTCGGGCTGGATGATGTCTACCCCGCCCGCGTCTATGAGCGATACGAAGTGGTCGAGGCCGTAGAGGTTCTCGCCGGTCGCGAGCGGGACGTCGATCTTCTCCCGCAGCCTCGCGAAGGTAGGGAAGTGCTCGGGCCGGGCCGGCTCCTCGACGAACATGGGCCTGTACGGGGCCATGGCGGCCACGAGCTGTTCGGCGCGCATGGGCTCGACCAGGGTCGCGTGGACGTCGACGCCGATGTCAACGTCCGGGCCGACGGCATCGCGGAGCGCCTCGAGTCTTGCGCCCGCGCCGCGGACGACGGCGTTCCAGGGCTCTGCGCGCCAGTCGCCCGAATAAGGCGAGGTCTTGAGGGCGGTGTAGCCCTCCTCTAGCAGGGCACGAGCGTTGTCGGCGAGCTCGTCCAGCGAGTCGCCGCTGACGCCGTGGTAGACCCGGACCTTGTCGCGGTGCCCGCCTCCCATGAGCATGTAGACGGGCAGCCCGGCCGCCTTGCCCGCGATGTCCCACAGGGCGTGGTCGATGCCCGACAGGGCCGACCAGCCGACGGGCCCGATTGGGAAGCGCATGTTGTTCCGGGCGCGCCTGAGGAGCCACTCGATCCGTGAGGGGTCCTGGCCGACGAACCAGGGCTTGATGGACTCGATCAGGGCGATGACGCCCTCGTCGGGCCCGACGGTGTACGGCTCGCCAGCGCCGGCGATGCCCTCGTCGGTCAGCACCTGCAGGAAGATGTTGTTGCGGACACCGTCCGAGCAGTGGAAGGTGCGGATGTCGGTGATCTTCAAGAAGCTGTGGGGTAGTCGCCGGGCTCCATCGTCTTGTAGAGGTCGCTGGGGAGCTGCGTCAGGTAGTTGTTGCTGCCGGCGGGGGCCTCGCCGGGCGCGGAGAAGGTGAAGCCGTGCTCGCCCTTGATCTTCTTGTCGTTCGGGCGGCACAGGACGACGCCCGCGGCCATCCTCGCGTTGAGGGCGACGTTCATCTTCCACACCAGGTCGAGTTCCTCGATGGGCAGGTCGACGGTGTTGAAGACGACCTCGTGATACTTGAGGCGGCGCTTGATGACGACCGAGTTGCCCTCCCAGGTGTCGGACCCGGCGACCGGCTCGTCGAACTTGACGCTCACCGCGCCGGCTTCCCTGTCGAACAGGAGTGATGCGCCGTGCACTCCCTTGTCCCCCGGCAGCGTTACCGTGCCGCTGAGCTCGACCGGGCTGTCGTTCGTCGCGTCAGTCATGGGCTGCAACCTCTCTGGTGTGGTGCTCCTGCTACGGTACTCGCAGCGCGGCTTCTCTGCAAGGGGATACGCACCCCTCTGCCCCGTTCACCCTCACCCCTTCGGCAAGCTCAGGACAGGCCCAACCCTCTCCCGTCGAGGAGAGGGAGAAGACCGCCCCACCTCACCCCTCTGGGTTCCTGCCTTCGCAGGAACGACGGTTGGGCTAGGCCGTCTCTACTGAGCCGTCGGGGGATATGCGGGTGACGGGGGTGTTGCCGGTGTAGGCTACGGCGGCGTAGGAGGCCTCGACGCGGCCTCCGGCTTCGACGGTCAGGGCGGTGCCGTTGTCGATGGCCTGGGCGAGGCCCATGTTGGTGTAGCTGGTGAACGGCTCGAGGCCGATGTTGTAGGTGCGGCCGTACCAGGGGTAGCCGAAGCCGCCGCCGTAGGACTGCCAGAACCAGAGGAACTCGAACAGGTCCTTGGGGAAGGCGACTCCGAATCCGACGCCGCGCTTCGTGTCGCGGACGGCGTACCAGCCCTCGGGCATGTCGGTCACGTAGGCCATGTCGTAGGACCTATAGTCCTTGGGCGGAACAATGCTCGCGTCGATGCGGCTGCCATCCTCGCCTTCAACCCACGGCCAGGGGCCCTTGAAGCCCGGCTTGAGCTTGCTGTTCGGGTGGAGCTTGTCGGGGTGGATGAGGATGGTGCCGCCGGGCATGTCGATGACGCAGTCCTCGTTCATGAAGGGCTCGCCGATGGCTATGTGCTCGCCCCAGACGGCGTGTGCCGTCTCCTCGCCCTCGTTGACGAGCAGCTCGTCGGTTATCAGGGCGGCGGAGCCGGACTCCAGGGTCATGGTCTTCTCGAAGTAGAAGGGCGTGCGGGCGGTCCTGACCGAGCACTTCAGCGCTACCCGCTCGGGGGAGTCCTCGACTATGCAGGCGTCCCAGGGCACGGTGTTGACCTCGGCGTGGAGGCCCAGGTGCGTATCGCCGTACTGGGACGGGAAGCCGCCGCCGGGCAGGACGGTCTGCCAGCCGCCCTCGTACTGGTCGAGCCAGAGCTCGGCGTGGGAGCCGGTCGTCGGCACGAACTTGGACGGATCGCGCACGCCCCAGGGGGAGCGCCATACGAAGTCGGTGTCGGTCGGCTTGTGCAGGAATTCGTAGACGTCCGCGCCCTTGTCGATGAGCACGACGACCCTGAGCAGCTCGTTTTCGAGGACGGCGGTGCGGAGCCCCCTGTAGGTCCAGGAGTCGCTGATGCGGCAGCCGTAGTTTCGCTCGTTCCTGTAGTGCATGGTCTACTCCTCCACGGCGGCTGCGCCGGCGGCGCCGGCCCAGGCTCCGAGGGCCATGTAGCCGCCGTCGATGTTGACGTGCTCGCCGGTCATGAACGAGGCCTTGTCGCTGGCCAGGAATAGCACGACGTTGGCGATGTCGACCCCCTGCCCGATGCGGCCGATGGGGTGGCTCTTGCCCCACTCGGCGATGATGTCGTCGGGGTCGCCCTCCTCCATGGTCGCGGCGGTGCGGACCATCTTGGTGTCGATGGCGCCGGGGCAGACGGCCAGGACGCGGATGTTCTCGCCCGCGTAGTCGAGGGCCATGTTCCTGGTGAGCGAGAGGACGCCGCCCTTGCTGGCCGCGTAGGCCGGCACGAGGGGCTGGGACTGGAGGCCTTGGACGCTGGCGGTGTTGATGATCGCGCCGCCGCCGCGCTTGCGCATCTCGGGGATGGCGTATTTGGCCATCAGGTAGTAGCTCTTGAGGTTCACGTCGATGATCTGGTCCCAGACCTCCTCGGGCGTGTCCTCGACGTTCAGGTAGGAGCCCGGGGACTGGATGCCGACGTTGTTGAACAGGACGTCGACGGCACCAAAGGCCGCTACCGTCTCGTCGACGACGCGCTTGCAGGCTTCGGCCTTAGACACGTCGGCCTCGATTAGCAGGCCGCCCGGGCCGGCGCTCTTAAGCTCGGCCTCGACCGCCCTGCCCGCCTCCATGTCGACATCGGCGATGGCGACGGACGCGCCGTGCCTCGCGAATTCGATTGCGGTGGCGCGCCCGATGCCGTGGGCCGCGCCCGTGATGATGACCACCTTGCCGTCGAAGGTACCCATTGCTGCTCCCCCCTAGTGTCTGTGGGCGTAGGATAGTGGGGAGCCGTGCGCGGGGCAAGCTGCCGAGGAAGGGACGTACCACAGAGGACACAGAGGAAAAAGCGGGGTTGTGCCGTCATACCGGCGGACGCCGGAATCCAGTCCCCGACCGTTGATCTGGCTGGCGAGGGTGCGGACGCAGGGCTGTTTCGCTTTCGTCAGGCTGTATGGCGCCCAAGGCCCCTGGATACCGGCGTGCGCCGGTATGACGGGATGGTGTCGTCTTACACAGCGATGCTACGCCCAGTCCAAGTGCCGGGCACTGGATACCGGCGTCCGCCGGTATGACGGGGTTCCGGTTCAAGCCAGCTCTTCGTACAGGTCCCGCCACGCAGGGTTCCTCTTCTCGATCACATCGAGCTTCCAGTCACGCCGCCACTCCTTGATTGCCTTCTCGCGGGCAATTGCGCTCTCCATCGTCTCGTGGCTTTCGTACCACACCAGCGTGTGGACTCCATAGCGTTTCGTGAATCCCCCGACTAGGTCGTTCTTGTGCTGCCAGACTCGCTGCACGAGGTTGGAAGTCACCCCGATGTAGAGGGTGCCGTTGCGCTGGCTGGCGAGGATGTAGACGCAGGGTTGTTTCGTTTTCATCGGGCCGTATGGCGCTCAATGTTTCTGGATGGGGGACGGTTCCTGCTCGCAGAAATCCGGCGGACGCCGGAATGACGGTCGGCTAGGCGGAGATGGGGTGGATGGCGTATTGGCCGGGGGCGGTTAGGACGCGGGTGTGGCCGGCGAGGGCGGAGTCTAGGGCGGGGTCGCCGGTGTCGACGCGGAGGGGGCGGCCGCGGATGGAGGCGAGCTTGTCGCGGGTGGCCGCGACGATGATGTTGTCGAGGCCGACGGCGCGGACGACGCGGGGGCTGATCTGCTGGTTGCCGCGCCCGAGGATGTGGCCCTGGCCGCCTATGACGGTAACGACGATCCTGGCGTCCGCGCCGTCGACGAGGTCGAGGACCCGGCGCTCGCCCGCGTCTGAGGCGATGAGCCGGCCGTCCCGCACGACGTCGACGCCGAGGAGGGTGGCCTCGAGGCCCAGCTCGTCCATGACGGCGGCGATGGTGCTGCCGGGGCCCATGACGTAGGTGATGCCGGGCCGCATGATCGCGGCTACCGCGGCAGCGAGGGACCTGACCGCGCCCTCGCCGGACTCGACGCCGCCGTCCTTGGCTGCCTGGAGGCGGGCGGTGTCGTCGGGCACGCGCAGGTAGCCGTGGAGGCGGGCGGAGGCGACGCCCCGGCGGACGGCGTCCTCGTCGACGTCCATCACCTCGGCCATGCGGGTCGCGTCGGCGCCGGCGCGCAGGAAGGCGAGGGCCGCGCGGCCGGCCTCGCGGGGGGTCGAGCCGAATACGGCCGAGTGAATCTTCACGCCGGCGGGGATTCCGAGCGCCGTGACGGCGTCGCCGGCGGAGTCGAGGATGTCGCGCGCCGTGCCGTCGCCGCCCGCGAACAGGAGGAGGTCGACACCGCGGCGGGCCATCTCGCGGGCGGCGCGGCGGGTGTCGGCGGCGGTGGTGGGCCCTGCGGGCGGGTCGACGATGACGGAGGGCGGAAGGCCGGCGTCGCGGGCCTCGTCCTCGCCCATGTCTGCCGAGCAAGTGAGGATGCGGAGGCCGACGGGGGCGGACGCGAGGACCCCCAGGGCCTGGACGGCGCGGGCCGGGGCCTCCTGGGGTGCGCGGAGCTGGCGGGCGCGTGCGAGGGCCGCCTCGCCGTCGGTGCCCTTAAGCCCGACGCGGCCGCCCATGCCGGCGATGGGGTTGACGATCAGGCCGACCTTCATGTCCACGGCAGTTTACCACCGTGGGGATGCACCGCGGAGGGCGCGGAGGTAAGACGGGGTTGAGTGGGGATGAAGGGCACGGGGGTCCTGTGGTCTGAACAGTTACAACATGAAGCGTACCCTTGACGCATAGGGCATCGGCAACTATCCTGCTAGCTATGAGGTCGGAGGGGGCCGCCGCTGTGCGGATCCGCCCCAGAGCCGAGTTAGACCGCATCCTCAAGGGTTAAGGACAACATTGGGAACATTCACGGCACGTCTCGGCGTCAGCGACGGCAACGGCGGTCCAACCGAATGGGTGGACGCCGTGGTGGATACGGGCGCAACCTTCACGGTGTTGCCGGAATCTCTGTGCCTGCGGCTGGGACTGCAACCCAAAACGCATCTGGAATTCACCTTCGCAGACGGTAGGCGCAAGACGTTGCCGGTAGGCAGTGCATACCTATACACCAAAGGCAGGGAAAACTACAGCAGCGTCGTGTTTGGTGAGGAAGGTCAATACTTGCTTGGGGCCACGGCTCTGCAGGAATTGGTGCTGATTGCCGATACTACCAATCACAAGTTGATTCCCTCCCCCAAGCTATTAATCTAAGGGGCTCTGCCCCACATATCATCCGGTAGCTATGGTCTACACGGCTCTAGTCGAAGAGACGAAAACGGGATACGCCGCCCACATACCCAATTTGCCCGGCTGTGTGGCGACTGCCGAGACCTGGGAGGAAATGGAACGGGTCATGCCGGAGGCGGTGTTCTACCACTTGAACGGGATAGAGGCCGAGTACTACGGTCCCTCGATGAGAGCATTCCAGCATCGGCCCGTCGTACACCTTGAGCTGACGAGTTAACGCTGCCCCTTCGACAAGCTCAGGACAGGCAACCTCAGGCCTAACGTACCTTAGCTGCGGCAGTCGCTGACCACCCATGAGCGGCCCCAGTTGGGCCTAAAGCTGCCCAGGGCGAAGGCGTCCTGGCCTCTCCCCATAATCTCCCTCCTCCTCTGTGTACGGAGCCTGTCCTGAGCTTGCCGAAGGGCGTCCCCCGTGGTGCAAACCCTCCCCTCCCCCGCCTTTGCGGGCGCAGGCTCCCGAAGAGGGCCGGTGTGCGCCGGTATTGGTGATTATGAGGTGGTCCTTTCAATTGATATAATGCTGGGGGCGGGGGGTAGGCTAAATCCACTAGGGCCTCCATGTAAGTCACGGCTCGGCTCGGGCCGTGGCGGGAACGCAGCTTCCCCAATCGGGGCCCCACGGGGGATTCGATGAAACTGAACAACACCGTCCTAACTCTGGCCCTGATGGGTGTGCTGGCCCTGGCGGCCCTCGCGGGGGGCCTGATTCCTTCGGGGAACGTGGTCCACGCGGCCGATCCTGTGTTCGACACGACCATCGCTCCCGGAACACGGAGCGTACCGGAGAACACGCCGCCGGGCGTCAACATCGGCACGCCCATCTTCGCAAACGACGGCGACGAAGACGGGGCAGACAACGATGATCTCGAGTTCGGCGACACCCTGACCTACAGCCTAGGAGGCTCTGACGCGGCGTCGTTCGACATCGACCCCTCGACCGGTCAGCTCATCACCAAGGCCCCGCTGAACATGGAGGCGGACGATACCTACAACGTGACAGTTACGGTCAAGGACAGCAGCGGTACCAGCGTGGAGCAGCCTGTAGTGATCACAGTCACCCCCGTGAACGAGGCTCCGGGCGCGCTCGCCGCGCCGACAGTAGTGGCGACGGACACCGCCGCGACGGACTACGAATTGAAGGTGATCTGGTATGCGCCCGACGACACAGGGGACGGAGTTACAGACTACGACGTGCAGTATAAGAAGAGCACTGCTGTCAGCTACACCGATCACGACCATACTGGAACTGGGACGTCCGCCACGATCGCAGAACTGGACAAGGACACGTCCTACCAAGTGAGGGTGCGAGCGAAGGACGGAGACAACGCAAGCGATGTTGGCCCATGGTCGCTCTCCAGCGTAGGCTCGACCAACAAGGAGGACAACAACCTGCCGACTTTCGCCGAAAGTGACCCTGTCACACGGACCGTGTTGGAGAATGCGGACCCTGGGCTGGTCGTCGGTTTCCCGGTGAGTGCGACGGATACCGATAACGTGCTCCCATTGACCTACCGGCTCCATGGTCCGGACGCCGACTCCTTCGACCTGCACTCGACATCCGGGCAGATACGGACGAAGAGAGGCGTGGTCTACGACGCCGAGACTAAGGCCGCGCTCTCCGTGACGGTAACGGTGTCTGACGGCCAAGGAGGAAGCGACGCGAGAGCGGTGACGATCAATGTCACAAACGTGCCCGAGGCGCCATCGACGCCGGCTCGCCCCACCGTTCGCGCGACGCAGGGATCGAGCAGGAGCCTCGACGTGAGCTGGACCGCGCCCGACAACATGGGGCCCGCCATCACCGGCTACGAAGTACGGTATCGCGAAGGCAACAGCGGCAGCTTCAGAAGCATCTCGCCCGTGGGCACAGGAACCACCGCCACTATCGCGCCTGAGGATGAACCCGGCACTACGGAGGTCGATGAGCGGCTGAAACCCGGCACATCGTACGAAGTGTACGTGCGGGCCAAGAACGGCGAAATCGACAGCCAGTGGTCGGCTGCAGGCACAGGGAGGACGAGCATTGGCAACAGCGAGCCGGTATTCAACGACAGGTCTAGCCTGACCGAGACTGATCCCACCACCACGCGGACCGTGGCCGAGAACACCAGGCCGGCGCAGTCCGTCGGCAGAGCGGTTGTGGCCGTGGACGGAAACGGCGACAGGCGGTCCTACAGGCTCGTCGCTGCACTTTCTCCCAACGATGCGCACGTGGACAGTTTCACCATCAACGAGTCGACCGGACAGATTCTGACAAAGGACGCTCTAGACCACGAAACCAGCCCCGACTGCGAACCAACTGACGATGACGTAGGCAACTGCTACAAAGTGCGGGTGCAGGTCTGGGATGGCCTCGACGAGGACAGGACCGAGCAGGATCTCTCCAGTCTCGACGACGCCGATGACACCAACGACACCGACATCATCGACGACACGATCACGGTGAACATCATTGTGAGTGACCTGGCCGAGAAGCCACTCGCGCCAACGGTAACGGTGACCTCGCTCGTGGTCGCGGAGGGTGCAACAGAGGCAACACTAAGGGTGACTTGGGATATGCCCGAAAACACGGGGCCCGCTCTCACCGGCTACGTGGTGGAATGCACCGGCGACGGAATTACGGCCACCAATCCATGCCCTCAGCCAGCTAGTCCAAGCCTGACCGATGCTGTCGTATTCTACGACATAACCGGCCTCACCCCGAACAAGTCATACCGAGTGCGGGTGCGAGCGGACAACGCTGAAGGCCAGGGCGCGTGGTCGACTTGGGTCACGCAGTCGACCAGCAAAGAAGGCAATACCCTGCCCGCTTTCGATGGTGCAGCACCGACCGACCTGTTTGTGACAGAGAACGCTCCGTCGGCCCGAGAGCCGGTTAGGGAGACGAGTTCTACCGGGAGCGTGGTCACCCTAGCGGCGACCGACTCTGTTGGCGACTCAGTTACATACCGTCTTGAAGGCCCCGGCGCTGGCCGGTTCGCCATCGACGGGAACGGGCAGATAACGACGACGTCGAAACTGAATCATGAGGCCCCTGAGTGCGGCTATACTGCTACGAACCAAGCATGTTCTTACGCGGTAAGGGTGAAGGCTTCCGACCGCAATGGCGGCGGCGTCTCTCACGCCTTGACTATCAATGTCACGGACGCGGTAGAGGCGCCTGAGGCGCCTGCCGCGCCGAGGGTGACGGCCACGGCGGGCTCGGGCTGGAGCCTCGAAGTGACCTGGAGTGAGCCGCGCAACACCGGCCCTCCCATCACCGGATACGAGATTCGATACCGCAAGGATGGGACAACAGATTGCAACGACGATGACTCACCCCCAAGTTGGTGCAACTGGACACACTCAGGCACGGCGAGCAAGGCCACGATAAGGACAATACCGGATGAGAATGACGTGCAGGTACATCTAGAGCCTGGAACCCGGTACGAGGTGCAGGTGAGGGCTCTGAATGGAGAGGGAGACTCAACCTTCGCTGCCGCGACCAACTGGTCGACATCGGGCCGCGGCACGACCGGCGCGAGCAACAGGAGGCCAACCTTCGAGGATGAGGACACTGTCGTCACGCTGGAAGTGGAGGAAAACACGCGGTCGGGGCAGAATGTCGGCAGCGCCATCGAGGCCACGGACCCGGACGGCCATAGGCTGACCTACACCCTCGAAGGCCCCGGCAAGGACTCCTTCAGCATCACTAGCACAGGGCAGGTACGGACGAGGGCCGCGCTCAACTACGAGGAGAGAAGCAGCTACTCGGTGACGGTGAAGGTGAACGACGGGCAGAGGAAGAACAACAGTGTCGCCGCCAAGTCGGTGTCCATCACAGTCATGGACCGCCCCGAGTCGCCGTCCGCGCCCAGGGCGCCAACGGTGACGGGCATTCCCGGCTCGACGGACAGCGTGCGCGTCACATGGGACGCGCCCGCGAACCCAGGGCCCTCCATCACCCACTACAACTTAAGATATGCCGTCAGCGGGAGCCGCGACGCCTTTACCTTCGCGGATCCCCCCACCGGCAGCGCGGACAGAAGCGCGGTCATAACAGGGCTGACGGCTGGCACGCGTTACCAGGTGCAGGTGAGGGCCTGGAACGCCGAGGGCCACAGCGACTGGTCGAGCTCCGGCACAGGGTCGCCGAACCCGGATGTGGCGAACCGGAACCCCGCGTTCTCAGGCAGCGCACTGACGTTCAGCATAGCCGAGAACACATCGCCGGGCAACGATGTCGGCACCCTCATCGCGGCCCTCGACCCCGACGGCGACGTGCTGACCTACACCCTAGAAGGGGTGGACGCCGACTCGTTCGACATCATCGCCACCAACAGCGCCGGGCAGATACAGACGAAAGCGGCTCTGAACTTCGAGGAGAAGGCGAGCTACTCGGTGGCGGTGAGGGTGAGGGACGGCAGGGGCGGAACCGACGCGGTCAGCGTGAGCATCAGGGTGACGGACGTGGACGAGGTCCCGGACACGCCGTTCGCGCCGACCGTGACCACGGCGTCGAGCTCGAGCCTGTCGATAACCTGGGAGGCGCCGGGCAACACCGGCCCGCCCATTACGGACTACGACTACCGGTACATGTCGACGACGGACTCGACGTGGACGGAAGTCACGAACACGACGATAGCCACGACTTCGGCTATGATCGACGGGCTGACGCCGAGCACGTCCTACGACGTGGAGGTGCGGGCGAAGAGCGCCGAGGGCACGAGCGACTGGTCGAATCCGGGTAACGGGTCGACCGCCGCGCCTGGCGCCAACAGTCCGCCCGTGTTCGCCGAGGGTGCGACCGCGACGCGGAGCGTCAGCGCAACCTCGCCTTCGGGCACGCTCATCGGCGAGCCCGTCGCGGCGACGGACGCCGATACGGGCGACACGTTGACCTACAGCCTGGAAGGGCGTGACGCGCCGTCGTTCGACATCGGCGAGACGAACGGCCAGCTTCGCACGAAGTCCGGCATCACGCTGATCGTCGGGACGACGTACACGGTGATAGTCGCTGCCGACGATACAAGGGACATCGCCAGGATTACGGTGTCCATCGAAGCTACCGCTGCGCCGCCGAACAACCCGCCTGTATTCTCCGATGGCGCGACCGCGACGCGGAGTGTAGCCAGCAGCGCGGCGGCCGGGACGGCCATTGGACCGCCGGTGACGGCGACGGACGTGGATGCGGGCGACACGGTGACCTACACCCTTGAGGGCACGGACGCAGCGTCGTTCGACATCATCCCGTCGACCGGCCAGCTTCGGACGAGGTCCGGCGTAACCCTGAGCCAGAGCAGCTACACGGTCGAGGTGGTCGCCAGCGACACGAAGGGCGGCACTGCGAGGATCACCGTGACTATCAACGTCATCCTCAATGTCGCGCCGGTGTTCAGAGAGGGTACGAGCACGAGCCGTAGCGTGGCTGAGAACAGCACAGTGGGTACGAGCGTCGGTGCGCCGGTGACGGCGACGGATGCCGACCAGGGCGACACGCTTACCTACTCGCTGGATACCGGCGCGGACGCGGGCTCGTTCACGATCAGCTCGTCGAGCGGGCAGATAAGCACGGCGGCGGCGCTGGACTACGAGACGAAGAACAGCTACTCGGTCACGGTCACGGCCACCGACAGGGGCGGCCTTACCGACACGATCGCGGTGACCATCAGCGTCACCGACGTCATCGAGGTCTTTGGCTGCGCGACGAGAGGCGCGGTAGCTAATGCGTCGAGCAATTCGGGCCTCGTGTCCGACTGCGAGGCGCTGCTGAGGTCCAGGAACACGCTGGAGGACGGCGGTGACAGGATCCTGAACTGGTCGGCCAGGAGGTCCATCCAGGACTGGGACGGCATCAAGCTGGGCGGCACGCCGATGCGCGTGATAGAGGTGAACCTCACCTCCCAGGGTCTCTCGGGCAGACTGCCGGCCGATCTGGGGGACGTCTCCATGCTGACCGCCATTAAGATGCGGAACAACGGGCTGACGGGGTCGATCCCGCCTGAACTGAACCGGCTGACGAGGCTGGAGACGCTGCTGCTGCACGACAACGAGCTGAGCGGGCCGATTCCGGACCTGAGCAACCTGACGAGGCTCGAGTGGCTTTGGCTCTCGGGCAGGAACATGAACCTGACGGGCAACCTTCCCTCGTGGCTGGGCAACATGAGCAGCCTGGAGTCGGTGAGCCTATGGGGCAACAACCTGGACGGGTTCTTGCCCAACCTGTCGGGGATGACGAGCATCAAGGAGTTGAAGCTGCAGAGCAACAGGTTCAGGGGCAACGTGCCGTCGTGGTTCGCGGACATGCGGAGCCTGCGGCAGTTGTACCTGCACGACAACCAGTTCTCGGGCTCGATTCCGTCGGCGTTCGGGCGGCATACGGGGCTGCTGCGACTCTGGCTGGACAGGAACCAGCTTACGGGGTCGATCCCGGCCGCGCTGGGCAACATGACGAACCTGAAGACGCTGAACCTGCGGGACAACCGGCTGAGCGGGCCAATACCGCCCGAGCTTGGCAACCTGAGCAACCTCCAGCAGCTGAGGCTGCACAATAACGGGCTCACGGGGTCGATCCCAACGGAGCTGAGCAGCTTGAGCAACCTGATCCAGCTATGGGTCTCGGGCAACCAGCTCAGCGGGTCGATCCCGGCGTCGCTGGGCGGCATGAGCAGCCTGCGAGACCTGAACCTGCGGCTGAACAGCCTCTCGGGCGCTATCCCGTCCGAGCTGGGCGCGCTGAGCGACACGCTGACGCGGCTGCGGATCGGCGGGGACGTGAGGGATGATGGGACGCGGATCCGCGGCAACGAGGGGCTGACGGGGTGTGTGCCGGCGTCGCTGCGGAGCGCGACGGACACGGACGACCTGGACCTGGCAGGCGCGAGCGGGATTTCGATCTGCCAGTAGGGTAAACGCGGAAGTTATGGACGGCCGGGCCGGGTTCGGCCCGGCCGTCCTGCGTGTCCAGGGGGGGAGTGGGCCGGCTGGGATCATGGTTGTGCTCGTGAGCACTGCCCCCGTATCGAGTACGGGGCAGGCTCTTCGACAAGCTCAGGGCGAACGCACCGTCACTGCCGGCCGTTCAGTGTGTTGGAGGGGCATGCGGCGCGGGCCGGCCGAGACTGAACCGCGAACTTTCGCTGGGAGCTACGGCTGTAGGGCCCGGCTCCCTAGGCCTATGCCCTAGCCTGGATGACGACGCGCCCGCCACCCACGACTTCGATGTTCAGGTCGTGGTCATTCAGCATAGCCATGCCCATGAGCGGGGTGCTGCCCGTCGCGTCAGCCTTAATGTGTCTCAGTTGGTCGTCCCAGAGCACGGTTACGTTGTGAACGTCGAAGCTCACGACATCGTCGTTTGCCAGGAACGCCCACCCCATGTGTGAGAACGACAACCCCAGGTCGGCAACCACGGCGGCCGGCAATGTCAGGGTGCCGGTGTAGCCGGTATCGATGACGGCCTCAATGTCGCGAGTCCGGCCCGCCGAGCCCTGCAGGGAAAGGGTCACCACCGCTTCATAGGCGGCGTTCACCGACCCTTCGATCATTCCCTCCTCCGCAGGGAGCCGGCCCCGAAGCTGCGAATCGCCCGGTACCCGACTCGCTCGACCAGGACGTCTACGGCGCCTGGGCACTGCGCCCTCAGACGGTCCACAACACCGCTCTCACTATCTGCTAACGCCCATTCCCCGGTCTCAACGTCGATGGCAACGTATTCTCCAAGGTGGTCGGCTTCGATCTGGGGCAGGATGTCCCGCTCGTAGATCTCCCTGCCGAGGCGTGCCGCCTCTTCGCGAGGTCGGCGCGGACTCGCCACGATTCCCTCGCCCTGTGCGGGGAGCTGTGCTTCTCTCATCGGTCACGCTTCTCCGGACTTATTTCCACAATTGGCATTCTAAGGCTTCACGCCAGTCACCGGCAATCTCATGGCCCCGCACACGCCGGGCTGACGCAGGGAGCGGAACAAGGAATTGAGACCCCGCCGGCGGCGTGGTTCCCAGTCAGGGATGTGGGCCGGCTGGGATTCGAACCCAGGACACTCGGATTAAAAGTCCGATGCTCTGACCAGACTGAGCTACCGGCCCGCAGTCAAGAGGGAGAAGTGGATGGCCCGGCGTTTTGGGGCGCCGGGTCGCTTTTTCCCTGTGTTGACTATACACGAAGGGTGGGGGTGGCCGCGCCGTTTATGGCACGGGGCGAAGAGGGCGGGTTTCAAACCCGCCCCTACGGCGTTGGGGATGGTGGTTGGCGCGTTGGGAGGCAGGGCCGGTGGTATGATGCGGGCCTTGTGAAGGGGGTGGCGTTGTGCCTTATGTGAAGCTGAGTACGGGGATCGAGGCTTTCTATGAGCGGGAGGGCGCGGGGCCGCCGCTGGTGCTGATCATGGGTACGGGGCTGGACCTCGGGTGCTGGGACGGGCAGGTGGCGGAGTACCGCGAGTCGTACGAGTGCATCCGGTTCGATAATCGCGGGACGGGCAGGTCGGGGAGCGGCGACGGGGAGGTATCGACGCGGCTGATGGCGGAGGACACGGCGTCGTTGATGGACGAGCTGGGGATCGAGCGGGCGCACGTGTCGGGGCTGTCGATGGGCTCGTGCATCGCGCAGGAGCTGGCGCTGACGCGGCCGGACCTGGTGGAGACGCTGCAGCTCCACGGCACGTGGGGCCGTGCGCACGGGTACGCCAGGCGCAAGTTCGCGGCGCAGGTGAGGCTGCTGGAGACGTTCGACCTGCGCACGGCGTATGAGATCAACGTGCTGTGGTTCTTGACGCCGGACTTCATGCACCGTCACCCGGAGCGGGTGGAGGCGCAGATCGACGCGATCGTGGGGTCGAACCAGTCGAGCGAGAACCTGGCGCGGCTCTACAGGGCGAACCTGCGGCATGATGCGCTGGACCGGCTGCACCGCATCGGCGCGCCGACGCTGGTGACGGTGGGGACGTTCGACCTGGCGCTGCCGCCGATGTATTCGCGGGAGGTGGCGGAGGCGATACCGGGGTCGGAGCTGGCGCTGTTCGAGGGGGGCGGGCACCTGCACAACCTGGAGGCGCCGGGGGAGTTCAACGCGGTGACGCTGGGGTTCCTGGGGAGGTATGCGGGGTAGCCGTATTGGCGGGCGACGGGAGGGCGGGTTTCAAACCCGCCCCTACAGAGAGCTCAGGGCGAACGATCTGTCTCCAAGCCCAGGGGATTGTCCGTTTCGGCGGACCACTGCCCTTCGACAGGCTCAGGGCGAACGATCTGCCCGCACGGGCGATGGGAGGGCGGGTTTCAAACCCGCCCCTACGGCGAACGGCGTTATTCTGGGCGTTCGGTGAAGTGGCCGGAGTTGCGGAGGGCCTGGACGCCGGAGGTCATGAGGGATACGGGGAAGCGGACGGGGACGCAGCCCTCGATCTGGGACTGGTATATGCCCATGACGATTTCGAGGGACTTGCGGCCTACTTCGCCGTCGCTGCGGAGGGGGTTCCTGCCGTCGAGGGCTCCGGCCAGCTCTTCCAGGGCGGATACGTAGGTGGAGGTTGGCGGCGGGAGGCCCATGTCGCGCGGCTGGAGGGTGCTCCACTGGAAGCCGCTGTCGGGCTCGTAGACGTCGAGCTCGGTCTGGAACAGCTCGAACCCCGCCCTGCCGTAGCGGATGACGCCGGTGGTGCCACGGAACTCCATGCCGCTGTCGTCGTACTCGGTGAGCTCGGCGCCCGATGCCAGGCACGTGACGCCGTTCCTGAACTTAATGAAGGCGGCGGAGAAGTCCTCGACGGCCCAGGGCCGGCTGCGTTGCTCGGCCATGCCGCAGAGCCAGTCGACGTCGCCCAAGTACATGTCGAGCAGGTCGAAGTAGTGGGTGAAGTCGTGGAGGAGCGGGCCCTCGTTCTCGGCGCGCCACCAAGGGGCGGGCTTGCCGCCGTCCATGTAGCAGTAGATGTGGTTCAGGTCGCCGATCGCGCCCTCTTCGAGCAGCTCTTTGACGCGGAGCCAGCTACCGTCCCAGCGGCGGTTGTGGTTGATCTGCAGCAGGACGCCGGCGCGGTTGCAGGCGTCGATCATTGCGTCGCACTCCTCCAGCGAGAGCGCCATGGGCTTCTCGCAGATGATGGCCTTCGTCGTGGAGGCGGCGGCGCATCCCTCGACCATCTCGGCGTGCAGCTCGGGGTGGGTGGCGATGATGCAGACGTCAGGGCCGACCTCGTCGAGCATCTGGAGGTAGTCGTGGTATAGGGCGTCGATGCCGTAGCGCTGGCCGAACAGGTCCAGCTTCTCGCGACCCCGGTTCACCCCGGCGACGAGGGTGAACGAGTCATTGATTGTGATTGCGTCGGCGTGGTTGTCGGGGCTCCCGGGGTCGAAGTCGAACTGCGCCCCCACCCTGCCCGTTCCAATGATCGCTACGGTGTATTTGGACATGCGGAAATGATCGCTACGGTGTATTTGGACATGCGGAACCTCCAGTCGATGCGGCTTCGGCGCGTGGCATATTAGCACGGCGGGCCTGGGCGGCGGCGCTAGGTGCAGTGGACCACTGCCACGCCCCACTGGGGCACGCGGACCCGGAATGAGGCGCCGTCGCTGGGGAGGTCTTCGCCGGCCAGGAGGTCGCGGGCGGTGGAAGCTGGCCAGCGGGGCGTGAAGGACACGGTCGCGTCGCGGGCTTCAACGTTGAAGAGGAAGAGGAGGCGGCCGCCGTGGGCCGACTCGCGGACTACGGGGATGACGCGGTCGCCGTGCAGCTCGACCGGGGACTCGATGCCGCAGTCCGACGTGATTCCGAGCAGGATGTCCTCGCTGCCAACGTCGCCGAAGCCCGCGGCGAGGCTGAACGCGAACCACGTGCATCTGCCGTCCGCGGTCCGCACGGCGACGGTCTGCCCGTCGATACTAGCGATGGCCTCGGCGCCGGGCAGGGGCTCCAGGACCGCGTAGCCGGCCGGCGAATCGAAGGGCACGCTGCCGTAGGGGGTCTCCACGACTGCACGCCCCTGGGCTATGTCGGCGGCGGTCACGGCAGAGTAGTCCGCCACCCGGACCCCGAAGGTCGTGCCGAGTCCATCGGGCGGGGAGTAGCTGGAGAGGCCATTGTCCGCATACATGCCGAGGCTGCCTGCCGCGACGAGCCTGGTCTTTGGGCTTTCGGCCAGCGTCGTGGCTATCCGCTCGCGGACCTCGTCCGTCATCAGCGCGACGTTGCCCAGGAGTACGAGATCGTAGCCGGCCCAGTCGTGGCTCGGGGTCACGATGTCGACTGGAATGCCGTTCGTCCATAGCCTGCGGTAGGTCCCTCGCAGGTCGGCGAGGAAGCGGTCGCTCTCGCCGTTCATCGTGAAGAGGTCGTGGGATGCCTGGTGGTTGACGATGGCGACCCTGGCCTTGGGAACGCGCAGCGGCAGGTGCTCGGCGAGGCCGTCTATCTGCGAGATGGCCTCCGAAACAGCTTCGAGGCGAGGCGTCGGGCGTCCGTCCAGGGCCGCGAGGTTGTAGCCGGGCGACTCGAACGCGACGTGGTCGGGCCGGTACTGCCAGAACATGGCGCCGGCGGCCCCGTGGGCGAGGGTCATCCAGAGCAGGGTGGTGAGCTCGCGGGGGTCGGTCTGCTTCTTCCAGGTGACGCCGCCGGGGGACATGCCGGAGTAGATCTCCTCGTTCCACCAGCGGCCACCCTTCCCTATCGCCCGCGACCATTCGAAGGAGAAGGCGCGGTCGGAGACGGCGTAGGGGTCATCGCCGGTGAGGAGGTTGTTGGAGGGCATGGACATGCCCCAGGAATCGGCGTAGCGGGCGCAGGTCTCGTCCCACGGGCGGGGGAACCACGCGCCGTGGGTCCGGGTCTCGTGCACGGTGTCGATCTTGCGGACCTCGCCGATCATCCACTGGAGGTGCCCGGCGAGGTTCTCGTAGTTGAAGCGCTTGAACAGCAGCATTTCGAGCACGTTGTTGTCCGAGCGAGGCGGCTCGACGTCCTCCCACCGGTGGTAGCGGCGAAGGGTGCGGTCGTTGAACCCGTCAAGCGTGAAGTTGGCCCGGAGCCAAGCCATGTAGCGGGCGATGGAGTGCTCGCAGTAGCAGGGGTAGCCGTCGTGCTGCTCGACCCACTGAGAGGAGAGGCCGATGCCGTCCCATATGCCCCATACGAATGCGGCGGGATGGTCCTTGTAGCGGGCCACGACGTGGCGCAGCAACTTGCCGCCCCGCTCACGCCAGATGGGGTGGTCGTAGCAGTGGATCATGCCGCCCTGGGGATATGCCGGGCGCGAGCTGGAGTGGAAGGTGTGCCCGCGGTAGTTGACCACGCGGAAGTCGGGGTAGTCGCGGGTCATCCACTCGGGCGCTGCGCCGTGCGTCGCGAGCATCACGTCGAGCCACATCGACAGGCCGTGCTTGGCCGCGAGGTCGAACATCGCGTCGTAATCGTCGAGGTGGTAGGCGTCGCGCGCGGGCTCCATCCAGTTCCAGTACGAGGCGCTGCGGACGATGCGGAAGCCCTCCGCGCGGATGTTCGCGAAGTCCTCGTCCCAGAACTCGGGCCTTGGTGCGCCGCCGCGGTAGTACTCGACGCCGATGGGGAACGGCGTGTCGGGGTGTGCGAACCTCTCGGTCATCTTTTCCTCCGGCGCGATGTCGGTCGGATTATATCCGCGCCCGAGATGGGGGAGTACGCTGTGCTACGATGAGCCCCTGTTCAGAGTCGATGAGCCAGGGCAACTTCGCTCTACTACAGCGCGACAGCCCCCATCCTAACCCTCCCCCTCGGGGAAGGGACAAGGGAGGCCCAGTTGAGTTCGAGCATCGCAGGAAGTACCAGTACCGAGACGCTGTCGCCTGACGGGAATTCCTGCGTGCTGGAGCTGGCTGACGGGCGGCTGTTGCGCGTGACCGACGGGCTGAACGCCTTGTACTCCGACGACGGTGGCGCCACTTGGGACGGCGGGCCGCTGATGAACGGCGACGAGCGGGTGGATGGCGGCAGGAACTACAGCCTGTGCCGGCTCAAGTCGGGCTCCATCGCCATCCTCTACAACCGGGAGGAGAGCATTGCAGGGCGGCCGCAGAACTACGCCAGCTACTTCCGCAAGTCGGCGGACGAGGGCCGCACCTGGTCGAGTGAGACGCGAATAGAGTTCGTCGAAGGCGTAGCGTGGGCGTGGCACGACACGATGACGGTGATGCCGAGCGGGCGCATCGTCATCCCGTTCCGGGCGGTCAACCCGTCCACGTACACGCGCCCTACCCTGCTGCCCGGCTACGGCAACTCAGGGGGCAAGAGGGTGGCGGTCGAGGGTCACGCCCACGCGCCGGAGATGGACATTGGGTTCGTGATGTACTCGGACGACGAGGGCGAGACGTGGACGCAGAGCGCGGGCAAAATCTACATCTGGCACCAGGACGGCTTCGGCGGCATGTTCCCTTGCGACGAACCGTCGATCGCACCCACCCGGGACGGACGGCTGCTGATGTTCATGCGCACGACGCTCGGCGTGCTGTACCAGTCGTGGAGCGAGGACGAGGGCGAGACCTGGAGCATGCCCGAGCCGACGCAGCTCTCATCCTCCTACTCACCAGCGAGGCTGCGTGCAGTGCCCGGCACGGGGGACCTGGTGTGCGTGTGGAACCAGGTCTCGACGCGTGAGATCGAGGCCGGAGGGCGGCGTTGCAGGCTGTCGTCGGCGGTCTCTAAGGACGGCGGCGCAACCTGGGGGAACTTCAGGACGATCGAGGCGGGCGGCGTCGACCGTAACGTGCAGTGGGTCAGGCCGCCGGTGTCGCCGTCGTTCGTGCGGTCGTTCGACGAGTTGGGCGAACTGCCGGAGGACTGGGGCATGTTCAGCTACGCGAACCTCAACTTCGCCGGCGAGAAGGCGTTCCTGGAGTACGAGTACCGGGTGGGTCCATACGCAACCGACGAGCCGGACGGCCGCGGCGGCTGGAGGATGGGGTGGAGGACGGAAGGGCGCAAGAGGCGCACGCTGCCGATTGAGTGGTTCTATTCAGGCGACTAGCGACAGGGCACTAATCCGATCGGCAGAGTATGAACATGACGCCGCGGTACATTCGCCGGAATGAATGGTTGATCTATGGGCTTCTTGTCGCCGCCGTGTTGGCGGTGTCACTGCCACTGTACCCGTACAGGTGGCACACCTTCCTGCACATCGCCGGCGCGGTGGTTTTTCTCGGGAACATCATCGTGACGGCGGCATGGATGCTGATGGCGGAGCGGACGCGAAGCGCCAGTGTCATCCACTTCTCCGCCAAGGCCGTCATCCGAGCCGACCTCCTGTTCACGCTCCCTGGTGTAATCCTGATACTCGCCAATGGGCTGGTCATGGTGTTTGCCAGGTGGGGTGGATGGAATGCATTTCACAGCATCACATGGATAACCCTGGCCCTGGCGCTCTTCATCGCGTCGGGCGTCATATGGGTGGGCGTGCTGATCCCCGTCCAACACCGGATGGTCATATTCTCGGACCCATCGGAGTACCCGGACTCGCTACCATCGGGCTTCTTTAGGGCACTGCGCCAGTGGTACTTCTGGGGTGGGGTGGCGATTCTGCTGCCAGTCTGCTCGCTGTACCTGATGGTCACCAAGCCATCTTTCGGGTAGGCGGCAAGCGGGTTCGGGGCAACCCCAATCCCCCACCCAAGTGGACGAACGGCGCGTAGGGCTCTTGCCGGAATGTGGTGGCGCCATGCCGGGGGTGGATTCTCGCCTTCGGAATCGTTGCGTAACACAGTCGCGCCAAGATAGGGAACCCTACCCTTCTACCCCTCTGGGTTCCCGCCTTCGCGGGAACGACGATTATTCGCGCGAATCTAGTGCGCGTCGGGGCTCAGTTGGGGAGCAGGACTGTTCGGGCGGCTGCGCCGCTGTTCATGTCGTCGAATGCCTCGTTGACCTCCTCCAGCGGGCGGTACCTGGTGATCAGCTCGTCCAGCTTCAGGCGGCCGTCGAGGTAGAGGTCGATCAGCCAGTGGAAGTCGACGCGGGGCCTGCCGGAGCCGTAGAAGGAGCCCAGGAGGCCCCTGTCCTTGAAGAGCTGCATTGCGGGCACGGTTATCTCCGCGTCCTCGGGCGGGACGCCGACCGCGACGACCGTTCCGCCCGGCCTTAGGGACTCGAAGGCCTGCCGGATGACCGGGGGCGACCCGATCACCTCGAAAGCGTAGTCTGCGCCTCCGCCGGTTATCTCCTTGATTTGGGCGACGGGGTCAGTCTTACCGGCGTCGACCGAGTGAGTCGCACCCAGCGACCGAGCCATGTCGAGCTTCAAGGCCACCGTGTCTACTGCGACGATCACCGACGCGGCGGCGAGGGCGGCTCCCTGGACGACGTTGAGCCCCACTCCCCCGCAGCCGAAGACGGCGACAAGGCTGCCCGCCTCGACATCGGCCCTGTTGACCACTGCGCCGACGCCGGTCGTGACGGCGCAGCCGAGAATCGCGGCCCTGTCCAGGGGCATGTCCCTGCGGATCTTCACCGCGAACTCGGCCGGAATCGTGGTCCCCTCCGAGAAGGCGGCGTACCGGTGGACTATCGGCACCCCGTCCTGGCTGAACCTGTTGGTGCCGTCGCGCATGTACGGGGTCGCCCACACGTTCTCGCAGAGGTGCGTGCGGCCGACCGTGCAACTGCGGCATAGTCCGCACTGGGCGGTGAGGGAGAATACGGCGTGGTCTCCGGGGGCGAAGTCCGCTACGCCGGGGCCGACATCGATGACCACGCCTGCGCCCTCGTGGCCCAGTATCGTGGGGAGCGCATCCGGCGGGTTGCGACCTACGACGGTGTGGTAGTCGCTGTGGCAGGCGCCCGCACCGGCAACCTCGACCCGAATCTCGCCCGACCTGGGGCCTTCGAGGTCGACTTCCTCGACTGAGAGGGGGGCGTTCAGCTCGCGGAGCAGCGCGGCCTTCATACCGGCCTCATCCTACAGGGAGAGCGATCTCCATTGCCAGCTCGCGGTAGCGGCAGAAGGCGTTGGCGAGCTGCATCTGCCTGGGGGTGCGGCACTCTGGGGCGAAGAGATCAGGCGAGCCGACGAAGACGCAGACGCAGCGGGCCCTGGACGTGGCCACGTTGAAACGGTTGAGGCTGTAGAGGAACTCCATCCCGTGGGGGGCCTCCTCCGGAGTCGACGTGGCCATCGAGTAGATTACGACGGGCGCTTCCTGGCCCTGGAACTTGTCGACGGTGCCCACCCTCGCGCCGGGCAGCCGCTCCTGGATCTTGAACACCTGGGCGTTGTAGGGCGCGATTATCAGCACGTCTTCAGGGCCAACCGGCCTCTCGTCGCCATGCTGGTCGATCCAGGACGCATCTCCATCGACGAGGCTGCGGACCAGGGCTGCGACGCGGTCGGCCTCCTCGTCGGAGAAGCTCTGGTTGCCCCTGTGGGGGACCGGGAGGAAGCGGAGTCCGGTCCCGGACACGGGGCCAGATGAGACGACACCCTGCAATTCGAGGCCGGGGCGCGAGGTCAGCTTGTCCTCGTAGAATGCCTCCGAGGTGAAGGCGCAGATATCGGGGTGGAGGCGCCAGGTCTCCTCCAGGAACAGGCCCTGGTCACGCCCTATGGTCTGGCGGCCATCGAGCAGGTGGGCCAGGGCCGACACTCCGGTGCCGTCAGGGTGGGTGCCCTGGGTGGGCTGGTCGAGCTGCTGCGGGTCACCCAGCAGGACAAGACTGGGGCCGGCGTGGGAGATGGCGAGGACGTTGGCCAGCGACATCTGGGCGGCCTCGTCCACGAACAGCACGTCGACGGTGTCGCGGGCCTCCTCGCGCGCCCAGAGCCACGCAGTGCCCGCACCCACCTGGCAGTCACCGGCGAGCTCGGCGAAGACGGCGGCGTTGTCGGCCTCCAGCGTTACGCGGTCGTCGTCCGACTCCTCCGACGAGTTGCGTCCGATCTTACGTACGGCCTTGAATTCCAGGGCCAACTCCCCCGAGGCGTCCAGCGCCGCGTCCAGTAGATTGGTGATTACCTTGTGGCTGTTGGCGGTGATGCCGACGCGCCTGCCCCTGCGGACGAGCTCGCAGATCATCCTGGCCGCGGTGTAGGTCTTGCCCGCGCCGGGCGGCCCCTGGATGGGGAGGACGCCGAATCCGCCCCTGGAGGCGATGCGCAGGGCGGCGTTCAGCGGGGTCTCGCCAAGCATGCGGACCGGGTCGCCGCCGAGCCGGGGACCCTCGCGGAGCAGGAGGGAGCGGGCCGCGCCGTATGGGCCATCGCCGGCGATGCCATGGTCGGCGACGTGCTGGCCGATTCGCACCAGGGCGCTGCTCAATGCGTCGCTTCGTACGAGGTCGTGGGCGAATGCCGCCTCCGGGTGGATGTCGACGGCGGCGCCCCGCTTCTTGACGTCGACGGTGCGATTCTGGACGTCGATCTCGGCCAGCGTACCCAGCGCCTCGCCTCCAGGCATGTGCAGTGTCTCATTGCCGCGGAGGGTGGTCTCCTGCACTGGGAAGCTGTAGCGATGGGTGGGCAGCCTGCCGGGGCCCTCCACTTCGTCCATGAACCTGAGCTCGGCGACGGCCTGGCGCTCGTCGAGCAACTCTTCGACCGAGCTCTCGCACAGGCGGAAGTACTCCCACCAGACGGCCTTCTCCTCGCGGCGGTGCCATTCGAGCATGTTTGCCAGCAGCCACCGGGCGTGCTGCTCCGGGCTCCGGTCGTCCTCCAGCGCGGGGACGTCCGCGGACAGGCGCTCGGCCAGATCCCTGACGAGCTGCTGCCGCTCGCTGAGCTCTTCCTCCTGCTCGTCCTTCAGCTGGGGCCGCTCTATGTCTGCGCCGCCGTCGACCAGGTCACGGCGAATGCTCTCCAGCCAGTCGCGCAGCCGGAGGGTGGAAACGCAGTCGTCGCGGTTGTAGCCTTCGACGACCACCTTGTGCTCCTCGCGGATGGAACTGGGGTCACCCAGCTCCAAGGGCGCTGATACGCCGTAGAGGGCGGAGTTTGCATCGCTGAGTGACACCTCGCGGGTGTACTCGAAGAACTTCTCGAGCTCCTTGATCGAGTAGCTCTCGACGCTGGCGCGCAGGCCGCCCCGCACGACCCTGAAGAGGTCTACGAACAGGCCGGCCCGGAGCATACGGTCGACCTCATCCTCGCGGGTGGCGTGGCGGCCCATCATCCGCTTCATTGCGCTGGGCTCGTAGGGAGCGAAGTGGTAGATGTGCATGCCAGGGTGGGTCTTCCAGCGCTCCATTACCCAGTCGACGAACTGCTCGAAGCAGCGCTTCTCCTCCTCGTACGAGAGGGCCCACAGCCCGGTGTACTCCTCCCCTCCAGCGCCGTTAACCGAGACGTAGCCGAAGAGGTATTCGAGGCCGCCCGGGCCGACGAAGGGGTCGCCCTCGAAGTCGAAGAAGATGTCGCCGGGAGACGGCTCAGGAAGGAGCGCGAAGCCCGTTTCGGGCTCGGGCTCCAGCGTTTCGTAGACGGGCTCGCCGGTCTCGCGTCCCTCGACCTGGACGCGGGCCTGCTCACGGACCCGCTCATAGCTGGCGGACGAGCCGCGGTCGGGTCTCCACTGCAAGGGCACCGGGACCGCGGCCAGGGCGGAGGTGGTCGCGACTCCCCTGCCCTTCAGCTCGTCGATTTGCCGCCCGGATATGCCCGCCACCAGGCAGGGATGGTCGTCGCCGCGCCTGCGCCCATCGCACTGGCGGCTCCAGCGGCAGACGAGGCAGTGCTCCTTCGGGTCGGGGTAGGTCGGCCCTTGGACGCGGTCGGCGAGGGACGACTCCAGCCAGCGCTTCACGAGGCGGTAGTACGCGGCGTAGTCGCTGGTGCGGTAGACCTGCGGCTCGAACTCAATCCACGGTGCGACCACGTACATGTTCTCCGGAGTCACGCCCTGCACCGAGCAGACAAGGTCGGAGTAGAGGGAGAGCTGGAGGATGGTGCCGCTGCGAGTCTCCCGGGCCAGCTTGGTATCGATGACCTCGTAGGACCAGCCGCCCAGGTCGCTGGGAACCTCCACGCGCCTGAGGATGTCGGTGCGGCCGCTCCACCGCCTATCGGCAAGGGCGCCCTGGACGATGATGTGGTGGCCTGAGCGCATCGCCTCGACCGTGGAGGCGACCTTCTCGTCGTCGATACCCACGCCGCCTATGGACGCAACACTATGGCCGGCACTCTGCAGGTGGTCGATGTAGGCCTTCTCGTGGGCCAGGCCCCGCTTCCTCAGCAGCTCCAGTATCGGGTCCCAGCGGTTGGGCGCGGACCGCTCACCGACGGCCACCTCGGCGTTGAGCTCTGTCAGATGGCGGCAGGCGAGGTGGTTGACTAGGTCGCTGGCGCTCAGGTGGAACTTGCCGTTAGTGGTGTGCATTCAGGTATCCAACCTTCTGGATGCGGGCTTCCGCCGGTATGACGGTGATGGAGTGGACTTGCTGCGGGGGATACTACACCAAGAGAGTGTGGGACTTCCCGCCTCCCTGGGCGTAGTACCTCCTGGGAGCGCGCGGTGCTTCCAGCCCGGTGGTACACTCACATCGAATCTTCGCGGATAACGCCGAGACAGCCACCGCAGGAGAGACTAGGTATGCCCACGTCTATTGGCTTGATCCTCGGATTCGACCCGGGCGGTAAGGGCCGCTTCGGCTGGAGCGTCTGCAAAGCCCTGCCCGGGTCGTTAGTGCGGCTCCAAACCGGCCTGGCAGATGACGCGGTGGAAGCGCTCCATAGGGTCGAGGAAGCTATGGAATCGTGCGGTCACCAAGGAAATAGAGCTGCCTTGGCAGCGGGCATAGATGCGCCCATGTTCTGGGGCACGAGAGGGAACAGGGAGATCGACGCGACTATCCGCAATGCGTTGAAGGACACCCAGTTCCCAACACCGGGTGGTACGGTCCAGCAAGTCAACAGCCTGCGGGGTGCGTGCCTCGCGCAAGGCGTGCTATTGGGCAAGTATCTCCACGAAAGATGGGGTTTGCCGATCACGGAGACCCACCCCAAGGTGCTAAGTCACTTGCTGTCGCTGCCAGGCCAGTCTGATATGGAGGTGAGGGTGGCCGACCTGACGAGTGGGCTGGAGGAGCATGAACGGGATGCTACCCTCTCTGCGGTTGCGGCATGGGCAATGGTTCGCAGACTGCCGGGCTGGCGAGACTTCTACGCCCAGGAACCTAGTCCCGTCCAGCCGTTCGACACGCCAGTAGGTTTCTGGCTGCCCCTCCTGTAAGTATCGCCTGACGAAGGTGGCGGCGCCTCCTGGCATGGTCGAGGCCGACCCCGCCCCAGGTCCCTCCCGGAGCCTCGGGACGACATTGCGGGGTGAGCCGGGCCGTCCTGTGGTATCTTGGGGCCGCCGTCGTGGGGAGCGATTCGGTCGCTAGGAACAGGGAGATGGTCTCGGAGTTCGAGAAGGCACAGACGCGTCCGGAGTTCTACATGCCGCCGCCGATGGAGTTCCCTGACGCGGGGGCGTCGGAGGAGGACGTGCTGGATGGGGTCAGGGAGATACTGGGCTCGATTCCGTACGAGATCGAGAACAACTTCGGCATCAGCTACGTGGGGCCCCCGCACCCGATCACACGGAAGGTCTACGAGCTGACGCAGGGCACGTTCTTCGTCGAGTGGGCGCGGGAGCTGCAGCCGGGCCCGTACGAGCTGGAGAAGCAGGCGGTGCGGATGATGGCGTCGCTGCTGGGTAAGCCGGACGCCGTCGGGTTCATCACGAGCGGCGGCACGGAATCGAACATCTCCTCGCTGCGGCTGGCGCGCAACCTCTCGCCGTCGGTGTCCGCCCCCGAGGTGATCATGCCGGAGTCGGGGCACTACAGCTTCCACATCGGCGCGGAGATGCTCGGCATCACACTGCGGGAGGCGCCGCTGGGGCCGGACATCCTGCCCGACATGGACTACGTCGAGAGCCTGATCAACAAGAACACGATCGGCCTGGTGTGCTCGGCGCCCGGCGGGGCCTTCATGGTGATCGACCCGGTGGAGGAGTTCGCGGACCTGGCGCGGCGCAAGGGCCTGTTCCTGCACGTCGACGCGGCCTTCGGGGGGTTCATACTGCCGTTCATGCGAGAGCTGGGGTACGACGTGCCGCAGTTCGACTTCAGCCATCCGAGCGTGAGCACGATGATGACGGACGGGCACAAGCTGGGGATGATGCCGGTAGCGACCAGCTTCTTCATGGTCAGGGACGAGGAGGTGCTGCAGGCCATCCCGACGGAGCGGACGGTGATCCACACCGTGACGGCCACCAAGCACGGAGAGCGGGCCGCGTCGGCGTGGGCCGTGCTGCGCCACCTGGGCCGCAAGGGGTACCTGGAGTCGACGCGGCACGTGCTGGAGGTGGTGGACTTCATCGCGAAGGGCATCGAGCGCATCGACGGGCTGCGGCTGGTGGTGCCGCCGTCGATCACGCTGGTGAGCTTCACGGCCGACGACTGCGACCTGGGCAAGGTGCATGACGGGATGGTCGAACGGGGCTTCGGGCACACTTACGGCACTGTCAGCGGCATCGAGTACATACGCCTGTCGATCCACCCGCACCGCGACCTGGAGCACGCGGCGCTCTTCCTGGAGGCGCTGGAAGACTCCGTGAGGGCGGCGCGGGCCTGACGGCGGGCAGCTGACGACAAGGAGAGCGCATATCGTGGAACTGACCCAGGACCTCTTGCAGAGCTTCAGGTGGCGCAACATCGGGCCGTTCAAGGGCGGGCGCTGCACTGCAGTAAACGGCCACCCGACGGAGCCGATGGTCTTCTACATGGGCTGCGTCGGGGGAGTGTGGAAGACGGAGGACGGCGGCGCCTACTGGGAGAACATCTCGGACGGGTACTTCAAGACCTCGGCGGTGGGCGCCATTGGGGTGTCCGACTCGGACCCGAACGTCATCTACGTGGGGATGGGCGAGTGCAACGTTGCCGTGCCGAGGCTCCAGTGGACGGCACAGGCGGACGGCGTGTACAGGTCCACCGACGGGGGCCGTAGCTGGGCAAACGTCGGGCTGCAGAGCACGCAGCACATCGCCCGCATCCGCATTCACCCCGAGGACCCGGACCTGGTGTACGCGGCGGTGCTCGGCCACCTGGAGGGCAACGACGACGAGCGGGGCGTGTACCGCTCGAAGGACGGCGGGGAGACGTGGGAGCGGGTGCTGTACCGGTCGGACCGGGCCGGCGCGATAGATATGTCCATCGATCCCAACAACCCCCGCGTGCTCTACGTGTCTCTGTGGGACGTGCGGCGCAGCTTCTGGTGGAACCGCAGCGGCGGCCCGGGGACCGGGATATTCAGAAGCGACGACGGCGGGGACACGTGGACCGAGCTCACGGGGAACCCCGGCCTGCCGGAGGGCGCGATGGGCCGCATAGCCGTGGCGGCGTCGCCGCGCGAAGGGAGGGTGCTGGCGCTGATCGAGGCCGAGAAGAGCGGGCTCTACGGGTCGGACGACTGGGGTGAGTCGTGGGAGCTGCTGTCGGACAACCCCGAGCTGACCAACAGGCCCCACTACTACAATCACCTGTTTGCCGATCCGGTGGACTCGGAAACGATGTACATCCTGAACTCGAAGATACACCGCTCGCTGGACGGCGGGCGCACCTTCCACGACGTTACCGGGACGCACGCCGACCACCACGAGCTGTGGATCGACCCGCGCAACCCCCGGCGGATGATCAACGGCAACGACGGCGGGGCGTCGGTGTCGTTCAACGGCGGCAAGTCGTGGTCGAACATCTACAACCAGCCGACCGGCGAGTTCTACCACATCACCACCGACACCCAGTTCCCGTACCGCGTCTACGGCACGCAGCAGGACAACTCGGCGGTGTCCGCGCCGTCGAGGTCGAACCGGGGGGCGATCCAGTGGTGGGAGTGCTACAACGTGGGCTCGTCGGAGAGCGGGCACATAGCTGTGAGGCCCGACAATCCGAACATCGTCTACGCGGGCGCGTACGGCAGCAACCGGGGCGCGGGCCCGGTGACGCTGCTATACGACCACAGCTCCGGGGAGGTGCGCGGCATCTCAGCCTGGCCGGACGCCATGTCGTTCACGTTCGAGGACCGCGAGTACAGGTTCGCGTGGGACAACCCGCTGGTCATCTCGCCCCACGACCCTGGCGTGCTCTACGGCGCGGCGAACGTCGTCTTCCGCACGGAGAACGACGGCGCGAGCTGGGAGGTGATCAGCCCGGACCTGACGCGCAACGAGCTGGAGGAGCCGGGCGAGTTCGATCCGCTGACGGACATAGCCACCTTCGAGCGGTGCACGATCTCGAGGTTCGCCGAGTCGCCGGTGACGCCGGGGGTGTTCTGGGCGGGCTCGGACGACGGGCTCATCCACGTCTCGACCGATGGCGGCGAGTCGTGGACGAACGTGACGCCGGACGGCTTCCCGGAGTGGTCGATGGTGAGCAGCATCGACGCCTCGCACCACGACGCAGGTACGGCCTACGTAGCGACGACGCGGTACCAGCACGGCGACTACCGGCCGTACCTGTACCGGACCCACGACTACGGCGAGACGTGGCGCCTGATCACGGGCGGCATCGCGGACGTGGACTTCACCCGGGTCATGCGGGAGGACCCGGCGAGGAAGGGCCTACTGTACGCCGGCACGGAGGGCGGGGTCTACGTATCACTGGACGACGGGGAGTCGTGGAGCCGGCTGCAGACCAACCTGCCTCCGGTGCCGATACACGACATGGTGGTGAAGGCCGACGACCTGGTGGTGGGCACGCACGGGCGGGCGTTCTGGATACTGGACGACGTGACGCCGCTTCACGAGATGTCCAGCCGCGTTGGGGACTCAGGCGCGTACCTGTTCAAGCCGAGGGACACGCACCGCTTCCTGATCGAGCCGAACCCGTACGTGACGCCGGAGCCGGGGCCGGACAAGTTCTACTGGCTCTCGCTGGGGATGCCGGCGACCTTCTACACGGACGCGACGCCGGAGGGCGAGCACATGCGGCGCTACCTGGACGCCGGAGCGAACCCGCCGGACGGCGTGGTGGTGACGTACTACCTGCGGGAGCAGGCCGAGGGCGAGGTCAGGCTGGTCTTCATGGACGGCCGGGGCAACGAGATCGCGACCGCGTCCAGCGAGCCGAAGGACCCGGCCGACGTGCGGGTGTCGACGCGGCTGGGCGCGAACCGCTACGTGTGGGACATGCGCTACCCGCGCGGCCTCAGGCTGCCCGACGACAGGATCGAGGAGCGCCCGTTCAAGGGGCCGCTCGCGCCGCCGGGGGAGTACCAGGTGCGGATCGAGGCCGGCGGCGCGTCGCAGACGCAGACGTTCCGCATCCTGCGTGACCCGCGGGTCACGGCGACGGACGCCGACCTGCACGAGCAGTTTGCGACGCTGATCGAGCTGCGGGACAAGCTCACCGAGTCGCAGCGGGAGGTGCTGAGGGCCAGGGCCGTGCGCGACCAGGTCGACCAGTGGGTGCGGCGCGCGGACGGCCACCCTGCGCGGGAGCGCCTGACCGAGGCGGCGTCGGAGCTGAAGGGCAAGCTGCTGGCGGTCGAGGACGAGCTGGTGAGCCGGCCGGACATCGGCTGGGTGGAGAGGCGCAACCGGGGCACGCTGTTCCCGAAGCGGCTGAACGGCCGGGTGGCAGACCTGATCGACACGGTGGCCATCTCGTACGCCGCCCCACCCATGCAGTGCCGCGAGGTGCAAGCCCTGCTCTCGAGCGAGATCGACACCCGGCTGGCGCGCCTGAACGAGATCATGGACGGCGACCTGGAGGGCTTCAAGTCGGTCCTGGAGGAGCTTGAGGTGCCGCCCATCGCGACGTAGCCCGGCGACACCGCCGGTCCCGACCGGGTCAGGCCCACCAGGTACGTACCTGGAGCCTACTGCGAACTCTCGACCTGGCCCATCATCGCCGCGTCGGTATTCTGCTTCAGATCGGCGAGGGTGATCTGCGCCTCGCTGATGATTTTTCGAACATCCTCGATGGTCAGCTGTCCCGCGATGGACGCGTCGACGATCTTCTGCACGTCGTCAGTCGTCAACTCCTCGCCAGTGAAGACGAGCTTCCGGACGTCCTCGGCCGTCAACTGATTCTGGGTCGATTCGTCGACGATCCTCTGGACGTCCGCCACCGTCAGCTGGTCGCTGGTAGCCGCGTCGACGATTCTCTGGACGTCTGCGACGGTGAGCAAGTCGCTGGTAGCCGCATCTACGATCTCTTGGACATCCGCTGCCGTCAGCTGGTCAATTACTGCCACATCGACGATTCTCTGGACGTCCGCCGCCGTCAGCCGGTCGCTCATGGCTGCATCGACGATCTCCTGGACGTCCGCTGCCGTTAGCTGGTCGCGCGTGGCGGCGTCGACGATCTCCTGGACGTCGCCGGCGGTGAGCACTGGGCCGATTTGGGTTCGTACCTCGCTTGCGACGTCCTCGGTAGACTCGTCAGAGCCACAGGCGACCAGTACGGCAAACATGATTGCCGACAGGAGCGATACCCAGAGTCCTGCCCTGTTCGATGCGGGCTTCATTCCCAAGCCTCCTTGGGATTGCTCAACGACGTTCGGCTCAGCGGGCTCCGAGCTTCTGAGCCAGCTCGGCGTTGCTGGGTTCGACCAGGACGGTGCCGTCCTCGAACACGATGGTCGGTACGCTCCGGTACCCGCCGTTCAACTCCATGACCTTCAGGGACGCATCGGCGTCCTGCTCGATGTCGATCCAGTCGTAGCCGATGCCGTGCGTGTCGAGGAATAGCTTCGAACGCTTGCAATCGCCGCACCAATTCGTCCCGTATACGGTAAGTTGTTGTCCCATGCTTTGCCCCTTGAAGTGGTACTGACCGCGCCGCCCGCTACCATCTTACACCCCAGCGAGGGCAACTTCCTCAGCCCCAGCCCAGGTACCTCGCGGCCTGCTCTCCACCCCAGGCGAGAATATAGTATCGCGGCACCCGTCCGGCGAATACGGCGGAGACGTATCGGAATCCCGGGTACTCGTACAGGGGAGCCACGATGCGGATCGGGTAGAAGGGAATCGGGCTGGCGGCAAAGAACACCACCGTCCACCAGGGTTGGATGGAAAAGGCGCGCTCCGTCAGTCGCGAGAGGCGTGTCTGCCTTATCTGCACCAGCGGCTTGAGCTGGAACGCCATGCTGAATAGCTTATAGTCGAACGCGGAGGCCGGGATGGTGGCCAGCCCTCCCACGATGGCGACGAGCAGCGGACTGTATAGCGTCCCCGCGTAGATGACCGCGGGCTCGTGCGGCAGAAGGATGAAGCTGTTTCCTGGTATCGAGTACCAGAAGTAGGCGGACAGCTGCCACCACGCGGGCAGGAATGCCCAGACCAGGAGCGTGCAGATGGAGGCTGGCAGAAGCAGTGCAGTCAGCCCCCAGATTGCCTGGGTCCGGGTCAGCTCCTGCCTGGCCAGGGCATCGATCAAAGCAGGCTCCGACCGAATTGAGGCATCGTCAGGGAGACCCCGAGTCCCTCGGCGATAGTCGGGAACAGGTCCACCGTGCGGGAGCCGCCCTCCCGCGCGGAAGGCAGGGGAACGCTGCTAAGGATGGGCACGGCCATATGCTCCCTGCGGAGCGCTCCGTGCGAGGACCGGTGTTCCGGAAACTCTCGCCAGCCACGTAGGTCATACCCGGGCCTGGCGGTCACCACGATATCCCCGGTGCGGTCGCTCCGGAAGATCTGCCATATCTGCTCCAGCGCGTCAGGGAAGTCCGACTCACACGTCTGGGCCAGCGAGTCGCCCTGCCTGACCCGGTTGTGCCGGAGACCCAGCCTGAGCGGGTCCTCGCCGTCGAACGCGTACGTATAGTGGCCGTCTTCCAGGCCAAGCAGGCCCTCGCCTAGTCCGGACACGATCTTGATGCCCCGGCTGCCGTCCCTGTGGGCGAACCACTCGACCTCCTCGCGCTGCCTGAGTGCTTGCAGAACTTTCGCGTGCTCTCCCTCCAGCTCCTCCGACGCGAGCGGGGACTCCCACCTTCCCCCGGAGGCCAGATAGATGTTGCCGAAGGAGTTGCCCGAGATCATGACGGCGCAATCGACGCTCCTCCGGTAGACGTTGGGGTGCTCGAACACGCTGTAGCCCAGCTCAGAGATCAGACCCGTCACGTCGAGGTGCTGCCTGGTCTCCGTGTGGCCGTGATCGCTGGTCAGGACCAGGTGCGTGCGATCCCACATCCTGCTCTTTCGGAGGTACTCCACCAGCACACCGACAAGCGAGTCCAGTCGCCTGTACGAATCCACGGTGCGCTTGTGTTCGGGTCCGAACCGGTGCGATACCTTGTCCACGTCGACCAGGGGCAGAAAGGCGAACCGCGGCTTCCGGTCTCCGGTCTTCGACAGCCACGTTATCGCCTGGGACATCACGGCCCGGTCCACGAAGTCCGCCCTCCTCAGGTACTGGGCGACGAACATCTGCGGCATGTGGGCCAGCTGAGAGACCTTGCCATCGCCGTTGGACAGCCCCCGGCGCACGTCGCAGCGGATCCCCAGCGACTCGGGGTTGAGCTCGAACAGGGTCTCGAGGTCCGGGGAAAGGTCGCCATCCAGCCTCAGGATTGTCGGTGCGACGTACGAGCGGTGGCCCTGGACGAACAGCTTGCCGCTGGTGAAGCTGGCTTTCTCCACCCAACGAAGGCCGGGGACGCCGGCCGTTCCGGGGTACTGGCCCGTGAGCATGGGGACGTACGCTATGCTGGAGACGCTGGGCAGCACGGTCACGCCTTCGTAGCTGTGCCCCCCATCGAAGAAACTCCCGGCGATGTGGGGCAGCTCCCCGGCTTCGGCCAGCCTCCTCAGCACGTCCGGCCTGACGCCGTCCAGCAGGATGATGATGGCCAGCTCTATGTCAGTGTGCTTCGTCAAGGCCTGGACTCCTGCGAGCCCTCTTCTTCGCCACTGCTCCGGTCGGCGTGCTCATGTACCGCCAGGTCTGCCAGTCATCCGGGTCGAGCACTGCGCGGTATCCTACTACACGCGCCACCTGTCTGGTGGAACAGATTCCGGTGCTCAACATCATGAAGGTATGCAGGAGGTTGACTTGTGCTGGTACAATTCTTGTCCAGATTCGGTGGCGTATGTGCGGTTTGGGTGAACAGACTCTAGAGAGTGTCAAGGAGGCGCATACGATGGATGAACGTCAAGAAGTCGCGTTGATGGCGCACCTCATGCGGCGCGCGGGCTTTGGGGCCACTCACGAAGAGTTGGAACATCTCGCAGCCCAGGGATACGAGGAAACCGTCGAGAATCTCTTCTCCCCCGAGTCGGAGCCCGATATCGACGAGGCCCTGCTCTTCCGGTATCTCCCGATGACGGAGTACATCACGGCGGCCGAGCACGCGCAGATAAACTGGCTGTACCGGATGGTCAACTCTCCGCGCGCGCTCCAGGAGAAGGTCGCTCTATTCTGGCACCACGTCTTCGCGACCGGGCTGGACAAAGTGGAGACGGCCAACACGATGCACGACCAGATCGTCATGTTCCGCAGGCACGGACTCGGCAGCTTCCGCGACCTGCTGGTACATCTCGCGCAAGACCCGGCCATGATCTATTGGCTGGACAACCAGGACAACCACAAGCGGGCCCCGAATGAGAACTGGGGACGCGAGCTCTTGGAGTTGTTCTCGCTCGGTGTAGGGCAGTACACGGAGAAGGACGTCTATGAATGCGCGAGAGCGTTCACCGGGTGGACGTTCGCGGGCAAGTCGCGAGGTCTCGCCTACCCGCCCGAGTCGTGGCGCTTCGACTACAGGGCGGAGGACCACGACGAGAACGAAAAGACGTTCATGGGGTTCAACGGCAACTTCAACGGCGAGGACATCATCGACATAGTCGTCCGGCAGCCCGCCTGCGCGCGGTTCATCATGCGACACCTGTACAGCTTCTTCGTGGAGGACGAGCCGGAGGTGCCCAAGTGGCCGAATGAGCGGCCCAAGGACCCGGAAGCGCTCGACATGCTCTGCGAAGTCTTCATCAAGTCAGACCTGGAGATGAAGCCCGTGCTGCGCGCGCTGTTCAACTCCGACTTCTTCAAGGAGGCCCAGTACAAGAAGGTGAAGAACCCCGCTGAGATCGTGGCCGGAGCGCTCAAGTTGACGGGGTCGTTCAACGGGCCGGATCCCCAGTGGGGGTTGCTGTCGCGGGAACCGGGCTTCATGGGCCAGGACCTGTTGAACCCCCCATCCGTCGAGGGATGGCACACGGGGGGCGAGTGGATCAACAGCGGGGCGCTTATCAATCGTGTCAACTTCGTCGCCGACCGGCTTCGTGACACGTCCTCGCCTGGCGTCAAAGAGATGGCGAGGCGGGTCGGCAACAACGGCGGGACTTTGACAACCGATACGTTCATCGACCGTTGTCTCTTCGAGATGGGTCTCGACTCCGTCGATGAGGAGACGTACGGGCAGCTGGTCTCGCAGGCGGAGACGGGCGGCCCGATCGTCTATGGAGAAAACGGCGACTTCGAAGGGTTCTCGGAGAGAGTAGCGGACATGCTCGGCCTCATTGCGGGCACCAAGGAGTACCAGTTCGGTTGACGGTCTTCCGTAAGAGAGTTGTCGGCTTATGCCGAACGAAAGGACAGGTGAGCGATGACAGCTACGAGCAAAGACCCCGTACTGGTGGTACTGCAGCTGAGCGGCGGGAACGACTACATGAACACGGTCGTGCCCTTTGCCGACCCGCACTACTTCGACAACCGCCCGCTGCTCCAGCTGGCCGAGGACGACCTGTTCAAGCTCGATGACGAGGTCGCTTTCAACCCCTCGATGGGGCCGCTGCACGAGATGTACACGCAGGGTGAGGTGGCAGTGCTGCACGGTGTGGGGTGGGCAGGCTCCAACCGGTCGCACTTCCGGTGCATGGATATCTGGCACACGGCGGAGCCGGACGAATTCGCGAGCGAGGGGTGGCTTGGCAAGGCCACGCGGCAGATCGACCCGAACGGGGAGAACCCCGTCACCACCGTCAACGTCGGGCAGGGGCTGCCGAGGGCGCTCGTGGCGGACGGCGTGTCCGCCGCATCGGTGGCGGATATCGATAAGTACGGAATGCTCACGTCGATCGAAAGAGTGGAGCATCGCGCGCAGATGCTCGACCGCTTCTCCAAGATGTACGCCCCGGCGATAGGTCGAGGACCGGTCGCCGAGTACATCGCCAAGACCGGCACAGACGCGCTAAACGGGGCCGACATGATCGCCGTCGCCCCGAAGAAATACCAGTCGGATGTCGAGTACGCCGCAAATCCGGTGGCCCAGCGACTTCGGGATGTCGCCATGATCCACACGTCGGACATTGGGACGCGGATCCTCTACACGGAGTTCGGCGGGTTCGACACGCACGCCGCCCAGGCCGCCAACCACCCTCGCCTATGGGAGGAAGTGTCGGGCGCAATAGCCGACTTCTGGGACGACCTAAAGGCCCACGACGCGGCGGACAACGTGACCATGCTTGTGTTCTCCGAGTTCGGGCGGCGCGTGCGTGAGAACGGAGGCGGCACCGACCACGGAGCCGGGGGCGTGGCGTTCGTCATCGGTCCGAACGTGAAGGGTGGCCAGCACGGAGATTACCCCTGCATCGAGGCCGAGAAGCTGGTCGATGGCGACCTCGCGCCGGGGATGGACTTCCGCGGTCCGTACGCAGCCATCCTCGACGACTGGATGGGCATCGACGAACGCGAGATCGTGGGCGGCGAGTTCGAGCGGCCGCCGATCTTCAGGAACTAGGACGCGGGCTTTCCCCACGTTCGCAGGAGACCGTGATGATCACGACCACGGCGGCGGGCAGGACGTGGCACTACAGCCACAACCTGGGGCGTCAGACGGCCGAGCACAACCAGAGCAAGTTCGGCAGGACGGGAGGCTACGGCTTCCCGGTGGACGTCGCGGCGGCCGGTAACGATATTCTCTTCGTGATCAGCCGCGGGTACGGGTTCCCGAACGTCTCGTACGGCTTCGACGTGTTCACCCGGATCGGCAAGACGACGATCGACGAGGACCACATCGGCGACTTCGCGCGCGGCGGCTTCACGTGGCCGGTGGGGATCGCCCTGTCGAAGACCGACGGAAGCGTCCTGGTCTCCGACGAGTACGAGTGCAACATATCGACCTTCGATCCGGACGCCATCAAGCCATTCTGTGAACGGGACGAGGACGGGGAGCACATCAGCCGGTGGGGCAGGAAGGGTTCGGAGCCGGGAATGCTGAACGGCCCAGCGGGGATTACATTCGATGAAGATGACAATCTCCACGTCGTGGACAGCCTGAACAACCGAGTCCAGGTGTTCACGAAGGAAGGCGGCTTCCTCAGGGCGTGGGGTTCCGGCGGCGCTTCGGATGGGGAATTCAACAGGCCTTGGGGAATCACTATCGATCGGGACGGGGCGGTATACGTCGCGGACTGGGGCAACCACCGCGTGCAGAAGCTCGGTCCGGACGGCGGACACCTCATGACGTTCGGCTCGACGAACGGGTCGCCATCGTCGCTGAATCACCCTGCCGGCGTGGCAGTGGACAGCGACGGCGACGTGTACGTGACCGACTGGGGGAACCGGCGGGTGCAGATCTTCGAGCCGGATGGGGAGGTGCTGACGGCGCTTTACGGGGACATGAGCGAGCTGTCCCGGGCGGGCCAGTACGCCCTGGCGAGAGACCCTGAGAACTACAAGAGCCTCAACCGCAACGACGCGCCTACAGAGTACCTCAACAGGTTCTCCAGGCCCGTAGGCATCGAAGTCGACGAGCACGACCGCATTATCGTGACGGACGCCATGGGGCGGCTGGTGGTGTATCGGAAGGACCGCGACTACGAGGAGCCTCCGCTGTAGGCTTTTCGAGCAGGTGGGTCTGACACTGACTCGAGGGAGGCCGCGATGATAACTACCACGGCAGCGGGCAGGACGTGGCACTACAGTCATAGCCTGGGGCGTCAGACGGCCGAACACAATGAGAGCAGGTTCGGCAGGACGGGCGGTTACTGCTTCCCAATGGACGTCGCGGCGGCCGGCAACAACATTCTCTTCGTCGTCAGCCGGGGCTGGGGTCACCAGATGGTCAGAGCATTCGGCTACGACCCTTACCTTCGAGTCAGCAAGACGACGATCGATGAGGACCATATAGGAGACTTTGCTCGCGGCGGATTCACCTGGCCGGTCGGGATCGCGGCCTCGAAGGCCGACGGAAGCGTATTCGTCTCCGACGAGTACGAGTGCACGATATCCGTCTTCGGTCCGGACGGGGTAATCACGTTCCCCGAGCGTGGTCCCGACGGTGAGTACATCGACAGGTGGGGCACGAGGGGTTCCGAGCCGGGTATGCTGAATGGCCCCACAGGCATCGCGTTCGACGCCCGCGACGATCTCTACGTCGTCGATAGCCTGAACAATCGCGTCCAGGCGTTCACGAGGACCGGCGAGTACCTCAGGACGTGGGGCTCGCCCGGCGGCTCCGAGGGTAAGTTCGACAAGCCGTGGGGAATCACAGTCGATCGCGAGGGGGCGGTGTACGTCGCGGACTGGGGGAATCATCGCGTGCAGAAGTTCGATCCCGACGGCGAGTACCTGATGACGTTCGGCTCGCAGAACGGGTCGGCAACGGCGCTGAGGCACCCGGCAGGGGTGGCGGTTGACAGCGACGGCGACGTGTACGTCACGGACTGGGGGAACCGGCGAGTGCAGATCTATGAGCCAAACGGCGAGGTGCTCGCAGCCCTGTACGGAGAGATGCGTGACTTCTCAAAGGCGGCCCAGTATGTACTGGAGCGCGACCCCGACACCATAAAGCAGATGAACGGGAGAGAGGCGCCCTTTGCGTATCTCAGCAAGTTCTCCAGGCCCATCGGCATCGACATCGACGAGCACGACCGCATCTTCATTACAGACGCCTACAGCAGGCTGGTGGTGTATCGGAAGGACCCAGACTACGAGGAGCCTCCGCTGTAGGTGGTCGGCACCCTGGACCTCATATGCTCGATGTGGCGCCAGAAATTCACTCTTCTGCAGCCCGCTAGACTGACAGATGGAAGCTCGTGAAGGTTCTCGACTTGATCAAGTGTGGTGCTCCTGACCTTACTGGGCGCCGAACTTTCGAGCTTGTGGTCTCACTATAGGGATGCGGCGTACACTCCAAATTCCGGCCTGGTGTCCAGGGCGTGAGCAAACATTGCGTCTGTCCTGACCGAGTCCCTCGACCAACCTGGCGCGCTCACGGAACTCCCATATCGACAGGCCCCAAACAAGGGGGGCGGCCGAGCTCCTTACTTCGTCTCTAAGTCCTTCTCGACGATTTCGATACGCTGGTTGGCGGGCACATCGACAATGGTCTTGGTATTGCCGCTTGGCCACCTCACGGTGAGCGAGTCCACCGTATCAGCCGCGCCAAGTCCAAAGTGGACCGCCTGCATGTTTTGGCCCATCTGACTGCCCCCAGCCGACACTTCTCTGATCTGAACCGAGTCTCCGGCGGCCAGCGTTAGCCTGGAGCCGATGCCGTCCCTATTGCTGACAGTCCCTTGGACGTTGACAATGAGCCAGTGGTTCCCGGAGTCGCACCTGTTCTGGAGCAGCCGGGACGCCTGACCGTAGTTGGCAAGCAGGAGGTCGAGGCACCCATCATTGTTGTAGTCGAGGAAGGCGGCGCCCCGTCCCACACCCGGATCATCCGTCCCGCTCGCCGAGGAGATGTCGAGGAATGTCCCGTTTCGCTCGTTCCTGAGCAGTAGGTTTGGTTGTTGAAGGGGATTCGCAGGCTGCAGGTCCTCCCCGAGATAGCCGCTGGCGACATACAAGTCTTCATCCCCGTCGTTGTCGTAGTCGAAGAAAAAGGTTCCCCATGAGATCCTGATCTTCAGCCCAATCTTTCCCGTTCCCACACCCGCGTCATCCGTGACATCTGTGAATCCCGTTCCGTCTGCGTTGTTCCTGAGCAGGACGTTGTCGTTGATATTCGTCATGAACATATCCAGAGACCCATCGAGGTCGTAGTCGCCTACGGCCAGACCCATGCCGTCCATTCTGGCCTGAGCTCCCAGGGCCCTGGAGGCATCGATAAACTTCCATTCATTCCCCGGTCCGGTCCCATCGTTCCGCCAGAGGACGTTCGGGTGGACTTCTCTCCCGACGTCGTTTACGACGTACAAGTCCAGATCGCCGTCGTTGTCGAAGTCTATCCATCCAGGCTGGAATCCCGCTCCGAATATGTTCCCGGCATTGCCGTCAATAGGCCGAGCGGCAGTGTCGCCCAGCAAGTGGGTGACGTTCGCGAGTGTGCCGTCCCGCTCATTGTGGTAGAGGGAGAGTCCCGCAAGGCCCAGGTAGAACGCCCTAGATGTAACGATGTCCACGTTCTCCGACACATGGCTTACCACGATCAGGTCGAGGTAGCCGTCTTGGTCGTAATCGCCCCACGCGCATCCCGTGTACCTCTTTTCTGTCTCGTAGTCCTCGATGGTTGATGCGGAAACGTCTACGAATGTCCCGTCACCGTTGTTGTTGAAGAGTCTGCTGCGGCCGTAGTTGGTGACGTACAGGTCACTGTCTCCATCGTTGTCATAGTCTGCGGCGCAGCCGCCGTTTCCTCTGCCCGCCGGATCGTCTACGCCCGCAGCCAGGGCTACGTCCGTGAAGGTGCCATCGCCATCGTTGCGGTACAGCGCGTTGGGGCCCACAGAGTTCGAGACATAGACGTCGTCGAAGCCGTCGTCGTCGTAGTCCAGAACAACGACACCTCCTCCTATGGCGAAGAATTCTCCCGGATAACTGGTGTGATGGAAATCTATTCCCGCCACGCCGCTGCGGTCTATGAATAGCGCATCGCCAGTTTCGAATCGCGGATCGACAGCCGCCTCAACCCTTTCCACAGCGAGCCCACCCACGTGCTCGGACGCCAGAAGATCGTAGGCCAGGAGACCCACACCTCCAACGACGCCGATTACCCATGTGGAGGCCGCCAGAGTTGCGATGGCGCGCTTCGGCATTGCGCCGGCCAGACCCCAGAATGTAACCGGCCCCCCGGCGGCAGCGGTGAACAGCAAAGCTGCCGCAGGCGCGACTCCCATTCCGAGCAGGAGCAGCAACGCCACGAGGGGGATTTCGAATAGGAGTGGCACATTTATCAGGATGCCAAGGGTGGCAGCCACGAGGATGCCGGGAACGTCGTTTCCGAGATAGGTCGATACCGACTCAGGGTCGATGAACTGTATTACGAGACCGCTGGCGAACCCGGCGACGATCATGATCGGCCCCATGCGGACCAGGAATCCCAGGCTCGAGCGGACCCAGTCCAGGAATGCTTCCTTGAGCACCGGCGCCCACGGCCTGTCGTCCCTTGCCGCCGGGATATCGACTGGCGACTCCTCCTGGTCCCACTCTCCCCTTCGCCTTGCGGCGACCATTGCGACCAGGGGCCCCACGGCCAGCGCTGCGATTATGCTCAATAGCAGGCGGCTAAATCCCAAGAGGGGCGTGAATACGAAAGCAACCATTATCAGCGCAGGCAGATTGAGGGTGGACGACCCGTGGACCATGGAGATCGCTCCCTCAATGCCCGCCCCTCGCCTTCGAAACGATGCGGCGACAGGCACGATGCATGCGGAGCACAGGTTCATTACGGGACCGACGGCAAGGCCCTTCAAGGTCCTGCCCAGCCTGCTACCTGAAAGGATCGTTTCCCGCCGACTTCTCCCCGGGAAGAGGAACCCTTCCGTGAGACCGGCCACGGTGAAGGCGAAGAGCATGCCCGCGGCCACGAGGCGCAGATACGTTGTGGAGAAAGACCACCACCTCGTAAGTAGTGTGGAGCCGTCTTCGGTTTCTATGCAGAAGCCTTGAAAGCACTCAACTCGGGGCCCCATTACGGCGTCGAGATCTTCGCGCACCGTGTCCAGCTTGGGGAAACGGTTTAGGGAGAGAAAGACGGCCAGAATAGCCACGAGGAGGACCAGCCCGACCAGTCTCTTCTTGCCAGTTGCGTCCACCTGCCCGGCACCTCCACCGTCCCTAAAGTATCCCAGGGCGCGTGAAATATGCAAGACCCCAGCTACGCGTTAGTGTCCATCAGGTCGAAAACGCGTCGAAACCATGAGTCTTGAAGAGGCATATGAACGGATCACGAAGTGATATACTGCGCCAATAAGATGCCTCGCATCCTTGGGCACGGGAGAGGTCAAAATGAAGGCGTTGAGAGGGATCTTCCCAGCTACCGTGAGTCCGTTCGGCGAGGACGGCGGATTCGACGCGGGGGCTATGCGCAAGATCGTCGCCCACCAAATCGATGCCGGAGTACATGGGCTCTACATATGCGGCGGCACGGGCGAGGGTCTGCTGATGTCGGTAGACGAGCGCCGGGAAGCCCTCGAAGTGGTGCTGGATGAAGTCGATGGACGGGCAGCCGTCATCTCCCACATCGGCAGCTTCAGCACGAAGGACACGGTAACGCTGGCCAGACACGCGAGCGAAACGAAGGCCGCCGCCGTCGCCGCGCTGCCCCCGGCGTGGTTCTACCAGCCGGATGACGAAGGCCTGCTGCGCTACTACGGCGAGATCGCCAATGCGTCACAGCTGCCCCTGCTGGTATACAACATTCCGCAACGAACCGGCATTTCGATGACTGAGGGGCTGTTCGAGCGCCTACTGAAGCTCGACAACGTAGTCGGCATGAAGGACTCGAGCGGGGACTTGTTCTCGCTCGGCCACTTCCTGACTATCGGAAGCGACCCCGTGATCTTCGAAGGCGACGATGCCGTACTGCTGCCGGCTCTGCTGGCAGGGGCGAGCGGAGGCATAGGAGGTTCCTACAACGTGATGCCCAGCCTGTTCGTCCAGCTTTGGGATGCAGTGCAGGAGAAGGACACGGACGCGGCATCGGCGTTGCAGCTCCGCATCAACGAGACCATCAGGGCGTTGCTCGTCGTGGACACGATTGTAGCCGTCAAGCAGACCCTGTCGTGGATGGGCATGGGAAACGGCCAACCCCGAACGCCCCTCCGGCCCTTGATGGGAGACGAGACAGCCACGCTGCGGCGGTCGCTGGAGGGTGCAGGCTTCTTCGATCAGTCGTGAGCGACGTATGGACGCGGCGAGAGCCTCTTGCGGCGCCACATTGGGACCCATAGCGAAATGGAGCAGGTATGAGGGCTACGGAAGAGGCGCGCAGCGTCTACGACAACTCTGTCGTCATCGACGGCCTCAACGTGAGCAACTGGGACAGCCCCGCCGTGTTTCGGAGCCTTGGCAACAGCGGCATCACTGCCATCAACGCGACCATCGCCACCTGGGAGAACTTCCAGGAGACCCTCGCCCACATCACCGGCTGGGTCGAGAGATTCGAGCGGCACCGGGGGACCCTGCTCCAGGCGCGATCCGTGGACGACATACTGAGAGCCAAGCGCGACGGACTGGTCGGCGTAATCCTCGGGTTCCAAAATGCGTCCCCAATAGAGAATGACCTGTCGCGTCTCTCGATCTTCAAGCAGCTCGGCGTGGGCATCATCCAGGTCACCTACCATGAACGGAACATCCTGGGGAGCGGCTGTTTCGAGCGGACGGATGGGGGCCTCAGCAACTTCGGAATCGACGCCGTGAGGGAGATGAACCGCGTCGGAATCCTGGTCGACCTGTCCCATGTCGGCGAGAGGACGACCCTGGAGACCATCGAGCATTCAGCCAAGCCAGTGTCGTGCACCCACGCCAATGCGAAGTCCTACTACGATGTTCCAAGGAACAAAGCCGATGAAGCACTGAAACTGCTGGCTGAGAAGGGTGGCGTAGTGGGCGCGACCGCGATCACTACGTTCCTGCGCACCGGGGTGTCCTCCACCCTCGAGGACTACGTCGACGCCATCGACCACATGGTGGAGCTCATCGGCATCGACCATGTGGGCATAGGGACCGACTTCACGCAGGACCAGCCGAAGCCATTCTGGCGGTACATCAACTCTCAGCAGGGGACGAAATTCCCATCGACCTTCATAGATCCCGAAGTACAGTTCGATGAGATGCAGCTCTACCCTGTCGGCCTCGAAACGCCCGACGAGATGCCAAACATTTCAGCCGCACTGCTGCGGCGGGGCTACGGGGCCGATGACGTAGCGAAGATACTGGGAGGCAACTGGCTGCGCCTGTTCCGAGAGGTCTGGTGAGGCCTGCGTATGGCGGGAAGACTGGAATCTCTGTCGTAGGCGTGGTGCCGTAGGTCGTCTCTAAGGCCCAAACAGCTCAGAATTGGGATAGAAGTCCGTCCACGCGAACCAGAACGCGTCGAAACTCGGGTATGCGGTCAGCCTATTCCCCTTCAACGGTCCTGCAACAGCGACACCGCTTGTCTTGCTCCAGACAGTGCCTGTTTCAGAATCAGTCATCTCACCGGGGCCGGATGCCTGGCTAAATGTAAGCTCGATGCCGGCCAGGTTTCTTCTAAAGACGCTTGTGGAGCGTGCGACCACGTCGAGGGTTACCAGGATGTCGATGCCATCGAACTCGTCATTCAACACGGGGAGCTCCGCTAAACGACTGTGTGGATATGCCCTCTGGCCAGTCTGCCCGGAGATGCCCACTACCAGCTCTTTACTAGGCAGCCGACCGTCGACGTACGATTGTCCCAGGACACCCGATCTCCCGTCGGTGTAGTACGGAGTGTAGTGATCGGAAACCGGTCCCTGAGTGTCGAGCACAAGAGTGTCTGGGTACTCCCCCTTCCACGCTGACCACGTAGTCAGTTGCGACGAGACGAACTCGAGCTTTGTGCCAGCTAACGGCCCTTCCACAGCCTCGCCAAGGAACTGGGTCCAGAGGGAGTCCGTCTGCCGGTCATACATGACCATAGCATTCAGTATAAGCTTCCCCGACACTCCGAAGGTCAGTACCTTGTCGTCGATCTCTCGGGCATACACTATGCCCGTATGGCACAGCGGTCACCATGTGACTGCTACAGGCATGCCCCCAACAACGTCGTTGACGATCTCGTAGCTGCTCAGGTAAGCGATGGGATACGCCTTCTGCTCATTGGCGATGGACAGCCCGATTACAAGGTCGTCCCCGGACAGGTGCGAAGAGGCTTCGCGTGACGAGAGGAACACGGGATCGTCTATGGCTGTGATCGAGTCCTTGGACAGCACGTCGACGAGATGTAGTGTAGTCGACCTGCTCTCCAGGTGTATGGGCCTGCTGGCCCCGATCATTCCTGGCAGCCTCGGGGGAATCACGGCATCTGTGAGAGGGGGGACTTCTGCGGAATAGGATGCCGCAAGGGGTGTAGGTGAGGTCTCCGCTGGCGCCACTCCGCTACCGGACCGCGCTTCATCCATACCGCAACTGGCTGCGGCCACCAATACCACCACCCCCAGCGCCAGCATGAGTCCGTGAGTGACCTGTCTAAGGCTATTCTCGACGAGCAAGGTCTGCACAGCCCTCCGCCTCCCCAACGCGGCCTCACTCCAATTATACGATTCACCGACAAGAAGGATGCGCTAATGGACGAAATCCCTACTCAAAACTGCTTCTTCGTTGTGACAAGCGCTAGTTATGGCCCTGCTGTGATACACTGACCGACGCTTAGAGGGTGTAGCAGCCTAGCAGCTTAGTCCCTTTGTAGGATACTCACTGAACTGCCGCAGGGTCTTCGAGCGCCTTAGTCCATTGAACAGGTAGTCGCACGGGAGACAGGACAACTCGTACATGGGGTACCCAGTTAGTCGGGAGTTGGGCCACCGGGGTCGTAAGGCTGGGAGATAGCCATGACCATCGACCACTTCGTCCTATATGGAGACAGCGAATACCAGGCTGCGTTCCCGGACATCACCCGACTAGAGAATGGGGAGCTGATCGCCGCCTTCAGGGAGGCCCGGGCACGTCCCGGCAATGGAAGGGCGGGCGATCCTGGTGAGAGGCTAGCTCACCACCACCTCGACCCCGACTCGAGAATATCCCTCGTGCGCTCGACCGACGACGGGGCGACCTGGGAGTCGAGCAGCCATGTCGTGATTGACTCTTCCGACGGCTCGCAGGACATCAACATGCCCGCGATTGCTCAGCTCTCGTCGGGCGAGGTCATGGTCACGAACCACCGCTGGTTCGTCAATCAGACCGAGCAGCAGGCGTCGGATCTGGGCGGCGACCGCTGGGTGCGTCCGCCCCACAACTCCAACCAGTTTCCGTTCGATCTCGCAGTCTCCGACAAGCTGTATTTCGCTCGGTCAGCCGACATGGGTTGGACCTGGGGCCAGCCTGAGCCATTGTGTATCTCGTCCCTGGCCTACAGCACCCACGTCGGCAAGACAGGGATCGTCGAGCTGCCCGATGGCACCCTGATTGCCCCTTTCGATGGGTGGACGGCTGCCGATGCAAAGCTCGCTGGACCCGACCGGAGCATGGGATCCCGGTTCTTCGTCGCTCGCTCCTATGACAGTGGCCGCACGTGGGGGCAACCCTCGACGGCCGCCCAGGACATCGATGGACGCATAGACTTCTGGGAGCCGGCAATGATACGCCTACCGGACGGCAGGCTGATCAGCATGGTGCGCACGTCGGGCGCGGACGGGTACTTCTACCAGGCCTTCTCGACCGATAACGGTTGGACGTGGGAGGGAATACGGCGGACGCCTATCTGGGGTCAGCCCGCCCACCTGCTACGGCTCCGCAGCGGCCGGATCCTTTGCAGCTACGGGTACCGCCGCGAGCCCTTCGGAGTCCGAGCCGTCCTGAGTGAAGACGATGGTGAGACCTGGGACATGGACAACGAGATCGTCATTCGCGACGACGGGCTCCATCGGGACCTGGGCTATGCGGCGTCGGTCCAGCTGAACGACGACCGGATACTCACCGCCTATTACTTCCACACTGAAGACGGTGTTCGTTACATCGGCGGCAGCGTCTATTCTGAGGACTATCGATGAGCAGCGCCTGAGTCGACGGCAACATAGAGGGATTGTGCCCCAAGGTGATCGAGTGAGTGTCCTGTGGACCATCTAGGAGGATGAACGTGGCAAAGTATCGTGCCGGTGTCGTCGGTCTCGGTCGGATGGGGAGCACGTTCGACGACGAGATCGAGCGTGGGGGAATGGTCTTCTTGCCGTATTGCCATGCCCCTAGCTACTTCCATTCGCCGCTGGTCGATCTTGTAGCCGGGGCCGACCTCGATGAGGAGCAGCGGTCCCTCTTTGGCGAGCGTTGGGATGTGGGCCCCGACCATCTCTACGAAGATTACAACGAGATGATGGCTAAGGAGAGCCTGGATATCGTCAGCGTCTGCACCTCCTCCAGGCATCGCTCTCGCATCGTGCAGGACCTCGCCAGGGGCGGCGCAAAAGCCATCTGGGCCGAGAAGCCTATCTCGCCCAGCCTGGAAGAGGCGGATGAGATGGTGCGTGTCTGCCGGGAAGAGGGGGCGCATCTGGCGATCAACTGCGGGCGCCGCTGGAATCCGCTCATCAGCGAAGCGAAGGGCATCATAGATGCCGGGGACCTCGGGGCTCTCCTCCAGATCACGGTGTACGCCGAATGCGGCCTGTCCTCGAACGGCAGCCACCTCATTGACCTCATACGATACTGGGCCGGCGGCGACGTGGAGTGGGTCATGGGCGAAATCGAAGACGATGACGACGTTGGGGATCACGAGGGCAGAGGAAGCGGCTACCTGGCCTTCGACAATGGTGTGAGGAGCTTCCTCCGGACCACCAACTGCGGACCGGCGTACTGGGAAGCAGATGTCATCGGAGAGCGGGGGAGAATACGCTCACTGGGTAACGCTCAGGAGATGGAGCTGATCCTCTCGGAAGACTACGATCCGGCCAGCCGCGCCATCAGGCCGATGTCTACCCGGGTGGGGACTCCGTTCTCGGCCAAGTACCCATTCCCGTGGCCAAAGAACACGCAGGGCTCCGGGCTCACCACCGTCGAGGACCTCGTCAATTCCATCGAAACGGGCCAGGCACCCCGTTGCAGCGGCGAGGATGGGCTGAAGGCGCTTGAGATAGCGATCGCAATCCGCGAGTCGCATCGCCGGGGCGGCGTGAAGGTCACACTTCCCCTGGAGGACCGCAGCCTGAAGATGCTTGCCCGGGAGATGGAAGGCGATGACGTGCCCCGGAGGATTCGAGGCCTCCAAAGGGCATCCGCATAACAGCTCGACAACCCATGTTCTCGAACTGGCCTACACACCTGAGGAGAAACGCACAAGGGGGCAACAATGAGTCCGATTGGCATTGACATAGTCCGCAGGTCCACAGTAGCGACGGGTGAGACGCGTCACAGGGCGTTCAACGGCACGGTCAGGTTGTCTACTGGGGAGATTCTCATCTTCTACAGAGAGGGTTCGGACCACTGGGTCACCGACGACGGCGTGGTGAAGATGGTCCGGTCTTCAGACGACGGCGAAAGCTGGTCGGACCCTGAGACCGTGTTCTCGGACCCCGAAATGAGCTGCGGAGCCCACCACGCACCTGCGCAGCTGTCCGACGGCAGGCTCATCGTCCCCATGACCCTGATCAAGGATATCGCCAAGAGAAAGTATGGGGGACACTACAGGTCAGAGACGCATGTCATCAGCTCTGCGGACGGAGGCCGCTCCTGGACCGAGCCCACCCAGATCGGCCCCATGGAGGGATGGCACTGGCAGAACAACTACGGCCGCGTGCGCGAGCTGCCGGATGGACGTGTGTTCATCCCCGGAGGCGGGCAGAAACTCGGAGAAGAGCCGTGGTACAGCGGCTACTTCGTGTCTCACGACGGCGGTCGCACGTTCCCGGACAGGGTGACCGTAGCACATGGGCTGGCTGACGAGATCGATCTCGCGCCGCTGGGGAATGGAAGATGGATTGCCATGGTGCGCGACTTGGAGCCGCCGCACTACCTGCACCGGTCATACTCCGAGGACGACGGCCGGACCTGGAGCAGCCCTGTGAACTCCGGGATGCTCGGCCACTGCCCAAGCTTCCTGGTGCTGCCGTCCGGCACCCTGCTGCTCGGTCATCGGCAGCTCGACCGGTCCAGGCCCCACGGTTGCGGCCTGATCGCATCGACGGACGGAGGGGAGAGCTGGGAGCAGCTAAGCGACATCTACACGGCGCCAAACGACGTACGGGACTGCTCATACCCCAGCATGGTGTTGCTGGATGACGGCCGGGTCTTCTGCTCCTACTACACCGAGTTCGTAGACGGCAACTGCGACATCGAGGGTGTGGTACTCGAGGTAACCGAGTTGGCAGCCTGAGCTACTCCGCGGACCTTCCCACCGACGTGTGATCGAGGATAGTGGCGACGGGAAACGCTCGCGAGAACTCCAGTCAGCTCTGTCCAGGAGGAGATACATGAGTGTCGTATTCGACAACCATGCCCACTGCTTCCCGCCCTTGGCCGAGGACCGGGACATCAAGAAGCGGCGGCTGGCCGAACACCAGCACCACGTGCGCTTTCACGGCCAGGGAATAAGGAGGCTCAGCGACGGCGTCCGGGTTCCTGAGCAGCTGCTCGCGGGGGAGGGCGACGGTATCTCACACCTGCCCGACGTCGACTTCCGGATCGGGCCCTTCGGCAGGCTGGAGTTCACCCACGGCGGCGAGGACTACTTCATTCAGTGGATGCCTCCGGTACTCCAGGACATGTCGTGCTCACCGGAGCTGATGATCGCGCAGATGGACTACGTGGGCGTCGACCGCGCAGTCCTGCAGCACGACAGGATCTATGGGAAGCTCGACGAGTTCCTTGGAGACTGCGTGCGGCGCTACCCCGACCGGTTCGTTGCCCTGGCACAGGTCGACGAGTGGGTGGGAGGTCAAGATGACCAGCTCGAGAGGCTCCGCCACCAGGTCGAGGACCTGGGCCACTCGGGGGTCTATTTCTCCACGGGTGGGTTCTTCCAGGACGACTTCAAGATCGGCGTCAATGATCCGAGCCTCGAACCTCTCTGGGACCTGGTGGGAGAGCTGGGGATCACCATCCACTGGTACGCCGCCAAGATAAGGCAGCCCCTCGCCGAGGACTATCTCGAGGAGCTGCGCGAGTTCATCACCTGGGCAGAGGCGCACCCCGGGATACCCTCGGTACTGACTCACGGACTTAACAACGTCCACTACGACATGGGCAAGCCGGACCGGTTCACCGTTCCGGCGGAGATCTCGACGCTTCTGAAGTTCCCCGGCTGGCACATGGAGCTGATGCTGCATCTCATGGCCGGGGACCTGGAGTTCCCTCCTTACGAGGACGGCCTGTCAGAGCTGGTGCGGTCTCTGGTCGAGGACGTGGGAGCCGACAGGCTTGTGTGGGGGTCCGACATGCCCGCGTGCGAGCGGACCGTGACATTCAAGCAGTCGATGGTGCTCTTCAGGTCGCGCTGCGACTTCCTGTCCGAGGAGCAGCTCGACGCGATCATGGGAGAGAACCTAGCGCGCCTCTACCCGCTGAGTGCTTAGCGACGTGGAGCCTGAGGTCGTAGTAGACCTGCGATGCCCGCTTGGGGAGGGTCCCCTCTGGCACCCGATAGAGCAGCGGCTCTATTGGCTCGAATACGTCCGGGGGCGCCTGTACCGCTACGACCCGGGATCCGGCAGCCACGAGAAGATATACGAGGGCCGTCCGGTCGCCGGCTTTACCTTTCAGGCGGATGGGGGCATGCTCCTCTTGATGGACGGGCCGAGCGCTGCCATCTGGCGAGACGGTGACCTCAGCTACGTCATAGAGGGCCTCCCCGGTGAGATGGCCACGCATTTCAACGAGGCGCTGGCCGACCCGCGGGGCAGGGTGTTCAGCGGCACCGTCCCTGACGACCAGAGCCGCATGACGGAGAAGGTCGGCAAGCTGTACCGCATCGATCTCGACGGTACAGCCACGGCCGTCGCCGACGGCATCGGCATCTCGAATGGTCTGGGCTTTACCCCCGATGGCCGGCAGCTGTACTACACAGACTCGTCCGAGCGAGTCATCTACGTGTTCGATTACGACGAGGACTCCGGGGCGATATCCAATAGGAGGGAGTTCGTGAGGACAAGTCCCGACGGCGGCTTTCCTGACGGCATGACGGTCGATGCCGAGGGCTACGTGTGGTCCGCGCGCTGGGATGAGTGGTCGCTATACCGTCACGCGCCCGATGGGGCCGTGGAGAGGCGCATTCGCTTCCCCGCCAAGCAGGTGTCGAGCGTGACCTTTGGCGGGGAAGACTTCTCCGACATCTACGTCACCTCCGCGGGAGGCGATCAGAGGAATGGAGAGGGCGCCTGGGCAGGAGCCCTGTTCCGCCTGAACGTTGGGATAAGGGGCAGGCCGGAGCACCTCTCCCGCGTCCTGCTGTGACTCTTGGCGAGGCCAAGCCGGGCCTGAGGTGCGTGCAAGATTAGTCTCTGGAAACGCGTTGCTGTTGTCACAGAACAGCTCAGCGCCTTATCTGCCTGGGATTTAACGCGTCGTTGAGCCCATCGCCAAGGAAGTTGAACCCGAACACTGCAATTGCGAGCCATATCCCGGGGATGGCAACCAGCCAGGGATATATGCGCCAGAGGGCCAGGTTGCTGTTGATCATGTTGCCCCAGCTAGCACCGGGGGGCTGGATCCCGAAGCCAAGAAAGCTCAGCGAGGACTCGGAGAGCATGACCGCGCCGACGCTGAGGCTGATCCCCACAATCACCGGGGCGATGGAATTTGGTATGAGATGCTTCCTCACGATTATCCATCCGGAAACTCCCAGGGCTATTTCGGCCCGGATGAAGTCCCGTTCCCGCAGCGACAGTATCTGGCCCCTGATTAGGCGCGCGGTTCCGGGCCAGTTGACCATTGCGAGAGCTCCGAAAAGTATCAGATAGTCTATGTATATGGTCTCTTCCAGCACGCTCCACCCAGTGGCGGCGCGAAGCTTGGACATCTGCTCTACCACAGGGTTCCTGACTGTGGCTGAGATGAAGGCGGCCAGCAAGAGGTCCGGGAAGCTGAACAGGACGTCTGTGACGCGCATGAGGAAGTCGTCCACTTTACCTCCGACATAGCCCGAGACCGCCCCTACGGTGATGCCGATGGCGTTGCCGATGACTATGGTTACCACCGCAACGAAGACGGCCGTCCTCGCGCCGTGCAGCAGGCGGCTGAATACGTCGCGGCCAACAAGGTCGGTCCCCAGGTAGTGGTCGCCGCTTGGCGGCTCGGCTATCCGATTGATGTTCGTCTTGAGGTAGTCCTTGGGCGCGATCCAGCCTCCAAGAAGCGCTGCGAGGATGACAGCTATCGCAATGACCAAGCCCATCATTGCGGTCTTGTTCCTTATCAGCCGCTCGAAGGCGTCCAGCCAAAGGCTGCGCTGCCTGATCTCCTCGAACTCAAACGCTTCGTCCGTTACGCCTTGCTGTCTCACGACTTCAACCTCTTAAGGCAGAGATGTAGTGTCCCGAAGTCCTAGGGCCCCATCCGGCGTCTATTCGAACCGTACTCGGGGATCCAGCAGCCCGTAGCAGAGGTCCACTACTAAGTTGGCGACGATAATCAACGTTGCGGCCACCATGGTCGTAGCCAGGATGACCGGATAGTCCCGCGCACGGAAGGCCGCTATCCCCATGCCCGCAAACCCGGGGATGGCGAAGATCAACTCCACGAACAGCGAACCCGTGACCAAGCCGCTGGAGATCAGACCCAGGGAAGTGACCACGGGGGTAAGGGCATTCTTCATCATGTGGCCGGAAATGACCCGCCGCTCCCTTAGCCCCTTGGCCCTGGCCGTCCGGACGTAGTTCTCGCCTATTACCTCCAGCACTCCGGTGCGGGTCTGTCGAACGACGATCAGCAGCGGGCCCAGCGCCATGAGCACCACCGGCATAACGGCATTGGTATGGAATATGCCCTTCCAGCCCACTGGGGTATCCATGACTCCCAGCCACAGCACAAATATGATCATCAGCATCGGCGCGAGGACGATGATGTGGACGGAGCGAACGGCGATCGAAAAGCTCACGATCCAGTAGTCGACCCACGAGTTCTGCTTGACTGCCGCGAGCACTCCCATGGGAATTCCCACTGCGATGAGCAGGAATGTAGCTGCCGCCCCGATCTGGAACGTGACGGGGAAGGTCCGCTTGACCTGAGGCCAGACCGCCTCAGTTCCTTGCGTCAGCGATTCCCCCCAGTCTCCGCGCATCAGGCTCCATACGTAGTCTCCGAACTGGACCCAGAATGGTCGGTCCAATCCATAGAGGTGCCGGAGGCGCGCCAATATGACGGGATCGGTCTGGTACTGTTGCTGGTCGAACTGGATCTTTAGAGGATCGCCCGGGGCGAAGAATCCCAGCGTGAAGGTGATGAGCAGCACTACGAATATGACGGGTATGGAAAGCAGCACCCGTCTCAGTACGTATACGAGCATTGCCACCTCCCGCGCAAGCCGGGCATGAGATTCCTCGTCTAGGCCGGGTCAAGGGATTGGGGTTAGGCCGGGAACGTGGGGCTCCCAGGTTCAATACCCGAGAGCCCCACGATTCGGCCCTTCTCGATCGGTGTTCCGATGCGGCCCCTTGGGACGAAGGATGCTATTCGTAGAGCGACCTGTCCTTCACGCCCAGCCGCCAGTAGGGAAGGCCCGGCCACGTGTACGCCCAGGAGGCTTCGGGTCCCAGGATCCACGGCTGCATGAACCACACCCTGGGGTCCGCCGTTACCCACGGCAGATACGCATATGCGTCGATCAGGGTGCGTTCCACTGCCTGCCAGTTGGCGCAGTAGTCAGCATCGTCCAGCGCGGTCGTCTGGGCCTTCACCAGCTGGTCGGCCAGTATCGGGTCGTTCCAGGGGAGATGCTCGTTGCCGTTGGCTCCTCTGTATATCTTGCTGCCGAAGTCGGCCAGCATCGTGCTGGGATCAGGGATGCGTTTACCCAGTGCTCCAAGCTGGAGCTCGACAGTCTCCGGCGGGTCTTGCCCCGGCTCCAGCCGGATGATGTTGAGCGTCATGCCCAAGTTCTCTTTCATCTGCTCCTGCAGGAATTCCCACATCCTCACATACGTCGCGTACCCCGTGGGCACGGCAACCGTGACTGCCGGCACATTCTCGCCGGACCCATATCTCGAGTTTGCCAGATGCTGCCTGGCCAGCTCGGGATCGTAGTCGTACTGCGTGCCGGGCTGATGGCAAGCCTCGCCTGGCGGCGTGATACCGGCAGGGTACACGGTCAGGGGTCCCATAACGGCCGTCATCACCGACGAGATGTCCAGGCCATGGGCAACGGCCTTGCGCACGTTGATGTCGTCGAAGGGCTCGTGGTCCTGGACGAAGCTGTACCACCAGAGGCCGAACCCGCCCATGTCGTGGAGATCGCCGTGCCTCGCGTGGCTAGGGTCCCAAATCGCGGGTATGTTTCCGGCGTCCGCGAACAGGAAGTCCGTCTCGTTGTTCTCGTACCGGATCAAGCTGACCTGCCTGTCCGGGATCAGCGTCATGTATATCTTCTTGATGTAAGGCTCGGGTCCCCACCAGTTGGCCGTGGCCGTAAAGGTCTCCGCACCGTCCGCGACGTTGTACGTGGCCTTGTACGGTCCGGCCCCGATGGGGGCTATCTTGAACCCGTCGCGATCGGTCTCGGCCTGGTCGACGGAGAATGCCCCGAACAGCCAGAGTGCCAGCTCCAGTGGCCACGTCGGCCTCAGCTGGGCCATCTTCATCTCGAGCGTGTGGTCGTCGATCGCCCTGAGCCCTGACGCCTCGGTGGCGTCTCCGGCAATCAGCGCCTCCATTCCGTCTATGTACTTGGAATGGTTCAGAATGGCCCCCCAGGCAAGTTGCTCCTCGGGCCGTGCCGAGAATTCCCACATCCGCTTCACAAGCTGCGCCGTAATCGGCGTGCCGTCCTGGAGTATGGCGTCTGGGTTGAGGTGCAGCAGGTAAGTCAGGCCGTCGTCGCTGACTGAGTATCCGGTGGCAAAGCCCTGCCTGAGGGCGTAGCCGGTGGACTTGTTGCCGAAGCGGAAAGGCGGCGCGAAGACCCACCTGCTCATGATGTAGTCGATGTTTCCCCAAACGTATGGAGGCCTGACCTCTCCACGGAGGCCATAGTGGAGCGAGAACTCCATCTCCTGTACCTCCGCAAGCGGTACGTCCTGGGGAATGTCAGGGACCTCCTGGACGGGGAGTATCACCTTCTTGAATCCCTCGCGGTCCCCCACTGCAAGCTGTGGCAGCGTAGCCACCGCCTTTGTGACGGCCTGGGCGGCTTCGAGGGAGGCCTGTTTCGCCGCCAACTCGACAGTCTCGGCCATGGCAGCCGAGACCGATGCGTCCACGATCCTCTGGACGTCCGCCGCCGTCAGCTGTCCCTGGGCTGCATCCTGGACCGACTTGGCGATCGAAGCCTCCAACTCACCTCTCGTTGGGACGTTCTGGGTGGCCCCGGTGACCGCGGCCTCTACCATCCTCGCGATCTCCGCAGAGCTGACCCCTTCAGGCACCGATCGTGCCACGGCCTGCTCGACCAGCGGCCTGATCTCGTCGGTGTCCAGCTTGGGAGCCGGCATGGCTGCGATAGCCGCGTCGACGACCCTCTTCACGTCGGCCGCATTCATCTGTTCGCCCGCCTGAGCCCTTATGGCCGCTTCGAGGTCCGCCTTGGACACTCCAGGGCCCGACGCGACAGCTGCCTGCACCATCTGCTGGATCTCTTTGGGGTCAGTCGCCTCGGGCACGGAGGCGGAGACCGCCTCCCTCACCATGGCCGCGATCTCAGATGCAGGGACAGGGGTCGGCGCAGGCTCTGCCGCACCGCAGGCGAGGCCAACTCCGAGTAGCACGATAAGCAACGGTATTCGCGCTAGTCTAAGACCTTTTCGTGACAAGTACATGTCTGCCTCCTCGAAAATCGACGGCATGAGCCGAAATGTTGCCGCATGCTACTATTGGTTGCTGTCGATGTCAACTTCTGCCGCTTGCGTTCACCAAGCGAGGTCAGATCGAGGGTCCAGTTACCGTTCTAGACGCGACAGTGGAACTGGGGCGCCTACTGGTGGGGGGAGCTACAGGACTACGGAGGAGGGAGGATGGTGGTGCGGCCGGTGGCCTTTCCGCAGAGGTGAGCGGAGCTAGGCGCAGCGACGCAGTGAAGGGAGAGCCCAGTGCCTACGCCATTGCTTTGCGGAGCCAGAGCCTCACAGGTGGGTACGTGGGTAGTGCAGCTTGGCTGCAGCCCGGATGGGATCGAGGTGCAGCGGTGACATCCGCCAGTGTATGGGCTGGTACGCCTGACCTTACTGTACACAGAACTTTCGAGCTAGTCGTCTCACTATAGGGACGAGCTCGGATTCATGGCTCAGACACGGCAGTCTCGAACCCCACGCGGGCCTGTTACTGTATTTCTTGCCGTCAGTTCGCCGGTAGATGGCCTCCTCGTGATACCGCACGAGCGTGGAGCCGGGCTCAGGCGACATTCCCAGGATGCGCTCGGCCGCCTGGTTGACAGACGCGAATGTCCTCGTGGCCGCGTCGACCACCATGACGCCCACTGGCGACGAGTCGACCAGCGCCGCCAATCGACGCCTCTCGGTCTCCGTCTCATCCCTGGCTTGCTGCTCTTCCCGGTGCCTGAGAGCGTTGCCGATGGCGATTGCAGCCTGTGAAGCGAACATCACCAGGGTCTCTTCGTCTTCTTCCGAAAACTCCTCGGCGCCCTCCTTCTCCGTGAGGTAGATGTTGCCGACTGGCTCGCCCAGGTGGCGGATGGGCACTCCCAGGAAGGACTTCATCGGCGGATGGTTCTCGGGGAAGCCGACCGAGTGGGAGTGTTGGGTGAGGTCCGCGAGTCGCAGAGGCCCTTGGACCTCGTTCAGGTAGCCGAGGACTCCCAAGCCCCTGGGCGGTTCTCCCAACAATCGGCGCTGTTCAGGCGTGATGCCTGAAGTGATGAACTAAGAACGGTGTTGAGGTCCCAGCTCTGGGTGATGCGGCGGCTGACCTCGCACATCATGGCGAGGCGCGACCTCAGCCTGTCGACCTCTCGCATCTCAGAATCTTCCTTCTTCAACGCCGCCCCCGGTGAGTTCCTGAGTCACCTCACGGTCCCGCTGTCTATGATGTTGCTTCTCGGCGATTGTATCACGCTCTCCAGTAGGGCTTTCATGGAAACGCGGGGAGTTTTCATGGAGACACGGGGGACCTTCATGGGTTCTTTCATGGAAGAGGGGCTATTTTTCACGGCCACTTCACAGACGCCGTCTATTTGTAGGCGGCAACCATTCGAGCGGAGGTGCGACATGACTAGGCTTTGGAACGTCAAGACAGTTGTCCTGTTGATAACGCTCGTGGCGGCCGCGACACTGGCAGCTGCTCCCGGGGATGCGGCTACCCCCATCACTGCCGACGCGTTGGGGATGGACGCGGCAATATATGCAGCGGACTGGGGCATAAGCGTGACGGAAGCGAAGAGGCGCCTCGATCTTCAGGAATCAGCAGGGGTGCTGAACAATACCCTCTCAGCCAACGAAACTGAGACTTTCGCTGGCGTTTCGATCCAGCATGGCCCAGAGTTCCGCGTCATCGCGTACTTCACGCGCAATGGCGACGAAACCGTACGGCCTTACAGTGCTGGAGGTCCGTTGGCTGATGTAGTGGAGACACAGACAGCGGATGTGAGCTTAGCAGCCCTCCAACTAGTCCAATCGGAGGCCACGTCGCTCGTGCGCAGCTTGGGGATTTCAGTGGAGTCTGCCATCAAGATACGACAGAACCGTGTTGAGCTGTACGCACTGGATCCCGGTGCACTCAAAGAGGCCGTTAGTCTCGCGGGCTCACAATTGCCGAACAAGGCCGAGGTCGTCGCCGTTGACCAACTCAGCACTGAGGTTGCCAACATCTACGCTGGACTTAGATTAGACATAGATTATAGCAATGGCGACACCGGTAAGTGCACAAGTGGGTTTTCTGTGAAAGACTCCAGCGGGACAAAAGGCATCACCACGGCCAGGCACTGTGTGGAGGATATGGCCGACGATGACATCAAATATAATAGTACGGTGCTGACAATCGAAGCGGGTATCTACGACGGCACACGGGACGTCATGTGGGCGACTGCCTCGGGACACACAGTAAGGAACCTAGCCTATGATGGTTCCGGCAACCGTTACATAACCTCAACAAAGAGCCGGAGCCAGATATCCGACAACGAGTTCGTATGTAAGTACGGCATAGTTACCCGCTATGGCTGCGGTTACGTTGAAAGTACGACCTATAACATGCAGGGTGCGACCTGCACCGGGGGATGTACATGGACGAACACATGGGTCTTGGTCAAACCGGCGACTGCGGGCGAAGATTTGTCGGAGCCCGGGGACAGTGGGGGGCCGTGGTTCAAGGGTAACAGGGCCTACGGTCTTATGAAGGGTCAGCTCGGTAACAAGGGTATATTCATGTCGATCGACTACTTCGACGACCTGGATGTCACGGTACTGACCCAATAACTGGAGTAGCCTCCCAATGAGGTGTACAGCCTACGTCCTGTTGGCCTTAGCCATACTAGTCGGTGATGCGGGATGTTACAGATCGTCACCCCATGCAGTCCGGTCAGAAGGCGTTACAGGGCCTGATAGTTATCCGGTACCGCGCGCCGACGCGTTGATCACACAACTCCCCCAGCATGACGAGCCGCTACGGACCGATAGGGGAAACGAGTACTTCTTCGGGAAGCTGGTGGTCCGAGACGGATGCCTGCGCCTTGACTACGGCGGTACTGGCTATTTCGAAGGTCTCACGTTGCTGCTCGTGTGGCCGTCTGGCTTTTCCGTCAGTGTCGAAGACGGGTCGGTCCGATTAATCGACACCGCCGGCCTGATAGCTGCCAACCTAGGAGACGACATACGTTTCAGCGGTCGTGCGATTGGGGAAAGCGTTTGGCCTTTGTATGCAGAGGAACCCGGGCCAGACCAGCCTCAGGGTCGGCTGAGGTGGCGAGAACAGTTGAAAGAGTGGCAACAGGTGGAGCAGGATTGGCAGCAACGCCTATCCGTGGACTGTCCCGGGCCGTTTCTTATGGTCGGAGATGAGGTGACTGTCGTCGGCTCGGACGAGCCAACCGTGATTTCGATTCCAGGCTCTACTCTCTTCTTCCCTAGACGAAATTCCGTGCGAGGCCCCAAGGCGTCTCACACCTTAGAGGGTACAGGTGAGTTGGTCTTGGACGGCGACTGCCTGCGCTTCGGTCATGGAGGTGACCGCGAGGCACCCATTATTGAGTGGCCTGCGGGCTTTGCGCCGTACATCGAGGGCGGCGAGGTCGAGATACGCAATGGAGCAGGGAGGACCATAGCTCGTGTCGGCGATTTCATGAGGGTCGGAGGCCAAGTGGGTCGTCAAGAGGATAATCCTTACGGCACAAAGTGTCCCGGAGGGATCTGGTACTTTGAATCGAGGATTGAGAACTTGACGACACCGCTGCACATGTCCAGGTGAAAGCGGCAACTCAGATCGGCGGACTTTCCCCGCAGTAAAGGTAGGCCGGCGGCGAGTTACTCCGCTTTATCGGAGCACTTTTCCGTCGGCCCCCCTTCCGAACCGGACGTGCGACTTTCACCGCATCCGGCTCTCCATCAGATGGGTTAGACACAGGGGTGTCGGGAACATCCGCTTTTCCGCCCTCGTCGTCGGGTTCATACATCCCTCCTCCAGCGTAGTTCGCTTCGTTCCGCACCCATCAGACTGTCCTCCTTCGCCATATGGCTGGCTTTCCCGACCTCGGACTACTACGAGGACTCTGCCGCACGTCCGGCATTGGCCGAGGCTAGCCAACTCCGTCACCGGAGAGCCGAACGAGCTTCCCAAGTTCGCCTAGGTTGCGTCTTCGCGCTGTCTTAGGTCCTGCCTCTATGCCTAGCTTGGCTCGCTGCCTTGCTCGCCATCGGGGGATGCCGCGTGTATGGAGTTCGACACCCCTGCCTTTGTCAAGGTGGTCTCTGCTTGGGAAGGACAGAGACCCCGATGACTCCATACTCGCCCTACCGTGAGCGGGTGGGTATGCCTTCGACGTTTCAATTAGCAGTTTCTCTCGTGACCATAACGACGCTCTGGCTAACAGCGCACGGTTCAGTAGGGTGGCCGCCGCCGCATTGACAGGAAGGCTTCAGACACGGTTCTACTTCGGGGTATCCGTGCCTGCTCCCCTAGCCCACCGACCCACTCCTGGCCGGGTTTCACCTCTGGAACGTTCAGTCTATGCGCTTGCTTGGCGCACACAGCAGCGGGCATTGCTCGCCAGTGTCTACGGCTTGGCCATTCGATGCCCCACTTGAAGGACGAAGGCGATTGGGGCGAGAATTGGCTCCACGGGATCTGCCATGATAATTCTCCATGCTGGTCAGTCACAGGATACGTTGGTTCTCTGGGGCGAGGCATCAAGGGACGCTGACGTTCGCCCGACCACACGGCACCACCGCCGGTCGAGGGGAGCTTCCGCGAGTTCCCATCCGTTCGCCGCCAGTGCAGGCGAACTTGCAGAAGCGCTAGAGGGGCTTGCGTTCCACCCGAAACCGGCGCCAAAGAGAGCTTCCTATGTGACGGCCTGGCTGCCAACCAAGGGCGATAGCCCTGTTCCTTCCAGCAGCCTCATCGCCGAGCCGCTCAGGTCGCGCGCAAGGACCAAGCTGGCCGCATGGGAAGTCCCAGCCTATCGGCTCTCGGCCGAGGAGGCCGTGGAGCTTCTGTGCGCGTCCGCAGGCAGGCGGGCGCTATCGACGGGAGTGATCGTTGGACCCGACCTCGCGTACTGGACAGAGGCGCTCCGATTTGCGGGGTCGATGGTGGCGCGCCAGCAGTATCTTCCTGGTCTGACGGCTGATAGGGATGAGTTCCGCGCGGCGTGGGACCCCGTCTTAGTCGGTGGGGACGCCGGACGGCTTGCCGGACTGGCGAGGCGAATGCCTGCGGTCGCGCGAGCGCTCTCGGAGCCCGACGCAGCCACACCTCCTGAGAGGCCTTCCGCCGAGGAGCTCCGGCGGTTCGTGGCCACATTGACGGACCACCTGGTGCGCGCCGCAGCCTCTGTTACGTCTCCGGCGACGGCCCGTCGCAGCAGGAATAGGCCCTCGTTCGACAGCGTTCACGACTCCTGGCTCTACGGCCTCATGTCGAAGGACGGAGCCGTTGCGGGTGATGCGTCGGACCTCTCCCAACTCGCCGCGCAGGTCCACGAGTGGCGACGCCCCATTGCGGTTTCGGCAAGCTCTTCGTTTCGCCTCTGCTTCCGCCTGGAAGAACCGGGAGATCCGGCGGGAACCGATGGGGCGGATGGCAAGCCCGCGGATGACGTATGGTACGTGCGATATCTGCTCGAGCCTCACGATGACCCGAGCCTTCTCCTCCCGGTAGAGGAAGCGTGGAAGGCTGATGGCCAAAGGCTCGCCGCGCTCACGCGAGACGGCTCGAACGTGCGGGAGTTCCTCCTCTCCTCACTGGGGCAGGCTTCCGGCATCTGTCCTTCCATCACGGCCAGTCTTGAGGACGCAAGTCCCGCCGGATACTCGCTGGACGTCGACCAAGCTCACGAGTTTCTAACCGAGGAAGCCATCGCCCTAGAGCAGGCGGGCTACGGCGTAATGCTCCCGGCATGGTGGACGCGCAAGGGCACGAAGGTACGACTGGCCGTCGAAGCCGGTGTCAAGAGCCCGAAGATGCAGGGCGGCAGCGTTCTGTCTCTGGAGACGATTGTCCAGTTCGACTGGCAGGTTGCCCTTGGTGACCAGAGGCTCTCTCTCCCGGAGCTGGAGGCACTTGCGCGGATGAAGGCCCCGCTGGTCAGGGTTCGCGGTCAATGGGTTGAACTGAGCGCCGGGGAGATTCAGGCGGCGATCGATTTCTGGGAGAAGAAGGGAACGGAAGAGGCAAGCGTCCGAGACATCATCCATATGGCGCTCGGCGTCAAGGATGCTCCGCAAGGGTTCGATTTCAACGGAGTCAGGGCCACCGGCTGGATTGGTAAGCTGCTGAAGCAGTTGAACGGGGAAGCGGAATTCACGGAGCTTGCGTCTCCGAGGGGTTTCTCCGGCACGCTCCGTCCCTACCAGGTTCGCGGCTATTCGTGGCTTTCGTTCCTTCGGCAATGGGGCCTGGGAGCGTGTCTGGCCGACGACATGGGCCTGGGCAAGACAGTCCAGACCCTGGCGCTCATCCAGCGCGATTGGCGGGCCAAGGGCAAGCGTCCCGTTCTCCTCGTCTGTCCAACCTCGGTGGCAAACAACTGGGAGAAAGAGGCGGCCCGCTTCACTCCCAGACTCCCTGTACTCGTCCATCACGGCCCCGGCAGAAAGCGAGGCGCGGCGTTCAAGAAGGAAGCCGAGAGGTCCGCCATAGTCGTCTCCAGCTATGGACTGGTGCATCGGGACATCAAGACTCTCAAGAAGGTGCGCTGGGGCGGCGTGGTGCTCGACGAGGCCCAGAACATCAAGAACCCTGAGACCAAGCAGGCGAGAGCGGCACGGTCGCTGGAAGCCGACTACCGCGTTGCCCTGACCGGAACGCCGGTAGAGAACAACGTGGGCGACCTGTGGTCGATCATGGAGTTCCTGAACCCCGGTTTCCTCGGTGCGGAGAGCGAGTTCAAACGCAATTTCTTCGTGCCCATCCAGGCCGAGCGGGACCCCGGCGCGGTTGAACGCCTCAAGCGCATCACAGGCCCGTTCATCCTACGGAGGCTCAAGACTGACAGGTCGATCATCTCCGATCTGCCCGAGAAGCTGGAGGCGAAGGTCTTCTGCCCGCTCACCAAGGAGCAAGCATCGCTCTACGCCTCCGTTCTCAGGGAGTTGGAAGAGGCGCTGGAGTCTGCCGAGGGCATCCAGCGAAGAGGGCTGGTTCTGGCCACGCTCTCGAAGCTCAAGCAGGTCTGCAACCACCCGGCGCAGTTCCTAGGCGACAACTCCGTCATCAGCGGTCGGTCCGGCAAGCTGGCGAGGTTGACGGAGATGCTGGAGGAGGTTATCGAGGTCGGCGACCGGGCGTTGGTCTTCAGCCAGTTCGCGGAGATGGGCGGCCTGCTCCAACGCCATGTGCAGGAGACGTTCGGCCTGGAAGCGCTGTTCCTTCACGGCGGTGTGCCGAAGAGCCGACGCGACCGCATGGTTGACCGGTTCCAGAATGAGAGCGCGGGTCCGCCGATCTTCATCCTGTCTTTGAAGGCTGGCGGCACGGGGTTGAACCTAACCTCCGCCAACCACGTCTTCCACTTCGACCGCTGGTGGAACCCTGCCGTCGAAGACCAGGCGACCGACCGGATATTCCGCATCGGGCAGGCGCAAAACGTCCAGGTCCACAAGCTCATCTGCTCCGGAACGCTGGAGGAGAAGATCGACGAGATGATCGAGCGCAAGAAGGAGGTTGCAGAGAAGGTCGTAGGAGCGGGAGAGGGCTGGCTGACGGAGCTCTCCAACGACGACCTGAAGGATGTCTTGGCGCTGAGCAAGGAAGCCGCAGGAGCGTAGGATGGCACGCCTTTACGATGGTTACTTCGAGCCTTCCCGTCCTCGAAAGGCGAGAGGCGGCATCAGGTCGCAGTCCAGACGTGGCGGATTCGGAGAGAGTTGGTGGGCCAGTCGCTGGATGGAGGTCCTCGTAGGCTTCGACCTGGGAGCGAGGCTCGCCCGCGGCAGATCCTATGCCCGCAGGGGGCAGGTACTGTCGATCGATGTCGCCAGGGGCGCTGTGTCGGCCAGAGTGCAGGGCTCCCGTGCCCGGCCCTACCGCGTCGAAATCAGAGTTCAGACGCTAGGCGATTCGGACTGGAAGAAGCTGACCTCGGCGCTCATGCAGCGGCCCGTCTTCGCAGCGAAGCTGCTGGCTGGCCAGATGCCTGACAGCATCGAGGACGCCTTCATAGATGTGGGGCTCTCCCTCTTTCCTCAGAGGAGCAACGACCTTCAGACGGACTGCTCCTGTCCCGGCGCGCATCCCAAAGGTTTCTGCGGCGCTGCCGAAACGGTTGGGCAGCTTCCCGCTCTGGCGAGGTAGGGAGAGCTTCATCCCTGCGTTGGAGGAGATCTATCGCAGGGCATCTCCTGCCGGATTGGATATGTTCCTTGGTGAACGGCAGCGCGGGAGCGGATACGGGGACTGACTCGGCGGACGCGAATGGTGGGATTGGAGAAGATGGTCACGGAATTGAGCTATTCAGCCCCATGACAGATACTTCCCGCCGAAGGCGTCCCGATACGCCGCCGATGGTTATCTTATGCTGTACATCTGCCAGCGCGGCGGTGCGTTGTACTCATGACTCTAGGGTCGTAGGTTCAAGTTCTGTCCGTGCAAAACCAAGACGCATAGCGAACGACTGGCAGCAATTCTGCGGGCATTCGTGTACCTTAAGTGATGGAGGCACCTCGCTCAGCAGTTCGGAGGGATCGGCGGGATGATAGTATTCGGTATCGTACTGGCAGCGGCAGGCTTGGTCATCGTGTTCTTGTTCGACGTGGCAGCCATTCTGCTCATAGCAGTCGGGATAGTCGTCGCCGTAGTCGGAGGTACAGCCGCAGTGTACGGAGGTGTACTGGAGAAAGTGTGGGGATTGCCGGTGCTTGCCCTCGGCATCGTGTTAGCGGTCATGGGTGTATTCATGGACTTTCTGCTCGACCTGTGGATCGTGCAGTGGGTGATCCGTTACGGCGGAATGGTCATGGTAGTCGTCGGAGTCATCATGACGCTGATTGGACTGATCGGAATGTTCAAAGGCGATGACGATAGCCGCATTGAGAAGCTGATCAATAGAGAGCTCAAGAATACGAAGTAGAGGGCTTCTGATTGACCAAGGAGGCTATTGGAAAGTACCCGGAGTGAACCGCTGGTACATGTCCCCGATAGGGTTCGTTCTAGTACTGGCAAGGTTTGGCCTTGTCCTTGACTCCGTCCTTTTACGGGCTCTCCACGTACTGCTCAAACAGGGATTCTCTCGCTGCGGTAATCAGGTTATGGCAATCCTGCCTCACTTCCTCGGGTAGCTGATCGAGTACTTCTTGGGGCGTGTTGATAAGGCGGAGTCGAAAGTCAACCGGTAACTCCTCCTCGACCGGCAACGGTGGGACTTGATTTTGGGATGGTCGGATAACCGATTCGGTCCAGAAGATCGTGTACCCGCCGTCTTCATCTTGCCAACGAACGCTGTTGCTCCCTCCAAGCATCAGATAGTCACAGCGGTAGTCAAGGAAAGTGTCGTAGCAGTAGTCGTCCAATCGGTCTGTGGCCAACAACCATGCGCTCAATAGGAACAGTGGTCCGACTACCAGACTACCGATTATCCACCTCCTGTCTATCATTTCCTTCGCGCCCATCGAATACCAGCATTCCCAAGGAAGCTCAGGATGATAATCGCAACAATTCCTGCAAAGAAACCCAACACGACCCACATACCTACGTTGCGAGACTTGGTTCTCGCCATGATTCCAGCGAGCGATGCACAGACTAGGGAATAGCCCAACACTGCCAACTCAACCTCGACTGTCATTCTCTGACCCCTGCAATCGGCTCTGGAATCGCACTGCCAACTGTCATGTTCAAATGATCAATGTCCTGATTCCCAACGACTTGACAGCAGCGCCGCACGTCAGGCTAAGGCTTGGCCATCCGGTAGCCGACGCGGGGCTCCGTGAAGATGTACTGTGGGTCGTTGGCATCGTCTCCCAGCTTGCGACGCAGGTTCTTCACGGTACTCCGAAGCAGGTCGACATCCCCTGAGTATTCCCATCCCCAGACACGCTGCAATATCTGGTCGTGGGTCAGTACCCTACCGGCACTGATCGACAGCTCTAAGAGAAGCTTGTACTCCGTCGCGGACAACTTAGCGGGACGCCCGGATACGGTCACACTGCGGTCTGAATAGTTGATGGTCAAGTCTTCCAGTTGATAAGGCTGACGGGACGCATTCGCGTCGGCCCCTCTCCGCTTCCGCAGGGACGATGCGACTCTCGCAAGCAGTTCGGTAGAAGAGAAGGGCTTTACGATATAGTCCTCGGCTCCCATGGACAGAGCCTTCACCACGTTCTCCTCCTGGTCGTTCGCCGACAGGAAGATGATCGGCGCTTCGGACACCTCCCTTATGCGGCCCATCAGCTCGAATCCGCTGGTGCCGGGAAGCATCAGGTCCAGCAGGACAAGATGGGGCTGCTCCGCCTCCACCAGCCGCATCATCTCTTCCGGGTTGCCGGTCCCAAGAAGCTTGTACCCGTGTTCGGAGAGAATGTTCCGGAGGAGCCACAGCGCCTGAGGCTCGTCGTCCACCGCGAGAACCTTAACTTGGTCACCCGGCGCGGCGGCGGCATCGCCGTAGGACGGCGGAGGGGCATCGGCTGCCTCGGGAATCGTGAACGTGATCCTCGTGCCCCGCTCCTCCTCGCCGCTCTCCGCCGTGATGCGACCTCCATGCGCCTCGACTATCCCCTTGCAGATCGCAAGTCCCAGACCCTCACCCGCTATCTTCCGCTCCCGGCCGTCCCCATCTATCCGGGAGAACTTCTTGAACAGCCTCGACAACTGATCGGAAGGGATTCCCATGCCCTCATCCGTTACCGAGATGCGCACGTGATTGCCCTCCCGCGACCCGGCCACCCTGATCGTGGAGAACTCCGGCGAGTACTTGGCGGCATTGGACAGCAGGTTGTCCATCACCTGAGTGATGCGCCTCTTGTCCGCAGAGATTGGAGGCAGGTCCGGGTCAAGGTCCACCTCAACGGTGTTCCGAGCCCCCCGACGGACGAACGCGGCCTTCGCCTCGTCCACCAGGAATTTCACCTCAGTGGATTTGAGGCTTACCGACAAAGCACCCGCCTCTATCCGCGTCATGTCGAGGAGATTGTTAACGAGGCCGCGCAGGTGATTCGACTGCTCGTCTATCATTCGGAAGTATTGGAGCACCTCGGAGATGTCCATCGGGTCCGAACTTCCCAGCACGATACTTGTGCAACCCTTGATGGTGGTCAGAGGCGTTCGCAACTCATGACTGACCATCGCGAGGAACTCATTGCGCAGTCGTTCGATCTCCTCCAGGGGCGTCATGTCCTGGATGACGGCGACGGCGGACACTATCTTCCCGTCATCGGAGTAGACCGGCGTCGCGTTGACGAGGGTCGTCACCCTCCGCCCATCCGGGAGGTCGAACAGGATCTCCTCTGCCCGCACCGCCTCGCCGCGGTCCAGCGCCCTCGCGAGTGGACGTTCGTGACCCTCGTACTTCTTGCCGTCAATCCGCCGGTATATCGCCACCTCGTGGTACCGCACGAGCGTGGAGCCTGGCTCCGGCGACATTCCCAGGATGCGCTTGGCCTCCTGGTTCACCGATGCGAATGTCCTCGTGGCCGCGTCAACGACCATGACGCCCACAGGCGACGACTCGACCAGCGCCGCCAATCGACGCCTCTCGGTCTCCGTCTCATCCCTGGCCCGCTGCTCTTCCCTGTGCCTCAGGGCGTTGCCGATGGCGATTGCGGCCTGTGAAGCGAACATCACCAGGGTCTCTTCGTCCTCTTCCGAAAACTCCTCGTCACCCTCCTTCTCCGTGAGATAGATGTTGCCGACGGGTTCTCCCAGGTGGCGAATGGGCACCCCGAGGAAGGTCTTCATAGGCGGATGGTTCTCGGGAAAGCCGACCGAATGGGAGTGTTGGGTGAGGTCCGCGAGTCGCACCGGCTCCTGAACCTCGTTCAGGTAGCCGAGGACACCTAGGCCCTTTGGCGATTCTCCCAACAATCGGCGCTGTTCAGTCGTGATGCCTGAGGTGATGAACTCTCGAATCCGGCCGGAGTCGTCCAACACCCCGACCGCTCCATACCGGGCGTCGGCCAGCGAGCGGGCTCCGTCCACTACCTCCTGGAGAACGGTGTTGAGGTCCAAACTCTCGGTCACGCGGCGACTGACCTCGCTCATCATGGCAAGGCGCGATCTCAGCCTGTCGACCTCTCGCATCTCGGAATCGTTCCTCGTCAATGACTCCCCCAAGTGAGATCCTGTGTGACCTCACAGTCCCGCGTCCATGAGGCGGCTTCTCGGCGATTGTATCACGGTCCCCAGTAGGGCTTTCATGGAAACGTGGAGAGTATTCATGGAAACAGGGCGAACTTTCATGGGTTCTTTCATGGCAGTCGGCTGGTTTTTCATGGCCATTTCATTTCCACCCTTTATCGTAGGCAGCATCACTCGCTGAGGAGACGCCAAATGACTGGACATCTGATCCATATCAGGGGGCAATGGGTAACCCGGTGCGTCCGTCGAGGCCCCTGCCGGTAGAGGGCGAAGGAAGGTTGTTCGAAAGCAACTCTTCATCCGGCTGGGCAGGGGCAAGAAAAGCTGAACGATAAGTCCATGGGGCGTCTTCGAAGTAAACGACCGAGAGAATCCTTAAGGAGGTAAAGCAATGAGCAAGAGGAATCTGGCTATAGGCATCGTGGTGGCAACCGTCGGAGTCCTGGCGCTTACTCCGCCGATGATAAAGGTCAGCAGGCGGTGGCGGCGACACCAGGCATGAGGGACTTGAGGTTGCGGCCGGCGAGCACGTGTCATGGCAGCCGTTCTCGCCGGTCAATTCCTCTCCTGTCCTCTTTTCTCCAACAGCATTGACACGTAAGGCTCGGCAGAAACGTTAAGAGAGCCGGTTGTGCGACAGGGAGGAGGCGAGCACCATGTTGGCAGCGCTACGCGAAACGGCGGTTCGGCTCTTGCCCAGGTCCGCCGTTGAGTACGTCTACGTGGCGGACGTCATCAAGCATTACCCGCTTGGTTTCCATACGCGGGACGAGGCGGTAGTCGCGGGTGTGAACCTCTACACCCAGCAGCGCTTCCCGCCGGACACCGACTCGTTCAGGCACGCCTTTGGCGTTCACCGTGCTGACTGCGAACGTGTCGACACAATGCCGGGCAACCCAAGAGAGTGCGATGTCGACAAACCCTACAGCCACTGCTGGGAGGGTGTTGTCGCGGCTCATAGGTAAGGAATGATTGGCCCATCGGAGATGACGCCAACCAACATCACACCCTGATTGCCTCGGCTCGAATTCTGCGACCCGTCAACTCAACCAAGTTGAAGGTCGCTCTACGATGAACTGCTTGGCATCGACTTGTCAATACCCAGGAACATTGAGCCAGAATAACCACGAACATTGAGCCAGATAATCAGGGTCTTTGAGCCACCCTGAGCGCCCCCGGCTTAGACCATTGCAGCACTTGATAAGGAGGTGCAGCGATGGCCTACAAGGAGGTGTTCAGAGTGGAGATAGAAGAAGTCATCCGGCGCTGGCAGGCTGGAGAGAGCCAGCGCCACATAGCAACTGGGACGGGCCTTTCCCGGAACACGGTGGGCAAGTACATCTCCTCAGCTGAGAGGTTGGGGCTGTCCCGGGACGGACCCGTTCCCAGCGAGGAGCAGCTGAGCAAGCTGGCGGTCATCGGCCGTGCGGGACCGCGGCAGACGAAGAAGCCCATAGAGGAGACGCTGTCCCCCTGGGCCGACCAGATCCACCAGTGGGTCATCGGTGACCGGCTGCAACTGACCCGCATCCGGGAGTTGCTCTTGGAGCGTGGCTGCCCGGTGCCCTATTCGTCGTTACAGCGTTTCGTGGCCCGCCGCAACTGGCGAGGCCGCAGTCTCCGGACAGTGCGGATGGAGGAGGGTCCTCCGGGCGAGGTAGCGGAACTGGACTTCGGGAGACTTGGCTTCGTCCAGGACCCGGAGACGGGACGCCGCCGGTCGGTGTGGGCGCTGATCGTGGTGCTGGCCTACTCGCGGCACAGCTTCGTCTGGCCCACCCACCGGCAGAAGCTGGAGGATGTGGTCGCCGGACTGGAGGCGGCCTGGGCCTTCTTCGACGGCGTGCCCAAGTACCTAGTCATCGACAACTTCCCGGCGGCGGTGGCCGGGGCCGACGCCCTGCATCCCAGGCTGACCAGGGGCTTCCTGGAGTACTCGCAGCGCCGGGGCTTCATCACCGACCCTGCTCGGGTGCGCCACCCCAGGGACAAGCCCAAGGTGGAGCGGGGAGTCCAGTACGTGCGGGAGCGCTTCTTCAAGGGAGCCGACTTCAGGGACCTGGCCCACATGCGGAAGGAAGCACTCCACTGGTGCAGAGAGGTGGCTGGTCAGAGGGTGCACGGCACCACCAGGCGCAAGCCCTTGGAGGTCTTCGACGCGGAGGAGCGCCAGGCGCTGCTGCCCTGGGACGGCGAGCCCTACGAGGTGACCTACTGGCGCACCGCCAAGGTGCAGCTCGACTACCACGTGACCTGCCAGTACGCCATCTACTCGGTGCCGTCGTCCCTGTGCCCTCCGGGTCAGCAGGTGGAGATCGCGCTGGGTACCAAGCTGGTGCGCATCTACCACCGGGGCAAGCTGATCAAGGTCCATCCCCGTCAGCCCAAGGGCAGACGCTCCACCGATCCCGACGACTACCCGAAGGAGTTCAGCGCCTACACTCGGCGGGCGCCCGACAAGATCAAGCAGAGCGCGGCGGAGCTGGGAGAAGCGGTGGCCGCCTTCGCCGACCGGCTCTTCGAAGGTCCCACGCCCTGGGCCAGGATGCGGCAGGGCCACAAGCTGCTCCGCCTTGCCCAGCGCTACACCCCGGAGCGGCTGAACGACGCCTGTCGCAAGGCTCTGGACGTGGATCTTATCGACGTGTACCGAGTCGAGCGCATCCTGATCGAAGCCCTGGAACAGCAGGAGGCTCCGCCCCTTGCCGATCTCATACCGCCGGGCCGCTTCACCAGACCCGGCTCCGTCTTCGCCCTCGTCAACCGCCATCACCCAACCGAAGGAGTCAAGCTATGACCCGCAACCGCAACGTCGATCTGGCCCCGATGCTCAAGACCCTCAAGCTCAGCGGCATGCTGGACACCCTGCCCGAGCGCATCGCCCTGGCTCGCAGGGACCAACTGGACTACGCCGCCTTCCTGGAGATCATCCTAGCCGACGAGGTCAGCCGAAGGGAGAACCGGCGCATCGAGACCCGTCTGAACCGTGCCGGCTTCGAAGAGACCTGCCGACTGGAAGACTTCGACTGGACATCCGAAATCACCCTGGACCGACGCCTCCTCGACGCCGCCTTCTCCCTGGACTTCATCCTCAGGCACGAGCACGTCCTGCTCATGGGACCGGCGGGCGTCGGCAAGAGCTTCCTGGCCCAGGCTCTCGGCTACGCCGCCGTCAGAGCCGGGTACTCCGTGCACTTCATCCACGCATACGACTTCTTCAAAGCCATGTCCCAGGCCAGGGTAGACAACTCGGTGGACAAAGCCTTCCGCTCCTTCCTCTCCCCAGACCTGCTCATCCTCGACGACCTGGGCCTGCACCGTCTCAACGCACAACAGTCATCGGACCTCTACCAGCTCATCGTCGGCAAGCATCGGGCCTCCAGCTTCGTCATAACATCCAACCGCGCCATCGAAGAGTGGCTCGGTCTCTTCAACGACCCCATCCTGGGCAACAGCGCCCTGGACCGCCTCGCCAACACCAGCTACCAGATCGTCATCGAGGGAACCAGCTACCGGGAGAGGCTCTCCCCTCACCGCGCCCTGCTGGGCAAGGTGGCCAAAATCCTCAGCAAGAAGGGAGGTGATTGACTCCCAATAGCTTCCTGTCTAGAATCCAAATCATCGGCGTCCAGGGTGGCTCAAAGTTCGTGGGTAACCTGGCTCAAAGATGTTGGGTAACGACAGACTCCGCAGACATACTCTGCGGGGTGGGGCGCTTGGACTTCTGAGCGTCCCAGAAAGGACAGGTCATGCTGAAGCGAGTATTGCTCCAAACCGTAATGGCAGCGTCAGGCAGGACCACCTGCAACAACCCGGACTGACCAATGGATGCCCTACTCATAGCTGGGGCCCTTGGTCTGGTACTAGCCGTTGTTGGCTTTGGGCTCGCGCTGAGAACGAAGGATAGGAAGTCAATCGCCATCGGTGTTTCCCTGCTAGCAGTTGCCAACCTGCTCTACGTCTCACAGTGGCAGGACAACTTTGTGGGAAGGGACATCCTCTACCAAGACCTGTATCAGCGAGAAGAAATCGAGAGGAAGCTAGAGGCGTTGAATCTGCTACTCAAGCTAGTCCTTGAACGATAGACAAGGTAGAGATCATCCCCTAACACTCACTCGAATCTCGAATAGGGACACCGAGAACTGCCGTCTCAATGGTTTCGGGTCCTTCGTTCTACCCAGCGTGCGTGACCTCGTAGCGTCAGCCGTTGAGCGACATGCCTCAGGCACACTACTTCACGAGTTCCGGGGTGCAGTGCCTCCAATGTCCCAACTTGCTACTTTCGCCAGATCCTCAGCGTGAGGACACGTTGGACGAAGTGCCAGGCATCCTGCAAGACACGCCGCCTGTGAACGTCCCTTAGCGCCCTCCTTCGCCAGTACACTTGGTCCGCCCGCGAGAGCCCGTCCCACGGATAGGTCTCTGGCGGCAGCGTCAGCTTGAACTCGTCGATCAACGCGATCTCCAGTTCCAGCATACGCTCCTCGACACAAAGGGGCCTGTCCCTGGTGGCCGGATGAGCGGTCCTGAGTCGCCGCCACTCGTCGACCATCTCCGCAGCCTCGCCGAAGACGGCCGCATCGTCCAGCAACGGGTCCGGCGTCACCACATTGTGGTACGAACGTTCACGTGAGCTCCGGGTTCGCTTCTCCGGTTGCCCGGCGTCGCCGACCACCTGAGACGCTTCCATCTCGCCGATGCGTTCCTCCACCTCGGAGAGCCGATGGACGGCCTTCCTCATGGCCCGGTCAGTCTCATCGAGCCTTGCGCTGATCTCTTCAACTACGCCGAACTTCTCTTCGAGAGCGGCCAGCCGTTGCTCCAACCCCGCGAACCGCTCCTGTTCCCTGGCAGCCACCGCCGCGTCTCCCAACAGCAGCACCCGGTCGATCGCTTCTCGCATCTGAGCGGTCAGCTTACCGCCGTCGACATTCGCCGCGAGAGTCCTGCGGTTCACGCCCAGCGCCTCGGCCGCGCCCTTCCGACCACGCACCTTCACCAGGTCGTCCAGCAGCGCCAGGGAGCGCAATTCGACCAGATTCTCCAGACCGGTCATCTTTTCACCCATAGCTAACCCTCAACCCCGATTATCCTCGATAATTCCAAAGAGATGCACATCTCAGCTACGGCCACTGCACACGGTCCCGCCGTCCGGTCCCTCGTCCGATGCACATCTCAAAGCTGTGATCTGCACACGGCCCTGCGACCGGCCCTTTCATTCAAAGTGTTCACTTTAATTTAGCATCCTGTAGGGGGACGCCTGTACCACGGCGCTCAGAGCCATCTCAGCATTCTTCGCCCAAACGTCCATTCTCTGTACAGCCCTCCGGCACCCAAAACGCGGTACTTGCGATGAGGGCTTTCATTCGGAGTGTCTGTGCTGTATCTTAGAACATGCGAGCTTATTCATCAACTACTTTGGCAACCGAGAGGAGGAAACGACCATGAAACTACACAGAATATTCAGCCGAGGAGACCGGGACAGGCCCAAGCTCCTAGCGGTCACGCCTCAGAGAACGGGGGAGAGAACGCTGCTCGGAGTCGAAAGCATGCTCCAGTCGATTGCGATCCCGGAGCCGTTCACGCTGGAGCTGGCGGGAGACGCGGACGGAGTGAGCCTCCTGGCGCGCTGCCGGGGCGACGAGGTGGTTGAGCAGCAGCTTAGGGCGCACTATCCACAGGCGCGGATACAGGAGGTTGCCGAGGAGGACGACCCACTGGTTCTGGACGAGGGCGAGCAGGCGTGGTCGATGACGCTGGGGATAGACGGGCCGGAGTTTCTTCCCCTGCGGACGGTTGGCGACGACGACCTGCTGGACGCTGGCTCCGATCCCCTGATAGCGCTCATCGGCTCCCTGTCGAACCTGCGAGAGGGCGAGCGCGTCGTTGCGCGGCTCTGCCTGAACTCGTTGGGGCCGGACTGGTCCCGTGCGCACCAGGAGAAGGCTCACAGGCCCGCCGTGCAGGAGCAGAGAGATACTTCACACGACGACCGGGCCAGCCACGAATACCACCGAGCGAAGTCGCTGGTCGTCCTGGGCATCGTGGCCCTGCCCGCCCTTCAGGGTTACCTGTGGGCGCGTGCGGGGGAGACATGGAAGACCGTGCTGTTGGGAGTCGGCATAGCTGCCGGGCTGACAGCGGCGGGTTGGGTGTGGCACCGCTGGAACAGGGCGAGGAATCGCGTCTACGACCCGGTTCTGGTGAAGGAGAAGACCTCTCGCGTGGCGTTCGAGGCCGGCTTCGAGGTGACTGCGATACTGCCGCCAGACGGCCGTGAGGAGCGAGCGCGGACGCTGCTCGACAACGTGGCGGCCGCGTACCGCCACTACGACAACGCTGCGGGAGCACGGTTCAAGGTCGGCAGGGTGCGTCCCGCGATCCCCAACGCGGGGGTGAACCCGCCCAGTCGGGGATTTTTCCAAAGCAGGAACGTCCTCGACGTCCGCGAGGCGGCCACCCTCTGGCACCCGCCCGGACCTGGAGACGACATGCCGCTGGTCGAGCGTTCGGGGTCGAAGGTGCTTCTTCCCTCGGCGAGAGGAGTGAAGGAGGGGGCGCTGGTGGGGGCGTCCACGGGAGGCGCGGGTCGCGAGATACGCTTTTCCGAGGACCTGATGAGACGGCACCACCTGTACGTGGCGAGGACGCGCATGGGCAAGTCAACCCTCATGCAGCACATCGTCGTCCACAAGATGAAGGAGAAGGCGGCGGGAAGGGACGACGACGCCATCATCGTCGTGGACCCCCACGCGGATCTCGTAGGGTCTCTTCTGAGGCACGTACCGGAGTCGATCATCAACCGGGTGCGCCTTATCGACCTTGCGGACGAGAGGCGAACGCCGGGCATCAACCTGCTCGACACGGTCGTCTTCGCCGACCGGGACCGCACGGCGGACTCTGTGGTTCGGATCTGCAAGGGACTGTGGGACCAGTGGGGTCCCAGAATGCAGTCGATCCTTGAGCACACGGTGAAGACGCTCCACGAGGTCAACGAGGGTCCGTCGGTGGACCGCAACCGGCAGTACACCATCCTGGACGGTTCGCGTCTGCTGTCGGAGAAGGAGTTCCGGGACGACGTGCTCAAAAGAGTGAGCGATCCGTACATCCTGAGGTGGTGGGCCAGGGAGTTCGGGAAGTGGCCTCGGCATCTGGAGGCCGAGGCGCTCGCTCCGGTCCAGACTCGTCTCGCCTACTACTCCTCGTCGAAGCGCGCCCGGGCCGTCCTGGGACAGCCCCGGTCGACCATCGACCTGCGAAGGTTGATCGCGGAGGGAGGCGTCCTGCTCGTCTCCACCGCGCAGGGGGATGTCGGCAGGGACGTGTCGTCCCTGGTGGGCGCGTCGCTGATGAACCTTCTCGACGGCGCGATACGCGAGCAGGGCATCCTGCCGCCCGAGAAGCGCAGGGGCATGACCGTCGTGGTAGACGAGATGCAGGCGATGCCAGGCGTGGACTACGAGTCGATGCTGGGCGAACTCGGAAAGTTCGGGGCGTCATTCTTCCTGGCAACGCAGGGCCTCGACAAGCTGGACGACCTCTCCCCGACCCTGCGGGGCACGCTGCTGTCCAACGTGGGCTGCCTGGCGGTCTTCCAGGTCGCCGCCGAGGATGCGAGGCTCCTTGCATGGGAGCTTGGCAAGGACAGGATATCGGAGGATGACATCATCTCGCAGCCGGTGCACCACTGCTACGTGCGGGCGACGGTCGGCGGAGAGCGCCTGTCGGCCTTCTCGATGGACGTGAGAGCGCCCGAGAGGGGAAGGCCGGAGATCGCCGCGCGGGTCAAGGCGGGGACTGTCGACTACACCGGTTCGCCAGAGGAGATGGCCGCGAGGGAGGCCGAGGCCGAGAAGCTGGTGGCGAAGTTCAGGGCTGAGCTGGAGGCCCGGCAGAATGAGGGCGGCGAAGCGTCCCCGCAGCCCAAGAAGCCCCCCGCTCCGCAGCAGACCAAGAGACGCAGACGAAGAAAGCGCCCTGACCCGTCCTCAAACGGTTCTGTCAACGACGGACCAACCGACATCGGTTTGGCTAACGAACCTGGTGGCGGGGCCACCTTCAGGAGTCAGATGGAGTGAGGGACTTGCCCCGTGACATTAGCGCACTGAGTGCGCTGGCTTCGATGCCGTTCCTCGACCGCCTGGAGCAGGCCGCCGTGACCGGCGCGCCCGAGCGGACGACTCATGATGCGGTGACGAGCCTGCACCGGAGGGGCATGGTCGGCTCGGTCCGGCACGCGACCGAGCTCATCGCTCCGACGAGGCGGTTCTACGTCACCGCGGCGGGGCTGCGCCTGCTGGCGGAGGTCGAGGGCGTGACCGTGGACGGTCTGGTCCGCGCGCGTCCAGTCTCCGCGCACATGCGACGCATCCTGCTGGACCGGCTCGATGCAGTCGGCGTGGTTTACCGCATCGCCTCAACGATGGCGGCGGTGGGTGGCCCGCTGCGGTTCCGGTGGTACCGTGCGATGCCCATGGACGCGGCCATCGCCCTCCCCGACGGACGCTCCATCGCCATAGTACGGCAGGGACTGACCTCCGACAGGACCTCCTTCTCTGCGCGCATCTGGAGGCTCTTCGAAGGGGCGCCTTCCAGCGCACTTTTGGTGATTGTGCCCGACGCCGTTCGGCTCCGGCGTGCGGGAACGCTGCTGGCTCGCTCGCCGGTTCCGGCGTTTCTGGCCGTGGAGCGGGACGCAGCCCTGTCGAGCGAGGACGATGCCGTATGGAGGATGCCGTCTGTCTCCTCTCCCATCGACCTCCGGTACGCGTTGTCGCTCGTGAGGCGGAGCGGCGGCCTCCCGGTGGAGTCCAGACCGTCGCGGGCTCTGGCGCCGACCGATCTGGAAGCGGTCCGTGATTTGCCCGTCCATCTGCTGGCCACTCTTCTGAGGCCCTCGGAGAAGCGTGCGCTCGACTCGCTCTTCGACTGGCCCTGGATAACCTGCGAAGACCTCGCGGGAATGCTGGGCTTCACCCGGCAGCGGTTATCGCAGATCGTGTGTCGGCTGGAGGGCTTCGAGTTGCTGTCGAGAGTCGAAGAACGCAGACCTCGTCGCCTCGCCCTCAGCAACAGGGCGCTTGCCCTGCTCGCTCGCAGGGACCGGACGGCGGTCGGCGCTGCGCGGAAGCAGTGGAGCGTCGAGCCGGTGGAGACCGAAGTCCCCTTCTCGTGGCGCAACGTGTCGGGAGCGGGGAGCCGCAGCCTCCTGCGGAACATTGAGCATACAATGGCGGTTCACCGCTTCATTGCAAGTCTCGCGAGCCAGGCGCGTAGCAGGGGCGTCGAGATTGTTCAACTCGACCCGCCCCACAGGGCGTCGAGGTATTTTCGAAGAGACGGGAAGCTGCGGTCGATCCAACCGGACGCCTTCGGCATCCTGCGACAAGGCCGGGTGACGACGCCGTTCTTCCTGGAGTGGGAGCGCCGTGCCGTCAGGCCCGGTACGATGGCCGCGCGGCTCGCTCCCTACCTGCGGTACTACGCGTCGAGGCAGCCGATAGAGGAACACGGCGCTCAGCCCCTCGTCCTCATCGTATTCGACGACAAACTCGTGGCGGCGCGATTCGTTGGCGTCGCTCGGAATGCGTTGGCTCGCGCCAGAGTGAGACTCCCCCTGTGGATCTCTGATAGGGAGACGCTGGATGGATTGGGACCGCTGGGCAAGACATGGAGGTCGCCGGACGTTTTGGAGCCCACGTACGCCTTCACCAAGCTTGGTCTCCAGGTTGACAGCGGGCAGTGAGATGTACATGCTTTCTTCGTTCGCGTCCCGTTCGCGCTCCCAGTGCTTCGGCTGCTAGGGGGACAAGGGGAAACAACCGCCCCGGCTTGGCGCGGTCCTACCTCTTGGTTCTATTGCATGAAGTCGTTAGCCTAACCTCTAGGAGTTACAAGGTGAGAAAACGCGGAATACCGTTAAGAGACGGGGTTTCTGTCCTGAGTGGAGCTTACCTAGATCACTCCGGCAGAGATGTATGTCACGTATGCGACAAAGTTGCGTACGTGACCGAGGACGAGGCGAAGGCGGCCGGTTCGCGGCGTAGATTAGAGGTGTATAAGAGCGAGAGTTGCCGATTTTGGCACCTAACCAGTTCCGCGCCATCGGGGGCGTGGTAAACATGATGGTGCAACAGAACCCTATCCCCTTACCAACAGAAATCAAGCCTATGAGGAGACTGGCGTGATGCTGGATGACCCCAGACCGGGAGAGACGCTGGGATTCGACATCGATGATGGCATCGGGCTTCGCGTGGCGCGCGCCCGGTTCGAGTCCGAGTCGAAGTTCTCCTGGTCGCTGTTCGACGGATACGACCGTATCCGCGTCCTCACCTACTCGGCGGGTGTGAGCGCCATAGTCCGGCTGCTCGACCGGCACGGATTCAGCGACTTCGAGTGCGTGTTCGGCTGCGAGAGCACCCTGCGCACCCTGAAGGACATCATGGCCTTCCAACAGGTCGCCATCGGCGATACCAGAGCCGCCATCAAGAACCTGCCCGACGAACGCCACGCCTTCATCCTCGGCCGCGTCAGGGAGGGGCAGGCGCGGTTCCGCGTGCTCCGCAAGCAGATAGCCCACGCCAAGCTGTACCTGCTCGAAGACGCAGAGTCGGGAAGAAGGCGCGCCATCATCGGATCGGCGAACCTGTCGGAGGCGGCATTCGGCGGACTCCAGTCCGAGACCCTGGTCTGCTTCGACGATGACGAGGCCGCCTGGCACCACTACCTCGGCATGTACGAGGTCGTCAGGGACCGGGCGTCCGACGAGATACCGCTGCCGCCCGAGCGAGTCGAGCAGGCGGAGATTGCCCTGCGGGAGGTGCCCGTCCTCGACCCCACCGACCACTCGACCCTCGTGATCGACTCCACCGAGACGGAGCCACAGCAGGACGAGGTCATGCACTTCAACGTTCCTACTCAGATAGAGCGGATAGAGAGGATGAAGGCGGCGATCCCGCCCGTGGTGACCAACATCATCCCACCGCAGCGCAACGGGAAGCAGCAGATAACCCGCGAGCTCAGACGCCAGATCGTCAAGGAGCACAGCCGCATTCGCGTGGTGCAATCCGAGGAGGACACCGATCACAGCGAGATGTCCATCGACAGGCACGCCAAGACCGTCACCCTCTTCGGCGAGCCATTCTCGTTGGAGCCGGACCTTGCCGCCGCTCGGAGGGACGCGAAGCTGCTGATCGACTTCTTCCGCAACTACGAGGGCACCTTCGAGGGCGGGATGGGAGTCGAGAGGCTCCAGCGGGACTACTTTATCCTCTGGTCATGGCTCTACTTTTCGCCCTTGATGTGCGACATGAGGACGCTCGCGGGACACGAGGGGGACATCTTCAGGTTCCCGTCGTTCGCCATCGTCTACGGCAAGCCCTCCTGCGGCAAGTCCAGCCTCATCGACACGCTGATGACATCCATGTTCGGCAAGGCCTACAACATCGACAAGAGAGAGTTCACCAAGGGCAGGCTCCGCGACATCCAGTACGCATACAAGCGATTCCCCGCCGTTTTCGACGACATCGGCAAGCCTGCCATACGCAACCACGGCGAGGACGTGATCAAGGACGAGAACCCTCCGCTGGTCGCCGAGTACCCATGTTTCGTCCTGTCGATGAACCAGGAACTCAAGGCATTCACCGACCAGATCGTCAAGCGCAGCCTGATGATCTACACCACGACCGCGCTCCCGTCCTACAAAGAGAGTCTGCGCCACGAGTTGCATCTGAAGATACAGGAGGTGCGCCGGGGGCTTTCTGACAACCTCTACCGCGAGTACTTGAGGAGAGTGCTGGCCCAGCTCGACGACACGCCCAAGCCCGATGACTGGCTTGGGTTCTCGTCCGGCATCCTGTCCGCATTGATCGCCGACATGCAGGACGACACTCCTCCAAAATGGTGCGCTTCCATCAGGTGGGACGAGTACGCGGACAAGCGCCACGAGAGGGTCAAGGCCCAGGTCGAGCACCTGCTGAGACCGGCCACGAGGATGAAGAAGGAGGGCGATCTCCCTACGGGCTGGATACTGGAGGGCGACCAGGTCATCGTCATCGAACAGACCGACACGTTCGGACGGCGGGAGTTCGACTGGGAGAACGTTCCCTCCACCCTCATTGACGACAACGCCAGCGTTGGGGGACGGACGGTCCTGAACCGTCGGGAGCTTGAGGAGTTCCTGGACGGGAAGCTCGGAGGGCGGCACGGCGGTCTGCTCGGCAAGATACTCGGAGGCATGTAAGGGGACGCTCCCGGACGTTCCATCGACGGTGCCACGGACGAAGTCCATCGCTCCGGGGTGTTGCAGGATTGGTTGTGGCACGGTGTAGAGTAAGACGCTACAATACTTGGGTAGGCAATGAGAGATTATGCCCACCAAGCCAAGGAACACCGACACCATCACCTTCTCCCTGCCGCCGGAGATGGCCCGCACGTTGCGGCAGGTCGTCGAGGAGGAGGACCGCACGGTGAGCGAGCTTCTCCGCGAGGCCATACGCCTCTACATGGAGGAGAGGGAGTGGCGCAGACGGGAACGACTGGAAAGGTTGCGTTCACGCAAGACGAGAAGGAGCGAGACAGAGTGAGGAGAAACATGAACGAGAAGAACGATCTGACACCGGCAGCCCTCTACGCCAGAGTCTCCAGCGAACGTCAAGACGTGGACCTGTCCGTCTCGGCGCAGTTGAGGGCGCTCAGGGACCATGCCGAGAAGAACGGCTACGTCGTCGTGCGAGAGTACGTCGACGAGGCCGAGAGCGGGCGTGTCGCCGACAGGCCCCAGTTCCGGCAGATGATCGGGGAGGGCTCCAAGTCACAGGCGCCTTTTGAGGTCATCTTGGTATGGAAATTCAGTAGGTTCACCCGCAAGCGGGAGCACGCCGTGGCCTTCAAGTCCCAGCTGCGGCGCAAGGGGATAAGGGTGGTCTCCATCACCGAGCACGCCGATGACACCCCGACGGGCAAGCTGATGGAGGCCATCATCGAGAGCGTGGACGACTTCTACTCGGAGAATTTGGCGCAGGATGTCATGAGAGGAATGCGTGAGGCCGCGTCACGCGGATTCTGGGTGGCGAGCACGGCTCCCTACGGATACGTCAGGGTCCATGTACAGGACGGCCCCAAGAAGCGTCCGAAGCTCGAACTTGACTCGGACAGGGCCTCCGTGGTGCGCCGAATGTTCAGGATGGCCGAGGCTGGACGTAGCGTGCTCGACATCACCAAGACCCTGAACGACGAGGGCGTCGCCACGGTAAACGGCAAGCCCTGGACGAAGACAATGGTTCATTACGTCCTCACCAATGAGACGTATACGGGCACTCTCGTCTGGGGCACGAATGCCGGCGACGGCGAACCGCCCGTGCGGGTTGAGAACGCGTTCCCGGCAATTGTCTCGAAACGGGAGTTCCGAAGGGTTGCGGCTCTGATGCGGTCCAGGGCTCCCAAGAAGGTTCACCCCAGGCGCGCCGCCAGCTCATACCTCCTCAGCGGGATGGTCAAGTGCAGGCGGTGCCGTACGGCGTTGACCGGGCAGGAGGCCAAGAGCGGAAAGTTCGCCTACTACGTCTGCCAGTCGCTCATCAAGCGGGGCAAGGACTCCTGCAAGACGCCGAGGCTCAACTCGAAACGCTTCGAGCACCTCATTGTCGATGAGATCAGAGGAAGCATCCTCACCGAGGGCAACATCAGGGACCTTGTGAAGATGGTGGACGAGGAGATGGACGGCGTGGCGCACGAGCAGCGCAGGAAGCTTGAGTCCATAGAGTCTGAGTTGGCCGAGGTAAAGCGGTGGCTCGACCGTCTTTACCGCGCCATTGAGACGACAGACCTGGACATTTCGGACGTCGCTCCCCGCATCCGCGAGCACCGCGAGCGTGAGCGCAAGCTCCAAGACACGGCACGCGAGGTGGAGGCTACGCTCGCGGAACGTAGGGTGAAGCTGGACAACGTAGAGACTATCACAGCGTTTGCCCTGGACATGGGGGCATTCCTCAAGGGGAGCGAGTTGACCGAGAGGCGGGCGTTCATCCAATCGTTCGTAAAGGAGATTTCGGTCGGCCCAGGCAAAGCGACCATCCGCTACCACATCCCTGTCCCCGAAGACGGAGAACTCCAAGCAAAGGATACGGGCGAGATAGCTCTCCCGAAACCGGTTCTGTCTACAGTAAGGTCTGGTACCCCTGCCCGGACTCGAACCGGGGCACACGGTTTAGGAAACCGTTGCTCTATCCGCCTGAGCTACAGGGGCTTGTCGCGGGCCAGGTTATATTGTAGCGCGGACGGCGGCTCCTCGCACTACCATCGCCTCACACGCAAGCCTTCAGACCTGACGTGACATGGACAGCTCTCTGCCCTTTGGCAAGGGGAGAGCCCCACCCCCCTGGATACCGCTTTCGCCGGTATGACAAATGGGCAAGGGTCTCCTCGGGGGGTGCGGCAGGGCGAGTGCGGCTGGAGAGCCGGGATAACTGCGGCTTCGGGCCGTCCCTGCCCTACACCGTTAGCTTCGGGGCGCGGCTGAGGACGCGGGCGCGGCCATTCTCCATGACCACGATGTCCTCGATTCGCACGCCGCCCCAGCCGGACAGGTAGATGCCGGGCTCGACGGTGAAGACCATGCCGTCCTCGATGGCGTCTTCCCCCGTCGGGCCGACGCGCGGGTATTCGTGCACTGCGAGACCCACGCCGTGGCCGAGGCTGTGGCCGAAGTTGTCGCCGTAGCCCGCTTCGGCGATGATGTCTCGGGAGATGGCGTCGACCTCCTGGCCCGTCATCCCTGGCCTGACCCGCTGTTCGGCCTCGATCTGCGCCTCCAGCACCTTGTTGTAGACCTCTGCGAACTTGTCGTCGGGCTCTCCTACGACTATCGTGCGAGTCAGGTCGGCGCAGTAGCCGTCGTACTTGGCCCCCATGTCGATGACGACTGCCTGGCCCTCCTGGAGCGGGGTCTCGTCCGCGAGGTGGTGAGGGAGAGCGCCGTTAGGACCCGCCGCGACGATGGTCTCGAATGCCAGGCCTTCAGCCCCCTGCTCCCTCATCGACTTCTCGAGCTCCCACGCGATCTCGCCCTCGGTCACACCCGGCTCGACCGTGGCAGACACCTCTTCGAAGGCCCTGTCGGTGACCTCCACGGCCTTGGCCAGGATCTCGAGCTCGTCCCGGTCCTTCACAGCCCTCATCTTGTCGACCAACTCGCTTGTCTCGACCAAGTCCGGGCCGGTCGATTCTTCGTGTTCGGAGATCGCCTCTTTGAAGGCGGAGTGGGTCGCTACCGTCACGTCGCTCGCCTCGAAGCCGACCCGGCTGATCCCGGCGCCGTGCGCCAGCTCCGGCAGCCACTTCCATCCCTGGCCGGCCGTCATCCGTTCCACTTTGTAGCCGGGCGCTTGCCCCTCTGCCTGCTCCGTATACCGGAAGTCGGTGACCAGGACCTGGGCCGCTTCGCTGATAAGCAGATATCCGGCGGAGCCCGTGAAGCCCGACAGGTAGCGGCGGTTTTCGGGGCTGGAGACGAGCATCGCGTCGATCTCGTTTTCGCCCAGCGCCCCCCGCAGCCTTTCAATCCTCGCTATCGTGTTCATCTATCTAGTCCTGCCTCCGCCGCGCTCTCCACCAGGTACCTGAGCCCATAGATGTACCCGCGCCATCCCAACCCGGCGATCTGGCCGATCGCCAGCCGGGCTATGACCGAGCGATGCCGGAATCTCTCGCGGGCGTGGATGTTCGATATGTGCACCTCGACCACTGGAAGGTCCGCATCGGCCAAGGCATCGCGCATCGACAGCCCGTAGTGGGTCAGCGCCCCGGCGTTGATGAGTATACCCGAGGCGCCCAGCGCGGACTGCTGCAGGAAGTCCACTATGGCGCCCTCGTGGTTGCTCTGGAACAGCTCGACCTCCACGTCGAGCGCCTCCGCGGCTTCCCTGATCCGGTTCTCGATCTCTGCGAGCGAGGTGGTGCCGTATCGACCGGGATCGCGTCTGCCCAGCATGTTCAGGTTCGGTCCGTTTATGACGAGTATCTTCATGACTCCGGCTCTACCTCCGCGCCAGCGCTGGCCCTCGGGTGCGTCGACAGGTACACCTCTCGCGCCTTCGACTGTGTCACATGAGTATATATCTGGGTGGTCGCCGGACTCGAGTGCCCGAGGAGCTCCTGGACGACCCGCAGGTCCGCGCCGCCGTCCAGCAAGTGAGTGGCGAAGGAGTGGCGAAGAGTGTGCGTGTGCACTCCGGACGCCAGGCCCGCCCTCGCCGCGTAGCGCCGGACCTTCTCCTGAATGCTGCGCCGGCTGAGCCGCGTGCCGAAGCGGTTCAGGAAGAGCGCCTGGCCGCTTCCGGGCTGCGACAGCTTGGGGCGCACGTCCCGCAGGTAGAGGGCTATGGCGTCGTGCGCCTCCGACCCTATGGGCACCGCACGCTCCTTCGACCCCTTGCCCACCACGCGCACCTCCCTGCTGTTCAGATCCAGATCATGGACGTCCAGGTCGTGCACCTCGCTTACACGGAGCCCCGCAGCGTACACCAGCTCCAGCAGGGCGCGGTCCCGCACCCCAAGCTCTTCGCTCGTGTCCGGCGAGGATACGAGGAGCTCGGCCTCGTCCTGGGAGAGGAAGCGCGGCAGCCGCTTGTCGCGCTTCATCACGCCGCGCCTAGGCAGGGGGTCCTTCTCGATCAGCTTCTCGGCCAGCAGCCAGCGGAGGAATGAGCGCAGAGCACTCAGCTTCCTCACGACGCTCGACCTTTCGTACCCAAGCTCTACGAGCCACGCCAGGTAGGCGCGCAACACGTACCTGTCGAGGGCCCTCAGGTCCAAGATCCCACGACCGTCCATGTAGTCGAACAGGGGCTTGAGATCGGTCCTGTAGTTCCTGACCGTCAGCGGGGCAAGCCCCTTTTCGGCCTGGAGGTGAGTCGTGAACCGGTCGAGCAGCGAGGCCCGTTCCGCAGCGTCCATAGTGGGAGATTTGTACACCGGGCCCGGCCTTACTTGGAAGGCTAACCGGGCGCACTTTAGCCCCAATGATGGGACCGCCTGGCGTCTCAGCTGAAACGCGGGGCGGCTAGGACGCCAGCTCGACAACCTCTTCTTCCGGCACGGGGCCCCTGAAGCCGCAGGACCCGCAGCGGGCGTTCTGCCTGCCGGAGGCCACCAAGAGCTTGCCGCAGTCGGGGCATGGCTGAGGCAGCGGCCGCTGGTTCGTAGTGAAGGTGCACTCGGGGTAGTTGGTGCAGCCGTAGAACTTCTTGGGCCCGCGGCCCCTGCCACCCCTGCCCTGGCGCTCCACCAGCTCGCCGCCGTCCTCGGGGCAGTCGACGCCGGTGCGCTGCATCAGCGGCTTGGAGCTCCGGCAGTCAGGGAAGCCGCTGCACGACAGGAACCTGCCGAACCGCCCGGACTTGATCACCATGGGCCGCCCACACTCGTCGCACTCCTCGTCGGACTCCTCGTCGATCTGGTCGCGGGGGACCCGCTCGGCCTTCTCGATGGCCCGCTTGACGGCCTCGGCGAAGGGGCCGTAGAACTCCTTGAGCACCGGGGTCCACTCCCTCTCGCCGCTCGCGATATCGTCCAGCTCCTCCTCCACGCGGGCCGTAAAGCCCACGTCCATGATGTCGGGGAAGTGCTGGGTGAGCAGGCCGCTGACGGCGATGCCGAGCTTGGTCGGCGTGAGCCTGTTCCGGTCCTTGCGGGCGTAGTCCCGTGCGAGGACGGTAGCGATGGTCGGCGCGTAGGTGCTCGGCCGCCCGATCCCCTGCTCTTCCAGGGCTCGAACCAGGCTCGCTTCCGTGTATCGCGGCGGAGGCTGCGTGAAATGCTGGTTCGGGGTTATGCCGCGAGAGTCCAGGACGTCCTCTTTCTCCAGCACCGGAAGGGGAGCGTCGGCGTCCTTGTCTTTGGAGGCGTCGTCCCGGCCCTCGAGGTACAGCCGCCGGAAGCCGGGGAACTTGATGACCGAGCCAGTGGCCCGGAATTCGTACACGTCACCCGAACGCGTGCCGGAGGCCTCGATGTCCACGGTCGTGCCGTCCAGGAGCGCGTCGGACATCTGGCTCGCCACCATCCGCTGCCAGACCAGGTCGTACAGGCGGTATTGCTCCGAAGTCAGGTGACGGCGGACCGAGTCCGGCTCCCGCCGCACGGAGGTGGGCCTGATCGCCTCGTGGGCCTCCTGTGCGCCCTTGACTCTCTTGGTGTAGAAGCGCGGCTTCTCCGGCGCATAGCCGGGCCCAAACTTCTCACGTATGTAGTCCCTGGTCTCGTTGACGGCGCTCATCGCGACGTTCGTCGAGTCGGTGCGCATGTATGTGATGAGCCCGACCGCCCCCTCGCCGCCAATGTCGACGCCCTCGTAGAGTTGCTGCGCGACCGCCATGGTGCGGCGGGTCGTGAACCGCAGCTTCCTGAACGCCTCCTGCTGCAGGGAGCTGGTGATGAATGGCGGGGCCGGCCTGCTCTTCCTCTCCCTCGTCGCGACCTTGGCGACGCTGAACCCGGCAGGCTCCAGGTCGGACGTGATCCGAGTCGCCTCATCGCCGTTGGGTATCGAGACCCGGCCCCGCTTGCCCTTTAGCGCGCGGAGATCCGCCTTGAATGCCACAGCGTCACTGCCGCCACCCGCCTTTGCGAGCAGCGCATCGATGGTCCAGTACTCTTCGGATACGAACGCGCGTATCTCATGCTCCCGGTCGACGATAAGCCTGAGGGCGACCGATTGCACCCGTCCTGCCGACAGGCCGCGGCGCACCTTCTTCCAGAGCACAGGGCTCAGGTCGTAACCGACAAGGCGGTCGAGGACTCTCCTGGCTTGCTGGGCGTCTATCAGCCGGTCGTCGATGCTCCGGGGATGGTCGAATGCGTCCTTGACCGCACCCGCGGTGATCTCGTGGAAGACGACGCGGCGCACCTTCGACTTGGCTATCTTGGCCGCCTCGATCAGGTGCCACGCGATGGCCTCACCTTCCCTGTCCGGGTCGGTCGCGAGATAGACGGTGTCGGCTGCGGCGGACGCCTTCTTGAGCTCGGCGACAACCTTCCGCTTGTCGGGCATCACCGAGTACTTGGGCTTGAATCCGTTCTCGACGGCTACGCCAACCTCCCGCTTGGGGAGATCGCGGACGTGACCCATCGAGGCCATCGCGGTGTACTCACCCCCGAGGAAGCGCCCGACGGTCCGGGCCTTCGCGGGAGATTCGACTATTACAAGGTCTTTTGCCATTTCGTAATCAGACCGCCTGGTACTCTACAGGCTTCTCCTTGATTCTGATGTAGTTCATGCCACCCACCTGCCGGACCATTCCCTTCAGCTCCATCATGGCAAGCGCGCCGCTCACCAGGGAGATGTCCATGCCGCTCGAGCGGACTACCTCGTCGATATGTACGGGATCGTACGTGACCAACCCCAACAGGGCCGCCTCGTTCTCGTCCTCCGGGAAGTGGGCGGCCATTTCGATCTGTTCGCCCACGTAGGACAGGTTAAGCTCTTCGAGTATATCCCTGTAGTCTATCACCAGCTTGGCCGCCGAATCCCTGATCAGCCGGTTCGTACCCAGGCTGGTCGGCGCGAAGACGTTGCCGGGGACCGCGAACACCTCCCTGTTCTGCTCGAGGGCGTGATGGGCGGTCAGCAATGCGCCGCTCTTCTCCCCAGCCTCGATAACCACGGTGCCCAGGGTCATGCCACTCATTATCCGGTTCCTGCGAGGGAAGTGCTGGGCGCTGGGACGCGTTCCGGGAGGATGCTCCGATATGAGCGCCCCGTTCTCGACGATCTGCCGCGCAAGCCTGTCGTGACTCCAGGGGTATATGACGTCGACGCCGCTTCCGAGAACCGCCAGGGTGCGGCACCCGGCCTCCAGCGCCGCCCTGTGCGCGACCCCGTCCACCCCCAGCGCAAGGCCGCTGACTATCGTCACGCCCGACTTGGCCATGTCCTGCGCGAGGTTGTACGCGGCTTCCCGTCCGTAGGCCGAGGGCTTGCGCGTGCCCACCACGGCAATCGAGCGCTCGTCGTCCGGAGACAGCTCGCCTCGAACGTAGAGGACCGGCGGTACGTCGTATATCTCCTTCAGGCGGGCCGGGAATTCGTCGTCGTGCCAGGTCAACGCCGTAATGCCGGCCTTGACTACGAGATCCAGCTCGGCATCGGGATCGATGCGAAGCTTCCGGGTAGCTACGGACGTGGCGGTCTTGCTGTCGAGGCCGGCAGTCTTCAGCTCGGCAAGCCCCGCCCTCCAGGCCCCTTCCAGGGTGCCGAAGTGCTCCTCCAGCAACCGGGTTCGGACCCTGCCGATGCGTGGGATCTTGTTGAAGGCCAGCCAGTATTTGAGCTCGTCGGGCTTCATGCGGCGACAGATTCTAGCACAGAGATGGGGCTTGTTTGTCAACAGGCAGCCCCGCGACGCCTCGCCTGGAAGGAGCGGCTACCTGATGATCACGCTGGAGAAACGGGCGTCGATCTCGATGTACACCCTGTCCTCGGCGGTGCGATAGCCCGGGGACTCGTAGTAGCTCCCGGGATCGCGTCCCCCGACCGTCGCGCCATCCGCAAGGGGGGGCCTTCTGTGGAAGCGGCCACCCACCTCAAACGACGAAAGCGCCGAGTCGTTCACTATGAGAGCCTCCACCCCATCTGGGACGCGTATGTCTATGCTGGCGCCTATGGCCTCGATCAGGGCCTGGACGTGTCCGGCATCGGATGGCACTTCGATTTCGACGCTTCCCAGGTTGACGTCGACGAAAAGCTCGGTAACGCTGATGTCGGCCAGGTTGAGCTCGACCTCCGCGACGTTTGCCTCGACATCCACGACGACCTCTGGCACATCCGGAACAAGCACCTTCCAGTCGGCCCCACACAGGCACATGGGCGAGCCATCGGCCCTCTCCACGTCGAGGGATACCACATCGCGATACCGCCCAACGAGGGTCGCGGCTCCCCCGTACGGCGAGGTGAACGAGCCCTCCAGGTTCCGTGACCCGTAGGCCGAGTCGACCGTGAGGCTCCCCACTCCCACATCCACCCAAATGTCCAGACGGTCGACCCCGCCAACCGGCTCAGTGACCCTCTCGACGACGTGCTCGCTGTTGTCTTCCGCCATTAGCGCGGCGCCCGTGAAGGCACCGGCGACCAGCGCCGCGAAGACCAGTGTCGAGAGCCAAGGGAGCCGCCTTCCAAGGACCAGGTTTACGCCAATCGCGACCAGAACCAGCGGCCAGAACCGCCAGATCTCCAGCCACAGGCCCCACCCGACGATGCCCATGTTCTGCAGCAGGAGGGTCACCCCTACTGCGATCAGGAGCAGTGCGGCGATGGGCACGCCCGAGAATCGGCGCTCGCTCATGTCAGCTCCGGTCGAACCTTCGTACTATCAGGAGCACGCCCAGGAGTATGAGCAGCGCCGGCCAGAACTTGCCCCAGTCCAGCCACTCGAACAGGTCGAGGTTGTAGCCCAGCGCCAGGCCCCCGATAACCACGAGCACTGCCCCAATCACCACGCTGCGCCGGCGCTTCCGGCCGTCGTCGCCGCCGCGCCCGGCAGCGGAGTAGGTCTCCCGGTGGGCCGGCGCGTCTTCCTCGATGTCGTCATCCTCAGGTGTACTAGTGGGGACGTGAATTGGCCTGGTGGGCACGATTATGACCAAGGCGATGTATGCGAGGAGCCCGAGACCGGCCGACATGATGGTGACTATCACCCATGCGATACGGACGAGGGTGGAGTCCACATCGAGATACTCGCCGAGCCCACCCGACACGCCGGACAGCATCCTGTCGGACGTACTCTTGTACAGGCGTTCCTTCATGGCATTCCTCCGGCCCGGCGCTTTGTCGGCACCATGATAGCACAAACTGGGATACCTCGATAGACCCTTATCTCGTAAGGGCACAACTCGGCAAGTGTCTGTCAAGCGCTGGGATGTGACAGCCCGACTGATGACCCGCTACAACGTAAGCTGCGCCAGCAGTTCGGTAACTCAAGGGGTATTCAGCCGCCCTGTTGAATGAGAATAGCGGCAATGGACGGCAGCGCGGCCTTGACGAGTTGTAGGGTGTAACATAGGCTAGGCATAGGAACGCCGTAGTGGACAGGTTGTCCCCACTTGGCAGGGAGGTACCCGATGGCGCCCCGTATCCTGGACCGCATAGACGAGCCAAGCGGCCTCAGAACGCTCTCACTCGAAGAGATGGATCAGGTCGCCCAAGAGGCGCGCGACACCATCATCTCGGTCATAACCGAACGCGGCGGCCACCTGGCCTCGAACCTGGGCGTAGTCGAGCTGACACTGGCGCTTCATCGCATCTTCGACAGCCCCAGGGACAGCATTGTCTGGGACACGACCAACCAGACCTACACCCACAAGCTGGTCACGGGTCGGCGGGAAGAGTTCCAGAATATCCGGCTGGAGGGTGGCCTCTCGGGATTCGGGGAGCCGATGGAGAGTCCCCATGACGCGCTCTGCGCTGGCCACGCAGGCACGGGGCTCTCGATCGCGCTCGGCATCGCGGAGGCTGCGGCAAATCGCAAGACGGACTCGTGGACCATCGCGGTCGTCGGCGACGGGGCGATGACCTCCGGCTCCAGCTTCGAGGCGCTGAACAACATCGTCCACCTGAACCCGGAAAACCTCATCGTCGTCCTCAACGACAACGGGATGTCGATCTCCGAGAACATCGGCTTCCTCACCAACTGGCGCAAGCGCCTGATCACGCACCCCGAGTACACGGCAATGGTCGAGCGAGTGAAGGCCCTTTCGAAGAAGGTCCCAACCGGCGAGCTGATGTACAGACTGGCCAAGAGAGTCAACACGGGCCTGGACGGGCTCATCGTTCCCACGACGTTCTGGACGGAGATGGGGTTCCACTACCTTGGCCCCGTGGACGGCCACGACTTCAAGCAGCTCGAAGAGACGCTCCGGCAGGCCAGGAAGCCCTCGGGCTCGGTGCCGTTGATTCACGTGGTTACCCACAAGGGTCGCGGCTACGAGCCGGCCGAGGATGACCCCGTCAAGTTCCACCAGCCCAGCTCGCCACTGGGGGACTCCTCGGGCGCCCCGACTTATTCAAAGGTCTTCGCCCAGACGATCACGGAGCTGATGCGACGCGACCAGTCGGTAGTCGGCATCAGCGCGGCGATGCTCGAGGGCACTGGTCTCGCCGAAGTGAAGGGCGACTTCCCTGACAGAGTCTTCGACGTTGGCATAGCGGAGCAGCATGCCGTCAGCATGGCGGCGGGCATGGCCTCGAACGGGCTCAACCCATTCGTATCCATCTACTCCACGTTCATGCAGCGCGCATTCGACCAGGTGGTCCACGACATATGCCTGCAGAATCTGCCTGTCACGCTCATAGCGGACAGGGCCGGGATCGTTGGCGAGGACGGCAAGACGCACCACGGGGCGTTCGACATTTCGTACTTGCGGTGCCTGCCAAACGCCGTTGTTACGGCTCCAATGGACGAGAACGAGCTGCAGCACCTCGTCTACACCGCGTACAAGCACAAGGGGCCCTTCGCCATACGCATTGCCCGGGGGGCCGCAGTCGGCGCCCCGCTCGACGCTGAGCTGCGGGAGATGCCCCTCGGCAAGGGCAGGGTCGTCCGAGAGGGCAGCGACGTGGCAGTCTTCGGCCTGGGCAAGCCTGCCAGCGCGGCGGTCGAGGCGGCGGAAATCCTCGCCGAGCACGGCGTCTCGTGCCGGGTGGTGAACCCGATCTTTGTCAAGCCGCTGGACTTGGACCTGCTGCTTGACGCGGCGCGGACCGTCGGACGCATAGTGACGGTGGAGGAGAACGTGCTGGCCGGAGGGTTCGGCTCCGCCGTCCTCGAGGCCCTTGCAGAGGCTGGGCTGGAGGACGTGGCGGTTCACCGCATCGGAATGCCCGACTCCTTCATCGAGCACGGCACCGCGGCCGACCAGCGTCGCCACCTGCAATTGGACGCCCAGGGCATCGTGGACCAGGTGCTGAGCGTCTTCTTCCCCGATGCGGCTTCCCGCACGGGCGCCCAGGAAGCGGCGGCGAGGGCCTAGCGGAAGTCGCCACGAACGCCGGTATGACAGGTCGACAGTGGGGAGTCCCTCAGCCTAGGGGCTCCTCGCCCACCTAGCCAGCGCCTTGCCGGGAGCGGCTATCTCACCCACAGACGTGTAGTAGTAGTCCTCCCAGCCGTCCTGGGGCAGCCCGGTGAAGAGCATCAGGTTGAGGGGGTATGTCTCGCTGTCGGTGGCGCGGCGAAAGTCGTCCCTGAACAGGAAAGTGGGCTTCCCCAGCGCGATGGCCATGCCCAACTCGACCATCACCCCCTCGTCCGGGGGCACGCCGTTGACGACGGCGAATATGGCGTCTGCAGCCGCCACGTCCCTGAAGTCGGCCTGGCCGACCCTGTAGGCCCAGCCCGCCTCCTGGAAGTCGACCTGGTTGTTCCGGGCAAAAGGCTCCCACACCTCCAGGCCAAGCTCCTCAAGGACGGCCACTATGGGCGGCAGGAGGACGGCCTTCTGCTGGGTGGAGAAGCCATAGGGATTCGCGAGGTATATGGTCTTGCTCATGCCAACCCGAGTAAGGGGGGCGGGCAACCGGGCGGCCCGCGCCGGACCAGCGCCTAGACGTCGAGGCCGTAGAAGTCTATCGCGTTCCCGCCCATGAGCCTGGCCCGGTCCTCATCCGCGATGTCGCCGACGGCCTCCAGGGCGGAGTTCACCACGTCGTCGTAGCTGGAAGCTAGCAGGCACACCGGCCAGTCGCTGCCGAACATGAGGCGGTCGAAGCCGAAGATGTCGACTATGTGCCGGACGTAGGGCTTGAGGTCGCCGTACTTCCAGTTGTCGTGGTCGGCCTCGGTGACCATGCCGGAGACCTTGCAGTAGACCCCCGGTATCTCGGCCACCCTGGCTATATCTTCGGCCCAGGGCTCCATCCCACCGCTGGCTATCGGAGGCTTGGAGATGTGGTCGATCACCATCTTCAGGTCCGGGACCTTGTCGGCGAGAGGTGGAACCTGCGGCAGCTGGTGCGGCTTGGTCAGCACGTCGTACCTGATGCCACGCTCCGCAAGCTCCCTGAGCCCCCGGATCGACTCGGGACGGGTCAGCCACTCCTGGTCCGGGTCGTGCTCCACGCCGTGGCGGACACCGACCAGCCCGGGGCGCCGCATAAGCTCATCGAGCACGTGTCCGACGCCCGGGTCCACCAGGTCCACCCACACGACCGCCCCGGCAATGAAGTCGCCGGACTCGGCGAGGTCGATCAGCCACCCGGCTTCGTCGAGGGACTCGTGGGCCTGTACCAGGACCGTCCTGTCGATGCCGTTGCGCTCCAGGAGGGGGCGCATGTCGTCGGGCAGGTAGTTCTGCTTCAGGACGTTGTCGCCCGGGGGCATCCACGCGTAGTGGAGCTTGTCGATGTCCCACAGGTGGTGGTGGCTGTCTACGGTAACCTGGGCCATGCGGCTAGTCCCCGTCGAACCAGTCGACGTCGAAGGCCTCATCCATGGAGGTCCACCACTCGCCCGGCCTGGCGGCCGGGGCCCTCTGCTGGAAGGTCCGCATCAGCTCGTCCCACTCCTTCGCCCTGCCCGTCTCCATGTACTTGGCGAAGTCGCGCACGGGTTCGAAGTCGTCCGGCGTCTCCAGGTACATGAAGAGCCGGTTGCCGCTGATGTAGATCTTCATCTTCGTGATCCCGAGGCCCCTGAGCCCCTCGATCACGTCGGGCCACACGGCGCGGTGGTACTCCAGGTACTCCTCGATGACCGCGGGGTCATCCTTAAGGTCCAGGGCCATCCCGTATGACTTCATTAGGTGTGCTCCCGTCTAGCGGTAGTGTCCCCGCGCGGGCAGGTCCCAGACGGCCTCGAGAGCGCCGTCCCTTATGGCGAACAGGTAGTCGTGGACGTTGACGGAGCCCGCTACGTCCATCGGCACGCACCAGATCCGGTCGCCTAACGCCAAACCATGGTCGGCGTCCTCAGGGACCGATATGCCGCCGTGCTCGGCGCTGAGCCCGCGGCACACGGCTCCTTCCACGCCCACGACACCCGGATTGCCCGCATCGCCGCCGATGGCCTTGCGGCCCCCATCTGTGATGATATTGCCGGGCTCCGGCATGCTCGTCACGCAGGTCATCACGCTGCCGGCGCTCTCGAACTGGGGACGGTGTGCCCGGTACTTCTCGTCCATCAGGGCGTAGGAACCTGCCGGTACCTCGGTTACGCCATCGACGGCTCCGACGATCTCGTAGTTGTGGGTACCGCCGATGCTCAGGACATCGACGCCAAGCCCGGCGGCCTCGACGGCCTCCCTGGCGTCTACCATGACGCCTGCCCACTTGAGCGAAGCCGCCTCAAGCTCGTCCCGGCTGTCGCAGAGCATCGCGCCCTCATAGGTCATCAGCCCGGCGAAGGCGAGCCCGTCGGCTCCATCCACTACCCGCGCCAGCTCGACCGCGTCGGACGGGTTCGCGCCCATGCCGTTCTGGCCCGTGCGGAGGTATACGACCACGTTGAGTGTGACTGACGACGCCGAGGCCGCATCCGAGAGGACCCCGATCCCCGCAACGCTGTCAGCGCCAACGGTGACCTTGGCCGTGCGAGCCAGAGCGGCCAGTCGCCTGGCCTTGAGTGGCGTGGCAACAACGTTGGCGACGAGGAAGTCGCCGAACCCGTACCTGGCGAATACCTCGGCCTGGCCCACGGTGGCCGTGGCAATGCCGCCGACCGTGCCGCCGGCCGCAAGCTGCCGGTGGGCTATGGCCGGACTGCCGTGCCCGCTGACGTGGGGCCGCAGACCGGCGGCGGTGTCCCGGAAGAACGAGGCCGCAGTCTCTATGTTCCGGTCGAGCTTTTCGACATCTACGACAAAGGCCGGGGTGTCGAGCTCCACCTCCGGTGTTCCAATCGGCTTGAATATCGGTCGTTCCATGAAGTTGCTGCTCCGAGGAGAGTTCACACGCCCTGTCCGCATGGGCCGCAGGGCGGGCTAGAGAATAGCACACCGGATTCGGGCCAGTCTATCGGCGGCAGCCCAATTGACGCGGGCGTCTCCCGGTCGTTTGGCCTGCACTCTACAGCGTGTTACCATCCAATCACCCGACAGGCGCGGAACACTCAGCATTGGCACAAAGCTCACACCCTACAGAGAGCTTCTCACTAATCGAAGGCGAGCAGGTCGACTCGACCATCAGCCTGGACGGCATGCGGGGCAAAGACCGTTCCGCCACGCTGGTACTGACGGACAGGCGTCTGATACACATCGGAGCGACGGGACGGAACCGTCGCGCGTCCTTCGTATCCATCGCCGACGTAACCTCGGTGGAAGTGACGAACACGAGGCGGCGAAGCCTGATGGGGCTTGCCTGGGCCGCGGCCGCGCTGCTAGTCGCGGCCGTAGTGTGGTCAATACTGGACCATGCGGTCTTCTCGCCTATTGCAGGCGTAGTCCTGGCGGGCATGGGGGTCTACCTCGCCGCCGACAGGCTGCTGGGCTACGACAGCGTCCGGGCCACCTTCCGCTCGGCCCAGGAGCAGATCGGCATCTCCGTAGAGGACGCAGGGGGCGAGGCCAGCGCCCAGATCGACATCCTGACGGCCCGGCTCTTCGAGATGAAGAACGCGGCTGGACCAGGCGTCCGCAAGTTCGCTCCGCGCTGAGGGGGGAACGAGCGTTTCTTAGCCCAGCCGCAGCCGGGGCTCCACGTCCATGCCCCACTGGTACTCCGAGCCGCCCCTCAGGTGGAACCAGCCCGCCGCGCCTATCATCGCGCCGTTGTCGGTGCACAACGCCGGAGCAGGAATCACCGCCGGCACGGGCGACACCGACAGGAGCTCGCACCTGAGGGCTGTGTTGGCCGCGACGCCGCCACCGAGGACTACGCCCCTGACGCGGTACTTGCGCACGGCCTCCAGGACGCGGGAGACTATGGAGTCCACCACGGCGTCCTGGAACGCCGCTGCCATCTCGGCCACTTCTCCCTCGTCCAGCTCCGAACCCTCCGCAGGGGGGTACCATCCCCTCTCCTCCGCCCGCCTTACCACGGCCGTCTTGAGCCCGCTGAAGCTGAAGTCCAGGGAGTCCCTGACCCTGGGCCTGGGCAGCTTCGGCTCCGTTCCGACGCTCGACTCAGCGGCCTTCTGGATCGCCGGGCCTCCCGGGAACCCGAGCCGCAGCACGCGCGCCGCCTTGTCGAAGGCCTCGCCCGCGGCGTCGTCGCGTGTCCGACCCACGAGCGTGTACTGCCCGTGCCCGCGCATGAGGACCAGGTCCGTGTGGCCGCCGGAAGCGATCAGGCAGAGCAGGGGGAAGCCGGGCTCGATCTCGGGATTGGCTTCTTCAAGCCAGGCGGCATAGACGTGCCCCTCCAGGTGATTGATGCCGACCAGAGGCAGTCCCTCAGCCAGCGCCAGCCCTTTCGCAGCGTTGACGCCCACCAGCAGCGACCCGGCGAGCCCGGGCCCGTTGGTCACTGCAATGCCATCCAGCTGCCCAAGACCCATCCCCGCGTCGTCTAGGGCCTGGCGAACGACCGGCACCAGCGTCACAAGGTGCTGCCTAGACGCAACCTCGGGGACGATGCCGCCGAATTGGGCGTGAAGGGTCGCCTGGGAGGCCACGACGTTGGAGATGACGCTGCGGCCGTCCTCCACCACGGAGGCGGCTGTCTCGTCACACGATGTCTCAATGCCGAGTATCTTCACGGGTATGTTCCGAGTCGAGGGGTGAATTCAATGGTAGTCCACGCGGCGTCTGCGGTTCCACCCTGTCATCGCCCCAGCGGTCCCGCGAGCATGGCTGTGGTAGGCTGTTGCTGCCCGCACGTTGGGGTGTAGATCCGTACTGCCGGGAGAGTTCGGGTCCCAGGAACACATGGAGGTGTGCCGGATGAAGCTGCTCATCGTTGGGTGCGAATACGCCGGGACGACGACCCTGGCCCACGCCATCGACGACTGGATGGCGGAGGCGATGGGCAGCCGCATGCGGCTGATCCACGACCACTGGAAGATCCCGTACACGGTGGGGCACCCGGCGAACATCACTGAGGAAGAGGAGCGGCAGTTCCTGGCCCTCAGCCCGTGGCTGAAGGACAACGTCCAGAGGCACAACCTCTATTACCACGCGCCGCGGCAGAGCTCTTCGGGCGACGCCGCGGACAAGATGGTGATCGGGATGCACGTGGACGACGCTATCTACGGCCCGCACTACTTCGGCTACGGCGGCCCGGGGGAGCAGTTCGACCGGAGGGACGTATCGAGGAAGATCGAGCACATGATCGTCAGCTACGAGCCCGAGACGGTGCTGGTGATGGTAAAGGCGTCCCCCGAGGTGATCGCCCGGCGCATGGAGGAGAACCCGCGCAGGAACGGAGTCCTGCAGGCGGGCGACGTTGAGTACATCCTCCGCAGGTTCGACGAGGAGTACGAGGCGTCCCAGATCGCTAACAAGATCACGCTGGACACCAGCGACTCGACGGTAGAGAGCACGGTTGCCGAGTTCGTTGGGAAGATGGAGCCGTACTTCACGGCGTCGGACTGGCTCAGGATGATCTCTCGTCGCCTGGGCTAGACGGCCACTCGTCTAACGAGTCCGGTCACGCGTCGGCCACAACAGGGTTCCGGAGCGTGCCAATTCCCTCTATCTCGACCTCGACGGTGTCGCCGACTCTGATCTCGCCCGTGGACGGGCAGCCGCTGCAGATGATGTCGCCGGGGTTGAGGGCCATTATCTCGGACACCCAGCTGACCAGCTCGGCCACGCCGAAGATCATGGCGCTGCTGTTGTCGTCGACGTCCGTGCGGTCGTTGACCCTGCACTGTATACGCAGGTTGTCGCCGTCCAGGCCGGTGGCGATGACGGGACCCAGGGGGCAGAAGGTGTCGAACTGTTTCCAGCGCATCGTCCCGCCGCGCCCGATGTCGCTCACCGTCATCTCGGAGGCGCTCACGTCGTTGGCGCACGTGTAGCCCTGGACATAGTCCAACGCGTTCCCGGCGCTGACGTGTCTTGCAGTCCTGCCGATGACGATGCCGACCTCGGCCTCGTGGATCACCTTACTGCAGGTACGGGGATAGACTATGGGGTCGAGATGGGCGATGTTGGTGCCCGGCTGCTTCATGAATATGCCGGGGCCGTCCCTGTCGTCCTTCTCGCCGTAGTTGGCGGCTATGCCGATGACCTTGTTCGTCGGCTCCAGGGGCGCTAGCAGCCGGGCCTCCGCGAGCGGTCCCAGGTAGGGCCCGGGGCGCCCGTCGCCGTACAGGCCGCCCCTGATCTCGCGCACGTCCTCTCCGTCGATCGATCCCCAAAGGACGTGGTCTCGCCACAAGATTCGAGCCAGGTGCATCTCTCACCTCCCTGGGTCTATGCGGGTGCGCTGCGGGAGAGTCTATCAGCCATGCCCAGGCATTGCTCATGGCCTGGATGTGCAGGCCCGAGTCCCAGCGCCGGCTGCGATGCTGGCGGGACGCGGCGCGGACCTGGCCAAGCCTCGCGCTCCCCCCACTTCGCGCTCTCATTGACCCTTCGAAGGGCCCGATGTTACACTTCCTCTCGCGCCCGGAACCCGACGTAGTAGCCGGCGCGAGCTACAGAGCGCAGGTGCGCCAGGGGAGACCTAGATGTCCAGAGTTCTCGTAATCGCTGTGGCGCTGTTCGCGCTCTTCACCTTGGCTTGCGGCTTCACCAACGAAAAGCCCACGCCGACGCCCAGCCCGACCGAGGTGCCGATACCCGCGGGCGCAAACGTCGTAGACAACGTTGTCAACAGCTCTCCAATGTCTCATACGGGCGCCACAATCGGAGTGGGCGATTTCGTCAGGTGGACAAACAGCTCGAACCTCGCGCACACGGTCTCGCACACGCCGACCGTGGGCGGTGTTGAAAAGCTCTTCGATACCCACCTCCAAGCCGGCGACTCGTTCGTATTCCAGTTCAACGAGCCGGGCGAGTACCGATACGCCTGCCTGATACATCCCGTACAGATGTGGGCAATCATCACGGTACAGTAGCCCTGCGGCCCGAGCCAGGCTCGCTCCTCGCCAATGCGCTTTCCCGGGTTGAAAGGCGGTAGGCGTTCGCCCGCGGCGAAAGAACGATGAGAGCCGTCATCCGAGAGCTGTTCGAGACCGTAATCCTTGCCCTCCTCATCTTCCTGGGGTTCCACCTGAGCATCGGGAACTACCGCGTGGAAGGCTCGAGCATGTCGCCGAACCTGGAAGAGGGCGAATACGTCGTCGTAAACAAGCTCATCTACGCCCGTCCGCCGATCGACCTGATTCCGTTCATGGGAGAGCCGCAGGACCCTTACCTTTTTCGCTCCCCGCGCCGCGGCGAGGTGATAATCTTCGAGTTCCCCAGGGACATGGAGAGGGACTTCGTCAAGAGGGTCATCGGACTCCCCGGGGACACCGTAGAGATCAAGCGGGGCCAGGTCATCGTCAACGACATCGAGCTGGACGAGCCCTACATAACCCACGAGAATACGGGGAGCTACCCCAAGAAGACCGTGCCGGAGGGATCGTACTTCGTCCTGGGCGACAACCGCCGCGCAAGCAACGACTCGCGGGACTGGGGACCGGTGTCCGAGAGCAGAATCATCGGGAGGGCATGGGTCAGTTTCTGGCCCCTGGACCGCTGGCAGGCCATCGACGTTCCCGAAACGTGGGCCTCGGTACCCGACTAGCAAAGGCAGGAGAGAACATGACGACCACCGCCGACGGTACGAAGACATACAAGGTGATAGGCACCCGGCCCGTGAGGCACGACGGCGTCCCCAAGGTCACCGGGGAAGCCCAGTACGGGTCGGACGTCCGCCTTCCGGGAATGCTGTACGGCAAGGTGCTCCGGAGCCCTCACGCCCACGCCGTCATCAGGTCGGTCGACACCAGCCGCGCCGAGGCGCACCCGGACGTCCGTGCCGTGGCCACGGCGGCGGACCTGGGCGCGGAGGTGGGCAGCATCGGCAGGGAGGTCGTGCTGGGAGCGACGCAGACGGACAACGTCCTGGCCAGCAGCAAGGTCCTGTACAAGGGCCACGCAGTTGCCGCCGTCGCCGCCGGCAGCCTTCACGCAGCCGAGGAGGCCCTGGCGCTCATCGACGTGGACTACGAGCCGCTCCCGGCGGTAACCAACGTCGAGGACGCAATGAAGCCTGACGCCCCGTGGCTGCACGAAGACTGGGCGTCGGACGGCTCAGAGACGCCGAATGTCGCCGGGCACGAACAGCACAAGTTCGGCGACCTGGACGGCGGATTTGCGTCCGCTGACGTCACCATAGAGCGGGAGTACCGGACGCAGACCGTCCACCAGGGATACATCGAGCCCCAGAACGCGACGGCCTCCTGGTCTGCCGACGGCAGGCTGACCATCTGGTGCAGCAGCCAGGGACACTTCGGCATGCGAGACAACGTTGCCAGGATCCTGGGTTTGCCCGAGTCGGGGGTGAAGGTCATCCCCATGGAGATCGGCGGCGGGTTTGGCGGGAAGCTCAACGCCTACCTGGAGCCCGTCGCCGCGGTGCTGAGCCGGAAGAGCGGCCGCCCCGTGAAGATGTGGATGACCCGGGCCGAGGTGCTGGAGTCAACGGGCCCGGCGGCCGGCAGCTACGTGCGGGTGAAGATGGGAGCGACGCGCGAGGGCCGCATAACCGCGGCCCACGCTCACTACGCGTACGAGGCCGGGGCATACCCCGGCGCTCCGGTGGCAGCCGCCGCGGCCGCCGTGTTCGCCCCCTACGCCCTCGAGAACGTACAGATCGACGGATACGACGTCGTGGACAACAAGCCCAAGACCTCGGCATACAGGGCGCCGGGTGCAACCGTTGCCGTGTTCGCGGTCGAGACGGTGATCGACGAGCTGGCCGAGCGGCTGGGGTTCGACCCCGTGGAGCTGCGCCTGCTAAACGCCGCCGTGGAGGGCACCAGGCGGGCGGACGGCGTGATGAACGTCCGCATCGGCGCCGAGGAGGTGATGCAGGCGGTGCGGGAGCACCCGCACTACTCCGCCCCGCTTGGAGGCCCGGCCGAAGGGAAGCTGAGAGGGCGCGGCATCGCCATGGGGTTCTGCCGCAACAACACCGGTATGGCCTGCGTGGTCGCGAACGTCCTGGACGATGGGAGGGTGAGCCTCGTCGAGGGTTCGGTGGACGTCGGCGGGAGCCGGACGGCCGTCGCCCAGCAGCTTGCGGAGGTGCTCGGCCTCCCGGTCGAGGACATCATCCCCCAGGTGGCCGACACGGACACCATCGGCTACACGTCGAACACGGGAGGAAGCGGGGTTGCGTACAAGTCGGGGTGGGCAGCCCACGACGCCGCGAATGACATCAAGCGCCAGCTCGTCGAGCGTGCCGCGCTGCTGTGGGAGGCTTCGCCTGAGGACGTGGAGTACGTGGACGGTGCGCTGCAGCACAGGTCGGACCCCGAGCTCAGCATGGGGTTCGGGGAGATAGCCCCGCTCCTGCCCGACACCGGGGGCCCCGTCGTCGGCCGGGCCAACATCAACCCCGGCGGGCTGCACGGCTCCTACGCCGCGAACATCGTGGACATCGAGGTGGACCCGGAGACCGGCAAGGTCGACATCCTTCGCTACACGGCGCTGCAGGACGTGGGCAAGGCCATCCACCCGAGCTACGTGGAGGGCCAGATCCAGGGCGGCACTGCTCAGGGCGTCGGCTGGGCGCTCAACGAGGAGTACTTCATGAGCGAGGACGGGCGGATGCTCAACGCCTCCCTTCTCGACTACCGGATGCCCACTTCGTACGACCTTCCAATGATCGAGACGGTCTTGGTGGAGGTGCCCAGCGCCCTCCACCCGTTCGGGGTAAGGGGCGTGGGCGAGGCCAACATCGTTCCTCCGCCGGCGGCTTTAGCCAACGCTATCCACAACGCCGCCGGCGTCAGGATGAACAGCCTGCCGATGTCTCCAGGCGCAGTCCAGAAGGCCCTGGCGACAGCGGCTGCCGGACACAGCTAGCACGGCTCGGAGCCAATCAGCGCGGGCGGCCCTTCGGCCTGCCCGGAGACCCTGGAAAAGCCGCGACCCTAGCGGAAGTATGGTTCGCCCCTCGCGTGTCGAAGGACAGCTCTCCATGCAATCCAGTCGGCTTTGGACGGGATGGAGAGAGGCGCCCTACTTCTTGGGCGGGATGCTGCCGTTGCGCTTCCCGTTGGCGGAGACCTTGACCTCGCCCGTCGCGGACTCGGGTATCTCCAGTTCGCCCACGCAGGCTATGGAGGCCACAGAGTCGCCCTGTTCCAGCTTGAATATCGTAACGCCCTGCGCGGACCTGCCCGTGCTGCGGATCTCGGATAGGTTCGTCCTCAGCACCTTGGCCTTCGAGGAGACCACGTAGAGCTCATCGCTCTCGGTAATGACCTGCGCGGCGGCGACCTGTCCTGTCTTCCTGGTCACTTTCAGCGTCTTGACGCCCTGGCCTCCGCGACCCTGGGCACGGTACCGGTTGAGATCTGTCAACTTCCCATAGCCCTTCCTGCTGATCACCAGCAGCTTGCTGTTCGGGACGACCACGTCCATCGCGATGACGACGTCCCGCTGGCGCAGCTCCATGCCCTTCACGCCGCCGGCGACCCTGAGGCGCGGGGTCACCTCCGAGATCGCGAAGCGGATGGACTGTCCCTGGCGGGTGACCATCATCACGTCGTCTTCTTCGGAGGCCAGACGGGCCGTCACAAGCTCATCCTTGTCCTTGAGATTCATGATGATCAGGCCAGCGCGGCGCACGTTGGCGATCTGGTCGACCGTGACACGCTTGACCAGCCCCTTCCTGGTTGCCAGGACGAGGAAGCGTCCCTCCACTCCCAAGTCCGGCACCGCCACGACGGCGTTGACGTGCTCGGTGTCTGTGAGGGGTATGACGTTGACCACCGGCACGCCTCGCGAGTTCCTTGACGTGTCGGGCCTGAGCTCGTACGACTTGAGCGGCAGGACGCGCCCCGTGTTGGTGAAGAAGAGCAGCGTGTCGTGGGTGTCGCAGACCAGGATGTGCTCGACGGGGTCGTCCTCGCGGGTCGTCATGCTGACGACGCCCTTGCCGCCCCTGTGCTGGTTGCGGTACGTGCTGGCCGGGATGCGCTTCACGTAACCGCCCTGGCTCAAGGTTATGACGATCTGCTCGTGGGGCTCGAGGTCCTCGCGCCTGAAGTCCCTGGCGTCCTCACCGATCTCCGTGCGGCGCTCGCTTCCATGCTTCTTCTTGAGCGCCATAGTCTCTTTCTTGATCTCGGCGTCGACCTTCTCGGGGTCCTCCAGCAGCTCCTCCAAGCCCTTGATCGTGGCCTGGAGCTCTCTGTACTCGCTCTCGATCTTCTCGCGCTCCAGGGCCGCTATGCGCCTGAGCTGCATGTCCAGGATGGCCTGCGCTTGGAGGTCCGACAGGGCGTACCACTCCATGAGCTGGGTCTTGGCCGTCTCGGCATCCGCCGCGTTGCGGATCAGGGCAATGACGGCGTCGAGATTCGACAGGGCGATCCTCAGTCCCTCGAGAATGTGGGACCGCTCTTTGGCCTTTCGGAGCTGGAACTTCGCCCTGCGCCGTATGACCACCCGACGGAAGTCTATGTACTCGATGAGTGCGTCATGGAGGGTTATCACCCTGGGAGTGCCGTCGACCAGCGCGAGCATGTTGGCGGAGAAGGTGCTCTGCATCGCGGTCAGCTTGTAGAGCTTGTTGAGTATCACCAGGCCCTGGGCGCCCGAACGGAGCTCCATCACGATCCGCATGCCCCGGCGGTCCGACTCGTCTCGGATCTCGGATATGCCCTCCAGCCGCTTGCTCTTGACCAGCCCTGCGATCTTTTCGATTAGCGTGGCCTTGTTCACCTGGTAGGGCAGCTCTGTGACGACGATCTGCATCCGGCCCGACCGCTTCATGGGCTCGATAGTGGCAGTTGCCCGGACTACGATCTGGCCCCGGCCGGTCTCGTACGCCTCTCGGATTCCCTCCGAGCCCATGATCGTCGCGCCTGTTGGGAAGTCCGGCCCGTGGACCCGTCGCATGAGCTCTGAAGTCGTCGGCTCGGGATTCCTGAGCAGCAGGTATATGGCGTCGCACAGCTCGGAGAGATTGTGAGGGGGAATGTTCGTAGCCATGCCCACCGCGATGCCGGATGCTCCATTGAGCAGCAGGTTGGGAAGCCTGGCGGGCAGGAGTACCGGCTCCTGCAGGCTCGCGTCGAAGTTGTCGACGAAGTCGACCGTCTCCTCGTCCAGATTGGCGAGCATCTCTTCGGCCGGCGAGCTGAGGCGCGCCTCGGTGTAGCGCATCGCCGCGGGCGGGTCGTTGTCTATGCTGCCGAAATTCCCCTGCCCGTCCACGAGCTGGACGCGCATGGAGAAGTCCTGGGCCATGCGGACCATGGCGTCGTACACGGCGGCCTCGCCGTGGGGGTGGTACTTGCCGAGCACCTCCCCGACTAGCCTGGCGCTCTTCTTGTAAGAGGAGTTGGACCTCATGCCCAGCTCCTGCATGGCATAGAGAATCCTGCGTTGCACCGGCTTCAGCCCGTCGCGGACATCCGGCAGGGCCCGGGAGACGATGACGCTCATGGCGTAGTCCATGTAGGACGTGCGCATCTCCTCTTCGAGCCTCATCGGCATGATGAAACCGTATTCGGTCTTGTTTACCATGTAGCCTCCCGTTAGAGGTCAAACCGGCCGCTGGCGGTACTGTGCAACGTACGTACGATTATACCATATTCTTGACTTCTACTAAGACAAAGACCAGACCTCTGTCTCGCCTCGTTGACAGTCGATTCGTCCCGACATAGACTGCCACGAAGTCTGGCCAGGAATCGCAGTGGCGGGCGCCCACGAGAGCGGCCCAGCGAGGACGAGAAGTCATGGACCTGTACGTGCTCAGGCACGGCCTGGCGGGGGACCGCAGCAGCACGGAGTACACGACTGACGAAGAGCGCCCGCTGACCGACAGGGGCAAGCGGAGGATGGCGCGGCAGGTCAAGGGGCTCAGGTCACTGGGGGTCTCCATCGACGTCGTAGTGACCAGCCCACTTGTGCGGGCCGTCCAGACGGCCGAGATAGTCCACGAGGGCCTGCGGGTGACCGGCGGGCTGGTGACATCGAACTCCCTTGCCCCGGGCGGAAGCCCGTCGCGGCTAATCAGCAACCTCGCCACCGGATACTCGTCGACAGGCGACGTGATGGTGGTGGGCCACGAGCCTTACCTCAGCAGCCTTGTATCGGTCCTGACGACGGGCGATCCCGAGCCGGTGGTGCGGCTCAGGAAGGGGGCGCTGTGCAAGGTGCGCGTGCCAGCGCCGAGATACGGACGATGCGGATGGATCGAGTGGTCGATGACGCCAAAGCAGATGATGAGCCTGGCATGACCAAGGAAACGCTACGCGAACACGGGGGCTGGGAGCAGCCTGTCGGCCTGCTCGCCTCGGACGCGGTCGAGCGGCGGCTGAAGAGGGTTGCCAAGCTCCTGCCGAGCGCGGCCAAGCACCCCGAGAGGGACGCCGAGTACGTCCACGACCTACGCGTGGCCTCGCGCCGGGCCGCGGCGACCCTGGGGCTCTTCGAGCCGTGGCTGCCGCCGTCCGCCTCCAGCGAGATGCAGTCGCGCCTGAACCGCATCCGCAGGGCCGCCGGCCCCGCAAGGGACCTGGACGTCATAGACGAGAGACTCACCCGCCTGGCGGCCGCCGGAGGAGCCACAACCCAGCTCGCGGCTGCGATTGACCGCGTACGAGTCCAACGCGCAAAGGCTCAGAAACCCATCCTGCGCTCCTACAGGAAGGCCAGGAAGCAAAAGTGGCTTCGCCGGGATGCGCGATCCCTGTTGAAGCAAGTGGAGTGGCGCGGCGAAGGCCCCGAACCTCTGCTCAGCGACTGGGCCGGCGGCGCCCTCATCCCGGCTCTCCGGCGATTCGTGGACCGCTCATTCGACGACCTGACCGACACAAGGGCCCTACACAGGATGAGGATCGCCGAGAAGCGGGTCCGTTATTCCCTGGAGGTGATCGGCGGCGCGCCCGACTCGCCCATGGGCGACGTGATGCCGGTGCTCGTGGACCTACAGAGACGGCTGGGGGAGATAAACGATCACCATGCCGCCTGCTCGCTGATGCTGCGCTGGCGCGACAGGTCGAAGGATGAGGGGACGCGGGAGGTCTTCGCCCACCTGGCAGCCTTCGAGCGGTGGCTGGGCAGCTACTCACACGACAAGTTTCTCGAGTGGTGGACCCCGGCCAGGCGGCTCGAGTTTCACGTGCAGCTCAGCTCGCTCTGCAACAGCATGGTCGACTCCGGCGTTGATTCCGAGCGAACTCCGGCGCTACCATATCCCCTGTAGCGCTTAGAGATGACCGAGCTTCTTCAACAGGCATTCGAGATAGCCTCCAAGCTCACACGGGAAGAACAGGACAAATTTGCACGCTTCCTCATGGCTGAATTGGAGTCGGAGCGCCTGCTTGAGCGGCTAGCCGATGAAGCTGTGGCAGCGCACCGGTGTGGACTAACTCGACCTCTCGACCTGGAGGACCTCTAGTTCGGCGTGCGTCTTCTTGCGCATGAGAGCTTCTGGCATGCGAATCCACTCCTTCAGAACAGGCAACTACGGGCCCACGACCTTTAGTATTTCCCTTTGAAAACCAACCAGACAGTGCAAGCCGACACACCCGACATACTGAAGAAGATCGTCGACGTGGAGCGCGGGGACCTGGAGCGCCGCAAGGCTGCCGCGTCACTCGGCGACCTCGAACGGCGCGCCAGGGACGCCGGCCATCCTCCGCCGCTCAATCTCGCAGGCTCGCTGATGGGCACGGATACCAGGGTTGTTGCCGAGGTCAAGCGCGCCACGCCCTCGAAGGGCGTCCTTCGCGACGACATCGACGCCCCCGCGCTTGCGTCGACCTACGCCGACAACGGGGCGGCGGCGATATCCGTCCTTACCAACGGGCCCTTCTTCCAGGGCAGTCTCGAAGACATGGCGTCGGTGCACCGCGCTGTCCGGCCGCGGCAGGTGCCGGTGCTGCGTAAGGACTTCCTGTTCGACCCGTACCAGGTTGTAGAGGCCCGGGCCCACGGCGCCGATGCCGTACTGCTCATCGTAGCCATGCTCCCTCCGACCCTGATGTCCGAGCTCACGGACGCCGCCAGGCAGCTCTGGATGCAGTGCCTCGTCGAGGTGCATACCGAGGGGGAGCTCGAAACGGCCGTCGAGTCGGGCGCGGAGATCGTGGGAATCAACAACCGGGACCTGCACACGTTCGTCACCGACCTTTCGGTCACTGAACGCCTCGCTCCGAAGCTGCCGCCGGACCGCATCGTGGTCAGCGAGAGCGGCATAAGCTCCAGGGAGGACGTGGCGCGGGTGGCGCGGGCGGGGGCGCACGCCATACTAGTAGGCGAGGCGCTTGTCACGTCAGACGACCCTGGCGCGCGGCTTAGGGAGCTGGTGTGACGAAGTTCAAGATATGCGGCCTGCGCGACGCCGACAACGCGCTAGCTGCCGCGAACGCCGGCGCGACTTTCCTAGGTTTGGTCTTCGTGCCGGGCGTGCGGCGCCAGATAACGACGGCACAAGCCCTGTCCATCGTCGGGAGGCTCCGAGCGGCGCTGGGAGAGGGCGTACCCACCCTAGTGGGGCTGTTCGCCAACCAGCCAGTCGACGAGGTCAACCGCATCGTGGAGGAGTGTGGCCTCGAGCGTGCTCAGCTTTGCGGCGACGAGCCGCAGGGATACTGGAGCGAGGTCGCCGTTCCCGTCATACGGCAGATCAAGGTCCGCGACGACATCCCGACGGAAGAGGCGGTCGAGGCGGCGGCCCAGCAGATCGAGGAGGTCGTGGGCGCGGGCTTCACTCCCATGCTCGACAAGTACGAGCGAGGCCACCTGGGGGGAACAGGGCGCACCTTCGACTGGCGCGTCGCCCGGGAGCTCGCATCGCGGTACGACCTGGTGCTCGCCGGGGGGCTGACGCCAGACAATGTGGCCCGCGCCATAGCGGAGGTGGGTCCGCGGGTCGTCGACGTGTCCAGCGGCGTCGAGACCGACGGCGTAAAGGACGCCGCCAAGATACGCCGCTTCGCCGAGGAGGTGAAAGGGGCGGGCTGAGGGCCCGGCTACTCACCCACCCACGGGATCACCACCGTGAGAGGCTCGCCTGGCGGCAGATTTGGCGTATCGCGGTGGCTCACCAGCCTCAGCACCCATGCTCCGCGCGGAGTCAGCCGGGCGACCCTCAGATCGCTGCTCCCGAGCGCCCCCTTCTCCAGCCTCAGCTCCATGGGCCCGCGAAGGGCCGCCTCGTCCACGGTGTACTCGACTGTCATGCTAATCCTGCGACCGCCCTCCGCATCGCCCCGCGCCTGCCTGAGCACCATGCCGTCGATCGACGCGCTCGCTTCCGCCGGCTCGCCCGTCGTACCGACCAGCTCCACTGTCAGGATATGGCCAAGCGTCGAGATGTCCACCGATGCACTGTCGGATGTCGTGCTGAAAGTCATCTCGATGCGGTTCCGGGCGGCGTCGGGGAGCTCGGCCGGAACGATGGGCAGTGCCGACGACAAGGGTATCTCGCGCCGCAGCAGCCTGCCGGACTCGCCGCCCAACCGCAGGAACCAGTCGCTGGGCAGGTCGTACCCGTCCACGTCCAGGGACAGGAAGTTGCCTCCTACCGGCAGGCCTCCAATGCGCGGGACGAGCTTGAACATCGCCGTGCCGTCGTCCATCCCGTCGAAGGACACGACATACAGGGCGTCCGAACCCGCCGACACCGCTTCGAACACTTGCCTCCAGTAGAAGCTCCCACCGTCGCGCGGGACTGCATTCAGACCAGATCCTTCGCCCCCTGACACACCGGGCCACACCACGGGGGCGTAGCCCACGCCGGCAGCCGCAGCTTCCGCCGCACCGGATGTTAAGGCTGCGACGCCTGCACCCTCACTCTGATCCCTTGCTTCGCCCACACTCCAGGGGCTGATGTACTCGACGGCCTGGAGCAGATCGCCCCACCTTCCTCCGTCTAGGGACTGCCAGCGGGCGGGCACGACCGCGAATAGCGCGAGCTCCTGCGCCCCCGCAGACTCCCTACGCAGCTTCGCTGCCAGCTCGAGCAGATACGAAGGGCCGGCGGGATCCTGGGCAAGCCCCGACGCGTCGATGCCCAGGACCGGGCGGCCGTCGTGATGCAAGTACCGACCGCTGCCCGCCAACCCAAGCACCTCCACGACATATGCCCAGTCCCCGATCACGCTTTCGGGAGTAGCCCTGCCCAGGTCGTAGATGATTGCGAAGACACGGCCGTGGGCTTCCGCTCCCGCCATGACGTTCCGGGCCACCCGGTTGCGGAAGTCCGTAGGCGCGCCATCTCCCGGGTCTCCGACGGTGCGCCTCAGGAACACGCCATCCAGCCCATAGGGCGCCATCCACTCGAAGTGGCGGTCGACGGTCCGGCGGTTGGCGCTGGAGAAGAGGCGGACTCCGCCTCCGTCCAGCAGCGTCATATCCGTGTGACACAGCTCGCCGTCCGCCAGGCCAGACGCCTCGGGAAGGTACGCAACCGCAGCGTGTTCGGTGTCAGCTGGCCCGCCCTCGAACCAGCCGAGCCAGCCGGACAGCCCTGCCTCGTCGGCGGGGCAGCCGTAGCCGCCCCTGTACTCGAACATGACCTTCCCGTCCAATGTGGCAGCATCCACCACACCGCCGGCTTCCGGGGCAGGCACTGGGCTTGGAGTGGGCGGCGCCGAGGAACCCTCGCCGCACGAGGCCGCGAGCAGCAGGGAGACCGCGTAGACGAGGACGCTCAGACGGGACATGTGCCGATTCTAGCGGAACGAGGACGCAGGCCCCGTGCGGGAGACCTGGGCGGTGTCCGACGCATGCGGCAAGGCATGCGCCGCAGGGCTACGTCGACGACTCTTGGGCCTCCGGGACCTTCGTGACCCGCAGGCGCTTGACCCTCCTGCCCGCAGTCGAGAGGACCTCGATCGTCAGCCCGTCGTGGACGACCAGGTCGCCGGTCCTCGCTATCCTGCCGAGCCGCTGGTACACGAACCCTCCCAGGGTGTCGAAGCCATCGCCCACGAGCTCGGTCGAGAGCACCTCGCCGGCTTGGTCGATGCCGATGCGGGCGTCGAACGTGAACTCGTTCTCACCAACCTGTTCGAACCCCGGCTCCGCAACGTCGAACTCGTCGGTGATCTCTCCGACGATCTCCTCGAGCAGGTCCTCGATCGTTACCAGCCCGGACACGCCCCCGTACTCGTCCACGACGATGGCGATATGGCGCTGGGTCTCCTGGAACTCGGTCAGCAGCTCCTCCAGCGTCTTGTACTCCGGGATGAATAGCGCCTGCCGCACCATGTCCATGGTCAGGGTGTTCTGCGTCCCATTCCCATCGCCCAGCAGCCCGAGAATCTCCCTGGAATGGACGATGCCCTCGATGTGGTCCATGTCCCCGCCGGTAACGGGAATGCGGCTGTGGCCCGATTCCATCATCGTCCGCACGACCTCCGGCATCGGCGCGCCCAGCTGGACGGTAACCATGTCCACCCTGGGCACCATGACTTCTCGGGCTATCGTGCGGTCGAGGTCCACGACTCCCCGGATCATTCGCGCCTCGTGCTCGTCGAGGGTCTCCTCGTCTTCGTCGATTCCGAGTCCCTCGGCCGGCCCGTTGACTGCCGGCGGGACCTCCTCGCCAAGGGGGCTCGTGAGGCTGCGCGCCGCCCTCTCTTCGAGAGTGAGCAACGGCGCAAGCAGCTTTGCCAGCACCCGGACCGGCCTGGCCAGCTTGAGGGCCACCCGCTCGCCGTAGAGCCTGGCCAGCCCCGCGGCCGCGACGTGCACGATGCCGACCGCGACAAGGGCTCCCGCACCCGCGAGGTATGTAAGCGCCCAGTTGCCCCCAAGCGCTATCGCCACGGCTACGCCGGATACGATGGTTGCGCCGAGCACCACGTACTTCAGGAGAGCAACGGAGCCGGAAGGCCCGAGTGGGGTCGAGTGGAGCGCTTCGAGCGCGACGGCCCCGGGCACCTCGTGGACGATAAGCCACTGGACGCGCTCTCGTCTCACCGAGGCGATGCTCGATTCGGCAAAGGATGCCAGGAAGAATCCTATCCCCGAGATGGCCAGGGCCACCCAGGGTAACGTACTGTCGCTCTCCAATTAGTGTCTCTTCACGTCGCTTGCACGGGCCGGAACTCCAAGGACCAGCGCCCCCTCCGGCACGTCTCGCGTCACCACCGCGCCTGCGCCCGTCCGGGCGTTTGTCCCGACGTCTACAGGGGCAACCAGCATCGTGCCCGAGCCGATGAACGCCCCATCGCCGATTCTCGTCCTGTGCTTTTCAGCCCCATCGAAGTTGCACGTAACCGTGCCTGCCCCCACGTTGACCCGGGAGCCCAGGTCAGCGTCTCCAATATAGCTGAAGTGATGGACCCGTGTTTCGCTGCCTATGCGACTCCCCTTGACCTCGACCGACGTGCCCACCCTGGCGCGAGTCTCGACGCGGGTGCCCGCCCGCAGGTTGCTGAAAGGGCCGACCTCCACCTGGTCCTCGAGCTCCGCGCCGTTAACCACCGAGGACTGGACCTCGCAGTCGTCCCCGATAGCCGAGTCCACAACCACGCTGTTGGGACCTATATTACACCGGCGGCCGATTCGCGATCGCCCCGTTACGTGGGTGTTGGGCAGGATTACCGTGTCCTCGCCGATCTCGACATCCACGTCGATGTAGACCGACTCCGGGTGCGGCATCGAGACGCCGCGCAGCATCCACGTCTGGCGCAGACGCCCGCGCATGACGGCCTCGGCCTCCGCGAGCTGAACGCGGTTGTTGACGCCCATCACCTCCGACGCTTCCCCGACCACGGCCGACACCCGCCCCCCTGACTCGACCGCCGAGGCCACCAGGTCGGTCAGCAGGACCTCGCCATTCTCCGAGGGTGCGACCGCCTCCAGTGCGGGCCAGACCCACGACGCCCGCATCCGGTATACGCCGCTGTTGACCTCGCGAATCGCCAGGGTCTCCGGGTCGGCCGATCCGTGCTCGACAATGGCGCTGACTCCGTTGCCGTTCCTTACGATCCGTCCCAGGTCGCCGGGGTCGTCCAGCATGGCGGTCAGCAGAGTCAGCGAAGCGTTGGTCTCGCGGTGCTCGGTCGCCACCTGCTCGAGCGACTCAGACCGGACAAGGGGCGAGTCGGCAGTCATCACGGTGAGCTCTTCGACGCCATCCAGGCTATCTCGCGCCTGGAGCAGGGCGTGTCCCGTACCCAGTGGCTCAGCCTGCTCCACATAGGCGACGCTATTGCCAAGCAGGTCCTTCAGGGCGTCTGAGCCTGGAGCGACTACGAGAACGACGCGGTCGAGTCCTGCGGCTCGGGCTGTGTCCGCCGCGAGGGCCACCATCTCCTTGCCGCAAACGCGGTGCAGGGGCTTGGGCAACCCGGACCTCATCCGGTTGCCGCGTCCGGCGGCCAGGATTACGGCTGCCTGTCTGTCCGTTGTCATGAGGATTAGGAGCCAGTGCTCCGGGTATCATGCTAGCAACGCGCGCGAAAAAGTGTCAAGACGGGTAACGTTCGCCAGGAGACTGATTGTCTTGCCAATCGGGCGGGGAGTATACTCCACCGAGTTGGCGCCGAGATTGTCGAATGGCCAGACCCGTAGGCCATTTCGTAGCGGAACGAGAGTAGGAGACGAGACAATGATGCTCCTGGCGGCAAGGAACTCACTTCGGTCCCGGGCGTCCGGAAGAGCCGGAGTGCCGGTCGGACCGGGAAGGCTAAAGGAGACTCTCAAGTGACTCAGACCCTGGTGATGGACGGACTCAAGCGGCGCCGACTCCCTATCAACCTTCGGCAGAGCGGCAACAGCGACGCCAGGATCCTGATCTCGACTCGCGTCAGGAAGTCCCCCTGGTGGCACCTGTCGAAGGCCGCGGGCTGCTGGGCATACACGACCTACAACCACATGTACCACCCCAGGGCGTACATCAAGCCCGAGGACGGGGGCCTGATGGCGGAGTACGAGTACCTGACCAAGCACGTCAGCATGTGGGACGTGGCGGTCGAGCGCCAGATCCAGGTCAAGGGTCCCGATGCCGCGGGCTTCGTGAACATGCTGATCACCCGCGACGTCCATACGCTCATCCCCACGATGCAGGCCCGCTACGTGATCCTCTGCAATCAGTACGGCGGCGTCATCAACGACCCCGTGCTACTTCGGGTAGCCGACGACGAGTTCTGGTTCAGCATCTCGGACTCCGACCTCCTCCTCTGGGCGCAGGGGGTCAACTCCTCAGGAAGATTCGACGTCGACATCCACGAGATAGACGTGTCTCCCGTTCAGATACAGGGACCCAAGTCGGCGTTGCTGATGGAGAAGATGTTCGGTCCCCACATCAGGGAGATCCCGTATTACGGCCTGGTCCACGACACCCTGAACGGCCATCCCGTCACAATCTCGCGCACCGGCTTCTCCGCGGAAGTCGGGTTCGAGATCTATCTGCACGACGCGATGCTCAAGGCGGACTTCATCTGGCCCCACATCCTGGAGCAGGGCGAGGAGTTCAACCTTGGCGTCATCGCCCCAAGCCACATCCGCCGACTCGAGGCGGGAATCCTGTCATACGGCCAGGACTTGGATATCGAGAACAACCCGTTCGAAGTCCGGCTCGGCTGGCAGGTGGACCTGGACAAGGACGACTTCATAGGGAAGCAGGCCCTGACCAGTATCAAGGAAGAGGGCGTCCAACAGCGCCTTGTCGGCCTGCGGGTCGGAGGCGAACCCATCGTCTGGTACAACGAGAGCTTCTACCTCGTCAAGGACGAGGGCTCGGGCGACGACGTGGGATACGTCACCAGCGCATTCTGGTCGCCGACCCAGGGGTCGAACATAGCGCTGGCCGTCATGCCCCGGACTCACTGGAAGCGAGGCACCCGCGTCAAGGCCCAGCTGCCCAAGGACGGCATCGTGGACGCGGAGGTGGTGCGCGTGCCGTTCGTCGATCCTACCAAGGAACGTCCCAAGACAGACCTGGAGTAGCTCCCTTCCAGGGCCCAGTCTTCCATCCGGCGGCGGACGGACGCAGGCCGTCGCGTCCCAGAATGCCGGTGGGGACACCTGTGTTACACTCAGACCCGGCTGAGCAGTTCGTCCGGCGCGCCCGGGGACTCGCCGGACGAACGTCGGCGCCCGACTTCACCAACGGACCTCGGCCGCGACTACGGGTATGAACTGGCTCGACATTGTTCTGCTTGGCACGCTGGCGGTCTGCGCCGCCGTCGGCCTCAAGCTGGGCCTGATCAAAGCCGTCCTTGTAGCCGCCGCGGTCTACGTCGGCGGATTCGTAGCGGGACGGCTGAGCGGCGGCGTCGGCGACTTCCTGAGCGGCCTGGTCTCAATGGAAGGCGACGTCGGGGACCTGCTGAACAGGACAGTACAGAACGAGACTATCCTCACCGTCGCCACCTACGCCGTCATCATCGTCGCGTTCCTTCTGATCGCTCGGCTGCTGTCCAAGATGGCGTTCGTGCTGAAGCTGGCAACTATGGGCCTGTCCAGCGCTGTCGACCGGGGGGGAGGGCTGCTCCTCGGGTTCCTCATAGGCGTTGGGCTGACCAGCGCCGTAGTCCTCGGCCTGGCCGCGCTTGCGTACGGCACAGCCTACGACGACGCCGTCGCCGGTGTCGCGTTCGAGCAAGTCGAAGGAGCGGTCGAGAGCCTCGAGGGAACACTGGTCGGCTCCCAGCTCGTTTCGGTACACTTGGAAGTGTTCGACCTGCTGCCCGGCAACGCGCTGGGATATGTTCCGCCGAGCTTCAAACAGGCGGTCTCAAGTCTTCAGTCGGAGATAGATCGAGCCCAGCAGCAATGACTACCATGATCCAAGCGCCGGTACTGGTCCTGAACCAGAACTACCAGCCTCTGAACATCTGCAACGTCCGCCGCGCCATGGTGCTGGTGGGACTGGGGAAGGCGGAGCTGATGGCGAACGGGCGCGGCGACATTCGCACGGTTTCGGCCAGCTTTGCCGTCCCGTCGGTGATACGCCTGGTCTACATGGTGAAGCAGCCCATCATCCGCCGCCGGCTCTCCCGGCGCGCCATCTTCTACAGGGACAGCTTCGTGTGCCAGTACTGCGGCGCCAAGGGCAAGACCCTGACGCTGGACCACATAGTCCCGCGCTCGCGAGGCGGGGCCCACGAGTGGGACAACGTGGTCAGCGCCTGCGTTCAGTGCAACCACAGGAAGGCGGGCCTGACACCGTCGGAGGCGCGCATGCGCCTGCGCAGGAAGCCCTCCGCACCGAAGCCCGAGCCCTACGCCCTGTTCCGCCACCGCCCCATACTGGACGAGTGGCGCGAGTTCATCCCCTGGGTGAGCTAGCGCCGACTAGCCCCCTTCGTACACCTCGGGGTTGACGCAGGTCAGCAGCCTCTCGCCCTTGATCCCATTCAGCAGGTTGGTCGCCGAAATCCGCGACATCTCCCGGCGCGTGGCCACGCTGGCGCTCGCCAGGTGGGGCACAATCACGCAGTTTTCCAGGGTGAGCAGCGGGTCGTCGCTGGGGATGGGCTCCGGGTCCGTCACGTCCAACCCGGCCGCGGCAATCTGCCCGGCCGCGAGAGCCCTATACAGCGCCGCCGGATCGACGATCGGCCCCCTGGCGGCATTCACCAGCACGGCGCTCGACTTCATCTTGGCCAGGGCGTCGTCGCTGATCAGGTGGTGGGTCGAGTCGTTGAGCACGGTGTGCAGCGACACAAAGTCCGACTCCCGGAGCAGGGTGTCGAGGTCGACGTAGGTCATGGGGTAGTCGGCCTCGAGGTCCTCCCGCTGGTTGAGGTCGTAGTACAGGACCTTCATGTCGAATCCCAGGCAGCGCCTCGCCACCTCCAGGCCGATCCGGCCCATGCCGATGATCCCCAGCGTCGCGCCGTAGAGGTCCTGGCCCAGGAAGTGGAGAGGGTGCCACGTCCGCCACTGGCCGGCGCGTACGGCCCTCTCCCCCTCGGTGATGCGCCTGGCCGCCGCCAGCATGAGGGCCAGGGTCGCGTCGGCGGTTGTCTGCGTCAGCACCTCGGGAGTGTAGCCGACCGGGATGCCCCGGCTCGTTGCCTCAGCGATGTCAATGTTGTTGTAGCCGACGGCGATCTGGCTGATGACCTTGAGCTGCGGCCCGGCCGCGTCCATCAGCTCGGCGTCAATCCCGTCGGTCAGCAGGCACAGCAACCCGTCGATCCCGCGCACCTTCTCCAGCAGCACGTCACGCGGCGGCGGTAGCTCGTCCTCCCAGATGTCCGCGTCCGTCTGGCTCCTGATCTGTTCTATGTACTCCGGGAATATCTCGCGCGAAACGAACGTGCGGGCCATGTTGGGGTTGCCTCCAGTCCATTCGTGTGCGGGCGCATCGCCCACTACAAAGTCATGCCCCCAAGCCAGCTTAGGGGCGGGCGTATTGTAGCACGCCGACCCTCGCCGCCGTCGCACTTTGTCAGCCCTGCATCTGCGCCTCCGATTGACATGACGGGACAGCGTGCTACCGTATCGTCGACTTCATGCGGGAGGATGCCGATGTCCGGAGCGAAAGCGGTGGTGCACTGGAGCAAGGTGATATGCAAGCAGCCCGAGAACTACCTGGCTGGCCGACCATCGGGCGGACGGATGACGGGGAGCTGCTCGTGGTGTTCTCCGGCGAGCGAGAGACTCACGTCTGCCCTTACGGGGTGAACCAGTTGATACGGAGCAGTGACGGCGGCGAGTCCTGGACGGAGCCCGAGACCGTGAACAGCTCGCCGCTGGACGACCGGGACACGGGCCTGCTGGTCACTCGCACCGGCGCTCTGATAATCACGTGGTTCACCGGAACGTCGTACTCCGACCCGGACAGGTACAGGGAACAGTACCCGGACGAGCACATGTCATGGGTGAGGCACTGGCAGAAGATCCCGCAGCATGACAGGGACAGGTACCACGGCCACTGGTCGAGGCGCTCGACCGACGGCGGCAGGACATGGGAGTCCCAGGTCGACACCATCGTGACCGCGCCTCACGGCCCGATACAGCTCCGCGACGGCAGGCTCATGATGGTCGGCAACGAGAGGATCGACGGCAGGCCGACCGTGGCGGCGGTGGAGTCCAGGGACGAGGGCCGCTCGTGGCAGCTGGCGGGCATCATCCCCATACCCGAAGAGAAGCTGCCGGACGCCACGCACTTCAACGAGCCCCACCTAGTCGAGCTGCCCGACGGCCGGATCGTGACTCTGATCCGCTACGAGCCGACGAAGGAGCGGTACGACGAGTGGTACATGCACCAGTCCGAGAGCCTGGACGGCGGCAGGACGTGGACGTCCGCCCACCAGACGCCGATCTGGGGCTGGCCCCCGCACCTCATCCTGCTGGCGAGCGGCGAAGTCCTCGTGACCTACGGGCTCAGGCGGGAGCCCTTCGGAGAACGGGCCTGCCTCAGCCGCGACGGCGGCGTCACCTGGGACATCGAGAACGAGATCGTGCTGCGCGACGACGCGCCGAACGGCGACCTGGGCTACCCGGCCACCGTCGAGATGGAGCCGGGCGAGCTGCTCACGATCTATTACCAGGTGGAGAACGAGGGCGAGAAGACGTGCATGATGGCCACGCGATGGAGCCTCCACTAGGAAGGAGCGGCTATGTACTTCAAGAGGGAGATTCCCGTATCGAGCGCCGTGTACCGGCCCCTGGCGGTGAAGCGGTACGTCATGACCACCATGGGAGGGTTCTGGCCCGCGCTCCAGAAGCTTCCAAACGGGCACCTGGGAGTCGTAACGCGCGACGGCGACTTCCACATAGGCGCGCGCGGGCGGCTCGTCTTCGTCACCTCGCCCGACGGCGGCGCGTCCTGGAGCCACGCGTCCGTCATCTCGGACGTCGGCCCGGACGACCGCAATCCGGCCTTCGGCGTGGCTGCTGACGGGACGCTGCTGGCCTGCTTCATCAGGGCCGACAGGTACGTGGGCGGCAACTGGACGCCGGACAAGGACAAGGGCGGATACACCGCCCTGTGGATGTCCCGTTCGACGGACTGCGGCGCCACCTGGAGCGAGGCGGAGCTCGTCGAGGGCCAGGGCAACGAGGAGTGGAGCTACGCTGGCAAGACCGGGCCGGAGGACGACCACAGGTACGCCTCCGCATTCAACAAGATGCTGACCCTGGACAGCGGCGAGATGCTGATGGGTTACGCGATCAGCACGACCGGGCGCCCGCGCCAGGCAGGCGCTTCATTCCTCGTCCGGTCCAGCGACCACGGGCGGACGTGGTCGGACTGCGTCACGCTTGGCGAGGGCACCGGCGAGCCGGCCCTGTGCGACCTGGGCGGGGGCCGGCTCATGGTCATGCTCCGGGGGACTGGCGAGGACCGCACCGGGCTGTGGCAGATCGACTCCAACGACAACGGGCGCACCTGGACCGAGCCCGTGCGCGTCACCGACAACAACGAGCACCCGGGCGACGTGATCCGCCTGCAGGACGGCCGCCTGCTCCTGACGTACGGCCGCCGCCTGCCGCCGTACGGGGTGCAGGGGATGCTGAGCAGCGACGACGGCAGGACGTGGGACAGGGACAACAGGCTGATGCTGGTGGGAGACGTAGGAGACGCGGACTGCGGCTACCCCAGCTCCGTCCAGATGGACGACGGTAACATCGTCACCGTCTACTACGCGTGGGACATCCTGGGAAACACGAGGCTGGGCGTGTACGGCGGCTCGCTCGTCTACCGCCCCGAGGACCTGTGATCGCCACCTGCGTCGGCGGCCCCTGTCCGACCCCGACCGGCCCTCCTGTGCTAGCATCGTTGTAGGGACCGTTGGCAGGACGGCACGCTTGCGCCGGCGATTTTCGAGTCCCCGATCGGTGATTGCTACAGCCCCTCCATCCATGCGCGAGTCCCAGAATAGAGGTGTGACCTGTGCTGAAGAAGCTTGGCAGACTTACCAGGGTGAAGCAGAACCCGGACGGCGTGGACGCGCCTCCCGGACAGTACGTCACGGAGAAGTTCCCCGTCCTGACATTCGGCCCCACGCCCCGCATCAGCCTCGACGACTGGCGGTTCAGGGTCTTCGGCCTCGTCGATAAGGAGATAGTGCTGGACTGGGAGCAGTTCACCGGGCTCGGGCAGACCACCGTCGACGCCGAGTTCCACTGCGTGACCCAGTGGAGCCGCCTCCAGAACACCTGGGAGGGCGTGCTATTCGGAGACGTCCTGAGCCTCGTCACGCCAAAGCCCGAGGCGACCCACGTGATGGTCCACTGCTACGGAGGCTACACCACCAACGTGGAGCTGGTCGTGCTGCGAGACTCGGACGTGCTGTTCGCCTACCGGCACGACGGCGAGCCGCTGGCTCCTGACCACGGCGGCCCCATGCGCCTGGTCGTGCCGAAGCGGTACGGATGGAAGAGCGCGAAGTGGGTGAACGGCATAGAGTTCATGGCGGGGGACGCGCCGGGCTTCTGGGAGCAGCGGGGATACCACATGGAGGGCGACCCCTGGAGAGAGCAGCGCTTCTGGGACAACCTCAGGTAGACGAAAAGAGGGGCCCCCGTTCGGGAGCCCCTCTCGAGACTTCAGGGATTGCTGCCAGCCGTCAGGCGGCTTCGACCCCACTCGCCTTTACACCCGCTTCTTTGAGCAGCCGGGCCCGCTCGGGGCTCACGATGTCCTCCATGAGCCCGCATTGCAGGCACTCCCTGTAGTCGCCGTAGAAGTCTCGGTTGACGTGCATGTCTCCCCTGCACCTCGGGCAAGCCTTGAAAACCAGCATCGGCACACCTCCTTCGCGGGTCCTTAGCCCGCTCTTGATATCTGTTCGCTGGCCGGTGCAACGCCCTCTTGGCAGATAGGTGCTGCCGGCCGTGATACGGGCTGTTGTGTTACCCAAGTTGACACGCCCTGTATCAATTTGTAAACTTGTATGTGGATCGTGAATTCGCAGTTGGACCCACCGGAAAGTCTGCTTTGTTGTTACCTATAACGGCAGAAGCCAGCCGGAGGTTAGGACTAGATGCAACGAGGTCGCAGGTTCGTACAAGAGGGGGCTTCTGGACAGATCGAGGGCGTCTACATAATTAGCGTCGCCGCCCGGATCCTGGAGATGCACCCCCAGACCCTCCGCAAGTACGAAAGGGCCGGGCTGGTGCGCCCGTCACGCACGGTCGGCATGCTGCGACTCTACTCCGAAGAGGACATAGCCAGGCTGCGGCTCATCAAGCACCTGGTCGGGGAGCTTGGACTGAACGTGGCAGGCGTGCAGCTCGTCCTGGGACTGTTCAACAGGCTGCTCGAGGCTAAGGCGGGCGTGGCGGAAATAGACGACGCGAGGCTACGGGATTACGTAACTGAGGCCCTCGACGAGCTGTTCGAAGCCCTCCACGTCCAGGTGCGGTGAGTGACGAGCGACACGGGAGACGGATACAGAGCATGAGCAATGGCGAAGAGACGGAGCAGGGACCGGTTGAAGGCGATGTCCAGGAAGAGAAGTCCCCAACCCTGGAGGAGGAGCTAGCCGAGGCCACCAGGGAGAAGGACCAGTTCAGGCTGATGGCGCTAAGGGCCCAGGCCGACCTGGAGAACTACAGGAAGCGGGCCGGCGAGGAGCGGGAAGAAGCCAGGCGAAGCGCGAACACGGCCATCCTGCTCAGGGTCCTGTCCGTGATCGACGACTTCGAGCGGGCCATGGCGCTGGTGCCGGACGACGCTGTCGCGCCGGGCTGGCTGGAGGGCCTCCAGCTGGTGCAGAAGAGCATGTTCGCGCTGCTGGAGTCCGAGGGCGTCAGCAGGATCGAGGCGATCGGCAGCACGTTCGACCCACACGAGTCCGAGGCCGTGCTGTACCAGGAGTCCACGTCCGCGGCGGACGGCGAGGTGATCAGCGTCATACGAGAGGGATACAGGCAGCGTGACCGGGTGCTGAGGCCGGCGCAGGTCATCGTTGCGAAGCGAGTGGAAGAGCATAGCGAGGAAAGCGAGGTGGCAGAGTAATGCCGAAGGTTCTGGGAATCGATTTGGGTACGACAAACTCCTGCATGGCGGTCATCGAGGCCGGAGACCCCCGCGTGCTGGAGAACGCGGAGGGGGCGCGGACGACCCCCTCGGTCGTCGCGGTGAACGAAAAGTCGGGCGAGCGGTACGTGGGCATGACGGCCAAGCGCCAGGCGGTCACGAACCCGGACAACACCGTATTCTCGGTCAAGCGCTTCATGGGGCGCCGCTACGACGAGGAGAACGTCCAGAGGGACGTCAAGCTGGTGCCCTTCGAGGTCGCAAAGCATTCGAACGGGGACGCCCACGTGAGCATGGGGGGCAAGGGCTACGCGCCGCCCGAGGTCGCGGCGATGATCCTGCAGAAGATGAAGGCGGATGCCGAGGCCAAGCTGGGCGAGCCCGTAACCCAGGCCGTTGTGACAGTGCCGGCCTACTTCAACGACAGCCAGCGGAACGCCACCAAGGACGCGGGCCTGATTGCGGGTCTCGAGGTGCTGCGGATCATCAACGAGCCGACGGCGGCCTCCCTCGCCTATGGGCTGGACAAGAAGACCGACGAGAAGATCGCGGTGTATGACCTGGGCGGCGGCACTTTCGACATCACGATCCTGCAGATCGGAGACGGCGTGTTCGAGGTGCTCGCCACCAACGGCGACACCCACCTCGGGGGCGACGACTTCGACCAGCGCATCATGGACTGGATCGTAGCCGAGTTCCTGCGAGACCAGGGCATCGACCTGAAGCAGGACAGGATGGCCCTCCAAAGGCTTCGCGAGGCGGCGGAGCGGGCGAAGGTCGAGCTCACGACGCTGACCGAGACCGAGATCAACCTGCCCTTCATCACGGCCGACGCATCAGGCCCCAAGCACCTGGTGATGACGCTGTCGCGCTCCAAGCTGGAGCAGCTCGTCGACGACCTGGTGCAGAGGGCCATCGTGCCCTGCAGGCAGGCCCTCGAGGACGCGGGCACCGCAGCCGGCGACATTAGCGAGGTCATCCTAGTCGGCGGCATGACCCGCATGCCGGCAGTCCAGAAGGCCGTCGTCGACCTGTTCGGCAAGGAGGCCCACCAGGGCGTGAACCCGGACGAGGTCGTGGCGGTCGGAGCAGCCATACAGGCGGGCGTGCTGCAGGGCGAGGTACAGGACCTGCTGCTCCTGGACGTCACACCCCTGACCCTGGGCATCGAGACGCTGGGGGGCGTCACCACGTCGCTGATACCCAGGAACACCACTATCCCTACGGCCAAGACCGAGACGTTCACGACCGCCCAGGACGGGCAGACCAGCGTGGAGGTCCACGTCCTGCAGGGCGAGCGGTCGATGGCGCAGGAGAACAAGACGATAGGCCGGTTCATGCTGGACGGCATCCTTCCCGCTCCCCGCGGAGTTCCCCAGGTGGAGGTGACCTTCGACATCAACGCCGACGGCATCCTGGAGGTCTCTGCCAAGGACAAGGGGACCGGGAAGGAGCAGCGGATCACCATCACGGCCAGCTCCGGCCTCAGCGAGTCCGAGATCGACCAGATGGTCAAGGATGCCGAGTCCCACGCCGAGGAGGACCGGAAGAAGCGGGAGGAGATCGAGACCCGCAACGCAGCCGACGGCGCTACCTACGCGGCCGAGAAGCTGCTCAAGGACAACGAGGACAAGGTGCCCGACGACCTCAAGGAAGAGGTGACAGCCAACGTCCAGGCCGTGCGCGACGCGCTGAACGGCGAGGACATGGCGGCGATCACAACCGCAGTAGCAGCACTCCAGGCCTCGGTGCAGAAGGTGGGAGAGGCCGTCTACGGCCAGCAGGGCGGCGGCCAGGGCCCGACCGAGCCTCCCGAAGCCGGCGGCGACGATAGCGGCACCGTCGAGGGCGAGTACCGGGAGGTCTAGCCGCCAGGGCAGCAGATGGACCGAGTACGTGACCTCGGCGAGCTGGAGAGCCGCCTGGGCGTCGCATTCCGAAACATGGAGCTCCTGCGCCTCGCCCTGGTGCACAGCTCCTACTTCTACGAGAATCCCGGCGCATTCGCCGAGTCGAACCAGCGACTCGAGTTCCTCGGCGACGCGGTGATAGGCGTTGCCGTAGCCGAGCAGCTCTTTCGCCTCAACCCGGGCTGGTCCGAGGGAGAGCTCACCCACGTCAGATCGACCTTGGTGAGCGGCGAGACCCTCTCCGAGGTCGCTCGCGGGCTGCATCTGGGCCGCGAGCTGTACATGGGAAAGGGAGCTGAGAGAGTAGGCACCCGGGACCGGAGCAGCTGCCTGGCTGCCGCACTCGAGGCCGTAGTGGGTGCTGTGTTCCTAGATCAGGGGTACGTCCCCGCGCGCGACCTTCTGGCGGGTCTAATTCCAGTGGAAGGCGGCCAAGCCGCCGAGGACGCAGTACCTCAGAACTCCAAGTCGGCCCTGCAGGAGTTCCTGCAGGCCCGGGGCAAGGCCGCGCCCTCATACCACACGGCGAAGTCCGGCGGCACGGATCACGAGCCCGTTTTCACTGCCGATGTCAGGGTCCGGGGAAGGGTGCTGGGCCGGGGTACGGGATCCAGCAAGGCCGACGCAGAACGCGAGGCCGCCGCGCAGGCGCTGGAAGCCCTGGAGGGCCGTTAGCCGGCTAGGCGAATGACCTCTGAAGGAAGTCGAGGTCGAGCTCCGGATACACGGGGAAGCGCCGCAGCAGATCGCCGATCCGCGACTTCGCCTCGGTCAGCGCAGCCTCGTCGGTCCTGTAGCGCGCCTTGCTCACGGAACCCGCGTTCCGCCCTTTCGTGATCTTTGTCGGGCGGCTACCGGACAGCAGCAGCCTGAACACCGACGCAATCTCGGCCATGTCGCTGTCGCCCATTCCCAGTGTGGTGAGAGCGGGCGTGCCGATCCTGAGCCCGCTCGTGTACCAGGGGCCATTCGCATCGAAGGGCAGCGAGTTGCGGTTTAGGGTGATCCCTGCGTCCCGCACTATCGACTCGGCCTGTCGCCCCGTGAGTCCGAACGGGGTCACGTCGATGAGCATCAGGTGGTTGTCCGTTCCTCCCGTCAGCACCTCCAGCCCCTCATCGCTGAAGGCCGAAGCCAGTGACGCCGCATTGGAAACGATCCTGTGCGCGTAGTCCCTGAACTCCGGGGCGCTGGCCTCCCTGAACGCCACAGCCTTGGCGGCCAGTGCGTGCGGGAGAGGGCCCCCAAGCACCAGCGGGCAGCCCTTGTCCACGTACTCCGCAAACTCATCGGTGCATAGGACCATACCGCCGCGTGGACCCCTCAAGGTCTTGTGCGTGGTCGACGTAACGATGTCCGCATGAGCGGCGGGGTCGTAGTCGCCCTCGAATACCTTGCCCGCCACCAGGCCCGAGAAGTGGGCCATGTCGACCATGAAGACCGCGCCCACCTCGTCGGCGATCTCCCTGAATGTCCGGAAGTTGATCTTCCTGGGATATGCGCTGTACCCGGCCAGCAGTATCAGCGGCCTCACCTCCCTGGCGCGTTCGCGGACCTGGTCGTAGTCGATCAGCCCCGTCTCGCGGTCCACGTTGTATGACGACGCCTCGAAGAGCCGGGACGAGATGTTGTGTCGGTACCCGTGAGTAAGGTGGCCTCCCGAGTAGTAGTCCATGCCGAGCATGCGCTGGTTGCCGAGGGCGGCCCGCAGCTCGGCCCAATCGGACCCGGACAGAGCCGTAACGTCCCGAGCCTCGAGATTCTGCAGGAATGGGTCCTGGACGCGGGCCGAGAGCACCGCCGAGTAGGCCACTAGGTTCGCGTCCGCTCCTGAGTGGGGCTGCATGTAAGCGTGGTCTGCCCCGAATATCTCGACGGCCAGCTCCGCGGCCAGGCTTTCCACGGCGTCGACGTTGTCGCAGCCCGCGTAGAAGCGGTGGAACGGGTACCCCTCGGCATACTTGTCGGTGAAGAGGTTTCCCTGGGCGAGCTGGACCGCCAGCGACGAGTAGTTCTCGCTTGCGATCATCTTGAGATTGCCGCGCTGGTCGGCGATCTCGGACACGATGCTCCGGGCTACCCCGGGAGCGACCTCACTTATGCTCTGGAGCGATGCGAGGTAGGCTACGAACGAGGCGTCGACCCCTTCTGGAGGAGCCGACGCCAGGTATTCGGCAAGCGGTGAGTCCTTAGCCATCCTGTCCTCTATGCTCCTGGAGAGACTTTCCGCGCCAGCACATCAGACCGACCCATCGATAACCACGTCCAGGAGCGCCGGCTTGCCCAGGTCGAGCGCTTGCTCCACGGCGGGCCCGACTTCGGCGGGGTCCTTGATCCTGCGGGCGTGCACCCCCATGCCGGCGGCGATCTCGGAGAAGTCCGGCCTGAGAGGGAAGTCCATGCCCATGTACCGGCTCACGGGAGTCTCTTCGTTCATGATGTGGGTCTTGTAGAGGTTCATGTTGAGTTTCAGCACGCGGTAGGTCGAGTTGTTGCAGACAACGTAGACGACGGGCAGGTTTTCGTTGGCCGCCGTCCACAGGCCCTGCACGGTCATCATCGCGCTGCCGTCGCCATCCATCGCTATCACGGGCCTGTCGGGGTTGGCCAGCTTCACTCCGAGCGCGCCGCCCATGCCCCATCCCAGTGCGCCCCCTCGCCCGCCAAACACGCTGCCCGGCTCATCGAAGTCGAAGGAGTCAAGGAGCGCCGCGCCGGACGTCACCGCGTCGTTGATGATGATGGCGTCGTCGGGAGCGACGGCCGCGATCTCCGCCATCAGGCGTTCGGCGGACATCGGGCTGGCGTCCCACCTGTCCTTGAATCTCTGCTCCGCCCTGCGCCGGGCCGCGCGCTTCCTCTCTCCCACCTCAACGGCCCTGCCCTTCGCGGCCTCCCTCTCGGAGCCCGACAGCATCCCGTCCAGTGCCTCGCCCAGGGCTGCGAGCCCCGTCTTCGGGTCGCCCACAAGCCCCACGTCCGTGGGCAGCGAGGTGCCTACACCCGCCGAGTCTACGTCCATGTGCAGCAGCTTCGCGTTGGGATGGAAGAAGCGCAGGACCGGCTCGGAAAACATGTAGTACGCGGACATCATCCTGCCCACTGCGAGCACAACGTCCGCCCTGCCCACGGTGTCCGCGGCCTCGGGGAACCCAAGCTTCACGCCGCCCAGGTACTGGGGATGCGACGTGGGAAAGTTCATTTCAGAGTAGGATGCCGAGTAGACTGGCGCGCCCGTGAGCTCCGCCACTCTCACCGCCTCGGCGCTCGCGCCCGACTGGGCTATGCGGTCCCCGAGGACGATGACAGGGTTGCTCGCCGCCGCGAGCGCCCGGGCGGCGTCCTCGACGGCCCGGGTGTCCGGGGCTGTCCTGAAGTAGCCCCTGGGCGAGGGGAATATGTCCATCTCGCCCTCATCGTCCAGGGAGTTGGCGGAGAATGCGACGAATGTCGGGCCGGTCGGCGGAGTCTTGGCTTCCTGGAAGGCCCTCCGCATCAGGCTGGGAATCTGCTCCGGGTGTGTGGCCTCGGCGGTGAACTTGGTGAACAGGCGCACCATCTCGGCAAGGTCGGTGCGACCCCGGGCCAGCTCGCGTATGTCCAGGTTGCCTGAGCTGAGCACCAGCGGGGTGCCTCCCTCCTTGGCGTTGTGCAGCAGACTGATGCCGTTGGCAAGGCCTGTTTCGATGTGCAGGTTGATGAACACGGGCTTCCCGGAGGCACGCGCGTAGCCATCGGCCATGCCCATGGCCACACCTTCCTGCAGCACGAGCTTGTAGTCGAGCTCGGGGTGCGCCTCCAGCTCGTCCATGATGGCCGACTCGCTGGTGCCCGGGTTGCCGAAGATGTACTCGACGCCCTCGGCCTTGAGCATCTCCATCATCGCCCGCTTACCCGTCATCCTAGCCATGTTCAGACCTGTTTATCTCTCAGAAGTGGGCTGTCCGTCCAAGGCTATTCTATCACTCTGACATGGATTCCCGCCCAGTTACGCGGCATGGCACACGCAGGCGAAACAGGGCGTGTCACGGCGTGGCTGGCAATATATAATGAGGCCTAGACTAAGGCCCAAGAGGTGATGCGTGGTACGTGCGTACGTTTTGATCGAAGTGTCCGCGGGTCGGTCGCAGGAACTTGTAGGCGCGCTGTCGGCGCTGGACGGAGTGCAAGGCGTCGCCCGGGTCACGGGCCCCTACGACGTCATAGCGGAGGTCGCGGCCGACAGCGTGGAGTCCGTCGTGGACATAGTGGAGCTGCAGATTCACGCGATGCAGGGCGTTACGCGCACCACGACGTGCGCATGCATGGCCGGCTAGCTAGGCGTATTGTCGGGCGCCCGCATCTCTTCGAGGCTCTCGGTCGCCACGCTGACCCGGCGCCGGCGATGCCCGTTGAGAGCGTGTGCGAGGACCAGGGCGGATACGCCGCCTATACCCAGCGCAGTCGCCACATTCCCCTCATCTACGATGCCCATCATGGCAACGGACCGGCCTTCGAAGGCTACGTTCAGCAGGGCGAGGGTTCCATAGCCGAACACTATGCCGAGAAGGGACGTGTATGGGAGCTTCTGGCCGCCCAGCGACACGACCATGGCAACGGCCACCGCAATTAGTCCGAATATCGGGAAGAGGGCGACTATCGTTCCACCCAGGGTCGCAAGGCCGTCACCGCCGCGGAACCTCGAGAAGATCGAGCGCCAGTGACCCAGCACGGCTGCCCCCGCGGGTAGTACGAGGAGAGGCTCCTCCAGCCCAAGATACATGGCGACGACGACCGCAAGTGCGCCCTTCGCCATATCCCCCAACAGCACCAGCGCCGCCGGAGCTCGGCCGACGTTCCGCATGACGTTGGATGCGCCCGGGAGGCCCGTCCCGACCTCGAAGATGTCGACGCCGGCCCTCCTGCTGAGCAATGCAGCTATGGGAAGCGATCCCAGCAGGTAGCCAAGGACTACGGCCAGCATGGTGGCAAGGAGGAGGGAGCCGCTCAACGAGTCTTGCCTCCGTCAGGTGCTCTTGGGGCCATTATAGCGGTACGTTTCCCACGGTGCCACAGCTAACCGGCGGAACTTTTGCACGAATATTGGATGTGTGCTGGCCACGTCAGAGAGAGATTGTGCTGGCCTGCCGCACCGGGTATAGTCTCCTGCACACAATCTAAGAACGAGGTCAAGAATGGGAAGCAAAGGCAAGCTGAAAGCAGGGGTAATCGGAGCGCGGCTGGGCGCCAGCCACGCGTACGCATACGCGAGCTCGCCGGAGTACGAGCTGGCAGCTGTGTGCGACCTGATGCCCGCGACAATCGACGAGATGTGGGGCCGCGCCAAGCTGGAGCGGGACTCGGTCGCGACGTACGGCCACTACCAGGAGATGCTCGAGGCCCAAGACCTGGATGTCGTGAGCGTGACGGTGCCCGACGATATCCACGCGGACCCGGTCTGCGACGCCTCCAACGCCGGGGTCAAGGGCATCTTCTGCGAGAAGCCTCTCACCGTCAGCCTGGAGGACGGCGACCGGATCGTGGAGACGGTGGAGCGCAATGGCACGAAGATGTCCGTAGACCACACGCGGAGTTTCGTCCCAAACTACCAGGCGGCCAGGGAGTCCGTGCGAAACGGCGATCTCGGAGGCCTCACTCGAATCGTGGCCCACATGGGCGGCCACCGCTCGATGCTCTTCAGGAACGGCACGCACACCGTGGACCTGATCAGCTTCTTTGCCGACGCCAGGCCGGTGTGGGTCATCGCGGCCCACGAGCGGGGCTTCGAGGACTATGGGATCGTCTATAAGGGCGAGGGTGGCAAGGACCCCGCCCTGGACCCCGGCTCCACCCTGATAATCGAATACGAGAACGGCGTCAGGGCGATTCTCAACTCCGCCAAGATGACCCCCGCCTTCGGCGAGATAGACCTGCAGGGCCCGAAGGGCAGGATCAGGCTCGACGACTCCTCTTCGGCCCGCTGGCTGTCCGACGAGGTTGAAGGGCCGCTGACACACGACCCAACCTTCGACCATCCCGGGTACCCGGAGTTCTTTGGCGACGCGCTCATACCGGCAGTGAGGGAGCTGGCTGCGATGGTGACGGGCGACGCGGTCAGCAGCTCGCCGCCGCAGCGGGCCCGCGACACCCTGGAGATCATGCTCGCGGCGCTGCTGTCACAGGACCGCGGAAACACCAGGGTCGAATTGCCGCTGCCAAGGGGCTAGCCAGCCCATTCCTAATATCGGGCAAGGACGCTCCGCTCTCGTAGGGACGCGGTAGAGACCGGTTGGGCGGTGACGTGTCGCTCTCGTAGGGGCGGGTTTCAAACCCGCCCTGCCCGGGGCTTGGATCCAACTAGCCGGTACCGGCCCCTCAGGAGCCGAGCTGCGCCCCTACAATCGATCCGTTGCCCTGCAGGAAATCGCGGGCATTCGACTCGCGCCGACCCTCCAGCTGCAGCCGACTCACGCCGAGCGTACCGTCACCCGTCGCAATGGCGATCAGGTCCCCGTCATCCGGCTTGACTACCGTGCCGGGTCGCTTCGCGTCGCCCCGATCATCGTGAGATGCCTCGATGATCTTGAGCGTCTTGCCGCTCCAGTAGGTGTGCGTGCCCGGCCACGGCGCATATCCGCGGACCCGGCGGGCGATCTGTTCGGCGCTCATCCTCCAGTCGATCCGCCCATCGTCCCTGGTCAACAGCCTGGTGATCGTGGCGTCCGATTCGTCCTGTGGCCGCGCCCGGATGCGGCCCTCCACCCAGTCCGGCAGGACCTCGACGAGAAGCCGCGCCCCCATCTGGAACAGCCTCGAAGTCAGCACCTCGGCTGTCTCGCCCTCCCCGATTGGAGTCCGGCGCTGGGCCAGGACGGGGCCCGTGTCCACGCCCTCGTCCATCACCATGATCGTCACGCCCGTGGTCGTCTCCCCCTCGACGATGGCCGTCGAAACCGGCGACGGTCCGCGAAGCCTCGGCAGCAGCGACGGGTGTATGTTCAGGCACGAATGGGAGGGCAGGTCGAGTACCTCCCGTGGCAGGAACAGCCCATACGCCGCAACCACGATCACGTCAGGGGACAGCACGGCCATCTCTCGCTGAACCTCGGACGACTTCAGCGACAGCGGCTGGAAAACAGGGATGCCCATCCCGGACGCCGCCGCCTTGACGGGTGTCGGCGAAGTCCTCTTCCCCCTGCCCGACGGCCTGTCCGGCCTGCTGTAGACAGCCGCGACCTCATACCCGGCGGAGACCAGCGCCTCCAGGACCGGGACAGCGAAGCCCGGCGTGCCCATGAAGACTACTCGCACGTGCTGCGTCCTCCAAGAGGGATGGGTCCCAGGTGGGCCACCTGGCTGGGAATCGGGCAGTTGAACCTACATCTACCCGCTCCTATACTATCACCCGACACAGCTACGACTGCGAGGAGCCTCAATGCCGATAATCGACCACCGGTCCGCGCCCGAAGTGCCATGGCGGCCCAACTACCGGAAGTGGGACATCGTCGGGCCGGAGACAGGCATGAGCACGAACCTGTCGTACTCCATAGCGCAGGTCGGCACAGGCGCGCCCCTCCATCTCCACGAGGACGACGAGCTGATCGTTATTCTCAAGGGAGAGCTGGAAGTGCGCCTCGGTGACGAGATTCGCGTCGTGGGACCCGACCACACCCTGGCGATACCACCAAATGTCGAACACGGTTTCAGCGTCGTGGGAAGCGGAGAGGCAGAACTCCTGATCTTCTTCCCCGTCCCGAACCCTTTCGACCGCACCACGTATCTGGAAGGGAGCGCTCCGGCCCAGTCTTAATGACGACGCCCGCCTGCCCTGCTCCTGATCTACTCCTCTTGACCCCATGATATGCCCCTGGTGCGGTTACGAGAATCTCTCGAGAGCTAGGTTCTGCGGGCAGTGCGGTCACGGACTCGAGCTCGACGCTGTCTGCGCGTCCTGCTCGACTCCAAACCCTGCCGGCCACGGATTCTGCGACACGTGTGGCGCGCCGATGGACGCTCCGGCGAGACCCGCACCTGTCGCAGGGGAACCTACGGGCGAACTCGATACCCCTAAGGTGGTAGGCGACACCGCGCACCCCCTCGGGAGACGGCTCCGACCTTCGATGGGGTGGACCAGGCGCCTCAGGCTGCCGAAGCCAGGTCTTGCCTGGGAAGAGGCCCCGACGCAGTGGAGCCGGAGCCAGGCTTTGGGCTGGATCAGTCGCAACAGGCTGGAGCTCGCGGCAGTCGCGACGCTGACGGTCCTGGCCGCGTTCGTGCGCCTCTATCGCCTGGCGGAAGTACCGGAAGGGCTGCACGGAGATGAAGCATGGACGGGCCTGGACGCCATGCGCATTCTTCAAGAGGGCTGGATCGGCCCGTGGAGCGGAAGCGCTCTGGGGCAGCCCAGTGGGGCATCGTACTTCGCTTCATTGGTATTCGGCCTGGCGGACCCCACTCTGTTCACCCTGCGCTTGTCGATGGCGCTGCTGGGAGTCGCCACAATCCCCATCTCCTATGTGTTGTTCCGAATCGGCTTCGGGCGCTGGGTCGCACTGTTCGCCGCAATCGCGCTGACTTTCTCGTTTTGGCACGTCTTCTACAGCAGGGTGGCTCTTCCGGTCATCGCCATGCCTCTGGCGACCACAATGGCGTCCGCTGCCATTCTTGCTGCACTCAGATCGTCGACTAGATGGTCTTGGGCCTTGGCCGGGGCGCTCCTCGGCTTGGGCATATACACATACACGGGCTATGTTGTATTCCCGGTTACGATCGCGGTATTCCTCGCCCTAGTGCTCGTTCTGGGCCGCGACAAGCTTCGTTACTATGCGGAAAGGGCTGCTATCCTAGCCATGGCTTGCTTCATAGTAGCTCTCCCAATGATCACCGTCGCCTACTCCGATCCGGGCTTCCTCTTCCAGCGCTTTCGGACTTTGACCGTCGCCACCCAATCCGAGTATCAGGCCTCCGAGTCTCTTGGGACGAGTCTGCGTCACCTCGCGTCGCGCACATGGGATACCGCGACCCTGCTGGTGCGCCACTCCCAAGTAGACGGTTCCGACGGTATGGGTGGGAGAGGCGTCCTGGATCCAATCCTTGCAATGTTTGCTTACGCTGGCCTGGCCGTGTCCATCTTCAGATGGCGCAGTCCGCCTCACCTGTTGCTAGCCATAGCATTCGTTTCTGGTCTCGCAACCAGCATTGTCAAGCCAACCGATTGGGGCGAGCTGAGGCAGACTTTCATCATAGTCCCCTTCGTATATGGGCTCGCCGGCGTTGCCGTCGTGGAGGTGTGCCGCTGGCTTGAGCGGTGGCTCGAAGGAGGAGCACGACTGATCCCTTACGCCGCGGGAACGGCCATCCTGGTCGTGGCAGCCTCGTTGAATGTCTCAGCATACGCAGACCATGTCCAGAAGCAGGACTTAGACTGGGTCTACGGCTCGGATCTCGTGGGAGCGCTGCAGTCAGCCCATGCATTTGACGAGCCCGGTACGGTCTACTTCTACTCCAATCGCTGGTCGTACAACTACGAGACTAGACTCTTCCTGTATCCGGACACACCCGGCATCGACAGATCGAGAGAGTTTGGCGATTTCTCGATCGAAAGAATCGACGAAGGGCCGGTAACCTACATTCTGCTACCCCCATACGACCAGGAGATCGAAACGCTCCGCCAGTTGTACCCGGGTGGAGAGACCATCGAGGAGTACCGCCCAGACCGCAGCAGGCTGTTCAGCGTCTACCATCTCCCGTAGAGCAGTCCTCCATGTTGAAAGCAACAGGGCCCCGGCAATGCCGGGGCCCTGTTCACTTAGCTGAATTCTCGGGAGCTAGCCCGACGCTGCGTCCAGCTTCTCCCTTATGGCTGTTCTCATGATCTTGACGCGGTCCAGGTTCGGGTGGCCACCCTCTTCCGCCTTGTCGAAGATCGTGTCCCCGTCCACAATTACCTGCAGAACACCTGCGTCGCCGGGGGTCATCGTTGTCGCTATGTCGGTCCCACCTTCAGCAAAGAACTCGTTGGCCATCCAGGCCGCCTCAGCGTGGTACCCTCAGGGTACGCAGTAGATGATCTCGACGTTCAGCTTGCCTTCCATCGCACAACCTCCATCGCTCGATTATGTCCGCCTGAATCTAGCACAGGGCACCCGGCCTGTCAAAGCGAAGTCCGGAACATCTGCCGCCTAGTTCGTCGCGGCCTGGCGCTCGGCGATCCGCCCTATTACCTCCGGGTTCACCAGCGACATTGGCCATGAGCCCCTGAGCACCCGCGCTACCTCCTGCCCTATCTGGATGTGGGCGTCGGTAACCGACACGGACGACGTTCCCGCCGAATGGGGCGTGACAACCACGTTGTCCATCTTCAGCAGGGGGTTGTCGGCGGGAGTGGGCTCCTGCTCGAACACGTCCAGGCCAGCCCCGGCGATCTCCCCGTCCTCTAACGCCCTGATCAGCGCCGCTTCGTCCACCACAGGCCCGCGGCACGTGTTGATGAAGTACGCCGTCGGCTTCATTGCCGTGAAGAAGCTCTCGCCGATCAGCTTCCGCGTGCCCTCGTTGAGGGGCACCAGTACCGACACGAAGTCGGAGCGGCTTGCGAGCTCCTCCAGGCTGTCGACTAGCTCCACCCTGTACTCCCGGGCGTGCCACGGCGCGACAAACGGGTCGTATGAGATCACGTCCATGTTGAACGCCGACGCCCTCCTGGCCGTTGCCCTTGCTATGTTGCCAAGCCCCACTATGCCGAACACCTGCCCGTCGATCGTTGGATAGGTGGCGGCGCCAGGAGCCGGTTCGACCCCCCACTTTCCCGCACGTATGTGGTTGTGCAGCACGGTCAGCTTCTTCGCGCAGGCTAGCAGCATCATGATCGTGTGGTTCGCCACCTGCTCGGTCACGAATCCGGCCGTGTTGACGACCATCACGCCGTGCTCGGCAGCGGCCTCGTGATCGATGTGGTCGAAGCCGTGGCCCATGCTCACGATCGCTCGCGCCGTGTCGATCTCCTGGACCACCTCGCGGGGCAGTCTCACGCCCTGGTTGATCACGACGTCGGCGCCCTTCATGGCCTCGATCGCTTCGCCGCTGCTGCCGCACACGTGGACATTGAGGTCGTAGTCCAGTCCCTGCAGCTGCTGCTCGATGACATCCGTGCTCGGCTCGGCCGGGGAGATGAGCGAGATTGTGTGCTTCGACATTTCGTCCCTCGTCGTTACTTGATGGCGGGTCTGACGGCCTAGCGGGCGGACGTAAGCACCCGGGGCAGGTCGGAGGACCCCATCAGGTACTCGTCGACGCCGCGGGCGGCTTCCCTGCCCTCTGCGAGCGCCCAGACGACCAGGGACTGGCCCCGGGCCATGTCGCCGGCTGCGAATATGCCGGGCATGCTGGTCATCCTGTTCTCATCGGCCCTCACGTTGCCCCTGCCGTCCAGCTCGACGCCCAGCTCGGCCAGCATGCCGTCCTGCTCGGGGTGTAGGAACCCCATTGCCAGCAGTACGAGGTCAGTCTTGAGCTCGAACTCGCTGTCCTCCATCTCGATCATGGTGGGCCGGCCCGTCTCGTCGGGCGGCCCCCAGTCGACGTAGACGCCGTGCAGAGTCTCCACCCTGCCGTTCGACCCGGAGAACCTCTTGGTCAGGACGTTGTAGTCCCTGATCCCGCCCTCTTCATGTGCTGCCGACGAGCGGAGTATCAGGGGCCACTCCGGCCACGGGTTGCCGGACCGCCGCACTTCGGGAGGCTCCGGCAGAAGCTCAAGCTGGTACACGACCTCGGCCCCCTGCCGGTGCGCCGTTCCCAGGCAGTCGGCCCCCGTATCGCCGCCGCCCAGGATCACCACGCGCTTGCCCTCGGCGCTGATGCGCTCGGCGGGGTCTATCGTCTCCCCTTCCAGCAGCCTGTTCTGCTGCGGCAGGTACTCCATGGCGAAGTGGATGCCGTCGAGCCCCCTGCCCGGCACCGGCAGGTCCCGCGCATGGGTGGAGCCTCCGGTCAGCACGACCGCGTCGAACTCCTCGACGAGGCTCGCCGCCGGATAGCCCTTGCCGACGTGCACGCCCGTCTTGAAGTCCACGCCCTCCTTCGCCATCTGGTCCACCCGGCGCTGGACGATCCGCTTCTCCAGCTTGAACTCGGGGATCCCGAGGCGCAGCAGGCCGCCGATGTAGTCGGCCCGCTCGTAGACCGTGACCGAGTGGCCGCACCGGTTGAGCTGCTGGGCAGCCGCCAGTCCCGCGGGGCCTGAGCCGACGACCGCTACGCTCTTGCCCGTGCGGTGGCTGGGCGGCCGGGGGACGATCCACCCCTCGTCCCAGCCCCGGTCGGATATGGCCTTCTCGATGTATTCGATGGTCACCGGGTCCTGGTTGATGTTCAGGACGCATGAAGCCTCGCAGGGCGCGGGGCATATCCTTCCCGTGAACTCGGGGAAGTTGTTCGTCGAGTGCAGTACCTCGAGCGCAGTCTCCCACTGGCCGCGATAGACCAGGTCGTTCCACTCGGGGATCAGGTTGCCCAGCGGGCAGCCCTGGTGGCAGAAGGGCACGGAGCAGTTCATGCACCGGGCGCCCTGGCCCCTGGCCTCCTGCTCCGTCCAGTCCCCGTAGAACTCCGCGTAGTCCTGCGTCCTGTGTACAGCAGGCCGCTTGGGAGGCGGCACGCGCGTGAGCTCGATGAATCCTGTCGGTTTACCCATCGCCGCCAACCTCCACGAGCTCGGCTGAGCGTTCGGCTGCCTCGGCCCGCTCCGCCAGGACTCGCTTGTAGTCGCGGGGCATGACCTTGACGAACTTAGGCAGCATCCCGTCCCAGTCGTCGAGCACGCGGCGCGCGTTTGCGCTGCCGGTGTGGTGATGATGAGCCTCGACGAGCCGCCTCAGCGCCTCGATGTCCCCACCCAACTCCACCGGCTCCAGGTCCACCATGTCGGGGTTGCAGAGGCTCTCGAACTCGCCGCGCTCGTCCAGCACATAGGCCTCGCCGCCGCTCATTCCGGCGGCGAAGTTCCTGCCGGTCGGGCCGAGCACGACCACCCTGCCGCGAGTCATGTATTCGCAGCCGTGGTCGCCGACGCCCTCCACCACGGCTTCTGCGCCGCTGTTCCTCACCGCGAACCGCTCACCCGCGATGCCGCGGATGAAGGCCGCGCCGCCCGTCGCGCCGTACAGCGCAACATTGCCGACTATGATGTTCTCCTCGGCAACGAACGTAGAGCCCGCCGGCGGGACCAGTACGACGCGCCCGCCCGATAAGCCCTTGCAGAAATAGTCGTTCGCGTCGCCCTCCACGAACATGGAGATGCCCGCGTTCATGAAGGCCGCGAAGCTCTGGCCGGCCGATCCCCTCAGGTTGATCTGTATCGTGTCGTCCGGGAGGCCGTCCTTCCCGGCGCTCTTCGTCAGCTCATAGCTCAGCATCGCGCCGACCGTCCGGTTGGCGTTGCTGATCGGCAGGTCGATGACGGTCGGCAGGCCGGACTCAATGGACCGCTTGCCCATCTCGATCAGCCTGTTGTCCAGGGCCCGTTCGATGCCGTGGTCCTGGTCCTCGCAGCAGTAGGTAGCGACGGACCCGGGTACATCGGGGCGATGCAGCAGCGCGGCGAAGTCCAGCCCCCTGGCCTTCCAATGGTCGACGTCGGCCGGCGGCGCCAGCTTGTCGACCCTGCCCACCATCTCGTTGACAGTCTTGAAGCCGAGCCGCGCCATGATCTCCCGCAGCTCCTCGGCTACGAAGAAGAAGTAGTTGATGACGTGCTCCGGCTCGCCGGCGAACTTCTTGCGTAGCTCCGGGTTCTGAGTGGCGATGCCGACCGAGCAGGTGTTCAGGTGGCACTTGCGCAGCATGATACAGCCCATGACGATGAGCGGCGCCGTCGCGAATCCGAACTCCTCCGCGCCCAGCAGGCAGGCAACGGCAACGTCACGCCCGGTCTTGAGCTGGCCGTCCGCCTGGACGACTATGCGGCCCCGCAGGTCGTTCATCACCAGGACCTGCTGGGTCTCGGCGATGCCCAGCTCCCACGGACTCCCGGCGTACTTTATCGACGACTCGGGAGACGCGCCGGTGCCGCCGCTGTCCCCGCTGATCAGCACCACGTCCCCGTGCCCCTTGGACACGCCGGCGGCGATCGTGCCCACACCTGCCTCCGCGACGAGCTTGACGTGCACGCGCGCCGACGGGTTGGAGTTCTTCAGGTCGTGGATGAGCTGCGCCAGGTCCTCGATCGAGTAGATGTCGTGGTGCGGCGGAGGCGAGATGAGCTCCACGCCGGGCGTGGAGTTGCGGATCATCCCGATGTAGTCGTCGACCTTGTGCCCGGGCAGGCGGCCGCCCTCGCCAGGCTTCGAACCCTGCGCCATCTTGATCTGGAGATCGCTGGCGCTCGCCAGGTAGCCGCTCGTCACTCCGAACCTGCCTGAAGCGACCTGCTTCATGGCGCTGTTGTGCGATTCGCCGTACCGGGCAGGGTCCTCTCCGCCCTCGCCAGTGTTGCTTCGGGCATGGATCCTGTTCATCGCGATGGCCATCGTCTCGTGCGCCTCTCGGCTGATGGACCCGAGGGACACCGCGCCCGTAGCGAACCGCTTTACGATCTCCGACGCCGGCTCCACCTCGTCCAGGGGTATCCCCTCCCCGTCGTCCTTGAACTCGAGAAGGCCGCGGATCGTGCACAGCCGGCGGCTCTCAGAGTCCACGTGGCTCGTGAACTCGCTGAATGTCTTGGGGTCGTTCAGCCGCGTCGCCTTCTGTACCTTGGCGATCGACTCAGGGTTCCACATGTGGTACTCGCCGTTGTGACGCCACTGGTACTGCCCGCCCACCTGCAGCGCCGATGCTCCCTCGACCTCATGCTCAGGGTAGGCAATCGCGTGGCGTCTCTTCGACTCAGCCTCTATCTCCTCCAGCCCGATCCCCCCGATGCGCGAAGGCGTCCAGGTGAAGTACCGGTCGACGAGGTCCTGGCTCAACCCGACGCCCTCGAAGATCTGGGCGCCGCGATAGCTCTGGAGCGTCGAGATGCCCATCTTCGACATGACCTTGATAACGCCCTTGTGCACGGCCTTGATGAAGTTCTTCTCGGCCTTGGCATAGTCCGCAATCTCGATGCTGGCGTCGGTCGAGGCCATCTCGTACAGAGTCTCAAACGCCAGGTACGGGTTGACGGCGGCTGCCCCGTATCCCAGCAGCAGGGCGCAGTGGGCCACCTCCCGGGGCTCTCCCGACTCGACGACAATGCCGACGCCTGCCCTCTTCCCCTCACGGATCAGGTGGTGGTGCACCGCCCCCGTCGCCAGCAGGCTGGGGATCGGCGCGTGGGCGCTGTCGACACCCCGGTCGGACAGGACGAGGATCGTGTAGCCCTGTTCGACCAGCCGGGAAGCTTCCTCACACAAGGCGTTCACCGCCGACTCGAGCGAACCGGCTACCGGCTCGAAGAGCGTCGACAGCGTCACTCCCCTAAGCCTGTCAGAGTCGACGTTGCGGCACTTCTCCAGCTGCAGGTTGGTGAGCACAGGCTCGTACAGCTTGAGCTGGTTGCAGTGGTCCGGGGACTCGTCTAGTAGGTTGCCCTCCGGCCCCACAAAGGTCTCGGTCGACGTGACGAGCTCCTCGCGGATGGCATCCAGCGGCGGGTTGCTCACCTGCGCGAAGCGCTGCTTGAAGTACGAGAAGAGCAGCGGGCCCTGGTCCGATAGCACGGCCAGCGGCGTGTCATTGCCCATCGACCCCTCGGCCTCTGTGCCGCCGGCGCCCATGGGCTCGATGATCATGTTCAGCTCTTCGCGGGTGTAGCCAAAGGCCGCCTGCCGCTCGACCAGGGTGTCCAGGTCCGGGCCGTGGACGCGGTCGGGCTCAGGCAGGTCGTCCAGCTCCACCTTGTTGTCGGCGAGCCACTGCCCGTAAGGCCGCCTCCCCGCCAGCGACTCCTTGATTTCGGAGTCCTCGACGATACGCCCTTCCTCCGTGTCCAGCATGAACATGCGCCCCGGCTGGATCCGCCACTTGAATCTGATGTTTTCGGGCGGTATGTCAAGCACCCCGGTCTCCGAGGCCATGACCAGAAGGTCGTCGGTCGTAATGAGGTAGCGGCAGGGCCTGAGCCCGTTGCGGTCTAGTATCGCGCACACCTTCGTCCCATCGGTGGCGATCACCAGGGCGGGCCCGTCCCACGGCTCCATGAGGCAGGAGTGGTACTCGTAGAAGTCCTTCTTGGACTGCTCCATCGGGATGTGCGCGCCCCACGCCTCGGGAATCAGCATCGCCATGACGTGTGGGAGGGAGCGCCCGGAGGCGAGGAGCAGCTCGATCGCGTTGTCCAACGTCGCCGTGTCGCTCTGCCCCGGCGTGATCAAAGGCAGCAGCTTCTCGACGTCGTCCCCCAGGGAGTCGGACGAGAGCATTGACTCACGAGCGGCCATCCAGTTCTCGTTGCCCTGCAGAGTGTTGATCTCGCCGTTGTGTATCGCGTGCCTATAGGGGTGGGCGAGCTTCCACGAGCCGAGGGTGTTCGTGCTGAAGCGCGAGTGGACCATGGCGAACGAGGTGATCATCGACTCGTCCGAAAGGTCCGGGTAGAAGGGCTCCAGCTGGTGTGCCAGGACCAGCCCCTTGTATACGATGCGGTTCGCCGACAGGCTGGGGATGTAGAAGTCCGCGCCGTCGGCCAGTCCCATCGCCGCGACGGCCTTCTCGACCCGCCGCCTGATGACGAACAGCTTGCTCTCGAATGGGTACGTCTCCGACAGATCGCCCCGGGCCACGAAGAAGTGCCGTATGCGCGGCTGGACCCGCGCGGCAAGCGTGCCGATGTGCTCGGGCCTCACCGGCACGTCCCGCCAGCCCAGGAAGCGCTGGCCCTCCTCGGTCACAACGCTCTCGATGACATCCTCGCAAGAACGCCTCTGCGCCTCTTCCTGGGGCAGGAAGGCGACCCCGACCCCGTAGTCGCCCAGCGGGGGAAGTTCGATGCCCGCGCGCTCGGCCTGTGCGGCAAAGAACTCGTGGGGCATCTGGAGCAGGATTCCGGCGCCGTCGCCGGTCTCCGCATCAGCCCCGGACGCGCCCCTGTGTCCCAGGTTGATCAGGGCTTCGAGTCCCTTCGCGACGATCTCGTGAGACTTCAGGCCCCGTGTGTGGGCGACCAGCCCAACGCCGCATGCGTCATGCTCGAAACTGGGGTCGTACAGCCCCTGCTTCTTTGGCGCAGGCAGGTCTCGAATATGGTAGCTATTGCCCACGTTGGCGTTAGACCCAGGCTCCAAGTCTCTGGCAGATGATACAAAGTGAGCCTTCTCTCCCGGTCCCATCCGGCCGTGCGGAATGCCCGGCGGATGTCTCGGTGAAGGAAGGCCCAACGGCTCGACTCTCGCGGCTCGGTTCTGGCGTGTTCGAGTAGCCGGCGCTCATAGGACTACCGCTACGATTACTGGCGAGGAAGCATAGCATAGCTGCCCTACGGTGACAAGGAGTTTCGAACCTATGCGCAAGCCATACCCTCCCCTCACAGCATGGTGAGGTAGCGGTCGATTTCGTAGTCCGTCACCTGCGTCCTGTACCGGTCCCACTCCAGCCGCTTGTTTCGGATGAAGCTCTGGAAGACGTGCTCTCCCAATGCCTCACGCACCAGGTCGCTCTCCTCCGTGAGCCGCAGGGCTTCTCCCAGGCTGTCGGGCAGCGTCTCGATCCCAAGGGCCCGGCGCTCCTTCTCGGTGCTCGTGCGAAGATTCACCTCGGCCGGCGGCGGCAGCTCGTACTCATTCTCTATCCCGTTGAGCCCGGCAGCCAGCATCACGCTGAACGCCAGGTATGGGTTGCAGGCCGGATCAGGGGCCCTGTACTCGATCCGACGCGACTCCTCCCGGCCCTGCCTGAAGGACGGGACGCGCACAAGGTCCGAGCGATTGACCTTCGCCCAGGATGTATACACCGGGGCCTCGTAGCCGAGCGGCTCGCCCTCGGGACTCTGCACCAGCCGCTTGTACGAGTTCACCCACTGGTTCGTAACGGACGTGATCTCCCGTGCATGGCGGAGCAACCCGGCGATGAAGCCCTTGGCTATGGGCGAGAGGTTGTCCGGATCGTCCGCGTCATAGAACGCGTTGCGCCCTCCCTCGAACAGGGACTGGTGCGTGTGCATCCCGCTGCCGTTTATGCCGTAGATCGGCTTCGGCATGAATGTCGCGTAGCAGTCGTTCCTCGTGGCGATCTCCTTGACCACCAGGCGGTACGTCATCATCGTATCCGCCATGGTCAACGCGTCCGTGTGGCGCAGATCTATCTCCTGCTGTCCCGGCGCGACCTCGTGATGGCTGAACTCTACCGGTATGCCAAGCTCCTCCAGGGTCAGGACCGTCTCGCGCCGAAGATCGGTCGCCATGTCCTGTGGGACCTGGTCGAAGTACCCGCCGTCGTCCAGCGGCTCGGTGCCATCCGGGCTCCTGAAGTAGAAGTACTCGATCTCGGGACCGACGTAGTAGGTCAGCCCGAGCCGCGCGGCCCTCTCCAGGTTTCGCCGGAGGACGAACCTGGGGTCGCCCTGGAATGGCTTGTCGTCGGGCGTCACTATGTCGCAGAACATCCTGGCGACGGCATTCGTCCTCGGCCTCCACGGCAGAATGGTGAAGGTCGTCGGGTCCGGCAGGGCGTACATGTCGCTCTCTTCGGAGCGCACGAAGCCCTCGATGGCCGACCCGTCGAACCCCATCCCGCGCGTCAGGGCGCTCTCGAGCTCCTCGACCGTGACCGAGACGCCCTTCAGGCCGCCCAGTATGTCCGTGAACCAGAGACGTATGAACTTGACGTCGTTGTCCCTGGCCTCGTGCAGGACGAAATCGATTGCTTCCGAGTCTCTGTGGATCATGCTGGGCCTGTGGTCCGAGTCCTCCCGCAGTCTCGCGGCTGATGTAAAGCAAGAGGGCCTGCGCCAACGGAGACACAGGCCCTCTCTGTGATCTTGCGACTACTTGGCTAGGACGCCGCTCCACACACCGTGTTAAGGATCAGCCGCGTGACCCTGTACGGGTCGCAGTTTGCGTTCGGCCGCCTGTCCTCGATGTATCCCTTGCCGTCCCGCTCCACCTGCCAGGGGATGCGGACGGAGGCGCCGCGGTCCGACACCCCGTACCGGAACTCCCTGTACGAGCAGGTCTCGTGCAGGCCCGTCAGGCGCTCCTCGATCCTGTGGCCGTACTCGGCGATGTGCGCCTCGTGGTTGCCCTTGAGGGCCTCAGCCGCGGCGATGCAAGGATCGTAGCTCTCGCGCATCTGCCTGGTCGAGAAGTTGGTATGGGCGCCTGCGCCGTTCCAGTCGCCCTTCATGGGCTTCGGGTCCAGCGTGGCGTTGATGCCCTTGTTGAGCACGTCGCCGACGTGCACGTCCTCCCCGATGCGGTACAGCAGCCAGCGTGCTATCCAGAGCTGGTCGGCTACCAGGGGCGCTCCAACCGGCCCGACCTGGAACTCCCACTGGGCCGGCATGACCTCTGCGTTGATGCCCGATATCGACAACCCAGCCTCGATGCAGGCGTCCATGTGGGCTTCGACGATGGGCCGCCCGAAGACCTCGTCCGAGCCTACACCGCAGTAGTAACCGCCCTGGGGCGCCGGGAACCCGTTGTCAGGCCATCCCAGCGGCTTGATGCCGTCGAAGAACGTGTACTCCTGCTCGATCCCGAACCACATGTCGAAGTCGGCGTACTTCTCCGCTGCCTCTGCACAGGCCGCCCTGGTATTCGACGGGTGCGGCGAGAGGTCCGTCAGCAGGACCTCGCACATCACCAGTATGTTGTCCCCGCCCCTAATCGGGTCCGGGCAGGTGTACACGGGACGCAGAACGCAGTCCGAGTTCTCGCCCGGCGCCTGGTTCGTGCTGGACCCGTCGAATCCCCAGATCGGTGGCTCCTCCCCTTTTGGCACTATCTTGCCCTTGGACCGGAGCTTCGACACCGGCTCCGACCCGTCTATCCAGATGTATTCGGCCTTGTAAACATCCATCGCTTCCTCCATCTGGGCCCGTGGCCCACTTCATGCTCTTGATCTGCTGCAGCGGCCTGCAAGAACCGCTTGGGCTGAGGAGGAATTCTACTGTCCCGATGTTTCGCCCCTGTTTCTTACTTGTTACAACTGTGTTACACGGCATCCCCTGCGCGCACGGCGCTCTTCTGGTAACTTGTCGCCGCACGGGGAATACCCATCGAGGAGGCTGTCATGGAGCGCCTGAAGGCGGACGTATACTCCGACTACAATTGACCCTTCGCCCACAGTGCGGCGGTGTGGCTGCACAGGGTGAAGAAGGACTACGGCGACAGGCTGGACATAACGTGGAAGCACTTCTCGCTGGAGCAGGTCAACTCCAGCGACCAGGCCTCCAAGGTATGGGAGACGCCGGACATCACGAAGGCCCAGGCTCTGGTCGCCCAGGTGGCCTCGGAGGCGGCGAAGAGGCAGGGCACTGAGCTCTTCGAGCGGTTCCACCTCGCCCTAATGGAGGCTCGGCACGGCGGCAAGGGCCGCATCCGGCTCAACGACCCTGCCCCGATACTCGCCCTCGCAGCCGACGTCGGCCTGGACGCCGACAGGCTACACGATGACATGGCCGACCCCGCAATGACCGAGGCGGTCGGGCGCGACCACACGGAGGCCGTCGACGAGCACGGCGTGTTCGGCACACCGACATTCGTCTTCGCGGACGGCGCAGCCATCTACCTGAAGACGCTCGTCCCGCCCGAGGAAGACTCAGTCCCCTTCTTCGAGCACTTCGCAGCCCTGGCCGCGGCCCGCCGCTACATGGGCGAGATGAAACGCCCACAGCCCCCCTGGCCCCGCGGCGCCTAGCCTTGCATTGGCCCAGGGACGCTAGAGTGAACTGAAGACCGGTGAAATTGTCGTCCCGAGGAGTCCCCGACGAGAGCCTGCCCTGAGCCTGTCGAAGGGGACCTGGGGCGGGGTTCCTCGCCCGGCCCTCTAACGAGACCGTGCGGGAACCCGGCCTTCCCTAGCACCCGGCTACACCGCGACTAATGCCGGCTCACCGGCCTTCGTGAAGATGAGCCCGTCCGGTCCCTCATCAACCTGGACCGTATCACCCTCGCCAAGATCGCCGGACAGAATCCCTGTCGACAACGGGTTCTCGATGTACCGCTGCACGGCCCTCCGCATGGGCCTCGCGCCGTAGACCGGGTCGTACCCCTTCTCGGCAAGCCAGTCCCTGGCCGCCGACGTCAGCGTGATCCCGATGCTCCTCTCCTGCAGCCTCTCTTCCACCTCGGCGATGGTGAGATCGACCACGCTGTGGACCTGCTCCCGGGTGAGAGCGTCGAACACGACGATCTCGTCGATGCGGTTCAGGAACTCCGGCCTGAACGTCTGCTTGAGCGCGCTCTCGATGGACGTCCGGCCCCCTGCCGACTCGTCTCCACCCATAGTGAAGCCGACGGTCCCCCTGGGCGTCATGCCGGTACCCACGTTGCTCGTCATGATGATGATGGTGTTCGTGAAGTCGACGGTGCGCCCCTGGCCATCCGTAAGGCGACCGTCGTCCAGCACCTGCAGCAGAGCGTTGAATACGTCGGGGTGCGCCTTCTCGATCTCGTCGAACAGTACCACCCGGAAGGGCCTGCGCCGCACAGCCTCGGTGAGCTGGCCGCCCTCCTCGAACCCGACGTAGCCCGGCGGGGCGCCCACGAGCCTGGAGACGGCGTGTCTCTCCTGGTACTCGGACATGTCCACGAGGATCATGTTCTGTTCGTCGTCGAACAGGTACCGTGCCAGCGCCTTGGCGAGTTCGGTCTTCCCCACGCCCGTCGGCCCAAGGAATATGAAGCTGCCCAGCGGCCGCTTAGGATCGCCTATCCCGGCCCTCGCCCGCCTGACGGCGTCCGACACGGCCTTGACGGCCTGCTCCTGGCCGATGATCCGCTCGTGCAGGCGCTCCTCCATGTGGATCAGCTTCTCCGCCTCGTCTTCGAGCAGGCGGTGCACAGGTATGCCCGTCCACAGCGAGATCAGGCCGGCTACGTGCTCTGCATCGACCACGACAGCCCCATCGGCCTCCACCGCGTCGCTCTGCGCCGTCGCTTCGTACTCCTCTATCAGGCGCAGGCGCTCGGCCCGAAGCTCCGCGGCCCGCTCGTACTCATCCCGGCTGGCGTGCGCCTCCTCCTGGTCGCCCGCCTCGCGTACGCGCCGCTCCAGGTCCTTGAGCGCGTCCGGCATGACCTGGCCGTCGATGCGCAGCTTGCTCGCCGCCTCGTCGACCAGGTCCACGGCCTTGTCGGGCAAGAGGCGGTCGGTGACGTAGCGCCTCCCCAGGCGGACCGCCGCCTCCAGCGCGCCGTCGGTCACGCGCACCTTGTGGTGTGCCTCGTACCTGGGCCGCAGCGCCTGCAGCATCTCCACAGCAGTCTCCACGTCCGGCTCTTCGACGAGCACGGGCTGGAAGCGGCGCTCCAGGGCAGCATCCTTCTCGATGTACCTGCGGTACTCCCTCTCGGTGGTTGCGCCCAGGACCTGTAAATCCCCCCGGGCGAGGGCCGGCTTCATCATGTTGCTTGCGTCGATGGCGCCCTCCGCCGCTCCCGCCCCGACGACCGTGTGAAGCTCGTCTATGAAGGGGATGATCTCGCCGTCAGACTGCGTGATCTCGTCGAGGACGGCCTTGAGGCGCTCCTCGAACTCACCACGGAACTTGCTCCCGGCAACCATGCCGGCGATGTCCAGCGCCACCAGCCTGCGCCCTTCCAGCTCCTCCGGCACGTCGCCGGAAGCTATGCGCTGGGCGAGCCCCTCGGCGATGGCTGTCTTGCCCACTCCGGCCCCGCCGATGAGCACGGGGTTGTTCTTGGTGCGCCTTATCAGCGTCTGCATCGCCCGCGCGATCTCGGCGTCCCTGCCGACCACCGGGTCCAGCTTGCCGTCGCGCGCAAGCTGCGTCAGGTCGACGCTGAACCGCTCCAGCGACTGGTAGCGGGACTCGGCCCGGGAATCCGTCACCCTATGCGAGCCGCGGATGCCGGCAAGCGCCCGGTACACCTTCTCTAGGTCGACGCCGGATTCGGCCAGCACCTTCGCGGTGTCGCCCTGCTCCTCCTGCACCACCGCGACGAGCAGGTGCTCGGCGCTGATGTAGTCGTCGTTGAGCCGCTGTGCCTCGCCCCTGGCCCTCTCGAGCAGGCCCTTGGCGCGCGGGGTCACGAATATCTGCGACGACTCGTACGCCGCCTTGGGGGCCTGCGCCAGCAGCGCTTCCACCTTCTCGCGCATGGCCGCCTGCGGAACGCCGGTCTGCCTGAATACCTCGGCCGTCACGCCCTCCTCGTCCTCGAGGATCGCGCTGAGCACGTGCTCCACGTCCCACTGGCTATGGCGATGGCGCCGGACGGCCTCGTGCGACCGCCCGATGATCTCCCTGGCCTGCTCGGTAAAGTCCTCCGACCTCATGACCATGTCTGTCTCTCCCAAGTCCATCGGCCCGGGCCTCCGCCCGCCCCGAAGATTAGGGGTCGCAGACAGCCTCTGTTGTAGGCCTACGAAGCAGCTCCTGTAGGCCTACAAAGCAGCTCCGTAGGGGCGGGTTTGAAACCCGCCCTCGCCACGCCTACGGTGACTGAAGTGTTACTGCCTAACCCCTCATGACATGGTCAAGTTTATCAGCATGAGTGTCTATAGTCAAGTTTAGTTGAGTCATAACGTATCAACTCAGGCTAGTCCCTGAATCGCAGCGAGTAGACGTGCGCCTCCTCGAGCGCTAGCCGCAGCCGCACGGGCTTCCCGGCCAGGTCTGACACGTCGCTGCCGCCCGACCAGCTCACGACCCGCTCAATCTCGTCGCCGAAGATCTCCGCGCTGTCGGCCAGCGACCGGCCTTCGAGAGTCCTGCCATCCATGTCCTGGATCTCGACCCTTAGGCTCCCTGCTGCCGACGTGGAGTAGTTCAGGACGAGCTCGCTCCCGCTGAAGATGAGCGGCTTCGTGAGGACCTCGCCGCCGCCGAATGGCGCATAGGCCGAGACGAACCCGTCTGTCCGCATCGACCCTCGCTTGAACCTGGCGGTTGGGCGCAGGTTGTGCTCCTTGTAGTACAGCGAAATCTCCGCGGGCCCCGTCGGGACCAAGCCTACCCCAGTCGTCATGTTCCTGTCCGTCCAGTTGTCCGGGTCCGGGCCCGGCGGCAGGAACGGCTCCATGAACCGCCGGTCCCATCGGATGCCGTCCCGGCTGGTCATGAAGACGCCATCGGACGCGCCGTTCGGTATCGGCTCGTCGTGGAACTGCCTCTCCGGGACGAAGCGGCGTGGAAACATCATGAAAATATGGGGTGCTCGGTAGTACTGGACGCATGCGTTCGTGTACAGGTGCTCCCGCGTCGAGTCGCCCAGGTCGATCTGCCTCGGAGACTCCCAGTGCAGGAAGTCCTCGGAGGTGCTGCGGCGAATCGACCTGAATCCCCCACCCCGGTACGAGTCTGCGTCCGGTATCCAGCTCCTCATGTACATCACGTACTGCCCCGCCAGCCCGTCCCAGAGAGCCACGTTGTGCGAGTCGAATATGGGCCGGGTCCCGTCGTCGGGCGCCACCAGCACGGGGTCTTTGTCGAAGGTCTCCCACGCTATGCCGTCATGTGAGAAATGTCCGCGTATCGCGTCCCGCTCTCCGTCAACGTGGCGGATCCGGGAGATGGCCTTGTACCGCTGCTCGTCCGCCGCGCCCGGATTGTCGTCCTTGAACACCGCCATCTGCTTGGCGACCGAGCCGTCCAGCAGGATGTTGTTCTCGGTCGACCCGTCAAACTCTACCAGTCCAGTCGTCACCCGCTCCCAGTGAATGCCGTCCTCGCTCTCGGCGTAGGCGACCCTCTGTACGGCGTCTGCGCCGGCCCTGTACCACATCCGGTACCGTCCTCCGTCCAACATCACCGTCGAACACGCGCTGACGGGGGACTCCCAGGGCCTGTCAAACTCCAGCACGACCTCGCGCGGTATGGGCTGGTGCAGCCGCAGCGTCACCCCGTCCATCTCCTCGATCAACCAGTCGTCCACGAACAGCTCCAGCCGCGAACCTATGTCACGCACGTTTCCCATGTCAGCCTCCTGTTCCGCATCCAGCCCGCAAATGCTATTCTGCGTCGGCAGCCCAGGCAACCGCAGATGAACTCACGCCGTCCCGGACATCCATGATCGAACGCATAGATACGAGCCGGCTCGACGCCGCGCGGGCGGTCATCGAGTACGTCCTGCCCAGGGTAGACGACACGGGCCTCTTTCGCCCGGAGGAGTCGCTGTGGGCCGAGAGCGGCGTATACCGGGCGCAGCTTGCCGGCACCCTCTCCGTCGTTGGCGGACTGCTCGACGACGAGCGTTGCCTCGACGCGGCCCGGCGCATCCTCTACAGGATGCTCGACGTCCGTCTCGGCAAGCTGTGGAGCCTCGACTGGTGGTGGGACCACCCCATCGCCGTTCAGCCTCCGGCCGACTGGGAGCGGCAGAACCGCACCGTGGACGAGGGCTACGAGGCGCCCACCAACCTGTTCGACCTCGGCCTGTACTACCGCGTGACGGGCGACGACGCCGTCCTCGAGCCCGCCAGGGAGAGCATGGCCGCCATGTTCGACCGCTGGGACTACACGTCCAGGGCCTTCCACCACATGACCGCCGAGCACGCGGCCCTGGCTGCCTGGGCCTGGGAAGACGCGCTCCCCGAGTTCACCTCGAAGAAGGACCCCATCATCAAGTGGGTCGTGGACAGGTTCGTCGAGGAGGCCCCCTACGACTTCCCCTTCATGAGCGCGGTCAGGATGACCCTGCTCCTCGCGGCCACGGGCACGGAGCACCTGGAGTCGACCATCAGGCCCGGCATCGACGCCCTCCTCGCCGAGCCCTCCCGCAGGTACGCGCACAATGGAAACGACTTCCGTCACAACGCGTCCACCTCAGACCACGTCAACTGCCGCGCCAACATGGCCGTCGCCATCATGATGAAGCACTACGACCTGGCGGCCGGCGAACAAGTCTACACCTCCACCCCGCTGTACGAGTACCTAGGTACGTGGATCGACGGCATGCGCTCGCCCGGCGGCAGCTACTTCGAGTGCAAGGACATCGAGACGGGCCGCAGGTACGGCCAGGGGTCGCCCGCCCACTACATCCCCCTGTGGTGGATCCTCGGCGCCCGGCTTCCTTGACGCAACGCCATACCGTCATACCGGCGAAAGCCGGTATCCAGTCCCCGGTCGGCCCGATGGAGACGGCGCCTACCCTGTCCCGCCAAGCTATTGAGACTTGGAAGGCTGCCTAATCTCGGCTCGTCCGGGTATGATAGTGTCCTACGGTGCCGCAGTATAAGCGTGCACCCAGGATCGGGAGCGGTGACAGGAGCGCTATGAATTCGACGATTGCGGTACTGCCGGGAGACGGAATAGGCCCCGAGGTCACCGCCGAGGCCATCAAGGTCCTCGACGCCGTCGCTTCCAGGTTCGGGCACGACTTCGACCTGCGCTACGGGAGGATCGGCGGCAACGCCATCGACGACTTCGGCACCCCGCTCCCCGACGAGACGCTGGAGGTCTGCGATGGGGTCGACGGCGTGCTCTTCGGAGCGGTAGGCGGCCCTAAGTGGGACGACCCGAACGCGGCAACCAGGCCCGAGGACGGCATCCTCGCCATCCGGAAGGGCCTCGACCTGTTCGCGAACCTCAGGCCCGTCAAGGTCTTCCCGGCAATCATCAACTCCAGCCCGATCAAGCCTCACCTGTTGAAGGGCGTAGACATCATGGTCGTGCGGGAGCTGACGAGCGGCCTGTACTTCGGCAAGCCCAAGAAGCGGTGGGATACCTCTCGCGGCCGCCGCGCCGTGGACACCCTGAAATACACCGAGAAGGAGATCGAGCGGATCCTGCGCGTCGGATTCGAGCTGGCCCGGGGGCGGCGGGGTAAGCTCACCTCGACCGACAAGGCCAACGTCATGGCGACCTCGCGCTTGTGGCGTGAGATGGCCACGGAGATGGCTTCCGAGTACCCGGACGTCGAGCTGGAGCACATGTACGCCGACAACCTGGCAATGCAGATCATCCGCGCGCCGGCGCAGTTCGACGTGATCGTCGGCGAGAACACCTTCGGCGACATCATCTCCGACGAGGCGGCGGTCCTCGCTGGCTCGCTGGGCATGCTTCCCTCCGCCAGCCTCGCCTCCATGCCCGCTAGCGGCGGTCGCCGCAGGAGGGTCGTCTCCCTCTACGAGCCCATCCACGGCAGCGCCCCGGACATCGCCGGCCAAGGCATCGCCAACCCCATCGGCATGGTCCTCAGCACGACGATGATGCTGCGCTACTCCCTGGGGATGGACGAGGAAGCCGACGCGGTGGAGCGAGCCGTCGACGGCGTCCTGGCCGAGGGATACCGCACGCCCGACATCGCCGCGGACGGCGGCGACGTAGTAGGCACCACCCGCATGGGTGAAGTCATCGCCGGACTGGTTTGATCGCTACGGGCACAAGGCGTTGAATGGAGCCCCGGGTCGGCGGATGGGCCTGGGCTTTCTCGCCTCGCACGGGGGGAGCAACATGCAGGCGGTCATCGACGCCTGCCGGGAAGGCCAGCTCGACGCCGAGCCGCGCGTGGTCATCAGCAACAACTCCCGCTCTAGGGCCCTCAGCAGGGCCGCGGATGCCGGCATCCCCCGCTTCCACGTCAGCACGGTGACCCACACCGACGACGATGCCCGCGACCGGGCCATCGTCGGCATACTGGAGCGGCACGGCGTCGACCTCGTCGTGCTCGGCGGATACATGAAGGAGCTCGGCCCGCGGACAATCGCCCGCTTCCGCAACCGCATCGTCAACGTGCACCCCGCCCTCCTGCCCAAGTTCGGCGGCCGCGGATTCTACGGCCTAGCCGTCCACGAGGCCGTGCTGGCATCCGGCGACGGGGTCACCGGCGCGACCATTCACCTCGTCGACGAGCGGATCGACCAGGGGGCCGTCCTGGCCCAGCGAAGGGTGGCCGTGGAAGACGGCGACACGCCCGAGACGCTGGCCGAGAGGGTGCTCGCGGTCGAGCACAGCCTGTACGTCGACACCCTGCGGCGGATCGCTTCGGGTGAAATCGACCTGGACGCCCCAGGAGCCGGTACAACATAGGAATGGTAGCGCTGAGAGAATTCGAGAGATGCCCGGGGGCAACGGAACATGGAACTTGGTGCTTTTTCGGTTAGCTTGGTCGTCAATGACCTTGAGGCCTCAAGGGATTTCTACGAGAAACTCGGGTTCAAGGTTGTGGGAGGCGACCCCTCGCAACACTGGCAAGTCCTCAGAAACGGCGGTGCCACTATCGGTCTCTTCCAGGGGATGTTCGAGCAGAACATCCTGACCTTCAATCCCGGTTGGGACGGAGAGGCTCAACCGCTTGACTCCTTTACTGATGTGCGCGAACTGCAAAGGCGGCTGAAGGCAAGCGGTGTCGTTCTGCAGAGTGAAGCGGACGAAGACAGCACGGGCCCGGCAAGCTTTGTGGCTCTGGACCCGGACGGCAATCCGATACTGGTGGATCAACATGTCTAAAGCTCAGTTGGGGAGATGAAGATGTTCCAAGGCTTCAACAGGACAGAGATCGAAACCTCAGGCACCACCATCAACCTGGTCCATGCCGGGAGCGGCGATCCGGTGCTGCTGCTGCACGGCTATCCGCAGAACCACATCATGTGGCACAAGGTCGCCCCGCCGCTGGCCGAGCGGTTCTCCGTGGTAGTCCCGGACCTCCGTGGCTACGGCGACAGCGGCAAGCCGCCCTCAGATGGCGGCCTCGAGGTCTACTGCAAGCGCACGACGGCGCAGGACCAGGTCGAGGTGATGGACTCACTGGGCTTCGACTCGTACCACGTAGTCGGCCACGACAGGGGCGCCCGGGTCGGCCACCGGATGGCACTCGACCACCCCGAACGCGTCCGGACGTTCACGTCGCTGGACGTCGTCCCCTCCCAGGCGGCATTCGAGAACATGGACGCGTCCCTCTCCTTCGCCTGGTTCCACTGGCACCTGATGCGCCAGCCGTCTCCCCTCCCGGAAACCATGATCGGCAGTAACGCGAAGCTGTACCTGGACTTCCTGCTGGAGCGATGGGCGGCCGTGGAGGGCGCGATAACCCCGGAAGCGTACGCCGAGTACCTGCGCTGCTTCTCCAACCCCGAGACGGTGCGCGCCACCTGCATGGACTACCGCTCGGTCGAGCTGGACCTCGTGCACGACGAGGCCGACAGGGGCCGGAAGCTCACGTGTCCCATGCTCGTCCTCTGGGCCGGCAACATGGCCAAGCGGCGCGGCTGGCAGACGGGCGCGAACCTGCAGATGCTAGATGTCTGGCGCGAGCGGGCCGAGAGCGTCCAGGGCCGGGCCATCGACTGCGGCCACTTCCTCCCTGAGGAGGCCCCCGACGAGGTCACCGCCGAGCTCCTGGCTTTCCTCTCCGCCCACTGACGTTCACCCATCACGCTGCGCCGCCGACTGCCAGGCCGTTCCCAACTGCCAGGCCGTAGGGGCGGACCCACGTGTCCGCCCGCTGGGGGCAGACGTGCGCGATGTACAGAGGCGGCCTGAACCACCACGCCACTCGTCTCCAAACCGTAGGGGCGGGTTTGAATCCCGCCCTCCCGTCGCTCTGGATACCGGACGAACCCTCTGTGTTACAATCGCATCCTGCCCCTGCGACAGGTGACTCTTGATAGAAGTCAGGGACATAGGCCGCCTGGTCTGGATGATGCGCGTAGCAAGCTGACTGCGCGCGCTTTGTACAGGTGCGTCCTGCGAACACGAACAAGTGTTCCCTCCCCGACTCCCTCGACGGCTAATCGAACGACAAGCCCCATGAGCTGCGCCCCGCCGTAGCTCCCCGCTTCGACTCCCCGGCATTGGCGGTCCGGGACGGGAACAAGCCCTGGCAGACACAGGAGTTCCCACAATGCGGATAGCCAACCTCCACAACGTCACAACACACTACGGCGCCCAGCCGGTCCTTACGGGCGCATCTTTCGAGATCAACTCCGGCCAGAAGCTCGGCCTGATCGGCCCCAACGGATCGGGCAAGACGACCATCCTGAAGGTCCTCACCGGCCGCGAGCCCGTGACCGGTGGCTCCGTCTACCTCGACCCCGGCGCCCGGGTCGGCTACGTGCCCCAGCACTTCGAGCAGGACACCGACGCGACGGTCATAGACTGGCTCCTGGCCGAGTACAACCCCATCGCCGAGGCCCTTCACCTCCAGGAAGAGGAACTCGCCCGCTCATCCGCCAGCGAGATGGACAGGGCGCTGCGGGCCTACCAGCGTGCCCGCGACGCGTTCGACCGCATAGATGGCGATACCTGGCCGCGGCGGGCGCAGGCGCTTCTAGACGCCTTCGGACTTGGCGGCAAGGAGCGGCAGCGGGTGACATCCCTGTCCGGCGGCGAGAAGAACGTCCTCTCGCTGGCGCACGCCCTCCTGTCCGAGCCCGACCTGCTCCTCCTCGACGAGCCCGCCAACCACCTGGACTACATGGGCGTCGCGTGGCTCGAGGACTTCCTGGCCAAGTTCGGCGGGACAGTCCTCATCGTCTCCCACAACCGGTACCTGCTCGACCGTGTCGTTGGCGGAATACTGGAGCTGGAAGGCGGCCGCATCCAGGAGTACAGCGGCGGGTACTCCGACTACCGCGGAGAGAAGCTGCGCCGCCTGATATCCCAGCAGCGAGACTACGTCGTCAACCAGAAGCGCCTCGCCCAGCTCGAGGCCCTGGTGAAGCGCTTCGAGCAGATAGCGAGGTCGAAAGCCGACCCCGCCTGGGGCAGGAGGCTCCGAGCGCGCAGGTCCCAGCTGGAGAGGGAGAAGAGACAGGCCGTCGAGAAGCCCGTTCTGAGCCGGAGGGCCGTGAGCGCCAGCTTCACGACCGAGGCAACCCGGTCCGACATAGCCGTCCAGGTGCGCGGCTACAGCAGGGCATTCGGCGACCGGCAGCTCTTCGACGATGCAGACCTGCACATCGCCAGCGGCGAGCGCGTGGCTCTCGTGGGCCCCAACGGCGCGGGCAAGACCACCCTGCTCAGAGACCTCGTCGAGAAGGGGGCCTGGGACAGCCGCACCATCCGGATAGGCCCCAGCATCCGTCTCGGGTACGCCGCCCAGGAGCAGGAGGTGCTCAGGCCCGAGCGCACCATCCTGGAGGAGGTCGGCGCCGGCGCGGCCATCAGCAGCAACGAGGCATTCGGGCTGCTCAGGCGGTTTCTCTTCGGATGGGAAGACCTGGACAAGAAGGTCGCCGACCTCTCAGGCGGCGAGCGAAACCGGCTCCAGCTGGCGCGCCTCATGGCGGTCAGGCCGAGCCTCCTCGTGCTCGACGAGCCGACCAACCACCTGGACATACCGACGCGCGAGGCGGTCGAGGAGGCCCTTGAGGACTACGCCGGCACCATCCTGGTTGTGTCCCACGACCGCTACTTCCTCGACAAGGTGGTCGACCGGGTGGTCGAGCTGCAGGACGGCAAGCTCGTCTCCTTCGACGGCAACTTCAGCGAGTTCTGGTACGCCAGGCAGGCCCTGGAGGGCCCTGTGCGCGGACGGGTCAAGACCAGGGAGCGGAGCAGGGTCCGGGCCAGGGTCGAGCGGGCGCAGCACAGGGACAGGGTCGCATCGCTGGAGCGCCGCATACAGGAGGCGGAGGCCGAGAAGCTCGACCTGGAGCGGCAGGCAACCGACGCCTTCAACCGGGGCGAGCACCGCCGCGGCCGACGCCTCGGCAGGCAGATCGAGCGCACCGCATCCCTGCTCCAAGACCTCTACGACCAGTGGACAACCGAGAGCCCGTAGCTGATCGGCCCCCTGTCCCTCGATGGGAGAGGGTTGGGGTGAGGGTGACCTTCCCTGGGTTCCTGCGCAGGCAGGAACCCAGGGAGCGGGGTGGGGCCTCGCCGGCCCAAAACAACGCTGCGCGTCCCAATGCGGGCATGAATTCCGGCTCGATGCCGGAATGGCGGACGAGAAGGAGGAGGTAGACTGCCCTTAGAGATCCGCCTCCGACGGCAGCCACGTCTCGAAGAACCGCTGCCAGTTGCGGTACATGATGTTCTCGATGTCCTCGGTGCCGTAGCCCCGCCGGTCGAGCACATCCGCGACCTTCAGATAGTCGACCACCGTGTCGATCTCATAGGGCGCTTCCGGCACACCGCCCTGCCCGTCCGTGTCGCCGCCGATGGCCGCGTGGCGTGAATTGCCCGCGAGCTGGCACACATAGTCGATGTGGTCGACGTAGTCCTCCAGCGTGACCGACTCGCGGGGGAAGACCTCCCACGGGCTCGGGATGTGGCCCATCCAGTCGAGGCCGCCCTTGTATATCATCCACGTGTCCATCGACGCGCCGATGACCCCGCCGCGCTCGATCACCGCCATCAGTATGTCGTCGGGCTGCTGCCGCTCCCCGGGCGTGACGGCGCGGCAGTTCTGGTGGCTCGCTAGCAGGGGCCCCTCGAATATCTCCAGCTCCTCGCGCACCGAGGCGTCCGACGTGTGGGTCACGTCCAGGATCATGCCGAGGCTGTCCATCTCCTTGAGCAGCGCGTTTGCCGGAGGCATGAGACCGCCGTCCGTCCCGGTCGAGGTGCCGTGCGAGTATGCGCTGACACCGTAGTGCGAGAGGCTCACGACCCGCAGGCCGTTGCCCCACCACTCGTGGATCTGCTCGGGCCAGACCACGGCGTCGGCCCCCTCCATGCCTATCACCAAGCCTACAGGCAGATCGTCGAAGGACTCGGCTGACTCCCATTTCCCCATCAGCGAGCTGAACGCCTCTCTCGTGCCGAGTATCGACGCCTCGCCCAGCGACTCCAGCAGCTCGTAGTACGCAAGCTGCCCCATGGACGACGCATAGGCGATGTTCTGGGTCCGGTACTCCCCGTGCGAATGCCCGGGCCTCTTGACGCACGAGCAGACCTTCACGAGGGCCGCCGCCATCCCGGCCTTCCGCATCTCAGGAAGGCTGGCCATCGTGTACGCGTCGGGCCAGTGCCCGTACTTCACCGTGCCCTCCTCGGCGGTGCGGATCCGGCTGAGGTCCCACGTATGGTCCCTGTCCCAGCTGAGCGCGCCAATGGCCATCGGGTAGTCGCCGTCAATGATCAGCATCTCATCCTCCTGGTGTGATGAGGTACTCGAAGTCAGACACCTTAGTGTACCTTGGGAGATTCGGAGCTATGCCCACAACCGACTATGTCCGCGACCAGCTTCACTGCCGTTACACACCGCCCTCGCGCTGCCAGGGCCAGTCCTCCATCACGGCCTGCAGGTCCACCGGTACCGGGATCCCTTCGCTCCACTCCAGCCCTGCGACATACAGACCCCTCCATGGCCCGGCCTTGGGGGGCCTGGTCGAGAGCTTGCCGAAGGGGTTGTACGAGTGGGTGATGTACCAGCGGTCCTCATCGTCGTTGAAGATCACAGGTGCGTGCCACGGGCCCACGAAACGCCACGGGCCGAAGTGGAAAGGATCGTCTCCGACCGTATAATGCAGGCCGCCGGGGAAGTGCCTCGCGAACACATAGACCTTGCCGTCACGCTGCACCGCCCTTGGCGTCTCGAAGCCCGGTGGGCCCGCGAGAGGGTTCCAATTATATTTGTCCTCGATGACAGAGCCGTGATCTTCCCAGTGGATCAAGTCTGTGGAGGTCGCAAGGTTGATGCCGGCGCGGGTCTGCCTTTCGGCCTCGTCCATGACGGGCTCTACGAACTTCCGGCAGCAGTAGTACATATGGTACGTGCCGTCCTGATAGATGATAGACGGGTCCTTACACTCCATCACCCCCTCTTCCCGCCAGCCGGATAGCTCGCGGTCGGGGACGAAAGTGGGAGAGCCGTCCCCCGGGTGCTTGGACCAGCTCCATAGGTCATCGGATACGGCCATGGCATAGCGGCGGCTGGCGCCCAGATATGGCCTCGCCTGATAGACCAGATGCCAGCGCCCCTCGTGCTCGATAATACAGCCGTCGCCTACCTCATAGGCGTCGCAGTCGCCCGGCCCCCCGGCCTCAACCACGGTCCCGTGGTGTGTCCAGGTGAGCAGGTCTTCGGAGGTCGCATGGTCATATGAACACGGAGTTTCGCCCGGATAATCCGGCTCGTAGAACAGGTGCCACAGGCCATCAGGCCCCCGAACGATGATGTGACCATTGACGTAGTGGCCGTCGGGCACATAGACCTCCTTGGCCGCGCCGGGCTGGGCGAATAGCTCTCGCTTTCGGTCTTCAGTTGTCATTTGTCACCTTCCCATGCTCTCGAGGTGCAGGGCTAAGAATGGCGGTAGGAGCTATGCCCACAACCGACTTTGTCGCGACCAGGTCCGCCGCCATCATGTATCCAGATCTTCGGGGTCGAGCAGGCGAGACACCGCCGACCCGAACACCAATAGGGGCGGCGACTACCCACCGCCCTCGCGCTGCCAGGGCCAGTCCTCCATCACGGCGCGCAGGTCCACCGGTATGGGGACCCCTTCGCTCCACTCCAGCCCTGCGATATACAGACCCATCCATGGCCCGGCCTTCCTGCCAATGGTCGTGAGCTTGCCGAAGGGGTTCATCGAGTGGGTGATGTACCAGCGGTCCTCATCGTCGTTGAAGATCTGAGGAGCGTGCCACGGGCCCACGACTTGCCACGGGCCGAAGTGGAAAGGATCGTCTCCGACGGCATACTGCAGGCCGTAGACATACATCACGAACATATACACCTTGCCGTCATGCTGCACCGCTCTTGGCGTCTCGAAACACCACCGACCGTTCAGCGGATTGGTGATCCACCGGTCTTCAATCACGGCTCCATGGTCCTCCCAGTGGACCAGATCGGTCGAGGTCGCCACGTTTATGCCAGTATGGGTCTGCTTCAAGGGGTCGTCGATGGGCTCTACCAGCTTCTGGCAGCAGTAATACATACAGTACGTGCCGTCCTGGTAGATGATAGACGGGTCCTGACACTTCAGCAGCCCCTCTTCCCGCCAGCCGGATAACTCGCGGTCGGGGATGAAAGTGGGAGAGCCATCCCCCGGGTACTTGGACCAGCTCCACAGGTCATCGGATACAGCCATGGCAAAGCGGCGGCTGGCGCCTAGATATGGCCTCGCCTGATAGACCAGATGCCAGCGCCCCTCGTGCTCGATGATTGAGCCGTCGCCAACCTCATAAGCGTCGCAGTCGCCCGGGCCTCCGGTCTCCACTACGGTCCCGTGGTGTGTCCACGTGAGCAGGTCTTCGGAGGTCGCGTGGTCATATGAAGTCGGAGGCTGGCCCCGATAAGCCGGCTCGTAGAATAGATGCCAGAGGCCATCAGGTCCCCGGACGATGATATGGCCGTTGACGTAATGGCCGTCGGGCACGTAGACCTCTTTGGCCGCGCTGGGCTGGGCGAAGAGCTCGCGTTTTCTCTCTTCAGTTGTCACCTGGTCACCTGCCTCGTGCCGGCCGGCCCACTATGCTCGTTCACTGCCGCTACCGACCGCCCTCGCGCTGCCACGGCCAGTCCTCCATCACGGCGCGCAGGTCCACCGGTACCGGGACCCCTTCGCTCCACTCCAGACCTGCGACATATAGACCTCTGAATGGCCCGGCCTTGGGGGGCCTGGTCGAGAGCTTGCCAAAGGGGTTCATACCGTGGGTGATGTACCAGCGGTCCTCATCGTCGTTGAAGATCACAGGAGCGTGCCACGGGCCCACGACTTGCCACGGGCCGAAGTGGAAAGGATCGTCTCCGACCGTATATTGCAGGCCGTAGAAGTACATCACGAACATATACACCTTGCCGTCATGCTGCACCGCTCTTGGCGTCTCGTAACCCCACGGACCGAACATCGGATTGGTGATCCACCGGTCCTCGATCACGGCTCCATGGTCCTCCCAGTTGACCAGATCGGTCGAGGTCGCCACGTTTATACCAGTATGGGTCTGCTTCAAGGGGTCGTCGACGGGCTCTACCAGCTTCTGGCAGACGTAGTACATGTAGTACGTGCCGTCCTGGTAGATGATAGACGGGTCCTTACACTCCATCATCCCCTCTTCCCGCCAGCCAGATAGCTCGCGGTCGGGGATGAAGGTGGGAGAGCCATCCCCCGGGTACTTGGACCAGTTCCACAGGTCATCGGATACAGCCATGGCAAAGCGGCGGCTGGCGCCCAGGTATGGCCTCGCCTGATAGACCAGATGCCAGCGCCCCTCGTGCTCGATGATACAGCCGTCGCCTACCTCATAGGCGTCGCAGTCGCCCGGGCCTCCCGCCTCCACTGCGGTACCGTGATGTGTCCACGTAAGCAGGTCTTCGGAGGTCGCATGGTCGAATGAAGACGGAGGCTGGCCCCGATAAGCCGGCTCGTAGAACAGGTGCCATAGGCCATCAGGTCCCCGGACGATGATATGGCCGTTGACGTAATGGCCGTCGGGCACGTAGACCTCTTTGGCGGCGCTGGGCTGGGCGAAGATCTCGCGTTTTCTCTCTTCAGTTGTCACCTGGTCACCTGCCTCGTTTGCTGCCGGCTGGCCGTCCACCCTGTGTCCGGTCTACACAGGCCAGGAAGGGGGAAGAAATCACATCTGAGAGACACCCCGGTCCGGAGCAGGCATATGAGGCTCTCGGACTCCCGGCCCCGATGTGGCATCGGGGCACACCCCCCCCCATTCCATCAGCCAGCTAGAGGGCGTTGACGTACTCCAACTCCTGTTCCAGTTCCTCGATGGTGTAGAAGTGCTCCAGAAGTATGACGGCGTCGAGCCCCTTGATGCCCCTGTGCAGCTCGGTGGGCAGAGAGCCCTTCCCGACGGAAACGTGGGAGTCATTGCGGCCTCGGGTGTCGTAGAGGTAGTTGTCGCTCCAGTGAACGTGCCGTATCAGGTGAGGCTTGGCCAGGAAGGCCAGCATACGCTCCGTGCGCCGGTCCTCCGGAAAGATATGGGCATAGGTACAGGCGTGACTTGTGTCAAGGCAGAGACCCACGTTGGGACGGTCGACGTCCTCGCATACCTGCGTCCACTCCTCAGGAGACACACCGAAGTACTCGTTCTTGTCGGCCCAGTCCATCTTCTCTGCCGGCACGTCGTCCGCGATGCCGTTGAGTTCGAAGTAGGCGCAATTGTTTTCCAAGACTATCTGGATTCCGCGCCGTTCGGCGAAGGCGGCGATCTTCCTTATCCCATCGATGAGGCGATCATAGGTGCCTGTCTGGTATTGGTCCAGCGTCTCGTCGACCCACCTCTTCGGCGCGAAGTGCATATTGACCAGCTTCAGATGAGGATAGCGCTGGGCCACGTCCACGTAGTCGAGGATGGTCCGGATAGACATATCGCGAAACTCGTCGTCCGTAGACGCGACATTACCCCGGATATTGCTTCCGACTTGCAGACTACTGGGGGCGTGGCCGCTGACCAGCACCTGGGAGAAGGCGTTCATCGCCTCGACCTCGTTGGTCAACGTCGTCCCGGCGTTGCCGTTCAGCCCCAGGCGCTCGATGTGGTCAAATGCGTCCACCGTGGCCACCAAGGGGTGCCTGAAACCTGCATGCTCCGCCGTCATAGGGGGCTTCCGGCGGTCCCGGGAACGTTCACTGTCGGACGTCTCCCTTAGTGAGAGTTTTCCGCAAGATGTCGAAGAGAGTTTTTCGCAAGATGTCGAATCCCGTCTCAGTGGTGACCATAAGGTCTGGCAAGCCAGATGTCAATTGCATAGAGTTTCCTGAGGTGGAGCCACGATCAACAACAATAGAGCCTGTGGGAAAGCAAGAGGCGGATACCGACCGAGGAGACCATCGTTGAGCTGGTGACGCTGGTGGCCGAGGCCATCGGCGCCGAGCTGTCAGATGGATGAGGAACTGCCAGACGCCACGGACAGCGTTTTCGGACCTTACTCTCCCATGATTCTTCGACGCGATTCCGAAGCGGCGACGGACCGAAAAGCCAGAAACCGCAAGGTCCTTGGGTGAAGTGTTGGCAGGAGCGGCAGGATTCGAACCCGCGACCTGCGGTTTTGGAGACCGCTGCTCTACCAGCTGAGCTACGCTCCTGCGTCGGGGTAACTCTGATTCTAATACGGCAGTACGCCGGGGTAAAGGGTATCCGCGTGCGCTGACGCCAGAATCGATAGTTTCCCGCCCAGCCCACCGTCGTATGCACTTGGGTCCTGCCGTGTCGCGGGGGGCCGGGCCGTGATAATCTGTTGACTGGGTGGCCGACCGGGACAATCGGGCCGGGCGCCAACGGCAACTGTCCCAGCAGACCCGCGAGGTATACATTGCACTTGGCAATAGACGGCTACGGGGCCGACCCAAAGGTCCTGGAGGACACCGGCCTCGTCCGCCGTTTCCTCGACGAATACCCAGACGCCATCGGCATGACGAAGATCTCGCCGCCCCAGGTCTACACCTACAGGGGCAAGGTGCCGGAGGACTGGGGCGTGTCCGGGTTCGTCATCATTGCAGAGAGCCACATCAGCATCCACACATTCCCAGACAGGGGCTACGTCAACATAGATGTCTTTTCCTGCAAGGACTTCGATGCCGAAGCTGCGCTGGCTGACGTAAAAAGGTTCTTCCAGATCGACGAGGCGAAGTCCTGGACGATGGAGCGGGGCGTGGAGTACTCGTCGCCGCGCGAGGCGCACCGGGAGATGGTCAGGGAGCGAGTGACGATCTCTTCCACGATGCAGCGCAATGGCTGACGGCCCCCCTGCGCCGGTAGAGGTCCCGCGCGCCTGGGACACCTTCCTGGGCCTTCCTCCCGATGAGTCCAGCCGGCCCGCCGTCACACTCATCCCCGTCCCCTACGACGCCACGACCTCCTACCGCACTGGATCCCGTGACGGCCCGCGGGCGATCATCAGGGCCTCCCGCGAGCTCGAGGACTACGACCTGGAGCTGGACAGGGTCATATCCGACGTCGGCATACAAACGGCGCCCGAGGTCGAGCCGTTCGCCGGCGGCCCCGAGGGCATGATAGACAGGGTCGACGGGGCCGTCTCCGAAACCCTGGCAGGGGACGCCATAGTCGGGCTCCTGGGCGGCGATCACAGCATTACCGTGGGGGCCGTGCGGGCATTCGAGCGCCGCCACCCAGACCTGTCGGTCCTCTACCTCGACGCCCACGCCGACCTGCGGGACGACTACCAGGGCAGCCCCTGGAGCCACGCGTGCACGGCCCGCAGGGTCCTGGAGATGTGCCCCCTCGTCGAGGTGGGGGTCCGCAGCCTGAGCCAGGCCGAGCGTCGCTTCATCGACGGCGAGGAGCTGCCTGTCTACTTCTGGCCGAACGAGACTGCCGACGTGGGCGGCATCCTGCAGGAGGTCGTGGACCGCCTCTCCGATACGGTCTACGTCAGCATAGACCTGGACGTTCTGGACCCATCGATCATGTCCGCCGTGGGGACGCCGGAGCCCGGCGGCATGTCCTGGCATTCGGCGACGAGGCTCCTGAGGCACATCGCCGAGCGAAAGCGGATAGTCGGGTTCGACGTCGTGGAGCTGAGCCCGGGCGAGGGCCCGGAGGCGTGCGCCTTTACGGCCGCGAAGCTGGCCTACAAGCTGATCGGCTACGCCACATCACTGGGCCCCGCCGCCGCCGGCCACCCATAACTCATTGACCTGGGGCGCCTGCCTCGGCTATACTTTGTCCTAGGCTACTGCTGGATTCCCAGCGCGTAGCCGCCTTTGTGTTTGCGGAGGCCCATGCCCCAGTGGCGCAACGGTAGCGCAGCCGATTTGTAATCGGCAGGTTAGTGGGTTCGAGTCCCCTCTGGGGCTTTCCTCACTCTCGGTACTGTCGCCCAGCACCCTGGGATCAGGAGAGACGAGGGGGTGCGCGGCTTGGAATGGCGAAAGGGCTTGTGCTACACTGAATTGTTGGTACGAGGAGGGATGGGAGAGTGGTTAAATCCACCAGACTGTAAATCTGGCGCCCGGAAGGGCTACGTAGGTTCGAATCCTACTCCCTCCACCAAAGGAAAAAGGCCCGGAAGCACGGCTTGAAATGCCCTCATAGCTCAGGCGGTAGAGCGCGTTCTTGGTAAGAACGAGGTCAGCAGTTCGAGTCTGCTTGAGGGCTTTCGCAAGGAAACTAAAAACTGAGGAGCGAGAATGGCGAAGGAGAAGTTCGTACGAGATAAGCCCCATGTAAACGTCGGCACCATCGGTCACGTGGACCACGGCAAGACGACCCTCACAGCCGCGATCACCAAGACCCTGGCATCGGCAGGTATGGCCGACTTCCGGCCCTTCGACAGCATCGACAACGCGCCGGAGGAGAAGGAGCGAGGCGTCACCATCGCCATCCAGCACGTGGAGTACCAGACCGAGGGACGCCACTACGCACACGTGGACTGCCCCGGCCACGCCGACTACATCAAGAACATGATCACGGGCGCCGCCCAGATGGACGGCGCAATCCTCGTGGTCAGCGCCCCGGACGGCCCGATGCCCCAGACGCGCGAGCACATCCTCCTGGCACGCCAGGTGGAGGTGCCCGCGATGGTAGTCGCCCTTAACAAGGTCGACGCGATGGACGACGAGGAGCTCCTCGAGCTGGTCGAGCTCGAGTTGCGCGAGCTTCTGTCCGAGTACGGGTTCCCGGGGGACGACATCCCCATCGTTCGCGTCAGTGCGCTGAACGCGCTGGAGGCGGAGGACTCGTCCCGCGAGTCCGAGTGGGGCAAGGGCATCTGGGAGCTCATGGACGCGGTCGACGAGTACATACCCGTGCCCGAGCGCCCGCGCGACCAGCCGTTCCTGATGCCGGTCGAGGACGTGTTCGGCATCAAGGGCCGCGGCACCGTGGTTACCGGCCGGGTCGAGAAGGGCATCGTCCACGTGGGCGACCAGATCGAGATCGTGGGCATCAAGGACACGCACCAGACCGTTGTCACCGGCGTGGAGATGTTCCATAAGACCCTGGACGAGGGCGAGCCGGGCGACGCGGTTGGAGTGCTCCTGCGCGGCATCGAACGCGATGGCATCGAGCGTGGCCAGGTGCTCGCCGCCCCAGGCAGCATCACGCCACACACCGATGCCAAGGCACAGGTGTACGTGCTGACCAAGGAAGAGGGAGGCCGCCACACGCCTTTCTTCACCGGATACAAGCCCCAGTTCTACATCCGCACCACGGACGTTACGGGCGAGATCAAGCTCCCCGACGGCGTGGAGATGGTCATGCCGGGCGACAACATCGAGATGGACATCAAGCTGATCATGCCCGTCGCGCTGGACGAGCAGCTCAGGTTCGCCGTGAGAGAGGGCGGACGGACTGTCGGTTCCGGCGTCATCACGGAAGTGGTCTCATAGCTCGAGGGGCGTGATATATGGCCAGGAAGGGCGATAGCAGGGTCCTCATCAATCTCGGCTGCACCGACTGCCGCGAGAGGACCTATCACACGTCCAAGAACCGGCGAAACGACCCCAACCGGCTGGAGCTGAGGAAGTACTGCCCACGCTGCAGGACCCATAAGCTCTACCGAGAGGTCCGGTAGCGAGCCGTGGTCAACGAGGCTAGCCGGCGCGTATTCAGCGTGCGTTTCATCGGCGAAACCATAGCGGAGCTGCGGCGAGTCACCTGGCCGACGCGCGAGGAGACCATCCGGCTCTCGATCATGGTGATCGTCGTGGCCGGGGCCGTCGGCGCATTCCTCGGGCTGGTGGACCTCGGTTTCACACGTCTATTCGAGATAGTGCTCCGCTGATCATGGCTTCCGTTACAGACATAGAGACCCGCTGGTACATCGTCCACACGTACTCCAGTCAGGAGGAGCGCGTCAAGAAGAACCTGGACCTCCGCATCGAGACGATGGAGGTAAAGGACAAGATCTTCGACGTGGTCGTCCCCACTGAGGAAGAGGTCGAGATCAAGGACGGTCGGAAGAAGCCCAGGCGGAACAGGGTCTTCCCCGGCTACATACTGGTCAACATGAAGATGGACGACGAGAGCTGGTATGTCGTGCGGAACACGCCCGGCGTCACCGGCTTCGTGTCGGCCGAGGACGAGAACGACCAACGGCCCAAGCCCGTCCCCCTGGAGGACGAAGAGGTCGAGAGGATACTGAGCCTCATGTCCTCACCGCAGCCCAGGGTGAGCGTGGGACTCGAGAAGGGCCAGTCCGTTCGGATTACCGACGGCCCCTTCGTGGACTTCATGGGTGTGGTCGACGAGGTCTATCCCGACCGCGCAAAGGTCAAGATACTCGTGTCGTTCTTCGGAAGAGAGACGCCAGTCGAGCTTGACTTCCTGCAGGTAGAGAAGGAGGGCTAGTTGGCCAAGAAAGTCAGGACCGTCATCAAGCTCCAGATCGAGGCCGGCAAAGCGACGCCGGCCCCTCCCGTTGGAACGGCCCTGGGACCCCACGGGGTCAACATCATGGGCTTCGTCAAGGAGTACAACGAGCGCACGTCGTCCCAGGCAGGAAACATCGTGCCTGTGGCGTTGACGATATACGAGGACCGGTCATTCTCCTTCGAGCTTCGCACTCCCCCGGCAGGCTCTCTGCTGAAGAAGGCCGCGGGCATTGAGAAGGGGAGCAGCGAGCCGCACGCCGAGAAGGTGGGCTCGGTGCCTGCCTCCAAGGTGAAGGAGATCGCCGAGCTGAAGATGAAAGACCTGAACGCCACGGACATCGACGGCGCTATGAGAATCGTCGAAGGAACGGCGAGAAGCATGGGCCTGACCGTGGACCGCGAAGCATAGCCCCGTTCGAGGACTGATTCATGGCAAGCCGAGGCAAGAGATTCGAACAGGCGATGGCCCTGCTGGAAGAGGGCCGCGAATATGAGCCGGAAGAGGCCGTGTCCCTGGTGAAGCAGACGGCCACGGCAGGGTTCGACGAGACAGTGGAGCTCCACCTGCGGACGGGTGCAGACCCCAGGCACGCCGACCAGCAGATCCGGGGCATCGCCGTGCTTCCTCACGGCGTTGGCAAGCCGGTCAGGGTGCTCGTCTTCGCCCAGGGCGAGACCGTTTCCGCTGCGCTGGAGGCGGGTGCCGACTTCGCGGGCAACGACGATATCATCGCCCAGATACAGGGCGGGTGGGTCGACTTCGACGTATCCATCGCCACCCCCGACATGATGGGCAAGGTAGGCCGCCTCGGACGCATCCTGGGCCGCAGGGGGCTGATGCCCAACCCCAGGACCGGTACGGTGGTGCCCGCCGAGGACGTCCCCAGGGCAATCGACGAAGCGAAGAAGGGGCGGGTCGAATACCGCCTCGACAGGACCGCCCTGATGCATCTGCCGATAGGGCGCGCCAGTTTTGAGGAGTCCATGCTTGTCGAGAACATGGCAACACTCGTCAGCAGCATAGTCCGCGCAAGGCCCGGCGGGGTGAAGGGGCAGCTCATTCGCTCCGCCTACCTCACGAGCACCATGGGGCCGAGTGTGAAGCTCAACGTTGCCAGCACGAGCGCACTCAAAGTAGAATAGATGCGGTGCGGGTCCTGAGACCCGCGCCGGCCGCAGACAGCGGGCTCCGTCGCAAGACGGACGAAGACACCAGCCCGCCGAGGCAACAGGATCGAAGGCGTGGAGCGCCTTGCTGTTCCCTGGGTCTGCGGGCTCAGGGATTTTTTTGCGGAGCTGGAAGTGCCAACAGAAGCGAAGAGAGCACAGGTAGAATCCATACGCGAGCTCCTGGAGAGCTGCACCGCCGTCGTCAGCACCGACTACACCGGCCTGTCCGTGCAGTCGATGACCGAACTCCGGCGGTCGCTACGCGGCAACGGCGTAGGGTTCCGCGTCGTCAAGAACACGCTGACCCACCTGGCGGCGGACGCAGCCGGCAAGCCGGGTATGAAGGAGATCGTCGAAGGCCCTACGGGCATCGCTTTCAGCCTCGACGACCCAGTCGCCCCGGCCAAGGCCATTCGCGAGTTCATCCGCAGCAGCCGTTCCCCGATGACGATAAGAGGCGGCCTCCTGGGCGAGCAGGTGCTGACGGCCGAGGACGTCGACAAGCTGGCGGACGTGCCGTCGAAGGACGAGCTCATCGCCCGCCTGATGGGCCAGCTCCTGGCTCCCATCACCAGCCTGGCGTATGTGCTAGACGCCCCCGTCGCCTCCCTGGCACGGGTGCTCCAGCGCAAGATCGATACAGCCGAAGGATAGCGTAGGGGCGGGTTTGAAACCCGCCCTCTTCCAAACGCAGGACAATACAAACTCAGAGGAGTAGCGAAATGACCACCAAGGAAGAGGTACTGGACGCGATCAAGGAGATGTCGGTACTCGAGCTCGCCGAGCTCGTGAAGGAGCTCGAGGATGCCTTTGGCGTCAGCGCGGCCGCCCCAGTTGCGGTTGCCGCGGCCCCGGCAGCGGCCGAGGAGGCCGCGCAGGAGGAAGAGGAGCAGACCGAGTTCAACGTCGTCCTCAAGGACTTCGGCTCGAACAAGATCAACGTCATCAAGGCAGTCCGGTCCATCACCACCCTCGGACTCAAGGAGGCCAAGGACGTGGTCGAGGGCGCTCCCGCGACCATCAAGGAGTCCATCGGCAAGGACGAAGCCGATGAGGCCAAGAAGGTCCTCGAGGAAGCCGGCGCCGCCGTCGAAGTCCAGTAGAGGGAGGAACTCCTCCACTAGTCGCAGTCCCACAGCCGCGCGGCTCGGGGCTGTGGTGTTTGCTCAAGTAGACAACCCAGTCGGTCCCTTGCGCGAGCAACGGACGGCTGGGTTGTAAGCGTTACGCGCCGCCAGGGCGCTCAGGCGTCGACGTACGGTATCGTCTGCGGACCCTGGGGCAGCACGCACATGCTGGCTTCGCTCCCGCCGTGGCGGTCCAGCGACTCCTCGATGACCGCCTGTATGTCCTCGGCCGGCCGTAAGTGAGCTCCCCGGACCTGGACGGCAGACAGGTAGCCCGACTTCAGGTAGATCTCGTGCCGCATGAGAAGCTGCGACTGGATCTGCACCTGCCACTGGTCGTGGTGGCCCTCCTCCCAGGAGTCGATCATCTCCAACAGCTCTTCGGGCGAGTCCCGCGATGTCAGCATCCTGCCGTACTCGCCGTGCTCGGGGATGCCGTCCATGCACTCGGCCGCGCAGATGATCGTGCCACCCTTTCGTGCAACGAGCGCGGCGGCGGACATACCCTTCACCGCCTGGTAGAGATTCAGGTCCAGGGGATAGCCGCTGTTCGTCGTTATCACCACGTCGAATGGGTCGGCGACTGGGCGCATGGCGTTCCGACGCGCGCCGTCGCAGGCGGCGCGATGCACCGCGAACAGCTCCCCGGCGTACGCGCTCGTGATCTCATGGTCGCGGTTGATGGTCACGTCTAGGCTGAAGTGGACTCCGGTGAGGGCAGCTATCTCGCGTATAGAATCGTGGATGGGGTTGCCCTCGGTCACGGCCCAGGTCGCTTTCGGGTCGGCGATCAGCGGGGCGCTATGCAGGTCCATGATAGTGTCGAACCCGGCCAGACCGGGCGCAACCATCTTCGGGCCGCCGCTGAAGCCCGCGAAGAAGTGCGGCTCCACGAACCCGGTCGTAATGCGTATGTCGGCGTCCACCCAGTGCGAGTTGAGCCATATGGGGATGCCACCCGAAGTGCTGCCAAGGTGCGTCAATCCCTCGGCATCGAAGGCCGAGTGGTTGACGACCCGGTAGTCGCGCACCACGTCCGCCCCCAGCATCTCCTCCAGCTCCTCGCGGGTGTTCGCCCTGTGGGTGCCGGTAGCGACCAGTATCGTCACCTGGTCCCTGGGCACGTGCCCCAGCTCGCCCAGCAACACCGGCAGGACCGTGGCCGAGGGCATGGGCCGCGTGATGTCGCACACCGATATGGCGACCGTATGGCCCGGCGCGACCATCTTGCGGAGGGTGTCCGACCCCACGGGGTTGCGCAGGGCATTGACCAGGGCAGCTTCGACATCAGGCAGGCCCGGCATGTAGGTCGGCTCGACTACAGTCGTCTGATCGTCGGGTACCTCAATGGTCAGCCCTGTGCGGCCGTATGCCAGCTCGACCTGCATGGCTCAGGCTATCGTTCTCGGATCGACGGGCCGCTGCGTGTCTGACGACCGGTAGGCGGCGAGCGCGGCCTGCAGGACCTTCCTGGCCATGCCTGCGTCCATCATCGGCTGCCGCCCTTCGATGATGCCGTCGATGAAGTCGCGCGCGGCCCCGTCGAACCCGGTCAGCCAGTCCATGGGCACCTGGTAGCTGACAGACTCCGAGCCCTTGTGGAGCATCACTGGAGGCAGGTCCAGCATCTCGCCGCTGCAACGCGTCACCCATATCGTCCCGGCAGAGCCTTGTATCTCGAAGAAGTCGTCGATGGGATAATACGGCGCTCTGATGCTCATATCAGGAGCGGCCGCGGACTCGAACACGCCGAGGCAGTCGACGTCCCTGAACTTCCAGGTGATAACGCTCGGTGCTTCCACCATGAAGTCGTCTGTCTTCGTAACCATGGCCGACACTCTCTCGGGTTCCCCGACCCACCACATGGCGGTCGCGTATTTGTGCACACCCTCATCGTAGAGGAGGCCGCCCGGGTTGAGCGCGGCGTCCCTCCGCCAGGACAGAGCGTCGTGCCCGATCTTGAACCCTTCAGAATCGGACTCGAAGTCCGTCAAAACGACGCGCATACGCACGATCGAAGGCTCGCCTATCGCCCCGCTGTCCAGCAGCTCCTTCGCCTTGACCAGAGGGGGGTAGTATAGGAAGTTCTCCGTAACCCTGAAGATCGTGTCAGCGCGGGCGGCTGCCTCGACGACTCGGTCCGCCTCTTCGACAGTCGCCGCGACCGGCTTCTGGCAGGAGACGTGCTTGCCGGCCTCCAGCGCAGCGATGGACTGCTCCGCGTGCAGGTGCGTTGGAGTCAGCAGCTCTACGGCATCGACGTCCGGGTCTTCCAGGAGCTGCTCATAGCTCGTGTAGATCTTCGGGGCGATGCCCCACTCGGCCGCCCTTCCCTCCGCGCGCTCGCGCACCGGGTCGCAGAGGGCAACGACGTCACACTTCTCGTACTCCAGGTAGCCTGGAGCATTGAGCTGGGATATCGTCCCGCACCCAACGACGGCCAGCCGGACTCGATCCTGCTGCGAATGGCTCATAGCGACGGGCGTCCCGGGAGTCTAGGCCTTCCTCAGCATGGCCTCACAGAGGTGGGCCGCGTCCACGAGGTCGGGGATCGTCACGTACTCGTCCACCGTGTGCATGTTGTGGTCGGCCATGCCCACCACGACCGCGTTGATGCCGTTCTGGTTGAAGATGTTGCCGTCGGAGCCGCCGCCGGTGGGCTTCATAGTCGGCTCCATGCCGAGGCTCCGAATGGCGCCCTGTATCCGCACCATGAGGGGGTTGTCGTCAGTGATCCTGTAGTGCTCGAACTCGGTGACGTAGTCGGCGTCGATGGCGGCCTCAGGGAACATGCCCCTCACCTTGTCAAGCACGCCGTCGATCTGCTGGTGGATGTCGTCGATCGCCTCGATGTTGAGGCTCCTGAACTCGCCGACCACCGTCGCACTCGCTGGCACGGCATTCCTCACGGAGCCGCCTTCGATGGTGCCCACGTTGAAGGTCGTATCGCTGTCGAGCCTGCCCTGGGGCAGCCTGGTAATCATCTCCGAAGCAATGCGGATCGCCGAGAGTCCCTTCTCCGGCTCCACCCCGGCGTGGGCCGCACGGCCCTCGATGGCGAACCTGAAGCCTATGTAGGTCGGCGCTGCGTTGGTGATCCGGCTGGGCGGCCCCTCGCCATCGAATACAATGGAGTCCTTCGCAGAGATCATCGAGTAGTCCAGGTTGCGGGCACCCAGCAGACCCGGCTCCTCCGCCCGCGTGAAGCACAACTCGATGGGAGCGTGGTCGCCGCCGTCTTCCCGGATCGACGCCAGCCCTTCGAGTATTGCCGATACGCCGGCCTTGCAGTCACCGCCAAGAATCGTCGTTCCGTCCGAAACGATCCTGTCCCCAACGATCGATGGCTTGACGCCCCTCCCAGGCTCCACCGTGTCCATGTGAGCGGACAGGAGCAGAGGGTTCTCGCCGCCGTCTCCGGCAATGATGTTGCCGTAGCTGTCAGTCTGCACGTCGAGCCTGAGCGCCTTGAGGCGCCTCACCAGGTCCTCGGCGATCTCGTCCTCGTGGTGCGATGGGCTGTCTATCTTGGCCAGCTCGATGAACGTGCCGACCAGCCGGTCTCGATTGATCATTCAGGGTCTCCTAGCTGCTTCTCAGACTAGCAGGACGTGGACATCGGCTCTAGCGGCTCGCCCTTCGTCCTCGGAGCGGATGGTGTATCCAGCGACGACGGCCATGACGTCCTGTTGAAATACCGCTCTCAATGCCTCGGCCGACTCCCGCGCACGCTCGATGTCGCTCTGGCTGATGTCGTTGGACACCTCTATAGCCACCCAGATGGGAGATCTGTCCACCTTCCGCTGGGCACGAAAGATGATATCGGTTGCTTGTATCCTGGATTCCTGCTCATCAGAGATAGAGCCGCTCTCTAGCGCCGTCTCAACAGGCTCGAAGAGCTGCCGGCTGGTTTCCTGCAAGGTGCTGTGCACTACCTGCGACCTGCGCAAATCGAACCTCTGGCTAACAAGTGAGCGCACCTGCCGGTACGCCTTCGCCTCGAGGCCATCTCCTTTCAGAACCGCCACGTCCGCCTTCAGTTCCGCGACGTCTGCCTTCAGTGCAGCAATGTCTAGCTTCATCTCTGCAACATCAGCCTCCACGCGCTCTAGCCGCGCAGGCATGCCGAGGAATTCGTTGGTGAGTAGCGCGCGGAGCAAGAGGGCTTGGGCCTCAGGATTCTCCTGAAGCTCTTCAATGATTCGGGATACTAGGGACTCTGGGTCGAGCCTTTCGGCTTGCGCAACCATAGCCCGATTATACCATCACGCAAGTAGCGATGACGGTTTTCGTAGACCCTACCCGACGGCGACGGGGTTGCCCGTGCGGCCGGACTCGATGGCGGCCTCGACGGTGGCGGCAATCGCGCGCCCGGCACGCGCGTCCAGGGGAGTCGGCCCATCCGTGTCTATAGCGCGGGCGAAGCTCTCAACCATCAGGAAGTCGCCCTCATTGGCGACCCGCCGGTTGTACGGCCCTTTCACCTGATCGCGGTGGTAGACGGCGACCTCCGGGCGCGACTCGTTCACGACCAGCGCGCCCTTGGAGCCTAGTATCGAAATCTTGATCATGGCGCCGTCGGTATGGCCGCCGCGCCCAATCCGCCCGATGGTCAGTGAGCCAACTATGCCCCGCTCCATCTCCAGCGTCACCGACGCCAGGTCCTCCACGCCGTTGTCGACGTTGACCTGGTGGAAGTGAGAGGCGGTGCGGGCGAATACGCGCTCCACCTCTGCGCCGATCAGCATGCGAATGTACGCCAGTGGGTATATCCCCTCGATCTTCAGCTCGCCCATCGGCTCCGACCCTACGCCGCCGTCGCGGCCCGTCGCGTGGGCCTGCTTCTGGTACTCGTACCAGTCGATGGGCGGGTCGCCCGGCTTCCGCGAGCCCTTGGGCGGTCCGGCGTCCGAGGCGAAGTAGAAGTCGACATGTATGGCATGCGGAAACCCGACGGCCCCGCTCTCGATGGCCTCTCGCGTCTGGACAAGCGACGGCATGAAGTTGCGGCTCCACATCATGAACTTCACGCCGTTGCGCTCCACTGCCTCGACCGCACGGTCGCACTCCGCCACGCTCGTGGACATCGGCTTGTCCTGGATGACGTGGAGGCCCGCGTCCGCTGCCCTTACGGCCAGGTCACAGTGCCGCTCGGCCTGCGAGCTGATGACCGCCACATCCGCGCCATAGTCGCTGATGGCCTTCTCGACGTCGCGTATATACGGCACGCCGAGGTCCCTGGCAAGCTGCGCGTTGCGCTCGTGCGCCCACTCGCCCTGGTCGGCGTCCTCGGCGACGACGACGGGCTCGAATCGCGGGTGCGCGGCGACCCCCACGGGCACATACTCGTGCTTCACGGCGCTGATGGCCGCGAACCTGAACACCGTGGGATCAGTCGAGCCCATACTGACCTCCAGCAAGCCTCGCGGTACTGCCGCTGCACATCGACTCCGCCGCGGCCTCGGCGACAAGGACGGCGGTCCTACCATCGACTCCGGTCCTCGCCGGGTCGCGGCCTTCGGAGACGGCGTCTACAAATTCCTGGAGCTGGGCCAGGATATGGCCCGAGCCGTGCCCGGGATCGAGCGCCCGCGTGCCGCCGTCCCCGTACACGAGGGTGACGTTGTGGTGGTCGTCCGCGTAGGCGGCGCCCTTCGACCCAATCATCGACAGGAAGTGGTACCCCGGCCCCGGGGGAAGGCTGGCCGAATAGTCGATGACCGACATCCCGTCCCCTTCGAAGCCGAGGTGTACCTGCACGTAGTCCGGCTGGTCGATCCCCCCATGGGAGACCCTCCGCCCGGTGGCGTAGACCTCCGTAGGCAGGCCGCCGAAGAGCCAGTTCGCCAGGTCGATATCGGCGGACAGGTTCCGCACCACGACGCTCCCCTGCTCCTCGTCGAGAGCGGGCCAGCTTCCAGTCCCGAGGGGCTCCCAGCGGTGAATGCGCAGCAGACCCGGTTCGCCGATCTCCCCCGAGTCCAGCGCCTCCCGAACAGTCGCTCCCGCCGGTGCAAAGCGCGCCAGGTTCCCCGCCATCAGGCTCACGCCAGCCTTCTCGGCGGCTCTCGCGACCCCATCGGCCTTCGCAGTCGACGAGGCGATGGGCGTCTCGACCAGCACGTGCTTGCCAGCCTCTGCCGCCCTGGCAGCCAGCTGGGACCGGCAATCCACTGGCGCGTCCACCACGACGGCTTCGAACGCGTCCCCGTGCGCGGTTAGCAGTCCCTCCAGCGTGTCGCTGGATACAGCAGCGCCTAGCTCGACGCGGGCCGCCTCCGCAGTAGCAGCATCGCTATCCGCCACAGCAGTGATAGTCGCCCCGCTCAGTCGCGAGGAGATGGCGGCGAAGGACGCCGCGCTGTCGCAGCCTATGAGAGCCAGGCGAATCATTCTTCCCGCAGCTGAATCAGCTCGATCCAGTTGCCGTCCGGGTCCTGCAGGTAGCAGGCGGTCCGGCCCGGGGCCACGTCCGCGGGTCGGTTCATCGTACTGGCATCGCTCCGGGCAACCCTGTCGAATGCGGTCTCGATGTCGCCCACTAGAAAGCACAGGTGGCTCCCGCCCAGGACGCTGCGCTCCTCGGTCGGCCGCTCTCCCGGCGGTGGGTTCAGGTACTGGATGAGCTCGAACACGTGCTCGCCGCCCGGGGCTCCCAGCAGCGCTATCTTGAGATGGGCGTCGTCGTATCCGACAACCTGGTCGATACCGGCGCCGGTGCGCTCGTACCGGCGCTGGACCTCCAGCCCAATGACGCCGCTATAGAACTCCACGGCCTTGTCCAGGTCGCGCACGACAAAGCCGGTGTGGTGCAGCCCTTCAATCATATGCAACTCCCTTGGAGATCACGTTTACCTTCCCTGCGAGAGGCGGTCGATAGCCGCGAGCGTCTCGCCGACCCGCTGCCGGAGAGCCGACACGGCCTCGTCGTCCCACTCGTAGAAGCCCCTGCCGGACTTCACCCCGAGCTCGCCGCGCCCGACCATCCCCTCGATGATCGCCGGCGACTCGCCCGACGACTCTATCGCGGGGAATAGCTGGTCGATGATGTGCGATATGGTGTCCCAGCCTGCCAGGTCGAACACCTCCAGCGGCCCCGCAACGGCGAGCCTGCGCCCGAAGCTGCTGGTCACCACGGTGTCCACGTCCTCCGGGCTGGCGATGCCCGCTGCGACTATAGACAGCGCCTCCCGCAGGAGCGCAAACTGCAGCCGGTTGCCGATGAACCCCAGCGACTCCTTCTGAAGCACGACCGGCCTTTTGCCGATCCTCTCGAAGATGCCTGTGGTGACGGCCAGCGCCTCGTCGGACGTGTCCGGTCCCCTCACCACCTCGACCAGCGGCAGCAGGTAGGGCGGGTTCCACCAGTTCGCAACGAGCACCTTGCCCGGGCGCTTCGTGGCGGGGGCGAGCTGGCTCGTCATGAAGGATGACGTGTTGCTGGTCAGGACCGTGTGCTCGGGGCAGGCCTTGTCCAGCGCCTCGAACACGCTCAGCTTCAGCGGCATGTCCTCGAACACGGCCTCGACGACGAAATCGACCTCGGCCATGCTCTCTTCCAGTGACGTGCTCGTGTGAATCCTCGCGGGCACGGCCTCCTCGTCCTCTTCGCTCGCCAGCCCCAGGCCCCGCAGCACCCCCAGGTTGACCTTCACGTTCGCCAGCGCGTCGTCGAGTATCCCCTGGTCAATGTCATTCAGCATGACGTCGAGGCCGCGAAGGGCAAACTGCAACGCAATGCCGTGGCCCATCAGGCCCGCCCCGACTATCCCGATTTTCGTAATACTGGAAGCGCCCATACCGACAGGGAGATTATCGGGGATGGCCAGCGGTGTCAACGTGTGTGACGGCTATGTGAAACGCCAAGGCTATTCAACCTCCGGGTCTATCCCCGTTTCCTTCAGGAGATCGAGAAACTCCTCGTAGGTCGAGACCTGTTCAACGGACTTCACAAAGGACAAGGTGTCTTGGTGGGCGGCCCTCAGCGCCCGGACCTGCGGGCCGATGGGGCTGACCGACGCGGGCCCATCGTAACGCCCTCTGAAGGCAAGGTAGGCCTGGTTGATCTTTCGCAGCCTGTAACCGCCAAGGCGCAGCCGCCACCACCGCTCCTTCATATACTCTTCCGCCTCCTCCACCTTGCCCTGCTCGAGGAGCTCGTCCACAGTGCGCCGTGTCTCGCGCATCTCCTCGGTGAAGAAGGGGTTGAGCTCGTGGCGCGGCACATACCGGCTCTGCGCCACCGACAGGTCGCCGCCCATGCGGACGTACGCAGCGTCGCCAAGCTCGTTACCGACCAGGTCGGCCACTGCCTCATTCAGGCTTGACATCTCCGGTGTCTCCCAATAGTTGCGGCCCAACGGCCTGAAGAAGAAGTAGACGTGGAGCCACTCGTGGACGGCCGTCCGGAGGACCGACCGCAGCGTAGCCTGGTCGGTGACGATCGTGGGATAAGTGGAGAGACCGGCGAGATTGTCGACGAAGGCCGACAGGTCGTGCGTGTCGAGGATCTCGCGCTCTATCCTGTCACGCTCCAGGGGGGGCATATCAGGAACCATGAAGAGCGCCCGCACCACCTCTATGTGATCGCGGCGTGACATGTTCAGGATGGTTGGCGGCATCTGGAAGGTCAAGTCGACCGGGGGGAACAGGAGTCCGAATCTCGAGCCTAACCCTGCGTCGACCAGCGCCGCGTCCAGCTCGGCCTCCACAATCTCTTCGGCGAGAGGCCTGAGGCTGTCCCGGCTGTTCGTGTGCTCTCTGAGATGGGCGCGGGCAGCCTCTACCCGCTCACGGCCTCCGCCGCCCGCATTCGCGCCTCCTACGCTGGCCTGTATCCCCTCCAGCCTCCTCTCCTGCCGCCAGGCAAGGCGCGTTGCCTCCAGGTATTCGTCTACAATTTCGAGTCTCTGCGCGCGGTCGAGACGCCGGCCCTTGGCGAAGCCGTGGGCGATGTTCACCCACTTTGCCGGCAGGTTCGACACCTCCCACCTCGAGACCGAGTACCTGTACTCCAGTATGGCCTCTATTCCAAGCGGCGGGGTGAAGACATCCGGCGTCAGCCAGACGAACAGTATGAAGAGAGATGCGACCCCGAAATTGCGGCGCGTGAAGATGCGGAGGGCGAAGATGCGTCCTAGGGCATCCCTACCCTGCTTCCAGAGCATGGCCGATCATGCGAAATCGACGAACTTGACGCAGGTGGGCATCCGGACGTCGGCCGCAGGGCACGCCTGCTCCAGGTCCCCCGAATCGGGATCGACCCGGAAAGTGACGATCGTGTCGGTATCCTGGTTGGCGGCCAGCAGGAATTCGCCCGTAGGGTCTATCCCGAAGTTGCGCGGGGTCTCGCCCTGCGTAGACGTGTGGCCGGCCGGCGTGAGGCGCCCCGTCTCCTGATCGACGGAGAAGCGGGCGATGCTGTCGTGGCCGCGGTTCGAGCCGTACAGGAACCGCCCGTCCGGCGACACGTGTACGTCGGCGCAGGTGGTTTCCCCGTCGAAGTCGTCCGGCAGCGTGGTCACCGTGTGAATCGGCGCAAGCGTGCCGGCATCCGCATCGTAGTCGTAGGCCGTTACGGTGGAGTCGAGCTCATTGATGGCGTACGCGAACCTGCCGTTCGGGTGGAAGTCGAAGTGGCGCGGTCCGGCGCCCGGGGCCGCAACCACGGAGGCCGGGTCGTTGGGCACGAGCCGTCCGCTGTCGGACTCGAACCTGTAGGCCACCACGTAGTCGGTGCCGAGGTCGGGCGCGAAGGCAAACCTGTTCGCCGCGTCGAGATTGATCGAGTGAGCGTGCGGACCCTGCTGCCTCTGGGGGTTCACGCTGGAACCCTCGTGCTGGATAAAGCTCACCGGCTCGCCCAGGCCGCCGTCGTCCATTATCGGGAACGAGGTCACGCTGCCGGAGCCGTAGTTCGCCAGCACGAGGAAGCGGGCCGCATTGTCCACCTGTACATGACAGGGGATCGTGCCGCCGGTCTTCCGCGTCCCGATGAGACTGAGCTCGCCCGTCGGCCGGGCGATGGAGTACGCGGCAACGATTCCCGTCGCCTCACCCTCGTACTCGCTTATCTCGGAAATGCAGTAGAGGTAACGCTGCCCGGGATCCACAGTGAGGAACGAGGGGTCCTCCAGTCCAGTCGTCTTGCTCGAATACGTCAGCTCACCCGTCTTCCCGTCCATCGAGTAGACGTAGATTCCCTCGCTGTCCAGGCGCGTGTACGTCCCCACGTAGACGAGATAGTTCGGAGCCATCGCATATCCTCCAGTACCGTCCCCGTCCCCTTCCTCTCCCTCGACGGGAGAGGATTGAGGTGAGGGTGACTCCCCCGCGCCAGTTCCAGTGACGCGAGGGCGACTTCTCCTCGTTCCCCTTCCTCTCCCTTGATGGGAGAGGATAGAGGTGAGGGTGATTCTCCCCGTTCCCGCTACTCCACCGTCACCGGATTAGTGAGCACGCCGATCTCGGGGATCTCAATATCCACCACGTCGCCCTCGTGAAGGTCGACCTGCGTCCCGCCCGTGCCGGTGTAGATGATGTCGCCCGGCCCCAGGGTCACCGACTGGCTGATGTAGCTGATGCATGCCGCGGTGTCGTGCACCATGTTCGACGTAAGGCAGTGCTGCACCTGCTCGCCGTTGACCCTGGCGAATATCTCCAGATCGGTGGGGTCCAGGCCGGTCACGATGTAGGGCCCGATCGGCGAGAAGGTGTCCGACGCCTTGGCGCGCCAGAACGTCGGGTCGCTCGCCTGCCAGTCCCGGGCGCTCACATCGTTGCCGCACGTGTACCCGAACACGTAGTCCAGGGCATCGGCCTCAGACACGTTGCGGCAGGGCTTGCCGATGATAGCCACCAGCTCGGCCTCCTCCTGCACGCTCCCGGCACGGCCGGGCACCACAATCGTCTCCCCCGGCCCTATGATCGAGTTCGGGGTCTTGGTGTAGACCTGCGGGTACGCGGGAGGCTCCCCGCCCGCGAGGTGGTCCATGTAGTTGCCGCCCATGAAGAAGACGATGTACGGAGAGACCGGCGCAAGCAGCCTGACGTCCGAAACAGCCCTCACCGGACCAACGGTCTCGTACTCCTCGAACGGCGCAGCGCTTATCTGATTGACAGCGTCGCCCTCCACTATCCCGTAGGCTATCTCCCCATCAGCCTCGAACCTGGCGAATTTCATGTCGCTACCCCCTTTGCCTCAGGCCGCAATCTACCCATAAGGGCTCCCAGTGTCAACATCCGGTGGGGTCACCGCAGGCCCTTCCACCATCGTGCTACGGGGCCGCATCCCAATTCATCCTAGGGTTGCGAGCCCCGAACACGCTAACACCATTCGTTTTGACACGCCGTGAATTGATCGTGACTTAGTTCGCAATCCGTCATTCCGGCCTTGAGCCGGAATCCAGTCCCCGGAACTTGCACACCGACCGGGTGGCCACGGGTGAGCTATCCCTCTTTCAGCCCGATATGGCACACAGCGAATCCGTATCGGTATGGCCTATCGAAGGGCACATAAGGGAATGAACGCGGGGGTACCGCAGTCCAGTACTCTGGGACTGGATACCGGCTTTCGCCGGTATGACGACGTCGGGCGGCTTTCTCATAGTAGGCCGGCGCACCCGACGGTGTCCTGATATGGCAGACGCCGCTCGCTAATGCGCGGCGGAGCCGTTGACCGAAGCCGGGTCGTCTGCCGGGGGTCGCACGAAACGCTTCTGCGCCAGGAAGTCCAGGACGAGCCCGGCGTTGTCCCGCACCGACCGTCGTACGGTATCCAGCGTGATCTCCGGGTTCTCAGGCGCCTCGTACGGATCGTCGATGCCCGTAAAGCCCGTAATCTCACCGCGGCGCGCCATCGCGTACATGCCCTTCGAGTCGCGCTCTTCGCAGACTTCGAGGGGCGTGTCGACGAACACCTCGATGAAGTGGTCCGCCCCCACCATTGCCCGCACCTCGTTCCTTGCGGCGCTGTAGGGGCTCACGGCGGCGCAGATAGCCACCCCGCCATGCCGGACAATCTCTGCGGCGACGAACCCTATGCGAAGAATGTTGGTGTCCCTGTCCTCCCTGGAGAAGCCGAGGCCCTTGGAGAGGTGCGTGCGCACCACGTCCCCGTCGAGCACCGTCACCTGCCGACCGTGCTCCATGAGCAGGTCGGTCAGCACCTCCGCCGTGGTGGACTTGCCGGAGCCGCTGAGGCCGGTGAACCAGATGCACACGCCCTGCCGGTGCCGCGGCGGGTAGCTCTCGCCCAGGATGTCGGCGACCTCGGGCCTGGTGAACCATTCCGGAAGGGCCCGACCTTCGCCCAGGTACTCCTCGCGTACCTGCGTTCCGGAGATGGAGGCCGTCTGCGCGCCCTCGGGCAGTGCCGTGACCTCCTCGTACCGGTCGTCGTCGGGCACGTAGACCATCTCGTGGAAGGTCACCGTCTTGACGCCCGTCTCATCGCTGTACCGGTCGACGATCTCCTGGGCGTCGTACGGGCCGTAGAACGGGTTGCCCGCCGAGTCAACCCCGGGGCTGGCGTGGTCCCGGCCGACGATGAAGTGGTTGGCGCCGTAGTTGCGCCGTATGATCGCGTGCCACAGCGCCTCCCTCGGCCCCGCAAGTCTCATCGCCAGCGGCAGCAGTGACAGGAGGACCCTGTCCCTCTCGTAGTAGTTCTGGGTGAGCGCCCGGTAGGTGCGCACGCGGGTGTAGTGGTCCACATCCCCGGGCTTGGTGAGCCCAACCACCGGGTGGAGCAGGAGCACGCCGTCTACGCTCTCGGCGGCCCTCTTCGTCAGCTCCTCGTGAGCGCGGTGGAGGGGGTTCCGGGTCTGGAAGGCCACGACGTTCGAGTGGCCGAATTCGGCCAGGCTGGCGCGGGTCTCCGAGGGCGTATTCCTCAGGCCTGCGAAGTCGTGGTGCGGCGGGAGCTGCAGCACCTGCAGCGGGCCGGATATGTTGACCCTGCCCCAGCGGTGCATCTCAGACACGAGGGGATGACGCACGTCCCGTGTGCCGAACACCTGGTCAGCCGCCTCATCGAGGTCCCACTCGTACGCCTCCTGTACCGTCATGACGGCCAGGAGCTCGTTCCGGGAGTCCCGCAGCGCGATGTCCGAGTCGAGCCTTATCGGAGCCGGATCGTCGACTGGCAGGGTCACAGGTATGGGGAAGACCGTGCCGTCGCCAAGCCGCATCTCCGCGACCGTTCGCCGGTAGTCCTGCTCGCCCATGAACCGGTCCAGCGGCGAAAACGCCCCGGTCGCCAGGAGCTCCAGGTCGCAGGTCGCCCGGTCCGAGAGCTGTATGCTTGGCAGCCCGCTGGCGCGGGCCTTCAGATCGTCGGCCTGCTCCTCCGGGACCACCAGGTCGATCAACTCGCCGCCATAGGGCGCGATCAGCGTGTGTGTTTCGGTTTTCGTCGTCACTCGTGTCTCCTCCAGTTTCGCTCGCGGCCCATCGGCCGCATGGTTGAGTTCTAGCTGTGGTGGCCGTTTCGGCCGTTCGACGCCGTCTTGGTGTCTGTGTGGATGCCGCACTCGCTGGGCACCCCATTCTCCCACCACCAGCGGCCGGCCCTGAGGTCTTCGCCGGGCTCGATGGGGCTGGTGCACGGGGCGCATCCGATGCTCGTATAACCTTGGTCGTACAGCTTGTTGTAGGGAACGTCGTTGTCGCGTATGTACTGCCACACCTTCTCGTAGTCCCAGTCCGCCAGCGGGTTGAGCTTGACCATGCCGCCATGGGCGGCGTCCAGCTCCACCTTCGCCACGCCTGCCCGCGTCGCATTCTGGCTGCGCCGCAGGCCGGTGATCCAGGCGTCGTACCCGTCCAGCGCCCTGTTGAGCGGGTTGACCTTGCGGATCTCGCAGCAGCGGAGCCGCAGCGCCACGCTCCGGTAGAACGGGTTGACGCCCTCCCGGCTTACGAACTGGGTGAGGTCCTCGTCTTCGGGGTGGTAGACGTCGACCTCCACGCCGTACCTATCGCGCACGGCGTCGACCAGGTCGTACGTCTCCTGGGGAAGCCTGCCCGTGTCGATCGTGAACACACGCGGCTGTGCCGGGAGCCTGGAGGCTATGTCCAGGATGACCATGCCCTCGGCCTGGAAGCTCGTACACAGCGCCACCCGGTCCCCAAACGCCTCGACGGCCGCCTCGATCACGTCCCGCGCGCTCGCGGTCTCGAGGGTGGCCTGAAGCTCGATGAACCGTGTGTCTACCCTATCCTGCACTACCATGTTGGCTGCTCCGTATTCCTACTCCGCTGCCTTCCTGCGGCCAGGTCTCGCCCACAAAAAAAGACCCCTCGAGGTTCGTCGCACTCGAGGGGTCCTGGTTCTCTAGTTCTCTAGACGCTTATGCCTGCACGCCTCCACGCGCAGGGAACCCGGGACGCAGCCCGGCCCCCCAGTTGCATATACACAGACACTTGCAGGCCAATGCGCTAGTTACACTTTTCACAATCAACAATGTTAAGGGCAAGTCTGACTCGCGTCAAGGGGCTGACGGTCGGCCAGACTGGGGTATTCTGGCCTCTTGCCCACCGCGCCCTACTCTCCCCGGCGCAGGACCCGGCCCGGGCGGGCGCCGGTGTTCTTGCCCTCCCACACGACGGGCGTGCCGTTGACGATGACGTACGGGATGCCCTCGGGATACTGTTGCGGGTCCTCGAACGTGGCCCTGTCGATGACGGTGTCCGGGTCGAACACCACCAGGTCGGCGACCAGCCCCTCCCGAATGAGTCCCCGGTCCTTCAGGCCCAGGCGCTGTGCCGGGAAGCCCGCGCACTTGTATACGGCCTCCTCGAGGGTCATGACCGGCTGCTCCCGGACGTAGCGCCCCAGCACGCGCGGGTATGTACCGTAGAAGCGCGGGTGCGGAACCGTGTCCGCGAGCCTGCCGTTGGGGGAGATGGCGTTGCCATCGGAGCCGATCATGCCGATGGGCTGCGAGAGGAAGTACCGCACGTCGCCCTCCCTGCGGTTGTGGATGACGGCGGAAACGATGTCGCGCTCCTCTTGCATCAGCCTGAGGACCGTCTCGGCAGGGTCTTCTCCCGTATCGTCCGAGATCTGGCGGATCGACCGGCCCACGGTTTCGGCGTTCCTCTCAGTGAGCACCGAGCTGATGACGATGGAGTCCCAGTCGGGCGGCTCCCTGCCGTCCGCCCCTTCAGAGGTCTCGCGCCGCGCCCTAGCCCTGGTCGACAGGTCTTCCAGCCGGGCCATCGTCTCCTCGACGCCGCCCTCCCTCACCCAGACCGGTACGACCTGGTGCAGGTCGATACCGGCGGCGGTGTACGGGTACATGTCGAACACGATGTCCACGCCCTCCGAGCGCGCTCTTTCGAACACGGCCATCTGCTTGTGGCCCCTGCCGTACAGGTAGCTCTCTGTGATGCCCATGTGGGAGAACTGCACGGCCAGGCCTGCCCGCTTCCCGATCTCCGCCGCCTCCTCAATCATCGCGAAGTGCCGCCCGGGGCCGCTCCTGGCGTGGGTGGCGTAGAACGCGCCCTCGTAGCGCGCGACCGACTTGCACAGCTCGACGATCTCGTCGGTGGGCGCGTAGCACGACGGGGTGATCGTCAGCCCCGTCGTGATGCTGAACGCGCCCTGCTCTATCGCCTCCTCGGCGAGCCGCTTCATGGCACGAAGCTCGTCCGGCGTGGCGGGGCGGTCGTCCGTCGCACCCACCGCAATACGCAGGGGGCTCTGCCCGAGCTGGGCCGCGACGTTGATGCCGACGCCGTTGGCCTCGATCCTGCTGCCCCACTCGTCCATCGTGGTCCAGTCCCACTCGGTCTCGGAGGCCATGGTGAAGCCCATGATCTCCTGCACGTCGCCCGGCGGCACTTCCCCCGAGGGGAACGGCGAGTAGCTGCAGTTGCCGGTGACCTCCGTGGTCACACCCTGGTGGGCCTTGCTCTCGCCGCCAGGGTCGTCGAGCAGCGTAACATCGGAGTGCGTGTGGATGTCGATGAATCCCGGCGCGACCACCAGCCCCGAAGCGTCGATCACCCGGGCGCCCTCGGCGCTGTCGAGCCTGCCGACGGCCTCGATCCTGCCACCCAACACGCCGACGTCGGCCGGGAACTGTGCCCGTCCTGAGCCGTCCACCACCGTCCCGCCGCGTATGAGGGTATCGAAAGCCAGTGTCCCCTCCCTCGCTCTACGGGGCTCTCTGGATCAGTGGAGGTCCAGCTCGAGGGCGCGGTCCGGCCCTGTGATGGGCAGTGCCACCGGGCTCCCGCCAGCCTCCGACGAGAGGTGGAAGGCCACCACGATCTCCAGCGCCTTCATCCCGTCCTCGCCCGACGAAGTGGGCGTCCCCCCGCTCTCCATGCACTCCATCAGCTCGCGGTATCCGTTCTTCTCGCCCTCGTCTTCGACCCCGGGCGGCGCGCCCAGGTCGCGGGGAGTCGCGGCCAGGCCGCTGCGCATGTCGCGCGTGTCCACGTCCCGCGCACGGTACAGCACGTCGCTTCCGCCGCCCTCGAACACGTCGATCCTGCCGCGGGAGCCGCAGAACATGTGCGTGTGGGTGAGAAGCACGTCGGGCATGCAGTTGATCATGTGCCGGTAGCCGTTGGCGTACCGGATGTGCCCCATCGCGCCCGGGTCCCGGGCCATCCAGGACTCCAGAGACTCGTTGTAGTCGGTGTTCTCCCGGTCGGTGCCGTAGTGGACCGTACCCGACACCTCGACTGCAGGGCTGTCGATCAAGAAGTTGATCGCGTCGAAGAAGTGGGTGCCGTTTGAGCCGATCCGCCCCGCGGTCCAGTAGGACAGGCCGTGGGTTGGGCGCCCGATGGCCCCGTCGGCGATGGCGTCCTTCACGGCGTGGAATCGGGGCGTCCAGCGGCGCTGGTGGCCGATGGCAAGCACGGTGTTCCCCACCCTGCACTGTTCGATCATCGCGTCGGCCTGGACCAGCGAGTTCGCCATGGGCTTTTCCATGTAGATCCCGCGCACGCCGCTGGCGGCCAGGTCCTTCACGATCGGAGCTCGGAAGGGAGCGGACGTGGCGACAACCACGATGTCCAGGTCCTCTGCGTCCAGCATCTCGTCGTGCTTAGGGAAAATGGAGATGTCAGGGAACTCAATCCGCGCGTCCTCCAGGTGCTCGGGCACCATGTCCGCCATGGAGACGAGCCTGGCCCCGTCCACGTCCCGCCACATCGGCGCAAGCTTGCGCCCACGGCCCCTGTAGCCAATCTGTCCGACCCTCAATTCAGCCATTGTTAACTCCTAGTCGAATGTGAGTACTGTGCGGGCTACGATTCCGGCGTTCATGTCGTCGAAGGCCTCGTTGATCTCATCGAGGGGGCGCGTCCGGGACACCAGTTCGTCCAGCTTCAGCCTGCCCTGGCCGTAGAGTTCGAGCAGCCACAGGAAGTCGACGCGCGCCCGGGCGGAGCCGTGGAACGCGCCGATGAGCGCGCGGTCCAGCAGCAGGTGCCAGCCATCGACCGAGATCTCCTGGTCGCTGGGCTGCACGCCCACGACCACGGCGGTGCCGGTGGGCCGAACCGAGTCGAGTGCCTGCCGGACGAGAGCGGGCAGCCCCACCACCTCGAAGGCGTAGTCCGCGCCTCCCCCGGTGATCTCCTTTATACGCTCGACCGGGTCCTCCGTCTCCGCGTTGATGAAGTGCGTCGCGCCCATCTCCTCTGCAAGCTCCAGCTTATAGGGGACCCTGTCGACGGCAATGATCTTGCCGGCCGACGCCAGGACGCCTCCCTGCACGACGTTCAGCCCGACCCCGCCGCATCCGAAGACGGCCATACTTGCTCCGGGCTCGACATTCGCCCGGTTCACCACCGCCCCCACGCCGGTGATCACGCCGCAGCTGATGAGGCTGCCCACGAGCAGGTTGGTGTCGTCGGGCACCTTGACGCATGCGTCGGCCAGCGCAATCGTCTGCTCGGAGTAAGTTGGCCGAAAGTGGTAGGTCGGCCTCCCGTCCATCGTCATGCGGGTGACAGGCACTCTGACATGCGTCTCGCACAGGGCAGGACTTCCAAGCGTGCAGTTGCGGCAGTACCCGCACATGGCGTCGAGGGAGAGGATGATCTTGTCGCCGGGCGCGAGGCCCGATACCCCGGGGCCGACTTCCCTGATGACGCCCGCCCCCTCGTGGCCCATCACCCAGGGCAGTCCCCAGGGCTGCATGTGCCCGTCCATCAAGTGGTAGTCGCTGTGGCATACGCCCGCGCCGACCATGTCCAGCAGGACCTCGCCCTCGCGCGGCTGCTGGATTTCTAGGTCCCTGATGGGGACCCGGCTGTGCGGCTGTTCGAGTATCGCGGCTCTCATGCTTCACCAGGGGAGGTCGACGCCGAACTCCGCCGCGACCTCTTCCAGGTCGCGCCGGTGTACGGGGCCGACGGGAATCCCGTGCTCCCGGAACTCGACCTCGCGCTCCCCCTCGATCCCGCCCGCATAGCTAGCCGTGTCGAAGCCTTCGAGGGGCGCGAGCTCCCTCAGCCTGCCGGCGAGGGAGTCCATCTCGCGCCCATACTCGTCCGGGTTGATGAAGAGACCCACCTGGAACATCATGGCGAAGCCCCGCTGGCCGGTGGCCCGATAGCGCCCCGGCCGCTCCTGACCGCCTGTGTACGGCGCGCCCGCCATGATGCCACCCCAGGACTGGGCGATCATTCCCAGGCCGATGCACCGGAAAATGGTGCCCGGGATCCACTCGGCTAGATCGGGCCACCGCGGCGAGATTCGCAGGTCGTACACAGGGGCGCAGTCTACGACGATGGGGGGCTCGCGCCCCGCCGGAGCGCTGATGGCGACGGGAGAGCCTATGGCGGGCGTGTAGACGGGCTGGCCGGGCTCCAGCCTGAGCTCGCCGCCCGCCGTCACGAAAGCGCCCATCATGTGCTCAGTCGGCATGCGGGCGTAGATGCCGGCGGCGCCGATGTGCCCGTGGTTCTTCGTCTGCACGACGGCCACGCCCAGCTCCCCCGCCTTCTCGATGGCGCGGAGGGTGCCCTCGTGCATCGGGAAGTAGCCGAGGCCGCCGTCGCCGTCTATCATGACGCTCGTCGGGCCCTCCTGGATGATCTTCACGTCGGGGGCCACGTTCAGGTCGCCGTCGCGCATCATCTGGGCGTACCGGGCGATCTGGCGGGTGCCGTGGCTGAAGACCCCCCGCAGGTCGCTGCCGGTCAGCAGCTCCGCGAGGAGGTCGGCCTTGTCCGCCACCAGCCCCGACTCCCGGGCTACGGCTGCTACGAAGCCCTGCATGTCGCCATGCGGAACGCGCACGAAGTCCTCGTCCGGAGGCAGGTTCAGCTTGTAGACGGCCTCGGTCATCCGCGTGCTACTCCCGCCTCCAAGTGCCCCCACCGTGTCCCGGACAGGGGAAGATCGTTCGCCCTGAGCCTGTCGAAGGGCAGTGCTCTCACAGTGAACCTAAACACGGATAGTCGCTACGTGACGTACTCGACGTCGACGCGGCTACCAGTGCGGGCGGACTCGTAGGCCGCGTCGATGGTCTGCAGCACCTTGAGGGCGTCGGCGGCGGTCAGGGCCGATTCCCTTCCCGCCCGGATGTCGTCGAGGAAGTCCTGGACCCAGTTGAACATCCACAGCCCCGAGCCGGTGTATCCCGGCGGGCTGGGCGAGAAGTCGTAGTCGATGGTCCTCTCGGGGGCGTGTGCCCAGTCGGTCGAGGCGCTCTTGACCGTGAGCTGGTGTCCGCCGGTGGGCGTCCAGTGGGCCTCGCCCTCCAGGCCGCGGTACACGAGGGCGGTGTCGTACACGCCCTTTGCGCTCTGCAGGTACCCGGCGTGCATGGAGCCGAACGCGCCGTTCTCGTACTCGAAGGCGGCTATCGCCACGTCCTCCAGCGGCTCGTCTATCGCGCCGACCGGCCGGCCCGTCATCGCCTGTACGGACTTCACGTCGCACCCCATCAGGAAGCGCATCACCTCCAGGTAGTGGCCGCCGAGCATGTGGAGGATGCCGCCGCCCTCGTCGGTATTCGTGTACAGGAAGCTGGAGGGCTCGCGCAGACCCGGCCTGACCTGGCCTGTCACCATCCGCATCTCGATGTCGAGGGGGCGTCCGAAGACACCGGCGTCGATCATCCGCTTCAGGTCCTGGGCCACGGGGTTGAACCTGTGGGGGTACCCCGGCAGCACCTTCACGCCGTTGCGGTTCACCGCCCGCACCATTTCCAGGAGGTCTGCGGACGTGCGGGCGAACTGCTTCTCCATGTAGAAGTGCTTGCCCGCCTCGGCCAGCTTGGTCCCCGCGCCCGGCACCTCCGCGGCGGGAAGGACGATCCAGCCCACGTCGAAGTCCTCGTTGGATAACAGGTCGTCGACGTTGTCGTAGAGTGCAGCGCCGGGATCGTGCTGCCCGGCCTGCGCCAGCAGGCCTGCGTCCGAGTCTTCGCAGTACGCGACGACCTTTGCGCCCCGCACGTGCTTCAACGTCTCCAAGTAGCCGGTGCCCTCTCCGGGCTTTCCGACGTGCCCGTGGCGCATACCCACTATGGCAATCTTCAGGTCGCCGCTTCCGCTCATGTCGTCCTCCATCGTTTCTGTGTAGCGGGCATAGGATAGCCTGTCGGCACTGCATTGCATAGCTCCTGGAGAGGTCCCCTCTCCCCACTGCGGGAGAGGGTTAGAGCCTGCCCTGAGCGTGCCGAAGGGGTGAGGGGGATGCCCCACCGCCTGTGCGACGCGCTCGACCCAGCGTGCGGCGAGGGATGCGATTCTAGGGGGATGTGGTAGAATAGGTGGAACGCCCCCGACAAGTCGGGGCCGTTTTCGCGTAAGGCGCATCCGAATTCTGCGAGGCCCGTCATGGAAACCCCAACAGTTACACTCTCGCCCCGCTCGGTGACGGGCAAGAAGGTCCGGTTCCTCCGACGCGAGGGCACAGTCCCCGTCCACTTCTACGGACGCGGTGTCGACTCGATGTCCCTGCAGGTCGAAGCCGCGACTCTCCGCAAAGTGATCACTGCGGCGGGCGCTAACGTACCAGTCAAGGTCAGCATAGATGGGCGCGACGGCGAGGAGATCTGCTTCATACGCGACGCCCAGCGCCACCCGGTGTCGGAGGACCTGCTCCACGTCGACTTCTACCGCGTGGACGTGGACCGCGTGGTCCGCGCCGAGGTGCCGGTCATCCTCGATGGGGAAGCTCCTGCCGTCCGTAACCTTGGCGGCGTTCTGCTCCAGGCGTTCAACAGCCTGGAGGTGGAGGCGCTGCCGCTCGACATGCCCACGGCGTTCCACGTCGACGTGACCGGGCTGGAGGACTTTGAGGCGGCCATGAGGATCGGCGACATAGCGATCGCCGGGAACGTCACCATACTTCGCGACGATGAAGAGGTGATCGCCAGGGTGGCCGCGCCGAGAATCGAGGAAGAGGAAGAGGAAGAAGTCGACGAGCTGGAGGAAGGTGTCGAGGGCGAAGAGGGCGAGGGCGAAGAAGGCGAGGGCGGCGAAGAGTCTGCCGAGCCGGAGGAGCAATCACCCTACCGTTAGCCCTGAGCAGCGTTATGCCCGCGTGCGGGCCGTGCCGGGGCGTCAGTAGCTGCCGAGCGTCTGCGTGAAGGTACGGTCGGCCTGAGCCTGGCTCTCCTGAGCTTGACGAAGGGTTGAAGGCCAGTGCTCACCAGCACAGCCATGATGCAGAGCAGTTACTTGAGGCTTGTCGAAAGGCCGTTCGCGGTACAGGCCACGCACGAGACGACCGCTCTAGATGGCCTCGTGAACGGCTCGTCCCCTCCCATCAAGCAGAGAAGACCCTCCCAAGCCTAGTCCACCCTGTAGCGGCCCAGCACCTCTTCGTTTGGCTCGATGCCGAGCCCTGGCTTGTCCGGCGGGCTGACGTAGCCGTCCTCGACCTGCAGGTTGTCGACCAGCATCTCTGTCCTGAGCGGGTCCGTCGACGTGCTGTAGTACTCCAGGATCAGGCCGTTCGGTATCGCCGTCATCAGGTGGATGTGGACGTCCTGTGTGCCGTGGGAGGCAAGCGGAAGATCGTGTGACTGGGCCATCGCGGCCACTTTCATGAACTCCGTCACGCCACCCATTATCAAGGCGTCCGGCTGCAGGATAGCGGCGCTGCGGCTCTCTATCAGGTCGCGGAACCCGTAGCGGGTGTACTCGTTCTCGCCCGTGGCTACCGGTATGGTCGTCGCCTCGGTGATCAGCTTGTGGCCCCTGTAGTCGTCGGGGTTGACGGGCTCCTCGAACCAGAATATGTCGTAGGGCTCCATCTTCCGCGCGATGTCTATAGCCTCGTAGTACCTGTAGGCGCAGTTGGCGTCGACCATGAGTTTGGCGTCCGGGCCGATGGCTTCGCGAACGACCCGAACCCTCTCCACGTCCTCCTTGATGGGGACGCCGCCGATCTTCATCTTGACGGCGGTGGCGCCTGTCTCCAGGGCGACTAGCATCTCCTGGGCCAGGTCTTCGAGGGTCTTTCCCTCCTCGTAGTAGCCGCCCGCGATGTAGACAGGGATGCTGTCGACGTACCCGCCGAGGAGCTTGTAGACAGGCTGGCCCGTCGCCTTGCCCTTCAGGTCCCACAGGGCGATGTCGATGCCGCTGATGACTCGGGTGGAGAGGCCCCTGCGGCCCACGAGCTTGGGCTGCCACATCTCGTCCCAGATGCGCTCGGTGTCGAAGGGGTCTTGACCGATGACGAACAGCTTCAGGTGTTCGACCAGCTCGCGCCCGATGCCGACCGACCGGTCCACCCCACCCGCGAGGCCAAGCCCGGTCACGCCCTCGTCGGTGTCGATCTTGATCACGTCGAGGCCGGCAGTCGGGTAGACGTAACGCCCGTTGCGTATGGGCTTGGCCCTGGGCCAGCGGTAGGACTCCAGTCTGACATCGGTGACTTTCACGATTGCTCTCCTGTGTGTGGGGACGTGCAGCCTCGTGATTCTAGCATGGGGAGGTTGGGCTGTTGGCGCGGCTACGGGGCTGCGTTGTATCATGGCCTCCGGTAGCAGTGAGAGAGGGATGGGCTGCGCCGTGGCAATCCAGCACGATAGCGCCAACCCCATCCCCGCCCATCTGGGTTCCTGCCTTCGCAGGAACGACGGATACTGAAGGAGCGCGACATTGAAGAAGCTGGTGGCGGTGGAGCCTGACAGGGTCGAGGTGGTCGAGGTGGAGACACCGAGGCCCGCGGACGACCAGGTGCTCGTTAGGGGGGTGCGGTCGCTGCTGAGCCCCGGCTCGGAGCTGAAGCGGGTGCGCCCCTGGGACTCGTACGGCGCGGACCGCTGGCCGAACTACGACCTGGGGTACGCGATGACCGGCGTCGTCGAGGAGGTCGGTTCCCAGGTAGTGGGAGTGGAGCCGGGGGACCGGGTGATGACGAGCGGGCACCATCAGCAGTTCGTGCTGGCCAAGGGGCCGCTGGTGCTGCCGGACCCCGTCACTCCCCTGCCCGACGACATGGACTGGGACATCGCGCCGTTTACGCTGTGGAGCCGGTCGTGCATCAACTGGGTGAGCCGCGCGGCTATCCGCCACCACGAGAGCGTGGTGGTCGTCGGCTGCGGGCTGGTCGGGCTGCTTATGATCATGTGGTCGAGGCTCTCGAACCCGCGGCAGATCATTGCCATCGACCTTTTCGAGCGGCGGCGCGGCCTTGCGGGCCGGGTCGGGGCCGACACGGTGCTGGACCCGGCCGAGGTGGACGTAATCGAGACTGTGAAGGAGTTGACGGACGGCGGCGCGGACGTGACGCTGCACTGCGTGGGCGGCATGGGCGGCAAGGCGTTCGAGACGACGCAGGAGGTGACGCGGCAGGGCGGGCGCGCGGTGCTGATCGGCCACCACTCCGACAACCTGACCATCCTGCCGCGGAACTTCAGCGGCAAGGACCTGCTGGGGGCGGGGGTGGGGTACAACCGCGACCCGAGGCTGTTCCTGGACGGGGTCAAGCTGATTTCGGAGGGGAAGCTGCCGGTGGGCGAGATCGTTACGCACAAGGTGCCGTACACGGAGGGACCGAAGATTTACGACATGCTGATCAACTCGCCGGACGACTCGGGGGCGATACTGCTCGAGTGGGACGTGGAAGCATGAGTCCGACGGACGCGGTACAGCTGCCCGACTCGGCGGGGCGCTTCGGCAAGTTCGGCGGGCGGTTCGTCCCCGAGACGCTGATGCACGCGCTGGACGAGCTGGACGGCTTCTACGAGTCTGTGCGGGGCGACCGGGAGTTCGAGGAGGAGTACGCCCGGCTGCTGAAGCATTACGTCGGACGGCCGACGCCGCTGTACCACGCGGCGAACCTGAGCGCCGAGCTGGGCGGGGCGCAGATCTACCTGAAGCGGGAGGACCTGGCGCACACGGGCGCGCATAAGATCAACAACGCGCTGGGCCAGGGGCTGCTGGCGAAGCGGATGGGTAAGCGGCGGATCATCGCCGAGACGGGGGCGGGTCAGCACGGCGTGGCAGCGGCGACGGTTTGCGCCATGCTGGGCCTGGAGTGCATCGTCTACATGGGCGAGGAGGACATCAGGCGGCAGGCGCTCAACGTGTTCAGAATGAAGCTGCTGGGGGCGCGGGTCGAGACGGTGACGTCGGGCAGCCGGACGCTGAAGGACGCGATCAACGAGACGATCCGGGACTGGGTGACGAACGTGGTGACGACGCACTACATCATCGGGAGCGTCGTGGGGCCACACCCGTACCCGAAGATGGTGCGGGACTTCCAGTCGATGATCGGGCGAGAGGCGCGGGCGCAGCTCCTGGCGGAGACGGGCAGGCTGCCGGACTACGCGGTGGCGTGCGTGGGCGGGGGCAGCAACGCCATCGGGCTGTTCCACGAGTTCGTGGACGATGGGGACGTGAAGCTGGTGGGCATCGAAGCCGGCGGTGACGGGGCGGAGACGGACCGGACGGCGGCGACTCTGACCTCGGGCGAGGTGGGGGTGCTGCACGGGAGCATGTCGTACCTGCTGCAGGACGACGACGGCCAGATCCAGGAGGCGCACAGCATCTCGGCGGGGCTGGACTACCCGGGCGTGGGGCCGGAGCACAGCTACCTGAAGGACATCGAGCGCGCGGAGTATTACAACGTGACGGACACGGAGGCGCTGGAGGGGTTCGAGCTGCTGTGCCGCACGGAGGGCATCATCCCGGCGCTGGAGCCGGCGCACGCGATCTACCAAGTGTCGAAGCTGGCGCCGACGCTGGACCCGGAGCAGATCGTGCTGGTGGGGCTGAGTGGGCGGGGGGACAAGGATATGGGGACGGTGGTGGACGCGCTGGGTGTTGAGTAGGGTTGTTCCACCCTCAACCCAACCCTCTCCCGTCTAGGGAGAGGGGGACACCCCATCGCCGCCCCCCTGGGTTCCCGCCTGCGCGGGAACGACGATTATAGCTCCCTCACCTCAGCCATCTGGCGGCCTGAGGGAGAGCCCCCAAGCCCCAACCCCTCTGGATAGGGGACAGTTCCTGCTCGCAGGAATCCGGCTTTCGTCGGAATGACGGTTACCAGGCTATTGTGTAGCCTATGTTGCCCTTTGGGGAGGCGGCGCCTGAGATGGTGGCGCGGCCGGGGTCGCGGCGGATGGCGAGGACTTTGCCGTTAGACCAGGGGCCGGTGAGCGTGACGTCGTGGCCGCGGGACTCCAGGGCGGAGACTACGTCGCGGGGGATGCGGCTTTCGGCGACGAGGCGGCCGGGGAAGGACTCGCGGGGGTAGAAGGATGAGGGGAAGTGGACGGTGTGGACGGTCGGGGCGTCGAGGGCCTGCTGGAGGTCCATGCCGAAGTCGACGCAGTTGAGGAGGAACTGGAGGGTCCACTGGTCCTGGCCGTCGCCGCCGGGGGTGCCGAAGACCATGAAGGGCTCGCCGTTGCGGGTGGCCAGTGACGGGGTGAGGGTGGCGCGGGGGCGCTTCCTGGGGGCGAGGGCGTTGGGGCGGCCGGCGTTGAGGTAGAACATCTGCCCGCGGGTGCCCATGGGGAAGCCGAGGCCCTCTACGACGGGCGAGGTGCCGATCCAGCCGCCGCTGGGGGTGGCCGCGACCATGTTGCCCTCGCTGTCTACGGCGTCCAGGTGCGTGGTGTCGCCCATGTGGGCGTGGCCCAAGCCGAGGTCGCGGACCTCGCGGGCGTCGATCCCCAGGGCGCGTCGGTTGTCGTCGGCGACCGGGATGGTGGCGTACTCGGGGATGCCATTGCCGGCGTCGCCGGGGCGCAATTCCATCGATGCCGTGTCGCCGATGAGGTCGCGGCGGGCGGCCGAGTAGGAGTCGGACAGCAGCACGTCCATGGGGACGTGGTCGAACTTGGGATCGCCGTAGTAGGCCTCCCTGTCGGCGAAGGCGAGCTTGGCGGACTCGGTGATGGTGTGGAGGTAGTCGGGGGAGTTGTGGCCGAGGGCGCTGAGGTTGTAGCCCTGCAGGATGGCGAGCTGCTGGAGGAAGACGGGGCCCTGGGTCCACGTGGGGCACTTTGCGACGTCGAGGCCGCGGTAATTGTAGATGACGGGGTCGTCCAGCTCGGCGCGCCAGTCCGCCATGTCGTCGTATGAGAGGAGGCCGGTGTGGGCTGCACCGCTGGCGTCCTCAACGGGGTTGTCGCGGATGAAGGCGACGATGCGCTCGGCGATGGGGCCCTTGTAGAAGGCGTCGCGGGCGGCCTCGATCCCGGCAACGCGGCCCTTGCCGGCGACGGCTTCCTCGGCGCGGCACATGGTCCTCAGCATCTCTGCGAAGTCTGGGTTGCGGAGAATCTCGCCGACCTCGGGGACGCGGCCGTCGGGGTAGTAGACCTGGCCGGTCGTCGGGTAGAGGTCGGTGTACTTGGCGTGGCCGGACGCGAGGGAGTTGTGGAGTCCTTCGTAGACAGGGAAGCCGCGCTCGGCGATGTGTATGGCGGGCTGGAGGACCTGGGAGTAGCTCATGGTGCCGAAGCGTGCGAGGGCCAGGGCCCAGGTGTCGACCACGGCGGGGACGGTGATGGGCAGGTAGCCGTCGCCGGGGATGAGGTCGATGCCGTTTTCGCGGCACCAGTCGATGGAGAAGGCCTGGGGGGACCAGCCCATCCCGCTGATGGCGTAGGTCTTCCGCTCCTTCGCGGAGTAGACGAGGGTGGGGACCTCGCCGCCAATGCCGCAGCTCTGGGGCTCGAGGAGGTTCAGGCATATGCACATGCCTGCCGCCGCGTCGACGGCGTTGCCCCCCTGCTCCATGATGCGGAAGCCGGCGGCCGCGGCCAGGTAGTGGCCGGCGGTGACGACGCCCCTGGTACCCATGACTACGGGCCTGGTGGTGAATCCTGCCATAGCGACGCTCCTCCTACGGTCGTGCGCTATGGTCACACAGCCGGGGCAGAGTTTCTAGTCTTTAGTTGTTAGTTTCGAGGTGGGACGGCAGGGTGGCTGCTGGAGACGTTGAGCCCTAGCAGGGCGAGGGGAGGGCGGGTTTGAAACCCGCCCCTACGAAGAGCGAACGCCCTCACTCCAGCCATCTCCTTTGACGGGAGATGGGAAGAGGCCCAACTTCACCCTCTGTCCTTACACCCATATCTTGGGTGGGGAGCGGCCTGGGGCAGAGCGAGGGCTGTCCATCACCACGGCGAGGGGGGGCCTGCGGATGGCGCGTTCGTAGCCGACTACGCGGCTGGGCGCGATGCGGTGGACGCCGTACTCGTCGGCGGCGACCGGGCCGAGGTCGTCGTAGCCGTAGATGCCGCCGGTGATCTCGTCGCGGGCGAAGTTGTAGAGGGCGGCGTGTTCCCGAGTGAAGTCGAAGCGCTCGAGCTCTTCGATGGTGATTGGGGGGAAGTTTCTGGTTCCTGGTTTCGAGTTCCTGGTTGGGGAGTGGGAGCCGCGCACGGCGCCGCGCTTCTGGACTCCGGCGTCCGCCGGGACGACGGGGGTGATGCGCTCTCTCGTCGAGGGAGAGGGGGAAGAGCCCCGCACCGCGCCGCCCCTCTGGGTCCCTGCCTCCGCAGGAACGACGGGGGTGTTATCGCGCTTCTGGGTTGCTGGCTTTGTGGCAACGGCCGGGGAGTCACCCTCGTTCTGGCCCTCTTCGGTCGAGGGGGAGGGGGAATGGGAGCCCCGCCCGTCCACGCCCCTCTGGGTTCCTGCCTTCGCAGGAACGACGATTGTGTCGGCCCGATTCTGGGTGGGGGACGGTTCCTGGGGCAGGAATCCGGCCTCCGCAGGGATGACGGATGGGTTGGTGATGTAGGCGGCCAGCTCCCTGGCGGCTTCGAGGCGGTGGTGGGGCTTGAAGCCGGTGATGGCGCCGTCCATTACGCCGATCAGGAAGACGACGATGTTGCGGCCATCGGCGGTCTCGTTGCGGACGTGCTGGCGGAGTCTTCGCTGGAATGCGTTGGGTCCGCGGCGAGCGGGCTCGGCGCTCTCTGTCTGCATGGGCTCGATGCGGCCCATGGGGAAGAGGCTCCTGGCGTAGTAGTCACGGCATTCGGCGTTGTGGTACTTGTGCAGGTACTCCTTGACGAGGTCGGGCGCGATCTTGTCGATGCGCCTGGCGGCTGCCGCGCGGTGGTGGTCGCGGAAGCCTTCGATGTCGCCATAGGCGACGCCCAGGTAGAACTGGACGATGAGTCGTCCGCCGTCGGTTTCCTGGCGGACTATCTCGGCCAGCGATGGGTATTCCTTTTGTGTTGTTGCGCTCATGAGTTCTATATTAGCACATGTGTGTGGGATGTCAAGAGGGAGGATTCACCGCAGAGGACGCGGAGGGCGCAGAGGTAAGAGTTATGGGGAGAAGGGATTGTCTGAACTGTGATTCGAGTGATTGGGATGATGGGGAGGATTGGGAGGGAGAGGGGGAGCCCCGCTCCACCCCGCCCCTCTGGGTCCCTGCCTCCGCAGGGACGACAGCAGCGTTGCCGGGCGTCTGGCTATTGGGGGTTGGGGCGGTTGAGGTCGGGGAAGTAGGTGGCGAAGAAGCCCCTGTCGCGGGTGAGGAAGGCGTCGGCTGTGGCGGCGGCGTGAGCGCCTATGAGGAAGTCGGTGATTATGCGCTCTCGCGGTCCGCCGGCGGCGCGGTATTGCTTCCAGCGCAGTCCGGCCTCGTAGGCGATTGCGGAGTCGATGGGGGAGAGGGCAGCTCCAATCTCGCGCAGCGCGCCGTCGAGGGAGGAGCGGTCGGGGAAGGCCGGGGCGAGCTCGGCGTACACGAGGTCGCAGACGATGACGGCACCCCTGTCGTAGGCCGTCCTGAGCCACTCGCGCGACTGGGAGTGGTGGGGCGCGTCGGACCGGAAGAGGTCGAACAGGACATTGGAGTCGACGGCGGTGATCACCTACCCCTGATCTCCTCGATGTACTCGTCGATGTCGAAGTCTGCGCCGTCCAGGACGCCCGCGACCCGGTCGACGGGATGGAGGGCGGCGGTGCGCTTCTGGATGAGGAGACCCTGCTCGGTCGGGGTGATCTCTACCTCGACGTCCTGGGTCATGCCGAAGCGGTCCCTCAGGTGCTTGGGGATGGTGATCTGTCCTCGCTCGGATATTCGCATGATGTACCTAGTATGAATAGCTGATGCGTATAATCTTACTGCTTGGGCATGGTGAGGGCAAGGGAGGGGAATGTCTGAACTGTGATTCGTGGGATTGGGATGATGGGGATGATTGGGCAGCTGGAGGGCTGAGGCGCGTGGTGTTGCGGGCTGTGGGCAGTCGGCGGTTATTCGACGTGTTGGGGTGGGATGGAGGCTGCGAGGAGGGGGCGGATGCGGTCGAGGAAGGCGTTGGCGCGGTCGCAGGCTTCGCGGGCGTCGGTTTCGTCGATTACCTCCGTGACCCGGTAGTCTGCGACCTCCCGCGCGATAGAGAGCTGGCCAATCTCCGCTCCCCATTGCGGTTCGACAAGACCTGCTCTCACAATGTGTAGTCCGAACATTCCCCTCACCCCGGCGTGGCTCCCTGCACTGATGCCAAGTGAGTGCAGCGCAGCTTTCGCGACATGCAAGACGGGGTAATACGACAGCGAAACAGCATCCGCGTAGTAGTTAGCGCCCAGGCAAAGCCGGGCGGCGCCGAGGCTTTCGTTCCCGCGCCTCCACTCCGCTACCGAGAGGTGGCCGTTCACGCCACGCTGACGCCTTCGCGAGCCGCCAGTCGGTACAACGGATCGCCTATGCGCTCGCGCTCTGCCCAGTCAGCCTTGGTATGGACGAATATCAGCGGCACGGCGCCCGTAGTCACCGCCTGGAAGTGTCCCAGGTAGCTGATGGCATCCTTGGTTTCGCGGCTGCCGTCCTTGATCAACACGAGCACGCTGAGCTCGATGTCCGGGTCGGTGACGCCCCTGGTGTGGGGACCGTAGATGATGATGTCCTCGACGAGGCCCGGGTAGTCGTTGGCTAGGGTCTGGCGGTATTCGTTTAGCCATGCCTGTTCGGCGGGGGTTAGCTTCAACATGGGGTTGGCCTTTCGGGGTGTGTTGCACCAATATAGATCGCCACAGGCGGTGCCCTTCGACAGGCCCAGGATGAGCGGGTTTCAGATAGAGACTTCCTTGAATTGTCCCGGCTCTGCTTCCTCAATGGCCCTTCGGATTTCTTCAATTCGGTACCGCACTCTGGGCCAAGCTGTCGATAGCAGGACTACGAATGCTATCCTGCTGCCGGTGAGGTTCTGCTGGTACCGGATGCTTTGGTCGGTGGTAACTATCACCTCGTATCCTTCCTCTTCCGCCCTCCGGATCAGCTCCCCGTTTTCCAGCTGGCCCCATCCTCTTTCTGCGGATCTATCCACATGATGTCCCTTGAGATGTCTTCGGAGGGGCGCCGGGGTTCCGTGGTCGAACAGTATCTTCATGATTGGACTGGGACTTTGAGGCCCTCCGCTTCGTGGTCTAGGACAGCCTTGACCTGCCACCCCTTCACCTCCGGGAACCATTCCAGGAACTGATTCACGGTGGCCCCGCTCTCCAGGTTCTCGAAGAGGGCGTATAGCGGGACTCGCGTCCCGGTGAAGGCCCAGGCTCCGCTGATCTTCCCGGGGTTGCGCTCCACTGCCGGGCACGTCTCCCAACTCATCATGGGGTTACCTCCTCTTCAATTCCAGGCGTATCGAAGTCCGGGGCGGTGACGCCCCTGGCGTGGGGGCCGTAGATGATGATGTCCTCGACAAGGCCGGGGTAGTCGTTCGCGAGGGTCTGGCGGTATTCGTCTAGCCATGCCTGTTCGGCGGGGGTTAGCTTTAGCATGGGGTGGGCCTCTCGGGGTGTGGGTTCCAGTTTAGGTTAGTGGGCGGGGAGCGGCAAGGCTAGGAGGGTTCACCGCAGAGGACGCGGAGGGCGCAGAGGGAGAATTCAGGATAGTGACCAGACGACGCCAGATTGAGCCAATTCTCAGAGTCAGGTGTATACTGCCGCAAGCACGGTTCGTTCAGGTTGAGACTGTCTCGTGGACTTCGACAGCGATCATGACGCGAGTATTCGGGCAGCGGCCTTTGACTGGCTTGGCGCACAGGTCGCGATTCATGGGGACGTTCTTCCACGTGCCACTCTAGCCCAAGGGTTTGAGTTTCATAGGCGGCGGGTACCGGTGATCGGCCCGCAAGGCATCTTCAAGCCTGCGTTGATGGATATACCCATTTCGATCACTACGTCCCCGAGCGGACCGTACGAGGACACGATAGGCTCCGACAGTCTTCTCCGGTACCGCTATCGAGGGTCCGATCCGAGCCACAGAGACAATGTCGGGGTGCGGACCGCAATGAACTATGCTCTCCCTCTGGCCTACTTCCATGGGATCGTCCCGGGGAGGTATCTGGCAATGTGGCCCGTGTATGTGGTTGGTGACGCTCCCGAGAACCTAACTTTTTCGGTCGCGATCGACGACGCGGTCCACGCTGGTCTGTTTCCAGAGGCTGCAGGGAGCACAGGAGGGGTTGCTGAAATCCGTCGCGAGTACGCAACATCGTTGGCTCGGCGCCGACTGCACCAGAGGGCGTTCCGCGAGTTTGTTTTACGCGCATATCGGAACCAGTGCGCTCTCTGCCGGTTGCGGCACAGTGAATTGCTCGATGCCGCGCATATAGTCCCGGACACAGAGCCTGAGGGTGAACCTGTCGTACAGAATGGCATTGCGTTATGCCGATTGCATCACGCGGCCTTTGATCGCTTCTTCCTGGCTGTGCGACCGGACCACATCATTGAGGTTCGCCCCGACGTGCTGGAGGAAGCCGATGGGCCGACCCTTCAACACGCAATCCAAGGGCTTCACGGGCAATCTATCGTATTGCCAAGGAAGTCGGTGGAGCGGCCATCCGTTGAGTTTCTGGCGAAGCGGTACGACCGGTTCCTTGAGGTTGTGTCGGGGCGGTGAGACTGTAGGGGCGGCAAGGCAGACTTCACCGCGGAAATCACCCTGCGACGAACTCAGGACAGGCCGCCGAGCCCAACCTGCGTCGATGTTAGCACACCCTAGTGGTAGAATGCCCTAGACCCAAGGCTAGGAAGGAGAGCCATAGTGGGGGAACATGCGTTGGGAGTGTTGGCCGCAATCCTCGCTGCCGTCCTAGGCGCTCTCATTGCGCTGGGAGGTGCTTGGTGGCTACAAGAGCGGGGCCGCAAGAGCAGAGAGATTGAGTTGAAGCGTGATGTACTTAGGCGAGTACTGGGTTACCGCTATCGGCTGACCAAGCGCTTCACTGGCACAGATGGTGAGCCCTTCGTCGCGCTAAATGAGGCGACTCTGATATACGCGGATTCTGAGGATGTAGTCGAGGCGTTGCTCTACTTGCTGGATGAAATAAAGAAGGGGGATGAGATAAGCGGGGATGCTCTAGCTGAGTGCCTTGCGGATGTAACGAGCAAGATGGCAAAGGCAGCGGAGGTAAAGACACAGGATATGGTTAAAGCCTTCATAGACTCGCCATTTGTTCCCGGCGAGCCGGGTGGAGAATGCCGGGAATCCTGAGCCCGACTTGCCTATGGTTGTGCCACGAAATAACAGCAGAGGGGCAGATTGGCGAGCACATCGTCCTTGACTTCTGTCGGCCCTCTAGCCCTAGCGCGTTCCATCGTACTAGTTCGGCGAGGCACGGGTGTGCATGATCCTACGAAAAGATCGCGATTGGAACAACTTGCATTGCAGGTCCCCGAATCTCTATGTCGACGGGCTCCGTGAATCCCACGTCTCGAAGGCCTTCCATTGCTGAGCCAAGGTTCACTTCAAGATCGTCGAACTTTCCCAGTGCCGTTTTCCTTAGGAGACTAATCCCGTCAGTGTCCTCAAGGATTATCCGAGTCGCCTTACCGAAGACGCGAAATGTCCCATCTATTGTGTCATTCATGGAGCGATCAATGAAGAATTCAGGTTGTGTAGTCAAGACTATACGCATCTCATTTATCTCTGCTATCAGATCGTCCGAACCCTTTGCAGATACCGCGGATCGGAACATTTCAATTTGCTTCTTCGTATTGTCGATATCGCTTTGAGGTTGCGTTCGTTTACGCCCACCTCTCCTATTGCGTCGGCCGGTTCCTGCAACTATCTGGTCGGTGGGCACCTCAACCAACTCCATCAGTGAGACAAGCACGGAGAGAGCCGACAGCAGCTCCACAATCGGATTCTTCCGAAGGGTCGCTTCAAACTCTACGAAGTCCCCAGGACGAATGCCACTGAGATTAGATGAAGGCGACACGTACCGCACCAACTCCCGATCATGCAAGTCCTTCCTGAATCGGGCAAACAGAGATGCCGGCGTGTGTACAATGTTCTCCGAAGTGGTAGCGCTCTGTTGCTGTCTAGTCTGCCGAGAACTTCGGCCACCTAGCTTAAGGTTGAACAGGCCGAAGGCATTGCTGAGCCCTAATTGTCCCTCTCCAGACACCGCAGTGTCTGTCTCGTCCGAGGAAGCCGTTACGACCGTCGCAAAGCTAGAGAAGCCTCCCTCAAGCGCTGCAAGGAGGTCAAAGGTCAGTCGCTGATTGAGGTAAAGGGCAATAGGGAGATCGCTTGGCTCAATCTGGTGAGTAGGATCAGCTGCACCGTCCGGCTCTACTACGAGATCCGACTCCTCAGATTTCCAGAGCTTGAATGGATTCCTCATACTTACCCGCCTAAGATGTTTAGGGCGGAGCCGGCTTGGAACCAGGGGATTTGGTTGGCGGCCATGGAGTGGTCCAGGTGGATGGTGTCGGTTGTGCCGTCGGCGTGGTGGATGGTGCACTGGACTGGCTTGTTGGGGGCGAGGTCAGAGAGGCCGGTCAGGCTGATGCGGTCGTCCTCGCGGATTAGGTCGTAGTGGGCGGGGTCCTGGAAGGTGAGGGGGAGCAGGCCCTGCTTCTTGAGGTTGGACTCGTGGATGCGGGCGAAGCTGCGGGCTATGACGGCAGCGCCTCCGAGGAGCCTGGGTGAGAGGGCGGCGTGCTCTCGGCTGCTTCCCTCGCCGTAGTTGTCGTCGCCGATTACGACCCAGCGCAGTCCTGAGTCGCGGTAGTGGGCGGCGGTCTGTGAGAATGCGCGGCCTGTCTCGCCGGTGAGCAGGTTCTTACCCTTGCCCGCCTCGCCGGTGAAGGCGTTGGCGGCGCCCATGAACATGTTCTCGCTGAACTTGGTGAGGTGTCCGCGGTACTTGAGCCAGGGCCCGGCGGGGGATATGTGGTCGGTGGTGGTCTTGCCCTTCGTCTTGGCGAGGACGGGCAGGCGCTCGTAGTCGGCCCCGTCCCAGGCGGGCCAGGGGTGCAGGGGTTCGAGGCGGTCGCTGCCGGGGTCGATGGCGACCTCTACTCCGCTGCCGTCTTCCGGCGGGGCGACGTAGCGGGACTCGCCGGGGTCGAATCCGGTTGCGGGGACCTCGGGGGCCTGCTCTGGCGGGTCGAGCCTGAAGGTGGAGCCGTCGTCGGCCGTTAGCTCGTCGGTGAGCGGGTTAAACGAGAGGCTGCCGGCGAGTCCGAGGGCTGTGACGATCTCAGGGCTGGCGATGAAGTTCATGGTCTCGGAGCGGCCGTCGTTGCGTCGCGGGAAGTTGCGGTTGTATGAGGTGACGATGGTGTTGGGGGTGCCGTCGAGGAGTTTTTCGCGCCGCCACTGGCCGATGCAGGGGCCGCAGGCGTTGGCGAGCACGGTGGCGTCGACTCCTTGCAGGGAGGCCATCTGGCCGTCGCGCTCGATGGTTGAGCGGACCTGCTCGGAGCCGGGGGTGACCATGAGGGGCGTTGCGGCGGATGCGCCGCGGGCGCGGGCCTGGTCGGCGACGTCGGCTGCGCGGCTCATGTCCTCGTAGGAGGAGTTGGTGCAGCTGCCGATGAGGGCGGTGTCGATGGTGTCGATGAAGCCGTTGGAGTCGTCGGAGACCTCGGCGGCGAGCATGGATATGGGGCGGGCCCTGTCGGGAGAGTGGGGACCGACGACGTGGGGCTCGAGGGTCGAGAGATCGATCTCGACGAGGCGGTCGAAGTATGGCGCGGGGTCGGCGACCATCTCGGCATCAGGCGTCACGAGAGCGGCGTTGGCGTTGGCCAGGTCGGCGAGGTCGCCGCGGTCGGTGGCGCGGAGGTATCGCTCCATGCGCTCGTCGTATGGGAAGACGGAGGTGGTCGCGCCGAGCTCCGCGCCCATGTTGGTGATGGTGGCCTTTCCGGTGCAGCTTATGGATGCAGCGCCGGGGCCGAAGTACTCGATGATGGCGTTGGTGCCGCCGGAGACGGTGAGCTCGCCGGCGAGGCGGAGGATCACGTCCTTGGGCGCGGTCCAGCCGCCCATCTCGCCTGTGAGACGGACGCCGATGTAGCGGGGGTACAGGAGCTCCCAGGGCAGGCCTGCCATGACCTCGACGGCATCTGCGCCGCCGACGCCTACGGCGCAGGAGCCGAGGCCGCCGGCATTGGGCGTGTGGGAGTCGGTGCCGATGATCATCGCGCCGGGGAAGGCGTAGTTCTCGAGCACGACCTGGTGGATTATGCCGGCGCCAGGGCCCCAGAAGCCCGCGCCGAACCTGGCGGCGGCGGAGCGGAGGAAGGAGTAGACCTCGTCGTTCTCCTCGATGGACTGGACGAGGTCGATGCCGCCCTCGACGCGGGCCTGGATGAGGTGGTCGCAGTGGACGGTGGTGGGCACGGCGGCGGAGTCTCGGCGGGTCTGCATGAAGTTGAGCATGACGGTCTGGCCGAGGACGTCCTGGAGGGCGACGCGGTCGGGCCTGAGTGCGAGCTGGCTCTCGCCCTGGGCGAGGTCCTGGCCGGCGGGGTCGTCGAGGTGGCCGAGGAGGAGCTTGTCGGCGAGGGAGAGGGGCCTGCCGAGCCTGCGACGGACTACGTCGAGGTTATTCGCGGTGGCGGAGTAGACGCGGGCGACCATTTCGGGGGTGGATTCGATGGCGACCATTTCAACACCTCAATGTTTGTTGCGTGGGGATATTGTACAGGGTGGTGTGTGTGCGGGAGGCGGGGAGGAACTCCACCCTCCACCCCTCTGGGTTCCTGCCTTCGCAGGAACGACGCCTATACAAAGGGTCCGCCCCTACGGCGCGAAGGTATGAGGATGGCCGGGGCGGTGTGATGCGCCGGGCCGTGCCGGGGAGGGACCCTCGCCTCCGCCCCTCTGGGTTCCTGCCTCCGCAGGGACGACGACTATGGGCCCGGGTGAAGGGCGGGAACGACCATTATGCGAGATCCGCCCCGTACCTGATACGGGGCGGGCTCTGCGCGGGAACGACGATGCTCGTTACCTGGCGAGGCCGAAGTATTCGTAGTTGAGGTCGATGTAGGTGTCCCACTCGGGTGGGGTGTCGTCCTCGGCGAAGATGGCGGTGACGGGGCACACGGGCTCGCATGCGGCGCAGTCGATGCACTCTTCGGGGTGGATGTAGAGCATCTTGGGAGCGTTGGCGACTTCGGGGTCGTAGTGGTTGGGGCTGTCCTCGTCGTCCATGTAGATGCAGTCGACGGGGCACACATCCACACAAGCCGCGTCCTTAACGTCGACGCACGGCTCTGCGATGATGTAGGTCATTTCTGGGGGACCTCCTTGGGAAGGTGGCGTATTGCTATGGGTAATATATCACTGTCGGTAATTATACGGGTGTGTTGGCGGGCCTTCAAGGGAGATTGACCGCAGAGGGCGATGAGAGCGAAGAGGGTGGGAGTTTGGCAGGCGCGGGAAGGCCAGGTGAGTGGACATCGGTTGGAGTCGTCTGTTGGCGTGGTCGAGCCGACCCCGCCCCAGGTCCTTCGTCGTGGACTCCTCAGGACGACATTGTGGATGAGGCGAGCTGTTCCATGCCGGCGGCGTATGGCCACCGCATCCCGAGCCCCCACCGCCCCGCACCTCTGGGTCCCTGCCTTCGCAGGGACGACGATTGTGTTGCGCTGGTTCGGCTGCCGCGAGGGGAGTCACCCTCACCTCAATCCTCTCCCGTCGAGGGAGAGGAGGGGGAGCCCGACGCCCCGCACCTCTGGGTCCCCCGTATCGGGTACGGGGCAGGCTCTGCCTTTGCAGGGACGACGGGTCAGGGCGCCCCTAGGAGGCGGTGGATTTGGGGGCGGGTTGGGATTGTGGAGGTGGTGTGGCCCTGGACTGAGAGGCTGGCGGCGGCTGAGGCGAAGCGGGCGGACTGGAGGGGGTCGCGGGTGTCGCGGAGACTGACGGCGTATGCGGCGGCGAATACGTCGCCAGCGCCGGTGGGGTCGATCTCGCGGGCCGGGAATGGGGGGATGTCGTGCCAGGCGCCGCCCACGTGGAGTCGGGCGCCGCGGTCGCCGAGGGTGACGATGAGGACGGGGGCGAGGTCCGCCCAGCGGTCGATGGCTGCGGGGTCGTCGGTGTCCTCGGCGGAGACTACGGCGGCGTCGACGTGGGGGAGGAGGTCGCTGCCGAGCCAGGGCTTGGGGGTGACTATGCCGGCGGCGTCCCATTGCCTCAGCCAGCCCTGGAGGGCCGCGACTACGACGGAGCCCGGGAAGAGGCGGGCGACGGCGGGGGCGATCTCGCCGGCGAGGGGGCCGATGAGGACGTGGGGCGCAGCGCGCCATTCCACGGGCACGTCGCCGGGGGCGATGGGACCGGCGACGGCCTGGATGGTCTGGACGCGGCGGCCGTCGCGGTAGGTGTTGCGGAAGGTGGTGGTGGCCGGGGAGGGGACGACGTGGGCGGCGACGCCGGGCATGGGTTCGAGGTCGCCTGGGCGGGCACTGGTGACTATGGCGGCGGTGAGGCCGAGGGCTCGGGCCGTGTGGGAGGCGTAGGTGACTGCGCCGCCGGGGACTGCGCGGTCGCCGACGAGGTCGCGGGCTACGTGGCCTATGGCGAGGAAGTCCGGGGGTTTCACCGCTGAGGGCGGGGAGTGGGTGTTGGTCATCGTCGTTTGCCGTGTTGGTCTGGCCGGGCCGGGGAGTTCATCCTCACCCTGAGGAGAAGTGCGGCTGAGCACTGCTCTTCGACAAGCTCAGGGCGAACGATCCTTCCCCATCAACCTCACCCCAGCTTCCGCCCCTCTGGGTTCCTGCCTTCGCAGGAACGACGATTGCTAGTCGTAGGCGGGTTCTACTACTACTCGGCGGCCTTCGCCTGAGCCGGTGCTGCCGGTGTCGACGTCGGGGTTGTCGGCAAGGGCGAGGTGGACGATACGGCGCTCGTTGGGTGGCATGGGCTCGAGGGTAATGGGGCGGCCGCTGGATGCGACCCTGCGGGCGACCTTCTGCGCGAGGCTCCTGAGGGAGTCGTAGCGGCGCTCCTGGTATCCGGCGACGTCGACGAAAATGCTGACGCGCTCCTCCATGATGCGGGATGCGATGAAGGTGGTGAGGAACTGGAGCGAGCGGAGGGTCTCTCCGCGGCGGCCTATGAGGAGGCCTGCGTCGTCGCCGTCGATGTCGAACACGGGCCCGCCCACGTCGTCGCGATGGGCGTGCCTGAGGTTGACGGTGACCTCGGCGCCCGTGAGGGACACGATGTCCTCGAGGAGCTCGGTGGCGACGGTCACGATGTCGGAGGTCTCTTCGAGAACGGTGACGCGGACCCTTGCGGGCTCTGCGCCGATGCCGAGAATGCCGGCCTTGCCGTGGCTAACGACGTCGATTTCGACGTCCTGGCGCTCTACGTCTAGCTCCTTTAGGGCGATTTCGATTGCTTCGTCGGCGGTCTTTGCCGTCATCTCGATCGTTGTCATCGGTGTCTGCCTCCCGGGCCGGGGTCTCATCTTCCGAAGAGTCCTCTGCAGAGTCCTCCGCGCCCTCGGCGGCCGGCTCCCTGTTCGTGACGGAGCGGCCTAGATTGACGATAGATTTGAAGAGGTCGACAAGGGGCGTCCAACCGGTTACGAACCCCTGAATCACTATACCCACTATGTTGGAGACAATCCAGTAGAGGGCGAGACCCGCCTCGAAGTTTAGGGTGAAGACGCCGAACATGCCCGGCATGAGCCAGAGCATCATGCGGTTAGTCGACTCCGCCTGCGGGGTGGTCGCGGGCATGGTGGTCATCTTCTGCATGACGAACATGGAGACGCCGACCAGCACGGGCAGCAGGAATGGCAGGGGGTTGGCGCTGGAGTACTCGGCGAGGTTCAGGAACAGGAAGGTACCGTCGAGGGGGACGGCCTCGTGGACCATGGGGAGCCACGAGTAGAGGTTCTGCGACAGGTCGGCCAGCCTCTCGGGGGTCGACGGGAGGGTTCCGCGGAGGGCCCAGAAGAGGCCGAGGAAGATGGGCATCTGCACCACGAGGGGTCCGAGGCAGCCGACGGGGTTTATGCCGTGCTCGCGGTAGAGCTTCATCGTCTCCTGGGAGAGCTTCTGGCGGTCGTTCTTGTAGCGCTCCTGCAGCTCCTTCATCTTGGGCTGCACGGAAGACATGGCCTTCATGGAGCGGCTCTGCTTGACGGAGAGGGGGATCATTCCGGCACGGATGATGACCGTGAAGCTGATGATGGCGAGCCCGAAGTTGGAGAAGAAGGAGGCGTACAACAGCACGAGGCTGTTGATCATGGGGCGGATGATTACGCCGTTCCAGATGTCGCCGAGGATTTCCATGTCAGCGTGCGGTCTCTTGTGGTGTGGTTGTTCCACCCTCACCCCAGCCCTCTCCCGTCGAGGGAGAGGTGGTAAGAGAGGGAGGTCGTTTGGCGATGTCACCCCCAGCCCCCTGGATGGGGGACGGTTCCTGGGGCAGGAATCCGGCTTTCGCCGGAATGACGTTTCGGCACCGGAGGGCTAGCATGCCTTTTCTTCTCCGCTGGAGAGGGGGTTGCCGCGGTTGGAGAAGTGGGCCCACTCCTCGTCCGCGCCGCTTGGCGTGACGGCGAGGGCCCTGATCGAGTGGTCGGTGACCGCCACGAGCAGCACGTCGCCGTGGACGGTGATGGATGACCTGATCCGGGAGCCTATGTCGCAGGAGCGCACGTCGTCGCCGCTGCCCAGCTCCCTGAGCCACACGCGCCCGTCCAGGGACCCTGCGGCTAGTCGTCCGGACACGACGGCGGGAGCGCCGATCACGGGGCCCCTGGTGGGCAGGGCCCACACGAGGTCTCCGGAGAGCCGGTCGAGGGCGTAGACGTTTCCGTCGAGGGATGGGGCGAATACGAGGTCACCGTCGGTGGCCGCACCGCCCCAGAACCAGTTGCCGGCGCCGTCGAAGCGCCAGACGACGTCGCCGGTCCCGGCGTCCAGGGCGTAGAAGACGCTGGCGAATGAGCCGACGTAGACCCGGCCGTCGTGGAGCAGCGGTTGAGCCGTCACGCCTCCGCCAGCGTTGAAGCGCCATCTCTCCTCGCCGTCGTCCACGTCGAGGGCGTAGACGTTGTGGTCGAGGGAGCCGAAGTAGACGACGCCATCCTCGGCGACAGGGGTCGACCAGACCCTGTTGCCCGTTGGGAAGACCCACTGTCGCGAGCCGTCGTCAGCATCGAACGCATAGAGCGTGCCGTCGGAGGAGCCGATCATGACCACGCCGTCCGCGACCGCTGGGCCGCCGACAAGGGGGGAGACGTCGCCGACCTCCCTGTCCCAGATGCCGCCGCCGTCCTGGGTGAGGGCGTACATGATGCCGTCGTAGCCGCCGAAGTAGACCTTTCCATCCAGTACGGCCGGCTGGCCGTAGACCGCACGGCGGTCCTCCTCGCCGGTGAGCTCGAAGTCCCATATCTTCGCGCCGCTCTCCAGCTCGATGGCCCTGAAGTCGCCGTCCATGGTGCCGACGTAGAGGGTGTCGCCGTCGACCGCCGGAGAAGACCAGCCTTCGGGTATGCCTATGCGGGTGCAGGCTACCAGGAGCAGGCCGACGGCAAGGAGGGCGAGGAGCAGCCGGGCGCGTGTCGCAGCGTAAGGTGGTGGGTTCATGGAATCAGCAGGACCCCTAGGGGACCGGGTCGTAGCCCCACGTCCCGAGGGGGCGGCAGCGGCCGATTCTCCTGATGCCCAGCCACAGGCCCTTCGAAGCGCCGTAGCGGACCACGGCTTCGCGGGTGTAGTTGGAGCAGCTGGGGAAGTGCCTGCATGCGCCCCGGAAGAAATAGGGGGACAGTGCGAGCTGGTAGATTTCTATGGCCTTGATTACGAGGCTACGCATTCTCTTCCCCTGGCGGGGGCGCTGCCAGGCGCGCCCTTCTGCACAGGGACCTCAGCGAGCGCTCGAGGGTGTGGAAGTCCGTGTCTCCGGCTCCTTTCCTTGCGATCAGCAGGATGTCCCAGCCGTCCCGCAGGTCGAGTCGGCGTAGGGCCTCGCGGAGTCTTCGCTTCACCAGGTTCCGCACGACGGCCTTGCCGACGCGCTTGCTGACCGACAGGCCGACGCGGCTGGTCTCGAGTGAGTTGGGCCGCGCGACGAGCACGAGGAGCCTCCCGGACCAGGCCCGACCGTGCGAGCGGAGGGCCTCGAAGTCACGCGGGCGCGTAAGTCGGCGCTCTCTGAGCATCGGGGCGAATCTCCACCCCGCCGCGTGGGACAGGGGCAAGGCTTGCGTGAGACTGTGGGACAACAGGGCCCTTAGACGGTCAGCCGGGTGCGGCCCTTAAAGATTCGCCGCTTCAGGATGCGCCGCCCGCCGCGGCTGCTCATCCGGGAGCGGAAGCCGTGGACGCGGGCGCGCCGCCGTTTCTTTGGTTGGTACGTTCTCTTTGGCATAACGGGTATGTAGGTTCGATTATCGCATTGGCGAAATGGGGGTGTCAATTTGAGACGCTGGGGATTCACCGCTGAGGGCGCGGAGAGCGCAGAGGGGAGGTTATGAAGAGGGGGAGGGATTCAACCACAGAGGACACAGAGGGCACAGAGGGTAAGGAGTCACGGAGAGAGGCGGTGTCTCGCCGCAAGGGGCTGGGAGGGATGGATGGAGATGTTGGGTTCGGAATGCCGGGTGGGGTACACTCGATGGAGCCCCTAGAATCGGACCGGATGACGATACGGCCCTGCCCGAAGAGATTGGGCCGTGGGTAGGTGGTTCGGGTCGGCGCCAGGCAGGGGACGGGCGGGTTTCAAACCCGCCCCTACGGAGTGAGGAGAATGACAGAGATGAGTGATCCGGCGGGGGTTTACCGCGCGCTGGGGGTGCGGCCTGCCATCAACGTTTCGGGGACGACTACGGCGTACGGCGGGACGAAGCTGCGGCGCGAGGTGATGGAGGCGATGAACAGCGCGGCGAGCGTGCTGGTGAACGTCCACGAGCTGAACGCGCGGGCGGGCGAGATCATCGCGGACATCGTGGGAGCCGAGGCGGCTTTCGTGTCGAGCGGGTCCGCCGGAGGGCTGGTGCTGCAGGCGGCGGCCGTGATGGCGGGGAATGACCCGGCGAAGATGGCGCAGCTCCCGGACACGACGGGGATGAAGAACGAGATCATCATCCAGAACTGCCAGCGGTTCGCGTACGACCAGGCGTACCGTGCGGCCGGGGCGAAGCTGGTGGGGGTCGGCGAGGGCCGGCGATGCCACCTGTGGCAGCTCGAGGCGGCATACAACGAGCGTACGGCGGCGGTGGCGTACCTGTTCGCGCCGTTCTACTCGCGGAAGGCGCTGAGGCTGCCGGAGGTGGTGGAGAGCGCGCACGCCCGCGGCATCCCGGTGATCGTGGACGCGGCATCGACGCTTCCGCCGCGCGCCAACCTGAGCGCGGCGCTGAAGCAGGGGGCGGACATGGTGATCCTGAGCGGCGGCAAGGGGGTGCGCGGGCCGCAGGGCACGGGCATCCTGGCCGGACGCAAGGATCTGATAGAGGCGGCCGCGGCCAACGCCAGTCCGAACCAGTTCATCGGCCGGGGCATGAAAGTCGCCAAGGAGGAGATCGTTGGGCTGGTGGCAGCCCTGCGGATATTCGCGGATGAGGACGAGGAGGCCGAGACGGAGCGGTACACGGCGATCTGCCAGCGCGTCGTGGACGCGCTGATAGAGGCGCCGGGGCTGGAACTGTCGGTGAGGCACGACCGGACCGACTACCTGATACCGACGGCGGTGATCCGGTTCACGCCGGAGTGGACGGGACGGCCGCCGAGCGAGGTATTCGACAGGATGGCGGCTGGGGACCCGGCGATCTTCATGCACACGCTGGGGAACCCGGACGAGCTGGGGGTCGATCCTATGAGCGTGGATGAGGGGGAGCTGGAGACGGTGATCAGGCGGCTGGGGGAGGAGCTTGGGGCGTAAGGGGCATGCTGTGGATTCTAGGCACGGGGGAAGCCCCCCCTGACACCCGGCCCCTCTGGGTTCCCCGCATCGAGTACGGGGCAGGCTCTGCCTCCGCAGGAACGACAGCTATTCGTAACGGCAGTAGCATCGTGCACGGATCTCCTGCGAGGAAGGGACTAGTCGGCGGGAGACAACCTTAGGGCGCAGCCCGGCGTATTATAGAGTGAGGAACATTGGGCGCCCTGAATTCGCAGAGAACTGCCCCCGTATCGGGTACGGGGCAGGCTCTTCGACAGGCTCAGGGCGAACGTGGACATAGCCAATCTTCCCGGTCACATGAGTCTTCGACAGCTCAAGGCGAACGGGGTGCATGGCCCTGGAACATCTAGCAGACCAAATGGTTAGTGCCGCGATGGACAGCTTCATCGGGTCGGCGCCAACGGGAGGGCGGGTTTGAAACCCGCCCCTACCTATTTGCGAAGGTGGGCTCTTGCCGCGGCGTGCGGTGCGCTGCTGGTGTTTGCGGCGGCTTGTGGGGGCACGGGGGGGAGCGAGCAGCCTACGCCGTTGGTTGTGCCAACGGCGGCGCCGGTGTCCCTGGACACCTTGAAGCTGGCGGATATCGTGACGCCGACTCCCGTGGCCCGAGCCCCGGAGCCGAGCCCTACGGTGGTGGCCGAGGGGACGCCGCAAGCTGGGTACAAGCCCGAGTCGAACATGTACCGCTTCTTCTCGCGGGTAAACCATCCGGTCAAGGTGGCGCTGGAGGGCCTCGAGAGGGCGCGGACTCACAATGACAAGACCCAGGTGCCGATAATTCTGGAGGTGCTGCGGTTCTTCCCCTCGCAGCAATTCCAGCAGGACGCGCTGGAGACCCTGAACCAACTCACTGAGCAGCCGCCGGAGGGGGAGGAGTGGACGTGGAACCAGTGGATGAACTGGCTGTGGTCCAACTCGTCCGACTACCCAGTCCCGGCCAAGTACGCGACGTGGAAGAGCGTGTTCCTGACCGGCGGCATCGACCAGCGGTACGGTGAGTTCCTGCCGACGGACGGCGGCAAGGTCGCGCCGGGCATAGACCTGTTGGAGCTGATATGGGGCGGCATCGCGCCGGACCAGACGCCTTCGCTCTTGGACAGAGACTTCGACGTCATCACAGTGGAGGAGGCCGACTACCTGCTTGCCGACGACAGGGTGTTCGGGGTGTCGATCGACGGGGAGCACAGGGCCTACCCGCTGCGGATCACGAACGTCCACGAGATCGTGAACGACGAGCTGGCGGGGCGGCCAATCGTTCTCGCCCAGTGCGTGCTGTGCGGTTCGGGCGTCATCTACTCTGCGGACGTGGGAGGAGGCAGGACGCTGTTCGGCACGTCGGGGCTGATCTACAAGAGCAACCCTGTTATGTACGACCTGGAGAACAAGACGCTGTGGCTCCACTTCACGGGCGGGCCCGTCGCCGGTCCGCTGGCCGATCCTGACAGCGGGCTGGAGCCTATCCCGTCGGTGGTGACGACGTGGAAGGAGTGGTCGGAGCTGCATCCCGACACGACGGTGCTTTCGATCGTGAACAGGGTCTACCCTCCCGAGGCCTACGCGCCTGAGTCGACCCCGGGCTCACCGCTGGAGACGTACCTGAACACGGACGAGACTGTTTTTCCCGTGTGGCCCAGCAGCGACGCACTTCCACCAAAGACGAGTGTGCTGGGGTTGCGGGCCGGGGGCGAGGTGAAGGCGTACACGGTGGCGGCGCTGCAGGAGCGCAGGGTCGTCAACGAGGAGGTCGGAGGGACGCCGGTCGTCATCGTGGCGTCGTCGGAGACGGAGGCCGCGCGGGTGTACGAGCGGGGAAACATCACGCTGTCGCTCGGCGATGACGCGGAAGCAGGGACGCCGTCGGAGGTGGTGGACGCTGACGGCGGGACCTGGAAGGTGACGGAGGAGGCGCTGGTCAACGAGGAGAGTGGACAGGAGCTGGCCCGGATGCCGGGGCAGATCGCGCTGTGGATGTCGTGGTACGCGTTCTACCCGGATACGGGGTTGGAGAAATAGTGTAGAGTGGAAATGAGGGTAGCGAGGAATAGTGTAGAGTGGAAATGAGGGTAGCGAGGAAGGTTTGGTGCAAACACCCCTGACATTTGGCAAGCAAGAGGGCGGGTTTGAAACCCGCCCCTACGGTCTGAATCGGGTAACTGGCGTTCTGGCGGCGGTCGCGGTTGGGCTGTTGGCGGCGGTTGCGGTGGGGTGCTCGGGGACCGAGGATGAGCCGGAGCCGACGGCGATTGTTCCGACGGCGGCGCCCACTCAGGCGGCTACGGTTGCGGTCGCGCCGACTGAGGCTCCCGCGCCGACTGCTACAACCGCACCACCCACGCCCGAGCCCACGGCGACGGCGGCGCGTGAACTGGGCCCCAGCGATGACTACGACTCGACGGAGAACATGTTCCGGCTGTTCTCGGGCCGAGACCACAGTCCCGACGACACGATGGAGGCCATCGCGCAGGCCGTTGCGAACAACGACAAGTCGATGGTGCCTCTGCTGGTCGAGCTGCTCCGCTTCTTCGCCAACCAGTCGCTGCTGGTGGAGGCCAGCACGGCGATACAGGAGATAACGGGCCGGGAGTTCAGGCGCGAGCAGGGGTCGTGGAACGAGTGGATGGAGTGGCTGGGCAAGAACGCGGAGGAGTACAGCCCTCCCGACGGGTACGTGCTGTGGAAGAGCAGCCTGATGAGCCTGATCGATCCCAGGTTCGCCGAGTTCCTGGCGCCCGCGGAGGAGGGCTCGCGCATCAACCTGTTCGAGGTCGCGTGGGGAGGCGTGCGGCCCGACGGCATCCCGGACCTCCAGAACGCGCCGGTAGTCGCGGCGGGCGAGCAGGAGTACCTACAGCCGAGCGACCGGGTCTTTGGCGTGTCGATCAACGGGGAGCACCGGGCGTACCCGCTGCGCATAGTGAACGCGCACGAGATGGCGAACGACGTGCTGGGGGGCGAACCGATCTCGCTTGCGTATTGAACGCTCTGCGGCACCGGAATAGTGTATTCCGGCAAGATCAACGGAGAGACAACCACATTCGGCACGTCGGGGATGCTGTACCGCAGCAACAAGGTGATGTACGACCGGCTGACGAACTCGCTGTGGAACCAGCTGACGGGCGAGCCGGTCATCGGGCCGCTGTGGGACTCGGGGATCAAGCTGGACTTCTTCCCGGTGATCCTCACGACGTGGGAGGAGTGGCTGGAGCTTCACCCGGACACGACGGTGCTGCAGCAGGACACGGGGGTGTATCCCGCCGAGTTCTACTACCCCGAGGAGGACCAGCGGGCGATCTACTACGCCTACTTCAACGACCCGGAGACGATGTTCCCGGTGCCGGACAGGGACGACCAGCTCGACACTAAGGCCGTGGTGCTGGGGGTGCAGCTGAACGACAGCTACAAGGCGTACTCGTCTGAGGCGCTGCAGGAGCACCGCATCGTGCACGACGTTGTGGGCGGCGAGCAGATAGTGGTGCTGGGCTCCGCGGCGAGCCAGGGCGCGCGGGCCTACTACAGCGGCGGCAAGACTTTCGCGCTGGTGGAGGACGAGAGCGGCAGCCACCTGGGCCTACCGCCGGTGGTCGCGGACGCGGACGGCGGCACGTGGCAGGTGACGGAGGAGTTCTTGGTCAACACGGCGGACGAGTCGGAGATGCTGGCGCGGATACCGACGCATATGTCGTTCTGGTTCGGGTGGTTCCAGTTCCGACCGGGGACGGAGCTTTATACGGGGCCGTGACGGGACCGCCCGAGACCGTAGTCTCCAGCCAGTCTAACCCAAGCTATCCCGTCGACGTGCTCGAAATGCTGGTCGGCAGACACAAGGTCAGCGCCCGTTTCCATTGCATGGGCCGCAATCCAGACATCGTTGGTGGGAATTGGGCGGCCCTTGGTCTTCAGAAGTGCCATTATCCTGGAGTACCTGTCCGCGGTCACCGGCCCCACTGGGACGAATGATACGTACGTACGGTCGAGGAAGGAACGAAGCTCCGCGAGGTTTTGTCCAAAGCGCGTCCCTCGACGGAAGCCGAACAACTGCTCTCCCACCACCACGGCCGACAGGAGTATCTCGTCTGCGCCGTACACAAGCTCCCTCGCCTGATGATTGCCGCGCATGAACTCAGAGTACGCGTTGGAGTCCAGCAGGATCCTCACTTCCAGGCCGACTCATCTACAGTCTCAAATACCTCAAGAGCCTCATCGAAAGCCTCGGCTTCGTCCTGGCTCCACGTGCCGAACAGGTCGTCCAGTGAAGAACCTATTGCCTTCGTATCCTGCTCATCGTCCGACAGTCCGGCACCCTTTCTGAGCAGCTTCAGGGCAGCTTGGTTCAGAGAGGTGCCCTCGCGCTGAGCAAGGTTCCGCAACCTGGCACTCAGTTCATCGTCGAATCCTCTTACTGTAAGCTGGTTCACGTGACGCGCCTCCTGTGACTCACACACGAGTCGTGCATGAGTCACGTTAGCGGTCGTTCACGCGTAGGTCAAGGCCCAGCAGCTTAGTCGCAGGTCGTGCAGAAGTCCTCGTCGGTAGAAGCCGGGGAGGGCGGGTTTCAAACTCGCCCTTCGTCAACATATCGGCGGGCGGACACGTGGGTCCGCCCCTACGGGATGCCGATGCTACGGCGTTAGGGTGAGCCAGCTCCGATTTCCTTGGAGGGTGTGAAGCGGCGTGGCAAAATGGTTACCTGCGATATTCGTGATTGCGAGGTGTGGCGATGGGTGAGGTGAAGAGCTGGGCCAGCATCCTGGATGGGCCGACTCGGGAGCAGGCGGAGGTGGTGTCGCGGGCGCCGGGTGTGGCGGGTCACGTGGCGCTGATGCCTGACGCGCACCTGGGGATCGGCGCGACGGTGGGCAGCGTGATTCCGACATGGTCGGACACTATCATCCCGGCGGCGGTGGGCGTGGACATCGGCTGCGGGATGATCGCTGCGAGGACGGACCTCGTGTCGCTGCCCGACGACCTGCGGCCGCTGGTGGGGATGTTCGGGCGGTCGATCCCGGCAGGGGTCGGCGGCGACCATTCGCGGGCGAGCCGCCGGGCCGAGGAGTGGTTCGAGGCGGACCCTGTGCCGGAGGAGTCGGTGTTCGATTCGGCACCGGAGCGGCGGCGCGGGCGGGGCAGGAAGCGCGACGCGCGGTCGATGATCGCGCGCGGGAAGAAGCAGCTGGGCACGCTAGGATCAGGCAATCACTTCGTCGAGGTGTGCCTGGACGAAGCCGGGGCCGTGTGGGTGGTGCTGCACTCGGGCTCGCGGGGCATCGGCAACGCGATCGCAGAGATCTTCATCGCGGTGGCGAAGGCGGAGAACCAGGAGGAGCTGGAGGACGCGAACACGGCGCGGCTGACGGGCAGCTCGTTCACGACGTACATCGGGATGATGGAGTGGGCGCAGCGGTACGCCGCGACGAACCGGGTGTTCATGATGGACGCGGCGATCGCGGACCTGGCGCGTCACGCGGGGGAGTTCGAGGTGGTGGATACGATCAACTGCCACCACAACTTCGCGGCGCTGGAGGAGCATTTCGGGCGCGAGGTGTGGATCACGCGCAAGGGGGCGATCAAGGCGGACACGGGCGACCTGGGGATCATCCCGGGGTCGATGGGCACGTCGACGTACATCGTCGAGGGGAAGGGCAACGCGGACTCGTACAGGTCGAGCGCGCACGGTGCGGGCAGGATGTACAGCCGTGGCAGGGCGCGGAAGACGTTCACGACCGAGTCGCTGAGGGAGATGATGGAGGGGAAGGCGTGGAACGCGAACAGCGCGAAGAAGCTGCTGGACGAGCACCCGGATGCGTACAAGCCCATCGAGCAGGTGATGGAGGACCAGCGGGACCTGGTGTCGGTGAAGAACAGGCTGACGCAGGTGGTGAACTATAAGGGGACTTAGGGGCTGTGGGGCCCGTAGCTACGTCAACGGTATGGCAGAGGGTCGCTTGATGGCAAGGTAGAGGGGCCCCCGCCGGCCCCCCTTCACCCTCACCCCAGCCCTCTCCCGTCAAGGGAGAGGGGGTTAAGGCCCCCGCATTCGCGGGAACGACGATTGAGTCACCATCCCCTTCAGGACAGCCCCGTACCCTCCCGTCGAGGGAGAGGGGGCTGGGAGCCCTGCCCTTCACCGCACCCCTGGGTTCCCGCATTCGCGGGAACGACGATTGAGTCATCCCTCGCTTGCAGTCTCAGTAGTGGGGAACGAGGGATTGTGTCGTGGTAGAATCGCGGGCGGGTTTTGGGGCTGTCTACAGATGCGCGGCCTGGGATGGGGGTAGCCATGCTCGAGCGATTCAAGGTGCCGGAGCCGGACAAGGTGCACGTGCCGGAGGAGTCCCTCCGGGAGACGGTGTCGGCGATATTCGAAGCGATGGGCGAGACGCCGGAGGACGCGGCGCTGGGGGCCGACGTGCTGGTGACGGCGGATCTGCGGGGCGTGGAGACGCACGGGGTCTCGAACATGCTGAGGGCGTACGTGAAGCTGTACGGCGACGGCACGCTGAAGGCCAACTCGGACTGGAAGATCGTGCGTGAGAGCCCTACTACCGCCGTGATGGACGCGGCGGGAGGGCACGCAATCATCCTGGGGCCCAAGGCGATGAGGATCGCGATCGGCAAAGCGCGGGAGATGGGCATGGGCGCGGTGGCGATGTTCAACGCGGGCCACTCGGGGCCCATCGGCCATCACGCGATGCTGGCGGCCGAGGAGGACATGGTCGGAATCACGATGACGTCGGCGGGGGCGAAGATCGCGCCGACGTTCGCCGCGGAGCCGAGGCTGGGGACGAACCCCATCGCCATCGCGGCGCCGGCGCGGAACGAGGCTCCCTACCTGTACGACGCGGCCACGAGCGCTATCGCAGGCAACAAGATCAGGCTGGCCCAGCGAGTGGGGGCCAAGCTGCTGCCGGGCTGGGTCGCGGACATGGACGGGGTGCCGAACGAGGAGCCTGTGTCCGCCATTGACGTCGAGGAGATGCTGATGCTGCCGCTGGGCGGCACGCGGGAGCAGGGATCGCACAAGGGCTACGGGTTCGGGATGATGGCGGAGATCATGTGCAGCCTGCTGTCGGGGGCGCAGCCGCCGATGCTGGGCGGCGACATGTCACGCCACTTCTTCTCGGCGTTCAACATCGACGCGTTCACGGACGTGGACGAGTTCAAGGACACGATGGACGGTACGCTGAAGACGCTGCGGACGACGCGGCCCGCGCCGGGGCACGAGCGTGTGCTGTACGCGGGGCTGTCGGAGCACGAGGAGATGATCGAGCGGCGGGCGAACGGGATACCGCTGCACAGCGAGGTGGTGGAGTGGTTCGACCACATCACGGGGGAGCTGGGGCTGGAGCAGCTGGGGAGAGTCTAACCACAGAGGACACAGAGGGCGCAGAGGCTAAGAGTAATGGGGAAGGGGGAGGGGTGATTCTGACCGAGTTGTCAGGATTCCAGGGCGGCGGCCGGGGAAAGGCGGGTTTGAAACCCGCCCCTACAGAGTCGCGCTTCGCGGTGTGGGTGTGTGCGGTCCCACTTTCGTACCAATGACGGGGTTCTTCAAATAGCACAACAGGAGCTAGTAGATGCCGAATTTGAGCAGGGACAGGATTGTGAGGATCGGGGAGGTGATGCTGGAGGCGGGCGGGGCGCTGCCGGGGCATGCGTCGATCGTGGCGAACCACCTGGCTGAGGCTAACCTGGCGGGGCACGACTCGCACGGGTTCATTCGGATCCCGCAGTACCTGGAGGGGATCAAGGCGGGGAAGCTGGACCCTAAGGCGGAGCCGGAGGTGGTGCGCGAGCGCGGGAGCATGCTCCTGATCGACGGGCACTCGACGTTCGGGCAGGTGGTGGCGACGCGGGCGACCGAGATGGCCATCGAGAAGGCCGGCGAGCACGGTATCAGCCTGGCTACGATGGGGAACCTGGACCACACGGGACGGATCGGGACGTACCCGGAGATGGCGGCGCAGGCGGGGATGGCGGCGATCATGTTCACGGGCTTCGCCGGGGGGACGTTCGGCAACAACGTCGCGCCCTTCGGGGGCCGGGCAAGGCGGCTGGGCACGAACCCTATCGCGATGGCCTTTCCTCACCGCGACGGCGCGCCGGTGCTGCTGGACTTCGCCAGCTCCATGGCCGCTGAGGGCAAGCTGCGGGTCTACCGGAACAAGGGCGACGAGCTGCCGGACGCGTGGGTGCTGGACAAGGACGGGATCCCGAGCAGGGACCCGAACGCGTACTACGAGGGAGGGGCGATCCTGCCGGTCGGCGGTATACAGGGCGGCCACAAGGGGTACGCGCTGTCGGTGATGGTGGCGCTGTTCGGCGGGATGCTGGGACACATCGCCTCGCCGAGTGGCGAGACGAACACGTGGACGGGGTCGACGATAGCGGTGATGGACGTGGGCGGGCTGGCGCCGATCGACGACGTGCGCTCGGAGATCCAGGCGATGATGGCGTACGTGAAGGACACGCCGCTGATGGAGGGGGCGACGCAGGTGCTGTTCCCGGGCGAGATCGAGGCGGTGAACCGCGCGGACCGGCTGGCCAATGGGGTGTACATCGACGACACGACTTGGGGGCAGGTCGAGGGATTGTTCGACGAGTATGGGGTTAGGGAGGAGTTGGAGGGGGGTGAGTAGTTGCAGGCCTTGAAGGGGACCCCACCCGGCTGCCCCTCTGGGTTCCCGCCTGCGCGGGAACGACGATCATACATTGCGCCCTCTTGGGTTCCCGCCCGCGCGCGAACGACGATTCAAAGGCCTCCGCATAGCGGGAAGAGGTTCTTCCGGCGCATTGCGAGGGGAGGGCGGGTTTCAAACCCGCCCCTACAGGACGCAGCCGGGAACAGGGCGTGAACAGGACGGCGGGAATGTAGTCCGCCAGAGGCAAGTGGAGGTCAGGCTAGCGTGAGAGCTATTTCGGGGAGTGCTTCGGAGATTATTGTCGAGCAGCTTGCGGCTTCGGGGGTGAAGTATGTCTTCAACAACCCGGGGTCGCGGGAGGCGCTGTTCTTCGACGCGCTGGGGTCGCACCCGGACATCCACGGGATCATGTCTCTGCACGAGGGCACCGTGGCCGCGATGGCCGGGGGCTATGCGCAGGCGAAGATGGACACGGCGGTGATGTCGGTACACCTGGGAGCCGGGCTGGCACAGAGCCTCGGGCAGATGATCAACGTGTGGAACGGCAGCCTGCCGGTGGTGGTGATCACTTTCGCGGGAGACACGGGCAGCTTCGGCGACAAGGTGGGGCTGGACCTGAGCCACTCGTTCGGGCCCACGTCGATTGCCGCGCCTTTCTGCAAGTCGACCTGGGCATCAATCGAGCCGGAGGGGCTTCCGCAGGCCATCGACCGGGCGCTGCTGGTGGCGGGGGCGCCGCCGGTGGGGCCGGTGCACCTAGCAGTCTACGACCGGGTGCTGACGTCCGAGCAGGTGGACACGGCGATCATCGAGGGCCGTCCCCCGGCGGGCCGGGCCGGGTATCCGGCCGATTCGGACGTGGAGGAGCTGGTAGACGCGCTGGCGGGGGCGGAGCGTCCGCTGCTGTACGCCGGCGACGGGGTGTGGAAGAACGGCGCGGAAGAGGGGCTGGCGGACCTTGCCGAGAGCCTGGGCGTACCCGTCTCGGGGGACTATCGCGCGATTCCCATACGGCACCCGCTGAACTGCGGCGGGTTCGAAGAGGCCGCGAGGACGCTGGAGCCGGACGTGGTCGTGTGCGTTGGGGTGCGGCACCACGGGCTGGGCCAAGCGAAGGACTACGCCGGTTTCGCCGGGCGGCCTCGCGTTCTGGCGCTGGGGCACGACTCCGGGAACCTGAAGAACATACCCGGGCTGCAGACGGCGGTCCTGGCCGACGAGTCCCGCGCCATCGAGCAGATGCTGGAGGCGGTAGAGAAGCGCAACGGGTCGTTCGCAGAGCGCAGGGCGTGGGCGGCTGAGCAGGCGAGCGTCCTGCGCGCCCGGCGGCGCCAGGCCGTGGAGAGCACCGCGGGGCCGCAGGAGGGCCTGGTGCGGTCGTGGGTGCTGGGAGACGCGCTCGACGACGCGCTGGAGGACGCGGGCGGCGGGATGGTGATGATCGAGCAGTTCGCTGTGCCGCTGGAGGCGGCGCGGGAGGCGAAGGACGGCACCGGCAATGTCTACGTGCGGCCCGCGGGCGGTTCGGAGGGGTACGGCATCGGCGGGACCATTGGGCTGAAGCTGGGCGCGCCGGACACGCCGGTCGTGGGGCTGGTCGGAGACGGCTCGGTCTACTACGCGGATTCAGGGCTGTGGTCGGCTGCGCATCACCGTGTGCCCGTGCTGTTCGTCATCCCGAACAACCGGGCGTACGGCATCGTCGCGAACTCGTACCAGAGGGCCGGCGGGGCCATGAGCGACGCTGGGAACTACGCCGGGGTCGCGCTAGAGGGCATCGACATCGTGAAGCTGTCGGAGAGCTTCGGCGTGGAGGCGCGGGACGTGACGGACGAGGCGTCCGTCGAGGCGGCGATCGCCGAGGGGCTGGAGACGGTGGAGCGGGAGCGGCGGCCGATGCTGCTCAACGTGCACCTGCCGCAGGGGCTGCCGGCGGGCGGCCGGGCGGTGCCGCCGTTCAAGCTGGGATAAGTGGGTTCAAGGGCCGGGTGTATCGGGCTCAGCTAGCTCTATCCACTCTCACGTCGACCGGATTGCTCATGAATTCCCCCCACGCCCAGGCCCCTCTGGGTTCCTGCCTTCGCAGGAACGACGGAACCCTACGAATCAACTGGGCACAAGGGTAGGCGCATGACGTACGGGCCGCATGTCTTTGCGGGGAATCCGCTGGACCGGGGGGACAGGGAGCGGCGGGACGAGGGGTGGCTGGCGGCTCGGGCGGTCGACCCTGGCAGCAGGTTCCTGGTTATGCCGGAGCTGGACGTGCCGTTGGATGGCGGTAGAAGCGACGCCCTTTGCTGGCTGACCCATGAGGATGTGCAGGGATTCGGGATCGACGGGGCCGAGCCGGTGTTTCTCGGCAATCGGGACGGGGTCGCGCATTTCGCGGTACTGGTGCGGGCTACGAGCGGGGCAGCGGCGCGGCTCAGGAACGACGATTCGCTGAGATTTGTCGACGCCCGGTCGGCGGCGGGGTTCCTGAGCGGGCCGGAGACGGGGATCGTGGCGCAGGCGCGGTCGCTGCTCGACTGGCACAACCGGCACGGGTTCTGCTCGGTGTGCGGCCATCGGACGGCGATGGGGCGCGGCGGGCACGTTCGCAAGTGCACGGACTGCGGGGCCGAGCACTTTCCCCGCACGGACCCGGTGGCGATCATGCTGGTCCACGACGGCGAACGGTGCCTGCTGGGCCAGTCGCGCGGGCGGCTGTCGCGGATGCGGATGTACTCGGCGCTGGCCGGGTTCATCGACCAGGGCGAGTCGGTCGAAGAGGCGGTGGCGCGGGAGGTGCGGGAGGAGGCCGGGATCGCCGTCAGGAACATCAGGTACCACTCGTCGCAACCGTGGCCGTTCCCATCGTCGCTGATGATCGGGTGCCACGCGGAGGCGGCGACGACAGACATCCAGATCGACGCCGAGGAGATGACGGACGTGCAGTGGTTCGAGCGGCGGGAGGTGCTGGATGCGCTGGAGGGTCGGAGCGAGACGCTGACGGTGCCGCAGCCTATAGCGATTGCGCATCACCTGATCAAGGCTTGGGCGCGGGGGGATATCTAGGGGCCCCAGCTTCGAGGTGCTGCAGAGGGAGGGCGGGTTTCAAACCCGCCCCTACCGGGCCGCAACGATGACTGTTCAGAGTTGATGAGCCAGTGGCAGCTTGCCCTTTGGCAGGGCGAGAGCCCCCATCCCTTCGACAGGCTCAATCTTCCCCCTCGCGCCGGTGAGGGGGACCCTGCCCTTCCACCCCTCTTGTATGTTTAGGGTGATGGCGGGGCAGACCGTCAACCTCTTGGTGAAAGAGACCGTAACCCAGCTTGGTCGCCCCGCCAAATCTAATCCTAGAGCCCGAACAGTTGCCTGGGCAAGTGCAAGCCCGAATCGGCAAGGATGGGCCACGGAGGAATGACGTGTCCGATGCTCAGGAAGTCTTCGTAGGGATCGATGTTGCCAAGGACTGGTTCGACGTCGCGGTGCACCCGGGTGGTGAGAGCTGGCGGGGCTCTCAAGACGAGGCGGGTATAGCCGCACTTACACGCCGTCTACAGCAGCTGCGCCCTCACCTCGTGATCATGGAGGCATCGGGCGGATACGAGCGCCTGATCGCCGCCGCACTCGGGGCCGCTGGGTTGCCAATCGCAGTGGTGAACCCACGACAGGTCCGTGACTTTGCCCGCTCACTAGGCAAACTGGCCAAGACCGACCGGATCGACGCCGAGGTGATTGCTCACTTCGGCCAAGTTGCCGACGTGGAGGCACAGCCGGTGTCGTCACAGGATGCCCTCGAACTCGATGCCTTGGTGACACGCCGTAGGCAGGTCGTACGGATGAGGACCGCCGAGCAGGTGCGCCGCCAGCAAGCCCTCCCCGTGGTCCAGGTGCGTATTGACCGAGTGCTGACGCTGCTAGACCAGGAGCTGAAGGAGATCGATACCGATCTGAGCAAGAGGCTACGAGAGACTCAGGTCTGGCGGGAGACAGAGGAGCTGCTCCGCAGTGTCCCCGGCGTAGGCCCTACCCTGACCTTCACCCTGGTGGCTGAGATGCCTGAACTGGGCACGCTCACACGTCGACAAATCGCCGCCCTGGTCGGGGTTGCTCCCCTTGCCCGCGACAGCGGCCAGATGCGGGCCACGCGCACCTGCTGGGGAGGGAGAGCGAACGTCCGCGCCGCACTCTATATGCCGACGCTCACCGCGGTGCGCTACAACCCAGTACTGCGGGCGTTCCACGATCGCCTGGTCGAGGCGGGCAAGCCGAAGAAGGTGGTACCCACAGCGTGCATGCGCAAGCTGCTGACCATCCTGAACGCCATGGTCAAGCACAACACCCGGTGGAACCCTCGTTATGCTTGACCTTCAAACACAGTTGCTGGGTTCCTGCCTCCGCAGGAACGACGACTATATGGGCGCGCGCATCACGGTTGTTCAAGGGTCTCCTCGGGGGGAAGAGGCCGAGCCGCCTCCCCTCAACTCTGAACACTTACGCTAGCCGATGTACCTCTCGACGAACCCCTGCGGGAAACCAGCCACCTTGTCGAGCACATACTCCGGCGATACCTCGCCACGCGCGCCGGGCGGGTAGGCCGCCTCGAACATGTAGTAGCCCTGGTAGTCGATGTCCTTGAAGGCATCGAACACCCCCGCCCAGGCAATGTCCCCATCCAGCGGGGAGAAGTGGTCCCGGTCGACCCAGTCGTGCAGGTGCAGGTGGAAAAGCCGGGGTCCGCACTGCGCCATCGTCTCGCGGGCGCGCTCGGCCTTTATGAACGGGTTTACATCGTCGTCGTCCCGCGTGTGCCCGATATCCACCACCATCCCGAACCGGTCCGAGCCCACCTTGTCCACGAAGGCCGTGTAGTCGGCCAGGTCCTGCCCGTTCTCGATGGTCAGCTTAATCGAGGTGCCTTCAAGCTGATCGAGCATCTCGTAAATGCTCTTCTCGGACTGCTCCTCCGGCCGGAAGTGGCACACCATGACTCCGGCTCCAAGCTCCTCCGAGTTCTTTGCCGCCGCCACGCCCTGCTCAACGGCCTTCTTCCGGTTGTCCTCATCATCCGAGTTGAACAGGTATCCCGGGCAGTGTGTCGAGACGATGGATATCCCGGCGCTCTCGCACCCGGCCCGCAGCCATGACGTGTACTTCGAGTCGGCGACGTCCAGATGCCCAGGATTGCCGAGACCGCATACCTCGATGTGGCGGATGCCCCGCTCGGCGATCATCTCGATGTCTCTCGACTGCAGCAGCCGATCACGCTCGAACACAATGGTTGAAGTGCCCAGCCGCTCCGTGATCTCGTCCGATGTCCAGCCGTATGCTGACATGCCGTTTGTCTCAGTCATTGGGGCTCCTCAAATTGCGGACTTGACGGCCTGCACCGGCACGCCACCAGGTACCGTACTGGGGCTCCATGACAGTGTCAACACGAACCGAAGGCGACTATGTTCGCTTGGCGAACCATGTACGGAGTTACGACACTTCGACAGGCTCAGGGCTTGCCCCGTACTTGATACGGGGGCGAACGACAGGGTTGTGTACACCTCTTAGAGGCCTGACCCCTAGAGTGGATGAGAGTCAGTCAGGGTCCTGCGTCGTGAGCACGATTCCCTGTCCGTGACCGGGGAGGGCGGGTTTCAAACCCGCCCCTACAAGTGGTATGGATAGAGCTCGCCTGGCTGTAGTTGAGGGGGCGGGCAACGCCAGGCGGGAGGGCTCCGGCTGTGGTATACCTAGGGACAACTAGAGAGAGGCCGATGGAGGGGGACGCCTGCTTTGCGGCTGGATAAGGCCCTGTGTCGGCGACATTCGAACGAGTATCGGGCTCGACAGGAGACGTAGACATGTCGGCATATGTAATAACCGATGTTGAGATAGTGGATGCGGAACTCTACGGGCAGTTCATCGAGCGCGTAACAGGTACCATCGAGGCTCACGGCGGCAAGTTCATAGCGCGTGGTGGACAGATCGAGGTCAGAATGGGAGATTGGACTCCCAAGCGTCTCGCCATTCTCAAATTCGACAACCTCCAGCAGATTCAGACCTGGCTTGAATCGCCTGAGTACACCGCACTCGACGAAATCCGCTCCAGGTCCTCCAACATCAACATGGTGGTGGTCGAGGGCTTGTAGTCCTGCCTCGGTAGGAGCCCTGCCATCCCAGCACTCTGGTATTGCTGGGCTACAACATTGACACCAAGAGAGCCAGGTCCAGAGCGAACGGGGGGGCACTGCATCACCTGATCAGGATGTGGGCGCGGGGGAGTTTGCGCCGTGCGTCAGGGGGTGTGTTCCCTATCCGCGACCGGGGAGGGCGGGTTTCAAACCCGCCCCTACAGGACGAGATCAGGACGCGGGCGCGGGGGAGTTTGCGCCGTGCGTCAGGGGGTGTGTTCCCTATCCGCGACCGGGGAGGGCGGGTTTCAAACCCGCCCCTACAGGACGAGATCAGGACGTGGGCGCGGGGGAGTTTGCGCCGTGCGTCAGGTCAGGGGGTGTTTCCCTATCCGTGACCGGGGAGGGCGGGTTTCAAACCCGCCCCTACAGGACGAGCTCAGGGTAGGAAGCCCTGGTCGCGGAGGAAGGCTACTACGGTCTCGTTGACGTGCATTGGTGGGCCGCCTGAGTGGCCGGGGATTTCCATGGGGGTGAGGAGGAGTCTTTCGCGGGCGCCCATGGAATCGTAAGCCTTGGTCAGTGCAGCCGCGAGGCGCTCGTTGTGGTGCTGGCCTATGCGTTTGTCATCGTAGCCCATCTGGACCTGGAGGGGCCTGGGCGGGAGCCGGTCGACGAGGTCGTATAGGTCGTGCTTCCTGATGAGGGGCACGTCGTCCATGCCCTCGAACTCGCGCAGCCAGGGCCATGAGATGACCGGGCCGATGACGACGGCCGCGTCGAATCGCGGGTTGCGCGCCGTGGCGAAGAGGACGGCGAATCCGTGGCGCGAGCTTCCCATGAAGACGATGCGGCCCGGAGTGCCGAGGCCGCGGTCGAGCACGTGGTCGAGGACGCCGTCGGCGCGGCTCTGCCACATCTCGAAGTCGTCGACGCCGTCCGCCAGGTGTTCGGCTAGCTCGCTGAACTTGTCAAAGTAGCGGCCGTGCATCAGCAGTACCTTCGCGCCGGCAGCCGTGAGCAGGTCTAGCCAGGGGGTCATGACGTTGGGCTTTTCGAGGGTGTTTACGGGGTCCCGGACAGCGTCAAGGGCCTGGGTGGGTATGATGCAGAGCGGCGCGTCGGCGGTGACCTGATCGTCGCAGCCGAAGTTGCAGAGGACGGACTGGCCGTTGGCGTCGATGGTGATGGGAGACCAGAAGCTGGGGGCGTATTGTTTGGATTCAGTCAGGTCGTCTTCTGGCATGTCACGTGGTCCCTTGGCATAGGTTGGATGGACCCCGCCCCAGATCCCTCGCCAAGGCTCGGGACGACATTCTGAGTCGTCGGTATAGGTTTCGGTCGCGGGGAGGGCGGGTTTCAAACCCGCCCCTACACGTGGGCGTTCGTCCTAAGTGTGGTCGGCTCATAGGCAAGTTGGTGTGCTGGCATCAGGGTTGGAGGGGGAGGATGACGTGGGAGGGGTGGGCGGGGTCGTGGTAGATGGTCTGGGTGGCGGTGGTGTAGGCCCTGTCGATGCCGAGGGGGCCGCCGGTGTTGGGGTTGACGTCGAAGCGGGGCCAGTTGCTGCTGCTGACGTCGAGCCGTATGCGGTGGCCCTTCCGGAAGATGTTGGACGTGGGGTAGAGCTGGAATACGAACTCGTAGGGCGTGCCCGGCTCCAGGTCCTCGGGGCTGTCCCAGCCGTTGCGGTAGCGGGCGCGGATGATGGAGTCGGTGATGTTGAAGGCGAGGCCGTCTGGGAAGTTGTCGCTGGGCGGGTAGACGTCGATGAGCTTGGCGGTGAAGTCGGTGTCGAGGGCCGACGAGGAGGCCCAGAGGCGCATCTCGATGGGGCCGGTGATCTCGGTGTCGCGGTCGAGATCGGGGGTCTGGAAGGTGAGGACGTCGCGCCGGGCGTTGAGCGGCAGGGTGTCGTGGCAGCCGATAACGCCGGGGCGGCCCTTCTGGTCGAACGAGCCTGGGGCCATGACCATGTCGGCGGCTGAGATGCCACCACCGAGGGTCGGCACGGGGTCCATGGGGTCGTAGGTGTAGCTCGTAGACTCGCACTCCTCCGTTGCGGGCGCGTCGGGAGACAGGGCGCCGGCGGCGTGGAGGTAGTACGGGGTGAAGGCAGTGCCGGGCAGCGGCCAGTCGGGCTCGCTGCGCCAGTAGCCGCCGTGATGGACGCGGCCGGGGTACTCGGAGCCGTCGCCGGGGGACCCCAGGACGGCCCTGTCGTCACTCCCCTGCCCCATCGTGAAGATCCGGACCGGCTGCCAGTCGGAGGTCTCGGTGCGGAGGTCCTTGAGATGCTGGTCGAACCAGGCCAGCTTGAGGTCCATGTAGGTGACCTGGGCGTCCACGCCGAAGTAGAGATCGCCCGAGTAGGGGGTCTCGTACTTCCCGTGGGTCCACGGGCCCATGAGCAGGTGCTGAGGAGACTTCTTGATCCGGCTCAGGGCGACGTAGGACTCGCAGGTGTTGCGGGCGTAGGAGTCGTACCAGCCGCCGAGGTATAGGGTCGGCACGTCGGCGTGCTCGTCGTAGTACTCGGAGATGGCGTAGCCGCGCTGCTTCCAGTAGTCGTCGTAGTCGCCGTGGGTCTGTATATCGATGGCCCACCGCTCGTATGAGGGGAGCCGCCTGAGTATGGTCGCCCCCTCGCGGAGGGGGTACTGCTCGATGAGCTCGTCCATGTAGGTCGTGTAGGCCTTCACGATCTCGGCCTTCAGGCCGGGGTCGGCCTCGGCCTCCTGGCTGGTGGCGGCCATGCGAAAGACGTAGACGAGGAAGCGCTGCTCGAGCGCGCCGTTCTGGCGCATGGAGCTGTGGTAGTAGTTGGACGCGCCGACTCCGACGATCATGGTCGACAGGTGAGGCGGGTCCAGGGTCGCGAGGGCCGCCTGGTCGCTGCCGGCGTAGGAGTCGCCCATCGTCCCCACGCGGCCGGTGCTCCAGGGCTGGGTGCCGAGCCACTCGACGGTATCGTAGCCGTCGGGAGCCTCCTTCGCGAAGGCGTACCACACGCCCTCGGACTCGAACCGGCCGCGGACGTCCTGCATGGCGCAGACGTAGCCGCGGCGCGCGAGGTACCGGGCGTCGAGGACGGCGCCGGGGGCGGCCTTGTTGTATGGGGTGCGCACCAAGACGACCGGGAACTTGCCGTCGGCGCGGCGTCCGTCAACCGCGGGGAAGTAGAGGTCGGTCGCGAGGCCGACGCCGTCGCGGGCCGGGACCATGACGTTGGATTCGGATACTACGTCGTACTGCTGGTGGGAGCCCTGGTAGTTCACGGAGTCCTCCGGTGCTGGGATGTCAGGGTATATTCGTGAAGGGACTTGAGGGTGGCCGGACATGGGCAGGCCCCGCCCGTCCGCCCCTCTGGGTTCCCGCCTTCGCGGGAACGACGACTATATGGGCGCGCGCATCACGGTTGTTCAAAGGCCTCCCTCAGGGGGAAGGGAGCGACCCTCACCCTTCCGCCCCTCTGGGTTCCCGCCTTCGCGGGAACGACGACTTACACGCGCCTGCTTGGTGCCCACACGATGGCTGTGTAAGGGTCTCCTCGGGGGGAAGAAGGGGGTCAGTTGGTGCCGGTCATTACGTAGTCGGTGTCTGTTGCGGCCCCGTGGCAGGTCTGGCAGCCCTCGACCTGGCCCTCCTTTTCGACTGTGTCGTCGGCCAGGACCTTGGCCCAGAACCAGTCGTTGTGGTCAGGGTTGTAGCCGGCCTTCTTGTACATGATGGTGGTCGCGGCGAGGACGCCCTCGGGGGTGAAGTTCTCCTTGACGAGGATCGCGCCGTCGGGCATGGAGCTGCCACCTGCCTTCACGACCTCAAGGGCGGCAGAGTTGAGATAGGTGGTGAGGAGCATCCCGTGGGGATCGGCTCCCTGGTATTGCTTCGGGAGGCCGGGCCACGTTTCCCAGGAGTCGTGGTAGTCGACCTCGGCGAGGTATGCGACCACGGAGGCCGCGGTGGTGTCGGGCAGTTCAGGCTCGTCCGAGCCGCCGCAGGCGACCAGGCCGACAACCGAGATCAGGAGGAGCGTCAAGGGGAGCCAGATGCGCATCGAGCGAGTGGACATGAGCATCTCCACAGTGTCCAGGGTGAACGAAGTCTATCACCTGTCCGGGAGCCGCGCCAATAGTGTGAAGCGGTTCGCCGGTCTGCCCAGGCGCGGGTCAAGCGAGAGAAGACCGGACCCTGGCCACTATGGCGGCGTAGTCTACCGCTTCGAAGTCGGTGGTGTCGATGGTCACGAGTCCGTTGCCATCGGTTACCGGGCCGTAGTGCTGGTAGCTTTCGCGCAGCTCTCGAACGGCGACGTCTCCGGGGCCGTGGCCGCTGTGCCTTTCGTCGGTACCTGCCCGGCGGGCTACCCTCGCCAGCACCGTATCCATGTCTGCATGGCAGTAGAGCTCCAGGATGCGGGCGCCATAGCGCTCCTGCATCTGGGCGACCCACGGCCCCTCGTAGCGGCGCTGGAAGTTGGACTCGACCAGGACGAACCGGCGAGCCTTCAGGTGCGACTCGACGAGATGGCGAAGCAGCGCGAAGGTGGCCGTTCCGAGCGTCCTCGACCACTCGCGGTCGTCCTCGCCGAGGGTGTCGAAGAGGGTCTCCTTGATGACGTCCTTCTGGAAGACGACGACGTCCAGGGAGTCGGCTAGGAGGCGCGCGAGGTGGGTCTTGCCGGTGGCGGGGGCGCCGGAGATCATCACCAAAACCGGGTTCTTCATGCGGGTAGCATATACTGAATTGGGGCAACGGTTCATTCTGGCTGGCGAAGGAGTGAGGGCCTCCGACAGCGACCTCGGCACATAGGCCAAACCGAGGGCGACCCCACCCCAGGTCCCTCGGGGCTCGGGACGACATGGTGGGTGACCCGGGCTGTTTCCACGGCCATGACTCTGCTTAAGGGTCGTCTCAGGGGAAGAGTTAAGTGCCCGCAGGAGCGACGATTTGGGCTTGGAGTTTGTCGAGAACCCCACGGATGAGCAGGCGGCACAGATCGACCGGGGTCTGGTGGAGTACAGCGCCGATTTTGCGTCCTCCCGCGACCCGGTCCCGGTGCGGGCCGTGTTCGTGGAATCGGGCCACGTGGTGGCCGGCGTGGACGGCGCCGAGTACTGGCGGAAGCTCCACGTGCGGCGGTTGTGGGTGGATGCCGATTACCGGTCGAGGGGGCTGGGGAGACGCCTGATGGCGTGGGCCGAGGAGCGCGGCAGGGAGCTGGGGTGCACGGGCGTGGTGGTCGACACGATGTCGTTCCAGGCGCCGGGGTTCTACGAGAGGCTGGGGTACAGGCGGTTCGGGTTGTCCGAGGGGTATGAGGGCGGCGCGAGCCGGCATTACTTTGAGAAGGTGCTGTAGTGAGCTGTGCCAAGAGGGCGGGTTTGAAACCCGCCCCTACGAGCCGACCTCTCGAGCTGGCGAGACGGTACATGGAGGTGTTCTACTCGGGGCGCGACGCTGGGGAGCTTCGCCCCGTATTGGCTGAGGACCTGGTGTTCGAGGGGCCGTTCCTCCGGTGCGAGTCGGCGGATGCATATGTCGAGTCGCTGCGCGGCGACTCGCGGGAGAGGTTGTCGTACGAGGTGCTTCACGAGTTCGAGAGCGGGGCGTCGGCCTGCCTGGTGTACCGGTTCGCGAAGCCGGGCGTGGATACCACGATGGCGCAGGTGTTCGAGACGCGGGGCGGGAAGATCGCGAGGATCACGTTGGTGTTCGACACGGGGGATTTCGCTTAGCTTCGTAACTGCTCCCACCAATCCGGCGAAGGGGACCGCGCCCCGCGCCGCCCCTCTGGGTTCCTGCCTCCGCAGGAACGACGGAGTGGGGAATCCCTACCCAGCTACAGACCACCCACGCACGGCCCGCGTGCGGGCATAACGGTGCTCAGGGCGAACGGGCCTATCTTCAGACGCGTCCCCAGGGGGCAGTTGTCACCCTCACCCCAACCCTCTCCCGTCAAGGGAGAGGGGGTTAGAGGCTCGAAGGGCTGTTAGAGCTGGCCGACTGCGTGCTTGTGGAAGTAGGGCCAGTCCCACTCTGCGCCCCAGCCGGGGCCCGAGGGCGGGGCTACGTGCCCGTCGACTACGCCGAGGGGGTTGAGCATGCCTATCTCGGTGGAGGACCGCTCGGTGTGGCCGCGGAACTCCCCAAATGTCTCGTAGTAGCCGGTGTTGGAGATGGACGCCAGCAGGTGGGCATGGACGAGGCCGTATAGTCCGCCGTAGCCGTTCAGCTCTATGTTTGCGCCGTGCAGCTCGGCGAGGTGGGCGAGCTTGAGGATGGCGGTCGTGCCGTGCCGGGCATTGGCCCGGATCATGTCGGTCGCGCCGGAGACTAGCCACTGGGCCTGCAGGTCGACGTCGTTCATCATCATCTCGGGCGCGAGGATGGGGACGTCGAGGGCGTCGCACAGGGCCTTCATCTTGTTGTGCTGGCGCTCGGGCAGGGGCTCCTCGAACCAGCGGTAGTCGAGATCCTCGAGGGCGCGCCCGACGCGCAGGGCCTCCTCGAAGGTGTATATGCCGACAGCGTCGTGCATGATCTCGATGTCCGGGCCGACGGCGTCGCGGACAGCCTCGAACCACTGGAGGTTCTCGCGGACCGAGTGGTAGAAGTGGTCCTTTATGGCTGGAAAGCCCTCGGCGACGGCCTTGCGGGAGTCTTCGGCGGCCTCCTCCTTGGTCTCGCCGCCGATGTTCATGTAGACGGGCGTTTTCTCGCGGACGCGTCCCAACAAGGAGTAGACGGGGAGTCCGGCTACCTTGCCGAGGATGTCCCAGAGGCAGTTGTCGAAGGATCCGAGCCAGCCGGGCGGCTGGTAGAGCCAGCGGGTGCCGGTGTGCAGGGCCTGGTAGAGGCGCTCGCGGTCGAGGGGGTCCTTGCCCACGACGAGGAAGCGGAGCTGTTCGAGGGAGGCGGAGGTGAGGTCGGCGGAGGCGCCCGCGTCGGCGGTGCATACGCCGACGATGCCCTCGTCGGTCTCGACGCGCATCACGGGCATGACGCCGGGCTCCGCGGACGCGAGGTCGTGCTTCCAACGGTCGCGCCTCATTCCGGGGAGCAGGACGAGGTCGAATGTCCGGCTTGCGCCGGCGGCCGGTAGGAGGTGTATGGTGACGTTGGTGATTTTCATGGGGGCATGATAGGGGAGAAGCGGTATTGTTGCCATAGGTATGGGAGGCCAGTAGAATCGCGCTTAGGAGAGAGCAATATGGACGGCGTGTCAGACACTGAGATTACCCTGGAAAAGCTGAGGGACGAAGCGTACCTCAAGGAACTGGTCGAGAGCATGGGTGGCCCTGAGGCGATTATCGCGAGCATGCAGGAGTATCACGAAATCGTCGAGCGCATGCGAAACGAACGTGCCGCCCTGATGGAAGCGCATCCGAATCAGTGGGTGGCTATGGGGAAAGATGGCGTAGTGGCCATAGGCGACTCTATCGATGCCGTGATCGAGGATGCCGAGGCCCAGGGCCTGCGAGGGTCGGACCGGGTGATCGAATTCCTCGACACGGATCCACCCATACTGATCTTGTGATTCTAGGTGAGTTCGACAACCGGGGGAGGCCACTAGTCGAGGGTCGACTCATCGCCCCTCGCCTAGGAATCGATCAGAGCGTGGTCTTCCTGCTCGACACAGGGGCTGATGTCACTTGCCTGCACCCTGCAGATGCCATGAACGTGGGCTTGGTTTTCGAACACCTTAGAGACAGGGTGAGCTATAGAGGTGTCGGCGGCACGTCTCCATACTTCGTCGAACCTGCCATCCTCTCCTTCACCGACAAGCGCCAGGCCAGACTCTACTCGGTACAACTGCTCATCGCGGAGCCGAACGCGAGTAATCAGGTCTTGCCGTCTCTCCTAGGCCGGGACATCATCAATAACTGGCGAATCGAATACGACCCCACAGAGTCACGGCTGGAATGCAAGGTGCGACACGCAGACGCCACCTTCAGTACCGTGTGAACGCTCTCGACCGCTACTTCGGACGTGCTAAGTGAGTCCAGCATGACAGTTTCGCATTGGCAGGAGACGGCGGGGGAACAGGAGCGGGTCAGCCATGACGTGGTGGTGGTTGGCGCGGGGCTGATCGGCTCGTACATGGCCGGGCTGCTGACGGAGTCCGGCAGGGATACGGCTGTGGTCGAGAAGCATTACCCGGCGTCGGGGGCGAGCGGCAGGAACGCCGGCATGGTGCTGCTGGGGATGCGGGACAGCTACAGCGAGACGACGGAGCGGTTCGGGCGCGACGCGGCGGTGGAGATCTGGAGCATGACCGACGCGAACGTGCGGCGGATGCGCGAGCTTTCGCAAAAGTACGAGGTGGAGCACGAGGAGATCGGGACGTACTACTTCGGGGGCTCGCGGGAGGGCGACGAGGACCTGCGGCTGAGCGCGGGGATGCTGGAGCGCGACGGGTTCACGACCGAGTACTACGACCGGGACCCGCTCGACAGGGGCTTCGGGCCCGCGATGCTCCAACCGGACGACTTCGCGACGCACCCTGCGCAGCTCACCCAGGCCCTTGCGCGGACGTGCGGGGCGGCGCTGTACGAGAACGACGAGGTGTTCGCCATCGAGAGCAGCGGCGCGGGCATGAGGGTAACGACGCGGAGCCACGTGATCGAGTGCGAGAAGGTGATGCTGGCGGTGAACGGGTACGCGGGGCTGGTGGACCCGTTCTTCCTGCCGTACGTGGCCCCGGCGCGGGGGCAAGTGCTGCTGACGGGGCCCGCGCCGAGGATTCTCGACGTGATGTGCATGAACTACAAGGAGTGCTACTACCGGCAGCTACCGGACGGCAGGCTGCTGGTCGGCGGCGGGCGATGGCAGCACGTGGAGCAGGAGCACACGTGGTCGGACGAGGTGACGGATAACGTCCAGCGGTTCATCGCGAGTTTCATCAGGCGGCACTTCCCGGAGGGTTCGGAGGCCGGAGTGAGCCGCAGGTGGGCGGGCATCCACGGGATGACGGAGGACGGGCTGCCGATACTGGGGAGCCTGCCGCACCAGCCTAACGTCTACTTCTGCGTGGGGTTCACCGGGCACGGGAACTCGATGGGGCTGGTGGCGGGGGAGCGGGCAGTGGACATGATGCTGAACGGCACGGACCCGGGGGTGCTTAGCATCGAGCGGATGGGGTGATCGAGGTGCGGCCTGTTCCCGCCGTTGGACAGCAGGGCAGCAAGAGGGGAGGGCGGGTCTCAGACCCGCCCCTACAGGACGAAAATCTTCGCCCGCTCCGGCTGGCCGCACGCACATGAGCCCGGTTGTCGATTTTCATACGCATGTTTACCCGAAGTGGCTACGGGATGGGCGGGAAAGGTATGCAGCGGTGGATGCCACTTTCGGGGAACTGTTCAGGGATCCGAAGGCGAGGATGGCGACGGCCGAGGAGCTCATCGGGGCGATGGACGAGGATGGGGTCGACCGGTCGGTGGTGATGGGGATCGGGTGGACGGACCGGGGGCTCGCGCGGGAGGCGAACGACTACATCATCGAGTCGGTGGCGCGGTACCCGGACCGGCTCAGCGGGTTCGGGGGTGTGAATCCCGGCTGGGGCGAGGACGCGGCGCTGGAGGCGGAGCGGTGCGCGTCCGCGGGGCTTTTGGGCATCGGGGAGCTTCATCCCGACACGCAGGGGTACGACCTGGGCGACGAGGGGGCGATGGGGCCGCTGATGGAGGCGGCGCGGGCGCTGGGGCTGATAGTGCTGACGCACTCGTCGGAGCCGGTGGGGCACATGTACCAGGGCAAGGGTGAGACGCGGCCTGAGGTGCTGTGGCGGTTCATCCAGAACTTCCCGGACGCGACGATCGTGTGCGCTCACTGGGGGGGCGGGCTGCCCTTCTACGCGCTGATGCCGGAAGTGAAGGAGGGGCTGGCGAACGTGTACTTCGACACGGCGGCGTCGCCATTCCTATACGACCGCCGGGTGTTCGAAGCGGGGGCGAGGCTGGTCGGTGCTGATCGGATACTGATGGGGAGCGACTACCCATTGCTGCGGGCGAGCCGGCTGCTTCGGCAGGTCGAGGGGGCGGACCTTCCGGAAGCGGACAAGGATGCGATCAAGGGTGGGAACGCGGCGGGGCTGCTGGGGTTGTTGGAGTAGCTGACTTACGTCCGGCGGCTGGGATGGGACCCACCCGCCCCGCACCTCTGGGTTCCTGCCTCCGCAGGAACGACGGTTAGGTTGTTCCTGGTTTCTCCAGCACGCCAGGTCGGGCGGAGTGGGACCATCCCCGCCCCACACCTCTGGGTTCCTGCCTCCGCAGGAACGACGGTCAAACCCGCCCCTACGACACAAAGCTATCGCAGCGGCTAGCGGCGTTGGGGGAGTTGGATGGGGACGTCGGGGGAGACGTAGACTACTACGTCGGAGCTTCCGAGGGACGCGCTGAGCTCGCGAAAGAGGAAGTAGTCCATCACGGTACGCCAGGAGTCGCGGTCTATGGCTGACCGGGCGAGCTTTTCAGGGGTCAGGCCGCGGTAGTTCTCGGGGAACCACCACCTGTGGGGAATGCGGACGCCGCTCTCGTATTGCCCCGCCAGGACGTCGTCGGACCTGGGCCTGTTGTCGGCGTTGAGGAGGAGGATGGAGGCGTCGGGGGCCTCGGTGATCGGCTCGGAGTAGCCCGCGTAGCCCACGCCCGAGCGACCCCGGAGGTACCAGGCCCAGGGCCAGCTGAAGCCGCCCGCCCCGTCGATGGTTATGGTGGTGGAGCGGTCCGACTCGTCGATGTTGTCGACGATCTCCCGGTAGACTCCGGCGAGGGCCGGGGAGGTCTGGGTGTAGACGAGCATCTCGACGGGGGTGTCGCCGTTGCGATACGCGGCGTACCAGGTCGCCCTGGCGGTGAGGGCCAGCAGGAGCAGTGCGAGAGACACCGCCGCGACCGACCAGAAGTTGCGAGGACCGACGACCCTGGATATCCAGTAGCCCAAGCCTGCCAGGCAGACAAGCACAGCCACCATCCCGGCCAGGACCAGGTAGCCGTCCCTCCCCTCCGGTTCGGCGAAGGCCAGGAGCCAGAGGGACGCGATGAACAGGAGAACGCCGGGAACGATCAGCAAGCCGTACCGCCAAGCGCGCCTCCACTCTATCCCCTCGACAACGTCACCGAGGAATTTGCCCGCGAGGACCACGAGGGGCAGGGCGAGGTTCACGAGAAGCCAGGGCATCTTCTCCGTGATGTAGGTGTAGAGGAGGAACGTGGCCACGCACCAGAAGACGAGGAACAGGCCGAAGCGGTCGCGGCGACGCCAGTAGAAGACGCCGCCCGCGACGGCGAACACGAGGGGCAGGAACTCGTACAGAGGAGTGATGACGAGATAGTAGTAGAGGGGCTGGTTGCCCCTGGCGACGTCCTGCTGGACGATCCAGTAGCCGAGGGACTGCCAGATGCCGCTGCCAAGGCCGAGGGGGTTGGTGAAGAAGGTCGAGTAGAGCAGCACCCAGACGACGCCGAAAATCGCGGCGCACTTCCACCAGACGAATCCAGCCCACTTCGAGCCGATGGTCGCGGACACCCACAGCAGGAAGCCGATGGTGACCGCGGCTACAACTATGCCCCCGCCGGAAGGCGCGCCGATCCTGGGACTGCCCACCGGGCTGGCGAGCACCAGGCTGGTCCCACCCAGGAGGGGCGAGTCCTGCACCATGCTGATCAGCGCGGCGCCTAGGGGCAGGGACAGGGTGAAGAGGAGCACGAAGAGGCTGACCTGACGGGAGGGATTCTCGAAGCGAAGGCCACGCTGGAGGGCCTGCCATGCGCCCTCGACGAGCTGGCCCAGAGCCTGCAGGGGATTCGAGTCCCCTACCCTGACCAACCCCGTGATCGAGGACCAGTTGTTCGACAGGATCTCGACGAGCAGGTAGCTGCCGAGAATGGTGGTGATGACGTATGCGCTCTCCTTGGTCGCGAACGCGAGGGCGAGGAGAGCCGACACCCAGAACAGGTACTTTGTCTTGCCCTCGTCGAGGAAGCGCCACATCGCTATGACGAGTCCGAGGGTCCAGACGGCTACGAGGATGTCGTTTCGGGCGAAGCGGCTGAAGTAGAACATGGCGGGCGACGCGGCCAGCATCACGGCGACGAGGAGGGCCCCGGTGCGCCCCAACCTGTTCCTCAGGAAGAAGGGCAGAGCGACAAGGACCGTTCCGGCGAGGGCGTAGAGGAGCCGGGCGGTGAAGTCGCTGTCGCCGAGGAGGAGGAATATGCCCGCCGTGGCCTCCATCTGGAAGGGGCCGTGCATCATGGGGTCGTGCCGGTAGCCGTCGCCCACGGCGAGGTTGTAGGAGTAGAGGGCGTGAAGGCTCTCGTCGTGGTGCATGGCGCGGGAGCCGAGGTCCCAGAGCCGGGCGACTAGGGCGGCGATGATGAGGGCCGGGTAGGCGATGAGCTCGGCCAGGCTGAGGGTCCCATCTGCGAAGCCGGCCCTGAGGCTGGCTGGGACTCCTCGGATTGCGTTCCACATCGCCGGGAGGCTGACGGCTGCGCCCGAAGGCGCGGCTGTATCTGTGTGTTCGGAACTCATGGGGCAGGTTCTATTTTAGCAAAGGGGGGTGGTTGGGGTTTGCAGTAGTTCCGGGGAAGAGCCCCTTAGCGACGAGGCGCGCCCTAGCCTACCCAGGAAATGAGAGAGGGGCGTGCCACTCCATCAGTCATGGGAGGGGACCCCGCCCATCCACTCCTCTGGGCTCCTGCCTCCCCAGGAACGACGGTGTGGATTGTCCCGGTTTCTCCGGCGCCAGGTCGGGCGGACTGGGACACCCCCACCCTGCACCTCTGGGTTCCCCGTATCGGGGTACGGGGCAGGCTCTGCCTCCGCAGGAACGACGGTGTGGATTGTCCTGGTTCTCCGGCACGCCAGGTCGGGCGGCTGGGACACCCCCACCCCGCACCTCTTGTATGTTTAGGGTGATGGCGGGGCAGACCGTCAACCTCTTGGTGAAAGAGACCGTAACCCAGCTTGGTCGCCCCGCCAAATCTAATCCTAGAGCCCGAACAGTTGCCTGGGCAAGTGCAAGCCCGAATCGGCAAGGATGGGCCACGGAGGAATGACGTGTCCGATGCTCAGGAAGTCTTCGTAGGGATCGATGTTGCCAAGGACTGGTTCGACGTCGCGGTGCACCCGGGTGGTGAGAGCTGGCGGGGCTCTCAAGACGAGGCGGGTATAGCCGCACTTACACGCCGTCTACAGCAGCTGCGCCCTCACCTCGTGATCATGGAGGCATCGGGCGGATACGAGCGCCTGATCGCCGCCGCACTCGGGGCCGCTGGGTTGCCAATCGCAGTGGTGAACCCACGACAGGTCCGTGACTTTGCCCGCTCACTGGGCAAACTGGCCAAGACCGACCGGATCGACGCCGAGGTGATTGCTCACTTCGGCCAAGTTGCCGACGTGGAGGCACAGCCGGTGTCGTCACAGGATGCCCTCGAACTCGATGCCTTGGTGACACGCCGTAGGCAGGTCGTACGGATGAGGACCGCCGAGCAGGTGCGCCGCCAGCAAGCCCTCCCCGTGGTCCAGGTGCGTATTGACCGAGTGCTGACGCTGCTAGACCAGGAGCTGAAGGAGATCGATACCGATCTGAGCAAGAGGCTACGAGAGACTCAGGTCTGGCGGGAGACAGAGGAGCTGCTCCGCAGTGTCCCCGGCGTAGGCCCTACCCTGACCTTCACCCTGGTGGCTGAGATGCCTGAACTGGGCACGCTCACACGTCGACAAATCGCCGCCCTGGTCGGGGTTGCTCCCCTTGCCCGCGACAGCGGCCAGATGCGGGCCACGCGCACCTGCTGGGGAGGGAGAGCGAACGTCCGCGCCGCACTCTATATGCCGACGCTCACCGCGGTGCGCTACAACCCAGTACTGCGGGCGTTCCACGATCGCCTGGTCGAGGCGGGCAAGCCGAAGAAGGTGGTACTCACAGCGTGCATGCGCAAGCTGCTGACCATCCTGAACGCCATGGTCAAGCACAACACCCGGTGGAACCCTCGTTATGCTTGACCTTCAAACACAGTTGCTGGGTTCCTGCCTTCGCAGGAACGACGGCATGGTTGTCCCTGGTTTCTCCGGCACGCCAGGTCGGGTGGACTCGGATCAACCCCGCCCCGCACCTCTGGGTTCCCCGTATCGGGGTACGGGGCAGGCTCTGCCTCCGCAGGAACGACGATTGAGTCGCCGGGCTTCTGGGTTTCTGCCTTTGTGGGAACGGCCGGGGAGTCCCCCTCACCCCAACCCTCTCCCGTCGAGGGAGAGGGGGTAAGAGGTCAGTAGAGGGTGCCGCTTTGCCAGCGGCGGAAGATCAGCCACATGAGGAGGAAGACGGCGAGGATGACGGCAGCACCGGCGAAGTCGTGGGCAAGGGCGGCGTTCTTCGCGTCACCGAGCATGGGCCTGATTGCGGCTGCGCCGTACACGCCCATGAGAATGGCGACCGGGGCGACCAATCCGAGGGGGACGTAGACCTTGCGCCGGAGCCTGACCACCCTGAAGAAGGTGGCGTTCAGCATGGCGAAGAGCACGCAGACGAGGTACGAGACGGCACCTATTGGGCCCAGGCGGTCGAGTACGTAGGGGACGAGGAGGTAGGCTATGGCGAGTCCGAGGGCGAGGTATATGAAGCGGAGGCCGCGCACGGGCTCACGCCAGGCGGCGGACCATGCTTTCCTGGTGCTCCGCCAGCGGGAGGCCAGGAGCTTGCCGGGGAGGCTCAGGGTTCTTCGCAGGAGCTTGCGCATCGTCAACTAAGTGAGCATGTCGTCAGGCTCGGGACGACAGTTCGCGTGGCTCGGCGCGGTCCTACGGTGGTGTCGCGGTAGCGGATCAAAGGAGAGGGGGTTGTCCGGCTAGCGGCGGGGTATGAAGTACCTGCGGGCTACGAATAGGGCGAGGGAGCCTGCGAATGCCAGGACGATCAGCGCCGTGTTGCCAGCCACGAGGCCGATGATGAAGACGACAAGGGTTGCGACGAATATGCCTACGAATATGTAGTACTTGCGGTCCATGTGCGCGGCGCTCCTATCTTCCCGTCCCTAAAGAGTACCTCAAGGCCATTTGTGCTGGCGGAGCACTGCCCTTCGACAAGCTCAGGGCGAACGATCCTTACACTGCCCTGCGGATCCTGATAGCAACGCCTAAGCCATCGCCACCTCGAACCTACGACGGCGGCCGGGGACTGGATTCCGGCTCGTGGGCCGGAATGACGGATTGGGCCGGGACTACTGATCAACTACGGAGCCGTCTACGTGGAGGCGTGCGCCGATCTCGCCGTGGGCGACCGGCGGGCACTTTTCCTGGGCGTCGTCGGCAAGCTCGATGCCGATGCCGGGGGCGTCGGGGATGATGAGGAAGCCGTTTTCCTGGCGCAGCGGCTCCTTCACCATGTCTATCTTGGGCGATTCCAGCTCGCCCTTGGGGTACTCCTGGATGGTGAAGTTTGGGATGCAGGCGGCGAGCTGGAGGCATGCCGCGGTGCTGATGGGGCTGAGCGGGTTGTGGGGTACGACGCCGACGTAGTGGGCCTCTGCTATGGCGGCGATCTTCTTGCCGTGGGTCAGGCCGCCCACGAGGCAGACGTCGGGGCGCACGTACTGGACCGCGCCGGTCCGCAGCAGGGACTGGAACTCGTGGATGGTGTGGAGGCGCTCGCCGGTGGCGATGGGGATACTTACGTTGCTGGCGACGAGGGCCATGGCCTCGAAGTTGTCGGGCAGGATGGGGTCCTCGTAGAAGAGGGGGTGGAACTGCTCTATGCCGCGCGCAAGCGTTATGGCCTCGGTGGGGGTCAATCGGCGGTGTATCTCGATGCAGAGGTCGACCTCGGTGCCCGCAGCCTCCCTGTACGCGGCTACGGCGTCGATTGCGTCGGCCATCTTGTCGGCGTGGGTCTTGAAGTACGGGACGGAGCGCTCCTCGTCGAGGAATGGCGTGAGGTGGCCGACGGCGGTGAAGCCGTCGGCGCGGGCGTCGCGGACGCCCTGCACGAGCTTCTCCCTGGTGTCGCCTATGACGTGGTAGTAGACGCGGGCCTTGTCGCGGACGCGGCCGCCCATGAGCTGGTATGCGGGTACGCCGAAGTGCTTGCCGGCGATGTCCCAGAGGGCGATGTCGATGGCGCTGAGCGCGCCCATGATGGCCGCGCCGCGGAAGTGGCTGGTGCGGTACATGTTCTGCCAGTGGTGCTCGATGAGCAGGGGGTCCTTGCCGACGAGGTAGCGGCCGAATTTGTCGATGGCGGCGGCGGACGCCTCCAGGAAGCCCCATGCGCCGGACTCGCCGTAGCCGACGATGCCGGCGTCGGTGTGGACCTTGGTGAACAGGTAGCGGTCGACCGGGAGTGCTTCTACGGCGGTGATTTTCATGTGTGGTTCCTTGTGTCGGGGTCGTGGGAAGGGCGGGTTAGGGACCCACCTTTGTTCCATGTCCAGCCCGTGGGGAGGGCGGGTTTGAAACCCGCCGCTACGCCCGATGTTCCCGTCCTCAGTGTGTGGCCGCTGATTGGCACGCTGGCTTTACTCTGGGGCGACGACGGCTAGGGGGGCCTCGCCGTTTACGACCCTGATGGCGTTTTCGAGGGCGAACCTGCGGCTCCGATCCGAGGCCTCCTGGGCGAAGGACGCGTAGTGGGGAGTCACGATGACGTTGTCCATCTGGAGTAGCGGGTTGTCGGGCGGCGTGGGCTCCTCTTCCAGGACGTCCAGGCCCGCGCCGGCTATCTTGCCCGCCCTCATTCCCCTGATCAGGGCAGCCTCGTCGACGACGGGGCCCCGGCAGGTGTTGATGAGGATGGCCGAGTCCTTCATGGCGTCGAGCTCGGCGTCGCTGATCATGCCTCGGGTGGCGTCCAGGAGCGGCACGTGCAGCGTGACGACGTCGGACCGAGCCAGCAGGTCGTCCCTCGACACGCGGGTGACGCCGAGCCTGGCCTCGAGGTCAGCGGGGCGCTCGACGGCGTCCTCGTACAGGAGCTCGCACTCCCAGCCCGCGAGGCGTTGCGCCACGTTCTGGCCGATGTGGCCGAGGCCGATGATGCCGACGGTCTTGCCGGTGAGCTCGTGGGCGGTCCCCCACCACTCCTGCCGGATGCCCTCGGCCCATTTCCCGGCCTTGGCGGACTCCATCTGGACGTTCAGCTTGCGGTAGACGCTGAGCATGAGCGCGATGGCGTGCTCGGCGACGGCGATGGCGTTTCCGCCGCCTCCGTTCGACACGGGTATGCCGAGGGCGGCCAGGCCGGCCACGTCGAGCCTGTCGGTGCCGGCGCTGGACACCTGCACGAGCTTGAGGTTAGGGCAGCGGCGCGCCACGTCGACCGTCCCGTCGCCAAATATGACGACCGCGTCCTGCATGAGGGCGGCCTGCTCTTCGATGCCCAGGTTCGAGTCGACCCAGGCGACGTCGGCCTCCGGCGCGAGTGCGCGAAGGTATTCCATCTTCCCGTCGTCAGGTTCGAGATGTGCGATCTTGGCTCCCATTCGTTCTCCTGTGTCAGTAGTGGGATGGCGGGGAGATTATATCGGCGGGTCAACGTTGTAACAAGGCGATAAGGAGGGAGTCAGGTGCAAGTATTCGGAGCTGCCGGAACCTCGTCGGGTAGCCTCCCCCTCATCCCAGCCTTCTCCCGCCAGGGGAGAAGGGGCAAGAAGCTCTCGGCGTTGCGCGGTAGAATGGGTGCCGGTAGATTACGCGACGCAGGCCGGACATGAGAACTGACCACGCTTCGGCAGAGCCGAAGGCGGCGGTCCACTGGAGGACTATTGACCATGCAGGTTTACTGGCGGGAGGTTAGGAAGGGACAGAGACTGGTGCTGGAGATGGAGGACGGGGTTGAGCAGGAGGTTGGCGGGGTGAGGGCGACGAAGCGGGGATTCGATGCCTTCGCGCAGACCTTCGGGTATGACCCGGGCCGGGCGCAGAAGGGGATCGGGTCGATGGAGGAGGCGAAGGCGTTCGTGGAGCAGTTCCGGCCGTGGGAGCTTCACGGGGCCATGGGTGTGACGGTGGACGAGGAAGTGCGGCCGCAGGCGGAGTAGTTTCAGTAGGCAGTCGCGGAAGTTCGTAGGAGGGGAAGATGGGCGTGTTTGTGCCTTCATCCCTTACAAAGGGTGGCACTAGTGTCGTGCGTTGGCCAGGTCGAGGGGGACCCCACCCCAGGTCCCTCGCGAAGCCTCGGGACGACATGACGGGCAGGCCGGGGGCCATTTCTATTGCGAGGACGGGTGTGGAATGATCGGGTTCGTGGGGGGGACTGGGCCTGAGGGGCGGGGGCTGGCTGTGTGGATGGCGCGGGCGGGCGAGGACGTGATCATCGGGTCGCGGGACGCCGGGAGGGCCGCTGCGGCGGCGCAGGAGGTGGCGGGGCTGGCGCCGGGCGCGGTCGTGGAGGGCGGACTGAACGAGGAGGCCGCGGCGCGGGCCGACGTCGTGTTCGTGGTCGTGCCGTATTCGGCGCAGAGGAGCACGATCGAGCCGCTGGCGGGGCATCTGGCGGGCAAGGTGGTTGTGGGGGTGACGGTGCCGCTGCGGTTCGGCAAGGGCGGGGCGTCGATCGAGCCGGTGCCGGACGGATCGGCCGCGCTGGAGCTCGAGGCCCTGCTGCCGGACTCGCGGGTCGCCGCGGCGTTCCAGACGATCAGCGCCCACGACCTGCTCGACCCTAACAAGAGGGTGGACTCGGACGTTGTAGTATGTAGCAGCGATGAAGAAACCAGGGCGCAGATCATGGAGCTGAGCGGCAGGATCGATGGGATCCGCGCGGTGGACGGCGGGGGGCTGGCCAATGCCGCCTACGTGGAAGGGATGACGGCGTTGATCCTGAACCTGAACCGGCGTTACAAGGCGCGGGCGGCGTTCAGGATTACGGGCATATAGTACGCAGCCGGGGAGGGCGGGTTTCAAACCCGCCCCTACGGAGTCGCCGAAATGGCGGGAAGGACGCGGGAGATTCGACACCAGATGAGAAGCAGGGTACTCGGGGCGATTGTTGGGACGGCGGTGCTGGCGGTGCTGGCCATCGGCGCGGCGGCGGCGGACGTTGCCGTGCCCAAGGACGCGATCCGCGTGGTTGCGGCCGGGCACAGCATCGAGTACCCCGACCAGATGGTATTCCGGCTCCAGGCCGAGGGGGATGCGACGATAACGGAGGTCCGCCTGTTCTACAGCGTTGGCGGCCGGCCGGTGCAAGTGTACGGCTATGGCGACTTCGAGCCGGGCCTCAAGGTGTCGGCGGACTTCACCGTGGAGACGTCCGGTTCGAGCTACATCCCGACCGGGGTGGTGATCGAGTACTACTACCAGATCTCGGACATGAACGGGAACACGGTGGAGACGACGCCGTGGTCGTTCGAGTACAGGGACCCGCGGTACCGCTGGGAGTCACTGACCATCGGTAGCCTGACTGTGCTCTATCACGACATATCGGAGCGGCGGGTCGCGCAAGCGGCGCAGCAGGTGGCCGCGCGTATCGAGGAGATCAAGCCCGTTTTCGGCGTGGAAGACGTCCACATGATGAAGGCGGTGATAGTGAACGGCTCCAGGGAGGCGCGGCGCGCGTTCCCCCTAATCAGCCAGGCATCGCAGAGGGGCCACTACTTTGCCGGGTTCGCCTTCGACGAGTACGACCTGTTCCTGATGCAGGGGCTGGACACGGACACGATGATCCACGAGGCGACGCACCTCCTGGTGCACCAGGCGACTGAGTCGGCACTGGCGCGGGTGCCGACATGGCTGAACGAGGGCCTGGCGATGCAGTTCGAGGACCGGTCTATCGTCCGCAGCGCTACGGTGAGGAGCGCGGCGCGGGCAGACCGGCTGCTGAAGTTGAAGAACATGAACTCGGTGCCGGGGAGGGCGAACGACATATCCCTGTTCTACGCCCAAGCGTGGAGCGTGGTGGACTACATGGTCGACACGTACGGGACCGAGCGGATTCCGGTCCTGCTCGGCACGCTGAACATGGGCAAGCGGATCGACGAGGCGCTGCCGCTCGTCTACGGGCTGACGGTCGAGGAGCTGGACGAGGAATGGCGGAACGACCTGCTGGGCGTCACCCCCATCGCGCCCAGGCCCGACCCTGGCACCGTGGCCACCTCGGCGCTGCTGACCGGGGCAGCCACGGCAGCGGTCGCGGCATCGGCGTGGCCTTGGATATGGCGGTGGCTCCGGGGGCCCGGACAGTAGGGCCGGAAATGAGGGAACGGGAGGCGTCTTGCCTGTCGACATGCCCTCGAAAGATACAGTCGCCCGGGTGAGGGGAACCCCGCCCATGCGCCGAGCCGGTTTCTCATCCGGTATCGGGAACGGGGCAGGCTCTTCGCTGGGACGACTGTCGAGCAGAGGTCTACCTGGGCGCAAAGAGGCCAAGAAGTTGACCGAGGGCATGTTGACGGGGAGCAGCCGGATCGAGCCGTCGAGGCCCGTTGCCTTCGTCTACAGCGACGCCCTCACGCGGCACGTTCTTAGCGACGAGCATCCCCTGAAGTCCGTCAGGCTGCGGCACACGTACGACCTGCTCAGCTCGTACGGGGCCTTCGAGGAGCCCGGTGCGCTGCTGGTCGAGCCTCGCGACGCCACGGTCGACGAGGTGATGCTGTACCACACGCCGGAGTACATCGACTGTGTGCGGCGGGTGAGCGGCAACGATTTTTCCGTATCGCCGCTGGCGTTCGGGCTGGGGCCGGGCGACAACCCGATATTCGAGGGGATGTACGAGGCGGCGCTGCTCTCGACAGGGGCGACGATGCGGGCGGTGGACCTGCTGCTGGCCGACGAGGTGGACGCGGCGATCAGCATCTCGGGCGGGCTGCACCACGCCATGCCCGGGTACGCGGCGGGGTTCTGCGTGTTCAACGACCCGGTGGTGGCGATCAAGGCGATGGTTGCGAAGGGGCTGAAGGTGGCGTACGTGGACATCGACTGCCACCACGGCGACGGGGTGCAGCACGCCTTCTACGACACGGACGCGGTGCTGACGATCTCGGTGCACGAGTCGGGCGCGTTCCTGTTTCCGGGCACGGGATTCGCGCAGGAGACGGGTACGGGCAGCGGGCGGGGCTTCTCGGTGAACCTGCCGCTGTACGTGTACACGTCGGACGAGGTTTACGCGTGGGCGTTCGACCAGATCGTGCCGCCGCTGCTGGAGGCGTTCCAGCCGGACGTGCTGGTGACCCAGCTGGGCATCGATACTCACTTCCGCGACCCGATCACGCACTTGGCGCTGACGGTGCAGGGGTTCAGCCGGGCTGTCCGCAGCTTCGCGGGCAAAGCGCCGAAGTGGCTGGCGCTGGGCGGCGGGGGCTACGACCTGCAGGCGGTGGCGCGGGCGTGGGCGTCGGCATACGGGGTGATGCTGGGCACTCCCCTGCCCGACGCGATTCCCCAGTCGTATTCAGATGTGTGGCGGGTCGCCACGCTGTCGGACCCGTCGGAGGTCGCCGAGGCCGTGGAGCCGTACCAGAAGGACGCGCGGAGATTCGCGGAGGCGAGCGTGGACACGGTGCGGAAGCTTATTTTTCCGACGCACGGGATCCGAATTCCCTGAGGCACCGGCGGAAGAGGGCGGGTTTGAAACCCGCCCCTACGGGATGGCCATCCAAGGTCCAACGGCCGCGGGTTGACGGGGGTTGGGGGTTGGGCTTAGGCTCAGGGCGGTTTCGGGGAGGTCGCTGTGGCAGGAGACAAGCAGGACGGGTATGAGGAGGTCAAGGAGACGCTGAGGCGGAGGGCTGTGGAGCTTTGGGGTGAGGAGCGGGCCGCGGAGATCGAGGGGACGATCGAGGACGCGGCGCGGTCGATCTGGCTGGTGGAGAGCAATGAGCCACCGGCGGACGAGGAGCCGGCTCAGTACCCTACATCAGGCAGCTAGCGGGGCTGGTCTAAGCTCACTGCATCGAGTGGGCGGCGACCGCGCAGTCACAACCCTTGCTCTAGAGCTTTAGCTCAGGTCTATTAGAACTGGCGGAGCACTGCCCTCCTATCGAGTACAGGGCAGGCTCTTCGACCCTTCGACGGGCTCAGGACAGGCAAGCTCAGGGCGAACGAATTTCCAGGCCAGAGCGCCCAGTGGATAGTCTGAGATAGTTGCAGAAGCCTATCTCTTCAGGCCGAGAGGGACCCCACCCCAGGTCCCTCGTCGGGGACTCCTCGGGACGACAATTGTTCAACAGCCTGTTAGAGAGAGCACCACCGGGAGCGTAACGGATGTCGAAGATCGATGTGTTGACTTATGGGTTTGCGCTGGTGACGGACCAGGGGAACGTGGGGTATTCGACGGTGTCGCTGGTGGAGACGGAGGGGCGGCGCATCCTGATCGACACGGGGCCTGCGTCGCGGCGGCTGTGGCTGCTGAAGGCGCTGGAGAGCCGGGGGCTCGGCTTCGAGGACATCGACACGCTGATCCTGACGCACCTGCACTGGGACCACTGCCAGAACGCGGACCTGTTCACCCACTCCAGGGTGCTGGTGCATCCGAGGGAGATCGACTACGCGCAGAACCCAAACCGGCACGACGTGATGTCGGCGAGCTACTTCGCGGACATGCTGCGCAAGCTGAAGGTCGACCCGATCTCGGATGGGGACGAGGTGGCGCCCGGGGTCTCGATAATCGACACGCCGGGGCACACCCGCGGGCACATCAGCATCGTTGCGGAGCACGACGGCGAGCGGGCGCTGGTGGCCGGGGACGCTATGCCGGACGGCGGGACTGTGCGCCGGAAGCTGCCGTACAATGTGTTCTGGGACGTAAATGACGCGACCGAGAGCGTGGAGAAGATGCTGGCAGCGTCAGACGTCTTCTACCCGGGACACGACCGGCCCTTTAGGCTGGAGGGCGAGGACCTGAACTACCTGCACGGGCCGATGGGGCTGGAGGTTGAGGCGAACGTGGAGGGAGGCGGCTCAGCTTCGCTGACGTACACGGTGCACTCGCACCGGAAGCCGACGATCGACCTGATGCAGCGGTGACCCTTCGCCGCGGCGACTGAGAACACACGAAGGGAACTCATTGGATCGAGGAGGATACACAATGGCAGTTGAAGTCGGCCAGACAGCTCCCGGATTCACCCTGCACGACCAGGACCTCAACGAGCGGTCACTGGCGGAGTTCCAGGGCAAGAGCGTGGTCCTGGCGTTCTTTCCCGGGGCGTTCACCGGGGTCTGCACCACGGAGATGTGCGCTCTGAGGGACCGCGCGGACCAGTTCAACTCGCTGAACGCCCAGGTGCTGGGCATCAGCGTTGACCCTCCGTTTTCTCAGAAGGCCTGGGCCGACGCCAACGGCCTGAACTTCCCGGTGCTGAGCGACTTTGACCGGCAGGTAGTGGCCCAGTACGACGTAGCCTTTGCCAACCTTGGCGGGATGCCAGGCTACACCGCAGCCAACCGGGCGGTGTTCATCTTGGACGGGGAAGGGGTCGTCCGCTACAGGTGGCTGGCGCCTGCCCTGACCGACGAGCCTGACTATGGGGAGATTCAGGCAGCCCTGGACGAGCTGACCAGGTAGCTGCTTCACATCATGGCCGTGCTGGTGAGCACTGGCTGGCCGGGTAAGGGGCAGGCTCTTCGGACAGGCTCAGGCCGAACGTACCTTCAAGTAGCTGCGCGGCGGTCACTGGCTACCCCGGCACAGCTCGCGCCTCGGGGAGAACCCTGCTTTCGAGCAACTGCTTCCAAGCCGGGGATGGGGACCCTTCCCAGCCACCCCTCTGGGTTCCTGCCTCCGCAGGAACGACGGAGTGGGGAGTCCTTACCCATTTTCTGACTACCCACGCACAGCCCACATGCGGGCATAACGCTGCCTAGGGCGAACGAACCTTGTATAGCTGCGTGGGCTAGACGATGAGCATGGCGTCGCCGAAGCTGTAGAAGCGGTAGCGGAGGTGGGCGGCTTCGCGGTAGGCGCGGAGGATGAGGTCGCGTCCGGCGAAGGCGCTGGTGAGCATGAGCAGGGTGGAGCGGGGCAGGTGGAAGTTGGTGACGAGGGCGTCGACGACCCTGAAATCGTAGCCGGGAAGGATGAAGAGGTCCGCCCTGCCCGAACCTGGCTCCACGACGTTGCCGTGCGAGCCTTGGTGGAGGGAGGCGGCATGCTCGACGAGCCTGACGGCGGTGGTGCCGACGGATATGACCCGGCGGCCCTCGGCCCTGGCCCTATTGATGGCGTCAGCGGCGTCCGGGCCGAGGCGCCAGTACTCCGAGTGCATGGCGTGGGACTTGATGTCGTCGGAGTCGACGGGCCTGAAGGAGTCCCAGCCGACGTGGAGTGTGACAAAGGCAAGCTCTGCTCCAGCCTCGCGGACCCGGTCGAGGAGGGCGGGCGTGAAGTGCAGGCCGGCGGTGGGCGCGGCGACGCTGCCGGCGACGCGGGAGTAGACGGTCTGGTAGCGCTCCGGGTCTGCGAGGGGCTCGTGGATGTACGGGGGCAGTGGGACGATGCCCATCTCGGACAGGCGCTCCCCGTCTGAGAGGTCAATGTCCCTGGACCCGTCGGCGTTAACCGCGGCCACCCTGCCCGACACGGTGCGGCCCGCGCCCTCGACCTGGAATTCGGCGCCTTCCCGCATGCGCCTCCCGGGCTTGACCAGCGACCGCCACGAGCCGCCTCCCAGGCGTTCGAGGAGCAGCAGCTCTATGCGCGCGCCGGACGGGACGCTCGTGCCGTAGAGCCGTGCCGGGATTACGCGGCTGTCGTTGAAGACGAGGAGGTCGCCCGGGCGCAGGTAGTCGGGCAGGTCATAGAAGCGCGCGTGGCTGATCCGCCCATCGGCCCGACGCACCACCATGAGCCTGGAGTGGTCGCGCGGCTCGACGGGAGTTTGCGCGATCAGCTCCGGCGGCAGGTCGTAGTCGAAGTCGCTGGTCTTCAGTCTCGCTCGACCGTCCACCTGGCAGCGTTGAGGGTGTTGCGCAGGAGCATGGCGATGGTCATGGGCCCGACACCACCGGGTACGGGCGTTATAGCGGACGCCTTTTCGGAAACGGCGTCGAAGTCGACGTCGCCGACGAGCCTGTAGCCGCGCCTGCGCTCAGGGGCATCGACGCGGTTGGTGCCCACGTCGATGACGACGGCACCAGGGGCGACCATGTCGGCGGTGATGATCCTGGGCTGGCCCATGGCGGCGACGAGTATGTCGGCCTGCAGGGTCATCGCCGCCAGGTCCTTCGTCCTGGTGTGGCAGACGGTGACGGTGGCGTTGGCGGCGGGCTTGCGCTGCATGAGCAGGATGGAGAGGGGCTTGCCGACTATCTCGCTGCGCCCGCACACGACGACGTGCTTGCCCTCCGGGTCGCGGCCCGTGCGCAGCAGCATCTGCTGGACTCCGGCCGGCGTGGCGGGCACGAATCGCTCCCTGCCCTGAACGAGCAGCCCGACGTTCGCGGGGTGCAGGCCGTCTACGTCCTTGTTGGGATTCAGCGCTTCTATGATCGTGTCAACGTCGACGTGGTCGGGCAGCGGGAGCTGGACGAGGAGGCCGTGTATCCCGTCGTCCTCTCCCAGCTCGGCCACCTTGTCGATGATCTCGTCCTGGGAGGTGGAGCCGGGCAGGCTCACGTCGCGGGCGGTCATGCCCGCCTCGGTGGCCGCCTGCTGCTTGCTGCGAACGTAGACCGCCGATGCGGGGTCGTCGCCCACGAGGACGACGGCGAGGCCGGGCGTGACACCGTGGGCAGCCTTCAGCTCGGCGGTCTCAGCGGCCACCTCCGCCCGCACTTCGGCAGCGATTTTCTTTCCGTCGATCAGCTCCGCCTTCAAAGCGCTCTCCCTTCGCCGGACCGATTCCGGCTCGGCCCAATTGTGAACCCAATTCTTGTTGACGGCCTTCTGGAACCGCTCTCTATAATACCCCACAACCTTCGTTCGAAGGCCCGGACCTGCTCAAGGAGTCCCCCTTTGCCCGTCGACATAGTCGTCTGCGTCAAGCAGGTGATGGACCCAGAGATCCCGCCGTCGGCGTTCCAGATAGACCCCGATACGAAGAGGGTGCGCGAGGCGCCCGGCATTTCGCCGGTGGTCAACGGATTCGACGAGAACGCAGTCGAGGCCGCCCTGCGAATCAGGGAGCAGGCCGGGGGTACGATCACGGTGCTTTCGGCCGGCGCAGAGTTCGCAATGGACGTGATGAAGAAGCCCCTGTCGATGGGGGCGGACGAAATGGTGCTGGCACAGGACGACGCATTCGCCGACCTGGACGCGCGGGCTACGGCCCGGGTGCTGGCCAGCGCGATAAGCAAGATCGGCCGGTTCGACCTGGTGCTGTGCGGCAGACAGGCTTCGGACTGGGACAACGCCCACGTGCCCCTGGGGCTGGCCGAGATGCTTGACGTGGCGTGCCTGACGGTGGCGCAGGGCATCGAGGTGGTCGGGGACGGCGTGGTCGTACACAGCGTGACGGCAGACGGATACGACGTGATCGAGGCGGACATGCCGGCGCTGGTGACGGTGAGCAACGAGCTGGGGGAGCCGAGGTACCCGACGCTCCGGGGCATTATGGCGGCGGGCCGGAAGAAGCCGACGACATGGTCGGCGGCCGACCTGGGAATAGATCCGGAGGTGCTCGAGCCGGGCCTCAGCATCATCGACCTGTACGTGCCAGAGAGCGGGGGGCAGGTCGAGATGGTCGAGGGCGAGGACGAGGCGGACGCGGGGCGCAACCTGGCCCTGAGGCTCCGCGAAGAAGGGCTTATCTGACCGCGGAGGGCGCGGAGGACACAGAGGTTAAGAATGGGTCCGGATCAACGAACCAACACGGCTTGCTGCTGCGGCCGTTCACCCTCACCCCAACCCTCTCCCGTCAAGGGAGAGGGGGTTAGGCAACGGCATGGTTGACGTGCTGGTGCTGGGCGAGGTTGGGGACGATGGGCTGGAGCCCATCACGGGCGAGCTGATCGCAGCGGGCCGCTCACTGAGCGGGGCGGTCGGAGTTGCGCTGCTGGGCAACGACCTCAACGACGCGGCACGAGAGGCGACCGCGCTGGGCCCCGGGTCCCTGTTGCTGGCCGAGAGCCCCGCGCTGGACGGCTCGTCCTTCGACGCGTACGTCGCAGCCTTCGAGCAGGTGTGCAGGGAGGTCGAGCTCCAAACAGTGCTGGTGGGCAAGACGCCGCTCGGGCAAAACGTAGGGCCAAGGGTGGCCTCCAGGCTCGGCGCGGCTCTAGCGCAGGACTGCATATCGGTTGGCAGGGATGAGGCCAGCGGGGCGGTCGTTGCCGATAGGCCCGTCTACGGCGGGAACGCCGTGGCCAAGGTCGCATTTGCTAACGGCGCGCCGGGATTCATAGTGCTCCGAGGACGCGCCTACGATGCTCCCGAGCCCGACCTGTCTCTGACAGCCGACGTGGTCAGAATCCACGTGTCGGTGGAGCCATCGGACGTACGGGTACGGCGCGTGGAGAGCGTGAGCCAAGCCGTGGAAGGTGTGAGGCTGGAGGACGCGTCCGTTGTGGTGGCTGGAGGCCGAGGGCTAGGCGGCCCGGAGCCGTTCGGGCGGCTGCAGGAACTGGCGGACCTTCTCGGCGGGGCAGTCGGGGCATCGCGTGCGGCGTGCGACGCCGGATGGGTCGACCACTCGCTGCAGGTGGGCCTGACGGGCAAGTCGGTGACGCCGGACCTGTACATCACCGTCGGCATATCGGGGGCGAGCCAGCACATGGCGGGCTGCTCAGGGTCGAGGAACATAGTCGTCATCAACAGAGACTCGGACGCGAACATCTTCAGAGATGCGTCATACGGCGTGGCGGGCGACTGGCAGAAGGTGCTGCCCGCCTTCATAGAAGCGGTCAGGGAGCTGGTCTCCTGACGGGAACCGAGAGGGGAGCAATGGACGGCGACTTCGTAATCGACCTGGACGAGGTGATGGACAGCCTGGAGCACGGCGAGGTGATCTCGCTGTCGTTCCAGACGTTCAACAAGGCGCTGGTGATCGACACCCGGTCCAACGAGCGGGAGGGACCGCTGGTATGCGTGTGCCCGGTCGTGGAGTCTCCAAGGGAGCGGATCAGGGTCCTGCGCAAGATGAGGCCGGCCTTCACCCGGGCAAGCAATCTCACGGTCATACCGTGGCCCAAGTCAGTGGCCAGCCTTGTGAGCCTGGGGGTATGGGAGAAGCTGATAGCCCGCTTCGAGCGGGAGGGGCACGACGAGGCAGTGAGGGACTGCGCGATCGTGCTTGCCGAGCTCCGGTCCCTCGAGAGGGAAGAGGTCGCCGCCGTTCTTACGGGCGAGAACTATCACACGATCTGGTCGGCCGCCCCGTAGGAGAAGAGGGCCACCCCGCAAGATGAAGAGGGCGGGTTTGAAACCCGCCCCTACGGGTCGAGATGGCTGGCCTTAAGCGGACGCGTGAGTCGTTCGAAACCCGCTCCTAGGGATCGAGATGGCTGGCCTTAAGCGGACGCGTGAGTCGTTCGAAACCCGCCCCTACGGTGTTGGATGGCTGGCCTTATGCGGGCGGACACATGGGTCCGCCCCTGCGCGGTTCGATCAGGTCACTCGGCAGCGCGATGGAGCGCCAGGCAGGTGATGTCGTCGGACTGCGGCGTCTCTCCAACGAAGTCCCTTACAGCATCGAACATCGACTGAGCCGCCTGCTCGGAGCCTTTCGGGGGACTGGCCGAGAGGACCTCTCGCATGCGATGTACCCCGAACTGCTCGCCGTTGCCGTCCATGGCTTCCGTTATGCCGTCGGTGTAGAGGAGAACCGTGTCTCCGGGTTCGAGCTGGACGGTCCGGCTCGGGAATCTCTGGTCCGGCGCGATGCCAAGAGCGACACCCCCCGTTAGAGGAAGGAGGTCCGCCGTACCGTCGGACCGGACGAGGAGCGGGGCGTCGTGTCCTCCGCTGGAATACGTGAGGACGCCGGTGGCCGGGTCGTAGATGGAGTACAGGACGGTCACGAACATCAGTGACTCGTTCTCTTCGTAGAGGAGCTGGTTGACCTCGTGCAAGGCATCGCCGGGCTCGGGGCTACCGATAGCCGCTCCCTTCAGCAGGGTCCGACTCGACATCATGAAGAGGGCGGCAGGAACGCCCTTGTCGGACACATCGGCTATGGCCAGTCCGACCTGCCCATCCTCCAGGCGTATGACGTCGTAGAAGTCTCCGCCGACGTTGCGGGCGGCCTCCATGTTGGCAAACACGTCGTAGTCGGATGTCTTGGGGAAGGCCTTAGGGAGGATCGACTGCTGGGTGCTGCTCGCCAGGTCGAGCTCGTTTTGCAGCGCCGTCAGCTTGTCGCGCGCCGAGAGAGCCTCTCGCCACTCCTCGAGGTGGCGGAGCGTCCGCTCGATGGTTACCTGCAGGTCCTCGAAGTCGACAGGCTTGGTGACAAAGTCGAACGCACCCCTGTTCATCGCCGTGCGGATGTTCTTCATGTCCCCGTACGCGGATGCGACAATGCAACGGATGTCGTCGCCGGCGACGTTCGGTATCTGTTCGAGCAGGGTCAGGCCGTCCATCTGCGGCATGTTGATGTCCGTGACGACCAAGTCGATGTCTTCGTCCTCGGCCAACATCTCAAGGGCCTCGATGCCGTTGTGGGCGAAGAGGAATGTGTACGTTCCCGCCCTGATCTTGCGGCGCATGCGCAGCTTCACCAGCGGCTCGAGGTCCGGCTCGTCGTCCACCATTAGGATCCGGTACGGTTGTTCCACTGTCGCCTCCCAGCTTTTTGTCGATGTGTGCGAGCCGGCGCCGTGACCTCGGTCCGGTCGGCTCGTCAGCCAGAGCCGCACCTACCGGCGCTCGCGGACACCGCCAGCCCTTCGCACCATCCCAGCGGCGGCAGCCCGCCGGGAATCGCCTGTACATATTCTAGTGCTATTTCAACAAAAGGTATAGATGGTGAGCAGGGTTCCGTAGGCTGACTGAGGGCAGACCCCCGAGGGACTGCTTCTCCGCGGGCCCAGGGGTGTGAAGTTGTGGGCAGGACGGGTGCCGGAACCAAGGAACAGGGCGGCTCTCGCGCAACCCTCCAGACGCAGGAAGTGCCCGGTGCACCTATTGTGCGCACCGGGCACTTCTGTTCAGTCCCTTATGTCGTCTACCGCCGTCTAGTGGCCGTGATGCTCGTGATCGTCGCACTCGTGCTTGTCATGCACGTGGGCATGGTGCTCATGCTCGTCGCACTCGTGCTGTTCGTGCTCGTGACCAGGCTCCTCGCCGTGGTGCTCGTGCTCGTCGCACTCGTGCTCCTCATGCTCGTGAGCGTGGTGTTCGTGTCCGTCGCATTCGTGCTGTTCGTGCCCCATGAATCCCTCCTAATGGGCCCAGTATGTCGGGCCATCTGTAAGTGTATGAGGCAATCTTGACATATTCCAGTCGATTTTGGCAAGTGCAAAGTCATCGGGAGTTAAGGCGATGTTTCGTTGATATAGCGTATCACTCGGTCGACCAAAGTGCGACCTATTGGAGGCTATTAGCTTGCCTTGTTGATATGAGAGTGCGTATCATTCGCACAACAATTGCCACCATAGAACACCCTTTTGAGCAGGGAATTTGGCGAATGACATCACGTATCAGTTTGCGTGAATTCCAGCCATTTTGGGCGTTTGCGGGGATTTTGAGGGTCGCTAGAAAGCGACTCGATGGCATCAATTGTCCTGCTTTCGATGGCGCCAATCGTAGTCCACAGGCAGTAAGCACAGCCCGTGCCGATCTGAGGGACGGGGCCTTCACACAGCGCAACGCCGGCTTCCCGGACAACCAGGAGAGTCTAACGCCTCCGGAAGACCAGGTAGGCAAACACGCCGAGGGCGAGGATTCCCGTCAGGACCAGGATGATGATGAGGGTGGTGCGCTGCCTGGGGGCATTGACCACGCCGGTCAGCGTGCTCCGGACGCGATCTGCCGCCTCTCCGATGACCGGCACGGAAGGCAGCTCCAAGCTAGGTAAGAAGCGCGGCCCGGGCCTGGGCGTAGGTGTAGCGGTGGGCTGCGGTGTCGGCGTGGGGGTTGCCGTCGCCGTGGGCTGAGGCGCCGGCGTCAGCGTGGCGGTCGACGTCGGCGCCGACGTGGAGGGAGGCGCAGGTACGGGTGTTGGCGTCGATGTGTGTGTGGCCGTAGGCGTTGGGGTTGGAGTCGACGTGGCGGTCGGCGCCGGAGTAGGCGTAGCGGTGGGAGTGTGTGTCGGCGTCGGCGTCGAGGTGGCGGTGGGCGTGGACGTAGGCGCCGGCGTGGCAGTCGGCGTGGCCGTGGGGGTCGGTTGAGGGGTCGGCGTGGCGGCTGGTGAGGGCGTAGCCGTTGCGGACGGCGGAAGGGTGGGAACGACTGCGCGAGCCGGTCCCGGCGTAGGGGTAGGCGTTGCCGCGGGGCCGCGCGTAGCCGTCGGTGTCGGCGTTGCCGTTGTGGTAGCCGTGGGCGTAAGGGTCGGTGTTGGAGTCGCCGTTGGTGTTGCCGTGGGTGTTGGAGTGGGTGTCGCCGTCGCAGTAGCCGTGGGCGTATGGGTAGGCGTCGGGATGGCAGTCGGCGTAGATGTTGGACGAGGCGTCGACGTCGGCGGTGGTGGCGGAGGTGGCGGAGGTGGCGGTGGTGGCGGTGGTGGAGGGGGAGGCGGTGGAGGGGGAGGCGGTGGTGGCGGCGGAGGGGGAGGCGACCCCGGTGTAGGCGTGGCAGTCGGCGTAGGTGTGGGGGGCGGTGTAGGTGTGGGGGTCGGTGTAGGCGTGGGTGTAGGTGTGGGTGTAGGCGTGGGTGTAGGTGTCGGCGTGGGGGTGGGCGTCGGCGTGGGCGTCCGTGTGGGTGTGGGCGTCGGCGTGGGGGTGGGCGTCGGCGTAGGCGGGTCAGGCGGCGGTGGCGGTGGGGGCGGCGGAGGTGGAGGCGGTGGTGGGGGCGGTGGAGGCGGCGGGGGTGGCGGGGGTGGCGGTGAGGGGTCTCCCGAATCCCCGTGAGGGCAGTAGCGCAACGTGGGGTGGCCGTTTTGAAAGTGTTCGTCCGGATGTTCGCCTGGACGATGGCCGCCGCCGTAATTCTCGCCGTAGTGATGGTCGTGGCACGATTCGCCGCTCGGGTGGCCGCCTTTGGTCAGGTCGTGCGCATGACTGTACGAGGAGGTATCTCCCTCCTGGTGCGACTCAACGGAAGGGACCCCAAGAGCCAATACTGCTGCAAGAGCCGCCACCACGAGGAAGCGGAGCAGCGTGTACGGCTGGCCCACGAGTTTCGTCGAGAGCATGTTGACCGGGTTAGGGCGAGAGGGTGAAGCGATCTCGCCCGGCCTTGAACCCTCCTCATTGCACGAATACAGGCAAGTGAGGTCAACGTTCGCCCTAACAATACTCTTTGTACAAAAGAAGGACAACTCTCCGGGCGGTGTTAGGGCGATTTGCTTCGCCAGATTCAACACCCAGGCTGGCAGGGCTGTGGCGACACCGCAGCGTGCAACTGACGGAGGTAGGCGTTTGCATGGCACCAGGCAGGGCATCTAGGCCTTCCGGTTCGTTGACAGGGGGACAGGTCGTGCATACACTCCCGCCAGCACCCGGCCAACGACGAACGAGGCAACGCGAGATGGAATTCGACACGCTGATAGCGAATGGCGAGATCGTCGACGGGACCGGACGGCTGCGCTACGCCGCCGATGTCGGCATCTCGGGAGACAGGATCGCGGCAATCGGCAATCTCGAAGATGCGGTGGCAGACCGGGTCATCGACGCATCCGGGCAGGTTGTAGCGCCCGGGTTCATCGACATGCACTCGCACTCGGACAGGACGCTCCTGGACGACCCGGGCGGCGAAAGCAAGGTGTACCAGGGGGTGACAACCGAGGTGGTCGGGAACTGCGGCATCTCCCCGTACCCCGTGGGCGCGATGGGCAGCGAGGCGGTGGACAAGTCCCACGTCTCATCGGTCGAGTGGGACTGGACGGACCTGGACGGCTGGGCGAACCGGCTCGAGGCGAACGGCCTGAGCATCAACGTCGCGCCGCAGGTGGGCCACTCGGCCCTGCGGTTCGCGGTGGGGCTGGCCGATTCGCGCGCGCCCACGCCGGACGAGCTGGCGGAGATGCGGAGGCTGACGGCGGAGTCCGTCGAGCAGGGCGCGTTCAGCATGTCCACGGGGCTCACCATCTCCCCGTCGATGTACGCCGACACGGACGAGATCGTCGCGCTGGCGGAGTCGTTCTCCCAGTACGACGGGGCGTTCTACGCGACCCATGCGCGGGTGTGGGCGGGCAACCACGTAGGATGCATCGAGGAGGCGATGGAGATAGGGCGGCGTGCGGGGGTGCCGGTGCAGTACTCTCACATGGCGATCATCGATCCGCGCGCCTACGGTGAGGGCGATCGGATGACCGGCGTCATCGAGCAGGCGCGGGCGGATGGGCTGGACGCTACCTACGACGTGTACCCATACACGGCGGCGGGGTCGCACCTGTCGCAGAGCACGCCCCAGTGGCTGCAGGAAGGCGGCGACAGGGCGCTCGTCGCGAGGCTGCGCGACCCGGTCCAGCGGCGCAGGGCCCTGGAGGACATGCGGGAGAACGGCCACTTCGGCGGACTGCCGTGGAAGCTCGACAGCATAGTCATCTCGTACGTGCAGTCAGAGAAGAACCAGGGCCTGGTCGGCAAGAGCGTGGAGGAGATAGCGGCCGAGCGGGGCGAGGACCCCCTGGAGACGTTCCTGGCGCTGATGGATGAGGAAGACAACCAGGTCGGATGCGTGGCACACAACCGGGTGGAAAGCGACGTGCGCTACTTCCTGACCCACCCCCTCGCGATGATAGGCTCGGACGGCAACGCCATTTCGCCGACGGGCGTCTACGCGAGCGACAAGCCGCACCCGCGCTTCTACGGCACTTACCCCCGCATCCTGGGGCGGTACGTTCGGGACGCGTCTCTGATGTCGCTGGAGACGGCCGTCTACAAGATGACGGTAATGCCCGCCGAGCGGCTGAGGCTTGCCGACAGGGGACGCATCGAGGAAGGCCTGGTCGCGGACGTGGCGGTGTTCGATCCGGCCACGGTCATCGACCATTCGACCTTCGAGGACCCGCACCGGCTCTCGGAGGGGATGTCACACGTCCTGGTGAACGGCAACTCGATCATCGCGGACGGCGAGCACACCCAGTCGCGCGGCGGGAGGGTCCTCCGGCGCGGCTCCTGACCGGCGGGCGAGGCTCAAGCGCAGTCGGACTTGGGAAGGGCGGGTTTGAAACCCGCCCCTACGGCGCAAGGGGAAGGTAGCGGTCAGTCGCGGCCGGACGCGGGGAGGGCGGGTTTGAAACCCGCCCCTACGGCGCAAGGGAGAGCTGCAAACAGCCCATCCGCCGAGCGGGAGCCGGCGTATACCTGTTATAGTCGGGCGGGCCGAGCCTGCACCCAGCCTTAGTTCGAGGGAGTCCAATTGATAGAGACGCACGGAACGGTCGGTGATGTCCGCGACCTGGCGGCCAGGATACGAGAGAACGTCCAGCGTGTGATCGTCGGCAAGGACGAGGCGATCAACCTCGCGCTGGTCGCCCTGCTCTGCCGGGGGCACATCCTCGTCGAGGACGTGCCGGGCATCGGCAAGACCACCATGGGGAAGGCGCTCGCCGCATCGCTCGGGTGCAGCTTCAAGCGCATCCAGTTCACGCCGGACCTGATGCCGGGCGACGTGCTGGGGATCAACTACTTCAACCAGAAGTCCTCCGAGTTCGAGTTCAGGGCCGGCCCGATCTTCAGCCAGGTGATCCTGGCGGACGAGATAAACAGGGCGACGCCACGGACGCAGTCGGCCCTCCTGGAAGCGATGCAGGAGACCCAGGCAACCATCGAGGGCGTGACGATGCCCCTGCCCGAGCCGTTCCTGGTAATCGCGACGCAGAACCCCGTCGAGCTTGAGGGCACATTCCCGCTTCCGGAGGCGCAGCTGGACCGGTTCATGGTGCGGGTCCTGATCGGGTACCCCACACCCCACGAGGAGGGGGAGATATACCTGCGGTTCGAGCGGAGCTCTGAGCTTCCCGAGCTGGAGGCGGTCGCGGGCGCCGAAGACGTGCGCCGGGCCCAGGAGATCCCTCCAACGGTCAAGATCGACACCCCCATACGTTCATACATCGTCGACATAATCAACAGGACGAGGGACCATGACGGCATCTCGCTGGGCGCAAGCCCCAGGGCGGGGCTTGCACTCTACAAGACGGCCCAGGCCCGTGCCGCAGTCGACGGTCGTGACTTCGTGATACCGGACGACGTGAAGCATCTCGCGCCGTCGGTGCTGTCGCACCGGATGATCCTGAGCTCCACGGCGCGGCTCCGGGGGCTACGGCCGAACAGGTACTGGAAGAGATCCTCGCTGAAGCGCCGGTACCCATCAGCAAGTAGCGACGGGACATCGATCATGGAACGGACGCGGGCCCACATGAGACCGCGAGAGAGGCGCCGATGAGACGTTCTCTCCTGTCGGGCCACTTCTGGCACGACATCTGGATCGCCTTCTTCATCATCATCGTCGCCGTGGGCATCTTCATGGGCCAGGGGCTGGTGATTGCCTTCGGGGTGATGGGGATAGCGGCGGGCGCGATCTCCCTGGTCTGGAACCGGCTGTCGCTGGAGGATGTCACCTACGAACGGGACCTGTCGGAGCGCCGTGTCTTCCTCAACGAGGAGGTCACGATGACGCTGGCACTGACCAACCGCAAGCCTATCCCCCTCGCCTGGATCAATGTGGAGGACGAGGTGCCGGACGACCTTCACGTAGTTCGCGGCGATGTAGCGGCGAACGTGAAGCCGAACATCCAGACCCTAGAGCACTCCACGTCGATGGCGTGGTACGAGCGGATCAGGTGGCGGTACAGGATCAGGGGAGCGCGGCGGGGACTGCACAAGATCGGGCCCGCGCGGATCGAGAGCGGCGACCCCTTCGGCTTCCTCCGGAGCAGGGCGAGGAACATGGACGACGACACGGTGATGGTGTACCCGCCGATATTCCCCCTGCACGATTTGGGTATACCCGCCGCCAGGCCCCTGGGCGAGGTACGAAAGGGCCTGCCGATCTTCCAGGACCTGTCCAGGCCGGCCGGCATCCGCGACTACGTGCTGGGCGACCCGCTGAAGTCGATCGACTGGAAGGCGACGGCGAGGAGCGGATCGCTGCAGGTCCGGGTCTACGAGCCCAGCTCGACCTACACGGTGGTGATTGTGGCCGCCGTCGATACGGCCACGCCGCACTGGGACTCGTATGACCCCGAGAACCTGGAGCGCGTCATCACCGCGGCGGCCTCGGTGGCTGCATTCGCCACCGACCAGAGGTACGGGGTAGGCCTGTTCAGCAACGACATGCCCATCACGGCGAACAGGCCGATGACCGTGCCTCCGAGCCGGGGGCGCGAGCATCTTGGCACGATACTGGGGTCCCTGGCGGTCATTCGCACGTACGCTCTCGCGCCCATGTCGAAGCAGCTGCTGGAGAACGTGCGCAGGTTCCCCCTGGGTGCGACGCTGGTTGTGTGCACCAGCTTCATCCACGACGAGTTCGTCGCCACACTGGGCACGGTACGGGAGCAGGGCTACAGGATCGTGGTGCTGTACGTGGGCGAGGGCGAGTGCCCTGCCCTGGCCGACGGCATCGTGGTGCACGAGATACGGCCATTCATGGACGAGCTGGAGGCCGCCGGTGAGCCGGTCGCAGGATAGGTGGGTCCTCGCGGCGACGGTCGTCGTCGAGAGCGCCTGGATATTCGCATCGCTTGGGGTCCTGGGGGCGATACTGGGGCTCGACGCCAGCCCCATGCGCTGGCCGACGGTGCTGGTCACCCTGGGAGCGGCGGTGCTGGTCTCGAAGCTGACGCCATCGTACGTCACCGCCACAGCGGTCGCCGGAGCCGGCGTGGTCGCCCTTGCGTGGCTCGGCGGAGCGGCCGGCTGGACGCTGTTCGTCGCCGCCATGGGCCTGGCGGCGGCGCTGGCCTACTTCAGACCGGTGGGCGGGCTGTCGGAGGAGGTCACGTACCTGCTCCGGCTGGCCTCCGGACTCTCGGTGGGGTACCTGATGGTGGCTTCCAACGTCACGGGGGCCGAAGGTGGGTTCGACTTCGCGTGGCCCAGCTTCGTGTTCGCAGAGGAGACGCACCAACACTATAGGCTGACCGCCCTGGCGGGCCTGCTTGCCGGGGTCGCGCTCTGGTGGCGCGGAGGGAGCCTTGCCTGGAAGGAGTTCCCCATCGAGAGCCTGAACTTCAGCTTCAGGCTGGGCGTGTTCTGCCTGTTCCTAGCGGTGACTGTCGACATCCTCCACCCGGCGCGGCTCAACACCTTCCCAATGATCTTCCTGTTCTTCGGGGCAGGACTGGGGGGACTCAGCGTCGGCCACCTGCTGCCGGAGTCGAGGCAGGCGGAGGAGAAGCGAGCGTGGCCCAGGGTGATAGGAGGCGTGGTTGCCTCGGTCATAGGGGTAGGGCTCATATTCAGCTTCCTGCAACGGGACATGTTGTCGGTGCTGTCGCGCCCCGCGCTGTCGCTGCTGGACACGGTTGTGACGGGTGCGTTCTGGGGTCTTGTCATCCCGATCTCGACGGCGTGGACCGTGTTCGTCGAGGCGGTCCTGGGGGTTTTCGAAGCAGCATTTGGAGGACTGAGGGACAGCGAGTCGAACAGGCGGCTGCAGGCCACGGTCGCCGAGCGCGCCGAGGCGGCCGATCAGGCGGAGGAGGAGAGCGGCGAGCTTCTCGCCTTCGTCATACAGCTTATCGAGTGGATCGTGCTGGCGATCGTCGTGATGATCCTGCTCTACCTGCTCTACCGCTTCCTGCGCAAGCTGCTGGCCCGGGGTCCGAAGTCCACTCTGGGGCAGCGGGACTCGCTCCTACCCGATTCGGACCTGAAGTCGGACGTGGGCAGGCTGCTGCTGCGGCTGATACCGAGCTGGGTCGGGCCGAGGAGGGCGGGCCCGGGATACCGAATACCCGACGGGCCCCCGGGCGTGGTCGACGCGCTGGTGCTCTACTACGACATGCTGACGGTGGCACAGCAGAAGGGGCAGGGCCGCCACGATCACCAGACGCCCCACGAGTACGAGGACACCCTCGCCGATCTGTTCCCCCGGGGGCTGGTCTCGAGGGCGACCGATGCATTCATCCGCGCGTGCTACGGGAACCACCCCGCCGACCGGGAGCAGATCGCGGAGATGTCGGCCACGTTGAAGAGCATCACCACGGGCACGCCCGTACCCGGCTCCCAGCCAAGGACTTCTGAAGAAGATGCCAGCCAGTAGCCTTACCCGGCTGCCCGCCTCCACGTCCAGGTGGATCCTCGCGGCCACCTTGGTAGCGGAGAGCGCATGGCTTTCCGCCCTGTACTCCATAATCGGGCTGGCGTCCGACGCGCCCGGCGCCGCCCTGTCCTGGCCGGCGGTCCTCATCATCATGGGCGTGTCGCTCGTCATTACCCACCTGAACCCCTCGGCGAACCAATGGATCACCCGGGCGTACAGGTACAGGATACCGATCGGCCTGGCGTTCATCTACGCTGCAGCGGCCGCCCAGCTAGGCGAGGGCCAGTCTGTCGATCCCTGGTGGCTATGGAAGGTCATGGTGGGCGATGGAGGCAGCGGATACAGGCTCGCCGCGGGGATAGGCTTCGCGCTGGGGATAATCGCGTGGTGGCGCGGCGCCAAGCTGGCGTCCGCCGAGGTGCTGAACGAAAGCCTGAAGTACACGATGGGGTTCGGCGCAGTGGCGCTCGCCTTCGCAGCCCTTGTCGACATCGCTCATGAAGCGGACCTCGACACGGCGGCCCGCATCTTCGTCTTCTTCGCGGCCGGGCTGAGCGGTCTGGGCTTGCACCGCCTGCAGGAGGGAGCCCACAGGACATCGAAGAAGGGAGGCTGGCAGAGCGTTCTGCTCGGCCCTGTGTCCATCGTCCTGACGCTGGGGATTGCGTTCAGCCTCGTGAGCCGGGGTTTGCTGTCCAGCATCTCCGGCCCCGCCTCTGCGCTGTTCGGCAAGGTTGCGGCGGTCGTGTTCTGGGCCATCGTCGTACCCCTCGGGACCCTGTTCAACCTGGCCATCGCCGGGCTAATGAAGTTCTTCAGCAGACCCTTCGACCCAGAGTTCGAGTCGTCGGAGATCACCGTCGAGGAGGTACGCCAGGGGGTACAGGAGAACGCGCTCGAGGAGGCCGAGCTTGCAGAGGAGGGGGTGCAGACCGGCTACGCACTCCTGCTGCAGATCATCGAGTGGGGGGTCATCTCCATACTTGGGGTAATAACGCTGATCGTTGCGGTGTTCCTGTTCAGCCGGGCATACAGGCGGATGACAAAGCCGCCCGAAGGCGAGGAGGGCCCAGACCGCGAGTCGGTGCGGGAAGACGCCGACCCGCTGTCGGACCTGGGAGAGCTGCTGTCGAAGCTGGGGGTGCGCTGGGCCCGGCGTCGGAAGCGCGAGCATATTCCGCTGCCCGACGGCCCTCCGGGGATAGTCGAGCCGATGCGGCTGTACTACCAAATGCTCGACGCGGCGGAGAGGCGCGGCGTCGCCCGCCTGCCGCACCAGACTACGCAGGAGCACCGGGGACCGCTCTCCCGCCTGTTCCCCACCGACATCGTCGCGGCCGTCACACACGCCTTCGACCGGGCCTTTTACGGGAACCACCCGGCGGACACGAAACGGCTCGACGAAATCTCCAGGTCGGTCGAAGGTCTCGATGCACAGTCCAGGCTGCGTCGCGATCCCTGATTTAGCGACTGTCCGCACGACTTAAGGTCGTCAGGCCATCTTGTACAATTGGGCGCAAGGCTACGACAAAGGAGAACCGCGTGACGCTTAGCATCTATCTCAATTTCGACGGGGACTGCCGGGAGGCGTTCGAGTTCTACCGGTCGGTCTTCGGGGGCGACTTCGACGTCATCAACACGTTCGGGGAAGGTCCGCCGGACATGGGCATGCCGGAGGACGAGCGCGACAGGATCATGCACGTGTCGTACCGGATAGGCTCGAGCGTGCTGATGGGCAGCGACACCTCGGCCCAATTCGGGCCGCCATTCAAGCAGGGCAACAACTTTTCCGTCTCGTACTCGGCCCAGAGCAGGGAGGAGACGGATGAGCTGTTCGCCAAGATCTCGGAGGGCGGGACGGTGATCATGCCGCTCGCGGACATGTTCTGGGGTTCCTACTTTGGCTCGTGCACCGACAAGTTCGGGGTGAACTGGCAGTTTGCGACGGACCACTAGCGGTGTGGCGGACTGTGGTGCCGGGGACTTCACCCTCACCCCAGCCCTCTCCCGTCGAGGGAGAGGGGGTACTTGCGGTCAGTCACCTGGACTCCGACCCTCTCGTCGAGGGAAAGGGAACCACGCCCCACCACGCCCCTCTGGGTTCCTGCCTTCGCAGGAACGACGGGGGCGTAACCTTCACCCCAACCCCCTCCTGTCAAGGAATAGGACTACCGCAAGGTTAGGAGTAAAGGCATGGTCGATGACGTTCGGAGTATAGGGACGGACCGGCAGTTGTTCGTGGACGACTACTGGATCGCGGGGTCCGAGGGCGTGACGCGGCGGCTTCATGAGCCGGACCGGCGCGACCCGGTGATCGTGAAGGACTACCCGTGGGAGGCGGGCTACGTCGGCACGTCGACGACGGCCTTCGACGGCGAGAAGTACCGGATGTGGTACGCGTGCGACGACGCCCGCGTGATCGGCGTTGCCGGGGTCAACTACCACCGCAAGGCGTACGCGGAGAGCGAGGACGGCATCAACTGGACCAAGCCGTTCCTGCACCAGGAGGAGTTTGAGGGGTCGCGGGAGAATAATCTTTTCTCTACGAATCCCGGCTACACGAACATCGACGCGAACCCCGATGCGAAGGAGAGCGAGCGGTTCAAGGGTTTCAGGTCGATGGGGCGCCGGGAGAAGTCGGCAATCTACGCCATGGGGTCGCCTGACGGCATCAACTGGCGGCAGCTGTACGACGAACCGATACTGACGGGCTGGCCCTTCGACACCAAGAACCTGTTCTTCTGGGACGAGTGGACCGGCCAGTACCGGGGCTACACGCGAGGAATCGCCGGCAACGATCCCAATGTCGATCCCGCATCCGTGGACCTGGAGTCGGTCAGGGGCCAGAAAGGACGCGAGTTCTTCGGCGGCGTCCGGTGGATACGATACGCCACCTCAGACGACTTCAGGACCTGGACGCCGCTCAGGAACATCGACACGGGCGGGACTCCGTACGAGCACCTCTACACGAACGAGTGCTGGGCCTACGAGAGGGCGCCCGGGACCTACCTGATGTTCCCCTCCAGGTACGTGGCGCACAGGACGCCCGACCCCGACTGGTACGACGGCCCGGGGGTGAACGACATAGTGTTCATGTCGAGCCGGGACGGGGTCCACTGGGACAGGAGCTTCATGGAGGCGTTCATGCGGCCCGGGCTGGACAAGAGAAACTGGCACGAGCGCGGCATCTACTTCCAGCACGGCATCTACCAGACGTCCCCGACCGAGCTGACGATGTACGTAACCGAGAATATCAAGACGCCGGGCGTCCACATACGCCGGTACACGCTGAGGCCCGACGGGTTCGTGTCGGTGAACGCGGGCTATGCGGGAGGCGAGCTTACGACGGAGCCCTTCATCTTCGAGGGCGGCGAGCTGGAGCTGAACTACTCGACGTCCGCCGTCGGCACGATGAGGGTGGAGATCCAGGACGGGAACGGCAACGCCATACCGGGCTTCGGCCTCGACGACTGCCCGGAGATGTTCGCAGACGAGATCGAGGGGGCCGTCAGGTGGGAACAGGGCGGCGACGTCGGCAGGCTGGCCGGCAGCCCCGTGAGGCTGCGCTTCAGCCTCAACGACGCGGACCTCTACGCCTTCAGGTTCAAGTAGCTACTAACGGGCTCATGGACGACGCCTCCGGCCGGGGTATACGGGGGCGCGGCGGGCTGTCTCCCCGTCCCTGCGCAGCAGGTGCCTGACCTGCCACTCAAGGTCGGGCGGCGTCTTACTCTCCGCCAGCGCCGTCCTAATCGCTTGCCTTACGCCGATGAACAGCCACGCCCAGAAGACGGGTACCAGCAACTCCCACTCCAAGTCGGACAGCTTATGGAGTTCTTCGTAACCCGCGATGACCTCATCCTGGTATCCACGCCAGGCAAGGGCGAAGTCGGCGACTCGATAGTTCAGGTGGGTTGCGTCGAAGTCGAGGACTCCCGTAAGGCGCTCGCCCTCGTAGAGAAGGTTCCAGGGGGCGAAGTCGCTATGCAGGACAGTCGCATCCGCACTGTCCAGATCCAGGCGGTCAAAGGCCTCTCGCGCCTGGTCGACGTGCCACCTCGCAACGTGTCCTTCGTATGGCCTGAGTTTCTCGTATTCCTGAATCGCGTCAACGAGCCCAGGGTCGCCGATAAGTTCATCAGCAAGACCGAATCCCCGGCGCTGCCCCATCCCGGCAAGGCGACCCGTGGCTTCGTGTAGTTTCGCAAGGAGATGTCCGCGCTCTCTACGGTCCTCCGGCTGATTGGTCGTACGAGATGTCCCCGGGAGGAACTTTGACAGGCACCAGGTCCGCCCATCGACCTCGATTGGCTCTTCCACGACCACTGGCACAGGCCACCCATCTGCGTCCAATCGGGCCAGGACCTCGAGCTCATAGGCGATATCTGGGAACGGCTGAATCGGGTAGCGGCGGGCTACTAAGTGGCTGTGTCTGTGCTCGACAAGCCAGCTCTGCTTGTGTCGACCACCCAGGTAGTCAACTGGCTTTACCTCCCATCGCTGCTGGAGGGTGCGGGGAATCCGAGGTGGTTGCCCGTCACTGTGAGACAGCGGTCCCTCTGTGATGGCCTTGTCTATCGCGCGGCGCTGCGTGAGGCGTAATAGTCGGACACCTTCTTCATGGCGGCGGCTATGTCGTGGGCGTCCTCTTCCGTGTACGAGTTGCGGAAGAGGATGAACCCCGTCTTGGGCAGCTCGCTCTCGATGTTCGGGAGGCGCACCTTCGTGTAGTCGACGCGGCGCCTGCCCTGCTCGTCGACGAATGGGTAGCGCGAGCGGCCGTAGGTGTGCTCGTTGACGAACATGCCGGTCTTGTACATCGGGACGCCGCCGGCGTAAGGGGGGTAGCAGTCGGGGATGCCCTCGGCCCGCACCGCCTCCGAGAATTGCACAGAGGACACGCCCGCCTCTGCCTCCTCGATCTTGTACCCGTAGACGTAGTAGCTGCTGACGTCGCCGGGCCGGACCTTCTGGGGAGTGAAACCCGGGAGACCTTCCATGACCTCGTCGAGGACGGCGGCCGTCCGGAGCCTGACGCGGGTCGCCTCGTCCCATCCTTCGAGCTGCGCGAGGCCGACGGCAGCCTCGAGGTTCGTGAAGCGATGGGCGTCGCCGAGCGATTCACCGCCTCCCCTGGCGAAGTCTCTCGAACGCTCTGCCAGGTCGTCGTTGTCGGTGATGACCATGCCGCCCTGGTCCGTGGTCAGCGTCTTGCCGCCCAGCGAGAAGACGCCTATGTCCCCCATCGTGCCGACCAGCCGGCCCTGGTACCGGGCGAGGTGGGACTGCGAGCAGTCCTCGATCACGGGGATGCCGTGGGAGCGCCCTATGGCCAAGATGGCGTCCATGTCGCATGGGTTGCCGAACAGGTGCACGATCATGATCGCGCGGGTCCGCGCCGTGATCTTGCGCTCGATGTCCGCCGGATCGATGTTGAAGGTGTCCGGGTCCATGTCGGCGAACACCGGGATTGCATTCTGCAGGACGATCCCGCTCACCGTCCCGATCGCCGTGACGGGCGTGGTGATCACCTCGTCGCCGGGCTCCGGGTCGATGGCGGCGATGGCGGTATGGCAAGCGCTGGTCCCGGTGTTTACCGCCTTGGCATGCCTGACGCCGTGCTTGTCGGCAAAGGCCTCCTCGAAGGCCTCGACCTTAATCCGGTTACGCCAGCCGTGGGCCTGGGCGTTTTCGATGACCTCGACGAGCTGGCGCTTGTCGCCCTCGCCAAAGAGCCATTGAGGGCCGAAGGGACGCGTGCGTACGGGCTTGCCCCCGTCAATGGCCAGCTTCTCCTTGATGTGCGGCGCAGCCATCGCAACCTCCCTGAGCCGGGTCAGGCAGCCGATCCGTAGTAGTCCGATACCTTCTTCATGGCGGCTGCTATGTCGCGGGCGTCGTCTTCCGTGTACGAGTTGCGGAAGAGTATGGAGCCGGAGTTGGGAAGCTCGCGCTCGATGACGGGCAGGCTTACCTCCGAGTAGTCCACACGCCGGTTGCCCTGCTCGTCGACGAAGGGGAAGCGCGATGCGCCGTAGGTGTCCTCCTCCGTGAACAAGGGGTAGGTGTGAAGGGCCCGCCCTTCGATGTACGGCCCGTTGCAGTCGGGAACGCCCTCGGCATTCACGGCGGCGGCGAAGTCGGCGGAGGAGACGCCCGCAGCCTCCGGGTCGATCCTGTAGGCATAGACGTAGTAGGTGTTGACGTCGCCGGGGCGCACCTGCTGTACCCGGAACCCAGGCAGGTGGGGCACCACCTCGTTCAGTATCTCCGCTGTGCGAAGCCGTACCTCGGTGGCGTCATCCCACCTGTCGTACTGGGCCAGGCCGACAGCCGCCTCCAGGTCGGTCATGGCGTAGGTGGTGCCCAGGAATACCGCGTAGCCCCTGGTCTCGACCGGCTCCGGCTCGGGAGCGTGGGAGCTGCGGAACGGGATGGCGTTCTCGGAGCCCTTGCGCACGAAGTTGGAGGCGCGCATGGCGTACTCCTCGTTGTCGGTCATGAGCATGCCGCCGGCGCCGGTCGTCAGCGTCTTGCCGCCGAAGGACAGGATGCCCATGTCGCCGATGGTGCCCACGAGCTGGCCCTGGTACTGGGCAAGGTGGGCCTGGGCGCAGTCCTCTATGACCGGTATGCCATGCATGCGGCCGATCTCCATGATCGCGCCCATGTCGCACGGGTTGCCGTGCAGGTGAGTCGCGATGATGGCGCGGGTCCTCTCGGTGATGCGCCGGTCGATGTCGGCGGGGTCGATGTTGAAGGTGTCGCGGTCCGAGTCGGCGAAGACCGGGATGCAGTTCTGGAGCATGATGCCCAGGATGCCGCCCGTGTCGGTGACGGGAGTGGTGATCACCTCGTCGCCGGGCTCGGGATTGATGGCCGCAATGGCCGTGTGAATGGCGGAGGTGGCCGAGTTGGTCGGCACCGCAAAGCCTACTCGGTGACGCTCGGCGATGGCGCTGCAGAAGGCGTTGACCTTGGTGCGCGACCTCCACCTCTGGCGGTCGGGCGTGTCCGCGGGCTCCGCAGCCTCGTCGATCACTTCGGCGAGGTGGCGCTTCTCCTCCTCGCCGAAGTGCCAGCGCGGCCCGAAAGGCCTCGTGCGCAGGGGCTCGCCACCGTGGATCGCAAGCTTCTCAGGCACAGTCATCTCTACCCTCCTCTACCTGCGGCAGGGACAGGGCGGCGGACCGGCCTGATGTGACGCGGGCCGGACCCTACTGCGTGCAGCCCCTGCCGGGTATGTCCCAGACCTGCTCTACGATCCCGTTTCGAACGGCTATGTACTGGTCCCAGCGGTTGACCAGCATGTCCTGGTAGGACGGGATGATCTTGATCTTGTCGCCGACCTGGAGGGTGGTGTCGTCGCCGGTGTTGAGGACAATGTGGTCGTCCTGGACCTCCTCGACGGTCACGCCGGGCATTCCCTCGACGTGGTCTGCGCCACGTACGGAGAGGGCCAGCATCCCGGCGTCCGCGACGGCGACTCCGGGCCTCGGCGTGCTGATGACGGTGCTGAGGACCTTGTTGGCGATGAGGTAGTCCTCCATGTAGTGGTACATGGTGCCGCCGAGGGCGTAGGTACCGCCCTCCACCTCGGTCACCTCCGGAATCTCCTTGGCGACATCGATGGTGAAGGTCTCGCCGCTCGATACCTCCGGCACGTCGATGCCCTCGGCCTTGATTGCGTTGCCCACGTCGACACAGGTCTGGATGGTCTCGCGGCCCACTTCAAAGCGGTCCTCGTGGGTGGTGAATTCCGACAAGCTCTGGTGGCTCATCACGCCCCTGAACTCGACGCCGGGGAGCGAGTCGGCCAGCCTGGCGATGGCGACGCCCTGCTCGGCGCTCCTGACTCCGCCACGGCCCATCTGGGTGTCGACCTCGATCAGGACGCCGATCGTCACGCCGTACGCGTCCGCGATCTCGGAGATAGTCTGTACGTTGTCGAGGTTGTCGACGCAGACCTTGATAGTGCCGCGCTTAGCGAGGGCGCACATCCTGGCGATCTTGTCCTTGTGCGTGACCTGGTTGGGGATCAGCACGTCGGTGACGCCGCCCTCGAACATGACCTCGGCCTCGGAGAGCTTGGCGGTGCAGACGCCGCCGACGGTGCCGCCGGCCTCGATCTGCATCTTCGCGAGCAGCGGGCTCTTGGTGTTCTTGGTGTGCTGGCGCATCTTGACGTGGCTGTCGCGGTAGGTCTCAGCCACCTGCCTGAAGTTGTGCTCTACGGCGTCGAGATCCACGAGCAGGCAGGGCGTGTCGAGGTCCTCGACGGGGGTACCTGGTACTGGTCGATAGGTGTCCATGCAGCTCCCTTCGCGATTGCTGAAAGCGAGTGGGAGAATAGCATACCGCCGGTTTCAAATCCATCGCCTCGCAGCCTCGCTGGAGGGGGAGAGCACCCTCACCCGTCAAGGAGACCCTTGAGTAACCTCCCATGATGACCATGTGGTGTATGGGAGGCACTGACTTCATAGCTGTGCCCCACCCCCTGGATTCCGGCTTTCGCCGGAATGACGGGACTATGCATGGGTCTCCGTCAAGGGGGAGGAGGCGGGAGCCCCGCGGCCGGTTCGCAAACGTGGGGCGCGGGATGTAGAATTGAAGGAGCACAGTAAGGAGCCCAGCTCAACGCGATGCGCCTGAGTCATGTCCTGCAGATTCTGTTCACGGCGGCGACCGTCGCGGCGTTCGTGTACGCGATGCGCACGAGACAGCCGAGCGGGCGCATCCTGGAGGTGCCCTACGAGTTTCGGGCGCCCACGACGGACCGGCTGCGCGACCGGCTGTGGAACCCGGACGACCCCAGGCTGTTCACTCCGACGGTCCTGGGCATCGGCTGGTCGATAAACTTCTACCAAGCGGCCCTAAGGGCCCAGGCGCTCCTGGCGCTTGCGACGGAGCGCCGAGGGAACACGTAATCTCCACCCTGCCCGGTGGTGTAGTGGTAGCACGAAGGACTTTGGATCCTCAGACCCAGGTTCGAATCCTGGCCGGGCAGCCATTCCCGACCGCCGAATCACCACCTCTTTCAACCTGCAAACATGCATGGACGGCGGCTCCCTTGGGGGGACGCTTCCACACCTCCAACCTGAAGGCGTAGGAGAGGGCCGATCGAGAGCAGTAAGCCCCGGCGGTGGGGTAAACTGTCACCAGCAGTGAGCTGCCCCTGGCAGCGAGAGTGAGGAGGTTGGGCGATGCACAAATCCATAACGGCGCGGCTTTCGATCCTGGTCCTGACGGTCTCGGCAGTCCTGTTGCTTGCGGCGTGTTCGCAGGAGGCGGAGCCCGTCACCATCGTCAAAGAGGTAGAGGTCATCAAGGAGGTCCCTGTCGAGAAGGTCGTAGAGAAGGTTGTGGAGAAGGAGGTCGTCAAGGAAGTACCCGTCGAGAAGGTTGTGGAGAAGATCGTCGAGGTCGTGAAGGAGGCGCCGCCCACACCGGAGCCTGAGACGACCGCGGGGCCGAACATCTACCAGATGGGGATCTTCGAAGAGCCCATCTCCAGGAACTACTGGAACTACTACGGCGGGCCCGCCGGGTCCGTATGGACAGGGTACGTCCTGAACGGGCACTCGGGTTCGTTGTACGGGTACTCCGACCAGCGGTTCGACTGGGTGCCTGGACTGGCGGACGATTTCCCGACGGACCTGAAGAAGGAGACCGTCTCCGACGGCGAGTTCTGGACGGCCGAGGTCCCGCTCAGGACCGGCGTGATGTGGAGCGACGGGCATGAGCTGGACTCCGGCGACTTCCTGTTCACCGTCAACACGGTGCTCGAACTGCAGCTCTCGTCCAACTGGGCATCGGTGGTCGACAAGGCGTTCCTGGAGCGAGTGGAGGCGCCGGATAGCCACACGCTGAAGGTGTACTTCAAGACTATGGACGCCGAGGGCAACCCGCAGACGCCGGGGCTAAGCGTGTGGCAGTTCGGTCTGGGCTTCATGCCGGTCATGGCGGAGCACTACTGGGCGCCCGTCATCGCGGAGGTGAAGGGCGCAGGCGAGGTCGAGCAGCAGCAGGAAGCGCTGTTCGCGCACGTGCCGGACGGAGAGCCGACGCTGGGTGGATTCACCTTCAGCAAGTGGGAGCCCGGGGCGTTCTTCGAGAACGACACCGATCCCGGCTACTACAGCATGGGGACCGTGGTTACCAACTACGCGAACGGCGCGTTCTCGGAGTCAAACGACCGCACCGGGTATTCCGCGGTCCACTTCGGCCAGGCCACCGGGGACAAGGTCCTGGAGTACACGGTCGGGCCCCACGTGGAGTCGGAGATATTCAGCATCTACGGCAACCAGGACGCGGCGATCCTCGCCCTCACCAAGGGCGACATCGACTACGTCTTCAACCCCCTGGGCCTGGAAAAGGGCTTCCTCGACCGGGTGAGGAACACGCCCGACCTGCAGATAGCGGCGAACGCCAACAACGGCGTTCGATACATGGGGTTCAACGTCCGCAAGGCGCCGATGGACATCACGGAGTTCAGGCAGGCCGTCGCCACGGTCATAGACAAGGAGTTCGTCGCCAGGACGGTGCTCCAGGACGCTGCCATCCCGGTCTACGCGATGGTGCCGGAGGGCAACGAGTTCTGGCACAACGCGGACGTCCCGAAGTTCGGGCAGGGCCTGAGCCGGGGCGAGCGGATAGCCCAGGCCGTGGAGCTCCTCAAGAGCGCGGGGTTCACTTACGAGGAGGAGCCCGAGATCAGCGAGGACGGCAACTTCGTCGCGAAGCAGGGCAAGGGGCTGAAGATGCCTGACGGCTCGCCGGTCCCCGAGATGACGCTGCTGGCCCCCAGCGCCGGGTACGACCCCATGCGCTCCACGTTCGCCATATGGGTGGACCGGTGGCTGAACGACATCGGCATACCGGTCCGGGCCCACCTGACCGGGTTCAACGTGATCGTGGACGCGCTGTTCAGCCCGTCGGTCGCGGAAGACCTGGACATGTGGATTCTCGGGTGGGGTCTGTCGATATTCCCGGACTACCTGGAGAATTTCTTCCACAGCAGGCACTCGCCCGAGATCGGCGGCGGCTATAACTGGGGAGGGTACGCCAACGGCCAGTTCGACGATCTCGCCCTCGGGCTGCTGTCCGAGACGACGATCGATGGTGCGCGGGACAAGGTCTACCAGCTCCAGGCGTTCCTGGCCGAGGACCTGCCCTACGTGCCGCTGTTCACGACGCCGAAGCTGGACGCATACCGGCCTTCGCGGATCGAGTTCCCGTACACGTCGGTTCTGGGCGGGCTGGAACAGCAAGGAGGGATGCAGCAGTCGGTGGTGATCAAGTAGGAGGACATGCTTCCCGCCGGGGGACCTGCATGACGCCGTCACTCTGGAAAGGAATGGTTTCCAGTCCTCTCCTGAACGTGGGTCGCAATTTGCAGGTCCCGGCGGTTCACCCTCACCCCAACCCTCTCTCATCAAGGGAGAGGGAGCAGATGCGCAGGACCGGCTGATGGCAAAGTACTTGCTGAAGCGAACGGCGCAGATACTCGCGACGCTGTTCGTGTTCCTGTCGCTGGTGTTCTTCATCGTCAACGCGCAGCCGGGTGACGTAAGTAACTTCTACGCGCTGAACCCGGACGTGCCTCCCGAGACCAGGGAGAGGCTGCAGGACCTTTTCGGCGTCAACGAACCCCTGTGGAAGCAGTACCTGACCCACCTCAGGAACACGTTCACCGGGAACTTCGGCATCTCCTTCAGCCACTACCCGCGGTCGGTCGCCGACGTGATCAAGGAGCGGTTGCCGAGGACGGTGGTGCTGTTCATGACCGCGACCGTGCTCTCCTTCTACCTGGGGTTCGCGCTCGGGAAGGTACTCGCGTGGCGCAGGGGCGGATGGTTCGAGTACACCTCGACCGTAGGCGGGGTGGCGCTATACACGGTGTTCACCCCCTGGTTCGGCCTGATGATGATCTGGCTGTTCGCCTTCAAAGCGGGCTGGTTCCCGATAGGCAAGTTCCTCGACCCGGTGCTGTGGCGGGACGCACCCGTCGACGCCAATACGGTCTTCAACCGGATGCTCATCACCGCCTTCGTGGTATCCATCGCCGTGCTCGCGGTTTTCGTGGTCACGGCACGAAGAAGGATGAGCAGAGCTCGGCTCGTCAGGGTTGCCAGCATTGTGGTCGCGACCCTGGCCGTCGTCGTCGCCTGGCTCGCGTCCGGGACGGCGGTCTTTGCGTGGGACATCGTCAGTCACATGGTGCTGCCCGTGCTGACGCTCACGCTAATCAGCTTTGCCGGCACGATGCTGCTGACCCGCAACAGCATGCTGGAGACGATGCGCGAGGACTTCGTCATGGCCGCGCGGGCGAAGGGGCTTCCCGAGCGCGACGTGCGGGACAAGCACGTGGCTCGAAACGCGCTGCTGCCGGTCGTCACGAGCTTCATATTCAGCCTCGCGTTCGCGGTGGACGGCGGGGTCATCACCGAGTCGATATTCTCGTGGCCCGGTATGGGCCAGACGCTCGTATCGGCGGCGCTGTCGGAGGACCTGCCGCTGGCGGTCGGCGCCTTCGTGTTCGTCGGGATGTTCGTGCTCGTCGCCCACCTGGTCGCTGACATCCTCTACGCCTATCTCGATCCCAGGATTCGCTACTGATGACGCCGGACTTCATCCAGCAGGGGGCGCCAGCCGCGCTCTGGCGGGTCCGCCTGAGGCTGGCCTCCCGGAGCCTGGGGGAGAACTGGTCGCTGTTCGTAAGGACCAGGATAGGGCTGATCGGGCTGGTGATAATCGGCCTATACGCCCTGTTGGCCGCCGCGCACCCCATCCTGATGAACACGGTGTGGGAGCCCCGCATCTACGATCCGGTCATCGGGTACGCCTTCGACGAGACGCGGCAGCCCGCGCCGCCGAGCCTGAGCCATCCACTGGGGACCGACCCGCTCGGCAGGGACATCCTCAGCCAGCTCATGTTCAGCGCCAGGTCGGAGTTCCTGCTGGGCCTGCTCGCCGCGACGGTGACGGTCGTCATCGGCACGACGGTGGGCGCAGTCTCGGCGTACTTCGGGGGCGTGGTCGACGCGATCCTGATGAGGCTGGCGGACATCATGATCATGATGCCGGCCATCAGCGTGCTCATCGTCCTGAGCGCGCTCATCGGGGTCGAGCACCTGGAGCTGGCGCTGCTGATAGGCATCTTATCGGGCTTTGGGGGCACGGGCGTGGTGCTCAAGTCGCAGGCCCTGTCCGTGGTAGTGAAGCCCTACATCGACGCGGCCAGGAACGCCGGCGGCGGGCCCTTCCACATCATCTTTGTCCACGTCGTCCCAAACCTGCTCCCCCTCTCGTTCCTGTACATGATGTTCACCGTGACCAGCGCGATCTTCTCCGAGGCGGTGCTGAGCTTCCTCGGGCTGCTGGACGTGAGGATGAGCTGGGGCCTGATGATACACACCACCGAGTCGGCCGGGTACCTGCTGCAGGTGGGTGAGTACTGGTGGCTGATATTCCCGGCCAGCCTGTCGATCACGCTGCTGTGTTCCTCCTTCTACCTGGTCGGGCGGTCGATGGACGAGGTGGTGAACCCCAGGCTGAGGAGCCGATGACCGCCGAGCCGGTCCTCGCCGTCGATGACCTGAGGATGCACTACACGACCCGGGCCGGGGTCGTGCGGGCGGTCGACGGCGTGTCGTTTTCGGTGGAGCGCGGGCAGTCGCTGGGGCTGGTGGGCGAGTCGGGCTGCGGCAAGTCGTCCATCGCCATGACCCTGCTCAAGCTGTTGCCGGACAACGCCAGGCTCGTGTCGGGCAGCATCTCGCTGAACGGCGTGGACCTCGCCCCCCTGGGCGAGGAGGAGATGCGGGCCCACCGGTGGGACCGGATTTCGATGGTGTTCCAGGCGGCGATGAACTCCCTCGACCCGGTCTACCGGGTGGGCGACCAGATCATAGAGGCGCTGGAGGCTCACGCCGCGACGGCGAACCAGGACGGGATGGAGCGCGTGCGGGAGCTGTTCGACCTGGTGAGCCTGGACCCGAGCTTCATAATGCGATACCCGCACGAGTACAGCGGCGGCATGAGGCAGCGGGCGATCATCGCGATGGCACTGGCCTGCGAGCCGGACATCATGATCGCGGACGAGCCGACCACGGCGCTGGACGTGATCGTGCAGGACCGGATACTCAGGGAGATGCAGGCCATCCAGCGGTCGCTCGACATGAGCATGATCTACATCTCACACGACATGGCGGTGATCGCCGAGGTCTGCGACCTGGTGGGGGTGATGTACGCGGGGAAGCTGGTTGAGTTCGGCCCTACGGCCGAGGTATACGCCCGGCCAATCCACCCCTACACGCAGGCGCTGATGTCGGCGTTCCCCAGCGTGCGGGGCGAGAAGCACGACCTTGCGACGCTGCCGGGAGAGCCGCCGGACCTGCTCGACCCGCCGGCCGGGTGCCGCTTCAACCCGCGGTGCGAGTACGCGACGGACGAGTGCCGCACGTCGGAGCCGCCGGTCGTGCAGCGCGACGGCCACTGGGCGGTCTGCTGGAATCCACCGGGCGGGTGACGCCTTGAACGACACCGCGAGCACTGCCAGTTCATCGACCCGCGCATTGGTGAGTGCGGTCGACCTGCACAAGCACTTCCCGCTGTCCTCGGGGTGGGTCCAGCGCAGCCGGAGCTTCGTCCACGCCGTGGACGGCGTGTCCTTCGATTTGATGGGGGGCGAGACCCTCGGGCTCGTGGGTGAGTCGGGCTGCGGCAAGACGACGACCGGCAGGATGCTGGTTCGGCTGGCGGAGCCGACCAGCGGCCAGGTCCTGTTCGACGACGGATCGGGGGACCTGGAGGACATCGCCCACCTGAAGGGAAAGCCGCTGAAGGACTTCAGGCGCAGGGCCCAGATGGTGTTCCAGGACCCGTACGAGTCGATGAACCCCCGCAGGACGATATTCGACACGGTGGCTGAGCCGCTGAAGGTGCAGAAGATGGGCGGGCCGCTGGAGCGGATGGAGCGGGTCTCGGAGACGCTGGGGCTGGTCGGACTGACACCCCCGTCGACTTTCCTGTTCAGGTTCCCCCACGAGCTTTCCGGAGGCCAGCGGCAGCGGGTCGCGATAGCCAGGGCGCTAGTGATGAACCCAGCGTTCGTCGTCGCGGACGAGCCCACGTCGATGCTGGACGTCTCCATCAGGACGGGCATCATGCAGCTCATGGACGAGCTGGCGGACCGGCTGGGAATCAGCTACCTCTACATCACGCACGATCTCGCGGTCGCGCGGTACATGTGCAGCCGCATCGCGGTGATGTACCTGGGCAAGATCGTCGAAATGGGGGAGACGGAACAGGTCCTGCAGGACCCCGCACACCCGTACACGAAGGCGCTCCTGTCGGCGGTCCCCGTCCCCGACCCGAAAGCCAGCAGGGACGAGGTAGAAATCAGGGGGTCGGTTGCAGTGCCGGTCGACCCGCCGCCCCGGTGCAGGTTCTACGACCGCTGCCCCATCGCCGACGACTTCTGCCGCGACAACGACCACCCGCCACTAGAGGACAAGGGCGGCGGCCGGCTCGCGGCCTGCTACAAGGCATAAGCTCAGACTGAAACACCAAAGCCTATGCTACGCTACCGCCTCGCGGTAACCCCCACGAGGACGAGTCGAGACCACAAGACTATATGAGCCTAGTCATTGTCCTTTCTCGCAAGCTCGCAATATTTGGGGCACTACTCGTCATTTGTATGCTAGGCGCCTGCGACGACAGTCCGGCCAACCGTATGTCGACATCCACACTAACCCAGGTACCCACACCCACCGCAACCAGCATGCCGACATCCACGCCAATCCAAGTGCCAACCCCTGCCGCAACCAGCATGCCGACATCCACGCCAATCCAAGTGCCAACCCCTACGGCAACCAGCATGCCGACATCCACGCCAATCCAAGTGCCAACCCCTACGGCAACCAGCATGCCGACATCCACGCCAACTCAGGTACCCACGCCCGCACTGGGAGCCGGGAGAGCGGAAGAAATTGAGGATGACCTTGGCGCTCTGCTCGACGGCGTGGCCGAGATCGATGCGCCGGGTGTGCCCGGCCCTTTGTGCGTGTACGGTTCTGAGGCCTTTCCGGTTATCACCGGTCGCTTGAGAGGCTACGCTTCTGGGGCATTTCCCGCGAGCGTCCGTAGCAGCAGCGTGCATGTTCCGGTGGTGGCTGCGGGCCGTTGGGGGGCAGGCCGCGCAGTCGCTCTCGGACATGACGGCTACTTCTCTCGCGCGACGCTCGAATCCCTAGATACGGGACGCCTGATGACGAACGCGCTGCATTGGGCCGGTGGTGGCGAGGCGCTTAGTCCTCGCATTGGCGTCGTAGGTGCCTCCGAATTGTACGCATGGCTCAAGGATGGCGGGCACGACGTTGTGGAAGCCTCGCTGAACCTTGGATCGCTGGAAGTCGTGGATGTCGTGGCTGTGGTGATATGGAATCAGAGCATGCCAGAGATCGAAGCCCTGTCGGCATTTGTGCGTGAAGGAGGAGGCCTGGTGACGGCAGTTACCGGCTGGGGCTGGTCGCAACTTCATCCAAAGCTGGACCTTACCAGCGACTACGCGGGCAACCGACTGCTAACGCCAGTCGGCATCCGGTGGGCCGACGCCTGGCTTGCCCGTACCTCACCGCAGGGCTACGTGGTCGAACCACCTCCCGAACTCGCGCATGCCGGCGCCGCTCTCGAAGCTGTAGAGGCGCACGTGGCAGGAAGGCGCACCCTGACTGACTCGGAGATGGACCAAGCGGTGGACAGCCTGGTCTTCACTTCCAGCTGCATGCCTTCGGACGACACGCTACTCGCGCCACGCTTGCTTGGGGCAGCTAAGATTGTGGGATTGGGCGACCGCTGGCCCTCGGCCGACCAGCCGGTGGGCGAGGCCGATATGGATGCCCGACTGACCGCCAAGCTCTTTGTTCTGACGCAGCATCTCATCCCACCAGAGTCAGTGCGGGCGCATCCGGCCGCCGCAGACTTCCCCGGCCCTGTCACCGCCGACGCGCCTCGCCTCTCGCGCAGCCTCACCATAGACACCGGAGTGCCTCGCTGGCACTCCACGGGACTATATGCCGCGCCTGGCGAGGTGGTCACAGTCACCGTACCCGCTGAGGTAGCTACATCAGGCGACTTCCACGTGCGCTTAGGCGCACACAGCGACCGCATATGGCGCCGACCCGAGTGGGCGCGCATGCCCGAAATCAGCCGCCGCTTCCCTATTTCCGCGACCAAGACCCTTGTCGCAAATGCCTTTGGAGGTCTGATCTACTTAGAAGTCCCTGCTAAGGCTCGTCTTGGGACCATTACAGTCGAGATCGAGAACGCCGTGGCGGCCCCCCTGTTTGTGCTGGGTGAGACTGAACTGAACGCTTGGCGTGACGAGATCCGCCATGCACCCGCCCCATGGGCCGAGATCGCCGGGAGGAACATGATCGTCACAACTCACTCTTCAGAGGTGCGCGGCCTGGACGATCCAACTGCCGTGGCTGAGGCGTGGGACCGCGCTCTGGACCTGAGCGCGGAACTAGCCGCTTGGCCCTCACACGCACGCTCAAGCCCGGAGCGGTTCGTGGTCGACAGGCAAATCTCGATGGGGTACATGCACTCGGGCTATCCCCTGATGGCACACTTGGATCAGCAAGCAAACTTGGTAGATGCCGAACACCTACGCTCGGAGTGTAACTGGGGCTTCTATCATGAGGTGGGGCACAATCACCAGGCTGATGACTGGACCTTCGATGGCACAAGGGAGGTGACGGTCAACCTGTTCACAATCTACGTGTACGAGTTCCTGTGCGGGATCCCACGAACCCAGGAGGAACACCCTAGCGGCCGCGATCGTGACCGCGACATGTCACTCTATGACTTTGATGATCCAGACTATGAGCAGTGGAAGCGTGAGCCATTCTTGGCGCTAATCATGTATGAGCAACTCCTATGGGAATTCGGCTGGGACGCCTACCGAGAGGTGTTTGCTACATACCGAAACCTGCCAGAAGCTGAACGTCCAAAGTCCGACGACGAGAAGCGCGACCAATGGCTGGTGCGCTTCTCGCTGCAGGTGGGACGCAACCTTGGGCCATTCTTCGAGGCGTGGGGCGTGCCTACGTCGAAGAAAGCACGGGACTCAATCGCTGATCTACCGGTGTGGCTACCTCCCAACTTCCCGCCAAGCGGATAGAATGCGCCAGTCCTCCGATTCCGACAGGGGGCGCTTCCTATGTCCCAAATGAGAAAGCCAGTGACCAAGGCCAGGATGGGTGTGATCGGCGCGGGGTGGTGGGCTACGCAGTTCCACATCCCCAGCCTGAAGGCGTACGAGAAGGCGGACCTTGTGGGCATCGCCGACGTGAAGCCGGAGAAGGCCGCGGCGGCCGCCGACTACTACGACATCGCCAATACCTACGGCGACCACCGGGAGCTGCTGGCGGCGGGCGTCGACGGCGTCGTCATCGCCGTACAGCACGCCTACCACTACGAGGTCGCCCGCGACGCGCTGGACGCCGGCGTGCACGTGCTCGTCGAGAAGCCGATGACGCTGACCGCGGCCCACGCCTGGGACCTGGTCGACCGGGCGAAGCGCAACGGGCTGCACCTGATGGTCGGCTACACATACCAGTTCACCCGACACGCGCAGGCGGCGCGTGAGCTCGTCCAGTCGGGCAAGATCGGCGAGCTGCAGCTCATGTCGGGCATATTCACGTCGTGGGTGGAGTCGTACCTGCGGGGCAGGCCGCAGGACTACGCCGAGGCGTTCGGCTTTCCGGTCACGGGGCCGGAGCCCGACAGCTACTCGGACCCCAAGCTGGCCGGCGGCGGCCAGGGCCACCTGCAGGTAACGCACCCGATGGGCATGGCCCTATGGGTGACAGGACAGCGAGCCGAGGAGGTCTTTGCATACATGCAGAGCTACGACCTGGACGTGGACCTGGTCGACTCGTTCAGCTACAGGCTGGACAACGGCGCCTCAGGGACGATGGCCTCGACAGGCGCGATGCGGCCCAACCAAACGCTCGACCAGGGCTTCGTGTACGCGGGCAGCGGCGGGTTCATGCGCCAGGACATGGCCGGAGGACGGCTGGAGGCGCACTACAACGACGGCACGTCGGAGCGGTTCGAGGACCTGTCGGAGGAGGAGCTGTACCCGGCGCACCTGCCGTCCCGGACGCTGGCGGACCTGGCGCTGGGCGAGGGCGAGAACCGCGCTCCGGGCGAGCTGGGCGCGCGGGTCGTCGAGTTCCTGGAGGCGGGCTACCGCTCGGCAGCTTCCGGGCACCCCATCAGGGTTGATTCGCTGCTCTGACCTGCGCGGGCGGACACGTGGGTCCGCCCCTACGTCATCATGAGCGACCAGGGCTTGAACTGGGTGGCGAACATCGCGTCGGCGCGGGAGAGCGCGCCGGGGGTACGTTCCTCGACGCGGCCCGCGAGGGCGAGGGGCGTAAGTGCGGGGCCTCCAAGATAGGGTACGGCCAGGTCGTCGACCGAGAGGGCGAGGCCCGCCTTCCTAGTGGTCGGCCTGCAGACGGCTCCTGACGGGCCGCCGGCCAGCTCGTACACCCCATCATTCCACGGGCAGAAGTCGTCGCGCACCTCTAATACGATCTCGCCATCCACCGCGTACGTCCTGGAAGACAGCGCCATCGGCACGTCTACGAGCCGGAGCCACGTCGCGTCCTGGGGCGTGCGCTTCAATGCCCGCGGATCGTGGAGCATCCAGATGAGAGGGTCGTCGACCGGCCGTGTCCAAACCTTGGCGGTCTTCATGAGGTCGATGTCGAAACAGTACCTCCAGAGAGCGGCCGCAGCGGATTGAGTGGAGGCGAGGAGGCCGCTTACGGTGACGGTCCCATCCTTGATGCGGTACATGGCGCAGCCCTCGACCTCGTCCTCCCGGTACTCGACGTAGAAGTTGGCAGGCTTACCGTTCTCATCCTCGGACCAAACTCCGAAGATGTCATCCCACCAGGGCTTGGGCGGCTGAATCACGCCGGCTCTATTGGCCGTCGCGCTCCGGTAGACCGCGGGGAACACCTCCTTGGCGCGCTCGGTCTTGACCATCCTCAGCGAGCCGTCCCACCGGTAGTCACGCCGGAAGGCAGTCCGGTGGAGGTCGATCTCCCAGTCCTCGTGCTCCGCCGCGATGCCGTACCCGAAACGGCCATAGATGGGCGCCTCCGAAGCTCCGAGCGTCGAGACCGGCAAGCCCCGGTCATGGGCATCGGACAGCCGGCGCTTCATCATCTCAGTAAGAAGGCCGCGCCTGCGGTGTGTGGGCAGGACGCTCACGCCACCGATGCAAGCTGTGGTCACGGTCCCGCCGGGCACGGTCATCTCGAAGGGGAAGCGCTCGGTCACGCCGACGAGGTCCGGGCCATCGAAGGCCCCAAGGTAGTCACCCAGCCCGAACCACTCGCGCGCCTGCGGAAGTCGAGACGGCTCGAAATGGCCACCGAAGGCGAACGACTGGACCTCGGTGGCGGCCTGCACCTCGTCCTCGGATACCGGGCGGTACTCTATGGGCATAGGTGTTCTCGGCTACGCGGGCGCAACGAACTCTCCAACCCAGCGCACGTTATCAAGGCCAAGCTCGAGTCGACGACGATCTCGCTCATGCCCACTTCTCAGTTTCTGCATCTCTGGTCTCACGGGCCTCTCTAATCAGGTCGGCGGAGTCCCCGGGCAGCGGCTTGCTCCCAAACAGCTCGGCCCGGCGCGCTACGATCCTCTCGAAGGACTGCCGATCGAAGCGCTGTGTCGACAACCCGTTAGCTTCGTCCCTCTTCTTGGCTACCATCGACGGCCATCCCCATTGCACAAAGAACCAGAGTAGTACCAACACAGAAAAAATGCCAATCTCGCGTAGTCCCAGGCCGGCGTACGGCTCAATCCGAGTCTCTGTAAGGGCCGCGGGACCAGGGACGTTGGGGACGCTGACTCAGCTACCCGGGAGCCTGGGCGTGAACTGGTGGACGGCGTCCTGCTGGACCTCGAACAGGGAGCGGATGCCGGACTCGGCGAGGGCGAGCACTTCGTCGAGGGTCCGGCGGGGGAATGCGCCCTCCTCGGCTGTGCCCTGCACCTCCACGAAGCCGCCGCGATCGGTCATGACCACGTTGAAGTCGACCTCGGCGCGGTAGTCCTCCTCGTAGTCGAGGTCGAGGAGCGGCTGGCCGTCCATCACGCCCACGCTCGTGGCCGCGACGGCCCACTTGAGCGGGACCTCGCGGAGCCTGCCCGCGTTCACGAGGCCGTCGAGGGCCTGGTACAGGGCCACGTAGGCGCCGGTTATCGCCGCGGTGCGGGTGCCGCCGTCGGCCTGGAGCACGTCGCAGTCGACCGTTATCGTGACCTCGCCGAGGCTTCGCATGTCGACGGCCGCCCGCAGCGACCTGCCGATGAGCCGTTGTATCTCCTGGGTGCGGCCGCGGGGCCTGCCGCCCTCGCGCGGCGTGCGGGTGGTCGTGGACCGGGGGAGCATAGAGTACTCGGCTGTGACCCACCCCTGGCCCGAGCCCCTGAGGAAGCGCGGCACGCCGTTCTCGACTGACGCGGCGCACAACACGCGGGTGTTCCCGGTCTCGATGATCACCGAGCCCTCGGCGAACGCTTGGGCCCCGATCTGGATGGTGGTATCTCGCAGCTGGTCAGGTCTTCGTCCGTCGGAACGTGACACGTGGTCTTCTCCTCGAGGGAAGGGGGCTGAAGTCATCCTATACCATCCACCAACACGCGGCCACGTATTCCCAGGCGTCAGCAACCGGGAGCAGACCGGCATATCCGCTGGGAGGGCGGGTTTGAAACCCGCCCCTACGACCCGGTTACGATAGCGGGCAGCAGGGTCACTCGTGGAGGTCGCGGAGGTACCTGAAGCGGATCTCGGAGCGGCGGCGGCCGTCCTCCATGCCGTAGACGACGGCGATGCGGCCGTCGGGCACCTGGAGGGCGGACGCGTACATCATGTCGCCGTCCTTCCTGTCGATCACCGTCTCACCTAGGTCGGCGGTCCACGTATCGCCCCCGTCGCGTGAGACGCGGAGGGCCGGGAGCCCGAAGTTGCGCCCGATCTTCGCCCTGTAGATCATGACGATGCCGCCCGACGCGAGCCTCGTCACGCTGGGGGTTCCCGACCCCTTGAACGCCTGCTTTGGCTCGGACCACGTTTCGCCCCGGTCCTTGCTGACGCTGGTGTGGATGATCAGGCGCTCGCCGTCGGACCGGATGGTCGCCAGGATGTCGCCGTTCTCGAGGAGCAGCAGGTTCGGCTCCTGGAATGGCTTGCCATGCGCCGGGCCGCTGGCGATGACGGTCTCGCCCGCCCACCAGTTCCCGCCGTCGTCAGAGCGATTGACGTACGCCGTCGAGTACCTGGAGCCCTCGTGGGAGCCGTAGTAGGCGATGAATATGTCCCCGTTGGGCAGCTGCAGGATGGGCGCGGACGTGGCGACGAACGAGCCCGTACCGACCAACACGGGTTCGCCCCAGGTCTCGCCGCCGTCGTGCGAGTGGACGACCCTGAGGCCGTTCCGCACCGTGCCGGGCGAGTCGAGGCCGTACTGGAAGTAGTTGACGATGAGGGCGCCGCCGGATAGCAGCGCAATGTTCGGGTCGCGCAGGTCGAGGTTGGGATTGTCTGCGACGACCATCTCATCCGACCAGGTCTGCCCGCCGTCCGTGCTCCGCTTCGACACGATGTAGCCCCTGTCCCCGACGTGGAGGACTCCCTTCCGGTACACGGTGACGAGGGTGCCGTCGTCCAGCCTGGCGAGCCCGGGGAAGGCGTTGTAGTAGTCGTCGTTCGCGACCTCGACGTAGGAGTCGTCCGCGACCACCACCTCGGGTGTCGGCGAGGGCTTCACCTCGAACATGCGGACCGGCGTCTGGATCGAGAAGGGCCGGGGAGTCCGGGTAGGCCTAGGTCGAACGGCTGTGGGGTCGGACGTTGCCGCGGCAGTTGTCGGAGTGACCGTCGCCGGAGACTCGACGGGAGGACCGACGTCATCCATCTGCCCACCGTGCCGGACGCAGCCCAGGACGGCGACAGCAACCGCACATAGCAGCACCATGCGTACGGTCCTATTCACGGCTGGGCTACCTCTCCTTGCTGACCGTCAGGCTGCGGCCGTCGCTCACGAACTCGACTGTACCACTTTCGCTCGTGAGGATGACGTTCTCCGCAGCCATCCTCTCCCTCAACGCGGCGACGACCTCGGCGTGCGGGTGACCGTGCCGGCTCTCGGCATCGACGGAAATTACGGCGGCAGTCGGACTCACGGCGTCGAGGAACGCAGGCGACGAGGAGGTCCTGCTACCGTGGTGGGGTACCTTCAGGACATCGCTGTCGATGGACATGGTCTGCACGAGCCTGGCCTCGGCATCGGAGTGGATGTCGGCGGGCAGCAGGAAGCTGGTCGAGCCGTATGTTACCCGGAGCACGACCGAGGCGTTGTTCAGGTCCGACGATGTGCCCGAGAGCAGCTCGCGAGGCGGCCACAGCACCTCGAACAGGACCCCGTCGAGGGTGAAGTGGGTGCCCTGTACGGCCTGGAGCTCCGCTGCGCCCTCAAGCGCCACCAGCCTGCGCCACTCGTCGTAGGCCGCCCCGTCGTGGTCCAGGTTGCGGTGGACGATGTGCTCCACGTCGTACCGCTCGATGACCTCGACGAGCCCGCGCACGTGGTCGTCGTGGGGATGGGTCAGCACAACGGCGTCCACCGACCTGTCCCAGAAGGGCAGCGCCCCGCCAACCAGCCTCGCGGCGGCTTCCCTGTCGGGCCCGCCGTCGACGAGCACGCTGCGGGCGTTGGGCGTGACGATCAGGGTCGCATCGCCCTGCCCCACGTCGGCGAAGATCACGCGCATCCGCCCGTCGGGCATCGCCAACGCGACCGTCCAGACCACGGCAGCCGCGATCATCGCCGCGGCCACGCCCCACCTCAGGCTCGAACCCGGCATCCCTGACGTCCCGCCCTTCAGACTCAGAGCGGCCGTCGCGAACCACTCCGGGCGCCGGGAGAGCACGTAGGCCGCAGCGAGAACCGCACAGCTCATTCCCGCCAGGTAGGGGCTCGCCCTGCCCGTCTCTACGGACGCCGCCGGGAGCCTGGCGACGGCGTCGACGACAGCGATCACGTATGACGACGTGAGCCACGCAGCCCATCCGAACGGCACACCGAGCCAGCCGGCAGCGGCCCCCGCGAACGCGGCGGCGGCGTGGGAGACCAGCACCGCGGGGAGTGCCGGCAGAGCCAGCATCGTCGCGGGCACTCCCACCAGCGGCACCCGTCCAAAGTAGTAGACGACCAGCGGTAGCGTGGCCAGCGTCGCGGCCACCGTCATGGCGGTAGAGTACGCAAGAAACCCGGTGATGGGGTGCGGATCGGCCCGATTCGCGGACCCGGGCTGCATCACGGCGATCAGGCGGTCGCCGAGGGGCCGCGCGATGGTCGCTATGCCCGCCATCGCCGCGAAGCTCAGCTGGAACGCGACGCTGGTCAGCACCATCGGATGAAGGGCCACCATGACCGCCGCCGCAAGGCCCAGCGCGGGCAGGATGGCCCGTGGCCTGCCGAGGGCCAGCGCGGCGAGGTATACCGTCCCCATGATCGTAGCCCGCACCGCGGAAGGCGACATGCCGGACAGGAGGGCGTACGTCCATATGAGAGCGAGCGGGGCAAGCAGGTAGTAGTGGCGCCGGCGGCCCAGCAGCCACTGGCTCGCAGCCAGGGCTATGCCCAGCAGGATGCCGACATGCATGCCGGAGATGGCGAGCAGGTGCGACGTGCCGGTCTCGCGGAACTCCTCGAACAGCTCGTCGGGCAGGCCGTCGCGCATACCGAGCAGCAGCGCCTGCCCGAGTGCCGCCTGCGGCTCGGCTACGACGCGGGCCAGCGACCGTGCGAGGGTACGGCGCAGGGCATACACGAGGCCCATCGCGGCACTGCCGTTACCCTCGTCGACCAGCTCGACCCCGGGGAGCCACATCGTCGTGCCGATGCCCTGGGAGGCGAGGTACCCCGGGTAGTCGAACCCGTCGAGCTCAGGGGGCGGCAGCAGCGACCCGGTCAGCCGAAGCCGGTCGCCGTAGCGAATGTAAGGCGCATTCCTGGCATCAACAAGGGACGGAGGGACTCCGAACGTCACCAGCACCCTACCCGATGCGTCGCGACGGCCGCTGCCGGGGTCTACGCTCTCCACATCCAGCACTACCCTGGTGAGCGACCCGGCGGCCGTGGGTTCGTCGGCGACAATACCAACAACCTCGGCGGGTACGTCGTGGTAGGGTCTCAGTTTGTCCTCGGGAAGGGTGTGCACGGACTCGACCAGCAGGATGCCGGCTGTCGCGGCAAGGAGCAGGACCGAGGGAAACACACTCCTACGCAGTACCCTAGAGAGCATGGCGAGCAGTACGGCGGAGGTCACCAGGAAGGCGACGGCGACCGGCGGTACTTCGGCCCTCAGCGCGAGGAAGACCCCCGCGACGAAGCAGGAGGCCAGGAGGAGCAGGGTCACGGAGGATCGGCCCTCACCTGGCCTCCACGAGATCGCGTAAGGAGGCCAGCGTCTCCGGCCCTATCCCGGACACCATGAGGAGGTCGTCTACGGCAGCGAACGGGCCACTCGTTTCGCGGAACGTCACTATCGCCTGCGCCCGCACTTCGCCGATGTTGGGCAGGGTGCGAAGCTGATCGACCGTCGCGGAGTTCAGGTCGATCCTGCCCTGGGACGCGGCCTGAGGGGCTGTCGATTGGACAGGCGGCGTCTCCCCTCGCACGGGGATGCGCCAGTGGTCCTCGTCCTGGACTCGGGCTGCCAAGTTGATGGCGTCGAGATCGGCGTCCGACCTGGCCCCGCTTGCCGCCTCCACCAGCTCGTGAAGCCTTGCGCCCTCCCGCAGCGAGTAGACGCCCGGCATGACCACGGCTCCGGTGACGTAGACCTTGATCTCAGCGGTCAAAGGCAGCGGAGCGGGTGTGGGCAGAACGAGCTCGATTGGGGCACCGTCGCCGGCCGTGGCGCGCCACGTCAGGAATGCCGCCCCGGCCAGCGACGCGGCGACCGCCAGGACGAGCGCCATTTGCATGATGCGGCCTGCGAGCATGCCGATACCTTAACATAGCGTGTGAAGCCAGATGCACGGCACTTCGCGGCGTATTCTCGGGGGCCGAGGGCTTGTTGACGGCCCCCGGAGGCCGGGCTAGAATCGGCTGCGGAGGACACAATGGCAACTTACATTCTGCTGGGCAAGCTGACGGACGAGGGCAGGAAGACGGTCAAGCAGCGGCCGATGCGGATCGAAGAGGTGAACCGCGAGGTCGAGGTGTTTGGCGCCAAGGTGATCGCGCAGTACGCCACCATGGGCCCCTACGACTTCGTGACCGTCATCCAGGCGCCCGACAACGAGACTGTCGCGCGGGTATCGATCGAGTTCGGGTCGCGAGGCACGCTGGAGCTGATGAGCATGCCGGCCTTCGACACGAGCCTGTTCGTGCACCAAATCCTGGAGAGCGAGGCGGAGGCGGAGACATAGCCTAGGTTGGGGGATCAGCTCGAGCACCTTGCCCGCTACGTGGCTGAGTTCTCGTGTCGGAACAACATCCGTAGCAGGGACACCCCGGTGGTCGAGCGTCGGTTGAAATACGAGGACCTGATTGCTCCCGTAGCCATTCGCGCTGACGCCGCATAGCCGGCGCAAGGATGGCCCGCCCTACCTGCTCCGGGTCGCTTGGGCCAGGTCAACTCGCGTGTCTTCCATGCCGGTCTCCCTCATGTGGTACCCTCTTGGCATGACTCAGAAAGAACGATTTCACGCAGTCCCTGAAACATCACCCCTAGCAAACCCGCATGGCCGGAGTAGTCTTCGGCACCACTTTGAAGGACTTCTTGAATCTGCGCTTCAAGGGCTTGCAGAAAGCGTTCACGGTTTGGACGTTCCATCGAGAGAAGCACTTCGGCAAGAGCTTCGAAGAGAATGACTTGGCTTCTCTTCACAGCCTGAAGCTGGACGTACTGCACAAAGTGCTCATCTGAGCTCGTTCCGTCACTCATCGTGTTGGCTTTCCCCCTGAGCACGGAACTTCGCGTCTAGGCGCACACCCATATCGACAACGGCCTTCGTCATGCGTCGAAGAGCGAGCTTACTAGCTGCCCTTGCAAGAGCCGGATTGAGCTTGCCCCCAACATCAGCTTCAGTAGTGTACAGATACACCGCTAGCGCCCCGTCCTGATAACGTGCCACACCCTCAAAACGCTCTATGGGGGAATACTGGACGCCGTTGCCCGCTGTGACGGTCTGGTGATGACGATACCCAGCGGCCCTGAACCCGTCACCGATGGCTGGCGGGTCATGGACCTTGTGCTCGGCCATGTCAAGGTTGCCCTCGACCCATAGGCGCAGGCTGTGGTGATTGTTCTCGAAGGCTGCGTTGGTCTGGTTCTCATACAGCACAGTCAGGCAGGTGAACACCCGTGCACCTTGATCCTCGGATGCCGGACTGTCCCAACGGGAGACGTAGATGCTATGCCATCCACGGCTGTTGCCTGGGTATTCGACCACGGAGGGCACTTGACGTAGGGTGAACCCCTCTCCCATGACTGCCAACATGTCGCTGGCGTCACAGTTGTGAGCGGCCATCATCGCTGTCGTCGAGGGCTCTGGTGTGGGAGTTGCAAGGCGCGGGTCCGTACTCGTGGCCGCGGGAGTTGGCTCGTTCGCCTGAATGGTGCAGGCTGTCAACATCGCTACTGCCAGAATCGCCAGAGTCCGCCTCATGTTTGCCTCCCTGCGGCTGGGGGATAGCTACCTTGCACAGTCACTGAATCCCAGGTCGGGCCCCAGAACGACGCTCGCCAACTAGGGCCTGGGGCCATGCTGGCCCGCACTTTCCGCCTGTCATCTTGAATGGTCGTAGGTCAGGCCCGCGAAGTCCTCGTACCGCGTCACGGCGCCTCTGCGCTCTGAGCCAATCCAGAACCCCGTGATCACCGCCACCTCTCCCTCGAAAGACGAGCCCGGACCAAGGTCGATACCATCCACCGGAAGCTCCAGATCGTCCAAGACCTCGAGGACCTTCTGGCCGTTGACGCGAACCCAGGCATAGGGCCCGTCGACCCATAACTCCAGTACGTTTTTCTGGCTCACCCCAGTCAGGAGTTGGGGCACCAGTCCTTCGTGTATGGTGTGGAACTCGCCGTCACGATAGGCATCGACCACCCACTCGCCATCAGAGTCTATGACCAAGTACATGACCGAGTCGTCTGACTCTCCCTCATACCCAAATACGAAGCCGTAGCTCCATAAGCTCTGCAGGCTGCCCGAATACGGATTGGTGAAGGTCGCACTGACGGCGAATTCGTCCCTAGTCGCCTGAAACTCTGGAATGAAGGCCTCCAACCCGTCGTCGATCTCGTGTGGCAGGCTTCCGGCCAGTGGCCCGAAGCTCGCCGAAGGTCCGAGATCCCAGAGCCTGATTCTCTCCTGCGCCGTGGTTTCCAAAACGGCAAACCCCAATCCGTCCGCGCCTATCTCCGGGGAGACCCTGTACGTATTGACGGCGACCACACGGCCGTCACGAGAGAGCAGAGGACCCCCACTATTGCCAGGGTTGATCGGAGCATCGTGCTGGATTACTTGAGCGTCCATCCAGGGGTTGTATCGGAAGGCCGAGATGATGCCCCTCGTAATCGTTGCCGCCCCATGCACGATGTCTCTGCCAGGCTTGAACTTGTAGGGCCCCAGAATATCGGACATGGCGTACCCTATGGCTATGACTTCGTCCCCCGGGTACATGTCATCTGTGTCCTTGAACTCGACCGACGTCCACTTGGAGCTGCAGCATATGCGCAGCATCGCCAGATCGCGTCTCGGGTCGGTCGCAACGACGGTGGCCCGGCGAAAGGTCGTGTCTTCTATCAAGACCCGCAGATCGCTGATCTCGTCTATGACGTGGAAGTTAGTCATCACGTATGCCGCGCCCTTGTCGACACCCTTGTCGATGGTGCGGAAGATGAAGCCGGTCCCCCATACGTTCAGGCCATCAGACACGCCGACGACGCTGGGGCGCACGCGGCGGATCATCTGGCTGAGGGTCTCGTTCTCCGGGGTAGCAGGTGCCTCAACGTCGCTTGGCGTCGGGGGATTGGACTCTGCCTCGGCTGTGGGAATGGCTAGGAAACCAAACGCCACGACCGCGAACAGTATCGCTACGACTGACTTTCTCATCTGTTCCCTCCTGGGGACGGTGGTTGGACTGGGTGGTCAAGTGTCAATACCCAGGAACATTGAGCCAGAATAACCACGAACATTGAGCCAGATAATCAGGGTCTTTGAGCCACCCTGAGCGCCCCCGGCTTAGACCATTGCAGCACTTGATAAGGAGGTGCAGCGATGGCCTACAAGGAGGTGTTCAGAGTGGAGATAGAAGAAGTCATCCGGCGCTGGCAGGCTGGAGAGAGCCAGCGCCACATAGCAACTGGGACGGGCCTTTCCCGGAACACGGTGGGCAAGTACATCTCCTCAGCTGAGAGGTTGGGGCTGTCCCGGGACGGACCCGTTCCCAGCGAGGAGCAGCTGAGCAAGCTGGCGGTCATCGGCCGTGCGGGACCGCGGCAGACGAAGAAGCCCATAGAGGAGACGCTGTCCCCCTGGGCCGACCAGATCCACCAGTGGGTCATCGGTGACCGGCTGCAACTGACCCGCATCCGGGAGTTGCTCTTGGAGCGTGGCTGCCCGGTGCCCTATTCGTCGTTACAGCGTTTCGTGGCCCGCCGCAACTGGCGAGGCCGCAGTCTCCGGACAGTGCGGATGGAGGAGGGTCCTCCGGGCGAGGTAGCGGAACTGGACTTCGGGAGACTTGGCTTCGTCCAGGACCCGGAGACGGGACGCCGCCGGTCGGTGTGGGCGCTGATCGTGGTGCTGGCCTACTCGCGGCACAGCTTCGTCTGGCCCACCCACCGGCAGAAGCTGGAGGATGTGGTCGCCGGACTGGAGGCGGCCTGGGCCTTCTTCGACGGCGTGCCCAAGTACCTAGTCATCGACAACTTCCCGGCGGCGGTGGCCGGGGCCGACGCCCTGCATCCCAGGCTGACCAGGGGCTTCCTGGAGTACTCGCAGCGCCGGGGCTTCATCACCGACCCTGCTCGGGTGCGCCACCCCAGGGACAAGCCCAAGGTGGAGCGGGGAGTCCAGTACGTGCGGGAGCGCTTCTTCAAGGGAGCCGACTTCAGGGACCTGGCCCACATGCGGAAGGAAGCACTCCACTGGTGCAGAGAGGTGGCTGGTCAGAGGGTGCACGGCACCACCAGGCGCAAGCCCTTGGAGGTCTTCGACGCGGAGGAGCGCCAGGCGCTGCTGCCCTGGGACGGCGAGCCCTACGAGGTGACCTACTGGCGCACCGCCAAGGTGCAGCTCGACTACCACGTGACCTGCCAGTACGCCATCTACTCGGTGCCGTCGTCCCTGTGCCCTCCGGGTCAGCAGGTGGAGATCGCGCTGGGTACCAAGCTGGTGCGCATCTACCACCGGGGCAAGCTGATCAAGGTCCATCCCCGTCAGCCCAAGGGCAGACGCTCCACCGATCCCGACGACTACCCGAAGGAGTTCAGCGCCTACACTCGGCGGGCGCCCGACAAGATCAAGCAGAGCGCGGCGGAGCTGGGAGAAGCGGTGGCCGCCTTCGCCGACCGGCTCTTCGAAGGTCCCACGCCCTGGGCCAGGATGCGGCAGGGCCACAAGCTGCTCCGCCTTGCCCAGCGCTACACCCCGGAGCGGCTGAACGACGCCTGTCGCAAGGCTCTGGACGTGGATCTTATCGACGTGTACCGAGTCGAGCGCATCCTGATCGAAGCCCTGGAACAGCAGGAGGCTCCGCCCCTTGCCGATCTCATACCGCCGGGCCGCTTCACCAGACCCGGCTCCGTCTTCGCCCTCGTCAACCGCCATCACCCAACCGAAGGAGTCAAGCTATGACCCGCAACCGCAACGTCGATCTGGCCCCGATGCTCAAGACCCTCAAGCTCAGCGGCATGCTGGACACCCTGCCCGAGCGCATCGCCCTGGCTCGCAGGGACCAACTGGACTACGCCGCCTTCCTGGAGATCATCCTAGCCGACGAGGTCAGCCGAAGGGAGAACCGGCGCATCGAGACCCGTCTGAACCGTGCCGGCTTCGAAGAGACCTGCCGACTGGAAGACTTCGACTGGACATCCGAAATCACCCTGGACCGACGCCTCCTCGACGCCGCCTTCTCCCTGGACTTCATCCTCAGGCACGAGCACGTCCTGCTCATGGGACCGGCGGGCGTCGGCAAGAGCTTCCTGGCCCAGGCTCTCGGCTACGCCGCCGTCAGAGCCGGGTACTCCGTGCACTTCATCCACGCATACGACTTCTTCAAAGCCATGTCCCAGGCCAGGGTAGACAACTCGGTGGACAAAGCCTTCCGCTCCTTCCTCTCCCCAGACCTGCTCATCCTCGACGACCTGGGCCTGCACCGTCTCAACGCACAACAGTCATCGGACCTCTACCAGCTCATCGTCGGCAAGCATCGGGCCTCCAGCTTCGTCATAACATCCAACCGCGCCATCGAAGAGTGGCTCGGTCTCTTCAACGACCCCATCCTGGGCAACAGCGCCCTGGACCGCCTCGCCAACACCAGCTACCAGATCGTCATCGAGGGAACCAGCTACCGGGAGAGGCTCTCCCCTCACCGCGCCCTGCTGGGCAAGGTGGCCAAAATCCTCAGCAAGAAGGGAGGTGATTGACTCCCAATAGCTTCCTGTCTAGAATCCAAATCATCGGCGTCCAGGGTGGCTCAAAGTTCGTGGGTAACCTGGCTCAAAGATGTTGGGTAACGACAGTCAAGACCTTCCCGCAACCAGCAACCCAGTATAGGGACTTCTAGGTAACTACTGTGTGACTTTATCCCCTACTTTGATAACCATTGTGTAACTTCTGGCCAATATCGCTAGAATTGACCCGATTAAGCCGTTTCCCCGGCTCTCGGGGCCCGAGGAAGTGAACGGTTGGAGGATGACGGCCAGCAGGTCCTGGGAACTAACTCGCCGGGGAGACCGCCTCTCCTGTCTCAGCCATGCCAGTCTCCGCATCAACGAGAGCCTCGACCTTGACACGACGCCACCGGGGAGGGTCATAGCGCCGTGGGGCGGACACTAAGACTCGTTGGACTTGTCGGACAGCCGCCGCGCGGCCACGATCAGAATCACGGCGATGACGAGGGCGACCGCAAACACGATGAGTGCATCGTCCGGCCGTCTCTCCGCCTCCATCGCCTGGAAGACGCGGACCATCGAATTGACGCAGCCGCCCGCCATCACCAGCACCGCCAGGAACGTCAACACCATGCTTCCCGCTGTCCTGAGTCTCTTCATCGCGTTCTCACTTCGCCTATCGCTTCAGGGGTCACTCCAGTCCCGCTCATCTAGCCTCGAACAGCAGGAAGACACGGTTATCCGTCTGCAAAAACAGGCCATCGCCATACGTGCCGTAGCGCTGCAGCCGCGGCAGCAGCTCGAGAAACCGTTCCTCCTGCTCCATTAACGCGTCCGAGCCCTCGCAGACCTTGTGAGTGTGAGTAAGTGCCTGGACATCGATCGTGACCGCCCCATCTTCGACGGTAGCTTGACCCGCATAGGAGTTACACCCCGACGATCCCGAAAAGCCGTCTTCATTGAATGAAATCGTCACATCGGTTCCCCGGGCTACTAGGGTGGTCTGGGGGCGGCCGTGAATCCGTACCTCGACGAAAGCCAACAGGGTCCACTCCGTGCCGGCGAGGTCTTTGACAGTCGGTGACAGCGGCTCGAACGTCATCGTCTTACCCTCTAGGGACCTGATCCTGAGAAGGCGTGAACCTCCATCCTCGGACACCGCATACTCTCTCGCCCAGATGGAAGGGAACTCGCCCTCCGTCCTGCGTTCACCCTCCGTGCATGGCTGCGTGCGCCTCAGCATGGACCTCGACGGGAAGCGGACGCTGCCCTCAATCCCGCGGTAGGTCTCGAGGTAGGTCGCCACATAGGGTCGGCACGCCGTCACGCCGACGATCAGCCCGTAGTCGAGGAAGGACATGGTGACCGCACGCGCTTCGCCTTGCTCCAGGAGCCTCCACCCGGTCCCCTGCAGGTCAATGGGATCCCCGGGCAGGGGCGCCTGCCTGACGAAGACCAGCCTGGCCGCGCCCCCAGCGTCAAGGAGCTCCAGCCGGTCGCCGGAGACGCGAAACCCGTCCACCCGCATCAGGGCCGAAAAATATGCCTCCGCCTGGTCCATAACACCGTCGGGCTCATGGCAGTCCCGCTCCGTGCGGGTTCCGAGCGCTGGCGAAAACTTCCCGTCGGCATCGAAAATGGGAGTCCCGTCCTCAGGTCGTCCTCCATAGCGGTTGCATCCGTCGTATCCTTCAAGCCAATTCTCATCCACGCTCATCACGACGAAGGAGTCTTCGATAGGCGGCTGTCCGTCCAACGACTCTAGCACCCACGTGCCGTAACCCGACAGAACCGCCTGCTCGGCTGAGCCATCTCCCCCACTCTTCGTGGGTTCTGGTCTAGCGGGTGGCATGAGCGTCAGCAGCCACTCCTGCTCTAACTCCTCGAGGCTGAGGCCGTAGACCGCCTGGTAGTCGGGCGTGGTCGGCCTGATGGGCTGGACGGGCGTTGGCGTTGGAGGGTCAGGTCTGACTGTTATCGTGACTGTGGCAACAGTGTCCGCCAGCTCCTCGAACCGCTCCGCGCCGTACTTGTCGATCAGGAAGCCCACGAACGACGCGTACTCCGTGTACAGGGTGTCGCGCCTGGCCAGGCACTCCGCGTCGGAAACTCGACCCTGACGTTCATCACGCTCGGCGAACGGGATGTATGAGCCGTCTGAGCGAAACCCTCGGACCGCCTCGTCCAGCGAGTCCCACCCGTGCCACTTGAGCCACGACTCCTGGGCGAGCCACGTGGCGAGGCCTTCTGCAAGGAGGCTGTCGCCGATGCCTCCGAATCTGGCCCACACAAAGTGATGCGCGATCTCGTGCGCCGCGACGGCGATGACCTGGTCCGCCGGCGTCTCGTCGTCGGCAACTACCCAGGCCTGCAGCGGGCCCGACACCCTCCCTGTGATCGCCAGGCCGCGCACGGGGCACTGCCCGGGCCCTAGCTCCATTGGGCCCACACGTCCGCTCCTGGGCGAGACGAAAGTCATGATGAGCTCCCCGGGGAAGGCGCTCGAAGGATCGATTCCGACCTTCTCAGCGATCTCATTCAGATCGGCCTCGACATGCCGCGCGTACGCGCGAAGCTTGGACTCGGACAACGAGCCGGGCGCCAGGTAGAACTTGACGTGTTCTGTCCTGAGGACCTCACGTCTTAGGGTGATCCCGAACGGCAACTCCACTGTGGGAGCGGCGGTGTTGCCGGGGCTCGGATAGGCCTGCGGGGTAGCCCGCACTACCGTCCCGAGGGCCACTCCCCTGCCCTCGCCACCCCTGACTATCGCGGTGGGGACGGAGGTGGGAAGAGTGGGTGTCGAAACCACGTCGGCCGCTACTGTTGCTGTGGAGGTCGGCCCCGCGCCCCCAGCTCGACCCGGTTCCCCGTCGGAACAGGCTGAGATGAGTAGCAGGGCAATCGCTGTCCAGCCAACGGCAACGAAGGACCCTCTCATGATGGCGAGTCTCATACTAAACTCTCAATGCAGTCCAGCCTGTCTCAGAGCAAAGGCTATTCCACACCTGAATCGAACAACCCGGTTGTCCTGCCATTTGCCCTACCTGTCGAATGCGGGCAGGGACCCCGCTACCCTTAAGAGCTCGACCTTGTCGAGAGTGTAGGCCGCGCTCCTTAACTCGACGTAGCCCTGGTCAGTCTCTAACCACAGTGTCCGGGCAAAGTGGGGGTCCCAGTCGCAGCCGCCATCCGACCCCTCGAAGCATGCGCCCTCGAACAGGATGCCCCAGTGGCCCGCTATGGTCACCAGCTCCCAGTGAGTCTCAGCGGGGATGGATCCCCCACCACATATGCCATGCGTTATGGTGACGCGGAAGTTGTTGCTGGGACCTACGTACGTATTCGCGATGTGCCTCCCTTCGACATTGTGGTGCTCCTTGTCCAAGACGGACCCTTCCGGCAGGTAGTTGGGCACCGGCGGAGTGTCCGTCCGAGGCGGGAGATCCGCGGGGACAGGGTAGCCGGGGCCGGGAGAGACACAGGACGGATCGAGTCCAGACGGGTACACTTCATCGACATCCGTGCCTACGCCGACCTTGATGAAACCCCTGTCGCTGACGAAGATCTGGCTGCCCGGGGATTTGGAACCGGGAGCTCCGTTACTGGCCTCGCTCGGCCCAGCCTGCTCCGCATTGGCGTCGGAACTTACAGGCTCACCTGTGGAGCAGCCCACCACAGGCGCAGCGGCGATTGTAGCAGCAGCGAACAGCCAGACCGGATGTTTGAAGCGCGACTGCATCGGTCTGCCTCCTTCCCAAGCTGTGATGAGTAGTATGGCCGCCGGCCCCGTGACCAGTCGTCCCTAGCCGTTCTGCTGGCAGTCTAGCCCGTCGCAGTCCGGGGCTTTGTCGGGTTGCCGGGAAGGATTCGAAACTGGGTCTCTCTGCGGGGCGCCACGAAGGTTGATGTACTTCGTACCAACTTCACCTTCAACTGCAGGCCACCCCACAACCGATACCACATCCGAGTCAGTGACCCACAAACCCCCATCCCCGTACTCTCCTCCAACTGTGTAGGGCATCGCATCGTCGTCCCTGTCCCCATACCAGACCCCTGCCGCGAACGATAGAGCTGCCACCAGCACGACCACCAGCGATGCTGCCGATATGAGTGCATACTTCATCAGTCCAACTCCTTAGGTGCTTGGCACATTCATGGCGATCAATTGAGCTGCATCGACTCGGCGATCGCACGTATCTCCTGCATATCCCACGCATCGGCAGGCATCGCGTACATTAGGGCGAACTCCCCTTCGGCACTCTCGTACACTGCTGCAAGCATCGAACCGGACTCCCAACCGCTTTCGCCCCAACCGCCCTGGATCAAGGCTGCTCGGCCTCCTGATTCAAAGCTCACCTCTTCGTATGTCCCGTTCTTTGTCAGCAATCCACTGGGGTGAACAGATATGCCAAGCCTGATGACCAAGATCCCTCGGGGCTCCCTGCTGTAGACCAGAGTCATGCGACCCGTCTGGAGCGGCTCCTGTCAACGCCGATTTGCTTTTGACCCACTATCGCCGGTTTAGTTTTGACCCACCCCCACCTCTGATTTGTGCTCCTCCGACTGTGGATTGAGCAGCTGGGGCGAGGTCAGCAGACCTGCCTGCCGTTTGTCCTTGAGCCTGTAGCTTTCTCCCCGGATGTTGAGGACGTGGCTGTGGTGCAGCAGCCGGTCGAGGATGGCAGTGGCGATGACGGCGTCGCCAAGGAGCTCTCCCCACTCCGAGAAGCCCTTGTTCGACGTCAGGATGATGCTTCCCCTCTCATACCTGGCCGACACCAGGCTGAAGAAGGCGGTGGCAGCGTCGCGGTCGTAGGGCCAGATGCCGAACTCGTCGACGATGAGCACCTTGGGCGCCAGGTACACTCTCATGCGCCTATCCAGCCGGTGCTCGGCACGGGCCTTTCTCAGGTCCTCCATCAGGTCATAGGCACGCACGAAGTACGCACCGTACCCGTTCTCTATGGACCGCATGGCCAGCGCGACCGCCAGGTGAGTCTTTCCCACTCCCGGGGGGCCCAGCAACAGGAGGTTGGATGCCTCTGCAACGAAGGCCAGCTCCTTCACCTGGCGCTCGTCGATGGAGGGCTGGAAGGCGAAGTCGAACTGCTCCAGGGTGCGCTGGAAGGGGAGCTTGGCCAACCGCGTCCTGGTGGTCAGGTACCTCTCCCTGCGGGCCGACACCTCAACGCCCAGCAGGTCGGCCAGCATCTCGGGATACGGCATCTGCTTGCTGGCGGCGGCGTCAAGCCTGCTGTCCAGCACCTCAACAGCTGCCTTCATGTCCAAGCTCGCCATGTACTGCCGCGCCTGCTCGAGGGCGATCATCGCACACCCCCTGAAGCCAGTAGCTCGTACACCTCAAGCGACCGGCGCTCTACCTGAGCGGTCGACACCTGAACCGCCACGGCTTCCTTCCTGGGACCCGCATCGCCGTTGACAAGGCCGGCCCACTGACCCGGCAGCGTCAACCTCTGCCCTCGCCTGTGAGCCCTCGGATGCACTGCCAGCCTGTCCGCATCCGACCAGATCTCCACCATCCCCGATCCGAGCCCGACCTGCACTGTCCGGCCTGCCCAGGACCACGGCACCCCGTACCACGCCCCGTCCCAATTCACGTACCCGTCACGCCCCACCCTGCGCTCCTCCCGGAGGTACGGCGCCAGACCCGACCGTTCGGGCAGGTCGAGCATGTGCGCACGTTCCTTGTCGAGGAGCGCCTTCGGCCGACTCTTCGTCGTACCATGCACCCGCTCGTTGGCCACCGTCTCACACCACTCCATGCCCTGCCTGTTCATGTCCGAATCGTCGCTGAACCGGACAGTGGGCCACAGGTTGCGGCGGACGTACTTGACCCCGCTCTCCACCTTGCCCTTGGTCTGAGCGCGGTACGGCCGGCACAACCTCATCTCGAAGCCCACCCGCAACGAGAAGTCCAGCATCCGGCTGTTCCACTCGGGGCGTCCGTCAGAGTCGCGTCCTAGTACCACCACCTTCGCGTTGTCGTACAGGCACCGGCGAGGCACTCCGCCGAAGTAGTCGAACGCATTGACGTGACAGCGCATGAAGGTCGCGACATCGGCGCGGCGGACGAACTCAACGTAGATCGCACGCGACCAGCTCAGCACCATCACGAACGCCCACACCCTGCGCTTGCGGCCGTCCTCGTCGATGTAGGCCAGGCTTCCCCAATCAACCTGCGCCTGCTCTCCGGGACCCGTCTCGAACCTGATCGTCGCATTGGGCTGCCGGCGGCGACGGCGGGGCTGAACATAGTCCTTCAGGATCGTGTAACCGCCACTGTACCCGAGAGCCCGCAGCTCACGCAGCAACACCACGCAGTTGTCCAGGCCCTCAGATAGGCGGGTGTCGATGTGATCAGTGTACGGGTCCAGCTTCGAAGGTCGCCTGTTCCGCGGCTTCTCCTTCGGCACTCCGGCAGACCTCAGATACTTGCGCACCGAGTTCCTAGATACACTCAACTCGCGCGCGATCTCCCTGATCGACAGTCCCGCTCCCCTCATCTCGTAGATCTCTTTCACTGTCCCACCTCTTAGCAATCTGTTGGGCACCTCCAGGTCGGGATTCCTCCCGACTCCCAAGGTGCTCCATGCTTTCAGGTGGGTCAATTCCATTCCGGCGATGGTGGGTCATTTTCACACCGGCGATGACACTCCTCCCTAATCTGTTCCAGGCCCACGTTTGGAGGCAGGTAGGTCGGCAACATCAAGGGACCCGTCGCTTGTCTCGCCTCGTCGAGCCCAGCGAGAATCGTGGGCCTGCCAGGACCAATCAGGGTGCTTCCCGGCGTATGGGTACTAGAAGGCAAGGGTGGCCTGCTGGCAACTCCTTTGACCAGTTTCCGCTCAGTCGTCTCTCGGGCCAAGACCCCGCTGTCAACTCCCTGGTCGGCGGGAGTCGCGGCGCCAGGCGGATTCGGCGTGGCCTGAACGGCACATCCCATCAAGCAGATAAGGGCGGCAAAGACAGCTATCAGAGTACGCATAGTAAATTCCAAGCAGTTCCTGGCATGTGCTCCTTGGCTCTCTTCCCATCGCAACAGATGGCTCTCGCCAAGGTTGTCCTCCTCTCCGTTTGGGTATCTAAGCTAGCTCTGAGCTCTGACTAGTTGCCAATCACTCAGGTAGGTCTTTGGGCAGATCGAGGGGCTCGTTGAATGCTGTGAAGGTGTACACCCACCGGACCCAGAAGTCCTCGCCGGCAATCTCAGGCAGATTTCTTCCCCATGGCATCCTGCCTTCTGTCTCGTCCTCGTTCCAACAGATTACTTGCCCCAATTCATGGGTGTTGAGACTCATCGTGGGGTCCCCAACAACAACACCGGGGACATTCTCCTCGTCATCCCATAGCCGAAAGCCGTATTCGGGTTCGCTAAACTCGCCAAGACCCTGGCACCAGTCTCTCTCGCGGTAGTCATCCGGCAGTTCGGGGCCTCGCTCGGTGTGAGTCCAGTCCACCTCAATGAGCATGCCGCCATCCGGCGTGACCCAGAAGTCGACGGTGTCTATCGTTTTCAGGTGGTCTTCGACTCCACGATGCACGGCCTCCACTCGTTTCCCGTCCATGGTGAGGACCATGGGACGAAGATTGCTCACATCCTTGAGCCCAGACCGCCTTGAGGCTCGGTAGTGGATGACTGGCTGACCGTCGACTTCGGCATTCCCGACCAGATCAACTTTGTCGAACGCCTCTTCAGCACCCTCACTACTCCACGGAATACCTCCGAGTTGACCGAAGGGTGCCCAGGGGTGCCCCTCCTCCGGATGCCCAATTGGATCCGGGAATAGCGACCATCCTCCGGGGGACGATTCGGAGCTCGGCTGTTCGGATGCTAGCGGCTCGGCTGCGGTGGGGGGGCGGTTTATGTAGTGGAAGCCGTCTATCCTGATGAACTCTTGCCTGGGAGCGCCACCACCGGCACCTGGTGGTGGACCCGTGACAATCTGAAGAACCCAGTACTCAATCCGGTTAACCATGTCCACCTGGTGGAGTTCAACGAATTCTTGCCCGCCGCTGTTGGTGCCGTCGACTCGATACCGGACCGTCTCCAGCTCGAATAGGCGCTCGTAGGCGTGGTTGACCGCTGCGAACGCGGTCATGGAGTCTTGGGCGGGGGACCAGGGTTGGGCAATGGACAGCATCGCGGTGAGCGCCACAAGCACCGCCGCTGCCACAACCAGCTTCACAAGTACAGGGACTCTCGCTCGCCTGGGCTGGCTCAGCCTGACGCGGATTTCCGGCCAGAGATCGCGGCCGGTGTCGACGCGGTCCATGTACTCACTCAGCGTGTCGCTGATCAGCCTCTCCTCGATCTGCGGGGCGCTTCGTCTTCGCATCTATTCCCCCTCCCCACGACCACCCTCATCTGGAGCTCTTCCATCCCGTCGACGCTCCAACAGGCTTTGCGGTGGGCCGCCGTCACGGAGCAGTAGCTCGAGCCGGCGGAGGGCGGAGTGCAGCCGTGACTTCACCGTGCCGCGGCGGCAACCAAGCGCCACGGCCATCTCGGCCTCACTGAACCCGTGGTAGTACCGGAGCACCACGGCGGCTCGCTGCTTTGGACTGAGTGATTGGACCGCCGCCCACATTGCCCTCCGGGCCTCCGATTCCTCCGCGACTAAGTCAGGGAGGGGGTCACGCGATAGCAGGCCGGCTGCGGCCTCATCCAGGGGAAGGTTTCGATGCTCGCGCCGTCGAAGCTCCTTGAGGCTGATATTGACCACGATCCGGTGGAGCCAGGGTGCAAAGGGGCGTTCAGGATCGAACCGCCTTATCGCGGTGAACACTTCCACGAAGACCTGCTGGGCTATGTCCTCCGCCACGTGGTTGTTCCCGACGACGCCATACGCAGTACGCAGGACAGCCGACTGGTGGAGGTCGACCAGCACTTCCAGTCCCGCCGGATCTCCACCCTGACACCGCAGGATGGCCTCCCGCTCCTGTCGCCGTGTCACGCGACGTTGCACCCCCGGCGCTCTGAAGAACCCCCTCACATCCTATTACCGCCAGACACCGAAAAGGTTCATTCCCAACCAGCGGCTTGGGCATGAGGGTCAGGGGCTTCGAACTATGGCATCGAAAACTGGGGGGGGGGGAAGAGGGGTTAGGGAGGAGAGGACTTATCGAGGAGTGCCATGCCTAGCGGACGGCGACCGCTCAGGCTCCAAGCGGGGAGCCAAGCCGAACCCCAAGGAAGAAGCCCTGTATCGTGCCCCGCCTGAATCTACAATTGACGTACGCGGGGTCTACCCTCCGCAGTGCGGCGCCTAGGACTCCTCGCCGAAGCGGTTGATCTCGTCGATGACGGCCTGGGGGATGTCCTTCGGGACCTGGCCCGCCGCAACCTTGGCGCTCTGCACGGCCTGGCGGATCTCCTCGACCACCTCGGGGTTCGCCAAAGTCGTAGTGTCGCCCACGTCGACGAAGTTTGAGATCGCCGCCGTCACGCGCCTCATGATCTTGCCTGAGCGGGTCTTGGGCAGGTCGGCGGAGACCCACACGTGGGCCGGGCGCGCGATGGGGCCGATTATCGTGGCGATGGCCCCCTTGACCTCGTCGACGACCTCCTGGCTGTCCTCGTACCCAGGCTTCAGGGAGATGTACATCTCCGGCACGCGGCCCCTCAGCTCGTCGACGGCGGGCACAGCGGCGGCCTCACTGACGGCCTCCACGGTCAGGGCGGCAGACTCCAGCTCCTTCGTGCCCAGGCGGTGCCCGGCGACGTTGATCACGTCGTCAACCCTGCCCACGATGCGATAGTAGCCGTCCTCGGACTGGGTCGCGCCGTCGCCCGTGAAGTAGGGCCAGTCGCGCCAGTCCTTGCTGTCCGGGTCCGCGTTGAACTTCCTGAAGTAGGTCTCGACGAACCGGTCAGGGTCGCCCCACACCGTCTGCATCATGCCCGGCCAGGGCCTGGTGATGCAGATGTTCCCGGCCTTGTCGGCGCCGGGCTCTATCTCGTTGCGGTCCTCGTCGTAGATGACGGGCACGATGCCGAGGGCGCCGGGGCCGCAGCTGCCGGGCTTCATGGCCTGGAGCGCGGGGAGGGTTGCGCCGAGGAAGCCGCCGGTCTCCGTCTGCCAGTACGTGTCGACGATGACGGCCTCCTTCTTGCCGACCTCCTCGTAGTACCAGCGCCAGACCTCGGGCTCGATGGGCTCGCCCACAGTGGTCATGTGCTTGAAATGGTAGTTGTACTTCTTGGGCTCGTCAGGGCCGACCTTTCGCAGCATCCGGATGGTCGTCGGGGCCGTGTGGAAGATGTTGACGTCGAGCCTCTCGGCGATGCGCCACGCCCGCCCGGCGTCAGGGTAGTTCGGCACACCCTCGTACAAGACGCTCGTCGCGGCCACGGACAGCGGGCCGTAGACGATGTAGGAGTGGCCGGTGATCCAGCCGATGTCCGCCATGCACCAGTAGACGTCGTCGGGGTGGATGTCCTGGTAGTACTTGGACGTGCCCGCCACGTAGGACAGGTAGCCGCCGGTGCTGTGCTGCGCGCCCTTGGGCTTGGCGGTCGTGCCGCTCGTGTACATCAGGAAGAGCGGCGCCTCGGCGGGCATGGAGACGGGATCGACGCGGGCGCCCTTGTAGTCCTCGAGAAGCTCGTCGACGAAGAAGTCGCGGCCCTCGACCATGGGAGTCTCGGACTGGTACTGGCCCTTGTAGCGGCGCCACACGAGGACCTTGTCGACCTTCTGGCCGTTCGCCTCTGCCTGGGCCACCGCCTCGTCGGCCTTGACCTTGTGGTCGAGCATGTCGCCGCTGCGGTGGTAGCCGTCCATGGTGATAAGGACGTTGCTGCCCGAGTCGACTATGCGGTCGCCGCACGCGTTCCCGCTGAAGCCGCCGAACACCTGTGAGTGGACCACGCCCAGCCGGGCGCAGGCGAGCATCGTCACCGGAAGCTCCGGCATCATCGGCATGTGGAGTGTGACGCGGTCGCCCGCCTTCAGCCCGGCGAAGTCCCTGAGCAGCGCCGCGAACTCGTTGACGCGGACGTAGAGCTCCTGGTACGTGATGACCCGGTCTTCCTCGTCCTCGAGCTCCGAGACCCAGATGAACGCAGCCTTGTTCTTGTGCTCCTCGAGGTGCCGGTCGACGCAGTTGTAGCTGGCGTTGAGCTTGCCGCCCACGAACCACTTCCAGAAGGGCGGGTTCGATGTGTCGAGGGTGGTATGCCAGTACTTGTCCCACGTCAGCAGGTCGGCATACTCGCGGTAGTAGTCAGGGAACTTGTCCGCCGTGAAACGGTCGTGCACGGACGGGTCGGCCATGTTGGCCTGCGCGATGAACGCCGTATCAGGGTAGATGCGCTCCTCTTCGCGCCAGTGTGAGGCGATTTGCGCCTCGCTGACTTCGGCATTCCCATTGGACTGAGTCATTGCCGGGGTCCTCCTCGAAGTAGTCTGATGGACAGGCGGGCCGGAAGCGGCCCACCCTAGCTGGCAGAGAAGGATAACAGCGGGAAATGGGCGTTTCAAGCCAAGCTAGAGAGCCCGAGTCCACCCCTGGCTGGCAGCGCTGCCTCACGGCACGGGCAGGGCGGGTTTCAAACCCGCCCCTACAGGGTGACGCCTAACAGAGTCGGGCACACATTGGAGGTTGGGACAGCCTCCTCAGGTGGCCAGGGCCTCCCATGCGGCGGTGGAAATCATCGCCAGGCCCACCAGCACGACGAACAAGCCGAAGTTCACCCGCCGTGCGAGCTCCAGCATGAGCCGTATGGTCGCGAGGCCGACTACGAAGGCGACTGCCGCCGGTACGACCGCCTCTGAGGAGAGGGCGAGCCCGCCGCTGACCGCGGCAAACAGGGCGGCCGCGGCGCTGGCGGGGATGCTCATCAGGAAGCTGATCACCAGGGCCTCGCGCTTCTCGATCCCGCGTCCCAACAGCGCCGCGATGGTCAGTCCTGAACGGCTGAACCCTGGCAGGACCGAAAGACCCTGTGCGAGCCCGGCCAGCAGCGCGTCGGGCAGAGCAAGGTGTGTCCGGTCGCGTGCGCCGGAAGTGGAGCCTCGCATCTGCAGTGCCCCAGTCGCCAGCATGAGGACGCCGACCAGCCCCATCGCGGACGCGCCAACTAGACCCGACAGCTCTCCCAGCGCGAGTACGAGGGGGAAGGCGAGCAGCATGCTCAGCGCCGTCGAAATCACGAGAAACAGGAGCAGGGGCGAGGGTCGCCTCGGCCGCTGCCACACCTCGCGGGCGAGGGCGCCCACATCCCGTCTCAGGACCACCAGGGCGGCGGGCATGGTCCCCACGTGGAGCCACAGGGCGTAGCCCACGGCATCGTCGAGGCTCTCACCCTCCAGCAGCGAATAGGCAGCGGCGACCAGTCCCTCGGAGCTGACCGGCAGCCACTCCGCGACCCCCTGCAGTACGCCGAGCAGGACAGCCGTCGTCACCTCGTGGTTGACCGCCAGTCGACGACGCAGCGGAAGCCGGTGTTGCCTGTCGAGCTGTCGGGCGTGTTGGCTGTGCGGGCGGCGACACGGTAGCGGTTGCAGTAGGACTCGTGGCACAGGTAGGAGCCGCCGCGCGTGACGGCCGCCGTGCCGACCTCCGGGCCGGTCGGATTGTCGCGCGGCCCGTCGACGTGATGCGTCGGACTGAACCAGTCCGCCGTCCACTCCCACACGTTCCCCGCCAAGTTGTGGAGGCCGAACCCGTTGGGTGGAAACGCCTTCGCCGGGGCCGTCCCGACGTAGCCGTCCTCGGCGGTGTTGACGTCCGGGAACGTGCCCTGCCAGATGTTGCAGCGATGCTCGCCGCCGGGGGTGAGGTCGTCGCCCCAGGGGTAGGTGTTCTGCTCCAGCCCGCCGCGGGCCGCGTACTCCCACTCCGCCTCCGTGGGCAGCCGCTTGCCGGCCCACTCGCAGTAGGCCATAGCGTCATTCCTGGAGACGTGCACTACCGGGTGGTCCATCCGAGCCTTGACGTCGGAGCCAGGGCCGTCGGGGTGACGCCAGCTCGCCCCGTCGACCCGCACCCACCAGGGGGCCTCGGCCACCGCCTGCTGGGCCGCGCGCCTCGCCCTCGGCGTGAGCAGCAGGTGGAACACGAAGGACCAGCCGAACCGCTCGGCCTCTGTGACGTAGCGCGTCGACTTAACGAAGCGCGTGAAGTCCCTGTTCGTGACCGCCGCGGCGTCGACGTGGAACGGGTCGACGGTCACCTCCCTGACCGGCCCCTCGCCGTCTGCGGGGAAGCCGGATGCGTCCTCCGTGCCCATCAGGAATTCGCCGCCGGGCAGCTCCACCATGCCGCGTGTCGAGCCTCCCGTGCTCATGGGCTTGCGTTGAACTGATGCCGGTCGCGCGCGAGGCGTGCTGGGGCCGCAGCAGGCGCCGCTATTCTCGGGTTGTCCGTCCACGCCCCCAATATAGCCGACGGGCGGCTCCCCTACCAGTTGGACGTGCTCTCCCACGGGTGTGCGCGGGCCACATCCTCGTTGAGGTCGGTCCCCCATCCAGGCGCGGTGGGGATGGTCATGTAGCCGTCGACGATCTCGGGCGCGCTGGTCGTCAGCTCGTCCTTCCAGGGCACGTCGTCCACGTCCGTCTCCATGATGCGCACGTTGGGCAGCACGGCGCAGAGGCTGGCGCTGATGAAGGTAGAGAGGTGGCTGTAGTAGTTGTGCGGAGCGACGTTGAACTGGTACGCCTCGGCCAGGTCGCCGATCTTCTTCGACTGGCTGAAGCCGTTCCATGGCACGTCGACCATGAACACGTCCGCAGCCCTCTGCTCGAAGTAGGGCACGTACTCGCGCATGTAGAAGAGGTTCTCGCCCGTGCAGATGCGGGTCGCCGTTCCGTCCTTGATCTCCCTGATGCCGGCGGGCTCGTACATGTCCACCTCCAGCCAGAGGAGGTCGAACTGCTCCAGGACCCTTGCTATGCGCTTCGCCGCCTCGGGCTTGAAGTTGAAGTTCAGGTCGAGATTGATGTCCACGTCGGGCCCCACGGCGTCTCTGAACGTGCCGATCAGTGTCTCGACGTGGCGCAGCAGCTCCCTGGACGCGACCTGGTCGGTCGTGCCGGGTCCGCTGCCGAATCCGCCGAAGTAGACCTCGGCCGGGTCTCCCGGCAGCACGATGTTGGTCTTGAGGGCGGTGTAGCCGCGCGCGACGACCTCCCTGCCCAGGTCGGCTATGTCGTCCATCGTGCGAATCGGGGGCGTGCCCAGTATCTCCGGATACCTGGCCCTGGACGAGCCGCAGTGGGACCAGTAGACGCGGACGCTGTCCCGCGTGGGGCCGCCGAACAGCTCGACCACGGATATGCCCAGCGCCTTGGCCTTTATGTCCACCAGCGCAAGCTCGACGCCCGCGATTGCCTTGGCGGCGATCCCACCAGGGCTCTGGCGGGTGCGGCGCAGCATGTCCCAGAAGCGCATCTCGAAAGCGCGCGGGTCCCGGCCCAGCAGCACCGGCTTCAGGTCCTCGATCGTGCCCACGACGCCGTTCGGAGAGCGGCCGTCGCTGCACTCGCCGTAGCCGGTCAGGCCCTCGTCCGTCTCGACCTTGACGAATATCCAGGGCCGCCAGCCCGCGTCGACGGTGAATGTTTCGATGTTGCTGATGCGCATTGACGGGGACCTCTTAACTGGCGCCGTTCACATGGCCTGACTGGAGCGACACCAGAATCGTAAGGCCAAGTCCCCGCGTGTCAAGGGCGTTCGCGGCCGGCAGCGTCAAGGCAAGAGCGGATATGTACAAGTATACAGGAGTGGTGTGAAGCTCCTGTGAGGATCAAGCCTGAAAGGCGTCAATCCTGTGAGACATTCAACACAAAGGGGGATGCGCCGCTATGTTGGAGAGTCACACATGCGGATAGCCTCCCGGTTGCCCGGCATGTCCTGCCGGAGACGTAGATAGCGCAGCAGATTTGACCAGTATGGCGATTTCGCGCTAATATATATGGCGAATTTCGTTTAGGAGGCACTTGAAATGAGACTGGCAGTAATACGAAGGGGAGTGCTGTGGACGGCGCTCCTGGTAGTCCTGGTCGCTGGCGTCATCGCCTGCGGCTCGGAGGAGCCGGCTCCGGCGCCACAGCCCACGGCCGTCTCCGCCGAGACGATAGCCATGATGGTTGGCGAGGCCGTGAAGGGCGCGATGCCCACGGATACGGGCGCAAGCGCCGGCGACATCCAGAAGATGATCGACTCGGCGATGATGGGGATGGACACCGGCGCAAGTGCTGCTGAGATCCAGCAGATGATCTCCGCCCAGATGAGCGAGCAGATGGGCGACCAGATGACCGCGGGCGACGTTAAGGCAGTCGTCGAGGCTGCCATAGCGGCCATGCCCGCGCCCCAGGTCGACGCTGCGGCGGTGAGGCCGCTGGTCGAGCAGGCGGTGGCGGCTTCGGTGCCTGAGGGCGTGAGCGCCGAGCAGATCTCCAAGCTCGTGGAGGCGGCAGTCTCCGGAGCGACGGCCAACGTGCCGACCCGCGGAGACTTGGAGAACTCCATCGAGGCCGCCATCACCGAGCAGATGGGCGGCCAGCTGACGGCAGCCGACGTTCAGAAGATCGTTGACGCGTCGGTCATGGTGGCGGTCGAGGAGTCCAAGAAGGCGACCGCAGCAGCACAGAGCGCTGCGATGGCAGCCGAGGGCGCGGCAATGGACGCGCAGAAGGCGACCTCCGCGGCCGAGGGCGCAGCGATGGACGCGCAGAAGGCGCTGGCGGCCGCGCAGGCCCCGGCGATAGCGCCGCCCTCCTCGGACTCCGTGCTCCGCATCGGCAACTCCGGCGAGGTCGGATTCCTGGACGCGGCCAAGAGCCAGTCCGGCACCGACATCATCTTCTCGGAGATGATCTACAACCGGCTCCTCCAGTACGACGCCACGATGATGAACCCGAAGCCTGACGTCGCGTCCAGCTGGACGATTTCGGACGACGGCTTGACCTTCGTGTTCACCCTCCGCGAGGACGTCAGGTTCCACAACGGCAAGGGCGTGACCGCCCACGACGTGGTCTACAGCTGGGACCGGTGCCAATACGAGATCATCGACAGGGGCCGGTGCAGGGGCGAGTTGAACGACGTGGTCTCCTACGAGGCGACGGGCGACTATGAGTTCAAAGTAGTGCTGAACAAGCCCAGCCCAGTGTTCCTGGCATCGATGGCACACTGGTCCCTGGCCATCCTCGACGAGGGCAGCACAGACAAGCAGGACACGAACCCGGTCGGGACGGGCCCGTACAAGTTCGTCGAGCAGGTCCCCGGCGACAGGTTGGTGCTCGAGAAGAACGACGACTACTTCGACAAGGAGATCCTGAACGTCAGGCCCGAGAGGGTCATCCTCATCCCGATCAAGGACCCGCAGACCCGCATGGCGGCGATCCGAGCGGGTGAGATCGACTTTGCGGTGGACGTGCCGCTCGAGCAGGTCGCCAGCATCGCCACTACCGAGGGCGTGCAGCTCCTGCAGCAGAGGGACGGCATCACGGCTTCCTACATGACGGTTATCTTCAACTACCGCGAGGGGCCGATGGCCGACCTGCGGCTGAGGAGGGCCGTCGCCCTCGCCATCGACCGGGACGCCATCAACAGGGCCATCTACTTCGGCCTGGGCGTGCCGAGCTGCAACCCGATCCTCGAGTCCCACTGGGCGTACCTGCCATATACGTGCGAGCCCAGGGACGTGGAGAAGGCGAAGGCGCTGCTGGCTGAGGCCGGATACGGCCCCGACAACCCGCTCAAGATCAAGTACTACCCCGAGAACATCCCGGTGACGCAGAAGATGGCCGAGGTCATCCAGCAGAACCTGGCTGACGCGGGCATCGAGATGGAGATCGTGATCGTCGACAGCCCGACCTGGCTGGACAAGGTCTGGTTCGGCGTGGACTGCGACACCGCTGACTGGCCGGAATCGCGCTGCTGGGCGGGCACCCACAAGGAATTCGACCTGGGTGACGCCTGGTACACCCGCGAGCCCGACCCCGACGGACTAATGCAGAGCCTCTTCAGGGCCGACTCCCACACGAGCGGCTTCAAGGGCAACAACGGCATGAGGTACTTCAACCCTGAGATCGAGCGACTGTTCGACGAGGCCAAGAGCACTTCCGACCGGGCCGTCCGGGCGGAGCTCTACCGCCAGATCGTCGACATCGTCGTGGCCCAGGACGTGCCGTTCGTCAAGCTGCAGAGCATGCCCCGCTTCTTCGCGGCCAACAGGCACGTGCAGGGCGGATACGTGAACCCGAAGGGCTACTGGAACGCCAAGGACTGGACCTGGCAGGAGTAGCAGCACAAGGCTTCGAATAGAATGGGGCGCGGGGACTGGCTGTCGAGCTAATCCCCGCGCCCCATAGATTGTCAGACGACGTGACCCTGAACGTGCGCACCGGGGACCAACCCCAAGAGCCGCATCGAATGCTGGTCTGACGAGATACTGAGCTAATCCATCTGGGCCCGGAGGCCGGTCAAATCCAGGCATACATAGCCCGTCGACTTCTTCAGACCGCCTACGTGGTCGTCGTTCTCTCGATCGTCGTGTTCGCCGCTGTGCGGTTCGCTCCGGGAGATCCGGCAGTCATGAGGCTCGGCATGGAGGCCACCCGCGAAGCTCTCGAAATGGAGCGGGAGGAGCTGGGCCTCAACAGGCCCCTGGTCATCCAGTACGTCATCTGGGTGGGCAAGATGCTGAGGGGCGACATGGGTGTCTCCCTGTCATACAGCGCCGACCACCCCGTATCTTCGCTGGTCTGGGAGAAGCTCAAGCGCACCCTCCCCCTCGCCGTGTCGGCGCTGACCCTCGCCGTCGTCCTGTCGCTGCCCATCGGCATAATCGCCGGCCTGCGCCCCTTCACGTGGTTCGACAACTTCATCTCCGCGGTCTCGCTGTTCGGCGTGGCTGCTCCCAGCTTCTGGGTCGGCCTCATGCTGATACTGTTCTTTGCAGTCCAGCTGGGCTGGCTACCCACGTCGGGCTACGGCCCAATTGGCGAGGGCTTCCACTGGAAGTACTTCATCCTCCCGACCATTACCCTCGGCATCCAGTACATGGGCGCGCTGACCAGGTACATGCGCTCGGGGATGCTGGACGTGATGAGCTCGGACTACATACGGACGGCACGGGCCAAAGGGCTGGCCTACAAGATGATTGTGGGGCGGCACGCCCTGAAGAACGCGATGCTCTCGGTGGTCACCGTGATAGCCCTCGACATGGGGTCTCTGCTGGCGGGAGCACTGGTCACCGAGACCGTCTTCAGGTGGCCCGGCGTGGGGCTGCTGCTGGTGGAGTCGATCAACGGCAGGGACTACGCGATAGTGCAGATGGTCGTCCTGATCGCGTCGGTCTTCTACGTGACGGTCAACCTGCTGGCTGACATCGGCTATGGCTATCTCGACCCGAGGATACGCTACGAATGAGCGAGCAGACCCAGGAAGGTACGGGGGTACTGGCAGTCGAGGAGGCCGCAATGCGGCGCCGGGCTGGGCTGCTCCGCGTCATGGTGGACAGCTTCCTGCGCAACCGGACGGCGCTGTTCGGAGTGGTGGTCATCTCGGTCTTCACCCTGGCCGCCATAGCCGCGCCGGTAGTAACCGAAGAAGGCTCCGGACTAGCAATGTGCAAGATCCAGAGTAGGCCTTGGCACCACCTCACGGGGTGGCTGGCTCCCCCCTGCTACCAGGACTACGACGCACTTAGGCAGGCCCCATCGATTACTTACCCCATCGGGACCGACTCCCTGGGCCGGGACAACCTCAGCCGCGTAATCTATGGCGGCAGGGTGTCCCTGCAGGTGGGCTTGCTCGCCACAGCCATTGCGGCCATCGTCGGCATCACCATGGGCCTCGCTGCAGGCTACTTCGGTAGATTGACCGACAGCATACTGATGCGCATCGTCGACGCGATTCTCGCATTCCCAGGGCTGCTCCTGGCCATCCTCATGGTTGCCGTGCTGGGGCCGTCGCTTCGAAACGCGATGCTGGCCATAGCAATAGGATTCATCCCGTCATTTGCTCGAATCACACGCGCCAACGCGCTGTCCCTGCGGGAGAAGGAGTTCGTGGAGAACTCGCGGGCTCTCGGCGCCGGCCCCTGGCGCATCATGTTCAGGACGATACTGCCGAACACCATGTCGCCAATCATCGTGCAGGCGTCCCTAGTCATGAGCTACGCGATCCTGATAGAGGCCAGCCTCAGCTTCCTGGGTCTGGGCATCCAGCCGCCCACACCATCATGGGGCTACATGCTCGTGGCAGGCCGGGAGTTCATCGAAATAGCCTGGTGGCTCACCACGTTCCCCGGCCTCGCCATATTCCTGATTGTCCTGTCGTGGAACTTCATCGGCGACGGCATACGCGAGGCCCTGGACCCGCGCCAGCAACGCCGGTAACACCCTTCTCAAGTCTATACGGCCTGGGATCCGCAGGAGCCGACACTGTCGTCCCGAGGAGTTCCCGACGAGGGACCTGGGGCGGGGTCCCCCTCAACCCTGCACACATCTCTACCTCAGACGATGGAGCGGCCAGAGGTAACCCACTGAACTAGGGAGCCACCCGGGCATCTGCATTCGCGGAGCACTGCCCCCGTATCGAGTACGGGGCAGGCTCTTCGACAGGCTCAGGGCGAACGAACAACTCCGGCTAGACGTCGCCCCAGGACGACATCTCCGCCCTCAGCTCAGCATCCAGGCCCATCTCGGAGGCCGCCAGGGCATTGTCGATGTGACCGGTCTCCCTCGCGCCCACCAGCACGGCGGTGATGGCCGGGTGGGTCATGGACCACGCCATCGCCAGCCTCACCATGGGCACGCCCATCTCGCCGGCCTTCTCTCTCAGCCTTTCGATGATCCTAAAGTTGCGGTCGTTGAAATAGATGTCGGCGTGGGCCGGCATGATGTCGAATCGGGTGCCCTTCGGGATGTCCCCGAGGTCCGGCGTGTACTTGCCCGCGAAGAAGCCGGCGCCCATCGGGCTGAATGGCGTGACCGAGATCCCCTCCTCGATACAGAGGGGCAGGAACTCCTTCTCGTCATCCCGCAGCCCAAGGTTGTAGCCGGGCTGGGCAATCTCGTAGCGGGGATAGCCCTTCGCCGCGCTGGTCGCGAGGGCTTCCCGGAGCTGCTCGGCGGAGTGCTGGCTGCAGCCGATGACATCGGTACGCCCGGCGGCCACCTCGTCCGCGAGGGCTCCCAGGGTCTCGTCAACCGGCACGTCGGGATAGGGCCTGTGGAGCTTGTAGATGTCGACTCGGTCGGTGCGCAGCCTCTCCAGGCTCTCGGCGAGGGCCCGGTGGACGTTGTCGGCTGAACCGCCCGTGCTGAACTTGGTCATCAGGATGATGTCGTCCCTAGCTCCCCGCTTCTCCATCCACCTGCCGACGATGTTCTCCGACGAGCTCATCTCCGTGGTGACCTCGCGCTGGTCGTCGACCCCCATCGTCTCGAGCCTGGTGCGCTGCGAGTTGCCGCCCCCGTACGCCTCCGCCGTATCGAAGAAGGTCAGCCCCTTCTCCATGGCGTAGTCCATCACGCGGTACGAGTCATCCTCGCTAATCTCGCGGCCGAACGTGACGCAACCCAGCGCAATGGCGGGAATCGTCCGGCCCGTCCTTCCCAGCGGTCTTTGCTCCACTTGCAGCTCCTGTCGATTTGTTGCGTGCAGATTAGCCTACGCCCAACGGCAAGTCCAGCACGCCGAACGAAGGAGCACCTTAGACGTAGGGGCGGACCCACGTGTCCGCCCGCTGGTCGCGAAGTGTCTGTCGGCCCCGAACGGTCACGAGTCCCTGCCCGCTTCTTGAAGGCGCGGGGCGGTTCGGCATATCCTTGAAACAGAACATACGCGGACGAGGAGTACCCATGACCTCACTACCTCCCCAGCGTTACCTGGGACTCGAAGGCAGTTACAACACGCGCGACATAGGCGGATACCCCATCGAGGGCGGTGGATGGACCAACTGGGGGAAGTTCCTGCGCTCCGACGGGATGCACCGGCTGACCGATGGAGACCAGGCGAGGCTTAAGGACTACGGGGTGCGGGCCGTCATAGACCTGAGGACCCCGATGGAGACTGTCGAGACTCCGAACGTCTTCGCCGGGTCGAGCGAGGTCTCATACCACCACTGCGACATCATCGGAGACGCCCCCGTGCTCATCACGCCAGATGAAGTGACGTCCGGCATTCCGGCGGCCAGGATCGCCCACAGCTACACGACGTGGCTGGACCACCGGCAGGCCCAGTTCGCGGAAGTGCTTGGGAGGCTGGCCGAGCCGGACTTCGTACCCGCCGTGTACCACTGCGCCGGTGGCAAGGACAGGACCGGCGTCATCAGCGCCATCCTCCTGGACCTTGCCGGGGTTGGCCGGGAGACGATACTGGACGACTACACGCTGACCTCGATATTCCACTTCAGGCGGTCGCTCATGGGCGGCGCCAGCGAATTCGAGCAGCCCATCCAGTCAGCCAGCGAGTACGAGGACCAGTACTGCCCCCGGGACGGTATGGGGCGAACGCTCGCCCACCTGGACGACAACTACGGTGGCATCGAGGCCTACGTTAGCGCCATCGGGCTGAGCGAGGGGCAGATCGAGGCGCTGCGCCGGATGCTGACCGAGTGAGGACCGCATGATCGAGATTACGGACAAGGCAAAGGACGAACTCGGCAGGATGCTGGGGGGCTACAGTCTCGAGGAGGGGCAGGCGTTCCGCCTCGCCACGCCGCCGGTCTGGGAGGGCCAGGGCGACTTCGGCATAGTCATCGACGCGGGGCGCGACCGCGACCACATCATCGAGCACGAGGGCGTCGAGCTCCTGCGAATCGATCCCGGCACCGCTGAGCACCTCGCGAAGGCCGTGATGGACTTCAAGGAGTCGCGATTCACCCTCGATGTGTACTGAGGCGCCCATGAGGAACTTCCGTGGAGTGATCGCGGCGCTCGTCGTCCTTCCGGTCCCTGTTTGGCCGGCTGCCTGGGCGACTTGGAGTCGAGCTCCCCGTGACCGTCCAACCATTTGTCTCGTGGAGCGCCCACGCTGAAGTCGGATAGCGCTGTACTCGCCCGAAGGGAGCTCGGCCCGGTCGGATACGCGGCCGCACTCGAGTTGCAGCGGGGCCTGCACTCACGCGTCGTGGATGGCGAGATGGACGGCGCTCTCCTGCTCCTCGAGCATCCCCACGTCTACACTCTCGGCCGCCGGGGGACGCTCGACGACGTTATCGCGCCCGCGGACACGCTGTCGGCGCTAGGCGTGGAGGTGCACCACGTGGACCGGGGCGGCGAGGTGACGTACCACGGGCCCGGGCAGGTCGTCGGATACCCTGTCGTGGACCTCCGGCGGCTCCGCATGCGGCCGCTGGACTACGTACGCTCCCTGGAGCGGCTGCTCATAGGGACGCTGTCGGACTACGGCATCGCCGCGGAAGCGGAGGGGCACCCGACCGGCGTCTGGACCGGCGGCGCCAAGATCGCCGCCATCGGCGTGCGGGTGAGCCGCGGAGTCACGACCCACGGATTCGCCCTGAACGTGTCGCCCGACCTGGGCTACTTCGACCACATCGTCCCCTGCGGCATCCAGGACTGCCGGGTCGCGTCGATGGAGTCCGTGGGCGTCTCGGCGGAGGTCGACGAAGTAGCATCGGCGCTGGCGGACCGCTTCGAGCGCGTGTTCGGAGTCGAGCTCGAACCCCTGCCCGGCATTCCAGGACCCTTGCGCGCCCATCGCATTGCCGGCTGTGGGAAATTGTGAATATCCCTCTGTGGCTCTTCCAACTGGCTCTCGGCAGGCGGCTCCCGACCGTGTCCGGGAAGATCGAGGTACCGGGCGCGCGGTCTGCGGTCACCATCAGGCGGGACGGCTACAGTATCCCGTACATCGAGGCTGGCAGCGACGAGGACGCCTGGTATGGGGTCGGCTTCTGCCAGGGTCAGGACCGGGCGTTCCAGCTCGAGATGCTGCTTCGAGTGGCCCGGGGCACGGTGAGCGAAGTCGCCGGGCCGGCCGGACTCGGCATCGACCGCTTGGCCCGGCGGATCGGCTTCGCCGAGGGAGCGGAGCGCCAGGCCAGGCTTCTGGACGCCGACATACTGGCGACTTTGGAAGCTTTCGCGCGGGGGGTCAACGACGGCCTGGGGCTGGGCTGCCGGCGCCGCCCGCACGAATTCGCGCTGTTGCGAATCGAGCCGACACCCTATTCGCTCGTCGACATAGTTGCCGCGGCCAAGCTCCAGGCCTTCGTGCTCGCGTCCAACTGGGACATCGAGCTGGCCCGCTACCACATACTCCTGTCCGATGGGCCGGAGGCCCTGGCTGCCCTGGACCCGGCATATCCCGCCGATCATCCGGTCTCGACGCCTCCCGGGGCCGCGCAGGGAATCGTCGCCGACCGGCTGGCCGAGGACCTCGCGTCGCTGCGGGAGGCCACGGGATACGCGGGAGGGTCGAACAACTGGGCCCTCGCCCCCAAGAAGACGGCTACGGGCAGGCCCATCCTGTCGAACGATCCCCACCTCCGCCCCACCATGCCGCCCCACTGGTACCTGGCACACGTCCGCACCCCCGACTGGGCCGCCGCCGGGGCCACCTTCATCGGCGCGCCCGCCATGCCGGCGGGGCACAACGGCGTCGCCGCATGGGGCGTGACCGCCGCCCTGGTGGACACGACGGACCTGTTCATCGAAGAGCTAGGCGAAGACGGACGGAGCGTCCGGGAGGGCGACGGCTTCGCACCCTGCGAGGTGCGGGACGAGGCGATCCGGGTCAAGGGCCAGGACGACGTGATCGAGCGAGTGGTCGTTACGCCGAGAGGTCCAGTCGTGGCGGAAGGGCCGGGCGGAGAAGCGCTCTCACTGAGAGCCATATGGCTGGACACGTTGCCGGTCAGGGGGATGCTGGCGATACACAGGTCGCGCACATTCGAGGAGTTCAGGGCCAACTGCGGGGACTGGCCGCTGTCCTCCCTGAACATGGTCTACGCAGATGCTTCCGGAGACATTGGCTGGCAGATCATGGGGACCGTGCCGGTGCGCAAGAAGGGCTGGGGCACCATCCCGACGCCCGGATGGGAGGCCGGTGCGGGCTGGGAGGACGAACCGGTCCCGCACGACGAGATACCCCACGCTTCCAACCCGCCGTCGGGGATCGTGGCGACCGCCAACAACAGCCCCACAGATGGGAGCGGCCCCTACCTGGGCATCGACTGGCTGGACGGCTACCGCGCGGCCCGGGCATACTGGGCGCTCGGCGAGAGCGATGACTGGGACGTGCCGGGCACGATGGCCCTCCACCTGGACGTGGCATCGGAACCCTGGCGCGAGATCCGCGACGTTGTCCTGGCCGTTTCCGCCGACAGCAGGGACGCCCAGGAGGCCCTGGACCTGCTGGAGTCGTGGGACGGCAGGATAGCCGTCGAGTCGCCCGCCGCGACCGTGTTCGAGCTGTTCATGGCCGAGATGGCCAGGGCGGTCGCACATGCCAGGGCTCCCAGGTCCGCGGGGTGGGCGCTGGGCAGGGCATCGAACGCCATAGTGCCGTACACGCTGCTCGCGGCCCGGCGCACGGGCCACACGTCTAGGCTCATCCAGGAGCAGCCCGACGGGTGGTTCGAGGAGGGCTGGCCCGCGGCCATTTGCCGGGCGCTGCGCGCCGCGATCGGGACTCTGCGGGACAGCTACGGCGACGACCCCGGCGAGTGGGCCTGGGGCAGGGCCAGGAGTCTCATCCTCAGACACCCGGCAGGAGAGAAAAGGCTCCTGCGCGGCATCTTCAATCGAGGCCCTTTCCCCCTGGGCGGCGACGCCAACACGATCTCCCAGGGCGCCCCGTCTCTCGACAACCCGACCGCAGGCCCCGCTGCGATACCGTCGCTCCGGATGGCGATAGACGTGGGCGGGTGGGAGAGCTCACGCTTTTCCATACCGGGCGGGCAGTCCGGCAACCCCGCGTCGCCCCACTACGACGACATCCTGCCCCTATGGCTGCGAGGCGATGGTGTCCCCATAGCGTGGAAGCCCGAGACGATACGGCGTTCCGCGGTGGACGAGCTGCGGCTGGTACCTGTGGGGGAGCGCGGCAGCTAGAGCCGGACGAGCCTGCGCCGATTCAAGGTGCTCCCAGGCCCTGCCCGCATCTGCGGGGCGGACCAGCAGCCTGTCTTCATCCCGACGACGGCTGCCCGCCATGGCGCGGGGGCGGGAACCGTAGGCCCAGCGAGGCCGTAGTATACGGTGTTGGCCTGCCCCACTCGCAATGAGGACGTGGGCGGGCGATAATACGCCCATACCTCCGGGCTGGGGACCATGCAACCGTCCGTATCGTTCACTTCCCTGGTGTTCAGGCGCCTCCGCGCCGACTGGCGCGGGCTGGCAGGCGTGTTCTTTGGAGTCCTGGCAGCCGCGACGATCGCCGCGACCGCTCCGATGTACGTGTCGGCCCTGGAGCGGCTCGGCCTCAACCTCGTGCTCGACCAGCTTGTCAGGCCGCGCTCGAACATCAACGCCTTCGCGTTCAACCTTCACCTGACCCACGAGCGGCTGGGCGAGACCGACGAGGCACTGGACAGGGCTGTCGAGGCCCACATAGAGCCCATCTACGACGGACGACAGCGATACCTGCTGACCGACGAGTACTCCGCCCTGCTTCCGAGGGTCCCCGGGTGGTTCTTCGGCAACGTCACGCCCGGGACGTTCAGCGCGTACTACAGGTCGCTGTCGGACATCGAGCATCACGTCACGTTCGTCGGCGGCCGCATGGCAGGATCGGAAGTGCGGGGCGGCCCCGGCGCGCAGCGCTTCGAGGCCATAGTCAGCGCAGCCACGGCCGAGCTGTTCGATCTGCGAGTGGGCGACGAGGTCTCCACCGCGCCGGACCCGAGCTACCCGCTGTGGGTGACGGCGGAGATCGTCGGCATTGTCGTGCCTACTGACCCGGACGACCCCTACTGGGACCCGCACCCGAGCCTGTTCCTAGATCCCGCGCCGTTCGAGTCGGAGGCCCCCGGTGACGACTTCGAGTCCCAGCTGCACCCCCCCGTCCCAATCTTCGTGACCCAGAACGCGATGGTCGACTCGCTGGGCGCGGCATACCCAACGTCACTGGTCAATTCGATCTGGATCATACTCGTGGACAAGGACGCGCTGAAGAGGTGGGGCCTTCGGGAAGTCCGTAACCGAATGGACGAATTCGAGAGGGAGTTTTCCCGGCTGGTCCCCGGCTCCGAGGTCGCGGCCGCGCTGAACAGGTCGGTAGACCAGTTCGCGAGCAAGGTGTTCTTCTCCAGGGTGCCGCTCCTGCTCCTGCTCAGCATCACCGTCGTCACGGTGCTCTTCTACGTGGCGGTCATCTCGTCCCACTTGGTGCAGAGCCGGTCCGGAGACGTGGCGATGCTGCGAAGCAGGGGGATGGCCACCCAGGGCATGTTGCGCCTCAGCGTATACGAGGCGCTGGTGATGAGTGCCGTCGCCGTCGTCGTTGCGCCGCTCGCGGCCCTTGCCGTGGTCGCGCTGGCAGGACTGCTGCCCTACCTAAGAGACGTCACGGACGGTGGGCTGCTGCCGGCGAGGCTCAGCCTTGTTGTGCTGGCGGCTGCCCTCTCCACGGGAATGGTGTCGGCGGCGGTCATAGTGCTGCCGAGCGTGCTGGGCTCCCGAGGCGGCCTGCTCGCAGAGAAGCTGCAGTCGGGCCGGCCTCCCGACGCGCCGTTCTTCCAGAGGTATTACGTGGATGTTGCCCTCGTCGTGCTCGGCGGGGTCGTCTTCTGGGAGCTGCGGTCGCGCGGCCACCTGGTTTCGGGAGGGCTGTTCGGGGAATTCGGCGTTAGCGAGACCCTGATGCTCGCGCCCGTGCTCTTCCTCCTGGCGGTGGCCCTGACGTTCATGAGGCTGTTCCCCATGGTCGTAAGCTTCCTGAGCGGTGAGTCCCGGGCGCTGGTCCACTCGGTGGCCGCGCTGGCCGTGGCGAGCGCCGGGTCGGTACTGGTCGTTACTGGCATCTTCTGGGACCGCCCGGGGTGGGCCACCACCCTCGCATTCGCGCTCGCCATCGGGTTCATGTACTGGGCCACGACCCGGGCGCGGATGGCGAGGTACGTTGTCGGCGGCCTGGTAGTCCAGGCGGCGCTCGTCTACGGGTTCGTGTTGTCGGAGCCACTCGAAACCGGCGACCTGCTCTTCTTCCCTTCGGTCGGGCTGCTCATCCTCGTGCCCGCACAGGTAGCCGCTATCCTGCTCGACGCGCTCAGGAGGGTCGCACCCGCCTGGCTCTCGATGGGCCTGAGACAGATGGCGCGAAACCCATTCCAGTACACGGGGCTGGTGCTCCTGATTGTGCTCGTTTCGGGCGTGGTGGTCCTTTCGACGACGGTGGGAGGCACCCTGGAGCGCAACCAGGAGGACCGCATCCGATACCGGGTGGCTACGGACATACGCGTCGCGAACATCCCCGCCAGGGTGTCCGCCACCCCTGGGGGGATGAAGAGCAGGTACGAACGGATCCCGGGCGTGATGAACGCCACCGTCGCTCTCAGAGCGGACGGCAGCGCAGCCGCATCCAGCGCACAGGTACTGGCCCTGGAATCGCGGGAGTTCCCCAACGTCACCTGGTATCGCGACGACTTCTCCGACCTGGGCCTGGGCGCTCTGATGACTGCCCTGCGGTCTGGCAGCCAGGTGGAGCGCGCCGAGATTCCCGACTTCGCCACCGTCATCGGCCTTTGGGCGAAGTCGAGGGACCCGATGCCCGGGCTCACCGTGTGGGTTGTCGTCGAGGACTCTCGCGGCTCGGTCACTTCCATCCCCCTCGGTACACCCGGCAACGAGCAGTGGACCCTCCTGGCCGCCGAGCTGCCCGCCCGCCTGCCCCGGCCGCTGCACCTGGTATCGGTGCAGATATCCGAGCCCGGGGTGGGCACTTCGCTCACACCCGGGCAGGTCCTCTTCGACGACATACATGGTATGTCGAACTCGCTCAGGCGAGTCGAGGTGATCGAGGACTTCGAAGGACAGAGGAGGTGGTTTCCAATAGTCACAGCCTCGCTGTCTCCGGAGCGCATAACGACGACGGGCCGCGAAGCCCGCTCAGGCCGGCGGGCCGGGGTGTTCACATTCACCAAGGAGAACCACTTCGGTATCCGCGGCTTCTACCAGAGTCCCACGGGCGGGCCGGTCCCGGTCGTGGTGAGTACGGCCCTCGCCCGGGAGGGCTTCATATCCGAGGGCGAGATCTTCGTCGCGGGCCTGGAGGACAGGTTCATCCCCATGGTGGTCCGCGGAACAGTCGACTATTTTCCAACGATGGAACCCATCGGCGGGCGCTTCATCCTGGCCGACCTGGACGCGCTGCTCGGCCATCTGAACATAATGGGCCACATTCCCAGGACGAGGCCCAACGAGCTGTTCATTACCGGGGCGCCCGGAGCCGAGTCCACGATAGAGGATGCAGTGGAGAGGGAATTCAGATACTGGGGGACCGTACACTACCTCGACTCGCTGCTCGAGTCCGCCGGCCGCGACCCGCTCACGACGTCGGGGTGGAATTCGATGGTGCTGCTGGTCCTGGCGATGGCGGTGGTGATCGCCGGACTGGGATACCTGGCCTACATCGCTGCGTTTTCCAGGAGGACGCGGACCCAGATCGGGTCGCTCAACGCCGTTGGACTGTCGAAGGGCCAGCTCATCGGTCTCTTGAGCTTCGAGCACTCCGTCGTCGCCATAGTGGGGATAGTCCTGGGAGCCCTGGCAGGGCTCCAGATGAGCCGGCTCATGGTCGCGTCCGTGTCGTTCACCGAGACCGGGCAGAGCGCGGTGCCGCCGTTCCTGCTGGTGACGGACTGGGCACTGATGGCGCCCGCCTACGTCGCTCTCTGCGCCGTATTCGTCGTAGCAGTCGTTTCGCTCATCAGGCGGGCATCGGGGGTGGAGACCCGGACGACCGCGCGGCTCGAAACGGACTAGCGCCCAGTACAACCCATTCGCCGTTCCGGCGAAGCCTTCCCGGCAACTCGATGCGGAGGCGAAGCTCATCTTACCCGCTCTTCCGCCCAACCTAACGGACAGGATCCCGCTCTTCGGCACAAACTGGCGTAGGGGCGGGTTTGAAACCCGCTCTCACCTGCCGTGGCGCGAGTTCAGCCGCTCAACTGGCTATCGATGAAGGCGTAAGCCTGCTCCCGGACTTCGGGGGGAAAGTCGTGACCCGCGTCGGGATGGACGGCGACAAGGCGGTCCCTCACTCCCATCTCGTCGTAGATTTGCTCCGCGGCCCGGATGCAGTCGCGCACTCCGGACACGTCGAAGTTGGCGTCTCCGAGCGGCGAGTTGGTGAAGAAGGCCCGCGGCGCAAGGGCGCCGATGACTTCGGTGAAATCGAAGGGCATCCTCGAGGGATCGCCGCCGAACACATCGGCTATCCTCGGCATGTAGCCCCTGTGGGACCATCCGGACAGGTCGCCGCCCTTGTACTTGGGGAAGGAAGTGAAGCCGCAGCTCGATACCGTGACCTGGACGCGGTCGTCGAAGACGCCGAGGAATATGGCGTTATGGCCCCCCAGGGAGTGGCCGACGCAGCCTATCCGTTCAGGGTCTACTTCCGGCAGCGCCTGCAGCAGGTCCACGCCGCGCATGTGGTTGAAGATGCCCTTCATGGACGCGCTCGCGTAGCCGTTCGAGTATGGGTCGAACCTGTACTCACCGAAGTTGGGATAGTCGGGAGATAGTGTCACGTAGCCGCGCCGGGCCAGCTCGATGCCGTACCACAGGTTGGGCTTGCCCCCCAGGCCGACGGGCTCCTCCTTTCCTATGGGCACCGTCTGGTGGAGGCACATCATTGCCGGACGGGGTCCGGGGGCATCCTTGGGCATCATTAGGTAGGCGGGCACCGGGTCCCCATGCTCGGCGAGGTACGTGATCTTCCGCCGCAGGACGTCTCCCAGGTCCTCATCCTCGGCCACCTGTATGTCGACAGGCCCCGGGTTGGAGCGGTCCGGGAGTGGCCCCATCACCCGCTCCATTCGCTCCAGGACCTGGCCTCGATCCAGTGCTCCGCCTAGTTTCGTATCCACTGCTTATTTCGCCTCCCGCGCTCGGGCGCTATGTTGTTGCGAGTCTCAATAAGGCGGCCGTGCAATTGCGTGCTAATTGAGATTGTGGTACCGTACGCCCAGCTTGGGGAGCCATATTACATGACTGAGGGGCTGACGTGACGACTCCAGAACACCATGCTCACGAGTGCGACGGCCACGAGCACCACAGCGACGAGCCCGGTCACGTCCACGACCCCCACGAATGTGACGACCACGAACACCACGGACACGATCACGGGCACAACCATCACGACCACCACGATCATGACGGGCATGACCACGACGATCATGGTCACGAAGGCCACGACCACGACGACCACCACGATCACGACGACCACGACGGGCACGACCACGACGGGCATCACGACCACGCCCACGACTTCAGGAGTGCGAGCCGAAAGAACCTGGTAATCGCCCTGACGCTGATCTCGACCTACATGCTGGCCGAGGTCGTGGGCGGAATCCTGTCGGGCAGCCTAGCCCTCATAGCCGACGCCGGCCACATGCTCACCGACGCCCTGGCCATCGCGATGGCGCTGGCAGCGATGTGGGTTGCGGAGAGGACTGCGACCGCTGAGCGCACCTTCGGCTACCAGCGCACCGAAGTTCTGGCCGCCATGATCAACACGATCGCGCTATGGCTGATCGCAGGGTGGATCTTCTTCGAGGCCTACCATAGGGCTTTCACAGAGGACGTCCACATCGATGGCATGCCCGTGCTCATCGTCGGTACAGGGGGGCTCCTGATAAACATCGCCGCCGCGTGGGTGCTGCACCGGTCCTCGGAACACAGCATGAACGTCGAGGGCGCCTTCCAGCACGTCATGGCCGACCTGATGGGTTCCGTTGGCGTGATTATCTCCGCCATAGTGATCATGACCACCGGCTGGAATCTCATCGACCCGATCCTGAGCGTACTCATCGCCCTGCTCATCCTCTGGGGCAGCCGTCACCTGATGGCCACCGTGACGAACGTACTGCTCGAAGGGACGCCCCAGCATATAGACGCCTACAAGCTGTGCAACGACATCGAAGATGTGGAAGGCGTGACCCTCATACACGACGTGCACGTTTGGACCATAACGTCGGGCAGCGAGGCTTTCACGGCACACATACTCGTGGACCCCTTGTATGAAGGAGGCAGGGATCTCATCCGCACACGGGTACAGGACGTCGCCCACAACCAGTACGGGATCGCTCACGTCACGGTCCAGCTCGAGAATACGGCCTCCACCTGCCAGGAGGACCACCACGTCGACCACCTGCTGCACAGCAGCCGTCCGGGCTCCGGCTAGCACAGCAGGTCCCCCTCTACAACTTCACATCGTCCCGGAGTCCAATACCAGGCTCCGGGACGTTTCTTATACGTCAGACCGCTGAGCGAAAACCCCGGCTTCCCGCCCGTCAAGCTCGTTCCGCGCGGAGGGCTTGGCCGGCATCCAACCAGGCTCCGCTTGCTACGCCCAGCCGGGGTACATAGAATACTGTGGCGGGCAAGTCGCGGGTCCGGCGCGAGGAGGGCATAATGGGCAACGTCGAGCTTTGGCGGGAATTGGGCCGGCAGCTCCGGGTGGACTCGGTCAGGTCCAGCGACGCAGCCGGGTCGGGGCATCCCACGTCGTCCATGTCTGCGGCAGACCTCATGGCCGTCCTTCTCTCCGGCTACCTTCGGTACGACTTCGACAGTCCGGACGACCCCAATAACGACCACCTCGTCTTCTCCAAGGGACATGCATCGCCGCTGCTCTACGCTATGTACAAGGCCGCCGGCGCTATCGACGACACCGAAATGCTCACCTTCCGCAAGTTCGGGAGCAGGCTGCAGGGACACCCAACCCCGGTCATAGAGTGGGTCGACGTGGCGACCGGCTCGCTGGGGCAGGGCCTTCCCATCGCCGTCGGTACCGCCCAAGCCGGCAAGTATCTCGACCGCCTGCCCTACCGGGTGTGGGTACTGTGCGGCGACAGCGAGATGGCCGAAGGGTCGATGTGGGAGGCCTTCGAGCAGGCATCCGATGCCGGGCTCGACAACCTGACCGCCATCATCGACGTGAACCGTCTGGGACAGCGGGGCGAGACCAGGCACGGCTGGGACCTGGGCAAGTACTCGGCCCGGGCCCGGGCGTTCGGCTGGCACGCCATCGAGATCGACGGCCACGACTTAGAGCAGATCGACGCCGCATACGCGGAGGCGGTCCGAACCGAGGGCAGGCCGACAGTCATCGTAGCCAGGACGTCGAAGGGCAGCGGTGTGGCTGCGATAGAGAACGAAGACGGGTTCCACGGCAAGCCCCTGGACGACGCGGAGGGCGCGGTTGCCGAGTTGGGCGGCGAGAGCAGCCTCGCAGTGGCCGTGTCGAAACCCGAGGGCGGCCGCTCCCCCCACGTGTTCGACTCGGGGCCGTACGAGCCCCCCAAGTACGAGGTGGGTGACAGCGTTGCGACGCGGCGGGCCTACGGCGACGCTCTTGCGGCCCTTGGCGAGGCCCGGGGAGACGTGGTGGCGCTGGACGGCGAGGTGAGCAACTCGACCTACGCGGACGCGTTCGCCGAAGCCCACCCCGACCGATTCTTCGAGATGTACATCGCCGAGCAACAGCTCGTCGCTTCATCGATAGGGATGCAGGTGCGCGGCTGGACGCCGTTCGCTTCCACCTTCGCGGCATTCTTCGCGCGGGCCTACGACTTCATCCGGATGGCCGCGGTCAGCCACGCGAACATCAGGCTGGCCGGCTCCCACGCCGGTGTGTCCATAGGCGCGGACGGCCCGTCGCAGATGGGGCTGGAGGACCTGGCGTCGATGAGGGCCATTCACGGCAGCACGGTGCTCTATCCTTCGGACGCGAACCAGGCTGCGGACCTGGTGCGGCAGATGGCCGACCGCACCGGCATCGTCTACCTGAGGACGACGCGCGAGCCTACTCCCATCCTATACGCGTCTGGCAGCGAGTTTCCCATCGGCGGCAGCAGCACGGTGCGGTCGTCGAGCGGTGACGACGTAACGATCGTCGGCGCGGGGATCACCCTGCACGAGGCCGTGAAGGCAGCCGACGAGCTGGCATCGGAAGGCATATCTGCCCGGGTAATCGACCTCTACTCCATCAAGCCCGTGGACGCGGAGACACTGGTGGTAGCGGCAGTCGAGACGGGGCACATAGTCACAGTCGAGGACCATTGGCCGGAGGGAGGGCTGGGCGAGTCGGTGCTCACTGCATTAGCCGGGGCCGGCGTGAAGCCGCGCGTGGAGACGCTGGCCGTTCGTAGCCTGCCCACTTCAGGCGAACCTTCGGAGCTCATGGCCGCGGCGGGCATCGACGCCGACCACGTGGCCGCGGCGGTAAGGCGGCTGCTGGCCGACGACATCCCCTCCAGCTAGGCGGCTATTTCAGGACGGCGAGGGCCGGTTTGAGAAGGTCCGCGTCGGGGGAGAAGATGACCACGGTGCGGGGGCCGTCGATCTGCATGAAGATCGTGCCCCCGCTCTCGAAGTCGATCCTCTGGGCGGTCCGCCAGTTGCCGAACCAGGTTGAGTCTGCCTCGTGGGGGCTCCACTCCAACCCCGTCCGCCTCGCCGTGAGGGCCCCGAAGGCCTCGTAGTACTCCTGGGCGTCCGGGTTGGTGTCCCACAAATGCGACAGGACGAAGAAAGCTCCGCCCTCGGGCCCTTGGAACAACACGTATGAGTCGCCGCCCCAGCCCGCCGCCGCCGCCAGCGCCTCGTCGCGCGGCACGCCCATCTCGAGGTACGACCGCAGGTAGAACTCGCCCAGCGTGTCCTGCACCACAAGCTCCCAGTCTTCGCCCAGCGTGGGCAGCAGGTCGGGAAGGTCGACAGCTATGGGGTCGTCGCCGGAGAGGTACTTCTCTGGGTGGAGGATCTGCTCCGTCGAGCGCGGCGGGTTCGAGAATGCCGCGTCTATGAAGTCCCATCCCCCTTGGTTGTTATACAGATCGATTACGAAGTTGGCCCCGTCCTGGTAGGGAAATGCGTAGGAGCGCTGCACGATGTACGGCGCCGCCCGGAAGGCGTCGATTAGTGCCTGGGTTGGGGTCCCCTGGGACTCCGCCTGCTCCTCTGCCGTCAGGAACTCCTGCATGTACAGGAGCTCGGAAACCCGGGCGTCTCCCTCCACCAGCGCCCTCAGCGCGAATGAGGCGTCGGTGTTGTCCTCGATGGCGTCGAACTTTGCGTCGAAGTCGAAGTGCAGCTGCTGGAGCGCGTGGGTGAACTCGTGGACGTAGACCATCTCCTCCTGGGGGCCGAAGCCGTCCGGGTCCCCAAGAGATAGAACTTGTTCTCCTCGGCGCGGTACAGGCCCAGGACGCCCCCCGTGTAGAGGCCGGTCAGGATCTCATACAGGTCCTGCTCCGGCCGGAGGATGCCGAAGACCTTGAAGAGCTCCTCCTCCTTCTTGATATCCTCCCTGTCCTCCTCGAAGAGCTCCAGCACCAGGTCCGAAAGCTCCCGCTCGGTCAGAAGCTCGTGCTCCACGACCGAGTCCTCGCTCGACAGGTCGCGCGTAGCATTGACGCGAAGCGCTATGGCCTCCAGCCGCTCGTCGAAGGGCAGGTCCTTGAGGGGCGCCGGAGTGACGCTGGGCGCCGGGTCGGAGGGCAGTATCACCGTGTCCGGGACGAACGTCGGCGTGGGGACTGGGGTGGGAGTCGGGGTGGGGGGTACCGGCGTGGGCGTTGCGGTAGGCGTTGCAGTGGGAGCGGGCGTGGGGATAAGGGTTGGGACGGGGGTAGGCGTTGGAGTTGCCTGCCCGCAGGCGATGGCCGCCAGCGCGGCGGCTGCGACGATGAGTGAAATAACTATGCGGATTGTCGTCATGGTCCTCACCTGACCGCCCCTGCGTTCCTCAGATCGGCGATCTCGTCCGGGCTGAAGCCGTGCTCGGCTAGTACCTCGTCCGTATGCTGGCCCAATAACGGCGAGGGCTTCCTGATCGAGCCGGGCGTTGCCGACAGCTTGAGGGGGATGCCTATGTGCTTGGTGACGCCTGCCAGGGGATGTTCCATCTCTTCCATCATACCCCTAGCGGCGACCTGGGGGTCGTCGTACACGTCCCTCATGTCGTTAATCGGCCCGTTGGGCACACCCGCGTCGTCGAGCACCCGGAGCCAGTGCCCGGTGTCGTGGCCGGAGAACGTCTTCTCCAGATCGGCAACGAGCTCCGCCTGGTTCTCCCTCCTCGCGGCGTTGTCCGCATACATCGGCTCTGTCAGCAGGTCGTCGCGGCCTATGGCCCGGCACATCCGCTCCCAGTTTCGCTGGTTGGCCGCGCCGATCATGATGTGGCCGTCACGAGTCGGGAAGGCCTGGTACGGCGTGGAGAGGAGGTGTCCCGAGCCGACGGGGCCGGGCGGATCTCCGGTTGCGAAGTATGTGGCCGACTCCCATATCGTGTAGGCGATTCCGGCCTCCAGGAGGGACGTCTCGACAAGCTGTCCCCGGCCGGTCTTGAGGCGCTCCACGTACGCGGCCAGGATGCCGAACGCGCCGTAGATCCCGGCCGCAAGGTCCGTTACCGGCACACCATGCCGCAGCGGAGGGCCGCCCGGCTCGCCGGTGATGCTCATCAGCCCGCTCATGGCCTGCGCAACCAGGTCGAAGCCTGGCTTGTCCCTATAGGGCCCGGTGGTGCCGAAGCCGGAGATCGTGCAGTAGACGAGGCCGGGGTTGGCGTCCGCAAGGTCCTCGTACGCCAGGCCCCTGCGCCGCATGGAGCCCGGGCGCATATTCTGCACCAGCACGTCCACGCCGCCGGCCATGCGTCGGATGGTTTCGACGCCCCCGGCAGTGCCGAGGTCGACCACCATGCCGCGCTTGTTTCGGTTGATACCCAGGAAGGCGGCGGACTCGCCGCCTATGAACGGAGGACCGGACCGCCGGATGTCGTCGCCGTCAGGCTTCTCGACCTTCACCACGTCCGCGCCCATGTCGGCAAGGAGCATGGTGCAGAATGGCCCGGCCATCATCTGCGTCAGGTCGAGGACCTTTACCCCGGCCAGGGGGCCGTCCTGGTGCGCGCTCAACTCAACGCCCCTGGAAGACGGGCTTCCGGCGCTCCAGGAAGGCCCGCCTTCCCTCGCCGAAGTCCTCGCTGTCGAAGTTCACGAAGGGGAGGTCGCGCTCCTCCGCGCTGAGTCCGGAGAGCAGCGGGTCCTCGGCCGCCCGGCGCATGATCTGCTTGTGCTGCCTGTGGGAGAGCGGGGCCAGGCGGGACATCTCCTCGGCAAGGTCTGAGACGTACTCGTCCACCTCCCCCAACGGAACGACCTGGTCGACGAGGCCGAATCGCGATGCCTCATCCACCCCTACAATGCGCCCTGACATCAGGAGATATGATGCCCGCCCCGGGCCAACCAGCGCGACGAGGCGGCGCATCTCCTCGTAGCCGATTACTATGCCAAGCTTGGCGGCGGGGATGCCAAACCTGGCGTTGCCGGCGGCGATGCGGACGTCGGCGGCCAGGGTGAGCTCGCAGCCGCCGCCCACGCAGTAACCCTTGATCTTGCATAACGTGGGCACGGGGAGAGACTCGACGGCGTCGACTGCCGCATCGAAGGCGGCCTGGTAGACCCTGGCCTGGCCTGAGTCCGTGCGAAACCTGTCGAAGTCCTTGATGTCCGCGCCGGCAGAGAACGCCTCGTCGCCGCTCCCGGTCAAGACTACGACGCGGGTCTCGGCATCGTCAGCGAGGGACCGCGCGATGCTGCCGAGCCTCAGCCAGCCTTCATAGCTGATGGCGTTGCGGCGCTCGGGCTTGTCGATGACTATGGTGGCGACGCTGCCGCGCCGCTCCAGGCGTATGCCGTCGGTCATGGCTCGGGGTGACAGGGTTAGGCCGTGAGGATGCTACCGCAAAGCCTACCACAGCGGCAGCGCAGTGGGCGACTCGGCGGGTCGCCCCTACGGGCCTCTCCAGAATCCCACAGACGAGGGTGGCTGACTTACACCGGGTCAACGCCCCCACGCCCCCGTATCGAGTACGGGGCAGGCTCTAACCCCCTCCCGCATGGGGGAGAGGGGCCAAGAGACTACGACGAGAGCGCCTGGGTGAGCGCCTTCGAATCGGTGCCGATGATCAGGGTGTCGCCGATTTCGGTGATGGGACGCCTGATGAGCCGGGGCTCCTCCAGCATCAGGGCGATCATCCTGTCGTCGTCCAGGGAGTCGCGGTCGATGCCCATCTTGCGAAACGATGGGCTCTTCCACGAGAAGATGTCTGCGGGGGAGCGGGACCCGACCAGGGCGCGCAGCTCCGCCTCGGTGAAGGGGTCCTGGAAGAAGTCCCTCTCCTCAACCTCAAGGCCAGCCTGCAAGAGCGCCGCTCTCGCCTTGCGGCAAGAGCTTCACCTCTTCCACCAGTAGAGCCGTGCGAACTCAGGAGCCATTATGCAATCACCCTGCGTATGCGGAGCACTGCCCTTCGACAGGCTCAGGGCGAACGAATTGTGCAGTCCCGTTCGTGATAGACGCTGGCTAGCGCGGCCTTCTGCTGCGGTAGCTGACTGCCATGGGGGCTTTCAGGTGGGTGCGGCTCGCCGGCAGCATGGCCAGGTGCCGAGCCCGCTTGATGGCCCTGGCGAGCTCACGCTGGTGCTTCGAGCAGACGCCGGACTTCCGCCTGGACTCGATCTTGGTCTGGTCGGAGATGTACCGGATCAGCATATCCACGTCCTTGTAATCGACGTGGGCGACGTGGTTGGCGCAGAAGCCGCACACCTTGCGCCTGGTGTAGTAGCGGCCCCTGCCGCCCCTGCGCGGGCCACCCCTGGGCGGGCCTCCGGGACCTGAGCGCGGAGGGCCTCCCTGGCCCATGGGCCTCTGCCCGGACGGCGGACCGGAAGGCGGGCCGGATGGTGGTGAGCTGGTAGGTGTCGTGGTCAATGCAGATGTCCTCGTTCTCTATGGATTACCAAGGGAGGTCTTCGATGTCGCCCGGCGGCGGCCCACCTGGACCTTCGCCCTGACCCGGCTCGGTGGCCCGGTTCAGGAACCGTACTTCGGTCGCACTAATCTCGTTGCCGGCGCGTGGTTGTCCGTCGTTGCCTATCCAAGGCCTGCTCTGAAGACGGCCTTCGACGTAGACCTTCATTCCCTTAGTCACGTACTGGTTGCATGTCTCCGCCAAGCGGTTCCACGTGTTGACTCTGAACCACTCGGTCTCCTCGTGCTGCTCGCCGTCGGCCGAGTTCCAACGCCTGTTGGTGGCCACGCTGAATTCGGTAACAGGATTGCCATTCGGGGTGTAGCGCATCTCCGGATCACGCCCGACGTTACCAATGACGATCATCTTGTTCATCGTCATTGCTGCTCACCTCCGCCGGCTTCCGAGGGGGTCTCAGCGCCGGCGGCGACGGCCACGGCTTCGGCAGCCTCAGCCTCGCTGGAGGGTCCGGCATCGCCGGCGGCCTGGGACTCGTCCGCTTCTTCGGCGTCCTCGGGGGGCGCTGGGAGATCCTGCCTCGTCACGAGGAATCTGACGATGTCCTCGGAAGCGGTCAGCGCCCGGTTCAACTCCGAGACACCGGTGGCGTCCAGCGAGAACCGGGTCAGGACGTAGTTGCCCTCGTTGAAGTCGTTGATCTCATAGGCGAGCCGCTTCAGCCCCCACGTCTCGTGGTCTGCAACGGCGCCACCACCGTCTTCGATCAGCCCGTCCACTCGCTCGACCGTCGCGGCGAGCTCGTCCTGGGTGGCCTCAGGGCTCAGGATCATCACCATCTCGTATTCGCGCATTCGCTCTGCTGCCAAGTCCACTCCTCGTCAATTCAACATCCGGCAATTATAGCACGACCGGGCCGACGGGAAGATTCGCCCTCACACTTCCGTACCCGTATTGGCGTCCAGGTATTCCTTGCTTCCCACGCCGCACAGGGAGCGCGGGTTTCAAACCCGCCCCTACGGAGGTGAAGCGCGGTGTGGGGCGCGCCAGGGAGTCACCCTCACCCCAGCCCTCTCTCGTCGAGGGAAAAGGGGGTACGAGCGCTTGTTATTCAGTTGTATTGCCGCGTCGCCGTCAGCAGGGGGGTGAACGGCCCGGGGTTGTGGAGTCGATGGGTCCGTCCCAAGAGCCCGGCTCGTGCCAGTGCGCATCGGGCTTTTCCCTGATCCTGCCTGCGACGCGACGGACCCCGCCGCCCCCCTGGGTTCCGGCCTCCGCCGGAACGACGGGTGCGTTGCGCTGAGGGTGGGCGGTGTTGGCTGCGGCGCTATGCGCCCCGCCGCCCCCCTGGGTTCCGGCCTCCGCCGGAACGACGGGTGCGTTGCGCTGAGGGTGAACGGTGTTGGCTGCGGTGCTATGGGCCCCGCCGCCCCCCTGGGTTCCGGCCTCCGCCGGAGCGACGGATGGGTTGAGCTCAGGGTGCACCCCAGCCCTGCTGGGCCGAGTTGCCCCCGTCCCCCGGCCCCTCTGGGTGGGGGACTGTTCCTGGGGCAGGAATCCTGCCTTCGCAGGAACGACGGATGTGTTGCCTGGGTTTCCCTCTGGATTCGCCGGAACTACGACGGTACGCGCGGGAATGACGGTTGCGGGATTGCAGGGTTCCCACGCCGCACCTGGGAGGGCAGGTTTGAGATCCGCCCCTACGGAGCCGCGGGCCGGGGAGTCACCCTCACCCCAGCCCTCTCCCGTCGAGGGAGAGGGGGTGCGGGAGCCGGGGAGCGGGCGGACACGTGGCTCCTCCGCTACGACTTCGAGGACTGTGCGTGCGATTACGTGCTCGTCGCGGAGTATGTGTGAGATGAGCTCCTTGGCGGCGGATATCCTGTGGTTGGTCTTGAAGCCTTCTTCCGTGCCGTGCATGACATTGTCCAGGAAATCGATGACGGTGCCGCCGTCGCGCGTCTGAGCGCGGAGGAGCTTGATCATGAGGTCTTCGTCCACCGCGGAGAGCACGGTGAGGAAGTCCTCCGTCAGCAGGGTGAGGAAGTCGTACCCGAAGGGACCCTGGGCGTGCGGGGGCGAGGCGTGCAGGGGCCCGGCCGCCGGGCTCGCGTCCTTGCCGTCCTTGCGGGGGCGTGGGCCGCGTTTCCGGCTCTCGCAGTGGTCGCAGGGTTCGTCGCCGTGCTCGGCGATGAAATCGGCGGCCTTCTTCGACCCGTACTTTACGAGCTGCTTGGCGGCGTCGATCCTGTGGCAGAGCTTGGCGTCATCGATCCTGCCCTCCATGAGGTCGAGGAAGAAGTCTATGATGCGTGCGCCGTCGTCGGTCTTCTGACGGACGATTTCGGCGATAGTGGGCGGCCTCCGCTCCACGATTGTTTCTGTTATGGGCACATATGTTTCGTACATGGGTGCTATTATGCATGAGGACTTGGGGGTTGTCAAGAGGGAGATTTCACCACCCTTCGACAAGCCCTTCGTCAAGCTCAGGAGAGCCTCAGGGCAGGCTCCGGACACAGAGGGCACAGAGGGTAGGGAGTTTGGGGATTGGATGAATCAGGACTCTGGGGATTTGTGGGACTAGGGGATTGGCAGGATTGGGAGGGGAGTACAATTCAGAGTCGAGGAGCGGACGCATATGGTTGACCGCACCAATTGGTACGTGAACCATCCCCCAGCCTGTACGTGTGTCAGGTGCGAGCGGGGCCGCGCCGAAGAAGGCCGCCATGTTCGGAGACCCGGGGGCAGATCCCGCCAGCCCAGCAGAGCGGAGCAGGATGACGAACGGTCCATATACGGCAGGTCTCCACAGAGACGACGCGGCGGCAGATCCCGCCAGTCCAGCGGAGCGAAGCAGGATGACGAACGGTCCATATACGGCAGGTCTCCACAGAGACGACGCGGCGGCAGGTCCCGCCAGCCCAGCAGAGCGGAGCAGGATGACGAGCAGTTCATATATGGCAGATCTCCACAGAGACGACGCGGCGGTTGGCGGGGATGGCAGTGGGCCATCGCAGCAACCGCGCTACTTGCACTTGTCATTTGGTACGGGCGGGACGATATCGCCTCGATCATCTCAGACTTCCGGGACACGACATCCCCTGGTGCACATCCTGTGGAGCCATCCACGCCCCTGGTCGCAGTCATCCCGCCCACACAGACGGCTGCTCGTCCAGGGCGCGAGGCAGTGGGGGCACCGGCGACCACTCCCACGATAGCCGTTGGCACGCAGCCCGCCATTCAGGCTTCGCAGGGCACGCCAGCACCGTCTCCAGGAGATCGCCAGCCCAAGACGCAGCCGGCGGTCCAGCCCACTGCTACGCCCGCCCCGCCTGCTCCCACTGCAGCCCCCGCCACAACGCCGCCTGCCACTGCAGCGCCTGCCCTCCCTCATCGCACCGCAACGGCTGCGTCCGTTAGGACGACAGCGACACCGACTTCCCTTCCTCCCACTGCCACGGTTACGTCCGCCTCACCCACCGCGGCGCCAACGCCTACTGCAACTCCTCCTCCGCCCTCGCCAACCCCAACCGCGTCCCTGCCCTCGCTCAGGGACTTCAAGAATGGCGCCTGGCTCGAGCAGCAGCACCGTGGACTTGCTGACTCCATCAAGACCTTGGCCTGGGTGAAGGATGGCATCGACGACACCGAGGCGGAGGCGGTCCAGGACCTGCTCTACATAGCGGTCATGAGCCGTTCCGTCACCTCGTCGCTGGTCTCGATGCCCTGGGTGCAGGACGGAGTGACCCAAGCCGAGGCCGAAGCGATCGGCTGGATGAACAACTTCAGCGCCGCCGAGGTTGCTGCCGCTGTCGTGTCCCTAGAGTGGATGCAGGACGGCGTGGACGATGCGGAGGTCAGGACGCTCGAAAAGCTGTCCTACATAGCGAACAGGGACACTCAGGTCGGCCTGTCGGTGGCCTCAATGGACTGGGTGAAAGACGGGCTGGACGGTGCCGGTGTCGATGTCGATGCGATCGACTGGGTAGGCAACATCGCCGACGCCGGGGTTGCTTCAGATGTCGTGTCCCTGGGCTGGATGCAGGACGGCGTCGACACAACGGAGGTCAAGGCCCTCAAGGAGCTCTCCTACATAGCGAACAGGGACGCACAAGTCGGCCTGGCGGTCGTCTCACTAGGCTGGGTGGAAGACGGGCTGGACCGTGCCGAGGTGGAGGCGATCGACTGGGTAGGCAACATGACGGCCGCCGGGGTTGCTTCGTCGGTCCTCTCCCTGGGCTGGATGCAGGATGGCGTCGAGGCCAGGGAGATCACGACCATCCAGCAGCTGTCCTACCTGACGAACAGAGAACCAGCGGCGGCTCAGCGGATTGTCCGCATGCCGTTCCTGGAGTCCATCGAGCCCGCCGACGCGCCGGCTATCGAATCACTATGGCAGCTTGCCGCTCTCGACCCGGAGATATTCCACAGCACCATCTCCCATCCGACGCTGGGCAATGGGATAACCGACGAGCTCGCCCCGCTGGTCGCCACCCTTGAGGGTGTCGCAAAGACCAACCCCCGCCTCATCGGCACTCTTCTGGACCCTGACGGGGTTTCCCTGGAACAGCGCACGGTCACGTTACCGCTGTCCGGTGACGTGGACCTAGTGATCATGCGGACCGGTCCAGGGGCGGCGCGCTCCATGGACTTACTGGAGGACGCGGCCAGGGGCGCTGAGGAATTCATGGGTGTGCCGCTGCCTGCCAACTACGTCGGCCTGCTCTTCCAACACGCCGTCTATGGCTCCTTCGCGGGGACGAACTTCGGCACGCACATCGCAATCCTCCCGAAGTACGACGTGGACGACGGCAGCCGCGAAGCAGAGTTCGCAGCACATAGCATTGCTCACGAAGTGGCCCACTACTACTGGAACGGCAACGCGGACTGGATCGACGAGGGCGCGGCCGAGCTGATGGCTTCGATGAGCGAGAGCGTGCGTACCGGCCGTCCGGTAGGCGTGACAAACCACCCATGCGCCTATGCGGACAGCATCGCCGACCTTGTAAGCCTGGAACCCGAAAGAGACGCCAGCGAGTTTCGATGCAACTACGCCCTCGGCGAACGCCTGTTCGTGGGCCTGTACGACACGCTGGGCGACGAGGAATTCCGGGAGGGATTCAGGAGTCTCTACCTGGCGTCGGAGGTAGAAGACGACGCCGACAACCATCGGGGCACGTCCGTTGACATCGACCACCTCAGGGAAGCCTTCGGCTCGGCGGGCGACGGCGCGGAAGCCGCTATTGCCCGATGGTACGACGGAGCCGGGCCCCACGATCTCTCCCGCCTCGACACCGGTCCCGCCGATCCCAGTCTCCCCAGCATCAATGGAACGATCGACGAGGCATATGTCGCTACGAGCTCCGACGGGCCTCCGTTATCGGAATTCTCGGCTGAGGAGGTCGCCGACTGGGTCTATCTCACCTTGAAGTACTCATACGACGTGTCGGGCGACCCGCGTGAGGTAGAGATCGACATCGTGGAGTACTACGAGGACGGGTTCACGTTCAGGAGCAAGTCCACCATCCTGACCGCCGAGGCGAAGTACGTCGGGGGTACAAGCTGGTTCTCCGTGGGCGCATACCCGCCCAGGAAGTGGGCTGCGGGACGCTACTTCGTGTACGTCTACGCGGATGACCGAAAGATCGCGGAGGTCGAGTACGAAGTTACGCCATGAACGCCGAACGCTTGGAGCCCATCCTGTAAGTGTTCAGAGTCGATCAGACGCTGACAGGGACGCGCGGTTGGCTACGACATCCCCCTCATCCCAGCCTTCTCCCGCCAGGGGAGAAGGTGTAAGAACCCCACAGCCGCCCAGTGGCGAGCGATACCAACACACCGAATCTGAACAGTTACCCCATCCTATTCCCTATTGACCGGGAGGCGGGGTGGACATAGTATTGGGCTGGGGACGTCCGAGGGTCGTCGAAACGCGGGCGCCAGGAGAGTTACACATGGCTCACGGCAACGGAACGAACGGCAAGAACGGGAACCATCGCTCGCTGGTCGTGCTGCAGCTTGGCGGGGGCAACGACTACCTGAACACGGTGGTGCCCTACGAGAACGGGCTTTACTACGACAACCGGCCGGCGATAGCGCACGACCCGGACCGGCTGCTGAAGATCGACGACGAGCTGGCCTTCAGGCCCGACTTGGAGCCGCTGAAGCGGCTGTGGGACGAGGGCAAGATGGCGATCATCCACGGCATCGGATACCCGGAGCCGAACCGGTCCCACTTCCGGTCGATGGACATCTGGCACACGGCGCTGCCCGAGGAGATTGGGACGGAGGGCTGGCTGGGCCGCGTTATCAGGGAGCTGGACCCGAAGAGCGAGAACGTGTTGACTGGCGTGAACTTCGGCCGCGGCCTGCCGCGCTCGATGGGCGTGAAGGGCGTGCCGGTCGCGTCGGTGGGCAGCCTGGAGACCTACGGGCTGTACCCGCACATCCAGGACGAGGAGCTTCGCAAGTACGCCCTGGAGTCCTTCGGCATGATGTACGGCGCGCAGGGCAGGGACGCCGTGATGGACTTCCTGGGCGAGACGGGGATGAACGCGCTGAAGGGCGCGGACATCATCCGGACGGCGCCGGGCAAGTACCAGTCGACCGTCGAGTACGCCGAGAACCCCATTGCGCAGGACCTGAAGAACGCGGCCAAGGTGATGTTCGCCGACCTGGGCACGCGCATCTACCACACCAGCTACGGCAGCTTCGACACGCACTCGGGCGAGATCTTCAAGCACGACCTCCTCTGGCAGGACACTGCGCCCGCGGTAGGAGACTTCTGGGACGACGTGGTTGAGCACGGCCTGGACGACGACACGGTGATCTTCATGTTCACCGAGTTCGGGCGCAGGGTGAAGGACAACGGCTCCGGCACCGACCACGGGTCTGGCGGCGCGGCGTTCGTGATCGGCAACTCGGTCAGGGGCGGCCACTACGGCGAGTACCCGTCGCTGAAGGAGCAGGACCTGCTGGAGGGCGACCTGCACTACAACAACGACTTCCGCATGACCTACAGCACGATCCTGGAGCAGTGGCTCGGGCTGGAGGCGGCGCCTATAGTGAACGGGCACTTCGAGCAGTTCCCGATCTTCAAGAATTAACCGCTGAGGACACAGAGGGACATACGAACCAAGCGGCGATGTTGAGTGGCCGGGGAGGGCGGGTTTGAAACCCGCCCCTACGGAGTGGCCGTTGGCGGCGTAGTCGGGACGACCGGGGAGTCAGCCCCCATCCTAAACTTCCCTCTCGGGGGGAAGGGATATGAGGGAGCCAGGGGGAAGGGACAATAGAGTCCCAGGAGGGAACCTATGAGCAGTGACATTGCGTTGATGGCGCACCTTATGCGCAGGGCGGGGTTCAGCGCCACGCGGGACGAGCTGGAGCGGTACATGGCGCAGGGGTACGAGGCCACGGTCGAGGAGCTTCTCAACCCGGTCGACCCGCAGGTGATGCCCGAGGACATCATCCGCAGGCTGCACAGCTCGCTGGACGAGGGGCCCGAGGGCGCGGCGGCGAAGTGGCTCTACCGGATGACCACGACCCGCTGCCCGCTGGAGGAGAAGATGCCGCTGTTCTGGCACGGCCTCTTCGCGACGGCGTATTCCAAGACCAACAACTCGCGGTCGATCCTCAACCAGTTCGAGATGTTCCGCCGGACGGGCCTCGGCAGCTTCAAGGACCTGCTGGTCGAGCTGTCGCGGGACCCGGCCATGATCTTCTGGCTGGACAACAACGACAACCACGACGGCGCGGTCAACGAGAACTACGGCCGCGAGCTGCTGGAGCTCTTCGCCATGGGCGTGGGCAACTACACGGAGGACGACGTGAAGGAAGCCGCGCGCGCCTTCACAGGGTGGACGCTGGGCAACGTCGACTACATGCGGGTGAAGGCGAACAAGGACTCCTTCTCGCCGTTCGGCCGCATCGCGTGGCACTTCCAGTACGACGCCAACGACCACGACGACGGGGTCAAGACCTTCCTGGGCGAGACGGGCAACTTCAACGGCGAGGACATCGTCGAGATAATCGCCCGGCAGCCGGCCAGCGCCCGGTTCCTGTGCACGCGGCTGTTCCAGTTCTTCACGGCCGACGAGGTGGACGAAGAGGGCGAGGAGGTCATCGACGACATGACGCGGGCCTACTTCGAGAACGACTACGAGGTCAGGTCGGTCCTGCGGACGCTGTTCAACTCAGGCTACTTCAAGTCCGAGAAGGCCCGGTTCGCCCGGGTCAAGAACCCTGTGGAGCTGGTGGTCGGGGCGATCCGGCAGGCTGGGGACTTCCAGCAGCCCTCCCTCGGAATCGAGTCGGTCGCCGGGGTGTGCAGCTTTATGGGCCAGGGCATCATGCGGCCGCCGAGCGTTGAGGGGTGGCACGAGGGCGAGGAGTGGATCGAGAGCGGGACGCTGATCGAGCGCGTCAACTTCGTCGCCGAGGAGCTGAGCAACGTCAGCCTGCCGGGCATCCAGCGCATCATCGAGCGCATCGCGGCCTCGAACGGCGCGACGATGAGCCCGGATGAGCTGGTCGACAGGTGCCTGGACGTCATCGGCCCCATCGAGGTGTCGGAGGACACGCGGAAGGTCCTGATGGCCCACGCGGGCAGGGGCGGCGACATCGACCTGGGCAGCCGGGAGACAGGCGGCGACGCGGACAAGCGCGTCGGGGACCTGCTGGGCCTGATCGGGTCGACCCGCGAATTCCAGATGGCGTAGTGTCTATATCAGGAACCGTGTGCTGCTGAGAACTGTCCTTCGACAGGCTCAGGACGAACGATCCTCCCGTCAGAAGTGAGAATGAAGAAGCGGGGCTGTCGACATGACCACTGACACGAAGACATCGGCGATGGAGTACGTCAAGACCATCGGCATGATCAGCGCCGGCGGGCGGTTCACGGCGGGCCGGGGGTTTACGGGCCCGTATGCGCTGGCAATCAGCAGCGACGGCCGCATATACGTGGTGAACCGGAGCCAGCTGCGGATCTGCGTGTGCGATTTCGAGGAGCAGTGGCTGGGCAGCTTCAGCGACGGCCCAGGCATGGACGACGGCCAGATCTACCTGCCGACGGACCTGGCCTTCGACAGCCAGGACCGTCTCTACGTCACCGACGAGCACCAGCACCGGGTGTCGATGTTCGACACGGAGGGCGAGTACCTGGGCAAGTGGGGCGAGCTTGGGAGCGGCGACGGGCAGCTCAACGGGCCGTCGGGCATCGCCTTCGACTCCGCCGACAACGCCTACGTGGTCGACCAGCACAACCACCGCGTCCAGAAGCTGACGCGAGACGGCCAGTACATCTCGCAGTGGGGCGGGCTTGGCGACGGCGAGGGCCAGCTCAACATGCCGTGGGGCATCGACGTGGACTCGAACGACGACGTGTACGTGGCCGACTGGCGCAACGACCGCATCCAGAAGTTCACGGCGGAGGGCGAGTTCATCTCGCAGCTCAGCGGAAGCGGTGAGGAGCCCGGCAAGTTCAACCGGCCGGCCGACGTGGCGGTGGACTCGGAGGGCTACGTGTACGTGGCCGACTGGGGCAACGAGCGCGTCCAGCTGTTCGACGCGGACGGGCGGTACCTCGACCTGTCGCGCGGGCAGGCGACACACACCAAGTGGACGGTGGACTTCTTCGAGTCGAACCAGGACGAGCGGGACACGAGGGCCATCGCCAACATGTACCCCGACCTGCCCGACCACCTGAACGACCCGTACAGGGCGTCGTCGCAGACCGAGCCCTTCTTCTGGGAGCCGGTGAACATCCACGTCGACGAGCAGGACCGGCTGTACGTCACCGAGTCCCGGCGCCACCGCTTCCAGATCTTCCAGCGGGTTTAACCGCAGGGGGCGCGGGGACCGCAGAGAAGCAACACCAACTCACCTCGATGCCGCGCGCCGTGTGCTGTGCGGTCGGGGACTGGATTGGGTACAGTTCCTGCTCGCGGGAGTCCGGTCCCCGCCGGAACGTCGGGTGCAGCTTATTCATGCGGACGAGACGCCAGGGAGGGCAGACCACGGCATGGGAATGACTGAACGGTCCGCCGTGCTGGTGGGGCCGCGCCGCATGGAGATGCAGGAGTTTCCCGTGCCGCAGGCGGGCGAGGACGACGGCGTCCTGGAGGTGGAGGTGGCAGGGGTCTGCGGGAGCGACGTATTCCACTACAACGGCAGCAACGCGCCGATCATCATGGGTCACGAGATCGTGGGGCGCGTTTCGGACATCGGCCCCGGGGCGCAGGACGCGTGGGGCGTGGGCGCGGGGGACAGGGTAGTCGTCGAGACGACGTTCGGGTGCGGCCGGTGCGAGCGGTGCCGCATGGGCAGGTACCGCGTGTGCAACGTGTCCAGGGGGTACGGCGGCGCGATCAAGTCGGACCTGCCTCCCCACCTGTGGGGCGGCTACGGCGAGTTCATGTACCTGCCGCCGACGGCGCGCGTCCATCGCATCTCCGAGGAGCTTCCGGGCGACGTTGCGGTGCTGGTGTGCGCGGTGCTGGGCAACGGGGTGCGCTGGCTGCGCTCGATCGGCGGCGTGACCATCGGCGACACGGCGGTCGTGGTGGGGCCGGGTCCGCAGGGCCTGGCGGCTACGGTCGCGGCCAGTGCGTCGGGCGCGAAGGATATCGTCGTGGTCGGCCTCGCGCGCGACGAGGCAAGGATGTCAATGGCGCTGCGGCTGGGAGCTACCCGCGTCGTCGCGGCGGACGGGGACGACCCGCGGGCCGTGGTGGCCGAGCTCACGAACGGCGCGATGGCCAACGTGGTGATCGACGTGACGAATACGGCCGACTCGCCGCCGCTGGCGCTGGACCTGGTCGGGACGGCGGGGACGCTGGTGCTGGGGGGCGGCGCGGGCCAGCAGCCGAGCCCGCTAATGACGGACAAGATCACCGGCGAGGAGATTACGATCCGCGGGGTCAACACCCACGACAGCCCGGCAGTGAAGCAGGCGCTCAGCATCGCCGAGAGCGGCCGCTACCCGCTGGAGGAGGTGGTCTCGCATCGCTTCGCCGTGGAAGAGGCTGAGCGGGCCATCCAGACGGTCGCCGGGGAGATCCCGGCCGACGGGTTCATCAAGGCCGTGCTGTACCCGGACAGCTAGGGAGCCCCTGAATAACCGCAGAGGGCGCAGAGGTCGATGAGGGAAGAGTTATGGAGAGGGGAACCCCCTCATCACGGCCTTCTCCCGCGAGGGGAGAAGCGGTAAGAGACACGCCTCAAGGCAAACGCGAGCTGTATCAACTCACTGAACCTGAACAGTTGAGGAGGAGGGATGATGGCCTCTAGGAGCCTGGGGCACAAGATCGCCCGGTATGAGGAGGTAAAGCGAAGGGGCGTCGACTACATCCTCGGGCACGAGAACGCGGATGGCTCGTTCGGGCCCGTGGAGAACGGCTTCTTCTTCTACCGGCTGCCGTGGACGTTCATGGTGGCTGGCGAGACGCGTGCGGCCCTGGGCATCTGCAGGTGGGTCCGCGAGAACATGCTGACCGAGGAGGGCGACTTCGACCGGGGCCTGCGCAAGCTGACCGACGCCTACGCCTACCGCAACGGCACCTTCATATACGGCGCGCACATGGCCCGGCAGTACGACCTGAGCGTGGGCTGCATGCCGTTCCTTCTCACGCTGCGAGACCCGGCCACCGGGGGATTCTCCAAGGACATGACGCCGGATGGACCCAGCGACGACATGGACGTGCCCTACACGGTCGGATCGGGCCTGGCCTGCATCGCGACGGGCGACATGGAGTCGGCCCTGGGGGTCTACGGCTACCTTGTGAGCCTGTGGGAGCAGCAGGACGAGCTTCCCGACCGCCTCTACTACAACATGTCCAGGCGCACCCAGAAGGTGATCAGGGAGTTCCCGCCGGAGGAGCGCCTATGGCACGTGGTCGTCGCCCAGGACGCGGTGATGCAGCGGTGGACGGTGGGCGGCATAGCCTCGGCGTTCCTCTCGCGCCTGTACATGTCCGACCCCAACCCCGACTACATCGACCTGGCCCGGGAGTACATGCGGTTCTCGATGGAGAGCACGGACGGCCAGTTCGCGTTCGCGCCCGTGTGCAAGTCCGGCTGGGGCTCGTCGCTGCTGTACCAGGTGACCGGCGACCCACAGTACCGCGACTGGACGGTGCGCATGGGGGACTGGTTCGCGGACACTCAGTCAGCCGACGGGAGCTGGGCCGACAGCTTCCCCTACGACGGCAGGGTATCGAGCCACATTCACCTGGTCGCGGAGTTCGTGGCGCACATCGACAACATTATCGCCGGGTTGTCGTCGCGGAGCTAGACCTCCCTACCTGAACTTGAAGGCGTATAGGTCGGCGTCCTGGAGGGCGACGCGGAGGCGTACGGGCTGGCCGGCGAGGGCGGCGAGGCTGGGGTTGCCGGTCCAGCGGGCCGTGCCGTCGATCTCGTCGCCGAATAGCTCCGGGCTGTCGGACATTGACAGGCCGGGCTGGGGGCGTCCCTCGGCGTCCTGCACCTCGACCCTGACGGAACCCACGGCTGACGTGGAGTAGTTGATCTCCAGCTCCGAGCCCGCGAACACGACCGGGTGCGTTGTGAACTCGCCGCCCGAGTGGCCCGCGTTCACCGACACGAACCCGTCGGTGCGCAGGGCGTAGCGGCGGATGCGCATGGTCGGCAGGTCCTTGTGCTCCATGCCGTAGAGCGAAATCTCGCCGGGCCCGGTGTCAAGGATGCCTCGCTCGATGTAGATGCTGCGCTCGTGCCAGTTCTCCCGGTCGAGGCCTGGGCGGACGAACGCCTCCTTGAAGCTGCGGTCGAACCGGAGGCCGTCGCGGCTGGACATGAAGACGGCGTCGTCCACGCCGGCGCCGCCGGGCCAGTCGGGCGTGGGCATGCGCTCGTACACGAACCTGGACGGGAACATGAGATAGGTGCCGGGGGCCCGCTCGTACTGGACGCAGGAGTTGGTGTAGAAGTGCTCGGTTGGCGTTTCGCCGGTGTCGATGTCGACCAGCTCGGTCCAGTCGAGGAAGTCCTCGGAGGTCGTGCGGCGAATCCATCGCACGCCGCCGAGAAACGGGCCGGTCCCCGCGACGCCGCGAGTGTAGGCGACGTACTCGCCGCGCCACGTGTCCCAGAACGGGATGTTGAGGGAGTCGAAGGGCCAGTCGGTCAGGATCGGTTCCTCGCGCATCTTGCGCCAGCGGATGCCGTCCGGCGACGTGATGGCGAACAGCTCACGCTTCACACGCACGATGGCCTTGTACCGCTCGTCGTCCTTCGCGGCGGGATTGCCGTCACGGAATGGCGCGAGGTTGATGCCCGGGCCCGTCCAGACCAGGTTGTTGTCCGTTCCGCCCTCGAACTCCAGCAGCCCCTGGTGGGGCTTGCGCCAGTGGATGCCGTCGTCGCTCTCCGCGTAGGCGGTGAATGAGGCGTCGTCGGAGCCGCGGAAGCCCACGGGGTCGCACCTGTACCAGCCGCGGTACCTGCCCTCGTCGGGGAAGGTGTTGAGGTAGCTGACGCCGCCGCGCTCCCAGGGCTTGTCGATCTCGATGGCAGTCTCGCGCGCAATGGGCCGGTGGAGACGCCGCCGCGCCCCGTCCATACGGTCGATCCAGTAGTCGTCGACGAATAGCTGCCGGTCGCTTCCAATGTCTACAGGGTCACGCATATCGTTTTTCACCATCGTGCCTTTCCAAGTTTGCCAGTCCACGCAATGTCACCCCCTCATCCTAACCTTCTCCCGCCAGGGGAGAAGGGACTTCAAAGGGCGCCTCCGTTCGTCACTCGGGCGAGCTGCCTGGGAAAGTCCACTGCCCCAGGGCCGGCTCAACCTCGTCGCAGTCGAGCATGTACAGGTCGCGCCGCAGGTGGCTCGGCCCGCCGGTTGGCTCGCCGTCCTCGGGCGACACGGCCATGCACAGGCCCGTGCCCACCAGGACGAGCCCGCCGTCCGAATCGAGCTCGAACCGCTGCATCTCGGAGTCCGAGCATTCTCGCAGGTAGAGCTGGACGGGGGAAACCGCCGCATCCGCCTCCATGCACAGGTCGTAGGCGGGCATTGAGAGATTGCCGGGTCCGGGCCGGTTTATCGCGAACATCTCGTCGTCCGCGCCGGGCTTGCAGGTGTGGGCCATGAGGGCCGCCTCCAGCTGCAGGCTCCTACCGAAGCCGGGCACATCCACGCAGTAGTACTCGGGCTCGTCGAGCGCGTCCACGAGCTGTACCAGGGTCGCGTCCGCGTGTGCCGGGTCGACGTCGATCCCCGCCGTCGATGGGGCAGCCCTGGTCGGCGCGGCGGTCGGTGCCGGTACTGCCACGGTCGGGGTTGGCGGTGCGGCGGTTGGGGCTGCGGTCGCCGCGACTACGGGCGCTGGGGAGGGCTCGGGAGTGGGGGCGGGATCGGACGTGCCGCATGCGACCGCCGCCAGCAGGAAACACACCCCCAGGACTGCGTTCATCTTGCGTATCGCTCTCACCTGTACGTCACCCCGAGCCAGGCTTCGTCGAGGGTAACGGCGTCCTGTGCGTGTGGGGACCGCTCGTCGATCCAGGCGGTGAGGGTGTTGTCGCCCTGGCTTACGGCTTCGGCGGGCACGTCCCAGTGCATCTGGGTGGAGCCGTCGCCTGTGTCCGGCTCTGCGCCGGGGCTCCCAGACCGCGGAAGGCTCACGCCGTTGACTTGGACCCCGATGGAATCGCCGGGCCGGACGCCGTCGAGGGCGAGTGTGAGCACTGCCCTGTCCAGCCTGCCGTCGCGGTGAGCAGCGCCCAGGTCGTCGCCTACTCGCAGCCGGACCGACCTTACAACCTTCAGGGCTCGGCTGCCGAGGTCGATTGGAAGCTGGGTCTGGTGGCTGGCGATGGCGTAGGGGCCGACCCGCTCGGCGCTCTCGACGCCGAACAGCTTGTCGCCGCGCGCGAGGGTCTGGGGCGACGCCAGCTCCCGCAGCAGCTCGTAGACGTCTGGCTGAGGACGGCCGTACCCGATGCGCGGCGCGTTCCTGTACTGGTAGTTCCACAGGTATATGCCGTCCCCGCCGGCCTGGTAGATGTTTGAGGCGGCGCCCCTGAACGCGGCGTCCGACCCTAGCTCCGGCAGGCCGCAGTTGATGCAGGGATAGACGGGCACGTCGTGATCGTGGCCCAGCTTTACGAACTCCTCGTAGGGGCTGGAGTAGGGCTCGTAGCCGCCCCCCACGAGCAGGCGGTCGACCAGGTCCTCTCTCAGCCACGTCTCTATGTCGATGCCGACGCGGGCGCAGGTCTCGACCGTGCCCGGCACCCTTACCCCAAGCAGCATCGGGGCGCCCCTTGCGACGGACACTTCGTCCAGGACGCGCCGGGCTTTGCGCACCAGGTCGGTCATCAGCGGAGTGCCGGCAGTCTCCCGGCCGCGCCGGAAGAACCAGGGCATGCGGAAAAAGTTGAGGTCGACGCCGTCGACGTCATATCTCTCAGCCGAGCGCTGGATCCACCCGAGCCGGTCCTCGCGCACCTGCGGCACCTCGAAGTCCAGGCCTGACCACATGAGCGCTTCCGGGGCTGCATGGAAGTCGCCCTTGCAGCTCTCGTCGCCGAGCAGCCACTCCGGATGCTCCAGCTTGAGGGGGTAGTCGAGCCGTCCGTGGGGCTTGCCGAAGGCGTCGTGCGTGTCGTTCATGCGTATGGACGCGAACACCTCCATGCCGAGAAGCCGGGCCGCTCTGGTCATGACCGGCGTCGGGTCGGCGATAGCTTCGTTCAGCGGCATGCCGAGCTGCTGGGTCTGCCAGTACGATGTCTGGCCCGCGCCCACGGCTATGCCCCACATGATGCACCACGCGACGCTCTTAACGTCGACGGCGTCGAGCGGGTAGAGGCGCTGCTCCAGGAACGGCTCCGGGCCCGCGGCGGCAGCCTGGGTGAACACAAGATCGCCATCGTCGTCGACGATGAGCCGGCCCCTCGTCTCCGCTGCCTTCAGGCGGGCGGCCCGACGGCGGCCCAGGAGCTTGCTGGAGGAGTCGGCCATAGTCCGGGACGCGAGCTAGGGGCCGAACCGCGTGAGCTTGCCGGCGTTGGCGAGGGCCAGCATCATGACCGATGACGCGGGTACGCTGCCGATGGACCCCGTGCGGCAGGCCCTTTCGGTGAACGATTCCACGCCATCTCCGAGCGTGTGTGCCGCATGGACAAGCAGGGGCACCGGGTGCCAGCTATGGGATGCCAGCAGCGCGGGCGTGGAGTGGTCGCCCGCGACGACCAGGGTATCGATATCTAGGTCTAGGAGCCGGGGGACCCGCCGGTCGAGCTCCTCGAAGGTGGCGACCTTTGCGTCGAAGTCGCCGTCCTCTCCGGCGGCGTCGGCGGGCTTGTAGTGCAGGAAGAAGAAGTCGTGATCGCCGAAGCTGCTCTCCAGCGTCGCCAGTTCGTCGTCGAAGGTCTCGCCCGTGGGGATGACCTTCATACCGAGAATCTGGGCGAGGCCCCGGTACATGGGGTAGGCGGCGATGGCCACGGGGTCGAGCTTGTACACGTCGCCCATCTGGGGCCAGTTGGGCGCCTGGGAGAAGCCCCGCAGCAGCACCATGTTGGCACGGTCGCGCCCAGCAAGCACTCGGCGCGCCTCCTCGGCAAAGGCATTGGCAGCAGCGGCGGTCGCCTCGGAGCCGGAGTCCAGCGCCTTGGCGGGGGACGGGCTGAGGCTCGGGGGCCTGGGCTCGGTGTCGCGCACGTCCGCGCCGAGTCCCTCGCCCCGCATGACCAGCACGAACCGGTAGTCCTTGCCAGGGTGAACGGCAAGCTCTACTCCGGGCACCTCGATCTCGTCCAGCATGGCGGCCAGCGGCGCGCTCTCCTCGCTCGGGATGCGGCCCGCGCGCCGGTCGACCACTGCGCCCGACTCGTCGACCGTGCAAAAGTTCCCGCGCACGGCCACGTCTCCCCCAGCGAGTTCCACGCCGATGCCGAGCGCCTCGAGCACGCCCCTGCCGACGGTGTACTTGAGCGGGTCGTAGCCGAACAGCGCCGTGTGGCCGGGCCCGCTGCCGGGCGTAACTCCCGGGGCGACGGGCGTCGTAAGCCCTGCGGCGCTGCGCTGCGCCAGCGCGTCCAGGTTGGGCAGGCTCGCCGTCTCGAGCTCGGACATGCCGGTGTCCGGGTGCGGCATCCCGCCGAGCCCGTCGACTACGAGGAGCACGACCTTGCTGGGGGTGGGCTGGAAGATGTCGTCCGGGAAGTCGATCATCGCATCAGCGCCTCCACGCCCGGCAGGGTCCTGCCCTCCAGGAACTCCAGCGACGCGCCGCCGCCCGTCGACACATGCGTCATGGAGTCCGCCAGGCCCAGCGCCTGCACGGCCTCCGCGGTCGAGCCGCCGCCCAGCACGGTCACCGCGTCCTCGAGGCCGGCCAACTTATGGGCGAGTCGCTCGGTGCCATGGGAGAACGGGGCCCACTCGCTGACGCCCATCGTCCCGTTCCATACGACCGTACCAGCGCCCTCCACCGCGGCCGCATACGCCGCCGCGGTCTTGGGGCCGATGTCCATGATTCTCCAGCCGGGTGGGACCGAGTCGACGTCGACGGCACGGTGGGCGGCGGACTCCGAGAAGGCGTCGGCGACCACCACGTCGGTGGGGAGCAGCAGGTCCACCCCGCGACGGTCTGCGGCGGCGCATATCTCGCGCGCGGCGCCGAGGCTGTCGTCCTCGACCAGAGATGCGCCCACGTCGACGCCGTTCGACTTGAGGAAGGCCGCGCCCATGCCTCCGCCGATCAGGAGCTTGTCGACCTTGGTGGTGAGGTGTTCGAGGACCTTGATCTTGTCCGACACCTTAGCGCCGCCGAGGATGGCGACCAGTGGCCGCCTGGGGGCGTCCAGCGCCGAGCCGAGCACATCCACCTCTCGCTGCACCAGGAGCCCGGCCGCGGCGGGCAGCAATTCAGCCACTCCCGCCGTGGATGCATGGGCCCTGTGAGCCGCGCCAAAGGCGTCGTTCACGTAGACGTCTGCGAGCGCGGCCAGCCCCTGGGCGAACTCCGGGTCGTTCGCCTCCTCGCCGGGGTGGAAGCGCAGGTTCTCGAGCATCATCACGCCCCCGGGAGGAAGCGCGCCAGCCTGCGACTCGGCTTCAGGCCCCACGCAGTCCGGCGACACGGGGACCGGGCGGCCCAGGAGCTCGGCCAGGCGTGCGGCGACCGGAGCGACGCTCAGCTCGCTCACCACCCTGCCCTTGGGCCGGCCGACGTGGCAGCAGAGAACCACCCGGCAACCCCGGGCAAGCAGGTACTCGATGGTCGGCAGCGAAGCTCGTATGCGTGAGTCGTCCGAGATCGCGGTCCTGTCCGACGTGAAGGGCACGTTGAAGTCGACGCGGACCAGCGCAGTCTTGCCGTCCAGTTCGAGGTCGTCGAGGGTGGTGAGTCTTGGCACGGTCAGTCGAGCAGACGGTCCACGAAGTCTGTCGCGAGATCGAGGTCGCCTCCAGGCGCCCCCTTGGCGAGGGCCTCAAGGGCATCTGTCCTGCACCGGGCTGCGAGGTCCTCGCAGAATTGCCTCGATCCCATCTCGTCCAGCACCTCGCGCAGGGCGGTCACGTCCTCGGGCCCCAGGACGCGCTTGAAGTAGATGTCGCCGAGCCGCCGCTTCTCGGTAATGGTCGCCTTGCCGAGGGCGTGGACGACGGGCAACAGCTTCTTCTTGTTCAGGACCTCCGGGCTGGGGTCGCCTCCCCACAGCTCCCGGACGTCGCCCTGGACCTGGAGGGCCAGCCCGAGCTGACACCCGCAGCGCGACATCGCGTCGATGCCCTCCTGCCCTGCGCCCGCAACCAGGGCCCCGAGGCCCATGGCGCAGGCGTACAGCGCGCCCGACTTGCTGGCCGCCATCTCCATGTAGGCATCGACGTCCAGGTCGATGCGCTCCTGCGCCTCGATGTCTCGGAACCGGCCTTCGCACAGGTCCAGGGCGGCCTCGTCAAGCATCTGCACGGCGCTGAACGTGACATCCGCCGGCGTCCCGTTCTTGTGAAGGTCGAACAGCGCGAGCCGGGCCAGGGAGTGGAAGCTGTCGCCCACGTTGATGGCCTGGGCCGGGCCCCAGACCCACCACACGGCGTCCCTGTCGTCCCTCTGCGGCTGGCCTCCCTGAACGTCGTCGTGGATCTCCAGGAAGCCGTCCACAAGCTCCACCGCGGCGGCGGCCGGCAGGGCCGAGTCCACGTTCCCACCTGCTGCCAGGCAAGCCACGAGGCATGCAACGCCGTGGCTGCGGTCGCGGCTGACCGGGGCCGCCTCGATGCCGTGAGCGCCGTTCCAGCCGAGGTGGTAGGACATCATCCGGTACAGGCCCAGGCTCCGGTCAGTGAAGGCGTCCTTCAGGGCGGCCTCGACGCGGTCCGTGAGGTCTTGGATAGTGGGTGCGGCGTAGGTGGACATCGGTGCGAGTGTATCATATGGAAGATGGCTCATAGGCTGGCGGCGGCTGGACTCTCGGGCTTGGGGCTGGGGCGGCGCGGCGGCGCCCTGGCCGTAGCCGTTCTCGCACTGATCTCGGCCGTCGGATGTGAGGATTACGGGAGCGTCGAGGGCACGGTTACCGGCCACGTGATCGACGTGAGCGCGAAGTCGCTGCTGGAGATCGACGTCCTGACGGTCGCGGACGACGAGGGAACGGAGTGGAGGTTCTCCGGCCGTGGCTACCGGGGAGTAACTCCTTCCCACCTGCGGCAGCACATGGTGCAAGTCTTCCAGGTGGTGGTGACCTACAGGGAAGAGGGCGATGAGCTGATCATCGAGGAGATACGCGACTACACTCCCGGAGAAACCCCGGCGCCCCACGAGTGACCGCAGCTACCTGTTACTGCTCAGAGTTGAGTGCGACAGAGAGGATCGGCCTCTTCCCCCATTTGGGGGGGAGATTGAGATGGGGGCTCTTTCTGCTTGACGGCGAACAAGCTGGCAAGCCACAGGGTCTGAACAGTTACGCTATCTGTGCCGGACTATCGAGTCGGTCTCGCCGATCTTGCGGGACTTGTTCCACAGGAAGAGCACGCCGCCGATCAGCGCCAGGAACACGATAATCCACACGAACGTGCCCGCCTCGCCGGCGGGCAGCGCGGGCTCGGCCACCAGTACCGGCACCTCAAACGTGGTGGGCTCCAGCCCCTCCTTGTCCACGTCGATGACGAAGGTCCACACGCCCGACTCAATCAGCGTCATGTTGGCCTTGTAGGCCTCCTCATCGTCGGGGGTGTTCAGGGCGCGGACCTCGATCGACTCACTCTCCTCGTGGTCCGCCCTCACCTTGACGACCGCGCCGTCCACCGGCTCGCCGGTCGCAGCCTCCCTGAGCTTGACGGTGATGTGGACCTGCCCGACCGCGGTAAGGAAGGGCTCGGTGATGAACACGACCTCGAAGGGCCCCACCTGACCCTCGAACTTCGGCCGGACCTCGAAGTCGTCCTGCGCGACGGCGACAGCAGGGACCGCCAGCGTCGCGGCGATGGCGAACGCGACGACGGCCACTAGCCCAATACGGCGCCTCATGAATCCGATGATATTCACCCCAGCACTTCCTTCAGGGCGGCCTCCAGCTCCTCTTCGGTCACGAACCCCTCGAACTTCGATTTGATGACGCCCTCGCCGTCCAGTATAAACGTATACGGCTCGGATATCAGGCCCCACTCCTCCAGCACCGGCGAGATGCGGCCCTTGGAGAAGTCGCCTCGCATCTCCACGGGGTTGTCGTACACCTCGACGTGGATGAAGCTGGCCTCACCCCCGTAGCGGTCCTTGAGGGCGGACACCACCTCGACCTGCGGGCCGCATGTGGCGGTGCTGCAGAATGCGGGCGTCGCGAAGGTGACGACGGCCGGCCGGCCGGCATCTATGGCGTCAGCTACGGTCATCCGGTAGAGGTCGGGGTCCGGCTCGGGCGACGTGGTTATCTTCCCGTAGTCCGCGCCGTCGCCGCCGGTCTTGTTCCGGCTTCGCGGCGCGAGGGAGCCTATGGCCGGGGATGAGCTGGTGAGCTTGACCTCGAAGCCCAGCTGTCCGACCGCAATCACGCCGTCATCGGTCTCGACCTCGACGACGAGGCCCCATCGCCCCGCCTTGTCCAGCTCGACGCCATCCACGACGTATACGCCCGCGCGGCCCGTGGGCCACGTCACGAAGGACGCCTCGGCCTGGGCCCGGACCTCGTAGGGCGTCGACTCGATGAACATGAACGTCGCCAGCGCCTTTGGAGTACGGACGGGTCTGGAGTCCGCATCGCGTATTCCAAATGCGAAGCGGTTGAGCCCAACACCGATGTCGACGGTCGCCAGGCCCAGGCCCACTTCCGGCGGGCCCGAGGCGGCTGCGGATGTAGGATCTGCGGGAGCGCTCGGCGCGGTGGCGACGGGAGCGGCTGTGGGCGGCGATGCCTGTGATGCCGGGCTTGAATCTGAGGAGCAGGCCGCCATGGCGATGCCCGATGCGATAAGGGAGATCAAGGCCGCCGCACTGAGGAGCCGTGAGGTCATTGGTATTGCTGCCCCGGGTAGGGGTAGCGTGCGCGGGTACGGATCTCAGAAGCTGTAGGCGGTGTTGACATTCGTGTCATTCCGAGCGCAGCGAGGAATCTAAGGCGCCAGTCCAACAATCACGTTGTCTTGCAGGCAACGTCTTTAGATTCCTCACTACGCGGAGCCTGTCCTGAGCCTGCCGAAGGGCTACGTTCGGAACGACAGAAGTGTGTGGCTCGCCCGGATTGACAGGAGTGGGTAGCTGACGAGCCGTGGGTCCTCTCAAGTGTACACACTGCCGAGTCACCCTCGTAAGTCGCCTGCGCTGCCGTGTAACGTCCTGGCAGCGCAGGCGACTATCATAGCCTATTCGTACCTGCCCCGCCGGACGCGCTGCCGGGCGACGAGCATGGAGCCCGAGACTACCAGTAGCGCGCCGGCCAGTCCGGCAGCCAGTATCCAGGCAAAGGGCGGCGAGTAGTCGCCAGTCACGGGCAGCGCCGGCTGGACACTCCCGGGTATTGAGGGAACGGGCGCGGATACGGGCACCGGCGGAGGGGCGAGCACCTGCGACCTGCCCGGCTCGTGGATGCTGACCCTGGCCGTCGTCTCGGCAGTCCACCCGTGCTGCACGGGGTCCAGGTCGGCGCCGCCTGCTATGCCGGCGTGGACCGACCTCGAACCCTCGCCCAGGCCTGGGGAGAATGCCGCGGGGCCGCCGCCCAGGCACGGCACCGTGGCCGCCGTCTCGTCGTTGGCCTCCGACCCGGAGTCGATTACGCCCGCGACCGTGGACGCCTGGCGTACCTCACCCGCCGTGCCCTCCACCGGGAGGGCAGCGAGGATGTAAGCGTCGTTGGTGCAGGCGAACATCCCCACTACGGACACGTGCGCGCCCAGGACGCCGCTCGCGTCGGCGATCAGCGACGTTCCCGCCGGTATGGGTCCGACGGCGTCCAGGTTCTTCACCGCCACGACGCCTGGTCGCGTGCGGAGGGTAGCCGCCAGGGCGTCCCGAGCGCCTCCCTCGGCCAGGTCGGCGATGCCCTCGAGCTCGTCAGGGCTGTCGTATACGAGCACGTCGACGTTGGGATCATGCACCACGGCCAGCGGGGGCGTTATGGGCTGCCCGAGCGTCAGGTTGTCGATGGTCAGGCCGAACTCGACCCCGGCGGGGACTTCGTCGGCGTCCGAAAGGAACAGCTGCATGGCGACGTTGTCCCAGCCATGCTCAGCCCTGGTGAGGTCGGCCCCTCCGGCGATACCCGGGTGGTGCGCGATACGGCCCTCGCCGTCGGGCGAGTTGGGACCCGACACTCCGGCGCTCTCGCCTCCCAGGCATGGGACAGTGTCAGCGGTCTCGGTGTTGTCCTCGGTACCCGCGTCATAGACGCGCCCGGAGGACATGGCCTGCCCCGACTCCGACACCACCAGGGTGCCGATGGTGATGGCGTCGTTGGTGCAAGCCAGCATCGCGATGACGCTGACATGGTCGCCTGGAGACGCAGTGATGGCCACGGTGACCTCGTCGCCCGGCGGAATCGGAGGCGGGTCGAGGCTGAATACGCCGTTCACGCCATCGAGCTCCGCAAGGGATGCCGCGAGAGGAGACTGCGCGCCGGCCTCGGCCAGCTCCTCCAGTCCGTCGAGGGAGCCGGCGTTCTGCGGGAGCAGTGACGCGCCGCTGTCGTGAACTACGGCGATCGGAGGAGTGATCGGCTGGCCCGGCGTGACGTTGCGTACGATCAGGTTCAGACTTGCTGCGCTCTGGGCTTCTGCGGGAACGGAGATGGGAAAGAGGGCCGCAGCGGCCACGGTCGCCACAATCAATGCGGCTATGATCCTGGACATCGGTGGTGCCTCCTCGTCTGATGCTGTGCTGGATGTTTCGATTGGCCAAATCGAGGCGGCTGCGCATGTTCAGCTGCCTACTTCCACGCTAACATTTTTCTCGCGGCCGGCGTCGAGCCGAGGGGCCGCGCGCGGGCCGTTCAGAGCCCACATCGCCCCGGCGGGCGGACACGTGGGTCCGCCCCTACGTCGCCACGGGGGAGGCGTGGCAACTGCTATACTTTGCCCATTCCAATTCCCTACGGAGATTCAATGAACCTCGAATTCATCAAGTACGAGAAGCGAGACCGCATCGCGTACATCACCATCGACCGCCCCAGGAGCCTGAATGCCATTCACCCCCCGGCGAGCGTCGAGATGCGCAGGGTATTCCTGGACTTCCGCGACGACCCCGAGGTGTGGGTCGCGGTCCTCACGGGGTCCGGCGAGCGGGCCTTCTGCGCGGGGAACGACCTGAAGTACCACGCCGAGCACGGGGCCGCGGGGCAGGCCTATCCCGATGCGTCCACAGTCCCCTTCGGCGGGATCACCAGCGACTTCGAGTGCTGGAAGCCGATCATCGCGGCGGTGAACGGGTACGCGGTCGGCGGCGGACTGGAGATCGCCCTGGCGTGCGACCTGATCGTCGCGGACGAGTCAGCCCAGTTCGGCGCGCCGGAGGTCAACGTCGGACTCGTGGCGGCGGCTGGCGGGGTGCACAGGATCCCGAGACAGCTGCCGCTCAAGATCGGCATGGGGATGCTGCTGACGGGCAATCCTATCGGCGCGGACGACGCCCACAGGTGGGGACTCGTCAACGAGGTCGCGCCCAGGGGACTAGCCCTCGAAGCGGCCAGGCGGCTGGCGGGCGAGATCGTCGATGGCGCGCCGCTGTCCGTACGCGCCAGCAAGCAGATGGCGATGATGGGGCTGGAGACGTCGCTGGAGGAGGCGATGGCGGGCAGCTACAGCGAGTATGATCGCGCCGTGGCCTCCGCGGACTTCGTCGAGGGCCCGAGAGCCTTCGCCGAGAAGCGCAAGCCCAACTGGAAGGGCAAGTAGCAGAACGCGGGCGATCGCCACATCGCCAAGCCCTTCGGCCCGACTTATCCGACCACCTCAACCGAAAGGACCACAATGACTGAATCGAATGCCGTCATGCTTCCGAAGGATGTCAGGCCGAGCAGATACACGCTGACGCTGCAGCCCGACCTGGAGGCTTTCACGTTCACGGGAAGCGTCGCCATCGACATCGAGGTACTCCAGCCCACGGACTCCATCGTCCTGAACGCAGCGGAGCTTGCGATCTCCTCGTGCAGGGTCGAGTCGCCGGCCGGGGAGGCGCTGCCGGGCAGTACGACGTTGGACGAGGAGGCCGAGACGGCCTCGTTCGCCTTCGACGAAACGCTGCCTGTGGGACCAGCCCGGCTGGAGATCGAGTTCACCGGCGAGCTGAACGACCGGCTCCGCGGCTTCTACCGCAGCCGATACACCGACATGAACGGCGAGGAGCGGCACCTGGCGACGACGCAGTTCGAGGCGACCGACGCCCGCCGCGCATTCCCGTGCTGGGACGAGCCGTCGATGAAGGCGACGTTCGAGGTCACGCTCGTCGTCCCCGAGGACCTCGAGGCCGTGTCGAACACGATGATCGCCGAGGAGTCGGCGGTGGACGGCGGCCTTAGGCGCGTCAGGTTCGAGGACACGCCGGTGATGTCCACCTATCTCCTGGCCTTCATCGTGGGCGACATCAGGTGCGTGGAGCGCACTGCGGACAACGGCACCCTGGTGCGGGTGTGGGCGACGGCCGGGAAGGAGTCCCACGGCGAGTTCGCCGCCGAGACGTCGGTCAAGCTCCTGTCCTTCTTCAACGACTACTTCGGAGTCCCCTACCCACTTCCCAAGCTCGACCACATCGCCATCCCCGACTTCGCGGCGGGCGCGATGGAGAACTGGGGCGCGGTCACCTACCGCGAGGTGGTGCTGCTGGTCGACCCCGAGCGGACGTCCGTGCAGGTGAGGCAGCGGATCGCGGCCATCATCTCCCACGAGATGGCGCACATGTGGTTCGGCGACCTGGTGACGATGGCGTGGTGGAACGACCTGTGGCTCAACGAGAGCTTCGCGTCGTGGGTCGGCGACAAGGCGGTGGACTGGCTCTTCCCCGAGTGGGAGATGTGGACGCAGTTCGTCTCGAGCGACACCAACAGCGCCCTGAGCCTGGACGGGCTCCGCAGCTCGCACCCCATCGAGCAGGAGGTGAAGGACCCGGCGGAGATCGGCCAGCTCTTCGACGCGATCAGCTACAGCAAGGGCGGCTCGGTCCTGCGCATGCTCGAGGACTTCCTGGGCGAGGAGACCTTCCGCGAGGGGCTGCGGCGGTACATCTCGCGCCACCAGTACGACAACGCCGTGACGCGCGACCTTTGGAACGCGCTGGGCGAGGCGTCCGGCAAGCCCGTTGCCGAGATCATGGATACGTGGGTACAGCAGACCGGCTACCCGGTGCTGGACGTCGAGGCGGTCCATGGAGACGCCGGAGTCGAGCTCCATGCTTCCCAGTCTCGTTTCGTCTACGAGCACCTGGTCGACCCCGACGCGACGGAGGAGACGACGTGGCACGTGCCGCTCAAAGTAGCCGCGCAGGGCGGGGCGTCAGCGTCAGCGCTGATGGATGGCCCGCAGGCGACGATCAGCCTTGCGTCCGACGCGGGCGGATGGGTCAAGGTCAACCCGGACCAGGTCGGCTTCTACAGGGTCAACTACGGCGGCGACGGCTGGGAGCGGCTGCGGCCCGCGGTCGAGGGGATGGAGGTCTCGGCCATCGACCGGCTGGGGCTGCAGAACGACGCCTTCGCCCTGGCACGCGCGGCCTACCTGCCCGTCACCCAGTTCCTGTCGCTGGCGCAGTCGTACGTGAATGAGACGAACGCCATCGTGTGGGAGGACGTCTCGGCCAACTTCGGCAAGATCGACCTGCTGGTCGCCGACGAGCCCTACTACGACAGGTTCGCGGCGATGATGCGGTCGGTCTACGGCCCTGCCGGCGAGCGTGTCGGCTGGGAGGCCCGGCCGGGCGAGAGGGAGCTGGACGCGCTGATGCGCTCGACGATCCTGGGCCAGCTCGGCAAGTACGACGACGAGGCGACGCTGGGTACGGCCGCCTCGCTCTTCGAGCGCTACACCGACGAACCGGCAGAGGTCCACCCGGACATTCGCGGCGTGGTATTCAACCTGGCGGCCCAGCAGGGCGACGAGTCGACCTACGGCACGGTCTGGGACCTGTACGACCGCTCGCCGCTGGAGGAGGAAAAGATGCGCCTCCTCATGGCCCTCGGCAACTTCAGCGACACGGGGCTGCTGGGAGAGACGCTCGACCGGTCGCTGTCGGACCGTGTGCGCTACCACGACACCATCCAGGTGGTCTCGGGAGTGGCGTCCAACCGGCTGGGCAGGGACATGGCGTGGGACTTCGTTAAGGAGAACTGGGACGAGTTCAGCAGGCGCTACAGCGACGGCCTGTTCGCCCTGTCACGGCTGGTCGGCATCACCGCCCGGTTCACGACGCAGGAGAAGCTCGATGACGTGGAGGGCTTCTTCGACGAGCACCCCACGCCGGCCGCCGACCGGGCCATCAGCCAGTCGCTGGAGACGGTGCGCCTCAACGTAGCGTGGCTGGCCAAGAACCGCGCAGACCTGGCGGGCTATTTCGGGGATTGAGCCGCTCGGTCTAAGGGGTCAGCGGCCCTCGTATAGCTCGTCGTTGAGGCGGCTTTCCTGGAGGTCCAGGTAGGCCTGCTTCGTTAGGGACGGGCTGCTCTTTGCCAGCACCTCGAGGCCCTTTGCCGCGCCGTTCGCAAGGAGGTCGATGGCGGCCATCGCCATGGCCTTGGCCGGGCGCATCACCGCCTGCTCGTAGTCCCGCACGACGTAGTCGGTCCCGTGCCCCATGCCGACCGCGCCGCCGGTGTACGGGTGGATGGCGGGCATGATGTGGCTCAGGTCGCCCATGTCGGTAGAGCCGCCGCGCACCACGTCGCGCCGGTGCTCGACGAACCCGGACCCGCCCACCAGCTCGACGGCGTTGTCGCGAAACACCCCCATCAGCGCCGGGTCGTGGCGAATGGGCAGGTAGCCGGGTATCGAGACGATGCGTACGTCGGCTCCCAGCGCCAGCGCGCCGGCCCGCAGGCAGCGGTCCACCTTCATCGAGGCGTCGGCAATCGCGTCCAGCGAGGCGCCCCGCACCCTGCCCTCGTACCGGACGTCGGCGGGCGTGGCATTGGCCGAGTGGCCGCCCGATGTGATGATGCCGTGCAGCCGCACGGAGTCGCTGTCCCTGAGGGTCTCCCGCTGGGTGTTGACGGCGTTGAGCGCTACGATCGCGGCCTGGAGCGCGCTCACGCCCCTGTGGGGCGACCCTCCGGCGTGGGATGCCTTCCCCATGAACCGGACGTACTTCACGAGGTGGCCGTTGTTCCTGCCGCCGCCCGAGAACTTGGAGTCCCCCGGGCTGGACGAGGTGTGAACCATCATCGCCATGTCCACGTCGTCGAACGCGCCCAGCCGGATGAACTCCTGCTTGCCGGAGAGGAGGCCGAGCTTCCCTTCCTGCCACAGCCCCCAGCGGTACTCGACGTCGATGAACTCCTCGGCAGGCACGGCCATCAGCACGACGCGGCCCGACAAGGCCTCGAGCACCTCGGGAGACGACAGGGCAGCAGCCGCGCCGAGCATCATCCCAAGCTGGGCGTTGTGTCCGCACGCGTGGGCGGCCCCGGTGGCCGGGTCGGCATGCGGATGCCCGGGCGCCATGATCGAGTCCATCTCGCCGATGATGGCGACGGTCGGGCCGGCGCCGGCGCCGTGCAGGGTCGCCTTCAGGCCGGTCATGGCGATACCGTTCTGGGCGGGGATGCCAAGCTCCGCCAGCCTGTCGCCGACGAGCTTTGCGGTCCTGAACTCGCGGAATCCCGTCTCGGGAGCGGCCAGCACGTCGTCGACCACGGAGGTCAGCCATTCCCTGCGCCGGTCCACGGCAAGCTGGGCGACGGCCTTCAGCCCGTGCAGGTCAGCCACGGGCGGCTCGCGCGCTGCCATGCCCTACGCGGACCTGCATTCGCCTACTCCTCGTAGGTCTCTTCGCTCGTGACGCTGCGAAGTGTCGCGAGGTACTCGTCCTTGGTCATGGGCGCCCTGAAGGAGCCCTTGACCTGCAGGGCCTTCGCCGCGCCGTCCGCCAGTAGGTCGATGACCGTCATCGCCATCGCCTTGCCCGCCGTCAGCACGGCCGTCTCGTAGTCCTCGATCACGTAGTCAGCGCCGTGGGCCCTCCCGGTCGCCGCGACGACGTAGGGGTGTATGACGGGCATGATCTGCGACACGTCCCCCATGTCCGTCGAGCCTGGGCGGTGCCCCAGCGGCACGACCTTGTCCTCGCCCACGAGCGACGTCGTGTTGGCCGTGTGGAGGTCGAGCATAGTCTGCTCGCTGCGGATTGGCATGTAGCCGGGCAGGGTCGTAATCGTGACGCTGCCCCCGACGGCCATGGCGCCGGCCCTCAACGCCCGGTCGACCTTGCGCGCCGCCATGGTGAAGGCTTCGACGCTGCGCCCCCTCACGAAAGTCTCCATGCGCACGTCTGCCGGCACGGAGCTGACCGCCGAACCGCCTCGGGTGATGATGGGATGGATCCTGATCGTGTCCTCATCCCTGTGGGTCTCCCGCTGGGCGTGTATGGCCGACATGGCTATCATGGCGGCGTTGAGGGCGTTCACGCCCGCGTGAGGCGCGGCGCCGGCATGGGCCGCCGTTCCCCTGAAGGCGATGAGCTTGGAGAGCATTCCGTTGTTCGTGCCGCCCAGGGCGAACTTCGCGTTCCGCGGCGCCGCGATGGTGTGCGTCATCATCGCCATGTCCACGTCGTCCAGCTTACCCAGCCTGATGAACTCCGGCTTGCCGCCCAGGAACTCGATGCCGCCGGCCCTGCGAAGCTCGTCCCTGTACTCGATCTCGATGTACTCCTCGGAGGGCACGGCGAGCAGCGCGACGCGCCCCGACAGCGCCTCCATGACGCCGGAGGCCTGCAGCCCCATGGCCGCCGCGATCATCGAGCCGATCTGGCAGTGGTGGCCGCAGGCGTGGGCCGCGCCCGTCGAGGCGTCGGCGTTCGGGTGGCCGGGCACGATCAGCGAATCGAGCTCGCCCATCACGGCCACCGTCGGGCCCGCCCTGCCCGTGTCCAGCACGGCCCTGGAGCCCGTCAGCGCGATGTCCCTCTCGACGGGGAGGCCCAGCGACGCCAGCTTGTCGGCGACGACACGACCCGTGCGCTCCTCCCTGTACCCGGGCTCAGGGTGAACAAGGATGTCCTGGGCAATCCCCACAGCCTCTTCGCCCCTGCGGTCGATCTCCGCACAGGTAAGGGCTTTGAGCTCCTCGACGGTCAACTCACCACTCCCGCGATACGAGGCGCGATTCTACCATGACGAGGTGTGCTCTCCCTGACGAGCCAGGGCGACGAACCGATGGAGGAGATTCAAGTGTAGCGTCGACAAGTGAGGCGGCTGGACAGAACAGCCGCCTTTGACAGGGTCCTGACCGGGACTCCACCTATGTTTCCGAGCCTGTGGCCTTAAGCCAAGCGTCGTAGTTCTCCTGCATTCCGCCTAGGTGCTCAGGGATGTGGGCATCGTATACATCCAGCCAGTCATCCAAGGTCATGTCTCCGTTTTCCGGATGGTAGCAGGTGTTCGCCCAAGCTGACTCGGGCAGTGATCTCACGATGGCATACGTCTGACGGCGTAGCAGCCGGAACAGATCCAAGGCATCGTCTGTGTTTCGGCTGGAGTAGTCCAGCGCGGATGCCCAGATGTCTTGGTCGTAAGCCATGAGGGGTTGACCTGGCTCAGCTATGAATCTACGGCACCGAACGTAGCTGTTGACTTCGCTGTCTGTGATGTGGACCACATGCTCACGGATGCTCCAGCTTCCGGGTTCGGCTCGAAAGTCCCACATTTCCCTTGGAAACCTCTCCAAGCCGGCCACGAGGGTCTCGTAAGCACTTCCGTAGGACTCGATTTTCTGGGCTCGCGTCTCGGTTGACATGTTCGCCCTCCTGAGAGGTATCGCCTAGACCACTGCCAACCAGCAATCTCTCCCGCTGTGGCAACATGGACCTCGCTCCAATTCTATCACTCTTGCAATCGTCCAGGCCGACACGGCTGATCCGGGAAACGTGGGATATAATTGCGCCGTCGATTCACCAGAGGACTTCCAATCATGAAGATCGTCATCGCTCCCGACAGCTACAAGGGCAGCATCTACGCCTCCGACGCCGCCAGGGCCATGGCCGACGGCGTGCGGCGGGTGCTGCCGGATGCCGAGGTGGTGCTGGTGCCGGTCGCGGACGGCGGCGACGGCACGCTGGAGACGCTGGTCGAGACGTCGGGCGGCCGCATCATCACGTCGGACGTGACTGGGCCGCTGGGGGAAACCGTCTCGGCCGAGTGGGGCGCGATGGGCGACGGCGTCACGGCCGTTGCCGAGATGGCGCGCACCTCCGGGCTGGCCCTGGTGCGACTGGAGGACCGCGACCCCCTGAACGCGACGACGTACGGACTGGGCGAGGTGATCCTGGAGGCGCTGGAGGCGGGATACCGGCGCTTCATCCTGGGCATCGGCGGCAGCGCCACGAACGACGCCGGGGCCGGCATGGCGCAGGCCCTGGGCGTCAGGCTGCTCGACGCTAGCGGCGCTGAGCTGCCGCCCGGAGGCGCGGCGCTCGCTAACCTCGCCCGCATAGACGTATCGGGACTCGACCCGAGGTCGGCCGAAGCCGAGTTCGACGTGGCCTGCGACGTCAACAACCCGCTCACCGGGCCGGAGGGAGCGTCGGCGGTCTACGGGCCGCAGAAGGGCGCGACCCCCGAGATGGTGGAGCAGCTCGACGCGGCCCTGGCCAATTTCGCAGAGGTCGTGAAGCGCGACCTGGGCGCGGACGTGAACGACGTGCCGGGCTCCGGAGCGGCGGGCGGCCTCGGCGGCGGCATCATGGCCTTCCTGGACGGCAGGCTGCGCCCCGGCGTCGACATAGTCCTCGACACGGTCGACCTTGCTAGCCGCCTGGACGGCGCGGACCTGATCATCACCGGCGAGGGCTGCATGGACTTCCAGACCGTCTACAATAAGGCGCCCATCGGCGTGGCCAGGCTTGCCGGGGAGAGGGACATCCCGGTGATCGGAGTCTCCGGCTCGCTGGGTGCCGGGTTCACCGACGTCCACGAGCACGGCATAGCGGCGGCGGTCGCCATCACACAGGCCCCCATGACGCTGGACGAGGCGTCGGACCGTGTCGCCGAGCTGATCGCAAGCGCCACCGAGCAGGCCGTCCGCCTCATCGGGGTCGGCGCGGCGGAGCGATGAGCGCGGGGGACCCCGAGGCCCGCATCTCCGAGCTCGCCGCCTGCGTCCAGGCCTTCCACGAGCGCTTCGGCATAACCGATGTGGCGTCGCGTGACGACCTCCTCGCTCGCATCCTCATCCAGGACGAGGAGGTCCGCGAGCTGCACGAAGCCATCGCGGGTGAGTCGGACGAGCGGGTCGCCAGCGAGGCTGTCGACGTGCTGTTCGTCGCCATAGGAACGGTGCTGAGGCTCGACCCTGCCCTCGCCGCCGAGGCCATTCGCGAGGTCATCGAGAAGAACGACGCCAAGACCTGGGACACCCACCACATCAACGCCGCCGGCAAGATAACCAGGCGCTGAGGCCTGCCGCATTCGACGGTGCAGGATCTCTCGCCGTTTTGGCGAGTGCCGCCACTGGTGAACAATACGAACTGAGGAGTTAGTGAGGCAATGGTCACGCCAACGCGGCCTGTTACAGCGGAGGAGCTGATGCGGATGCCCGAGGACGGCTTCCGGCATGAGCTCGTCAGGGGCGAATTGAGGACGATGCCGTACCGGGGATTCCTCGAAGGGCACGTCTCCGCATCCATCACCGTCTCACTGGGCATTCACGTCAAGGCGAACCGGCTGGGCACTGTCTACGCCGGTGGCACGGGTTTCCTGCTGGAGTCGGACCCCGACCACGTCCGCGCACCCTGCGCAGCTTACGTTCGACGCGAGCGCGCGGAATCCGTTGAGGACCGCGACGCCTACTTCCCAGGAGCGCCCGACCTCGCAGTCGAGGTGGTCTCTCCCAGCGACCTCTACACCGAGATGGACGAGAGGGTGGCGGACTGGCTCGATGCAGGCGCTTTAGCGGTCGTGGTCGTGAACCCTCACAACAGGACAGCGAAGGTCCATCGCTCCCGGACCGATATAGTGGCCCTGGAGGAATCGGACACCCTCAACCTCGGCAATGTCGTCTCTGGCTGGCGAATGTCCGTCAAGGACATCTTCGAGTAGGGAACCGTTCAGCCTTGGTGTGACATGAGCAGCTTTGCTCGTTGGCAGGGCGAGAGCCCCCATCTCAATCTTCCCCCTCGGGGGGAAGAGGCCGAAGCGCCGCCCTGAACACTTACTGGAGTAGCTGCGGGCCGGCAGCACAACCGGCCGACTGCTACTCCAGCAGGACCATGTGCACGTCGCCGGGGCCGTGGACTCCCGTCACTAGCGTCTGGGCTATGTCCGCAGTGCGGCTTGGGCCGGTGATGATGTTCAGGTAGCTGCCCAGATTGTCGAGGTAGAACTCGTCGCGGCGCAGGGTGAACAGCTCGTCCAGCGACGGCAGGACCTTGCCCCGCTCGACAATTGCGACGTAGGTGGGCGGCAGCAGCGCCGGCAGACGGCTCACCTCGGACCGCGCGAGCAACACGACGCTGCCCGTCTCGGCCACGGCGTAGTCCACGCCCGTCACCCCAATGCCCGCGTGGATCGCGGCCTCGCGCAGGGCGTCGCGCTCGGCGTCTGGGTCGTCCCCGGCCAGCGTCATGGTGTGCGTGGCTATGCCCGCTTCGGCCAGGGCCTCGTCGATCTCCATCCGGGCGAGGACCTCGTGGGCCGACCTAACGGCCGTCCGTGCCTCCACGTCGATGCCGACAGACCTGACGTAAGCCGCCGCTTCCTCGGGCGATTCGGCCCTCACGACCTTCCATCCCGCTGCGGACGCCGCGGCCTCCAGGTCCGCCAGGAGCTCCACCGACCTCTCGGACGCCTCATCGAGCACCGCCCAGGCGCGCCTGCTTACGTCGGTCGAGTCCAGGGAGAGCGCCGTGTCGCCGGGAATCTGCGACGGCCGGACCGCACTGCTGCGGCCCAGCGCGCTCCGCACCCGCGCCATGAACTCCCCTCGCTCACTCATCCCGGACTCCATCTTGCCAGCGCTCCCTGAAGGAGCGCGCGGCTATCGTCGGGAACGTCCGGTGGCGCGTCCAGCCGGACAGCGGCGGCGGAAGGTTTCGCAGCCTGCCGTCCTTCGCCAGGGGCTTCTGGGCCGCCCTTCCGATACGTGCCATCAGCCTCAGCATCGACGGCCGCCCGACCGTGAGCCGCCACGCCTTCATCATCAGCCACTCGACCGGCGACGCGCGGCGGGCGCCCGAGTGCCTGCCTCCCTCCGCGAGATCGCTGCGCAGGTGCAGCAGCATCCGCGGGATGTCGATCCTCACCGGGCACGCCTCGCGGCAGGCCCCGCACAGGCTCGACGCGTTCGGCAGGTCCTTCGCGTCCGGCAGGTTCGTCAGTATCGGAGACACAACCGCGCCGATGGGGCCCGAGTAGACCCAGCCGTAGGAGTGGCCGCCGACCTTGCGGTATACAGGGCAGGCGTTGAGGCACGCGCCGCACCGGATGCAGTAGAGGGCCTCGCGCATCTCCGGGTCGGCGAGCATCTTCGAGCGGCCGTTGTCGACGATCACTAGGTGGAACTCCTCCGGGCCGTCCACGTCATCGTCTCGCCGGGGTCCGTTCACCATCGTCACGTAGCTGGAGAGGCGCTGGCCTGTCGCCGACCTGATCAGCAGCCGCAGGAACATCCCCATGTCCTCCATCGAGGGGACGACCTTCTCCATGCCCATGATGGCCACGTGGACGCGGGGCATCGAGGTGCACATCCTGCCATTGCCCTCGTTGGTCACGAGGACCAGCGTGCCCGTTTCGGCGACCAGGAAGTTCGCGCCCGTGATGCCCATGTCCGCCGCGATGAACTTGCCGCGGAGCTCGGCCCGGGCGGCGGCCGTAAGCTCCTCCGCGTGTTCGTAGCGCGGCCCGCCCAACTCCTCCTGCAACAGGTCCGACACCTGGTCCTGGGAGAGGTGCACGGCCGGCGCGATGATGTGGTAGGGCGTCTCACCGCGAAGCTGGATCAGGTACTCGCCCAGGTCAGTCTCGACCGGCTCGATCCCGGCCCGCTCCAGGTGCCCGTTCAGCCCCATCTCCTCGGAGATCATGGACTTGCTCTTGATCACGGTCTTGACACCGCGATCCCTCGCCAGGTCCAGCACGTAGCGGGTCGCCGACGCAGCGTCCTGCGCGAAGTACACCTTGCCCCCGGCCTTCTCGACGTTCGTGGCCGCCATGTCCAGGTAGTGGTCGAGGTGTTCGATGGTGTGGGCCTTGACCGCGCGGGCCCGGTCTCGCAGGTCCTCCCAGCCGGGCGTCGCGTCGCCGGCACGCTCGCGGCCCTTGTGGAAGTTGTCGTACAGCCCCTGCATGTTCCGCTGGACTACGGGGTCTGCAATCGCGGTTGCGGCGCCCTTCCTGAACGCCCTCGCCTTCAGGTCCATCTCAGGCCGTGGCCTCGTCGAGGAGCTGGGCCACGTGGAGGGGTCTCGCGGCCAAGCCCTGCTTCTCCAGACCGCCGCCGATCTGCATCAGGCAGGTGCTGTCGCAAGAGACCACCGCATCCGCGCCCGTTGCTTCGATGCTGCGCACCTTGTCGGCCAGCATCGCCCCGGATATGTCGGCGTACTTGACCGCGAAGGTCCCGCCGAAGCCGCAGCAGACCTCCGCCTGCTCCATCTCCACGAGGTCGACTCCGGGGGCGGCCTCGATGAGCGCGCGCGGCTGCGTCGTGACGCCTATCTCGCGGCGCAGGTGGCAACCCTCGTGGTAGGTCACGGTGCGACTGGGAGCGTCGGGAGTCCCGGGGAAGCGAGTGACGCCCAAAACGTCGACTATGAACTCAGTCAGCTCGAAGGTCTTGCCCGCCACGGCGTCGACCCTGGCAGCCAGTTCGGGCTCGTCGTGGAACAGCTCGGGGTAGAAGGCGCGCACCATCGCCGTGCATGATCCTGAAGGAATCACGACTGCTTCTGCGTCCTCGAACGTGTCCAGGAAGCGACGGGCCAGCGGCTTGGCATCCGACCGGAAGCCCGAGTTGAACGCCGGCTGTCCGCAGCACGTCTGGTCCTCGGGAAAGTCAACGTCGACCCCGAGACGCCTGAGGACGCGGACGGTGCTCTCCCCGATCTCCGGGTAGAACTGGTCGACGACGCAGGTGACGAAGAGGGATGCCTTCAACGGCGGAGGCCGAGCCGTCAGCTAATCAGTCCGCGCACGACGAAGCCCAGCATCCAGGCCATCATGAACGCGGGCCCGGAGGCGAACAACATCCCCTCGCTCTGGTGCTGGGCGGGTCCCCTGAACTTCAGGTAGAGGAGATGTCCGCCCAGTACGATGGCCACGATCCAAGCCGACACCGTCGTGACGCCAAGGGCGCCGCCGATGACCAATCCGACTGCGCCCCAGAGGAACGGGGAATCGGTAATTCGCTGGATTTCCATGCCGTAGAGAGTACACAGCAGCCCCCCACTTTGCAAATGGCACCCGGCGATGCGGTGTTCTTTGCAATGCCAGATATAATGTCCGGCAGTCCAATGGAGCCGCACGCGACGCACAGATAGGTGGAGAAGCCGCTTGCCAATGCCGTGAGGGTCGTCCTGGCCCTCGTGCTAGTCGCACCCCTGATCGTGATGGCGGACCCGCTGCCGTCGACGATGTTCCCGTACGTCGTGGGCAAGGCCGTGTACACAAGACTCCTGATCGAACTGGCCTTCGCCCTCTGGCTTGTCCTGGTGCTCTGGCATCCGGCTTACCGGCTCCCCAGATCGCGGCTGGTGTGGGTGCTTGCGATCTACGTCGCGGTCGTGCTGGTCGCCTCGTTCGCGGGGGTCAGCCTTCAGCGCAGCCTGTGGTCGACGTACGAGCGGATGCAGGGCTGGATTGGGCTGCTCCACTACGCGGCCTTTACAGTCATGCTCGCGTCCATGTTCAGGACCTTCCGGGACTGGCGGCTGGTCCTGAACGTCAACCTCGCCGTCGGGCTCGTGATGGGCCTGCTGGGCGTCTCCCAGATGGCGGGGCTCGATGTGCTCCCCTACCTGGTCGACGCCCCGAGGATCAGCATCACTCTCGGCAATGCCACGTACGTCGGGGCCTACATGCTCGTGAACGCCCTGGTTGCCGCGGCGTTCCTGGCCCACTCACTCGCGGCTCCCAGGGACGGAAGCGACGAGTCCGCCAGCCGTGTGGGGCGAGGAAGCCGCCGAGGTCGCAGGCAGCGGACGGAGCCGCAGCGGACGGCATGGGCCTCCCCGGAAACGCTGATGCGCGTGTTCTGGGTCTCGGTGATCGTGCTGGACCTGCTGATGCTCTACCAGAGCGGCACCAGGGGGGCGATCGTCGGGCTCGCCGCCGGGCTGGGCACGTTCATCGTCGGCTACGTCCTGTGGGGCAAGATCAGGCCCGTCAGGACCGCGTCTGTCGCCCTCGCCGTGGCTGGCGCGGTGCTCGTCGTCGTGTTCCTTCTCGTCCGCAACACCGACGCGTTCGAGAGCGTCGCCGAGTCGAGCCTCACCCTGCAGCGCCTGGCCAGCCTCGGTACTGAGGACCGGTCGGTGCGCTCCCGGTGGACCTCGACGCTGATGGGGCTGCAGGGATTCGCGGACAGGCCGGTGCTCGGCTGGGGGCCGGAGAACTTCGCCGTCGCCTACGACCGGCACCTCACCGAGCAGCGCGCGGTCGACTCTACGCTCCTCCACTTCGACCAAGCCCACAACAGGGTCATCGAGGAGATGGTCACGACGGGCGCGCTGGGGCTGGCCGCCTACCTCGCGATCTGGCTGGTCATGGCCTGGGTCCTCGCCAGGCGAATCCGGGAGCTGCAACCGGATGCGCAGCTCTTCACCTTGATGGTCGGGGCGGCGCTGACGGGCTACTTCGTCCAGAACCTTCTGCTGTTCGACACGCCCGGCACCGTCATCCAGCTTCATCTCCTGATCGGCTTCGTGCTCTACCTGGAAATCGGCTTCGTGCTCTACCTGGAAACGACGCCTGCGGAAGCCGCGTTCGGTCCGGGCCACTCCCACGATGGGCCGGGCCCCGGACTCCTGGAGCGGCTCGGCGGGCTCGAAGGCCCCGTGAAGGCCGGGGCCGCGGTCGCGGGCGGCGCTGCGATGCTGGTGCTCGCATACTTCGCCGTCATAGGGCCGCTGACGGGGTCGCGGGAGGCGGACGCCGCGTTGTCCGAGCGCCGTTCGGGGACTGAGCGGCTGGAGAGCCTGCTGGCCTCCGTCGACGCCGCTCCGTGGCTGGATATCTACCCGCTGCGGTTCACCTTGACAGGGCTGAACTCGGCCTGGAACGACCTCACCGCCCAGGAGCGACGGGCGGTGTTCGCTGTCGCCATGAACCAAGGCGAGGCCGCCCTCGAGGCCGAACCCCGCGAGTGGCGCCTGCACCTGGCGCTGGCCCGCATCTACCAGCGCGCGTCCCCGGACGACGCCACTACGATGAAGCTGGCGAGGGAACACACCGACCGGGCGTCCGAGGCCGCGCCGGGTCGTATCGAAGTTATGGAGCTCAGGGCCACGCAGCACTTCCACGAGGGCGACGCCGAGGCGGCGCTTGCGACCATAGACGGGTACATGGAGCGCACTGGGGAACAGCTGGACGAGAACCCGCGCATCAGGCAGCGTCTCATCGAGGTGAGGCGGCAGATCGAGGAGCTAGGCAAGGAGGACCAGCAGTGAAGATACACCCCGTGATACTGGCCGGGGGGTCGGGCACGCGGCTGTGGCCCCTCTCCCGCGAACACCTCCCCAAGCCGTTCATACCCCTAGTCGGCGACGGCACCATGTTCCAGCAGACCCTGCGCCGCGTCCGACCCCTGGATACGGCGCCGCCGGTGGTCGTCTGCAACGAGTCACACCGCTTCCTGGCCCTCGACCAGCTGCGGGAGCTCGGCGTCGAGGGGGCGGAGATGGTGATCGAGCCGGTCGCGAGGAACACGGCCCCCGCACTCACCCTTGCGGCCCTCAACCTGCTGGAGGCGGGCAACGGCGAGGACGACGCGCTGATGCTGGTGCTGCCCGCAGACCACCTCATGCAGGACGAATCGGAATTCCACAACGCGGCCCGGAGCGCAGCCAGGCTCGCCCAGCAAGGTTACGTCGTCACCTTCGGCGTCGTCCCAACCACGCCGCACACCGGCTACGGGTACATCAGGAAGGGTGACTCGATGGACGGGGCCGGCAGCGGTTTCGGCCTGTCCGAGTTCGTCGAAAAGCCTGAAGCCGAAGTCGCCGCCAAATTCGTGGAGTCGGGCAAGTGGCTCTGGAACAGCGGCATGTTCATGCTAAGGGCATCGGCCTGGCTCGCGGAGATCGACCACCACCGACCGGACATCGCCGCCGCCTGCAGGTCGGCACACTCCAACGGCCACAGGGACGGCCTCTTCTACAGGCCGGGCGCCGCCGAGCTGGTCGGCTGCCCCAGCGAGTCCATCGACTACGCCGTGATGGAAGGCGCGGCGCGGGACAACGACGCGGACCCCCACGCCCGCAAGGGTTTCGCGGGCTGCGCCGTCGTCCCCCTGGACGCGGGCTGGTCGGACATCGGGGCGTGGTCGGTGCTATGGGAGCAGCAGGACCGCGACGAGAAGGGCAACGTGACCCAGGGCGACGTGTACGCCGATTCGACCGAGAACGCCCTGCTCATCGCCCAGCACCGCCTCCTCGCCACCGTGGGGGTGAAGGACGTCACCATCGTCGAGACGCCCGACGCCGTTCTGGTCGCCGACAAGAGCAGGGTGCAGGACGTGAGGCGCATCGTCGACCGGCTCAAGCGTGACGGCCGCACCGAGCACGTCAACCACCGCCGAGTCCACCGCCCCTGGGGCGCGTACGACACCCTCGACTCCGGCCCTGGCTTCCAGGTCAAGAGGCTCACGCTGAACCCCGGCGCGTCCATCTCGCTCCAGATGCACCGCCACAGGGCCGAGCACTGGGTCGTCGTGGCCGGCACGGCGCGCGTCACACGCGGCGACGAGGTGTTCCTGCTGCGCGAGAACGAGTCAGCCTACGTCAGCCACGGCACGAGGCACCGGATAGAGAACCCCACGGACGAGCCCCTCCATATCGTCGAGGTCCAGACGGGCGATTACCTGGGCGAGGACGACATAGTCCGCTACCACGACAAGTACGACCGCTCATAGCGCGAGCGACGCCAGTCCCTTCGCCTCCCGGGCCTGGCCGGGTTGCGGGGCGACAGGCTGTCAGTTGCGCCGGGAAATCCGGTCCTGCGGGCCCGGGGCGACCGGGCCGGCCGCGGAGAAGTACGCGACCAGTGCGTCGAGATCGATCATCCCGCCGGTGCGCTCCGTTCCCTCCCTCAGCACTGTGAAACCGTCGCCCCCGCCGGCCAGGAAGCTGTTGACCGTCACCCTGTATGTCGCGCCTGGGTCGACCGTGACTCCCTCGATGGCGATGGTCGAGGGATCGATCCTCTCACCCACAGGACGTGCCGCATCCCAGGTGTAGCTGAATCCGCTCGAGACCTGGAGCACCTCGCGGGCATCGTCCGTGGGTTCCCGAAACTGGGCTTCGAGCAGTGCGTCGATCTGTGCGCCCGTGAGCGAAAGGGTCACAAGGCTGTTTCCGAACGGCTGCACCGAGAAGGCCTCCCCGTAGGTGAGCTCGCCGTCGGACTCCGGGCCGGCGCTGTCGAAGAGTACGTTCGTACGGATGCCCCCAGGGTTCATGAAGGCTACCACCGCGCCGCCCGAGCTCGCGGCTCGCGTCGCCTCCAGCTGAGCGTCGGCAATTACGTCTCCCAGGGCGGACTCCCCGGCGGCGTTCTGCTCCCGCGAGATGTCTGCGGTTATGGAGCCGATGACCACATTGGCGCGTGGCGCCGATAGCGCCTCGTACCTGTCGATCAGTGCTGTGACAGCGGAGTCGGGCGCCACACCGGCCTGGGCGTTGGGCCTGTTCTCGATGGCCTTAACGGTCAGGTCCCCGGTGGCCCGGCTCAGGGTGACGTCGATGACGGTGAACAGCCGCCCCCGGGTGTCGGCCATAGTGACCCACTTGCCGCTGACCTCGCAGACGAACTCATCGTTGGTATGGCCCGCGATGACCACGTCCACCGCGTCGTCCAGGCGGGTGGCGATCTCGGCGACGGCGCCCGTCAGGCCCGAGCCGCAGTCGCTCTGACCGCCGTCCGACCTCCCGCCCTCGTGGAGCAGGACTACAATGGCCTCGATCCCCTCCTCCCGCAGGGTGGGAACAAGGGAGTTGACCGTTTCTACTTCGTCCAAGAAGGTCAACCCCTCCACCTCGGCCTGGGACACTATTGTCGGTGTGCCTTCCAGGGTCAGTCCGACAAACGCGACGCCTACGCCCCCATATTCCCGGACGGCGTAGGGAGGGAAGATGGTGACGCCGGTGGAGTCGTCGATGACGTTGGCGGCCACGTGCTCGAAATCCGCGCCGCCGAACGGGTCGCCGTCGAGGTCGCCGTCGACCGGGTGGGGCCCGCCCTGATGCATCCGACGGAGCTCGGCGAGGCCCTCGTCGAACTCGTGGTTGCCCACGCCATTGATGTCCAGGCCTATCAGGTTCATCGCCTCGATAGTTGGCTCGTCGTGAAAGAGAGCGGAGATGAGCGGCGACGCTCCGATCAGGTCGCCGGCGGAAACGAACACAGAGTTCTCGACCTCGTCTCGGGCTGCGCTGATGTTGGCGGCCAGGTAATCGGCGCGCCCGACCCCGCCGAACGAGTCGGACGTCGTGGCGATGTTCCCGTGGAAGTCGTTTATGGCCAGGATGCGAAGCGGTATCTCATCGCTCTGGGCCGAGCAGCCGTAGGCAAGCGACGCCACCGCCAGCAGAGGGACCCAGACGAACCGCGCTATTGCTCGCACTACATTTCTTGTTCTCAATGATCTGTTGTTCACACCTCTCTGATGAGCACTACCCTTCGACAGGCTCAGGGCGAACGGCCTTGCCACTATGCTTCTTCGTTCACGCAGGGGCAGGCCGATCACGACTTACGTCCCAGTCTAATGGTAGCCCCTGTGCCCACTGCGTTGACAGTCCCCCGCCTGCTGCTGTAGTCGCCGGGCCTCCGCAGAGCGCCGCCAGCAGCATCCGCAACACGCCCTCTTGACAGCGGCGCACCTGGTGTGTAATACTTAGCCTGACACTAATATTTAGGACTCGGCAATGCAATCACGCGAAGAGCTCGTCGCAAGACTCATCGAGCACATGGGGCGCTGGCAGGGCAAGATGAGAGCGAGGCCCTCGTCCGCGTGGACGGGGCTGGACCTGACCATGCCGCAGGCGAAGACTCTCTTCTACCTGGCGGACGGCCCCCGCCGCATGAGCGGCATCGCAGATCGGCTTGGAGTGGAGATGCCCTCTGCCACCACGATGATCACCCGTCTGGTAGGCAAGGGGCTGGTGGAGCGGCAGCAGGACCCGGCCGACAGGCGCGCAGTCGTCTGCTCCCTCACCCCGGAGGGCAGGGACGCCGTGGAGAAGTTCTGGTCGCTCCGCGCCGCTAGGACCGAGGCCCTCGCTGCCGTGCTCACCACCGAAGAGCTGGATATCGTAGTCCCGGCGATGGAGATCATGGCCGACGCGGTCCGCAGGCCGGGTTTCAGGGACAGGGTCGGCGAGCAGGACACTTTGGACCGAGAGGGCAGGACCGAGGAGGCCGCGGTATGAGAGTCGTCTTTCGTCTGATGAAGTATGCCTTCAGGCACAAGTGGTACCTGGTCGGCGCATATGTGGCGATGATAGCGTCCACCCTGTCGGCGCTGGTGGTGCCGAGGATGCTGGGGGAAGCCATCGACACGGCCCTCGCCAGCGGCCTCCAGAGCCGCCTACTGCTGCTGGCGGCTGTGATAGTGCTCTTCAGCCTCCTGAGGGGCGTGTTCTCCTACGCCCAGCGCTACCTCTCCGAATCGCTCTCCCAGAGGAGCGCCTACGACCTGCGCGAAGACTTCTTCAAGAAGCTCCAGAGCATGAGCTTCGGCTTCTTCGACAAGGAGCAGACCGGCAACCTGATGTCAAAGGCGACCCAGGACGTGGAGGCGGTCCGCATGTTCATCAGCATGGGCATGGTGCGCGGGCTCTCGATCTTCGTGATGCTCGGGGCAGTCTCCGTAATGATGGCCACGACCAACTGGCGGCTCGCGATAGTCAGCATGGCCTTCGTGCCCCTCATCCTCTGGAGGGCCCTCGCACTGTCCAAGGTCCTCCGCCCGACGTGGATGAGGGTGCAGGAGGAGACCGGCGCGCTGACCACCGTCCTCCAGGAGAACCTGGCCGGCATGAAGGTGGTCAAGGCCTTCGGCGCGCGACGTTTCGAGGAGTCGAAGTTCAACGCCAAGGCCGACTCCCTGGCGAACCTCACCTACTCGGCCACCCGGCTCTTCGCCTCCCAGGGCTCCCTGATGACCTTCATCTTCACCGCTGCCACCGGAGCGATCCTATGGTTCGGCGGGAGGGAGATCGCAGCCGACAGGCTCACGGCCGGCGACCTTGCGACCTTCATCTTCCTCATGGCCCTCCTCGGGATGCCGATCAGGATGAGCGGCTGGATGATCAACACCTTCTCACGCGCCTCCTCGGCGGGACAGCGGCTATACGACGTGCTCGACGCCGAATCGCCCGTCATGGAGAAACCGGACGCGGAGCCCCTGCCCCGGGTCAAGGGCCGCGTCGCCTTTGAGGACGTCGCGGTCAGCTACGACGAGGCAAGAAGCGCGGTCCGCAACATAGACTTCGAAGCCGAGCCGGGCCAGATTATCGCGCTGCTAGGCGGACCCGGCTCAGGCAAGAGCACGATAGCCCATGTCATACCCAGGTTCTACGACGTTGCGCAGGGCCGCATCACCATCGACGGCCACGACATTCGTGACGTCACCCTGTCGTCCCTCAGGGAGAACGTCGGCATCGTGATGCAGGACGTGTTCGTCTTCGCGGCGAGCATGAAGGACAACATCGCATACGGGCTCGACGACGTGGACATGGAGGAGGTCGTGAAGGCGGCGAAGGTCGCCCAGCTCCACGACTTCATCGAGGGCCTGCCGGACGGCTACGACTCCTGGGTGGGCGAGCGGGGCATCACCCTGTCCGGCGGCCAGCGCCAGCGACTTGCCATCGCCAGGACCATTCTCCTCGACCCGCCTGTCCTCATCCTCGACGACTCCACGTCGAGCGTGGACATGGCGACCGAGTACAGGCTCCAGCAGGCCCTGGACGAGGTGATCAGGGGCCGTACGACCTTCGTCATCGCCCACAGGCTCTCGACCGTCCGCAAGGCCGACCTGATCCTGGCCCTGGACGACGGCGAGATCGTGGAGCGCGGGACCCACGAGGAGCTGTTGGAGCACGACGGATTCTATCGCAGCATCTACGACCTGCAGCTCCGTCCCCAGGAGGACGAACCGGCCGCTGTATCTGCGGCCCACGGAGGTGACGCCCGATGATGTTCGGAGGAGGATTCAGCGGCGGCGGAAGCTGGATGGCCCGCGGCGGAAGCGGGAGCTACGGGCGCGGCATGGCCGGTCGCCTCGGCCTCGACCAGGAGGAAGAGGACGGCCAGCTATACGACCACGCCGTGGTCAAGCGGCTGTCAACGTACCTGGTGCCGTACTGGCCCAGGCTCCTGGTCACGCTCGCCGCCATCGTCATCTACACAGGCACGGTGGTCGCTATTCCGTGGCTGGTGGGCAGGACTGTCAAGTACATGCTGACCAGGGACCCATCCGAGCTGAGTGTAATGGGCCTGAACTTCGCCAGCATGGACATCTTCGGTCAGAGCGTCTCCGGACTGAACCTGGTGATCCCGATCTTCCTGGGGCTGGCGCTGCTCCAGTTTGTCAGCCAGTACACCAACCAGAGAACGATGGCCTTCGTCGGCCAGAGGGTGCTATACACCCTCAGGGTCAGGCTCTTCCGCCATCTGCAAAGCCTTTCCATGAGCTTCTACAACAGGAACGAGGTCGGCCGGGTCATGTCCCGGGTGCAGAACGACGTGCAGCAGCTGCAGGAGTTCCTGTCCATCGTCATGGTCACCTTCGCGGACATCCTGAGTCTCGTCGCAATCATCTACGTGATGGTCGATATGAACGCGCAGCTGGCGGTGGCAACCCTCTTGATCATTCCCATGCTGTTCGTGATGATGGCAGTCTGGCAGAGGTTCGCCCGCCGCGCCTTCATGAGGGCCCGCAGGGCCATCTCGGCCGTCAACGCCGGACTCCAGGAGAACATATCCGGCGTGCGCGTGGTACAGAGCATGAACCGCGAGGGCGCGAATATCCGCTCCTTCGGCGCGGCCAACACGGAGAATCTCGGCGCTAACCTAGAGGCGGGCCGGATGCAGGCCGTCCTCTTCCCGGCGGTTGAGTTCCTCTCCGCCTTCGGCCTGGCCCTGGTCGTGTTCGTCGGCGGCTCACTCGTGCTGGACGACGCTATCGATGTGGCTGTCCTGATCACCTTCGCCCTGTACATCCAGCGCTTCTTCGAGCCGGTGCTGAACCTGACGATGCAGTACGGCTCGCTCCAGCGCGCCATGGCTTCGGGAACCCGAATCTTCGAGCTGATGGACGTGGAGCCCGATGTGGTCGACAGGCCCGGCAGCGAGACCGTCGAGGCCGTGAGCGGCGACGTGAAGTTCGAGGGCGTCGAGTACCACTACGTGAAGGACGAGCCCGTCCTGCAGGGCGTGGACCTGCACGTCCCGGCGGGCAAGACCGTCGCCCTGGTAGGGCCGACCGGCGCGGGCAAGACCACCATCGTCTCTCTCCTGATGCGCTTCTACGACGTGACCGAGGGCCGCGTCCTAATCGACGGCGTTGACATACGCGACATCACCCTGGACTCCCTCTCGAAGCAGATCTCCATCGTCCCGCAGGAGCCGTACCTCTTCTCAGGCACCATCGCCGACAACATTCGCTACAACCGCACCGGGGCGACCGACGAGGACGTAGTCCGGGCCGCGACTGCCGTCGGCGCCCACGACTTCATCACGAAGATGGAGAACGGCTACGACACCCCCCTCCAGGAGAGGGGCGGGAACCTCAGCGTCGGCCAGCGCCAGCTAATCAGCTTCGCACGCGCACTGGTCGCGGACCCGAGGGTGCTGCTGCTCGACGAGGCCACCGCCAACATCGACACCTACACGGAGATGCTGATCCAGAGGGCGCTCGACGAGCTGCTCAGGGGGCGCACGGCCATCGTGATCGCGCACCGGCTCTCGACGATCAGGAACGCCGACCGCATCGTCGTCCTGGACCAGGGGCAGGTCGTTGAGGAGGGCAGGCACGCCGACCTGCTGGAGCGAGGCGGGCTGTACCACCGCCTCCATTCATACTCGACAGAGGGCGCGGAGCCCGAGCCCGGTGCCGCATCAGTGGGTGCCGGCACCGCACCGGTGAGCGTCGAGACCGCATCGGTGAGCGTCGAGACCGCCCCGGAGAGCCCATCCGGCGCATGGAATGTGGAGCTGGAGTCGCCCCGCGGCACACGTGAGGCCACGCTGGAGCTCGAGGTGGACGGCTCGTCACTTAGCGGGACGTGGTCCGGCGAGCGCGGCACTCAGCAGTTCGCCGGCGGGACGGTCGAAGGCCCGCACCTCTCGTGGGAGCTCCAGATGTCTGGGCCGATGGGCCAGATGTCGCTGCGGTTCTCCGGGGTTCTCGCCGAGGGCGTCATGTCGGGCGAGGTCGAGTTCGGCTCCTTCGGCAAGGGCACCTTCGAGGCAACCCGCGCCTAAGCCGTCCCCGAGGCCGACTCTGCTATAATTCCCGAGGCCTGAGGAGGCCTAAGCCTCACCCCAACCCTCTCCCATCAAGGGAGAGGGGGTTACACGGAGGCCGTAGATGGCCGTGCTCGCAGTAGTATCCGACGCCCCCGGCGCGGGAAAGACCGCCGTCTCCTCCGCGCTCGCCCGACTGGCCCGCGACGGCGGGAAGACGGCGGCAGTCTACAAGCCTGTCGGCCCGGACGGCGACCCCGACCCTGCAGCCTACGAGAAGCTGATCGGCCAAGCCATGAACGGCGCAGCAAGGCTCACCGAGGGCGAGTCACTGGACGAGGCCATCTCGGGCATACAGGAGTCGGCAGCAGCGCTGGCGGGTGAGGGCGGAGTGGTGATCGTCGAGGTCTCCTCGGGCCTTTCGCAGAGCGACTCCGCACGGCTCGCGGATGCCCTGGACGCGACCGTGTTGGGCGTCACCGGCTATCGCCCGGACCTGCAGGGCGCCGACCTGGCATGGGCTGCCGAAGCATACGGCGGCAGGCTGGCGGGCGTGGTGATCAACGGCCGCACTCGGTACAAGGGCCACGACACCGAAACGACCCTGCTTCCCGAAGCCGAGGAGGCAGGGGTGAAGGTCCTGGGCGTCGTGCCTGAGGACCGCACCTTGCTGGGAGTGACCGTCGCCGACATAGCGGCCCACCTGGGGGGACGAAACATTACCGACGTGGAGGGCATGGACAGGCTCGTCGAGCACTTCCAGGCCGGCGGCTTTGGTCTCGACAGGGGCAGCGAGTACTTCGGCATACTCGATCGCCAGGCCGTCATCATCCGGGGCGACCGCCCGGACGTGCAGATGGCCGCGCTCACGACTCCAATGGCCTGCCTCATGCTCACCATGGGCATCGAGCCCATCGAGTACGTCTACTACGAGGCCGAGGAGCAGGACGTCCCCATCATCCTGGTCGACCAGGACACCATCCCCGCCATGGAGGCCCTCCACGGCATCCACGAGCGAGCCCGATTCGACCACCCCGACAAGCTAGCCCGCTTCACCCAGCTGCTCCGCGAGCACACGGACGTCGCCGCCCTCCTGGGCGAATAAGCCCCCGACGACTCCTGACGTGCGTTCTCTCACTCGTCGTTGGCACGAAGAGGACCCCAGCGGCGTCGTTCCCGCGAAGGCGGGAACCAAGAGGGGCAGGGGGACTCCAGCCCCCTAGCCCATAAGGTAAGCGGAAGTTGCTCCCGCCGGTACCTCAAAGCTCTAGGTGCCCACCCTGATACCCGGGGTGCAGGCAACCCGCAGGGCCTCCACCGCTGAGACGATGGCCAGGAAGCTGGTCTTGGGGTTCCGCTCGTGGGGAAGCAGCTCCATCCTGAACCGGAGCGTGCCCAGCCCGCCCACCGCCTCGATCTCGTGCACGTTGACGGTGGAGCCGGGATCGGCCACGACCTTCACCTTCGTCTCCTGGGCTCCGAGACCGGCGAGGCTGAGGGTCGCCGCGACGTTGACGTTCGCCGGGAAGAGCTTCACTGCCTCGACCGCCGGGCCTTCGAACACGACCGTGGGCTCCGAGATCTCCCGCGACTCCCACTCGGCGAATCCGGGCGCGCCGGCGAGCCCTTTAGGAGGCTTGGTGGTCGTCAGCGTGACCCGGTCGAGGCGGCCCTTCGCTGCCCTGATGGCGTCGATGCCGCCAAGGGCGCCCGACGGCACGATCAGCCGCCTGCCCTCTCGCTGGGCCAGGTCCGCCAGCCGCTCCGCCAGCGAGGCGTCGGCGAGAGCCCCGGAGCTCATCATCAGCAGGTCCTTACCGGCATGGAGGACGGCCTCGGCATGGGCGCGCACCGCATGGGGAGAGGCGCACTCGACCACCAGGTCCAGCCCGGACGCGGCCAGGAAGTGCTGGATCGAGTCCGTGCCGAGGACCCCGCCGTCCAGGCCGCCCGCGACCGTCGCCGCGAGCCCTTCGACCTGGTCGAACAGCGCCTCTAGCTGGGCGTCGCCCGCCTCGCCGGCCTGTATGGCCCGGGCGAGCTCCTGTCCTATGGCGCCACAGCCGAGTAGTCCTACCCCGGTCGCCACGACGCGCCTCCCTTCGTCTCGCAGCCGGAGTGTATCGGCAGGCAGCATAGCCGTCAAACCAGCCTTCTTTCTTCGCCCAAAGGAGACCTTGCACGATCCCGCAGATGTAGTTGCCGGCGCCGTAGGGGCGGGTTTGAAACCCGCCCTCTCCACGCCTTACGAAGACCGGACCGGTGCCTCGGCGAGTTCAGTTGAGTCTCCCCCATCTTCTGCGGTGGAAAGGGCGCGAGGCCGTGTGTACAATCGTTTGCACGGCATGATCTGGAGGTGAAGGATTGAGCGATGGCCCAGCCCTGGAGGGGAGTCTGCCGGACGCCCTCGGCACCCATCTGCTCCTCGAGCTGAACGAGTGCGACGCAGCCCTGCTCGACGAGATGGACCTCATAGAGACCGCCATGGTCGAAGCGGCGCGAGAGGCGGGAGCCAGCATACTCGGGCAGTCCTTCCACAAGTTCAACCCTAGAGGCGTGACCGGTATCGTCGCCATAGCCGAATCCCACCTGGCGATTCACACCTGGCCCGAGCACGGTTACGCCGCCGTCGACATCTTCACCTGCGGGGACTCGTTCGCGCCCGACCGGGCCGCCCAGCTCATCATCGGCAGCCTCAGGTGCCGCAACCCGGTCACCACAACCATCAGGCGCGGGCCCGTCGGCTCCGGCGCCGCGGCCGTTCTGTGATGGTCGATAGCCCCCCCGGCGACGGCTGGCACTACGAGCACATCACGCCCGACCTCCTGCAGGCCGAGAGGGTCGAGCGGGTCGTGCACTCGGGCAGGACGGCCTACCAGTCGGTGGTGATCCAGGACACGGCGTGCTTCGGGCGGTCCCTGGTCCTCGACGACAAGACCCAGTCGACCGAAGCCGACGAGTTCGTGTACCACGAGTCGCTGGTCCAGCCGCCGATGATCGCCCATCCGGGCCCCCGCAGCGTCTTCATCGCGGGCGGCGGCGAGGGCGCCACGGCGCGGGAGGTGCTGCGCCACCCCTCGGTCGAACAGGTCGTCATGGCCGACATCGACGAGCAGGTCGTCGACCTATGCCGCCGCCATCTGGCCGCGTTCCACCAGGGCTCCTTCGACGACCCACGGCTGGAACTCCACCACAGGGACGCGATGGCCGTCCTCGAAGAGTCCCAGGGCGCGTTCGACGTGGCCGTGATCGACGTGCCCGATCCACTCGAAGCGGGTCCGGCGTACCTGCTCTTCACCGCGGAGTTCTACGAGATGGCCGGTAGCAGGCTCGCGCCCGGCGGACTGCTCGTTGCCCAGGCAGGGCCCACCGGGCCGGCATTCTACGAGCAGTGCTTCTCGGCCGTGGCAAACACCGTCAGCTCGGCGTTCCCCACCATGTCCGCCTACGAGGCCTTCGTGCCGTCCTTCGGTGCGACGTGGGGCTTCGTCGTGGGGTCGCTGGGTAATGATCCGGCGGCCCTGGGTCCCGCAGAGGTCGACTCGAGGCTCAGCGATAGAGGCATCGGAGGACTCCGCCACTACGACGGCGAGACCCACACCGGCATGTTCTCCCTGCCCAAGTACCTGCGGGCGGCGATGCGTGCCGAGCGCAGGATCATCACCAGGGACTACCCTCTCTTCGTCACGTAGCGCTCCACGGAGGTTCAGATAATGCAGCTAGGAATCGTCGGACTCGGCAGAATGGGCGGGAACATGGCGCAGCGCCTGCTGGGGGGCGGCCACGACCTCGTGGTGTACGACCCCAATCCCCAGGCAGTCGAGGCCCAGACGGGCGCGGGCGCAGCCGGCGCTGCGACTCTGGGCGAGCTAGCGGCAAAGCTCGACGCTCCCAGGGCTGTGTGGTCGATGGTGCCGTCGGGCGACGCCACGGAGGCTACGATAGCGGCCCTCGCGGACGAGCTGGAGTCCGGAGACACCATCGTCGACGGCGGAAACGCCAACTACAAGGACACCATCCGCAGGGCCGACACGCTGGCCGAGAGGGGCATCAGCCTCCTCGACGCGGGCACCAGCGGCGGCGTCTGGGGCCTGGCCGAGGGGTACAGCTTAATGATCGGCGGCGACCGTGACGCCTTCGAACGCCTGGAGCCGGTCTTCCAGACCCTCGCCCCCGGCCCGGACAGGGGCTACGGCCACGTCGGCGGCTCGGGCGCCGGCCACTTCGTGAAGATGGTCCACAACGGGATCGAGTACGGCATGATGCAGGCCTACGCCGAGGGGTTCGAGCTCATGGCCGCAAAGGACGATATGGCCCTGGATCTGTCGCAGATCGCCGAGATCTGGCGCTACGGCAGCGTCGTCCGTTCGTGGCTGCTGGACCTCACTGCCGCCGCTCTCGAGGAGGACCCGGACCTGTCCGGGCTGGAGTCCTACGTGGAAGACTCGGGCGAGGGCCGGTGGACGCTGCAGGAGTCCATCGAGCTGGCCGTGCCGATACCCGTGATCGCCCTGTCGCTCCAGGCGCGGTTCCGTTCGAGGCAGGACTCGCCGCTCGGCCCGCGCCTGCTCGCCGCCATGCGCAACCAGTTCGGGGGCCACGCCGTCAGGAAGGCGTAGGCACGGCGGTCACCAGGAGGGCTCGGTGTCCTCCGCCTCGTTGCTGGTCAGCCGCTGCTGACCGCTGCCGTCAGCCGACATGACGAATATCTCGGCGTCGCCGTCCAGGTACGACACGAAGGCGATGCTCTTGCCATTAGGCGACCAGACCGGCTGGGCGTCGCGCACCGTGTTGTGGGTCAGCCGCGATGTGTTGCCCGAACCGGCGTCCACCACGTAGATCTCCGCGTTGCCGTCCTGCTCGGAGACGAACACAAGCGTCCGGTTGTTGGGCGACCACGACAGCGCGTACTCGGGCGAGGCGTTGTTGGTCAGGCGCTTCTGCCCCGTGCCGTCCTCGTTCATGAGGTAGATCTCGGGCGTGCCGTCGCGCGTCGAGATGAAGGCGAGCCTCTCGCCGTCCGGCGACCATACGGGCGCCGAGTCCGGCGTCTCGGTCAGTCTGAACTCGTTCACGCCGTCGGGATTGCGCAGGTATATGCCCATGCCGGGGCCGTCCGTCACGGCGAACGAAACGGCCGTCCCCTCGGGCGACCAGCCGCCGACCTCGTGGGCGTCGACAGTCGTCAGCGACATCTGTCGTTCGCCGTCGACGCTCTTGAAGTAGACCGACTCGCGCCCATCGACCTCCGCCACGTATGCGAGGCGTGAGGAGTCATGTGACCACCGGTGATTCCGGTGAACGCCGGGCGACGTCACGCTCTTGCGCGAGTCGCCATTTACCATGGATACGTCGATAGTCGGACTCCCCGGCGGACCCGCCAGGAAGGCGACCATCTTGCGGTCGGGCGATACCCGCGGAGCATACTCGTCCGCGGCGCTCTGGGTCAGGTTCGTCTCGGTGCCGTCGCTGACCTTGACGGCGTAGATCTCCAGGTTGCCGTCGCGGTCGGACGTGAAGACCACCACCGGCTCCTCGGATGTGCATCCAAGCACGATGAAGAGAATAGCGAAAAGTGGGATGGCCTGGAGGGAACCGGCCCATGCGCGTCGGAGAGAACTCCGCGAGCCGGCGTACCCTAGCTCTAATCCGCTTTGCGTCAGGTGGGGGGAGTCGCCTTGACCGTTAGGAGGACTTACCGAACCTGAAGACCTTAGTATCGCACTTCCCGCAGGTTTCTTGAGTTGCAGGGCGCCCATTCTTTAGTGTGACGGACTGGGCGTTGTCAATCTCAACTTTCGTCCTGCACTTGAAGCAATACGCCTCCGCTCAGCGCCTCCTATGGCTGACTCACCTGGAGAATCCCAGTTGGGGCTTGCAAAACCAGCCCCAACTGGTGGAGGGACCTTGTTCTAGCTCTCTTCCTGGATTCCGGACGCCCGCAGCTTGTCGGCCTCTGCGGTGCCCAGAATGCGGAACACTGCCGTGTCGGGGTCCTCATCTGCCACGCCTCGAACGGCGGGGCGGCCGTTCTTCAGCATCACCAGCTTGGGATTGCGAATCACGACGCTCTTCCGGAGCTTGAACGAGTATGCGGTGAGTTCGGCCATAACCATCTCCACTGTGCAGGATTTGCTAGCCCGTGCCGCCAGTTCGTGCAGGTAGCGGCACCGTCGCTACGGAACCACTAGAAACATAGGGCTTGCAAGCTCTCTTGTCAACCCTAATCAAGCCTTTGTCTCAAATACCGCTTACTTCTTCGGCAATCGCCCGGACATTGGCCTCTGGGGTGTGCGGCGGGAAGGTGCATCCGGTCCCAAGCATCCAGCCCTTGGACCCCATCGTCCCGGTCGTGCTCGCTACTTCGCGGGCCAGGTCCTCAGGCGAAACGTCGACGAGGCCGTCCTTATGCGGCAGCCCTCCGACCACCACTCTCGGTGCGAGGGTCGCCCGGCCCTCCGCAAGGGATAGATTGCCCTGCCCGCGAGCGTCCCAGTTGAAGGCGTGCACCGGATAGTCGCCCAGGTCCGCCAGCATGTTGTTGTCCCTGCAGACGTGGAGCAGGTTGAACTCGGCGTCCGATGCCGCCTCCAGCACCCGCAGGTCGTAGGGCCGGGCGAACGTGGCGTACTCGTCGAGGGTCAGGCTGTCAGTGGTGGCCCAGGACGTGGTGGCGTAGAAGAGGCCGCTCGCGCCCGCGTCCAGGCAGGCCTCGGTGTACCGCGTGAACGTCTCTGTCACGACCTCGAGCGCGTGCCGAACCTCGTCGCGATGCTCGCGCAGGTGCCGCACGAAAGTCTCCTCGGACGGCACGAGCCGCGCGGCAATCGACAGCGGCGTGAACACCGTCATCAGGAACGGCACCTGGCCCTCCAGGCCCTGTGCGATGAGTCTCAGCGCCTCGAGCTGCTCGCCGAGGACGCCCCCGTACGGGTCCAGGACCTCGATTCGCGTCCAGTCGGCAGGCTCGCTCACGGGCCACGACACGGGCTCGGGCGAGCCGTCGGCGCCCATGCGCATCGCAAGTCCCCAGTCCTCGGCGTGGTACGAGGCACGCGGGTTGACCTTCATGAAGTCCCAGTCGTACTCGCGCTGGAAGCCCAGCATCGCCTCTGCCAGCGTGTCGGGCGCCGTCTCCTCGGCGTAGAAGTGCCGCCACATGCTCGCAGGCGGCCGGTCCACGTCCTCCCCGGCAAGGCAGGCCAGTACGCGCTCGCGGTGGTTCATGGGACCGCTCATGCTCAACACCTCACGGTGGATTCCTGAGGGGACCGGGACCTATAGCCGCGGATCCCCTTCATCCTAACCTTCTCCCCTGGCGGGAGAAGGAATTGGGCCTTCAGCCCGGCGACTGGCTCAAGGCTACGAGCGCGTCGAGGCTGGCCTTGGACGCGCCGCTGTCGATGGACTCGGCGGCCAGGGCTACCCCGTCCCGCAGCGTCCCGGCCCGGTCGGCGGCGACGAGGGCTGCGGCGCAGTTGGCCAGGACCACGTCGCGCGCGGGCCCGGCCTCGCCGCCGAGCACCGACCGCACGGTTGCCGCGCTCTCGGCTGGGCTGCAGACCCTCAGCGAATCCACCTCGACGCTGCCCAGCCCGAAGTCGTCCGCCGTCACCGTGTAGGTCGATACGCTGCCGCCCTGCACGTCCCACACGTCCGTCGGCGCGGCGAGGCTAACCTCGTCCAGCCCGTCCTGCCCGTGCACCAGCAGGGCGTGGTCGACGCCCTGGGTGTGCAGGAACTGGGCCACCGTCTCGGCCAGCCCCGGGTCCGCCATGCCGAACACCTGGGCCGTCACCCCGGCCGGGTTCATGAGCGGCCCCAGCGTGTTGAATATGGTCCTGATGCCGATCTCCCGCCTCGGCACGGCGGCGAACCGCATCGCCGGATGGAAGGTCTGGGCGAACATGAACCCGAACCCGGCCTCGTCGATGCACCGGGCGACGCCCTCCGGGCCCAGCGCAATGTTCACCCCCAGCTCCTCAAGCACGTCCGCGCTGCCCGTCGAGCCGGACGCCGCCCGGTTGCCGTGCTTCGCGACCTTCACCCCCGCGCCGGCGGCCACGAGCCCGACCGTGGTGGAGATGTTGAAGGTGTGGGACGCATCGCCGCCCGTCCCGCACGTGTCTACCAGCGGGCCCTCGACCTCGACGGCAAGCCCCTTGCTCCGCATCACGCCCGCCATGCCCGTGATCTCGTCCAGCGTCTCGCCCTTGACGCGCAGGGCCGTCAGGAAAGCGCCGAGCTGGGCGGGCGTGGCCTCGTCCTCCATGATCTCGCCCATCACCTGCGCGGCCTCGTCCTCCGTCAGGTCCTGCCCATCCACCACCTTCGCGATAGCTTCTCTAATCATGGCTGTGCCTCACTTTGCCAGGAAGTTCCGCAGGATGTCGTGCCCCACGCTCGTCATGATCGACTCCGGGTGGAACTGTATCCCCTCGACCGGATGCCGCTTGTGGCGAACGCCCATGATGATACCGGCGTCCGTCCAGGCCGTCACGTCCAGGTCGGCGGGCAGGTCCTCCTTGTACACGGCCAGCGAGTGGTACCGGATCGCCTCGAACGGGTCCGGCAGCCCCTCGAAGATCCCCTTGCCGTCGTGGTGCACCATCGACGTCTTGCCGTGCATGATCTCCCCCGCGCCCCCGACCGTCCCGCCGTACGCGTAACCGATGCACTGGTGGCCCAGGCACACGCCAAGCGTCGGCGTCTGCTCGCCGAAGCGCCGGATGACGTCGTTCGATATGCCAGCCTTCTCGGGCGTGCTCGGCCCGGGCGAGACGACGATCTTCTCGGGCGCCATGCCCTCGATCTCCTCCAGCGTAGTCTCGTCGTTCCGCACCACCCGCACGTCGGCCCCCAGCTCGCACAGGTACTGGTACAGGTTGTATGTGAAGCTGTCGTAGTTGTCTATCAGCAATATCATCGCGCTCTCTCCTCGTCACTCCGGCCTTGAGCCGGAATCCAGTCCCCGGCCGCCGACGCAGATCGGGTGGCTATAGGCAGAAAGCCTGACCACTCCTTCTGCTCCAAAGGCCTCTATGTCACCTCTCCATATCATGGTTGTGCTGGTGAGCACTGCCCTTCGACAAGCTCAGGGCGAACGGGCTTTCCACTATGCTCTCTCCGCCTGTTCTATGGCCCGCAGCACCGCCGACGCCTTGTGCACTGTCTCTTCGTACTCCAGGTACGGCTGGCTGTCGTAGACGATGCCGCCGCCGGCCTCCACGTACGCGACCCCGTCCTTGACGACCATCGTCCGTATCGTGATCGCCGTGTCCATGTTCCCCATGAAGTCGAAGTAGCCGACCGCGCCTGCGTACGGCCCCCGCTTGTCCGGCTCCAGCTCGGCGATGATCTCCATCGCCCTGATCTTCGGCGCGCCCGACACCGTCCCAGCGGGGAAGCATGCCCGCAGCACGTCGTAGCAGGAATACCCCGTCTGCAGCTTGCCCTTCACATGCGACACCAGGTGCATGACGTGGGAGTAGTGCTCCACGTCCATGAGCTGCGTGACCTCGACCGTACCCGGCACGCTGACGCGCCCGATGTCGTTTCGGCCCAGGTCGACCAGCATGATGTGCTCGGCTCGCTCCTTCTCGTCGGCGCGCAGGTCCGCCTCCAGCTCCAGGTCCTCGCCGAGGGTGTCGCCCCGGGGCCGCGTGCCCGCGATCGGGTGAGTGGCGACGTCGCCCCCCTCCACCTGCACCAGCAGCTCGGGCGACGCGCCGACGATCTGGAAGCCGTCCAGGTCCAGGTAGTACATGTACGGAGACGGGTTGATCGCCCGCAGCGCCCGGTAGATCTGGAATGGGTGGGCCGTCGTCGGCCGGCGGAACCGCTGCGCCACGACGGCCTGGATCACGTCGCCGGCGACCACGTAGTCCTTCACGGCCTCGACCATCGACTCGTAGTCCCGCCGCGACATGTTCGACCCCACTTCGGCGTTCGGCGGCGGCCCGCCCGGGCTGGGAAGGGTCGAGGCGGGCCCGTTCAGCCGGTCGACGATCTCCTCGATCCTGCGCACCGCGTTCGCGTAGCCGCGCTCCACGTCGTCGTCGATCCGCGCGTAGCTCACGATCCTGATCTTGTCCATCACGTGGTCGAAGATCACGAAGGTGTCGGTCATCATGAAGATCGACTCGGGCAGGCCCAGCGGGTCCGCGTCCGGGCTGGGCAGCCGCTCGAAGTACCGGACCGCCTCGTACGACATGTAGCCGACCGCGCCGCCGTTGAACCGCTGGTCCTCCGGCAACCCGACCGCCGCCCGGCCCGCCAGCTCGCGCTCGACGTGCACCAGCGGGTCGGTCGCGCCGAACTTCTCGCCCGGGCCCGTCCTGATCACGTCGTACGGCTCGGTGCCGATGAAGCTGTAGCGGGCGACGCTCTCGCCGCCCTCGACGCTCTCCAGCAGGAACGAGTACGGCGGCCTGGCGACCTTCAGGTAGGCCGACACTGGCGTCTCCACGTCGGCCCTCAGCTCGCGGTAGACGGGCGCCATGTTGCCGGTGCCCGCCAGCCGCCTCATCTCGTCCAGGGTTGGGTGGTACGTAGCGCCGCTCATCCCGCGCCCTTCCCGGGCAGCACCAGGCCGATGCGCTCCTTCACCTCGTCGATCTTCGGCCCGCTCACCGCCTCCGCCTGCTCCGCGCCCCGCGCCATCAGCGCGTCCAGCTCGCCCACGTCGTCGATCAGCCGGTGGTACCGCTCCTGCACGGGCCGCAGCTCCTCGATCACCACCTCGGCGACCCGCGACTTCAGGTCGCCGTAGCCGCGCGCGTCCCCGAAGTCCCGCTCCACGTCGTCGTTGCTCCTGCCCGTCACGGCCTTGTATATGCCCAGCAGGTTGTTGACGCCCGCCCTGGCCGGGTCGTCCGAGAAGGCTATCTCGTTGCCCGAGTCGGTCACGGCCCGCTTGAAGGTGCGCTCGATCTCCTTCGCGTCGTCGAGCAGCGCGACTGCGTGGCCCCGCACGTCCGAGTACGTCTTCGCCATCTTGACCGCGGGGTCGTTCAGGCCCATCACGCGCGCACCCACCTCAGGGATGACCGCCTCGGGCACGACGAAGGTCTCGCCGAATAGCCGGTTGAACCGCTCGGCTATGTCCCGCGCCAGCTCCACGTGCTGCCTCTGGTCGTCCCCGACCGGCACCTCGTGAGCGTCGTACAGGATGATGTCGGCGGTCATCAGCACCGGGTAGTCGAGCAGGCCGGTCGAGACGCGCTCGTCGCCGGTCGACTTGTCCTTGAACTGGGTCATGCGCTCCAGCCAGCCGACGGGCGTGATGCAGTTCAGTAGCCAGCACCCCTCGGCGTGGGCCTTCACGTGGCTCTGGATGAACAGCGTGCACCGGTCCGGGCTCAACCCCGTCGCCAACAGCATCGCCGCCACCGAGCGCGTCCTGCGCCGAAGCATCTCCGGGTCCTGCGGCACGGTGATGGCGTGCAGGTCGACGATACAGAAGAAGTTCTCCTTCTCGTGCTGCCGCTCGGCCCAGCCCTTCATCGCGCCCAGGTAGTTGCCCAGGTGAAGCTCGCCCGACGGCTGTATGCCGCTGAACACCCGCTTCCGCTCCCCCTGCACCGCCCCATTCCGACCAACCAACGTCTCGCCCATCGCTATCCTCCTGCTACTCCGTTCCGCCGTCCCCGCATTCCGTACCGTCGTTCCCGCGCAGGCGGGAACCCATCCCCGGCGTTGTACCATCGTCGTTCCTGCGCAGGCAGGAACCCAGAGGGGCGGGGGGCTCCCCTTCCTCTCCCTCGACAGGAGAGGACTGAGGTGAGGGTGTTCCCTCTTCAAACACCCCACACAACGCAAAAGCCCCGTCCTCCAAGGGACGGGGCTTCCGTGGTGCCACCCTACTTTACGGCCGGCGCACCGCGCCTTCCGCATCTCTCACGGGCACTTGCCTAATCGCGCATGCCCTGGGCAGTGGTAACGGCGCCCAACCCGTCCAGCCCTACAGCCCCGCCGGGCTTCGGACTGGAGGCTCCCAGGTCCATTCGGTCTCCGCGTCAGGCGCCGGCTCCCACCTTACCCGGCTCTCTTCGCCCCGCCCTGAGACGTACTACTCCTGATCTCAGCCTGTGTCGATATGTGTGTCTGTAATCTCAGTGTAGGCATCCCCGCCGGGGAATGTCAACCCTGTTGGGCTGAAGCGAGCATAGCGCAAGACTCAGTGTTGCTGTCGGCGTTAGTGCCTACAACCCTGCGAGTGCACCGTGGACAAAGCGCAAGGTAGTTGCCGTCCAACCCATAGTTCCAAGCTAGTCGAACCGAGTCCCTTTCTGCTGAAGACTATGTGCCAAGCTCCTAGCGAACATCATTCTACTCGCTACTAAGCCCTCTGACATTCAGTCCCAAGAGTCGCCACAGCGACCCATAGTCCCGCGACGCAGCCCTGATCGCATCATCAGTGAACCCAAGGATCTTCAAGAGATTCAACTGAAGAAGCCCATCCAGCCTATCACACAACTCGAGCAATTCATGCCCCCTAGCCGCGTCTTCACTAAGTGATATGTCATGGTGAGCCATATAGTTTCTTGTCACAACCACCTTATGGACGAACCACTCTCGCTTCTTGGAACTTCCGAAGTATTCTTTGAAGGGTGCTATCAGCCGCCGGATGCGTTTGGCTAATGACAGCTCGTTCGCGTACCTCAGCTTCTCACTCAGCCAACTTCGGCTATCCTTCGGGCAATTCACTAATAGCAAATGCTGGAGTTCTTCGAAGTCTGCCTTAGACATGACCGTCTCGTCACTCATCCTCTGTGTAGAGCTTCCAAGGCCTGCGTCAGCCATTGGAATCTGACTTCCAAATGTGCGTGGCGATCCAATCTGGAGGCGAAATACAGGTCGAAAGTTGGCTTGAATGCTTCGTAGCTTTCGATCCACCTAGCGACAACTGATGCGATACTGCTCTCCACCTCTGCGTATTGAAACAACATCCGGTCTTCGTATATCTCTGGCACTTTCTCAGAGTGGTAAGGACTCTCGCAATACAAGCTGATGGGAAACCTCTCGCTGTCTGGGTCGTCAGCCTTGCGTCTTACGTCGTCTGTCATCACGACTACCGAGTGGACGGAAACGGACTCACCAGTGGCGAAGCAAAAGAAGTTGCGAATCGTGAATACCAGTGACATTAGGTCTTCGACATATAGCGGCTCTCTCGACTCGATAGAAACGTGAGCGGTTTGTTCCATGTGCACTTCCGTAACGGTCCTTCTGCGGGTAGGACCGCGACCGCCAAAGGCGAATCGCATCGACAGCTCCTCAGATAGCCTCAGATCTATCGGAGCAGGATGTTGATAAGTTACTGTCAGCGGCTCACCGCTGAAGGGATGTAACGGCGATGGGTCCAGCGTGAATCCCGAAATCGAAAGCCACTCCAACAGACCATCCACGGAGAAGCTCACTTTGGAAAAGGTTGTGTTCTCGTCTTCTTCGTAGTGGACTCCACAAAGAGCCAGACGGACATGCAGGGTGCATTCCATCGTACTACCGAACCTGAACGAAAGCGGCGTACAGTGTTCTAGCGTAATCCCTCCTAATTGGCTGACTTCCCCCAGAATACGGGCTGCCCCACGGTTTAGCTCACCAGTCAGGTCGCCCTGAATCTCAACGGTGATGCGACCAGATTCGGACATACTCAGGATGCCTGAGAAACGATTTGAAGGGTCGCTCGGTAGCCAAAAGAACCCTTTGCTTTCTATACGCTCGGGTATTCTCACTATCATCACCTTAGAGTAGTGTTTGATGGATCACCAGACCTACGCAATGTTGATCCTACTACAGAAACCGTGCACAAGACTCGCGGTGGTAGGAAATGTCGGCGTCTTCATCCTCGGGCAAACCGGAGCCATCCTGTCATGGGCGACCGGGTTGGCACAGAAGCATGCCCTCACACTACGTCAATGGCGGCGCTAACGCGTCCATAATCGGCTCCGGCGGAGTCAGGCCATGTGGTCGGGCTGCGAGTCCTTGCTTGGGACTCCCCTACTCCTCAGCTCCCCACCCAGCACCGCCCCTTCCATGCGGGCGAGCCTGCGGTCGAATGTGTGCAGGGGTATGGCTCCCTCACGCTCCGCCGCCGAGAGGATCATGAGGTCCGACAGGCCGATGCCCCCCTGGCAGTAGCGGTACGCCGCGGCAGCCACGTCGTCCGAATTCTCCACCACGAGGCTGTCCGACGCGGTCAAGTCCATCAATGCCTCGGCGACCCGGTCTCGCGGGAAGCGGTAGCTCCTCTCCAGTACCCAGGCCACCTCAATAGTAACCTCCCGGCATATGAAACCTGGATTGCTGGGCGTCAATCGGTCGATTAGAGTGCGGGCCGCAGCTTCCCGTTCAGGGTTGTCACCCACGAGGTATCGCAGGACTACGTTTGCGTCGACTGCTTCCATCGCTCGGTTGCCCCTTCTGCGCTGGCTCTGTCCATCTCTTCCAGGCTCACGGCAGGGCCGTCATGCTTCAGGCTGCGAAACAGGCGGCTGGTTGGTCGCACCGGCATTATCAGCACTCCCTCGTCCACGATAACGTAGCGGACCCTGTCCCCCGCCTTGACCTCCAGCGAGTCCCTGACAGCCTTGGGTATCGTGGTCTGGCCCTTTACGGTTATGCTCGATTCAAACATGCGAGACACTCCTTCCCGAAACGCTGGGACGGCCCCTTACAATGTATACATACGTAATGCAAGAACAATATAGTAGTCCCCATCGGCGGCTGTGCTATCGGCGGCGGCTCTCTACGGTTTGGTAAACTTCAACCACTTGGGCTCCGGAGACTGCGTGCAAAGATGACCTGGCATGATGATCCCAACAAAGCAGCCCTGAAGAGACGAATAGATGAGGTGGAGCAAGAGACCGACACCGAGCCCAAGACAGGGTGCGGTGTGTTTATCTTGGCCTTAGTCTTAGTCGTAGTCGTGTTCCTTATCCTTATGTCGGTGAGGGGATGAAGAGGGAGCCAGGGTGACGCTAGCGTTCTGAGGTCGTCAGTCTCGGCGTCACGCCAGCGGCTGGCCCCACGACTTCATAGTCGGTTCCGGCGGCAGTGTCACAGACTCCCCCGTATGCGCCGAAACAGCCACCGCCTCCGTGAACTCCATGTAGCGCACCCCTTCCTCGAAGCCCGGCTCGACGGGGCCAACGTGGAGAATTGCGTTTACGAACTCGGCGTCGGTCGTCTGGAGCCGGATCTCCTCGTCAGCCAGGGTTGGGATTCAGGCATGACCTACTACCAGAGTCGATGTAGTATTGCGGACAGCGGTCCGAGCTGGCGCTCACCAAGAGGTCTCATGAGAGGCATCCTCGTCGTACTTCTCCTCCTCTCCCTGGCTGCCTGCGCCGAGCCTCCTCGGAGCTCGTACGTATGCACGGATGCCAGGATAGAGGCTGATACGGCCGACGGCTTCGGCCCGTGCGCGACGCCTTCTGCCGAATCCACCGGTTGGCCCGAGACGGCTACGACTACTCCGATTCTGATAGTCGTGACAGCTACGCCTACTCCCACGCCCACTCCATCGAGGTGAGCCGCCACCGGCGGCATGGATGTTCCTTCAAGGACTTGAGCTCGACTTAGGTGGTCGTGGGCACGAGCCCTCTTGGCACCGCACGCCACTTGCGGTTTCCGCCTTCGTTCAGGCCAGCGGCCGACCCCAGCCCTCCATCACCGGCTCCGGCGGCAGGGTCACAGCCTCTCCCGTGTGGGCTGAGATAGCCACCGCTTCGGTGAACTCCATGTAGCGCACCCCCTCCTCGAAGTCCGGCTCGATGGGGCCGTCGTGGAGGATCGCGTTTACGAACTCGGCGTCGGTGGTCTGCAGCCGGACCTCGTCGTCGGGGACCTCGATCTCGTGCAGGGCGTCGTCGCCGGCGGTCGCGCCCCTGACAACGTCGCCGAACAGCGTGTAGTGGATTGCGCCCCGCGTGCCGTATATCTCGATGGCCTGGGGCGGCGCGAACGACGCGTGGGTCGAGAAGTGGAACGACGCCGTCGCGCCGCACTCCAGCTCAGCCGATATGGCGATGGAGTCCGGCACCGTGGCCGGCGCGCGACCGCCGTCGGCCGTCGTCCTGCTCGCCAGGTGCGATGTCGCCCTGGCGCTCAGCGACCGCGCCGGGCCGACCCAGCGGTTCAGCACCTCGGCCCACATCCCCATCGTCATCGTGTTCAGCCCGGCCACCTCCGGGTCGATCTGCCACACGTAGTCGTCGCCCGGCGGCTGGTGGGCGAGCCCGGCCACGCGGACCTCCCGCACCTCGCCCACGTAGTCCCCGTCCGCGAGCAGGCGCCGCACCACCCTGTCGCCCCTGAGCCCCGGCATCGGCGGGTACAGCGCCGTGACCAGCCCCGACTCCCGCGCCGCCGACAGCATCCGCCGCGCCTCCAGCAGGTTCCGCGCCATCCGCGCCTGGCAGAGCACGTGCTTGCCCGCCGAGAGGGCCGCGAGGGTCGCGGGCAGGTGGTTGACCGGCGGCGTCGCCACGATCACCGCGTCGACATCCGGCGATTCGACCACCTCGGGCCAGTCGTCCACCACCCGCCCGATCCCGAACTCAGACGCAACCTCGTCCGCCTTCACCCCATCCCTCGACCACACCAGCGCCAGCTCCACCTCATCGATGGCCGCCAGCCGCGGCAGGTGCCTCGCCCGCGCGACGCCGCCCGCCCCAATCAGGCCGATTCTAACGTTGTCCATTTTGGACCTCCTGCGATTAGGTGCTGTCGTTCCGATATGTGCCGTTACCCAGGTTTTGTGTCGCCACTCCCATGTGCGCCGTCATTCCGACCGCAGGGAGGAATCTAAGGTGTTCGTGGCTCCATCATGCAGCCGCTTGCAAGGCCGCACACGGTGATGAGATTGCAGTCGTCCCTTAGCATGGTCGAGGCCGACCCCGCCCCAGGTCTCTCGCCAGGAGGCTCGGGACGACATGGCGGTGGCAGGCGCTATTCTCATGGCAATGACATGGCGATGTTGCGCAGTGCTCTCACTCGGGTCGATGGACTCCTGGACACTACGGGAACCCGCGAGAACCCGGCTCCCCTGGATTCGCCGCTGGCGCCGGCTCCTGCTCGCCCCTGAACCTGAACGAATACAGCGCCGCGTTGTCGAGGTGGAAGCGGAGGCACCTGGGCAGGCCCTCCAGCCCGCCCAGGTGGTGGCTGCCGTTCCATGTGACCGTGAGGCGCACGTCGTCGCCGCTGAACGCGTCGCAGTCGTTCCGGGTGTACCCCGGAAGCGGCACGGAGTTGACGTCCAGCACCTCCACGGCAAGTCGCCCGTGGGGTCGCGTCCCGTCCGCTGCCTCGACGGGCGCGCGGACGTTGATCTCCAGCCGGTCGCCCTCGAACCGCAGCGGTCTCGTCGTGACGGACGAATCGGGCCCGCAGCCGTCCAGCGACACGAACCCGTCGAGCCGCATGGTCGCGACGCCGATCGCCTCGCGCCGTCCCCAGTCGTGCTGGGGGTGCCCCGGATCGTTGGCGTTGTTGGCAACGCTGCCGCCCGAGTAGTAGATGTAGACCGCGTCGTCCTTGACGATGGGCTTGTGCAGCGCAACGTGATCGCAGTCCCACGCGTCGTACATCCCGGGGCGCATGAACTCGAAGAACGGCGTCGCCCGCCGCCACCGGATCCCGTCCCTGCTGACCACCAGCTCAGTCCGGTATTCCGCGAACTCCCTGCTGTGGATGCGCCACATCGCGGGGTCGACGTCCTCGACCCTGTGGGAGTAGACCGTGTCGACGAACCCCAGGTAGAGGTCGCCGGTGTACAGCACGCCGGCCAGGTCGATGCCGTGGCTCGGGCTCCAGTTAGGCGGGTCACCCGGCTCGCGCGCCAGCGCCTCCGTCGTCCCGCCCCAGGTCTCAAAGTCGCGGCTCTCGGTGCGCATCACCGCCGCCTTGCGCCGGGTGGTCCTGCCGTCAACGTCGGCTCGGACGCGGTCCGACTTGCGGTGGTAGTGGACGTACCGCTCCAGGCGCGGGTCCCACCCGAACAGGATGCCGTTCGGCGCGATGCCCGGCTCGAACCGGTGCGGCGTCCCGACGTTCATCTCCCACCTGATGCCGTCCGGCGAGTACGCCTTCGACAACCCCCACGCGCCGTCTACGTAGTCCATGTACACCATCTTGTACCGCCGCGCGGACCTGGGGTCGTCGTAGTCCTTGACCAGGTTGGGTCGCCTGATGAACTGCATCCCATCCGCGGACGGCGGCAGCAGGTTGTTGCGGGTATCGCCCCCGAACTCCGATGCGCCTAGGTCCGGCTTGTGCCACTCCAGCCCGTCCTCAGAGACGGCGTAGCACGCGCGGTACCCTCCGGGGTCCTCGCCGCTGCGGGCGCCGGGTTTCCGGGAGATGGGGCCCGACGCCCTGTACCACATCTTGAAGACCCGCTCCTCCGAGTCGAACAGCACGCTGCCGCCGTACATGTACACGCCGCCGCCGTCGGTCTCCCACGGCCTGTCCGCTACCAGGACCGGCGGGCCGTGCCTGACGGGCCGGTGGGGCTGCCTCTGCACATTGGTAGAAGCGGCGACCACCCGGTCGTCGATGAATAGCTGCTTCGTGCTGCCTATGTCCAGCGCCCGGCTATCCATCGTTCCCGCTCCCCAGCAGACCCTGTTCGCACAGCCAGTCGACAACCGAGTCCAGCGCGGAGATCGGCACCCTCGTGCCGTCGTGACCCGGGATTGGCATCAGCTCGCGTGTAAACCGCGAACCGCATCCCCGGCGCTCATACTCCTCCGACAGGGGGCCGATCAGCGCCTCGATCCAGTCCTGGCCCACGCGCTCGTCCGCATAGCCGGTCTGTATGTACAGCGGCCTGGGTGCGAGCCTGTCGACCAGGTCGTAGAGGGAGTGGCGCATGACAACCGGGTTGCCCTCCATGCCCCGGAACTCCCTCATGCGCGGCCAGTGCACGACGGGCTGGTGCGCCACCCCGGCGGACACGGCCGGGTTCCTTGCCATCGCCTCGAGGGTCACGAATCCGTGGCGCGAGCTGCCCATCAGGACGACGCGCCCCGGCGTCGCCCACCCCCTCGACAGCGCTCCGTCTATGGCCGCCGCCATGCGCGCCTCGATCCGGCTGAAGTAGTCGACCCCCCGGGTCGCCATCGCCGCCGACGTCCACATGTTGTCGAACCACTTGCCGTGCACCAGCAGGATACCGGCGCCCCTCGCAGTCAGGCGGTCCAACCACTCGGACATGACATTGGGCTTGACCTTCATGCGCACGGGGTCCTCGACCACCGGCAGCCTGTGCGTGGGGATTACGCAGAGGGCGGCCTCGCCCCCGAGCTCCGGGTTGGCGTTGTAGTTGCACGAGACGAGGTCGCCGTCCACCGGAATACGGCAGGGCTCCCAGGCCTCCTCGATGTACTGCCTGGAGTTCAACGGCCGCTCGGCCGGGGCCTCGCCTTCGGTGATGGGTGTGCCGGCGGCAGTCAATCTCCAGGCTACCAGCCGAGGCGGTTGATCCCGTCGAGGGCGGCCGTCTTGTAGCACTCGGCCAGCGTCGGGTAGTTGAAGACCGTGTCCACGAAGTAGTCGACCGTGCCCTCGTGCGCCAGGACGGCCTGGCCGATGTGCACTAGCTCGCTGGCCCCCTCGCCGATGATGTGGACGCCGAGGAGCTTCCGAGTCCTGGCATGGAAGAGCAGCTTGAGCAGCCCGGAGTCGTCGCCGATTATCTGGCCCCGCGCTATCTCGCGGTACTGCGCCCTGCCCGCCTCGTAGGGCACCACGTCCTCCGTCATCTCCTCCTCGGTCCTGCCCACCATCGAGATCTCGGGGATGGTGTAGATGCCGTAGGGGAAGAGCTCAGGGACGCTGCTCGCGGGCACGTCGAAGGCGTGGCAGGCCGCGATGCGGCCCTGCTCCCCGGAGGTCGAGGCCAGGCTGGGGAAGCCGATCACGTCGCCGGCGGCATAGATGTTCGGCACGGCGGTCTGGTAGTTCTCGTTCACCTTCAGCCGGCCCCGGCCGTCCGCCTTCAGGCCGACCGCATCGAGATTCAGGGACTTGGTGGCGCCCGTGCGGCCCACGCTGTAGAGCGCCGAGTCGGTGACGATCTGCTTGCCGCTGATCAGCCTGATCCTCACGCGCTCTCCCCTCTCGTCCTCGAACGTCTCGACCCAGGTGACCTCCTCGTCGAGCCTGAACGTGACCCTCTTCTGGCGCATGTGGTACACGAGGGTGTCGACGAGCTCCCGGTCGACGAAGTGGAGGAGGTTCGGATACTGATCGATGAGGGTGACGCGGATGCCCAGGGTCGCGAATATGCTGCCGTACTCGAGCCCGATCACGCCCGCGCCGACGATTGCCATGGTGCGCGGCAGGGCGGCCATGTTCAGGATGTCGTCGCTGAGGAGGATGCGCTGCCCGTCGACCTTCATGTCTTCGGGCCGGGCCGGGGACGTTCCGACGGCCACGACGACATTGTCGGTGGTGATGGGCTGGTGGCCCCTGCCGTCCACCGACGCCAGGTCGATGGTGTGGGCGTCGATGAAGGACGCGTCGGCAGTTATCAGCTCCACCTTGTTCCGCATCAGCTGGAGCCGCAGCGTGTCCTTGTTCTGCTGCATGACGTGGTTGGTGCGGATCGTGAGGTCGTTTATGGTGATGTCCTGCTTGACCTGGTAGGACTCGCCGTAGATGCTGCGTTCCCTGTACCCGGTCAGGTACATCACCGCCTCGCGTAGGGTCTTGCTGGGGATGGTGCCGGTGTTGACCATCACGCCGCCGATCTCGGCGTGGCGCTCGACAAGCGCGGTGCGCTTGCCCAGCTTGGCAGCCTGGATCGCGGCCCGCTGTCCAGCAGGGCCCGACCCAATGACCACCATGTCGTAGTCGTACTCAGCCATCCCTCACCCGCTCACCCCAAGAGGGCGTGGAGTCTCAAACGGCTACATTGTACACGCTGCACCAGCCACGGGGCCTTACAGATCCCTTCTCCCTTGATGGGAGAAGGTTAGGATGAGGGTGACAGTCTTGCGTCGACCCAAATTACCCCTCACCCTAACCCTCTCCCGCAAAGGGGAGAGGGGACTTTGGGAGCCCGGCGGACGTTGAGACAGGCGGCTCGCTGAACATATAATCGGCCACATCATGCACCTTGCTGACATCGGCGAGACGGGGACCATCGACCTGATCGCGCGGACCATCGCCGCGAGGTCCGGCGCGGCGCCGAGGGTGCCCGGAGACGACGGCTTCAGGGTCATCCGCGGGATCGGCGACGATGCGGCCGTGTGGGAGAGCGGCCCGGGCACCCGGGTCCTCACGACGGACACGATGGTGGAGGGCGTCCACTTCAGGAGCGACCTGGCCTCCTGGCGCGAGATCGGCTGGAAGGCCCTCGCGGTCAACCTGAGCGACGTTGCGGCGATGGGATGCGAGCCGAGGGCCTCGGTCGTGAGTCTCGGGCTCGACCCCGACCTCGATGTCGAGGTCGTAGCCGAGCTGTACGAGGGGATGCTCGACGCCTGCGCCGCCCACGGTGGCGAGATCGTGGGCGGCGACATCGTGAGCTCGCCCGCGCTCTTCGTCACCGTCGCGATGGTCGGCGATGCCTCGACAATCGAAGGGCCGGTGCTGGACCGAAGCGTGGCCTCAGCCGGCGACGTCCTGGCCGTCACCGGGACCCTCGGTGATTCCGCGGGTGGGCTCCGCCTGCTGATGGAAGGGAGCCGCGAGGGGAGCGGGGGTCCGCTGGCTCGTCGGCACCTGCGTCCGTCGCCCCGCATCGAGGGGGGCCTTGCGCTGAGGCGGGCCGGAGTGCGGGCAGCCATGGACGTCAGCGACGGCCTGGTCGCCGACGTTGCCAAGATGTGCGCGGCCAGCGGGGTCGGCGCGGTGATCGACGCTGCCCGCATGCCCGTGAGCGATGATCTGCGGCGGGCGTTCCCCGACGACTGGACCGACCTGGCGCTCACAGGGGGCGAGGACTACGAGCTGGTCTTCGCCGCGCCGAGCAAGACCGTGGCGAACGCGCAGGACGCGCTCGACACGCCGGTGACCGTCGTTGGCCGCGTTGTGGAGGGGGAAGGAGTCGAGGTCGTAGGCGCAGTAGCAGGCGCAGCCAACGGCGGGTGGGACCACTTCCGCAGCCGCACCGAGTGACGCGAGGAGGAGAGCAGCAATGAAAGCAGCCGTACTGTACGAGGCCAACACCCCGGTCGTGATCGAGGACCTGGACATGGAGGAGCCGGCGCAGGGCGAGGTGCTTGTGAAGCTGGGAGCGTCGGGCGTCTGCCACTCCGACTGGCACGTCGTGAAGGGCGAGTGGACGCACCATGCCCTGCCGACCGTGCTGGGCCACGAGGGCGCGGGCGTCGTTGAGGCGACGGGCCCCGGCGTGACCAACGTCAAGCCGGGCGACCACGTCATCCTGTCGTGGAAGCCGAACTGCGGGCTGTGCGAGGCTTGCCAGAAGGGCTGGCCGAACGTCTGCTACAACCCGCTGCAGAGCCCGACGTACCGGAGGCGCAGCGACGGCGCCACGATCAACCGCCTTGCCCACCTCGGCACCTTCGCCGGGTACGCGACGGTCCCGGAGATCGCGGCGGTGCCCATCGACAGGGACGTGCCGTTCGGACAGGCGGCGCTCGTGGGCTGCGGTGTCACCACGGGGGTCGGCGCGGCCATCAACACTGCCCGAGTCCAGCCGGGTACCACGGTAGCCGTGTTCGGCGCGGGAGGCGTCGGGCTCAACGTCATGCAGGGCGCGGAGATCGCCGGGGCCACCACCATCATCGCCGTCGACATCCTCGACAACAAGCTGGACATGGCGATGGAGTTCGGCGCGACCCACGCAGTGAACGCCTCGCGGGAGGACCCTGTCGCCCGCATCATGGAGCTCACCGCCGGCCTCGGTGCCCACTACGCCTTCGAGGCGATAGGACTGGTCGAGGCGCCGTTCGTCCAGAGCATCCAGTGCACGCGAAGGCGCGGGATCACCGTGTGGGTCGGCCATGCGCCCGAGGAGACGCCGGTGACCATCGACGCCCGCGAGCTGATGCAGGAGAAGACAGTGATCGGCTCGATGTACGGCACCGCGAGGCCGCAGATCGAGTTCCCGCGGCTGCTCGCCCTCTACAAGGCCGGAAAGCTGCGGCTGGACGAGCTGATCACGCGCACGTACCCCCTGGAGGAGGCTGACGCCGCCTTCGATGCGCTTGGGAAGGGCAAGGTCGCCCGGAGCGTCCTGACCTTCGACTAAGGGCGTCAGGAGCCCCGGGCTCTCTTGCAGTGATTTAGCCGCCTACCTTGGCGCGGACGGACGACTCGAAGGCCGTCATCTGCGACAGGGTCTGGCGCGGCCAGGTGCGCTTCCAGTCGTCCTTGACGTTGACCCTGAGCCTCGGCCCAAAGCCCTCGATCTCCATCTCGATGGCGTCGCCGTCCTGGATCGGGCCCAGTCCCTGGTGGTTCGTGCCCGCCGAGATGACGTCGCCCGGCTTCACGGTTGTGACCCAGGAGACGAACTCGACCACCTCATAGACGGAGCGCGCCATGTCGGAGGTGTTCAGGTCCTGGCGTATGTCGCCGCTGACCCAGAGCTTCACGTCCAGGTTCTGGGGATCCGCCACCTCGTCGGCGGTGACAATGGCCGGGCCGATGGGCGCGAAGGTGTCCCACGACTTGCCCCAGAAGAAGCTGCTGTTGCCGTTCGGGTCGATGCCCCTGGCCGACACGTCGATGAACTGGACGAATCCGAAGATGTTGTCCGCCGCGGTGTCCGCCGAGACATGATCGGCGGTCTTGCCGATGACGATGCCCAGCTCGCCCTCGTGGTGGAAGTGGGGCGCCGGGCAGTCCGGCAGCACGACGGTATCCCCGTCGCCGATGATGGCCGACGGCGACTTGAGGAAGGCGTCCCGGTCGCCGTATGGGCCCGTTGGCTTGCTCTCCTTGTAGTTGCCCGCCATGCAGACGAGGCGGCCCGGCTCTGGCAGCGGGGCCCGCAGGCGCACGCTGTCGATGGGGACGCCGTCGGACGCGGCCACTGCGCTCTCGATGCCGCCGCGAAGGTTGTCGAAGCCCCCGATGATGCCGTTCATCCACGTCTGGCCGTCGATGTGGGGAACGTCCGACACCGCGCCGGAGATGTCTACCACCGCGTCGCCCTTCAGGACGCCCGGTGTGAAGTCGTTGAAAAGAACCAGTTTCATCTTTGCACTTCCTCTTTCTACGGGCCCGCCTAGCTGGCGACCCTGTTTGATAGCGTTCCGACACCCTCCACGACGCCCTCCACGAGGTCGCCGGGCTGGATGAAGATCTCGTCGTCGGTTCCCGGCGCAAGGGGAACGACGCCGGTGGCGATCATGTCGCCGGGCTCGATGGTCGTGAGCTTGGAGATGTAGGCGATCTGGTGCGGGATGTCGAAGAGCATCCGGCTCGTGTTGCCGTCCACGCGCACGTCGCCGTTGACCACGGTCGTGACCTGCAGGTTGGTGGGGTCGCCCACATCCTCGGCCAGCCTGATCCAGGGACCGACCGGGCAGAAGCCGTCGAGCCACTTGCCGTTCAGCCACTCGAACCAGTCCTCGCCGTGGGGGTCCTGTGCGGCCGCCCTGTCCGGGCTCAAGTTCAGGTCGCGCCCGGAGAAGTCGTTGATGATCGTGTAGCCGAAGACGTGGTCCATCGCGTCTTCCAGCGACACGTCCTTGCCGGGCTTGCCGATGACCACGCCGAGCTCGATCTCCTCGACTGTGTTGATGGTGCCCTTGCCCTGGGTGTTCGGGATGTCGTCGCCGTGCCCGATGAGGGCGGTGATGGGCTTGATAAAGAACTTTGGGATCTCCACATCCACGTTCACGTCGCGCAGAGAGTCGTGGGGGTGGTAGTTGCCTGCCAGGGCGAATATCTTGCCCGGTCGCCCCACCGGCGGGAGCAGGCGCACGTCGGCGAGCTTGTGCGTCCTGAGGGAAGTGCCGGCGACCTTGCAGAGCGCGTCCTTGTCCAGCAGCAGCAGTGTGCCCACATCTCCACCGGAGCCGTGGACCTCGCTCACATTGTCATCGTCGTCGACTATACCTACGGCCGGGCTCGAATAGCCGGGCGCAAGAAAACGTGCAAGTCGCATTGATTCTCCTCCTCGAGAGATCGTATGAGCCGCCTGTCACAGGTTGCCGCAGGACATTCGGTACGCCCCTTGGCGGCCACCAGCAACGGCGGCCCAATTCTATGACGGGCGGCATATGTGCGTCAACAGACCGTACTATGCGAACGGACATCCGTCCTATAGACTGTATGCTGCGGCTCACACAGCACTTGGGAGGAGCATAGTAATGAACAGCATCGATCTTGGGAGCCTGAACTACCTCGCAATCATCGCGGGGGTGATCACCAACCAGGTGTTGGGCGCCGCATGGTACGGCGGCCTGGGCAAGCCGTGGATGGCGGAGGTCGGCTTCACGGAGGAGGACATGGAGGCGATAAAGGGGACTCCGAAGCAGTGGTATCCGTACATCGTCGCCATAGTATGCGCGCTGGTGTTCACGTTCTGCCTGGCGGCCCTAACTCAGCTGACCGGAGCGGACAGCGTGGGCGGCGGGCTGGCCCTCGGCCTGCTGGCGGCGGTCGGGTTCATAGCGACGTCGTACGCCACCACCTACAGCTTCGAGGACCGGAGCGTGCGCCTGCTGCTGATCAACACCGGGTACCCCGTGATCTCGTACGCCATCATTGGGATCATGCTGGCGATCTGGTAGCAGCCCTGAAGCGCACCCTCCGGCAAGTGCCGTGCGTCCTTGACGCTGCGGCTGCGCTCTTCAATAATTCAGCGGGGCGCAGAGCCGCGTCCCGCATCACCAGTTGCAAATGACGATTCGGACCGAAAGGAGAATGAAGTGGGAAACAAGGACGTTGGATTCGTAGGCCTGGGGATCATGGGCCGCCCCATGGCCAGGAACCTGATGGCGGCCGGGTATTCGCTGACCGTGTACGACGTGGTCGGCAGCGCGGTCGAGGAGATCGTGACGGACGGCGCGCAGGCCGCCGGGAGCGCCCGCGAGGTGGCCGAGAGGACGCCCGTGGTGATCACGATGGTGCCCGATTCTGCCGATTCCGAGGCGGCGATCATGGGCGAGGGCGGCGTGCTGGAGGGAGCCTCGGCCGGGTCGGCCGTGCTGGACATGAGCTCCATCGCACCCGCGTCGTCGCAGAAGATCGGGGCGGCGTGCGACGCGGCGGGGGTCGAGTTCCTCGACGCGCCGGTGAGCGGGGGCGAGCCGAAGGCCATCGACGGCACCCTGGCGATCATGGTGGGCGGGAACCAGGCCGTGTTCGACAGGCATAAGCACCTGTTCGAGGTGCTGGGCGCCAGCATTGTTCTCTGCGGCGACTACGGGGCGGGCAACACGACCAAGCTGGCGAACCAGATCGTGGTGGCTGCCAACATCGAGGCGGTCGCCGAGGCGCTGGTGCTGGCCAAGAAGGCAGGGCTCGATCCCAACACCGTCTACGAGGCGATCCGGGGTGGGCTTGCCGGCAGCACCGTCATGGACGCCAAGGCGCCGATGATGATCGAGGGGAACTTCCAGCCCGGCTTCAGGATCCGCCTGCACCAGAAGGACCTGCACAACGCGCTGCTCACCGGCAAGGAGCTGGGAGTGCCGCTGCCCGTGACGAGCCTGGTCCAGCAGATGATTGGGGCACTCATGAACGACGGCAAGGCCGACGCAGACCACTCGGCCATCGCCAACTTCATCGAGGACATGGCCGGGGTCACGGTGAGCGGCAAATAGCGTGGCGGCAATCACGGACAGGTGGGTTGCGCCCGGTCCCCAGCCCAACGGGCTGCAGGCCGCTGAGGACGGCCTCTGGCTGATCGACCAGCGCGACAACCACCTGTACAAGCTGGCCTACGAGGACGGCTCGGTGATCGCGCGGCTGCCCACGGAGACCGACCGGTCTAGCGGGGTCACCGAGGGCGGAGGCCACGTCTGGGTCGCCTCGACCTATAACGCCCGGATCTACAAGCTGGACGGCGACGGCGCAACGGTCGACCACTACGACACCCCCGGCAAGGGCGTCGTCGGGTTCGGGGACCCTGGCCGGACGCATGTTACCGGGGCGCACGGGTTGGAGTGGCTTGAGGACGGGACGATGTGGGTCGCCGTGCCTCCTGCAAAGAAGCTCTACCTGGTGGACGGGGCCACGATGCAGGTCGTTCGCTCGATTCCCACGCCCGGCGTACGTCCCCACGGCATATTCATGAACGATGGGGACCTGTGGTGCGCAGACACGCAGATGTGCAAGATTCACCGGCTCGATCCGGCCAGCGGGGCAGCGACGGCGGAGATAGACGTGCCCGCCCCGGAGGTCCACGGGATGACCCTGCACGGGGGCGAGATCTGGTTCTGCTGCGCCGAGACTCGCAGGGTCTGCACGATACCGCTTCCGGGCTAGGGCCTGAGGGGCCTTGAACGGCGGTGCGGCCGACATATGGACCGGGGCGAGAGCGACGGCCGGGGAGGGCGGGTTTCAAACCCGCCCCTACGGTAGCGGCTCAGTCCGCGGGCTGGCGGCGGATGAGCTGAGCGTCGGCCCTGGGCTCCGGCACTTCGTGGATGAAGTAGTTGGCTGCGCTGTCCAGTACCTTTTGGATCACGGGCGCCGACAGGTCGCGGGGATAAGCGCTGGCCGCCCATCGCCCACCCAGGTCGTTGCTGATGTCCTGGGCTGTCAGGGGCTTGTTGCCGCGCGCCACGAATACCCTGAACACGGCGTCCTTGATCGGCGTGTCGGGAAGCAGGTAGTCGGCCGCGTCGGCGCAGCAACCCCGCACCTCCCTGATGTGCTCCGCCGGGGTTACGTCCAAAGCGGAGTGCTCGTTGCCGGTGGGCCTGTGCATGTAGCACTTCCTGGCCGCAATCAGGGCCGACAGCGACGCGCTGCTCCCGTGAGTGTTGTCGACATCCAGCTTGTATCGGCGTTCCGTGTCCTTCTCTTCGTCCATTGGCTCCAAGTCCCTCTGCCTAGTGTTGTTGCAACGATCACCCTCACCCTCACCCCAATCCTCTCCCGTCAAGGGAGAGGGTGCTGGATGGGCTAGAAGACGTCCTCCGGCCAGTCGACCATCTGCACTTCGACCTCCTCGCCAGCCTCCTTCACGGGAGTGTCTTCCGGGCATATGGCCAGCCCGTTTGCCCGCGACATGGATGTCAATATGTTGGAATTCTGGTGCCCCGTCAACCTTGCATAGTATGCCCCGTCTCGCCTGGTGACGATGGCCCTGGCGTAGACGCGGCGCCCGTCGAAGTTGTGTATGGGCTCCTCGAGGGTGGCCCGCAGTGTTGGTCGGGCGTAGCGGGTCTTGCCCATCATCTTCAGGATTGCCGGGCGGCCTATCTGCTCGAAGCCGACGAGGGCGCTGACGGGATTGCCGGGAAGGCCCAGGTGGGGCACCCGCCTGCCCCCGGGGCCGTCGAGCACGCCGAAGGCCAGGGGCTTGGCCGGTCTCATGCGGACGGACCAGAGCTCGATCTCGCCCCTCCGCGCCAGCACGTCCTTGACGATGTCGTAGTCGCCCTTGGACACGCCCGCCGAGGTCAGGAGTATGTCTGCCTCCAGCCCCGACTGCAGCTTGGCGTCCAGGTCGTCCAGGTTGTCCCGGGCGATGCCGAGCAGCTTCGGCACGCCGCCGGCTCGCTGCACCGCGGCGGCAACGCTATAGCTGTTGACGTCGTAGATGCTCCCCGCCCGCAGGTCCTCGCCCACGTCTACCAGCTCGTCTCCGGTCGCCAGTATGGCCGCCACGGGGCGCCTGATGACGCGGACGCTGCTGCGCCCCAGCGCGGCCAGCACGCCTATCTCCCCCGAGCGCAGCACGGTGCCGCTCTCGAGGACCCGGTCTCCGGCCTTCATGTCCTGCCCCGCGGGCCTGACGTTGGCCGTGGGGGGCACCTCCTCGCGTATGCCTATCTCCGACAGCGTGCGTCCGGAGGCCCGGCGTTCGACCTCGTCTGTGTCCTCGAAGGGCACGACGGCGTCGGCGCCGTCCGGAATCGGCGCGCCGGTCATGATCCTTATGGTCGTCCCGGGCTCCACGCGGCCCGAGGGAAGCTGGCCCGCAGCCACGGCCCCCGTGACACTGAGGGTGACAGCGGATGTCTCGGATGCGCCGCGGATGTCCTCGGTCCTGAGGGCGTACCCGTCCATGGCCGAGTTGTCCAGGGGCGGGATGTCGAACCGGCCCTCGACGTCCTCGGCCAGTACCTGCCCGTCGGCCTCCAGGATCGGCCTCGTCTCGGGCTCCAGCACGTCGAAGTAGCCGAGGACGCGCTCCCGCGCCTCCTCGACGCTCAACATCGACTCGTGCTCATGTCTATGGACGTGCTCTACCAATTTGCCTCACGAATGCAAGTCAATACGCGTCACCCCTAGTGACGATAGCGTCGACCGTCACTATGCTCGACCGACGGTCGACCGTGAATATCACCCTGAGCCCGTCTATCCTGTAGCGATACAAATGGGTGTGACCGTGCAAGGTGCGAACTCGATTACGTCGAAAAGGGTTGTTACTGAGATCTTCAAAGCACTGGTCCAGCCTTCTTGCGGTGTCGCGATCCACGCGGCGGTAGTAGCGTCGCGCACGACGGGACAGTCGTACTCTATACATCCTCTCTACGGACGTCTTTCCACCACACCCACTCCCCTCGCTCTACTTCCTTCTGCCCTTCCCTGAGTTCTCTTTCCTCATCCTCAGTCAGGGAATCTGACTCTTCGAGGAGCACTCTCATCAGGTCGCGTACTTCCTCAAGTCTAGATTCGGGCAGCGATTCCAACAGGCCGTGAAGCTCTTCTTTCGTGACCATTAGATGCCTCCTATTTCCTCAGCTCCGCGCCGAGCCGGCGCTGGAGCTGGCGAAGGATGTCGCCCTGGGCGCGGTCTATTGCTTCGGACGTGAGCGTGGCCCGTTCGGACTGGAAGACGATCCGGTATGCCACGGACTTCTTCCCGGCCGGCACGCCCTCGCCGGTGTAGGTGTCGAAGGGCCGGCTGGAGGCCACTAGCTTGTGGCGGTCGATTATCTGCCTGATGCTCGCTGAGGATGCGCCCTCGTCGACGATCAGGGCGACATCCCGCTCCGCCTGGGGGAACCTGCTTACCGGTACGTAGGCAGCCGGACCGGTCGAGACGGCATCGAAGAGCGCCCGCAGGTCGATCTCGAACATGGCGACCGCCGCTTCGTCCAGGTCGAAACCCTGCAGGGTCGAGGGGTGCACCTCGCCGACAACTCCCACCTGCCTACCGTCCACCACCATTCGGGCGGTCTTGCCCGGGTGCATTACGACGTCCTCTCCTGGCTCGAATACGGCCTCGATCCCTGTGTCCGCCAGCATGGCCTCGAGAGCGCCCTTGGCGTCGTAGAAGTCCATGTCGACCTGCTGTGCAAGCCATGAGGCAGGGAACCGGGGGCCGGACAGCGCGCCGACGACCATCTGCCTCTCGTCGGGCAGGTCTCGCTCCCTGGCCTCCTCCCTGGGGATAAAGACGCGCCCTATCTCGAACAGCCTGAGCCCATCGCCCCTGGACATCCGGCGGTTGGCCCTGAGCGTCTTGAGCATGTTCCCGCGCAGGCTGGTGCGCAGCGCCTGTAGCTCCCTGCTCATCGGGTTAGCCAGCTCCAGCGGGTCGCCTATGCCATCGAGGCCGTGGACCATGTCGAGGGTCTCCCGGTCGGTCAGCGAGTAGGTCAGGACCTCCTGCAGTCCCGCCGCCGCCAGTGCGTCGCGGACGCGCTCCCTCAGGCTCTCGAAGGGCTTGGGGCTGTGATGGGGGATCGGGGTCGCCATCGCCGTGGTGGGAATGTCGTCGTACCCGACGATACGCGCCACCTCCTCGATCACGTCGTCCTCGATCCGGATGTCCGAGCGCCAGTAGGGCGCCGTCACGACAAGCTCTTCGCCCCCGCTGCCGCGGACCTCGAATCCCAGGGACTCCAGCACATCCTGCACCCGACCCGCCGGGAGATCCACGCCGAGCACCTTTCGCAGGCGCGTCCCGGTTACACGCAGCTCGGGGGCCTCGGAGCGGCCCGGGTACGCATCGACTATGCCGGCGGCCGCAGTGCCTCCGGCAACCTCGAGGATTAGCCGGATGGCCCGCCTGAGGGCCCTTGGGGCGAGGTCGGCGCGGATGCCACGCTCGAACCTGTAGGAGGCCTCGGTGCCGTTGCCAAGCGCCCGCTTCGTGCGGTTCGTGTTCGTCGGGTCGAAGTTCGCCGACTCCAGGAGGACCGAGGTAGTGGCCCCGGTGACGCTTGAATCTACCCCGCCGACGACCCCGGCCAGGGCGACCGGCCCCGCCGGGTCTGCGATGGCGAGCATTGGCGGACGGAGGTCGTGGGTCTCGTCGTCCAGGGTGGCGAGGCGCTCGCCGCGCCGCGCCTGCCTCGCGATTATCGTGCCGTCCGCCACCTTGTCGAAGTCGAAGGCGTGCATGGGCTGGCCGTACTCGAGCATCACGAAGTTCGTGATGTCGACGATATTGTTGATTGGCCTATGACCGGCGGTCTCCAGCGCGCTCCGCAGCCACTCCGGAGACGGCCCGACGCTGACTCCCTCCACCAGCCCGGCGGTGTACCGTGGGCACAGGTCGGGGTCGTCGATCTCGACGGTCACCCGGTCCGCTATGGGAGGGCCGTCCTCCGGGTATGCGGCGTCGGGCTCCGCGACGGGCGCGCCGGTGATGGCCCCAATTTCGTGCGCTACTCCCAGGATCGAGAGGCAGTCAGGCCTGTTCGGGGTCACCTCGGCGTCCAGCACGGCGTCCCCCAGCAGGTCCACCAGGGGCGTGCCGACCTGCGGGTCGTCGGGCAGCACCAGGATGCCGTCGTGGTCTTCGCCGAGGCCCAGCTCGCGCTCCGAGCAGACCATGCCGGACGACAGGACGCCCCTGATCTTCGCGGCCTTGAGGGGCTCCACCTTGCCGGTCCTGTTGCTCAGCAGCATCGCGCCCTCGCGGGCGAAGGCGATCTTCTGCCCTGCCGCGACGTTGGGAGCGCCGCAGACGACGGTGGCCGTCTCGCCGTTCCCGAGGTCCACGGTGGGCAGGGAGAGCCGGTCGGCGTTCGGGTGAGGGTTCACCTCCAGCACATGGCCGACGAGGACCTTGTCGCGGTCCCAGTCGCCCCCGATCTCCTCGACCGACTCGATCTCCAGCCCGGCCATGGTGAGCCTGTGGGCAAGCTCAGCCGCCGGGAGGTCTACCTGGACATACCGTTTCAGCCATGAGAGGGGTACGAGCATCTATAGAACTTGCCCGCCGCGTTCGGGCTCTTTCTTCAGAATTGACGGAGGAACCTGACGTCGTTGCCGTAGAAGAGGCGTATGTCACCGATGCCGTGGCGCAGCATGCAGATGCGCTCCACGCCCATGCCGAAGGCGAACCCGGTGTACTTCTGGGAGTCGTACCCGACGCCCTCCAGCACCGACGGATGCACCATCCCCGCGCCCAGGATCTCTATCCAGCCTGTGCCGCTGCAGATGCGGCAGCCGCCGCCGTCACACCGGAAGCAGTCTATCGCCATGTCCACGCCGGGCTCCACGAACGGGAAGAAGTCGCACCTGAAGCGGGCCCGGCGCTCCTCGCCGAATATCCGCTTGGCGAACTCGAACAGCGTGCCCTTCAGGTCGGCGAAGGTGATGCCCTCGTCGACGGCGAGGCCCTCGACCTGGTGGAAGTGCCACTCGTGGGTCGCGTCCGTGGCCTCGTACCTGAATGCCTTGCCGGGCACGATGACGCGAACGGGCGGCTGCGTAGTCTCCATTATCCGGGCCTGCATGGGGGAGGTGTGGGTCCTGAGCAGCATGGGCCGGTTGCCCTCGTCGTCCACGTGATCGACCCAGAGGGTGTCCCACATGTCGCGCGCGGGATGGTCCTTGGGGATGTTTAGCATGTCGAAGTTGTACCTGTCCCACTCGACCTCGGGGCCCTCTTCGACCCCGAACCCCATGGACGCAAAGACCTCCGTGATCTCGCGGATGGTCTGGGTGACGGGGTGGAGGCCGCCCTGGGGAGCGGGCCAGCCGGGCAGGGTGACGTCGATCCGCTCCCCCTCGAGCTGGCCGGCCATGGAGGCGGAGCGCAACGCGAGCAGCCGTGTCTCCATGTCCTGCTCGAGCCTGCCCTTGGCGTGGTTGGCGGCAGCGCCGACGGCCCGCCGCTCGTCCTGGTCGAGGGCGCCGAGCCCCCGGAGCAGGCGCGTGAGCTGCCCGCTGCGCCCGAGGTATGCGACGCGCCAGCTGTCAACGCCGTCCTCATCGGCGGCAGCTTCGAGCTCGCGGGCGGCGGCGGCCGACACGTCCTCGACCTGCTGGACGGTGGGCCTGTCACTCATGGGTCACGTAGGTATGGCGTGGAGAGAGTAGCAGCACGAATCAATTATTAGGGTTGCCTATGTGAACAGTCAAGGAGAGGCGGCCGCTCCAAGTCCATCGCCTAGTGTGGGCGGCAAGGGCGATGCACTACCCCTCAAGGCTGCCCAGGGCACCCCACCGGGGATGGGTTCCCGCCTTCGCGGGAACGACGGATGTGGCAGGCTTCGGGCCGCGAAGGGACCCAGACGCCACTCGCCGGGGCGGCCGCGGGCCTACACTCCCTTCCGAGGCCAGGGCTTCCAGTCCAGCACCAGGCGGCGGCGTCCGCCGGACATTTGACGTGCGCGGTCGCGGTCTATCCTGGACCAGTGGCGCCCGTAGTCGGATGGCCCCCGCCACTCCGCCTCCAGGCTGCCGTCGCCCCAGAACGGCCACCAGGGAGCCTCGACTGTTTCGCGGAGTCCACTGATCGTGAGACTGTGGGTCTTCTCGGTCAGCCTCTCGATCTCTTCCTCGGCAGTCCCTCCGCACGCGTCGCAGCCGCAAACGGGAAAGATCTCTTCCGCCCACCGGCCAAACCGCACGAAGAGCCCCGGGAAGTCCGTGAACACCACAGTGATCGGTGCTGCCTCCGGGTCCGCTGGACTGAGCCTGACGGACGGTCGGGCAAGGCCCCTCTTGCCCTCCAGCTCCTTGTCCAGCCCATACCCCTCGGCGCGCTCGACGTCGAAGCCGGCCTCAAGCCGCCCGATCATCTCCAGGGTGGCGTCGTGCAGCGGCGCGAAGCGCTCCGGGTTGGTGACTCGCCCGTACGCCTCTTCGGGCGGCCCCTCGCGCCCCCATCGGCTTGGTGAGGTCAACTTGCTGCGTCCTTCCTGAGGCAGTCAGCCATGCAATCAAGAGTATCACTCCGGAACGTCGCAGGCTGGAGTCCAAGGCGTCGGGACTGGATAGGGGACGGTTCCTGGGGCAGGAATCCGGCTTCCGCCGGTATGACGGGCGCAGGAAGCAAATCCTTGCTGGGTCGGCGTCATCGTAATAGGCTAGATGTTTACGCGCTCGCGCCCCTTCGATCAGACGAGTCCGGCCGCCGCATCTCCCCAGCTGCTCGTGAAGGGAAGGCCCACCGATGCTGAACAGCCTGGTGCCGATCAGGGTGTACGTCGGCCTCCTGGCCAGGTACATGGCGCCGCTGTGGCCGAGGGCGTTGCTGCTGGCGGTCCTGCTCGGGTCCGCACTGGCGCTCCAGCTCGTACACCCCCAGATAGTCAGGGACTTCGTCGACGCGGCGCAGCAGGGAGGCGACGCCGGCCCGCTGCACGCGGCGGGCGCGCTCTACCTCGTAATCGGCGTCGTTTACATGGCCACACTCTCCGCTTCCTGGTACGTCGGGGGCGACCTGGGATGGCGCGCCACCAATCGCATGAGGTCGGACCTCGTTCTGCACGTGCTGCGGCTGGACCTCACCTTCCACCATGCCCATCCGCCCGGGGAGCTGCTGGAGCGGATAGACGGCGACGTGGAGAGGCTGGCGGAGTTCTTCTCGCAGCTCACGGTGACACTGCTCCTCGGCTTCCTGATGGTCTTTGGCGTGACAGCCGTGCTGTGGTTAGAGGACTGGCGGCTTGGGTTGGGAATCGCGGCCTTCGTCGCAGCCAACATCTTCATACACGCCTTCGGTCAGCGGCTCTCCGCCCCGCGGTGGCTCGCGAGCCGCGAGTCGTCAGCGGACGCGTCCAGCTATATCGGCGAGCGGATGGACGGGCTCAGGGACATCCAGACGAGCGGTGCGGGGTCATACGAAGTCGAGCGGTTCAACCGGCTGGTCAGGGCGGAGCTCGGGGCCGAGCTCCGGGCCAACATACTCTCAAAGGTTGCGGGCGCGGTGTCAGACTTTGCCTACGGCCTGGGCCTGTCCGCCATCGTAGGGCTGGGGGCTTACCTGGTGCTCGGCGACGCGATCTCCGCCGGCACGGTGATGATGGTCATGCTGTACGCGCTGAGGCTGCGCGGCGACATCCAGCAGGTCTCGCGGGAGATCGACGACCTGAACATGATCGGCGCGAGCATCCGGAGGGTGCGGGACATCCTGGACGTGCAGCCGGCGATCCGCGACGAGGGCCGCAGCACCCCGCCCGCCGGCCCGCTTTCGGTCGAGTTCGACGACGTCCGGTTCGCCTATCACGGCGACAACTGGGTGCTGAACGACGTGTCGTTCGACCTGCGGCCCGGAAGGGTGCTCGGTCTGCTGGGGCGCACAGGGAGCGGGAAGACTACCATTTCGCGGCTGATATTCCGGCTGTACGAGGCGCAGCGAGGAGCGGTCCGGGTAGGCGGCGTTCCGGTGGATGAGGTGGGGCTGGACGCGCTCCGCAGGCGACTCGGCATGGTCACGCAGGACGTGCAGCTGTTCCGGGGTACGCTGAGGGACAACATCACCCTGTTCGACGACACGGTGGAGGACTCGACCGTGCTCCGAGCCCTTGGCGAGCTAGGGCTTGCGCCCTGGGTGGAGTCCCTGCGCGATGGGCTGGACACGGAGCTGGCCGGCGGCGGCCACCATCTCTCGGCCGGCGAGGCGCAGCTCGTCGCCATGGCGCGCGTATTCCTCAGCGACCCGGACCTGGTGATACTGGACGAGGCATCGTCGCGACTCGACCCCGCCACTGACGCGATGGTGAGCAGGGCCGTCTGGAGGCTGTTGGAAGGGCGCACCGGGATCATAGTCGCCCACCGTCTCGGAACGATTCGCCGGGTGGACGACGTACTGATAATCGACTCGGGCCGCATACAGGAGCACGGCGAACGGGCGGCCCTGGAGGCCGACGATGAGTCGCGGTTCAGGGAGCTGCTCCGGTCCGGGCTCGAAGAGGTGCTGGCATGAGCCTGGGGCGGTTCATACTCCGGCTGGTGCTCTGGAACCCGGCGCTCTTCGGCGCAGTCGCCCTGCTGGCCATAGGATCCAACTCGGTGCCGCTGCTCGGCGGCCTGGTCCTGAGAGAGATGTTCGACATCTTCACGGGCGAGGCGGAGATGGGGAGCAGCATCTGGGGACTGGTGGCCCTGTTCGCGGCTGCCCAGGCCGCCTCGACCGCGTTCGAGCGCGGTTACTGGCTGACGGACGCCTGGATGGCCAACTCGCTCTGGGCCTTCGTCAGGGCGAACCTCTTCAGAACCATCATGGGAAGGCCCCCGGCAGTGGACAGGCCGAGCACCGGGGACATCATCGACCGCTTCTCCACCGACGTATCGGACTCGCTGTGGCCCATCTTCATCCTGACCTGGTTCCTGGGCACCTCGGTGGGGCTGGTCGTAGCGCTGTACGTCATGGCGAGCATCAACCTCCAGCTCACCCTCTTCACCCTCGCGCCGATCGCGGTGATGGCGGTAGTGGCCCGGTTCTTCAGGGGGTACTTTCACTCCACCCGCCAGGCATCGCGGGAAGCGAGCGGGGCGGTGACGGGCTTCGTCACGGAGATGCTGGGAGCGGTACTTGCCATCCAGGTCGCCTCGACGCAGCGGCTGGTGGTGCGCCGCATGGATGTCCTGTCGGACCGACGCCGCCGGGGGTACGTGAAGGAGATCCTGCTCGACCTGATGAACCGCCTGCTGGCCGGCACGGCCGTGCGGGTGGCGGTGGGCACGGTAATGATCGTGTCGGCGGGGCTGCTCGTGGCGGGCGAGATTTCCGTAGGGGACTTCGTGCTCTTCGTGAGCTACGCAATGGGCCACGCCCTGTCCACCTTTCCGACTGCGGTGGGCAGGATAGCGGCGGAGTTCAGGCGCTCGCAAGTGTCCCTCGACCGCCTCCTGGAGCTTGTCGCCGAAGACGAGGGCGAAAACCTGGTGTCGAAGACGCCCGACAGGCCGCAGAGCGCGGCCAGATCCGGCCCGGGCACTCCGACGGGCACGCTCACGCAGCTCGAAGCGCGGGGACTGGGTTACGCCTACCCGAGCACAGGCAGGGGCATCCACGACGTCGACCTGAGCCTGGACCGCGGGACGATGACGGTCATCACCGGAAGGATCGGGGCAGGCAAGACGACGCTGCTGGAGACGGTGCTGGGACTGCTGCCGGCGGACAGGGGCAAGGTCCTCTGGAACGGGGAGCCTGTCGAGTCCCCGCACGAGTTCATGGTCCCGCCGCGGTGCGCCTACACGCCCCAGGTCCCGGTGCTGTTCAGCGAGACGGTGAGGGAGAACATCCTGCTTGGCCTTGAGACTCGCCCCGAGGCCCTGGACGAGGCCACGAGGCTGGCCGTCCTGGAGCCGGACATCGCGACACTACGGGACGGGCTGGACACCGTTGTCGGGCCCCGCGGGGTGAGGCTCTCCGGCGGGCAGGTGCAGCGCACGGCAGCGGCCCGGATGTTCGTCCGCGAGCCCGACCTGCTGATATTCGACGACCTTTCGAGCGCCCTGGACGCCGAGACGGAGCAGCAGCTGTGGGAGCGGCTGTTTGCGGTGACGGACACGACGAGCCTGGTCGTCTCCCACAGGCGTGCGGCGTACCGCCGGGCCGACCAGATAGTGGTGCTCGCCGAGGGCCGCATCGTGGCGCGCGGGAAGCTGGACGAGCTGATGGAGACGAGCGAGGAGATGAGGCGGCTGTGGCACGGGGATATTGGCGAGGGGACGGAGCCGGGCTCTGGCCAGGTTTCCTGAAGAGCTCGGTGGCGGAGAGCTGCCCCTTTTCGGCAAGCTCAGGGCAGGCTCTTCAGGCTCTCAAGCAACTGCTCCCAAGCCGGGGTGGGCAACCCCGCCCAGCCGCCCCTCTTGTATGTTTAGGGTGATGGCGGGGCAGACCGTCAACCTCTTGGTGAAAGAGACCGTAACCCAGCTTGGTCGCCCCGCCAAATCTAATCCTAGAGCCCGAACAGTTGCCTGGGCAAGTGCAAGCCCGAATCGGCAAGGATGGGCCACGGAGGAATGACGTGTCCGATGCTCAGGAAGTCTTCGTAGGGATCGATGTTGCCAAGGACTGGTTCGACGTCGCGGTGCACCCGGGTGGTGAGAGCTGGCGGGGCTCTCAAGACGAGGCGGGTATAGCCGCACTTACACGCCGTCTACAGCAGCTGCGCCCTCACCTCGTGATCATGGAGGCATCGGGCGGATACGAGCGCCTGATCGCCGCCGCACTCGGGGCCGCTGGGTTGCCAATCCCAGTGGTGAACCCACGACAGGTCCGTGACTTTGCCCGCTCACTAGGCAAACTGGCCAAGACCGACCGGATCGACGCCGAGGTGATTGCTCACTTCGGACAAGTTGCCGACGTGGAGGCACAGCCGGTGTCGTCACAGGATGCCCTCGAACTCGATGCCTTGGTGACACGCCGTAGGCAGGTGGTACGGATGAGGACCGCCGAGCAGGTGCGCCGCCAGCAAGCCCTCCCCGTGGTCCAGGTGCGTATTGACCGAGTGCTGACGCTGCTAGACCAGGAGCTGAAGGAGATCGATACCGATCTGAGCAAGAGGCTACGAGAGACTCAGGTCTGGCGGGAGACAGAGGAGCTGCTCCGCAGTGTCCCCGGCGTAGGCCCTACCCTGACCTTCACCCTGGTGGCTGAGATGCCTGAACTGGGCACGCTCACACGTCGACAAATCGCCGCCCTGGTCGGGGTTGCTCCCCTTGCCCGCGACAGCGGCCAGATGCGGGGCACGCGCACCTGCTGGGGAGGGAGAGCGAACGTCCGCGCCGCACTCTATATGCCGACGCTCACCGCGGTGCGCTACAACCCAGTACTGCGGGCGTTCCACGATCGCCTGGTCGAGGCGGGCAAGCCGAAGAAGGTGGTACTCACAGCGTGCATGCGCAAGCTGCTGACCATCCTGAACGCCATGGTCAAGCACAACACCCGGTGGAACCCTCGGTATGCTTGACCTTCAAACACAGTTGCTGGGTTCCTGCCTCCGCAGGAACGACGAGATAGCGTCCCAGTTGCTGACAATCCACGCACGGCCCACCCGCGGGGTTACGCTGCCCAGGGCGAACGTTTCATAGAGGCTGTCCCGCAGACAGGCTCAGTGCGTAAGTATCTGTGACAGGAAGCGCTTCACGCGGTCGTGGCGTGGGTTGTTGAAGAAGTCATCGGGCGGCTGGTCCTCGACTATGAGGCCCTCGTCGAACATCACTATCCGGTCGGCGACCTCGCGGGCGAAGCCCAGCTCGTGTGTGACGGCGACGATGGTCATCTGCGACTCAGCCAGCTCGCGCATCACCTCGAGGACCTCCTTGATCATCTCGGGGTCGAGGGCCGACGTGGGCTCGTCGAAGAGCATGATCTTCGGCTGCATGGCGAGGGCGCGGGCGATGGCCACGCGCTGCTGCTGGCCGCCGGACAGCTCGCCGGGGTACTTTTCCGCCTGTTCTGGGATGCCCACCCTTTCGAGCAGCTCCATGGCGATGGTCTCCGCCTCCTCCATGGGGAGGTGGCGCACCCTAGTGGGGGCCAGGGTGATGTTGCGCATGACGCTCAGGTGGGGGAAGAGGTTGAATTGCTGGAACACCATGCCAACCTCGCGCCTGATGGCGTCTATGTTGCGGATGTCGTCGGTCATCTCGAAGCCGTCGACTATGATGTCGCCCCGCTGGTGCTTCTCCAGCCTGTTGATGGTGCGGATGAAGGTGGACTTGCCGGAACCGGAAGGGCCGATGATCACGACCACCTCGCCCCGGGCCACCGACGTGGAGACCCCCTTCAGGGCGTGGAAGCTCCCGAACCACTTGTGAACGTCGCGGCAGACTATGATGTCGTCCCTGCCGTTCGACTGCTCGTCGACGGCCATGGCTGCGTCCGAATTCTGATTGTCCATATGACCGGCTCCCTTGCTTACCGCTCGCCCACACCCAGGTGTTTTTCGAGGCTCCGGCTGGCGTACGACATGGTATACGTGATCAGCCAGAATATTACGGCTACGAAAATGTACAGCTCTCGCCCGTTGTCGATGAACTCCGGGTTGCCCTGGACGATCGCCCGGCCGATCTCGAGGATGTCCAGCATCCCGACAATGTAGACGAGGCTCGTGTCCTTGAAGAGGGCGATGAACTGGCCGACTATGGCCGGGATTACGTTGCGGATTGCCTGCGGCAGCAGAATCAGCACCGTCACCTGCCAGCCCGGAAGCCCGAGCGCCCTGGCTGCCTCGGCCTGGCCGGGAGGCAGGCCCTGGAGTCCCCCTCTTATGTTCTCGGCCATATACGCCGAGGAGAAGAGGGTGATGACGATCGCAGCGCGCGTGACCGAGTCGACCGGGAAGTTCTCCGGCAACGCGAGCGGCACGAGCACCTGGGACACGAACAGCAGGGTTATCAGGGGCACCCCGCGGAACACCTCGATGAATACTACGCAGAGCAGCTTCACCACCGGCAGGTTGCTGCGCCGGCCCAAGGCGAGGGCCACGCCGATGGGGAAGGCCAGGACGATGCCCGACACGGACAAGATCAGGTTGAGCATCAGGCCGCCCCAGACCCTGGGGGAGACGGGCTCCATGAGGCCCGGCAGCCCGGCCAGCAGGAAAAGGGTCAGGAAGTATGCCAGCAGACCGCCAATCACAATCGAACGCGGGCGTCCAACCTTTCGGGCTAGGGGAAGAGCGATAGGGAATGACACAGCGATGGCAGAAGCCGACAGGATCAGGTTGAGCACCCAGCCGACCCAAATGCTCTCTGAGAAAGGGTCCGCGAGGCCCACCATAGACAGTCCAGCCAGCACAAGAAGGCACAGTACATACACCGCGAGTGCAGCCGCGAGGAGCCGCCGGGGCCATTCTCCCCTTTCGGTCTTCCCGAGCCAGTAGGAGACTGCGAGGACCGGCAAGTTGCCCAGGACGAGCAGGCGTATGTCCAGGGGCATGTTGACGCCCTCGTGCATCATCCCGTAGGGCAGGAGCCCCACTACCAGCGGGATCGCGCCGTAGCCAATGGCGATACGCTCGGCCGCCCCCCTCCACATGCCGCCTGCCAGGCCGAACAGCACAGACGTCATTAGCCAGCCAACCAGGGGCCGCCAGGCGTGCTCGGTGGGGTATACGCCGATGAGGTACTGCTGGGGTCGGCTCGTGACCAGGGTCCAGTCTGAGGTCGTGAAGAGCCAGCTCAACCCCGCCCAACATGCCCAGAGGGCCAGCGGCACCGACACGACCGTGACGATCGAACTGCCCCAGCTGCCGAACAGGTTGAACCTGGCCCAACCGATCCATCCGGTCTCGGAGCGGGGCGGCCCAAGGGTCTCAGTGTGTTCTGCCACGGTGGCCAAGAGGCCCTACCCTCCCCTGAACTGGATGCTGCGGTTGTAGATGTTGCCGACCAGGGAGTAGCCCAGGCTGTAGAGCAGGTATACGGCCATGATGATCAGGAAGATCGAAACGGCCGGGGCCGTCTGGGTCATCGTCTTGGCGACGCTGGTCAGGTCGGCATAGCCGATGGCAATGGCCAGGCTGCTGTTCTTGGTGAGGTTCAGGTACTGGCTGATGAGGGGCGGCACGATGACGCGGAGGGCCTGCGGGAAGGTGACGTACCGGAGGGTCTCCAGGGTGTTGAGACCCAGCGAGCGAGATGCCTCGCCCTGCCCCTTCGACACGGACTGGAGGCCCGCGCGCACGATCTCGGCAATGAAGGACGACGTATAGATGACCAGCCCGATGAACAGCGCCACCAGCTCGCTGGACTGCTTTGCGCCGCCCGCGGTGTGCCCAAAGCGGCCCTGGGGTTCCGGCACGTCGATGACCAGGGGCGCATCCCCCACGGCGAACCATCCGATTGCGCCAATGACGACAGCCGTGACGCCAGCCCAGACGATTGGGTAAGAGGAGCGCCCGGTGCGAAGCTCGCGACGCTCGGCAACCCAGCGCACGACCAGCGCGGCGGCGATGGCGACCAGGGCGAAGATCCCCCAGACCCAGATCGTCTCCTGTCCCTTGACCCACGGGAACGACAGCCCTGAGTTGCTCAGGAAGATGGCGTCGAACCACACGAAGCCTTCCCGCACGGGAGGGAGCCCAAGGATCAGTATGTACCAGAAGAAGAGCTGGACGATCAGTGGGACGTTGCGGAAGAACTCGACGTAGACCACTGCCGCCCTGCTCAGTATCCAGTTTCCGGCAAGCTGGGCCGAGCCGATGAATATCCCAAGGGCCGTGGCGAATACCACCCCCACCAGGGACAGGGTGAGCGTGTTCGTAGCGGCAACGAGGAATGCATACGCAAACGAGTCGCTCTCCTCGTAAGGCAGGACAGACTCGCTAATGGGCGTGGAGTATTCCCTCGACAGGAACGACCAGCCGCGGGGAATGTCCCTGTCTTCCATGGCAGAAGTGAGGTTGTAGATGAAGAACGCGACGGCCGCGATGACGATGATGGCCGAAACGATCTGGGCGGTCCAGCCAATAATTCGGGCGTGCCGCCATACGGGAATGCCCTGGTAGGTGAGCGACTGAGTGAGCGGCTGATTCATCGTGGCGCCCATAATGCCACAAGCAGGGGATACCCACAAGACAGCGCGTCGGGCCGCGGCCGTTCAGCCGCCGTCTGCCATTCCGCCACTTAGGCAAGCATTAGTCAAGCGGGGCAGGCTGCAGCATCGTCATTCCGAGCGCAGCGAGGAATCTAGCCGTCTGAGACTTGGAAGCCTGGGCCCAATGCGTAGACCTCAGATTCCTCGTCGCTGCGCTCCTCGGAATAACAGGTGGCGAGGCGGCTCCAACTCTTGCCAAGGCTAAACCGCCACGCAGGTCCACGTCAGGCGTCCGATCGCGTAGCGACGGCCGGGGCTGCGAAAGCCGGTGTCCTGCCTCTAGCGGAAGGGGGCGGCGTAGATCTGGCCGCCCTTAGGGCAGCCGGCGCAGGGCGCGTCGGCCCACAGCGCGTTCCGGCTGCCCTCCCGGGGCAGGTCGATGCCGCCGGGCCCAAGGTGGCGGTTGTATATCTGGCCGTAGTTGCCGACGGCCCTGATGACCGTTTGAGCAACCGTCTCGTCCAGGCCGAGGCCCTCCTGGCCGTATGACCCTTCTGTCCCGAGCAGGCGCTTGACCTTCACGTTGTCGCTGACGGCCATGGCATCCACGTTGCCGGAATGGACGCCGTACGCCTCGGCATAGATGAGCATGCCCATGACGGCCTTGACGATGTCGAACCACTGCTCGTCTCCGTGGGGCACTACAGGGCCCAGGGGTTCCTCGGAGATAGTCTCCGGCAGGATGACGTGGTCCTGGGGATTGGGCAGGGTGGTGCGCACGGCGGTGAGGGCCGAGCGGTCGCTGGTGAACGCGTCGCAGGCGCCGCTCTCGTACGATTCCAGGGCGACCCCCGACTCCTCGAAGACCCTGGGGTCGTACTCAAGGTCGTTCTGCCTGAAGAAGTCGGCCATGTTGAGTTCGGTGGTGGTGCCGCTGGTGACGCATACGGACGCTCCTCCGAGGTCGTAGGAGCTGTCGACTCCCAGGCTTGCCTGCACCATGAAGCCCTGGCCGTCGTAGAACATGGTCTGGACGAAGTTCCCCCAGTAGGTGTCCCGGGATGTGGTCCAGGTGGTGACGAACACCAGCATGTCCACCTCACCCGACTGGAGAATGGGGCCCCGCTCAGAGGCGGTGAGCATGCGCAGATCGATGGCGTCGGGGTCACCCAGGACGGCGGCCGCCACAGCGCGGCAGAGGTCGATGTCGAACCCGGTGGTGTTGCCTGTTTCGTCGAGTGCGCCGAACCCCGGCGTGTCCGTTACGGCTGCGCACACGAGCCGGCCGCGAGCCCAGACGGCATCCAACCGGGAACTCGCGGCCTCTTCAGCCACCGTCTCGGCGGCCGACCCTGGCTCGCCGTCTTCGTCCGCGCAAGCAGCCACCGCGGCCACAGCCAAGACAGAGGCCAAGATCACAATGAGCTTGAAGTCAGCTCGGATCATTGGTCACGCCAAGCCCGCCGCGACCTGCGCCGCGACGGGCTCGACCTTCGTTTGCCTTACCCTCGCCTTATCTCAGGGGCGCGGCGTAGATCTGACCGCCCTTCGGGCAGTCCTGGCAGGGAGCGTCGGCCCAGAGAGCGTTCCGGCCGCCCTCGCGGGGCAGGTCGACACCGTCTGCTCCGAGGTTACGCTCGTAGATCTCGCCGTAGTTGCCCACGGCCTTGATGATCGCCTGCCCGACGTTCTGGTCGAGACCAAGCTCGTCCTGGCCGAAGGAACCCTCGGTACCAAGGAGGCGCTTTGCCTTCACGTTGTCGCCAGCGGCAACGGCGTCCACATTGCCTGAGTCGATGCCGTATGCCTCGGCGAAGATAAGCAGGCCCATGGTCGTCTTGACGATGTCGAACCACTGGTCGTCACCGTGCGGGACTACCGGACCAAGCGGCTCCTCGGAGATCGTCTCCGGCAAGATGACGTGCTCCTCGGGATTAGGCAGGGCGCTGCGGAGCGCCGCGAGCTGCGAGCGGTCGTTCGTGAACACGTCGCAGGACCCGCTCTTGTAGGACTCGAGGACGACGTCCGTGTCCTCGAAGACCTTGGGGTTGTAGTCGAGGCCGTTCTGCCTGAAGAAGTCGGCCATGTTCAGCTCGGTGGTGGTGCCGGCCGTCACGCAGACCGCGGCCCCGCCGAGCTCATAGGCGCTGGTGACGCCCAGCTTGGCCGGGACCATGAAGCCCTGGCCGTCGTAGAACATGGTCTGGGCGTAGTTGCCCCAGGAGGCGTCGCGCGAAGTGGTCCAGGTGACCGTGCGCACGAGCATGTCCACCTCGCCCGACTGGATCGTGGGACCGCGCTCGGCGGCGGTGATCAGCCGGATCTCGATGGCGTTGGGGTCGCCGAGAACTGCCGTCGCGAGTGCGCGGCAGAGGTCGATGTCGAACCCTACGTTGTTGCCGGCGGCGTCGAGGGCGCCATAGCCCGGCACGTCGTTACGGCTGGCGCAGATGACCTTGCCGCGCTGCCTGACCGTGTCGAGGCGGCTCCCCATCATCTCCTCGCTACCCATGGCCTTGGCCGCGTCGAGCTCTTTCTGGAGCGCGTCATAGTCCGCCTTGGAGACCATATCGCCGGACATGGACTCGCCCTGCGCTGCCGCCAAGTCCGCCTTCGCTTTGGTCAACTCGTCGTTGACTCGGTCGAACTCGTCCTGCGATACGCCGCTGTCGGAGCAGGCGACAGCCGCGACCAACGCCAGCATCGCCCCTATGACTACGACATACTTCGCCACTTGCCTCATCATCAACCTCCTTCGGAGTCCAAGACTCTTCTAAGACGTAACTATGGTATCAGCGTCTGACCCGCGTGACAACAACTTATTCGTTAGGAATATCCGAGGAACTCCCGCCTATCAAGGCGAAATGTTACTGAGTATCACCAGAGAGGTGCCCTTCGTTTGATATGTCCCAATGTCCAATCTCCCGAGTACGGCGCGAGCTTGTCTACCAGGGCATGGTCCGGCCGTACTTCCGGCGCACGAAGTCGGCGACCTCGGCGTTGGGTGCAGGGACGATCTTCGATCCCTCGTTCTCGATCAGGTAGAGGACGATCTCCTCGTCTGTCATCGAATCGTCCTTCCACGAGCAGTAGAAGGCGGCTCCGGCCTTGTCCAGCGCCGACTTCACTGTTGCGCGGGCCTGGTCCATGTGGGGCGGATAGGGCGCGTCGTGGCCGTCGGGGTCGCCGAATGACATGCCCATGTCGCCGGGGCCCCACTCGGCCCACGAGATGCCCGGCACTGCGGCGATGTTGTCGGCATCCGGCAGACAGTGCCTGTCCTCGATCTTCAGCCCCAGGAACAGCTCGCCCTCGGGGTTCAGGGGCCACGGGTCCGCGATCCTGACGTACCGGCTGGGCTCCACGTCCCAGATCTCCGCCGGCTGCCCCTGCCCGCCCCCGCCGCGCAGGCCCTCCGGTATCCCCAGGTCCATACCGATGGTCTGGAAGGGGTACCTGGCAGTCGCCACGAACCACTTCACCGCCTCGGCGCTGCGGGAGTGGGTGTGCAGTATGCCATGGACACCCGCCGCGAGGACGTGGCGGGTCTGCCAGGCGTTGTACCGCACCTCCTCGGGGCTGATGCAGTTGGACGGCAGCGTGCAGATGACAGTCGGCGTGGGATGGCCGCTTGGAGTTGGCCCGCCGTCGTGCAGGCCTTTCATAAACTGGTACAGACCGATGGTGTCGAAGGCGTGGTGCTCGAACTCCACCTGTATCATGTCCGACCAGGTCTGGGCCTGTGCCAGCCCGGCCTCGTATGTGAGCCCCGCTGCACCGGTCGAGATTACCGGCTGGCCCTGCTCCAACAGCTCGATCACCTTGTTCACTCTACCCATAGGGTTGACCTCCGGCGTGTGCCGCCGCCCTTAATACTGAGGCCGTAGTCTAGCACAGCCGCCCGGCGGCGGCCGCTGGCTGCACCAGTCTAAGAGCAGGCCTTCACGCAAGTCCCCGCACTCCTCATCTCGGCACATTGCGCTCGGCAGAACCCTGGCATACACTCAGGTCGACGGAGGACTGGCGTCGCCCTCTGGGCCTATGCCATCCCTGTATTTATGGCCTACCTCTAGACCCTGTAGCCGATGAGTTTCAGAGGTGCTCCCTACCCGCGATGGCGAAGATTAAGGAGGCTGCAATGACTGCCGACCCAGCCGCAACAGCTGACCGCGTTCTCGACTTCCTCAGCACCGCCGGACAGGCCGAGTACCACGGCGAGCGGGTCTCGCAGCTCGAACACGCCCTGCAGGCAGCCCACAATGCGCGCCAGGACGACGGCAGCGACCAGGAGATAATCGCCGCCCTCCTGCACGACATCGGCCACATCTGGCCTGTCGAGGGGCGGCGGATGACCAGCGTTGGCGTCGTCAACCACGATCGTTTAGGAGCCCAGGCCCTCAGGGAGCTGGGATTCTCCGACGACGTCGCCGACATCGTCAGCGGCCACGTCGCCGCCAAGCGCTACCTGGTCGCCACGGACCGCGAGTACGCAGCGACACTGTCCGACGTCAGCGTCGAGTCCCTACGCCGTCAGGGCGGCCCCATGTCCGCCGAGGAGCTGCAGGACTTCACACGATCGCCCAACTGGAAGTCCAAGGTGCGCGTCCGCACGTGGGACGACCGCGCCAAGACCCCCGGCACCGAGGTGCCAGGCCTCGAGACGTACCGCGGGCTGCTCACGGACCACCTCTCGTGTCAGCAGGGCGGCGACTGAGCCTGGGAAGCTCACCACTCTTCGGGCAGGTCGCCGACAATGCCAGTATTCGAAGCGGACGAGGTCGAATTCAGCTACGGCCCGATCAAGGTACTCGACGGGCTGTCCCTGGCCGTGAACGAGTCGGAGATCTTCGGCGTCCTGGGCGCAAACGGCGCCGGCAAGACGACCCTGATGCGGCTGCTAATCGGCCTTCAGAAGCCGTCCTCGGGCTCGGTGCGCGTCTTCGGCGAACCGCCGTCAACTCGCATCGCCGGCCGCATCGGCTACATGCCCCAGCTCAGCGCGCTGTACCAGGAGCTGTCCGTCCGCCAGAACGTGGACTTCTTCGCCCGCATGTACGGCCTCTCCCGGTCAGCCGAGCGGCGTGAGGCGGTCGACCGCGCCATCGAGTGGGTCGACCTGGCCGGGCGACAGAAGGACCTCCTCACGAAGCTGAGCGGCGGCATGCGCCAGCGCGTAAGCCTCGCCATCGCCCTCGTGCACGAGCCGGAGCTGCTGGTGCTGGACGAGCCCACCGTCGGGCTCGACCCCGAGCTGCGGGCGACGTTCTGGGAGCAGTTCCGCAGCATGGCCTCCGGCGGCGCAACCCTGATCATCTCCAGCCACACTATGGACGACGCCGCGCACTGCCACCGGCTCGCCTTCATCCAGGAGGGGCGCGTCGTAGCCCTGGGCACTCCGGCCGAGCTGCGCGAGGCCGCGGGAGACGACGCCACCCTCGAGGACGCGTTCCTCCACTTCGTCAGGCAGGGCGGGCCGTCATGACCGTCGACCGCACCCTGGCCATAGCCGTCAGGATCGTCAGCCAGATCTCGCGCGACCACCGCTCCGTCGCGCTGATCATCGTCGCGCCGATCATAGTCATGTCGCTGGTCGGGTTCTCCTTCGCGGACCAGCGGGACATCCTGAACCGCATCGCGCCAGGGCTGATCGGCGTATTCGCCCTATTCTTCGTATTCCTGCTCACAGGCGTCAGCTTCCTGCGGGAGAGGTCGCAGGGCACACTCGAAAGGCTCCTGACCACGCCCGTTGGGCGGGCGGACATCCTCGCGGGCTACCTGCTCGGATTCCTGCTGTTCGCGGGTATACAGTCCCTGGTCATCCTCTTCTACACGATCTTCGCCCTGCGGATCGAGTACGAGGGGTCCCTGTGGCAGATCTTCGTGCTCCTGTTCGTCGTCACCATCGTCGCCGTGAACCTGGGGATATTCATCTCCACCTTCGCCAGGAACGAGTTCCAGGTCGTCCAGTTCATCCCGATCATGCTGCTGCCGCAGATATTCCTGTCGGGCGCAGTGCTGCCGTTCGAGCAGCTCCCCGGCTACTTCCAGGCGATAGGCCACTTCCTGCCGCTCACATATGCCGTGGACGGCCTCAAGGCCCTCATGCTGGAGGGCGAGACGCTAGGGGGCATCGGCCAGGAGCTCGCCGTCCTGGGCGCCTTCGCAGTGGGTATTCTCGCCCTGGCCGCGATCACGGTGCGCCGAACCTAGCCTACTTAAGACTGGCAGACTGCAAAGCAGGCTGCACGGGTAACCCTTCCTATCAGGTCATACGCCTCTTCATCTCGGTGACGCCAACCGGATTGCCGTCCGGGTCCAGGTAGTCGGCGCTGAACCCCCATGAACGTTGGCTGGGCGCCCGCTGGACTCGCACCCCGGCAGCGACCGCCCTGGCGTGGACCGCCTCAACGTCATTGGTGCTGAACGAGAGCTCCGCCCGCGTCGGCTCCCGGTCGGGCGCACACTTGAAGATCGCGAAGTGCAGGTACGAGTTGTGCCACGAGTACTCGCTGTGGACCCCTTCAGGCGGGTGGTCATCCTCTTCAAGCGGCACACCGATGATGTCTCGATAGAACCAGACCATACTGTCGTAGTTCCGAGTCCGCAGCCCCGTGAACACCAGCCGCTCTTCCTGCATCTTCCCCTCCCGTCTCATCGAACTATGGGCCGAGCAGCATGGTATATGATCATTGGGCAGGGGTGCGATGTGGCTACTAAGGAAGTCAAGCGGGTCACGATCAGCCTACCCGCGGATTCACTCGCTTTTGCCGACGGCTTGGCCGAGACATGGTCAACGACCCGTAGCGTGGTCGTGCGCCTCCTGAAGCAGGAGGAGGCACGGGTGCAGGCCCTCATGAAGGAGGGCTACCTCGAGATGTCTTCGGAGAACCACCGGGACGCCGAGGCGGCCTTTGGCGCAATACGCGAAGTCATGACTACCGACGGTTCGTAGGGACGGCTCCTACCAGCACAACCCAGAGGTCTGCGAGAGTTCGAGGGTAGGCTCTAGACACCTCAGCGATACACCCGGTCTCGCCCGCCTACTCTGACGACCAGTACACGCAGTACACGGTCCTGGATGGCGCAAATGACTCTGTGGTCGCCCACGCGATAACGCCAGAATCCACCGAATGGAGGTCCCAGCGCCCGGCCCATGCTGCGGGGATTCTCCGAAAGCGCAACGCGCTTATCCATGTAGTCGACGATGCGCCTGGCGGCCTGTCTGTCCAGCTTGCGGAGTTGGCTCCTGGCTGAGTCGGAATACTCAATCGTCCAGGCCAAGCTCCCTCCTCACGTACGCGGCAGCATGTACTTGCTCTTCGCCCTTGCGAACGCGTTCGAGAACGTCGGCGGCTAGGTAGTAGTCCTCCATATCCTCGAGCCCACGCTCGATCATCTCGCGAAGGTAGAAAGACTTGGTGCGACCGGTCTGAGAGGCCAACAGCGTCAGCCGCTGCTCGATCTCGGGTGAGAGCCTGATCGACGTTGCCATGTCGCTATGCTCCGTTCCATGCGATACGTGTATTCACTGTATCACACGGACATTCCCATGCGCATCGGCGCACGGAAACTTAGGAAGCCACTGCGAAGACGTCGATCTCGAAGTCGACCTCCGGGCGGCCGAACCTCTCGACCACCAGGCCCGTGGAGACAGGTCGCACGCCCCTCATGTGCTCGGCCAGCACCGGGTAGACTAGCTGCCGGTTCGAGGCGTCCTTCACGTAGGTGATCACCTTGCAGATGTCCTCCATGCACGACCCCGCCTCCTCGAGCAGCGTCCTGACGCACCGCATGGCGTTGTCCGCCTGCGCCGCGGGGTCGCCCAGGCCGACGAAGTCGCCCTCGAAGGTCCAGCCCGTCTGGCCCTGGAGATAGACCAGGTCGTTGGCGCGCACGGCCCTCGAGAGGCCGTAGTCGAGGCCGTCGAACATAGGGTCCTTCGAGCTCGTGTTGAACAGGCGGAACCTCTTGTGCTCGCCCCCGTCCCTGGGAATCACGGCAAACACGTCGATCTCGAAGTCGAGCTCGGGCCGAGCCAGACCTGAGATGACGAGCCCGGTTGACACGGGGTTGACGCCGCGCAGATGCTCGGCCAGCACGGGGTAGACCTTCCATCGGTGGGCGATGTCCGTGACGTAGGTCGTGACCTTGCAGATGTCCTCCATGCGGGCGCCGGCCTCCTCCAGTAGGGTGCGCACCACCCTCATCGCGTTGTCCGCCTGGGCGGCCGGGTCACCCTCCCCTACGAAGCCGCCGTCCATCGTCAGACCCGTCGCCCCGGTCAGGAAGACCTGGTCGCCTGCCCGGACCGCCTTGCACGCCCGGTAGTCGAGCTCCGGCAGCAGGTAGGCGCCCTTCGTAGAGCCCTTGCCTATGCGAATATGTGACATTGTGGACCTCCCGCACGGCCTCCTCTCCCATCGAGTGAGAGGAGGCTGTAGAATCCTACACCATGGAGCATCGCTTCGGTCGAATACGCCTGACGACCTTGTGGGCCGCGCTGCCTCTCGCGGCGGCGGTTACGATGGCCGCAGTGGCCTGCGGGGGTGCCGCGGAGCCAACCGCCGTGCCGACGGCCGTCCCGACGGTCGCACCCACCCCTGTCATGAATACCTCCACTCCGAACCCGACCCGGCAGCGGCGGACGGCGAGCGGCGAGCGGCAGACCATCTTCGTCGACGTGACCGACTCAGCCGGCGTCCGCTTCGAGCACCACGAGGTCGAGACCGAGGTGCAGCCCATCGGCGCGGGCGTCGTCGTGTTCGACTACGACAACGACGACCTGGAGGACGTGTACGTCACCGACTCCATTGGCCCCAACGCCCTCTTCCGCAACAACGGCGACGGGACGTTCACAGACATGGCCGCGGTGGCAGGAGTCGACGACATCGAGGGCCACTCGAACGGCGGATGCGCGGCAGACTACGACAACGACGGCGACAAGGACCTGTTCCTCACCAACTACGGCACCAGCAAGCTCTTCAGCAACGGTGGGGACGGCACGTTCACGGACGTGACGGCGCAGGCCGAGGTGGGCGACGACGACAGGAGCCTCCGCTCGTCCGGGTGCGCCTGGGGCGACTACGACCGCGACGGCTTCCTCGACCTGATGGTGGTGCGCCACCTGAAGGAGCTCGACCCCGACACGCTGGTCAGCGGCGACTTCTACCTCGCCGTGGGCATAGTCGCCCTCTACCACGCCAACGGCGACGGCTCGTTCACCGACGTGACCCCGATGCTAGGCGACACCGGCCCGCGCGAGAAGAACCTGTACGGCGAAGCGATAGGCAGCCTGTGGGGAGCGGGATTCCAGCCCGGCTGGCTCGACTACGACTCGGACGGCGACCCGGACCTCTACGTCGTGAACGACTGGGGGCCGAACGTGCAGCCCAACGTGCTCTGGCGCAACGACGGGCCGTCCGACGACGGCGGCTGGACCTTCACCGATGTCTCGGGCGAATCCAACACGGGCGTCCCCATCTACGGCATGAGCATGACCGTCGGCGACTACGACAACGACGGGCACCTGGACATCTTCATGACCAACATCGGCGCAACGGTGCTCCTCCGGAACAACGGCGACGGCAAGTCCTTCACCGACATGGCGGGCCCGGCAGGGGTCGAGGTGTCGAAGATCGGCACCGAGGACCGGGTGACCTGGGGCTCGGTCTTCTTCGACTACGACAACGACGGCTTCGAGGACATCTACATGGTCAGCGGCTACCTCAGGCTGCCCGGCGTCGACGACGTGCCAAGCTACCTGCGGGAGCAGCACAACGTCCTGCTGCGCAACAAGGGCGACGGCACATTCAACAACCTGTCTGTGGTCAGCGGCGCGGACGACCCGGGAGTGGGCCGCGGCCTCGGGTACCTGGACATAGAGAACGACGGGTGCCTCGACCTGTTCATCGGCAACCTGGGCGGCGAGACGACCCTGTACAGGAACCGGTGCGACTACGGGCGCAACTGGCTCGTCGTCGAGACCGTCGGCACGGCCAGCAACCGGGACGGCATCGGCGCGCGTATAACGGTAAAGGCGGGCGGCGTGTCACAAGTCCGGGAGGTGGCCAGCGGGCGCAGCTTCATGGGCCACCCGATGATAGCCCCCCACTTCGGTCTGGGCGACGCGGACATCGTTGACGAGATCGTGGTCCAGTGGCCCAGCGGCGCGGTCCAGACCGTCTCGGCGGTCGAGCCGAACCGGAGGATCACGATAACCGAGCCGAACTGACGCGCAAAGCGTTGGGGCGGATTCCCGGCGCTGGTGGTATCTTGGAGTCATGATCGACCGTGCGGCACGCAACATACTCGCCGCGGCGCTCCTGCCTGCCGCGGCCGTCATCCTGGCCTCGTGCGGGGCCGCGGAGGGAGCAGAGCCGCCCACCATCGGCGAAGCGCCTGCCATCGTCGATCACACGGACCAGAAGGCGATCAGCAGCGGCGACATGTCGATCGACGAGATCATCCGGCGCGGCGAGCTGCTCTTCGAGGCGCCCTTCAACACCCTGGACGGCGCTGGTCGGCCCGAGACCGCCGACGTCGAGCGCAGGAACAACGTCAGCATCGGCAACCCGCGCCCGAGGCACGAGTTCCCTGACAACTTCAACCGCATCTCGGCCCCCGACGCCAACACCTGCCTGGAGTGCCACACGACGCCCCGCGCCGGCGGAGGCGCGGGCAACGCTGCCAACGTCTTCGTGCTGGCCGACCGCCTGCCCTTCGCCACATTCGACGGCGGGCCCGGCGACAACAATGAGACCCACACCCTCATGAGCATCGGCAGCGAGAGGGGCTCGCTGGGCCTGTTCGGGTCGGGCTGGATCGAGCTGCTGGCCCGGGAGATGACCGTCGAGCTCAAGGCGACCGCCGAGGAGGCGATAGAGGAGGCCCGGCGCACAGGCAACGACGTCACGGTCGACCTGGTGACCAAGGGCGTCAGCTTCGGGCGCATCACGGCCCACCGCGACGCCACGATCGACTTCAGCGAGCTGGAAGGGGTCGACAACGACCTGGTGATCCGGCCCTTCCAGCAGAAGGGCGTGGTCGTCTCGCTCCGCGAGTTCGGGGTGAAGGCCATGAACTCCCACTTCGGGATGCAGGCCTCGGAGCAGTTCCGCGACGGCGTGGACTTCGACCGCGACGGCTATGTCGACGAGCTGACCCGCGGCGACATGACGGCCCTCGTCGTGTTCCAGGCTACCCTTCCGGTGCCAGGCCAGGTCCTCCCCGCCGACCCTGAGGCTAGGGCGGCGGTCGAGAAGGGCCGCGAGCTCTTCTCGTCCACTAACTGCGTCTCGTGCCACATCCCCGAGCTGCGGGTCGACAGCCCCATCTTCGCCGAGCCCAGCCCCTTCAACCCGCGCGGCAAGCTCCAGCCCACCGACGTAAACTCGCCCCTGCTGGTCGACCTCACGGTTGCCGGGCCCGGCCCCCACCTGGAGCGCCAGTCGGACGGCAGTGTGCTGGTGCCCGCCTTCACCGACCTGAAGCGGCACAGGATGGGCGACCTGCTCGACAACGAGGTGCTGATACAGGACGGCGTGCCCACCGACGAGTGGCTGACCCGCAAGCTGTGGGGCTTCGCCAGCGAGCCGCCCTTCCTCCACCACGGCAGGGCCACGCTGATCTCCGAGGCCATCCTCGCCCACGGCGGCGAGGCCCAGGAAGCCCGCGACGCATTCGCCGCCCTCTCCCAGGACGATCAGGCAGCCGTCGTCGAGTTCCTGAAGACCCTTCAGATTCTCCCCGAAGGCGCAAACAGCCTGATCATCACCGAGGGCAGCACCGGCAGCTCAGGCGGCGTGGGCCTCCTGCCCATCATAGGAGGCGCCGCGGGAATCCTCGTGCTGCTCCTGGCTACAGGCGCCGTGCTCTGGGCCCGGCGCCGCTAGAAGGCTGAGGGCTCCTCCGTCGGCGTCTCCGAGTCTTCCTCGCGGCTAGGCTTCCCGAACCTGGCGGCAATCACGCCGGCTATGAGCCCCGTGAGGTGGCCCTCCCATGACACGCGGCCGTCCGTGGGCAGTACGCCGAATATGAGGCCTCCGTACACCACTATGACGATGACCGCGATGAGTATCGAGACTATGCGCCTGTCGTACCAGCCTCGCGCGACCAGGTAGCCGAAGTACCCGAACACGAGCCCGCTGGCGCCGATGTGGGAGGCTCCCCGCGCGACCAGCCAGACACCCGCTCCTCCGAGCAGCACTACGAACAGGGTCACGCCCAGCAGGGTCTGCCACCCCCGCGCGGCCACGAGGCCGCCCAGCATAAGGAGCGGGACTGTGTTGGAGATGACGTGGCCGAAGCCGCCGTGCAGGAAGGGCGCGAGGGGGATGCCCCACAGCCCGTCCATCGTGCGCGGCACGATTCCGTACTCGGCGAGCCGGTTGTCCATCAGGAAGTCGACCCCGGCCAGCAGCCATATGGCTGCGACGAATATGCCCAGCAGCACGAAAGCCTGCTTCATGCTTCTATTCTGCCCGACCGGAGGGCGGTCGAGGAATTCTTTGAGCTAGGCTGCACGAGAGGATTGAACCGACGCAATCCAGACCGGCCCCCGCCCCTCTGGATGGGGGACGGTTCCTGGGGCAGGAATCCGGCCTCCGCCGGAATGACGGCGCTGTGCCAGGTTCTCCTTGCCCGGGCATGGAGGTTGCGCATCGTTCCTTCCAGGGTCTAAGCGCCGCCGTCGCGGAGCCAGCGGTCGAGCCAGTCGTAGGCCTTGCGCCCGCTCCACTGGTGGCCGCCGTCGAACTCGTCCACGTCGAACCTGTCGGGCACGCCCGCCACCTCGTAGGCCCGCCTCACCGATGCGGCGGCGGCGCGGCTGGCCTCGATGGGGAAGCCGTCGTCCGCCACTCCCGACTCGATCAGCAGTGGGCGCGGCGCGATCAGGCACCCTACGTCCGACGACTCGCCGTACTCCAGCAGCCCGTATGGCGTCTGGGCCCCGCAGGTGTTGCCGAACCCTATCGCGTACGCCTCGAAGGAATTGAGGTAGCCGCTCACCACGGCGCACTTGACGCGGTCGTCGAGGGCCGCCGTGTACAGGGTCATCGTCCCCCCGTACGACAGGCCCACGCAGCCGATCCGCCCGGGGTCGACCTCGGGCCGAAGCTGCAGGTACTCGATGCTGCGAATGGCGTCCCAGACGTTGAGCGCCAGCAGGTTCACGCCCATGAGCATGCCCTTGATGAAGAAGACGTTGCAGGCGTCCCGCTGTCCGAAGTCTCCCCCCAGTTTCCGCTCTCCGAAGGCACGCCAGTCGGGCGCGACCACCACGTATCCTCGCAGCGCGAGCTGGTGGGCATAGTCGTAGTTGTGGCTGTCTATGCGGTCGCGCCTTAGCCTCTCGCCGTGGTCGATGTTCGCCAGGTCGTCCTTGCCGTTCCCGTGTCCGTGACAGGCGAGGATCCCGGGCCGACGCTCGCCCGGCTCGATGTCGTTGGGCACGAAGACGTAGGCGACGACCGCCATGTCGGGCTCGGTGTTGTACAGGACCTTCTCGCGCCTGTACGGCCCGGTGTCGACCGACTCTATCACCTCCGGGTCCATGAAGCAGGACTCGGGGAAAGGGCCGAGGCACTCCCTCACCTTCGAGGCGAACACCCTTCTCCACTCGTCCATCCCCTCCCTCGAGGTCGCCCCGAAGGTCAGCGACTTCGGCGCTTTGTCGTACCGGCGCCGGAAATACTCGCCCACCGACAGGTTGCGGTCACGCTCAGGGGCCGCCGTCGCATCTCCGCCCCAGGCCAGGTTGTACCGGACACGGTCCCGTTGCTCCATTTCGCAGCCTCCCGCCGATGCTGTGCGTGCCGTAAGCATACCCCAACGGCCCTCCGTGCATGTAGCGGAGCCGCACATCTCGTACAATGACCCCGGCAACACGCTGGAACGGAGGTCCCGGCGATGATCGACATATTCACCGACGGCGCGTGCTCAGGGAACCCCGGCAGGGGCGGCTGGGGCGCAGTCATCCTCCGGAACGGGCACATGCAGGAGCTGTCCGGCAGGGAGCGGCGTACGACCAACAACCGCATGGAGATGACCGCCGTGATAGAGGGCCTCGCCGCCGTGCCGCCCGGGTCCCAGGTTACGGTCTACAGCGACAGCCAGTACGTCGTCAACACCATGACCAAGAACTGGAAGCGGAACAAGAACCAGGACCTGTGGGCGAAGCTCGACCGCGAAACCGCCGCCCGCCAGGTAACCTGGGAGTGGATTCGCGGCCATGCGGGCCACCCCATGAACGAGCGGGCCGACCGGCTGGCGACCCAGCAGGCGAACCCCAGGGCGCCCGTCGCCGGCGGCTCCCAGCTCTCCCACGTCGACTCGGAAGGCAAGGCAAGCATGGTCGACGTGGGCGCAAAGGCCGTCACCCAGCGCGTCGCCGTGGCCAGGGGATCCGTAGCGATGCAGCCCGAGACGCTGCGGCTCGTCGGCGAGAACGCCATGGAGAAGGGCGACGTGCTCGGCGTCGCACGGGTCGCGGGCATCATGGCCGCCAAGAAGACAGCCGAGCTCATCCCGCTCTGCCACCCGCTGCCCATCGACAAGGTCTCGGTCGAGCTGCGGATCGACGAGACCCAGTCGGCGGTCGAGATCGAGGCGGCCGCCGCGACGACGGCGAAGACGGGGGTGGAGATGGAGGCGCTCACGGCAGTCAGCGTCGCCGCACTCACTGTCTACGACATGGTGAAGGCCGTCGACAGGGGCACGACGATCCAGTCCGTCAGGCTCGTCCGCAAGACCGGCGGCGCCAGCGGCGACGTAGAGCTGGAATAGGCGGGCCGGAGGGCTATAGCGGGTCTGTCATTCCGAACGCAGCGAAGCGAAGTGAGGAATCTAAGGACGTTGCTCCAGAACGCTGGCCTCGTAGCTGACACAAGCCCCGTGACTCGATATCAAACACCCTAGATTTCCTTCCTGCGTTCGGAATGACCCATTGCGGGCAGGACATGCAGGTGCCCCTCGGGCGAAGAGGTCACAGCACGGTACGGCGGTTGCTTTCGGATGGGCGGTGTCGTAAAGTACATGCTAGCCGGGCAGCCCGCCGGCGGACTTAGGGAAGATCTGAATGGTCGACGACTACTTTCGCCAATACGGCCTCCTCGCCATATTCCTGGCGGTCGCACTGGCAATTCCCGCAGGGATGCTCATCGGCTCCTGGCTCCTCTCCTTCTTCCGGATCAGGCCCAACAAGCCCGACCCCATCAAGCTCAGCATCTACGAGTGCGGCTTCGAGACCATGTCCGGCACGTGGAACCGCTTCAACTTCCGGTTCTACTCCATCGCCCTCATATTCGTGATCTTCGACGTCGAGGTCGTCTTCCTGTTCCCCTGGGCCGCCAGCTTCGGCGTGCTCTCCCGTGAGTTCGGGATCTTCGTCCTGCTCGAGATGGCCGTCTTCATCGGAATCCTCCTGATTGGCTGGCTCTACGCCTGGCGCAAGGGCGCCCTGGAGTGGGCCTGAGCATGGCGTCGGAACCCGGAGGACCCGGCATCGGCGCCGGCATTCCCCTATTTGCCACCACGCACGAGGTCGACCGGGCCGAGGGCGACTACATCAACAACCTCAAGGCGACCAACACGTCGCCGATCGCCGAGCCTCTAGTCGAAGTCCCTGAAGACCTGCAGCGCAACCTCGCCGTCACGTCCATAGACGCGCTGCTGAACTGGGGACGCAAGTCATCCGTCTTCCCCCTGTCGTTCGGCCTCGCCTGTTGCGCATTCGAGATGATGGCGAGCGCCATGTCGCGCTTCGACCTCGCCCGGTTCGGCATGGAGGCGTTCCGCGCGTCGCCCCGGCAGGCCGACCTCATGATCGTCGCGGGGACCGTGACGTGGAAGATGGCCCCCGCCATCGAGCGCGTCTACATGCAGATGGCGGAGCCCAAGTGGGTGATATCCATGGGCGTGTGCGCGACCAGCGGCGGCCCATACTACGAGTCCTACAGCGTCGTCCCCGGCGTGAACCACATCGTGCCGGTGGACGTGTACGTGCCGGGGTGCCCGCCCCGTCCCGACGCCCTGCTCTACGGCATCATGCAGCTACACGAGAAGATCAAGCGCTACCGCCTCCAGGGCCAGGCGGCCGGCCACTAGACCATGCGGCAGCTCGACGGCGCTGAAGTGGCGCGGCGCATCAACGAGGCCCACCCAGGCGCCGCCGTTAGCTGGAAGGGCACCGACGTCTGGATCGAGCCGGAGAACCTGCTCACAGTGGGGGGGTTCCTGCGCGACGACGCCGAGCTCGACTTCGCCACCCTGAGAGCGATCACCGCGGTCGACTACGTCGAGCACTTCGAGCTCATCTACCACCTCCTCTCGATGAGGAAGAACCACTGCGCCGTCATCAAGACCAGGCGCTTCGGCAGGGACGAGCCCACCATCGACTCGGTGGTTGGCATCTGGAAGGGGGCTGAGCTTCAGGAGCGTGAGGTGTGGGACCTGATGGGCATCCACTTCGAGGGGCACCCCAACATGAAGCGCGTCCTGCTCTGGGAAGGGTTCCCAGGCCATCCCCTGAGAAAGGACTTCATACGGTAGCGGTCCGCCGCACCCGAACCGGCATCCGCGCAGCCCGACCATGGCAATACAGACCGAACCGGTAACAATCAACCTGGGCCCGCAGCACCCCAGCACGCACGGCGTGTTCCGCCTCCGCGTAACGTTCGACGGCGAGGAGGTTGTGGACATCGAGCCGATCTTCGGGTACCTCCACCGCGGCACCGAGAAGCTGGCCGAGGAGCGCACCTACGTCCAGATCGTCACACTCACGGACAGGCTCGACTACGTGGCCAGCATGACGAACAACCAGGCCTACGTCCGGTCTGTCGAGAAGCTGGCGGGTATAGAAGTGCCAGAGCGGGCCCAGTACCTCCGCGTCATCACCGCCGAGCTGCAGAGGATAGCCAGCCACCTCATCTCGACCGGCTTCTACATGATGGAGCTCGGCACATTTGCCGGCACTCCCCTCATGTACTGCTTCCGCGAGCGCGAGCGCATCCTGGACATGTTCGAGATGCTCTGCGGCGCGCGCATCACCGTCAGCTACATGCGCCCCGGCGGGGTCACGCAGGACGCGCCCCCTGAGTTCTGGGACGCACTGGCCGTCTTCACCAGCGACATGCCCGGCTACATCGACGATCTGGAGGGGCTGATCACCGGCAACGAGGTGGTCCTAGCCCGGACACGTGGGGTCGGGCTGCTCACCGACGAGTCCGCGGTGGCAAACTCGGTGACCGGTCCCATGCTCAGGGCCAGCGGGGTCCAGTGGGACCTGCGCAAGGCCGATCCCTACGACGCATACGACCGCCTCGACTTCGACGTGCCGATCGGAGGCAGCCCGGACGACAGCGGCCGGCACATCGTCGGCGACACATTCGACAGGTACATCGTCAGGATCCAGGAGATGCGCGAGAGCGTGCGCATCATCAGGCAGTGCATCGAGCAGGTCCCCGAAGGGCCGGTGAGGACGGACGCGCCCTTCTTCATCAGGCCTCCCGCGGGCGACGCCTACGCCGCGGTAGAGGCGCCGAAGGGCGAGCTGGGCTTCTACCTCGTGAGCGACGGCGGCATCTCGCCCTACCGCATGAAGATCAGGTCGCCGTCCTTCATCAACATGAACGTCCTCAAGGAGCTGCTGATCGGATGGAAGATGGGCGATCTGATCATCATCTTCGGCAGCACCGACATAGTCATGGGAGAAGTCGACCGCTAGTGGCGTCGCCCCGAAGACCGCGTGGGGAGCGGAGCTTCGGGATCGCTGCTCGTAAGTAGTACAATGGCGGACATTCGGGCAGGCATTGGAGGCATCGGAGCCGAATGAGCTTCGATAACATATACGACATCCTGGTCGGCCTCGTGCCGGGCGGGCTGGAGTGGGTGGCCTTCCTGGTGGCCGGAGGCATACTCGCCTTCGCGGTCATCAACGCCGTGGTCATGTCGGGCGCCATCTACACCTGGTTCGAGCGGCGGGCGCTGGGTCGGTTCCAGTCGCGGCTGGGCCCGAACCGCTGGGGGCCCTTCGGCCTCTTCCAGCCCTTCGCCGACGTCCTCAAGCTCCTCTCTAAGGAGGACGTGGTCCCCGAGCCCGCCGACCGGGTAGTGTTCCACATAGCCCCGCTCTTCCTGGCCATACCGGTGCTGCTCGTCTTCGCCGTCATCCCCTTCGGCGAGAACAGCTTTCTTGGCCAGTTGAACGTCGGGGTGCTATTCATCGTCGGAGTGACTGGAATCCACACCTTTGGCGTCTTCATGGGCGGCTACGCCTCCAGGAACAAGTACGCGTTGTTCGGCTCGATGAGGGGTGTCGCGATGCTCATCAGCTACGAGGTGCCCATGGCCCTCGCGCTGACGGGCGTGGCCCTGGCCGCGGGCTCCCTAGCCCTGAGCGACATCGTGGACAGCCAGAATATCTTCTTCGTGGTGACCCAGCCGCTGGGCTTCCTGGTCTTCATGACCGCGGCCTCCGCGGAGATGAGCAGGGCGCCTTTCGACATGATCGAGGCGGAGTCGGAGCTGGGTTCCGGGTACCACACCGAGTACAGCGGAATAAAGTTCGCCGTCTTCCAGCTAGCCGAATTCCTGGCGCCCATAGCCACCGCCGTCATCGCGACGGCCCTGTTCCTCGGGGGCACCAGGGGCTTCGACCCCATACCAGGGCAGGTCTGGTTCGTCGCCAAGACGATCGCCGTCGTATGCTTCCTCGTCTGGTTCAGGGCGACCTGGCCCAGGCTTCGCGTGGACCAGATCATGGCCTTCGCGTGGAAGGGGCTCTTCCCCATGTCGCTGCTCAACATGTTCCTCATCGCCGTGGAGATGCAGATCTTCCAGGACGACGCCGGGGTCATCTCAGGCGACTCGCTGATAATAATGGCGGCCATCAACTGGACCGTCACCATCGCGACCATCGTGGTGTTCGCGCACCTACTGGGCCAGGGGAGACTGCGCAGGCCAACGCCCGTGCCTTCCCCGCTGGCGAACATGGCGGAGGGGGGCTGACCATGTACGGCATTGGACTGGTCAAGGGTATGCTCGTGACCCTCAAGAACCTGGTGCTGCCAAGCCGCCGGTTCACGTTGCACCAGTACCCTGACAGGAAGGTCGGCCCGATAGGGCTTGCAAGGCACAACGGCACCAACGTCGTCAGCCTCGCCCTTGGCAGCCCCGGCCAGTTCTTCAGGTCCATCGTCGGCCTCGTCAGCATCCCGGACAGGTACCCTCAGCACGCGCGCTTCCGCGGCGAGGAGTTCACCTGGTACGAGGAGCGCTGCACCGGATGCGCGAGCTGCGCAAAGTACTGCCCTTTGGGAATCATCGAGATCGTCACCGACCCCAGCGGCCAGGACATGCAGGAAGGCCAGAAGTACGCCCTGGAGGTCTTCGATATCGACATAGGTCGCTGCATGTTCTGCGGGCTGTGCGTCGAGGCATGCCCCTACGACGCCCTGCACATGGGCAGCGGCTTCGAGGAGGGCCGGTACGTGCGGAACGAGTTGGTCATTGACAAGGACCGGCTCGTCGCAGCCTCCAAGCGCCCAAGCAACTGGTTCCGCCCACAGCTGGAGAGCCGGGACAATGACCCTCGCGGTGACTCCGACGTGGCCTGGCAGGATGCCGGGCGGCACGAGAAGCCGAGCGTTCACGACCAGGAGGAACGGTGGGCCAAGAGATAGCCGCCGGCGTCACGCCGGAGTCGTCCCTGATCATCGACGTCGCCTTCTGGATCATCGCGCTGTCGGCAATAGGGTCGTCCATAGCCGTGGTGCAGACGCGCGACCTGTTCAGGGCCGCCCTGTTCCTCGCCGCGGCGTTCCTCAGCATAGCCGGCCTGTTCGTGATGCTCAGGGCCGAGTTCCTCGCGGTCGTGCAGATACTCATATACGTCGGCGCGATATCCGTACTCATCATCTTTGCGGTCCTCACCACCAGGGATGTGGAGCACGGCAACCCGTCGAACATGTTGCGCATCCCCGCAGCCATTCTCGCGATCCTCTTCCTCGTCGTGGCCTCGATCACCATGCTCAACACCGACTGGAACCTGCTGTCCGAGTCCGACCTGTCCGAGTCCGACACAGTCACGAGGGTGTACACGACCGTCGAGGAAGCCGAAACCGGCGGCGAGGTGCCCGACCTGATACCCAGCATTGCCGAACTCCTGCTGCAGGACTACGTGCTCGTATTCGAGGTCGCTTCCGTTCTTCTGCTGGCGACCATCGTCGGTGCCCTTGTGCTCGTGCGGAGGGGCAGCGAGTGAGCCTCGAAAACGTCCTGCTCGTCGGCGCGGTCATATTCGCTATCGGCCTGTACGGCGCCCTCTCCAAGCGCAGCGCGATAACGGTGCTCATGTCGCTGGAGCTCATGTTCAACGCCGTCAACATCACCGCCGTGGCCCTGTCCCACTACGTAGTCCCGGCGGGCCTTGACTCCGGCATGCCTGCCGGCGAGATAGCCACGGCGCTGCTGACAGGACAGATATTCGCCATCTTCATCATCACGGTGGCCGCGGCGGAGGTCGCACTCGGCGTGGCCATAGTGATTGCGGTCTACAGGAGCCGCCAGACCGCTTTTGTGACCGACGCGAACCAGATGAGGCACTGATGTACACCGACTACCGGAAGGCGCCCAACCTGATGACCGCAGAGATGTGGAAGAACGTCCTCGAGTGGGAGGGCCTGCCCACCAAGATCCTGCCTGAGGGCGACATCACCACCTGGGGCGAGCGCGTCCCGTACCGGATCATGGTGCCCAAAGGGCGCGAGCACGTGGCCGACGAGATCCTGAGGAAGCTCTAGCGGATGATCAACGAGCTGGCCGTCTGGCTGATATTCCTGCTGCCCCTGGGCTGCTTTGCCCTCGTCGCATTGGTCATTCGGCCGTTCTTCAACAGGGACCCGTCCATCGCCGGATACCTGGTCGTGCTCTCAATCGGTGCGAGCTTCGCCCTCTCCCTGCTGGCACTGGCGTCCGTCATCAACGACCCTGACGCGCTGGCCTTCGAGCCCCACAGGTGGCTCGAGGTCGGCAGCGTGGTCATCAACGTTACCGCGCTGGTGGACCCACTGACAGCCATCATGCTCGTCGTAGTGACAGGCGTGAGCCTCATGGTCCAGGTCTACTCGATCGGCTACATGCACGGCGACCCGGGCTACGCGCGCTACTTCGCCTACATGGCCCTCTTCACCGCCAGCATGGTCGGGCTGGTGCTCGCGGGGAACATCGTCCAGCTCTATGTGTTCTGGGAGCTGGTCGGGCTCTGCTCATACCTGCTCATCGGCTTCTGGTACCACAAGCCATCCGCGGCCGCCGCCGCCAAGAAGGCATTCATCATCACCCGCATCGGCGACTTCGGTCTCCTGCTCGCCATCCTCTACCTCGTGTTCAACGTCGACGCCTTCGCCTCCCAGGGCCTCAACCCGCTGGAGATTTCGGACATTCACAAGGCCGTGGCGATTCCCGGCCTGCTGGCCTCGGGCGTCGTGACCTGGATCGCCATCGGCATATTCACCGGCGCGGTAGGCAAGTCGGGCCAGTTCCCACTCCACACGTGGCTGCCCGACGCGATGGAGGGCCCGACCCCGGTAAGCGCCCTCATTCACGCGGCGACGATGGTGACGGCGGGCGTGTTCCTGGTCGCCCGGTTCTTCCCCCTCTTCGAGAGCTCGGAGACCGCGATGACAGTCGTCGCGATCGTCGGCGGCTTCACTGCCGTCTTCGCCGCCTCGATGGGGCTGGTCGCCAACGACATCAAGCGGGTGCTCGCCTACTCGACCGTGAGCCAGCTCGGCTACATGATGCTGGCCCTGGGCGTCGGTGCATACGGCCCTGCGATATTCCATCTCTTCACCCACGCCTTCTTCAAGGCCCTGCTGTTCCTGGGCTCCGGCAGTGTCAACCACGCCACCGGCACCTTCGACATGCGCTACATGGGGGGCCTGCGCACGGCGATGCCGTGGACGTACAGGACCTTCCTCATAGGGGCGCTCAGCCTCGCCGGGATATTCCCGCTCGCGGGGTTCTGGAGCAAGGACGAGATACTCCTTGGCGCGTTCAACTCGTCCAACGCGGTCGGACAGCTCGTCTTCTGGCTCGCTCTCGCCGCTGTGTTCATGACGGCCTTCTACATGTTCCGGGCCCTGTTCATGACATTCGGCGGCGAGTTCAGGGGCGGCTCCGACGCCGACCCCGAGGCCGATGCCCACGGTGAGGTCCACCTGGGCGAGTCGCCGTCCGTGATGGTCTTCCCCCTGGTCGTGCTGGGCATCGCCTCCATATTGACAGGCTTCCTCGTCAACCCCATCGTCGACCTTGGGATAGTGCCCATCCACTGGCTCTCTTACTTCCTGCACGCCAAGAGCGAAGACCCCTCCCTGGTGATTGCCCTCGGGTCCACCCTGGTCGCCCTGGCCGGAATAGCCCTGGCCTACCTGATGTACTCTGCCAGGAGGCTCTCCCCGGAACAGGCTGGGGAGAGGGCAGGCCCCGTCTACGACTTGCTATTACGCAAGTACTACTTCGATGAGCTCTACGAAACGGTCCTGACCGGCCGCGTCTTCTACGGGGGCGCCGCGAGGTTCCTGGACTGGGCCGATAAGTCCATTGTCGACGGCGTTGTCCGCCTGGTGGCCGATCTTGGGCGCAACGTGGGCCGGGTGATGGCCCACGTCCAGACCGGTCAGCTGCAGGGCTACGGCATCGTCGTTTCGATGGGCGTCATAGCAATCTTCGCCGTAGTGTTGTTCCTGAGGTAGCGGTTGAGCACCGAATTCACAGGACTGCTGTCCGTAGTCGTATTCCTCCCCCTGGCGGTGGCGGTAGTCATCGCCGTCTTCGTGAAGGGCGACAGGATCGTCCGCATCTTCGCCGGGGCCGCGGCGCTGGTGGAGCTGGCTCTGAGCGCCGTCGTGATGCTCCGGTACGACTCATCGAGGGGCGGCGTGCAGCTGGTCGACCGGATCGAGGACTGGATACCGATAGAGTCCCTGGAGGTCCAGTACTTCCTCGGTGTCGACGGCCTGAGCGCGCCGCTCGTGCTGCTCACCGGACTGCTGGGCATGGCGGCCGTGTTCGCGTCGTGGGGCATCAAGCACAGGGTGAGAGAGTACTTCGTCTGGCTGCTCATTCTCCAGACGGCGGTCATGGGTGTGTTCACTGCCCTCGACTTCCTGCTCTTCTTCCTGCTATGGGAGCTGGAGCTGGTGCCGATGTTCTTCCTCATATCCATATGGGGGAGCGGGCGCAGGGAATACTCGGCCATGAAGTTCCTCATCTACACCTTCCTGGGCTCGGCGTTCATGCTCGTCGGCATCCTGGCCGTCTTCTTCATGACCGGAACATTCGACATGACAAAGCTGCCGGCGGAGATCGCCGCGGCCGCTCCCATAGTCCCCATTGGCGTACTGTTCACGCTGCTCTTCGTCGCTTTCGCAGTCAAGCTACCGATCTTCCCGCTCCACACCTGGCTGCCCGACGCTCACACCGACGCCCCCACCGCCGTCAGCGTGATGCTGGCGGGCGTGCTCCTGAAGATGGGCGGCTACGGGATGATCAGGGTGTCCGTGGCCATGTTCCCGGACGTGATTACCGATGCCGCGCAAATACTCGCCATACTTGGCGTGATAAACGTGCTCTACGGCGCCGTGGTCACTATGAGGCAGACCGACCTGAAGAGGCTGATCGCCTTCAGCAGCATCAGCCACATGGGGTACGTGCTCATCGGCATCGCCGCGGTTTCCGGCCCGGAGGCGTCCACCGGACTCACCGGGGCCGCCATGCAGATGTTCACCCACGGGACCATCACGGGCCTCATGTTCCTGCTGGTGGGCCTCGTGTACGAGAAGGCCCACACCCGCTACATACCGGACCTCGGGGGGCTCGCTACCCGGATGCCGGTGCTCGCCAGCGCGTTCCTCCTGGCCGGCCTCGCTTCCCTGGGGCTGCCGGGCACGAGCGGGTTCGTGGCGGAGATACTCGTCTTCCTGGGCGCTTTCCCGGCGTGGGCTTGGGCGACTGCCCTGTCCGCTTTCGGCATAGTCATCACCGCCGGCTACATCCTCTGGATGGTCCAGCGGACCATGTTCGGCCCCCAAAAGGAGCGGTTCGTTAACACCAGGGACGCCACCGTCGCCGAGATGGTGCCGATATTCGTGCTCGTCGCCGCCGTTATCGGCGTCGGCGTCTACCCCTCGATCATTTCGGACGTATTCGCAGGGGAGATGGCGTCGGTCGCTGAAGCCCTGCAGGGACCGGGGCTGTTCGCCCTCAACAACTAGACTGAAATGACATCACACGACATATACCTGCTCTCCCCTGAGATAGCCGTAGCCTCGCTGGCGGGACTGCTGCTTCTCCTCGACCTGGTGGTGCGCCGCAAGGACTACCTGGCCCCCCTGGCGTTCGTGGGGCTGATCGTGCCGCTGGCCCTCTGCCTGCTGCTATGGCTGGACCTCGACGGAGCCGGGGCCATGCCCAACGACGGCATCCTGTCCGGGTCCCTGGTGGTCGACCGGTTCAGCCTCTTCTTCAAGATGCTGCTGGTGCCGGTCGCGGCAGCCGTCGTCCTCATGTCGGGCGCATACGCAAGGAGGAGCGGACGGTTCGAGGCGGAGTTCTATGCGCTGGTCCTCTTCTCCACCTCGGGCATGATGCTCCTGGCCTCGTCGGTCGAGCTCATCACCATATACGTGGCCCTCGAGCTGACGGCCCTTCCCATCGCCGCCTTGGCCGCCTTCATGCCGGAGGGCCGCTCGTCCGAATCAGGGCTGAAGTTCCTCATTCTTAGCGGCGTGAGCTCAGCCCTGCTGCTCTATGGGATGGTCCTCGTCTACGGCTTCACCGGCAGCACGGTCCTGCCCGACATAGCGGCCAGGATCGCCGAGGTAGGGCTCAACGTGAATTTGCCGTTCGGCAGCTATGCCCTCCTGCTCGGGGCGGTGCTGATAATCGCCGGGTTCGGGTTTAAGATCACCGCATTCCCCTTCCAGATGTGGGCGCCGGACGTGTACGAGGGGGCGCCAACCTCCGTCACCGCCTTCCTGTCGGTGGCGAGCAAGGCTGCCGGATTCGCGGTGATCCTGCGGGTCTTCTACGTGGCCTTCCCGCTGGAGTCGCTCTCCATCGAGTGGAGCGCGATCTTCGCGGTCCTGGCGGCGCTGTCGATGACCGTAGGCAACCTCATCGCAATCGCCCAGTCCAACATCAAGCGCATGCTGGCCTACAGCACCATCGCACACGCCGGGTACATCCTGGTCGGGCTTGCCGCGGTCGCGGCCCGCGTCGACTCGGGAGAGGCCGACGCCGGGCCCTCTGGAGTCCTGTTCTACCTGGCCGGATATGCAGTCACGAACCTGGCCGCCTTCGCGGCTGTCATCGCCGTCTCGGCACGGACCGGCACGGACGAGATCGCAGGTTTCGCGGGCATGTACAGGCGTGCGCCACTCCTGGCCGCTGTCTTGGCATTCTCCATGATCTCCCTCACGGGGGTGCCCCCCACGGTGGGCTTCATGGCGAAGATCTACATATTCGGGGCCGCCGTCAACGCCGGCCTTGTGTGGCTGGCCGTCGTCGGCGTCCTGAACAGCGTCATCTCGGCCTACTACTACCTGAGGATCGTGAAGGTAATGGTGCTGTCCGCTCCCAAGGACGAGACCCCGGTCACGGCATCCCTGCCCGTGGGCGCCGCGCTCGCGGTGACCACGGCGGGCATCCTAGCATTCGGCCTCTACCCGACGCCGCTGATCGAGTTTGCACGCTCGGCCGTCTCAGTGCTGCTGTAGCAGCCCGGGGCACAGCAGCAACCTGTGTAGAGCAATGACGACATCCCCTCCGAAGGACTTGATTGGCTTCGCGTACAACCCCATGATCCCCCGCACGTCGGGATTCGTGGACTCCCTCGTCGACGAGCTCGGACTGAGGAACGGTTCGTGGGTGTCGGCGGCATCGGACGTAGACCTCGACCTGCAGCGGCTCCAGCGCACCTCCGTCCTCATTACCGCCGGAGGCGACGGCACAATCCTAAGGGTCGCTCGCAGGGTCGCCCAGCACGGCGTGCCCATCCTCGCCATCAACCTGGGCCGGGTCGGCTTCATGACCGAGCTTTCGGTCGAGGACGCCGCCGATAGGATTCCCGAATACCTGGACGGCTCGGCGCGCATCGAGCATCGCATGATGCTACAAGCCTCCCTGCAAGAGCCGGACGGATCCACCGACGGCATAGAGCTGCACGCCCTCAACGACGTGGTCATCACCCGTGGCTCGCCACCGCGGCTGCTTGACGTCGAGACCAGGATCGACGGAGTACTGCTCACCACCTACAGGGCGGACGGCGTCATAGTCTCGACCCCGACCGGCAGCACCAGCTACTCACTTTCCGCCGGGGGCCCCATCCTGTACCCGGAGGCGAAGGAGATCGTCATACAGCCGCTGGCCGCCCACATGAGCTTCCAGACCGGCCTGGTCGTCTCGCAGGAGTCGGTGGTAGAGCTCACCCTCAAGAGGGGCAGGGACGCCATACTGAGCGTGGACGGATCCACGGACGCCATCGAGGCCGGCCAGACCATCGTCATCGAGCGGAGTCCATACGTCGCCAGCTTCCTGAGGAATGACCCGCCGGAGTCCTTCTACGCCACGCTGACCCAGCGTCTCGGCGTGAGCGGGAGGGTCGTTCCACCTCCCAGGACACCGTGAACACGGAGCCGGAACGGCAGCTCTCCAGCAGACCGGTCTTCGAGGGCCGCGTCGTGTCGCTGAGGGTCGACGAGGTGCTACTGCCCGGCGGCGGGACTTCCACCCGGGAAATTATCGACCACCGGCCGGCCGTGGTCATCGTGCCCATCGACGAGTCCGGCAACCTCCTGTTGGTCAGGCAGTACCGCTACGCCGTCGGTGAGACACTCCTCGAGGCCCCCGCTGGCATCGTCGAAGAGGGCGAGGACCCGGACGAGACCGCCCAGCGAGAGCTGCAGGAGGAGGTGGGCCGCAAGTCCGGCGACCTGCGAAAGCTGGGTGAGTTCTGGGCCACGCCGGGCTTCTGCAACGAGCTGATGCACGCCTACGTCGCCCGGGACCTGAGCCACAGCTCACTCGCCGCTGACGACGACGAGAACATCACGGTAGTCGCTGTGCCCGTCGCCGAAGCACTGGATATGATCGCTGCAGGCACGATCAGGGACGCCAAGACCATAGCGACGCTTCTGCTGGCCCGCCACCGGGAGGAGATCTAGACCAGCCTCGCCATTCCCCCCGCCAGCGCCTCAGCATGCCCATTGGCCGCTGCCGTGCCGTTGACCGCTTGAGGTTCGGCGGCGCCGGTAAGCACGGGCGACACCCCGACCTCTTCCTCCAGCGGGTTCTCCCCAACGCCCGTGGCGACGAGCGTAACGGTGACTCTGTCCTTCATCCTGGAGTCGCTGACGACGCCGAAGATGACCTGGGTCTGGGGACCGCCCGCGTGCCTGATTAGACCGGCGGCATCATCCACCTGCTCGAGACTCATCGCCTTCCCGCCCCGTACGTTCATGATCACGCCCGAACAACCAGCCACCGGGCTGTCGAACAGCGGGCTCGAGAGCGCGTCCCGAACGGCATCGTGAGCCGCCGACGGTCCCTTGCCGCTCCCCATGGCCATGAATGCCGAGCCGCCCTTGTGCATGACCGACCGGACATCCGCAAAGTCGACGTTTATCAGGCCTGGAACCGCGATCAGGTCCCATATGCCCCTTACGCCGTCGCGCAGCACCGCGTCCGCGGCGTGGAATGCAGACTCCAGCGACACCCGGCCGTCCAGGCCCGCCAGGAGCCGGTCGTTGTCGATCGTGATGAGAGTGTCGACCTTCGGGCGGAGCGCCCGAATGCCCTGCTCGGCGATCTCCCTGCGCCTGTCGCCCTCGAACGAGAACGGCGTCGTGACGACACCCACGGTAAGCGAGCCTTGCTTGCGGGCCATATCCGCTATGGTCGGAGCGGCCCCTGTGCCGGTGCCGCCTCCCATGCCGGCCGCCACGAACACCATATCGACCCCTGAAAATATCTGGGAGACCTGGTCCTGGTTCTCGCGGACCGCCTTCCGGCCCACGTCGGGATTGCCGCCCGAGCCCATGCCGCCAGTCACAGTCGGCCCGATTGCGAAGGTCGCCGCGCTGTCGATGGCCCTAAGCGCCTGCATGTCCGTGTTCACTGCCAGAAGATCCAGGTCGGATACGCCGGCTTCCGCCATCCTCACCACGGCATTGCAGCCCGCGCCGCCAACGCCCACGACCTTTACCACAACCTGGGGCAGTCCCGCATTCGCGGCGGACCGGGTACCGTCCGCACTGGGAAAGAAGTCCGCAAGTCGACGCGTCAGGAAGTTCATCGCATTGCTCCTTGCTGGTTCTGAAGCGGTGGGCGCCTAGGCCGCGGAGGCCTGGGACCTGGAAACGGACCGCAGGAAGTAATAGGGAATGTGCCACTTGCCCGAGCGCCCCATGTCGACGAGCACCCGGCGGCTGTCCGACCGCCTGACCACACCCCGCTCCCCGCACTTCGGCCCGCCAAGCACGTTGCCCATGTAGAGCACCACCGTCCCGGGCGCCACGCTGCCTCCCATGACCTTGGTGCCCGCGCGACTCCTGGCAGGCATCCCAGGCATCTCGATCTGTTCTCTGGCCACCGTCTGTTCGGTCATGGCCCACCTCATCACTGGTGATTAGAACAAGTATAGAACAGAACGAGAGTTCGTGTCAACACCCTGAGAGGCAAATTCCGCGCAAATGTTCCCCATAGGCTTGCTACGGTAGTTGGCGGGAACTGGGTCGGCTGAACCGCGGCTAGCGGCGCCCCCAGAGTGGATGGCGGAACGTCTGCAGGCCCTCAGGCGGCGCGTCCGGCTTGTCCGGGGGAGCGTCCGGTGGGACTGGCGGCTCCGGCGGCGCGATCTCCTCCTGCATGGACGGAGGGCGCTGCCGTCGGGCGGGCCTGTGCTGCGGGATTCGGTTCAGCCGCTCGGCAAGGTCCTCCAGGCTCGCCAGGTTGTGCACCGGCAGGTGGTCGTCCACGAAAGGCAGCGCGGCCTGCATCCCCCTCGTCAGCGGCGCATACGTCTCCGACCCCAGCAGCGGGTTGAGCCATATCAGCCGGTGGCAGCTCCTCTGCAGCCTGGCGGCCTCGCGGCCCAGCAGCTCGGGATCGCCCCTGTCCCACCCGTCCGAGATGATGAGCACGACCGAGCCCCATCCCAGCACGCGCCGGCTCCACTGGTAGTTGAAGGCCTTGATCGCGTCGCCGATGCGCGTGCCTCCCGCCCAGTCCGGGACCGCCCGCGCCACCTCCCCCACCGCATCGTCCACGCCCCTGTGGGCCAGCCTGTCGGTGACGCGGGTCAGCCTCGTCGCAAACAGGAAGCCCTCGACCCCGTCCCAGTTGTCGGCCAGGGAGTGGATGAAGTGCAGGAGCATCCGGGTGTACCGCTCCATGGAGCCGCTCACGTCGCAGATCAGCGTGAGGCGCCTGGGCTTCTCGCGCCGCTCGAGCTGCGAGAGGTCGAGCATCTCGCCCCCGTACTGCAGGCTCCGTCGCACCGCCCTGCGCAGGTCGATGGCCGGGCCCGTGCCGGGCGTCCAGCGCCTCGACTTCCGGCTTCCGACCTCCCACACCAGGTCGTCCATCATCCGCCGGGCCGAATCCACCTCCTGGATGGTGAACTCAGCGAAGTCCTTCTGGCGCAGTACCTCGCGGGCGCTGTACGTGCGGGTCAGGTCGACGTGCTGGCCCTGGCCGTCCCCAGTATCCGCTTCGTCCCCGCCCACTCCCCCAGTCGAGGGAGGGGCAACCTGCGGCTGCCTGAACTTACGCTGCTCACCGATCGAGCGAAGGTCCAGCGTAGTGAGCCTGTCCTTGGGCGCCCTCCAGAATACGTCGAACGCCTCCTCGAACAGCTCCAGGTCCCTCCGCCGGTGCACCAGCACCGTGCGCAGCGTACTGCGGAAGTCCCGCTTCCTGCGCACCCCCACCAATTCCAGCGCCGCCACCGCGTCCAGCATCCGCCCCGAGTGCACGTCCAGCCCAAGCTCCTTCAGCACCCGCCCAAACAGCAGCAGGTTATGAAGAAAGTGGCCGCCGGCGTCCGTAGTCTTCAACTTCCAATGTATCCCGATTGTGATACAATACCCGTCGGGGGTGAGAGATGGCCAAGACCGAAATGATACGTGCCCGCGTCGAACCGGAGTTGAAGCGCGAAGCCGAGCGGTTTTTCTCGGCCCTGGGACTCTCCACAACCGAGGCGATCACCCTTTTCTACAAGCAGGTCACCATGCATCGCGGCCTGCCCTTCGACGTCAGGATCCCCAACACCGAAACCAGCGAAGCATTGCGCCAGGCGAGCCAGGGGGAAGACCTCACCGAATACGCTGACCTGCAGGCTCTCAGGTCCAGCCTCGACTGATCCATGCGCCTGCTCACCACGGCGCAGTTCAAAAAGGACGTCAGGCGCGCATCGAGACGCGGTAGGAACCTCGACCAGCTCTGGGCCGTAGTGGACAAGCTGCTGGCGGAGCAGCCTCTTGCGACGCGCAACCGACCTCACAGGCTCTCCGGCCAGTGGGCTAGATTCTGGGAGTGCCACATCGCCCCGGACTGGCTGCTTATTTGGGATCAGCAGGACGACTCCATCACCCTCGTGCGTACAGGAACCCATGCCGATCTGTTCGACTAAGCCGATCAACCCCTGCGGCCGCCCCGGCGTGTGCCGCGGTTGGCCGAACGGTTCAGCAGCGCGCGCACCTGCTCGCCCCGCACCGACTGGATGTCCTCGTGGTACTTCAGCAGTATGCCCAGCGTGTCGTCGATCACCGACGGCTCCAGCTTCCGCTCGTTCAGCGCCACCAGCGCGGCCGTCCAGTCCAGCGTCTCCGCTACGCCCGGTATCTTGTACAGCTCGCCGTCTCGCAGCTCCTGCACGAAACCCGTGATCTCGCCAGCCAGCTTGCGTGGCGCGTCCGGCATCTTCGAAACGACTATCTGCTGCTCCTTCTGGAAGTCCGGGTAGTCGATCCAGAAGTACAGGCAGCGCCGCTTCAAGGCGTCGTGGACCTCCCGCGTCCGATTCGACGTGATCACGACTATGGGCGGCGAGTCGCCGCGGAACGTCCCAATCTCCGGGATGGTGATCTGGAAGTCCGACAGCAGCTCCAGCAGGAACCCCTCGAACTCCTCGTCGGCCCGGTCTATCTCGTCGATCAGCAGTACGGGCGGGTTCTCGCGGCTCGCCTCTATCGCCTGCAGCAGAGGCCGCTTGATCAGGAAGTCCTCCGTGAACAGCTCCTTCGACATCGCCCCCCGGTCCACCTGCCCGGCCGCTTCGAGCACGCGGATCTCGAGCAGCTGCCGCGCGTAGTTCCACTCGTACACCGCGTTATTGACGTCCAGCCCCTCGTAGCACTGCAACCGGATAAGGTCGCGCCCGAGCCCGGACGCCAGGACCTTCGCCACCTCCGTCTTGCCGACACCCGCCTCACCCTCCAGGAAAAGCGGCCGTCCCAGCTTCAGCGCCAGGAAAATCGAAATCGCCAGGCCCCGGTCCGTGATGTATAGCTGCTCTGCAAGTAGCTCCTGAAGCTCATCTATCGTGGCCGGGGCTGCCACAGTCTGTTCCATGTCTATCTCCAATATCTCACGTCGCAAGTATCGTAAGGTCGCCCAGCCCCCAAATCAACCTGGGAGAGTCCGCGCTGTGCATCGATGGCAAGAAAGAGCACGAGCCGGGGCAAGCCCGGCTCGTGCTCATTTCGTCCTTCTCTTCCGGTGAGACTGGCGCTGCTATCCTGCCCGCTCGGCGGCGCATGTGAGGGCGCGCCTCACGTACACCTCCGCCATCGCCCGACGGTAGTCGCCCGACGCGAACACGTCGTCGATGGCGTCGCCCGAGAGGTCGTCTGCGACGGCCTTCGCCGCACTCTCGATCGAGCATGCGTCGAGTGAGCTGCCGGTGAGGGCCGCCTCGACGCTGCAAGCCTTGGCGGGCTTCGCCTCGACGCCGCCGACAGCGACGCTTGCGCCGGTGCACTTACCGTCGCTGGCCGTCACCACTGCCGCGGCGCTGACGACCGCGTAGCGCGAGGCCGGGTGCAGCATCTTGGCATACGCCGTCCCCTGCCCCTTCGTCTCCGGAATCTCGACGGAGGTCATCACCTCGTCGTCGCCAAGGGCCGTCGTCATCAGGTCCTCGAAGAAGTCGCCGGCGGCTATGCACCGGTCGCCGTTCGGCCCCGTGGCTTGCACGGAGGCCCCCAGCGCCACGGCCACGGTCGGCAGGTCCGACGCCGGGTCCGCGTGGGCCAGGTTACCGCCGATCGTGCCCCTGTTCCGGACCGCCGGGTCGCCGATGAGCGCCGCGGCCTCTGACACCAGCGGGGTGCACGATTGCAGGTCCGAGCACGAGGCGAGCGTCGAGTGAGTGGTCAGCGCGCCTATGCGCACCGTCCCGTCCCCGCAGCTCGTCCCCTTCAGCGAGTCGATCCTGCCTATGTCTATGAGCGCCGACGGCGCGGCAAGCCTCAGCTTCAACAGCGGGATAAGGCTGTGCCCGCCGGCGATGAGCTTTGCGTCCTCGTTCTCAGCCAGGAGCTCTATGGCCTCGGCGACAGAGCTCGCGCGGTGATAGGCTACGTTTGCCGGGTACATCGGCTACTCCTTTCCGTTCGAGTGGATGGCCCGCCAGACCTTCTCCGGCGTCAGGGGCATGTCGACCTTGTCGACGCCAAAGGGCCTCAGGGCGTCCATCACGGCGTTGTATACGGTAATCGTCGAGGCGATGGTGCCGGTCTCCCCGACTCCCTTCACACCCAGCGGGTGGTGGGGTGATGGGGTGACGTTGCTGATCGTCTCGATCTGGGGGAACATGTCGGCCCGCGGCAGTGCGTAGTCGAGCATGGAGCCCGTCAGCAGCTGGCCGTCGTCCCCATACACTGCACCTTCGCAGAGGGCCGGCCCGATGCCCTGCACGACTCCGCCGAGCACCTGGCCTTCCACGATCATCGGGTTGATCTGCGGCCCGCAGTCGTCGGCCGCGACGTACCGCTTCAGCTCGATCGCGCCCGTCTCCTTCTCGACCTCCACGACCGCTATGTGCGCCCCGAAGGGGTACGTGAAGTTCGGCGGGTCGTAGAACGTCGACGCCTCCAGCCCCGGCTCCATGCCCTCGGGCATGTCCCAGGCCACGTTCGCCATCAGGGCGATGTCCTGTATCGTCTTGGCCTGATCCGGCGAACCCCGGACGAAGAACTTGCCGTCCTCGTAGTCGATGTCCTCCACAGCCGCCTCGAGCAGGTGCGCTGCGAGCTGCGTCGCCTTGTCCTTGATCTTCCTCGTCGCGAGAGCCAGCGCCGCGCCCGTCACCGCCGTCGTGCGGCTCCCGTACGTGCCCCAGCCCATCGGCGTCTGGTCCGTGTCGCCGTGGAGCACCTCCACGTCGTCCACCTCGACGCCCAGCGCGTCCGAAACTATCTGCGCGAACGTCGTCTCCTCGCCCTGTCCGTGCGGCGAGGTGCCGACGGCCACGTTGACCTTGCCCGTCGGGTGGAACCGGACTATCGCGCCCTCCCACAGGCCGCCCTGGAAGCCGATGGCCCCCGCGACCTGCGACGGGCCGAGCCCGCAGATCTCGGCGTACGACGTAACGCCGATGCCGATGTACCTGCCCTCGCCTCGCAGACGCTCCTGCTTCGCGCGGAGGTCGTCGTAGCCGACCCGCTCGGTCGCCATGTCAAGCGTCGTGGCGAAGTCGCCGCTGTCGTACGTCAGACCGGTCGAAACGTCGTGGCCGTCCTCGAACGCCGGTATCAGGTTGTTGCGCCTGACCTCGACCGGGTCCTTGTCCAGCGCGTTGGCGAGCTTGTCGACCATCCGCTCGACTAGGAATATGGCCTCGGGCCGACCCGCGCCCCTGTAGGCGTCCACCGGCACGGCGTTGTTGAACACGCCGTAAACGTCGGCCTTCACGCTCGGTATCTCATACGTCCCCGCGTACATCAGGCCGTGCAGGATCGTCGGAATGCCCGGCGCGGCCGTCGACAGGTACGCGCCCATACCGGCGTAGACCGTCGAGCGGATGCCCTTGATCTTGCCGGAGCTGTCCGCGGCAAGCTCCACGTCCTCGACGTGGTCCCTGCCGTGGATCGTCGACTGGTAACCCTCGCTGCGCGTGGCCGTCCACTTCACCGGCCGGCCCGTCTGCATCGAGCAGAACACCGTTATCGCCTCGTCGGCGTAGAACGGGATCTTGCTGCCGAACCCGCCGCCCACCTCGGGGGCGATTACCCTGACCTTGTGCTCCGGCACGCCGGACACCACGGAGGTCAGGAACCTGACGATGTGCGGGTTCTGGGTAGTCGACCAGAGGGTCAGATCTCCGCTGGCCTGCGTGTACTGGGCGACCGCGGAGCGCGGCTCCATCGCGTTCGGGATCAGGCGCTGGTGAAGGATCCTCTCCTTGACCACCACGTCGGCGCCTGCGAAGGCCTCGTCGGAGTCCTCGCCGCCCACCATCACCCAGTTGAACGCCTGGTTGTTGGGGGCGTCCTCGTGGAGCTGCGGAGCGTCCGCGCTCATGGCCTCTTCAGGATCGACGACCGCCGGAAGCGGGTCGTACTCGACGTCGATAAGCTCCAGCGCGTCCTCGGCTGCGTAGCGGTTCTCAGCAACCACCACCGCCACAGCGTCCCCCTGATACCTCACCGTGTCGTTCGCGACCGGGAGATGATCGACAGTCTTCAGGTCAGAGTCCGGGAGCAGCCACGCGCAGGGGACCGGTGCAAGCGCGGCATTCACATCCGCGCCCGTGTATACGGCCACCACTCCGTCCGCCGCGGCGGCTGCGCTGGTGTCCAGGCTCGTGATCTTGGCATGTGCGTGAGGGCTGCGAAGGATGGCCGCGTGGGCCATGCCCGGCAGCACCACGTCGTCCGTGTAAGTCGCGCGGCCCGTGATGAGCCTCGGGTCCTCGCGACGGCGTATTCCAGAGCTGAATATCCTGGTTGTCATTGCGCCACCCCCTTGGCGGCCTCACCCACCGCCAGAACGATGTTCTGGTAACCCGTGCACCGGCAGAAGTTGCCCTCCAGCCCGTGCCTGATCTCTTCCTCGCTGGGACTGGGGTTGGACTCGAGCAGCTTGGACGTGGCCATGATCATGCCCGGAGTGCAGAAGCCGCACTGGAGCCCGTGCTTGGCCCAGAACGCGTCCTGCAGCGGGTGCAGGTTTCCGTCTTCGGCCAGGCCCTCGATGGTCGTCACGCACGAGCCGTCCGCCTGGGCGGCCAGCACCGTGCACGCCTTGACTGCGACGCCGTCCATGTGGACCGTGCACGAGCCGCACTGGCTCGTGTCGCAGCCGACCTTCGTGCCGGTCAGGCCTGCCACATCCCTGATGAAGTGCACCAGCAGAGTCCGGGCTTCGACCTCGGCCTCGTAGTCCTGCCCGTTGATGTTGATCTTCGTCAAGACATTCACGGGACTTGCCTCCTTTCCCTCTCCTCCATGTGGAATACAGAATCCGCAGCGAGCCAGGCTACGGAAAACCACCAACGCCCCACGCGCCGGTGGATTGCGCCCCACTATATCTGTGACCCCAATCCCGGTCAAGTGCCCGGCAACCGGGCCAACCGGACAGTACCCGTGGGCGTAAAGGTAGGGGCGGACCCACGTGTCCGCCCGCAGGCTGAGGACAGGCTGAGCCCCCGAGGGACGAGCCAGCCTTTTCTCTCAACCCAGAACGGCCAGGTATGACCCGGCCGTGTGAAACTAGTACGATATCCCCGTCCAGTCCAGGAGGCCGCCATGAAGGTAGAGGGCACGTACCACATAGAAGCCGATCCCGCGCGGGTATGGGAGGGGCTCATGAGTCCTGACCTGCTGGCCCGCTGCATACCCGGCTGCCAGCAGCTGGAACAGACAGGCGAAGACGCCTACGCCGTCAAGCTCAAGGCAGGGATCGGGGCCGTGTCCGGCACCTACACGGGTACCGTCAGGATCTACGACGTCGACGAGCCGCGCTCGTTCAGGATGTCAGGCGAGGGCAAGCGCGCCGGTTCGTCGGCTGCGGGCACGGGGCTAATCACCTTCACCCCGGAGAACGGCGGCACGAGGCTGGACGTTAAAGGCGAGGCGAAGGTCACGGGACTGATCGCCCGGGTAGGTCAGAGGCTGATTGGCAGCGCCTCGCGCGTGCTGATGGACCAGTTCTTCAACGCGGCCAAGTCCGCCCTAGAGTCGGAAGACTGACCGCGAGGGTGCTGTGGAGTCCCTTCTCCCCTGGTGGGAGAAGGTTAGGGTGAGGGGGAAGCGCCGGCCTTGTGCAGCCTGCCCATGAGCCGCGACTTGCGGCGTGCAGCATTCTTCGGGTGAATGGCGCGCTTCTTGGCGGCCTTGTCTAGGGCCACCACGGCCTCGTGCACGACCGATTCCGCCGACTCGACCTCTTCGTCATCGATTAGGCGCCTGGCCTTGGTGACTAGCGTCTTGGCCTTCGAGCGCAGGGGCGCCTTCATCCTGCGCCTGTTCTCGGATACTCTTGCTGATCGGTCTGCTGGCAATTTCCCTATCCCTCCACGTCTTGCGTCCCGACGTAGGGGCGGATTTTGAGCCCGCCCTCCCTGAGTTCCTACTAGTGTACACCGTCCGGCTACCGGGATGCAGCCGCTGGCGAGAGCGAATTGGCCCGATATAGGCGGATAACGCCCTCCACGCCCTCCAGTTTCGAGATCAGGCGGCGGAGCTGGTCGGTCCCGTCCGTGTACACGGTCAGCGACACGACGCTGATATCGTCGACCTCCTCGGATACGCAGGCGGCGATGTTGACCCTCTCCTCCGAGACGAGCGAGGCGATGTCCCTGAGCAGGCCGACTCTGTCCCAGGCCTCGATGGTGATGCGTACCGGGTAGAGCGTCTGGGTCTCGCCCCAAGTCACCTGGACCAGCCGCTCCTTCTCCTGTTCATTGATGATGTTCGGACACTGCTCCCGGTGTACGGTCACGCCCCTGTTGCGTGTGATGTAGCCCATGATGTCGTCCCCGCTGATCGGGTTGCAGCATGGCGCCATCCTGGTAAGGAGGTCGCCCACCCCCAGCACCTGCACGCCTGACGCGGGCCCGGTCGTCGGCAGGGCTATCAGTTGGTCCTGCTGAGGTGTCACCTCCTGGATCGACAGCTTGTTGACGACGTCCGATATCGTGATGTCGCCGCCGCCGAGAGCCGCGAAGAAGTCGTCGGTGACGTCGAAGCCCATCACCCTGGCCACTTCCAGGTCGTCCAGGTCGGTGTTCAGCCGGCGCATCTGCTTCACGAACAGGTCGCGCCCCTGCTCGATGCTGGCCTTACGCGCCTGGCGGTTGAACCACTGCCTCACCTTCACCCGGGCCGAGGTCGTGTTGACATAGCCCAGGTTCGGGTTGAGCCAGTCCATGCTCGGCTCCCTGACGGTCTTGCTGGTCATGATGTCGACCGTGTCGCCGTTCTGGAGCTTCGAATTCAGCGGGACCAGCTTTCCGTTCACCTTCGCGCCGATGCACCTGTGGCCCACCTCAGTGTGTATGCGGTAGGCGAAGTCGAGAGGAGTCGACCCCGTGGGCAGCTCCTTCAGATCGCCCTTCGGCGTGTACACGAACACCTGGTTCTTGAACACGTCCGTCTTGAGGGACTCGACGAACTCCTCCGCCCCGCTCACGTCGCGCTGCCATTCGAGAAGCTGCCTGAGCCAGGTCATCTTCTTCTCGAACTGCTCGTCTGCGGGAGCCCCTTCCTTGTAGAGCCAGTGCGCCGCGACTCCGTACTCCGCGAGAAGGTGCATCTCGTGCGTGCGGATCTGTATCTCCACCGGCAGGGCGTCCTCGCAAAGCACGGCGGTGTGCAGGGACTGGTAGAGGTTGTCCTTGGGATTGGCGATGTAGTCGTCGAACTGGCCCGGGAGGGGCCGCCACCTGGCGTGGACCACCCCCAGCGCCGAGTAGCAGTCCTTGACGTCGTCGACCATGATCCGAAGGGCGAACAGGTCGTATATCTCGTCTACCGTCTTGTTCTGGGCCCTGTACGCGGCCATCTTGTTGGCGATGCTGTAGAAGTGCTTCGGCCTCCCCCTCACTTCCCCCTTCAGCCCGTTCTTCTCCAGCTCGGCTTCCAGGATGGACTTGACGCGGTCCACGTACTCTTCCCGCGCCTCCCGCTTGGAGCTGACCAGCTCCGCAATCTGCATGTACTTGTCCGGCTCCAGGTGCTGGTACGACAGGTCCTCCAGGAGCCACTTGATCTCCCAGATGCCCAGCCTATGAGCCAGGGGCGCATATATGTCGAGGGTCTCCTGGGCGATGACCTTTCGCCGGTCCTCGTCCAGCGCCTTGAGCGTCCGCATGTTGTGGAGCCGGTCCGCCAGCTTGATCAGGACGACCCTGACGTCCTCCGCCATGGCCATCAGCATCTTGCGCACCGTCGCGGCCCTGGCCTGGTCGTCCTGGGAACCTTCGGGGCGTTCGCGCTCCGGCGTCTCGGACAGCAGGTCCGTATTGTTGAGCTTGGTTACCCCGTCGACGAGCTTGGCGATTTCGCCGCCGAACCTCGTGTCCAGCTCCTCGTACTCAACGCCGCAGTCCTCTATGACGTCGTGCAGGAGGGCGGCCGACAGCGTATCCGCATCCATCTTCATGTCGGCAAGGTACAGGGCGGTCTGGAGGGGGTGACTGATGAAGGAGTCGCCCGACTTTCGCACCTGGCCTGCATGGGCCTTCTCGGCAAAGGCGTAGGCGCGGCGCACGTCCTTGACGCGCTCTTCGGGCAGGTACTCGGAGGCCCGCTCCATCAGGCTCTCAACCAGGTCCAAAGCCTTCTCCTCTGCCCACGGTGTGTTCAAGTATAGCCGATGCCTGGTCTCGATTCATCCAGGGTGCGGGCGGCTCATGAGGATTCCTACGAAGAGTCATCTGCGGCAACCCGGCGCAGGCAGTGTGCTACTCTAGTTGCTTGAGCAACCCCGCTCCGGAGCACCCGGCACGATGACTAACCGGACATTCCAGGCGCCCCGCGGCACCACCGACCTGCTCCCGGAGGCCCAGCCCTACTGGCGCTTCGTTGAGGCTTCCGCGTCGCGGGCCGCCGGGATGTTCGGCTACGACAGGATCGACACGCCGACCTTCGAGGACGCTGCGTTATTCGTAAGGGGCGTCGGCGAGACCACGGACATAGTCGAGAAGGAGACCTATACCTTCGAGGACCGCGGCGGCGACCTCCTCTCCCTGCGCCCCGAGGGTACGGCCCCCGTCTGCCGCGCGTACCTCGAGCACGGCATGCACAACAGGTCCCAGCCCGTCAGGCTCTACTACATCTGCCCCATGTACCGGTACGACCGACCCCAGGCGGGCCGCTACAGGGAGCTGCACCAGTTCGGCGCGGAAGCCATCGGAGACGCCGACCCGGCCGTGGACGCCGAGATCATCGAGCTAGCGTGGAATCTGCTGAAGGGCGCGGGCCTGACCGGCCTTACCCTGCTTCTCAACAGCATCGGGGACCCCGCCTGTCGCCCCGTATACATCGATGTCCTCAGGAGCTATTTCGCGTCGCGGCAGGGCGGCCTGGTGCACGAAGACTGCAGGCGGCGGCTCCACTCGAACCCACTGAGGCTGCTGGACTGCAAGGAAGAGCCGTGCCAGCCCGCCATCGATTCCGCCCCTCGCAGCGTCGACTACCTCTGCGCGGACTGCGCCGAACACTGGCGAGAGCTACTGGGCTGGCTCGGCCGGCTCGGCATCCCCTACCGGCTGGACAGCCGCCTTGCCCGCGGCCTCGACTACTACACGAGGACCGTGTTCGAGATTGTCCCGGAGGATGCGGGGAGCCAGGGCACCATCCTGGGGGGTGGAAGGTACGACGGCTTGATCGAGCAGCTCGGCGGAAGCCCCACGCCCGGCATCGGGTTCGCGACGGGCATCGAGCGGATAATCCTGAACCTGCAGTCCCAGGCCATCGCCGCGCCGGGCACTGCGAGAACCAAGGTCCTGGTGGCCCACATGGGCCCCGAGGCAAAGGAGGCCGCGTTCGGGCTGAGCTCCGAGATGCGGTCTCGCGGTCTCGCGGCGGTGCTCGCGCCTTCCGGAAGGGGCCTCAGGGCCCAGATGCGCTACGCATCCTCCATACGCGCGACCCACGCCGTCATCATCGGCGAGCGCGAGCTCGAGTCGGGCAAGCTCGCCCTGCGCGACCTGGCGCAGAGCGAACAGCAGGAGCTTGGCAGGGACGAGCTGCTCCAGGCCCTGGCCGCACCTTAGAAGCTATCTCGAAATCTAGCGTCGACGACTTCTGAATAGAGGAATAGAGAAGCGGAAGAGACAATACGTTCGCCCTGAGCCTGTCTAAGGGCAGTTCTCACCAGGGCGCACAGTACTTGAGCCAGTTACTTCGCTTCTCATCCCTTCCGCAACTCTTGGGAGCGGCTGCCTACTCAACCAACACCGGCTCGCGGTACACCTCCGGCCTCGCCGTGTCCACCGTGCAGTACATCGACGCCCGTGCCCTCCGTACCGCCTCTCGCGACACGTCCACCACGATCATGCCCTCGTCCGGCAGGTGCTCGGCGATCAGCTCGCCCTCCGGGTTCAGCGCCATCGCCAGCCCGGGAAACCACGCGTTGCCGCTCTTGCCCGACTGGTTCGCCTTGATGATGTACATGCCGTTGTCCACCGCACGCGAAGGCATGTACTTCATCGACAGGTCCCTGTGGCACTTCGCCTGCTCAGTCTGGTCGTCGCCCGGGCCTATCAGCTCGTCAATGCCGCTTGAACCCACCGCCAGCAGGAAGAACTCGGCCCCGTGGCCCGCCGCTGTCCGGAACAGCTCCGGGAACCGTGCGTCGAAGCAGATGCCGACCGAGAACGTCCAGCCCTGCGAAGTCACCACTGGTAGGGTGTCGCCGGGGATGAACCAGTCGTTCTCCCTGCCCGGCAGGTGCACCTTCGAGAAGGTCGCCAGGTGCCCCTCCGGGCCCACGATGTAGGCGCTGTTCTTCAGGCCTCCGCCCACAGACTCGATCGTCCCCACGACCAGCGTCATCTCCAGCTCGGCGCACAGGCTCTCCAGGAACGGCAGCGCCATGCGCTCGGCCCGCCGCGCGATCTCGTGGACCTCCTCCACCGTCAGGTCCGACTTGTTCATCGAGCCGGTGATGCACTCCTCGGTGAACAGCGCGAAGGCCGCGCCTTCCGCGTGGGCCTTCCTCGTCCACTCCTCCACCCGCGACAGGTTCGCCTCCGGCTCCCCCATCTCGCTGTGCATCGCCACCGCCGCAACCCTCACCGTCTCATTGGTCATCACGCATGCTCCTGGCCGTTCTGTTGCCGTGGATTCTATTGCCGCCCAACCCGACCGGTCAACGGGTTGCTATTGCGTTCCACCGGCGCCGCTCTCAATCCCCTTCGCCCCTCCTGCTATACTTGACCTCGCTCCCAACCTGATTCCACGAGCGACCGCACATGCTGGACAGGCTCGCTTCCGTAGAGAGGCGCTACGACGAAATCGAGAGGCTCATGGCCGACCCCGAGGTCTCGGTCGATTACTCACGCGTCCAGGTTCTGGCCAAGGAGCACGCCTCCCTCAGGCGTGTCGCAGGTCTGGCATCGCAGTACCGGGAGGTGACCGAAGCCATAGCGGAGGCGACGGCCATCGCCCGCGACGAGTCCGACCGCGAGATGGCCGCCCTTGCGCGCGAGGAGGTCGCCGAGCTCAGGGAACGCAGGGTGGCCCTCGAGGACGACCTGCGCGTCGCACTTCTCCCGCGTGACCCCAACGACGAGAAGAACGTCATCGTCGAGGTGCGGGCCGGCACCGGGGGCGACGAGGCCGGCCTCTTTGCCGCGGACCTGTACCGGATGTACAACCGCTACGCCCAGCGCCGCGGATGGGGCATGGACGTCATCAACAGCAACGAATCGGGACTGGGAAGCATCAAGGAGATCGTCTTCAAGATAGAGGGCGAGGGCGCCTACAGCCGCCTGAAGCACGAGAGCGGCGTCCACAGGGTCCAGCGCGTACCCGTCACCGAATCGAGCGGCCGCGTCCACACCTCCGCGGCGACCGTCGCCGTGCTCCCCGAGGCCGAGGAGGTCGACGTGGAGATCGACCCGGACGAACTGCAGATCGACGTATTCCACTCCAGCGGCCACGGCGGCCAGAACGTCCAGAAGGTCGCCACCGCCATAAGGATCACGCACATCCCGACGGGTGTCGTGGCCGTCTGCCAGGACGAGCGCTCCCAGCTCAAGAACAAGCAGAAGGCCATGTCCGTCCTCAGGTCGCGGCTCCTCGCGATGGAGATCGAGAAGCAGCAGAGGGAGATCACCGACGCCCGCCGGTCCCAGGTAGGGACGGGCGACAGGTCGGCCAAGATACGCACCTACAACTTCCCCCAGAATAGGGTCACGGACCACCGCATCTCGCTCACCAGCCACAATCTGGACCTCGTGTGCGACGGCGACATCGACGACTTCATAGACGCACTCATCGCCGACGAGCAGAGCCGCAAACTCAGCGCGTCCAACCTGTGACCCCCGTCACATCTTCGGAGTGAGCTTGCCAACCTGTCCCATACGTAGGGGCGGGTTTGAATCCCGCCCTCCCCGGCTGCCGTGACCCTGCGTACGGCATGGATGCGGGCCCGGTCCCGGCTCGAGCGCGCAGGCATCGATGACGCAGCCCTCGAATCCGAGGTGATACTCCGCCACGCCCTAGACATCGACCGCGCCGCCTTCTTCGCGTCGCTGGAAGAGCATCCCGGCGATGCCGCCCTCGAGCTCACGGACTCCCTCGTCGAGCGCCGCGAGAAGGGCGAGCCCCTCGCCTACATCCTTGGCCGCCGCGAGTTCTACGGACTCGACATCCTGGTCACGCCCGACGTCCTGATACCCCGCCAGGAGACCGAGCTGCTCGTCGACACCATCCTGGAGCTCGGCCGCGACCGGCCCGGCATCACCATCGCCGACGTGGGAACCGGCAGCGGCGCAATCGCCGTGGCCGCCGCCGTCAACCTGCCGTCCTGCCCGGTCTACGCAACCGACACGTCCGAGGCGGCCCTCTGCGTCGCAAGAGACAACTGCCGAATGCACGCCGTCGACCGCCGCGTCGAGCTGAGACATGGGGACCTGCTCGACCCTCTGGACGTGCGCGTAGACGTCATAGCCTCCAACCCGCCCTACGTCATGACCGCCGAGCTCGCGGGACTCGGCCGGGAGATCGGACGCGAGCCGGTCGAAGCCCTTGACGGTGGCCCTGACGGGCTCGACGTCATTCGCCGCCTCTTCCACCAGGCTCCGGACGCACTCAGCCCTGGCGGATCGATGCTCGTGGAAATAGACCCGCGCCAGCTCCGGCCAGTCATGTCCCTTGCCGCCGCTGCCTTCCCCCGCGGGCTCGTCTCATACCGCCGCGATCTGGCCGGTCTCCCCCGCGCTGTAGTCGTCACGGCCTGAATTCGGAGAACCGTGACGTCGATTATCGTTGCGCCGTATTCGAATCGGGGCTAGGCTGGACTTGGACGCAATTTCAGGGCGGGGGTGGTGAGCATGTTTCGTGTAGGCGGCGGCTTTCTGAATTCCCACGGCTCCAGGGCGACGCTGATTCTCGCCGCCCTGCTCGCTGTCACCATCATCGCTGCCTGCGGCGGCGGCGATCCTGCCCCCGAGCCGACTGCAACCGCCGCTCCAACCTCGACACCCACGCCCGTGCCTCCGACACCCACGCCGGTTCCCAGCCCGACACCCGAGCCAACGCCAGTGCCGACCCCCACCCCTGTCGCGGCCCCCCAACCGGCCGCAACTCCAGCCGGGACAACGACGGCCGGCCTGTACGGCCCTGAGGAGCTGCTGGAGATCGCCGTAACCTCCACGTCCGCCCTCGAGGCCTTCAGCTTCGATATGGATGTCGTACTGACCGTCGAGGCGGAGGGGGCCGAAATCGAGCTCCCAATCAAGATCGCGGGCGACCTCAAGACGCCGAACATGATCCAGGCCAAGATGAGCATGAACCTCGGTTTCCTGGCATTCGAGACCGAGATAGTCGACACCGGCGAGAAGATGTACATCAAGGACCCTACCACCGGCGCATGGTCCGTCGACGAGAGCTCCGGCTCACTTGTGGCGAACCCCGCCGAGTTCATCGACCTGGACACGGAGGAGCTTGGCAGCGTAGCTCTGGTCAGGAATGAGACCGTCGACGGCGTCGACCACCACGTCATACAGGCCACGGCTGACATCGAGGGCTCAGAGGTGACCTACACCTTCTGGATCAGGGTGCCGGACAACCTGATAGCCCGCATCGAGGCCGAGGGCCAGATCACCCCGCCCGAGGGCCAGATCACCCAGGGACTCGGCGACATAGGCAGCATGAAGCTCGCCATGACCCTGTCCGACTACGGCAAGGATATCGAGATAGTCCCTCCGGTCCAGCCCTCCCTGCAAGCCCCGTCCCAGTCCGTCTCGCAGGCGGCGCCCAAGGCGGGCGAGCCCCTCACCGACGACAGCGTGCTGATCGCGTACGCCGACGCCATGGCCGCAGCGGGTTCCGCCCACGTCGTCGGCCAGGTTACCATCAAGGACAGCCCCGACGCCCAGAACAGCGTCATGCGGCAGACCTTCGAGGGCGCCGGAGTTCTGGGCGGCGACAACCGTACGGTCGGTACCATCGAGATCAACGACTCGGGCTTCTCGGCGACTATCCCGTTCGAGTCACGGAGGGTCGACGGCGCCGAGTACGAGCTCGACCCCCAGACGAACCAGTGGGTACAAAACCCCACAGGCGAGCCGGGTATCCTCACCACCCTGTTCGACTTCACCGTGATAGGGCCCGAGAACCTCTCCGATCTCACCGTGGCCAGCGACACCCTGGACGGCGTCCCCGTGCTCCTGGTCCAGGGCAGCGTCCAGACCGACCTCCCTATCGACACCGTATACCTGTGGATAGGCGAGCAGGACAACCTCCTGCGCCGGGTCAGGCTCGAGTCCGTCCAGTCCGGAGCGCGGTTCGAGCTCCCGCCCGACGTGAGCCTCTACATCGCCATCGAAGCCGACTACTCCCAGCACGGCCAGCAGGTAACCGTAGAGCGCCCATAACCCCGCGCCAGGTATTAGGGCCGGAGCCCAGAGTGGCGGCGCGAGGGGCGGGCCTCTGGCCGGCAGTATGGTACTAGCGGTTGACACTAATAGTACACCACACTACTATTAGTGGGTGATCAGGAGCTACCGCGACAGGGACACCAGGGCAGTAGCCAAACGGCATCGTGTCCGAAGATTACCTGGCCACATTCAACGTCGCGCACAGAAGAAGCTAATGATGTTGAACAGCGCTGTGGATATCAACGATCTAAGAGTTCCGCCGGGCAATCGGCTAGAGGTACTCTCAGGGGACAGGGATGGTCAGCACAGCGTTCGCATCAACGATCAGTGGCGGATCTGCTTTGTCTGGTACGAAGGGGATGCATACCAAGTAGAGATAGTTGACTACCACTGAGCATGGGAGAGGGGTTCGCAATGCCCAGTCATACAGAGTCCAGTGAGGACCGACTGCCCCCGATTCATCCGGGACAGATACTTGACGAGGAGTTCCTCCAGCCGATGAACATCACCCAGTACCGGTTGGCCAAGGCCATCGGCGTAGACGCGCGTAGGATCCACGCCATCGTCCATGGCCAGCGGTCCATCACGGCGGAAACTGCCCTGCTGTTCTCGCGCTTCTTCGGGAACTCAGCCGGGTTCTGGATGGGGCTGCAGAGCCAGTACGACCTGGAGAACGCCGAAGACCGCCTTGCCGACAGACTCAGCATGGTGCCGACCCACTCCGCCAGCTCATCGCAAGCACAGAGCTGAAACCAGCAGCACCGTCGTTCCGGCCCCCGAGCCGGAACCCAGGGGGCGAGAGATGAAGTGGAGCGGAGGGCCGGACCTGTCCCGAGGCTCACCTGTGCTTGTACCAGGGGTGATACTGAACGGACCCCATCACCCCCCGATGTGGTACATCTCCACCTTCTCGCGGGGCGCCGTCATCGCCGTCCTGATCTCCGAGTAGCGGTCGGAGCGGACACTCCATACGCCGGTGACGATCTCCACCAGCTCCTCGTCCGTCGCGCCGCTCCTCATCGGGCCCCGCAGGTCCGTCCCCTTGCCCGAGAACAGGCATGTGTAGATCGAGCCCTCGGGCGAGAGCCTGAGCCGCGTGCAGTCCCCGCAGAAGGGCTGCGTCACCGAGGCGATCACCCCAATCTCGCCCCCGCCGTCCCGGTAGCGGTACCGCGCGGCCACCTCGCCACGATAGGCGCTCTCCGCCGGCTCCAGCGGCATCTCGGCGTCGATCGCCGACACGATCTCCTCGGCAGGGATGACCTCGTCCATCTTCCAGTCGTTCAGTGTGCCGACGTCCATGTACTCGATGAAGCGCATTATGTGGCCCCGGTCCCTTGCGTACCGCGCCAGCTCGACGATGCTATGGTCGTTCATACCCCGCCGCACGACCGCGTTGATCTTGATCGGGCTGAACCCGGCCCTCTCGGCGGCCTCTATGCCCTGCAGCACCTTGGCCGTCCCGAAGCCGCGCCCGTTCATCACCCGGAAGACTTCGTCGTCCAGGCTGTCCAGGCTGACCGTCACACGGCCCAGGCCCGCCTCCTTAAGCGCCTCGGCCTTTTGCGGCAGCAGGTAGCCGTTGGTCGTCATGGTCAGGTCGTCGAGCCCCGGTATGGCCGCGAGCCCGGCGATCAGCTTCTCCACCTCGTTGCGGACCAGCGGCTCGCCGCCCGTTATGCGGACCTTCTGCGCGCCAAGCTCAACGAGGACTCGGGCGACCCGCTCCATCTCCTCGAAGGTCAGCAGCTCGGCCTTGGGCAGGAATTCGTAGCGCTCCCCAAAAATCTCCGCCGGCATACAGTAGGGACAGCGGAAGTTGCACCGGTCGGTGACCGAAATTCGTAGGTCTCGGAATGGTCTGCCGAGCGTGTCTGCGATCATGACGCTATACGCGCCTCGCTCATAGATTTCAGGGTAGCCGCGGCCTTGCGCGCGGCTATGCCGCGGTGGCTGACCCGGTTCTTTTCGTCAGGCGTCAGCTCCGCCATCGTCTTTCCAAGCTCCGGCACGAAGAAGATTGGATCGTAGCCGAACCCGCCGGCGCCCCGCTGCTCCCGCACGATCCGCCCTTCGCACACCCCCTCGTGGAAATCGGGAGATCCGCCGGGCGTCGTTATTGCAATGACGCACCGGAACCGGGCCGTCATATCCGTGGCATCCACGTCCTCTAGGTTGCGCAGGAGCAGATCGATCCGGTCCTGTGACGAACCGGGTGCGTACCTGGCGGACCTGACGCCCGGCTCCCCGCCGAGTGCGTCGACCTCGAGGCCCGTATCGTCGGCCAGGGTCAGCATTCCGCTGAGTCGGGCGTACCCGGCCGCCTTCAGGGCGGCATTCTCCTCCAGCGTCGAGCCTGTCTCAGGCACCTCTTCGCCGATACCGGCCTCCGCGAGCGAGATGCACCGATTGGGCGCCCCGCCGAGCAACGCGGCCAGCTCGTGCAGCTTGCCCTCGCTGCGGGTGGCTATCAACAGTCTCTCCCGCCCGTCGTCCACTCGAAGATCAACCTCACTTCAATGCGTCCATCATACCGCAGACCCCTCGACCACGCGAGACAGCCCCTGGAACACCACCTGTTCCGTCTCAATAAGTCGCGCGACCCCGGGTTTGTCATTCCGAACGCAGCGCCAGCGGAGTGAGGAATCTACGCATGTCATCGGCGACGTCCTTCAAAGAGAATCCTCTTCTTTCCTCCTCTGTGTTCTCTGTGTCCTCAGTGGTGAAACTCCCTCTCCCGATGGGTTGACGAAATTCGTCACCGTGGGTTACACTGGAATTCGGTGGAGGAATTCGTAAGACCCTCCAAACCGCTAGAAGGAGGTTGCTGGGTAGTCATGATTCAGTTCAAGGCGTGTGAGAGATGCAAGGGCGATATGATGCGAGTCCGGGACATGTACGGCGACTATGTGCAGTGCCTCCAGTGCGGCTTCGTAGAGAACATCCAGAGCCCGCGGGCCCACTTCGAGGTACCGCGAGGCCGGCAGAAGCCCGGCCGCCCGAGGAAGCAGAAGGCCAAGCGCCCGGCAGCGTAACCGCGTGAAGATAACCCACGTCACCAGCGAGGTCTTCAAGTGGGACAGGCCGGCCATCTGGAACGGCAACCACCTGTACGGCCCCGGGCGTCTTCACAAGGTCACCGTATTCACCGACGAGGGTGTCACAGGCGTGGGCTGGAACGGCGGCACCGCCGCGGAACGCCCCCTCGGTCTGATGCCCGGCTACGTGGACTACTTCAGGCCACTGCTTGTCGGGCGTGACCCGCTCGACACGGCGGGGGTCGTCGACGCACTCGGCAAGAACCTTATCAAGATCCTCGGCCCGGCCGGCCTCAACACCCAGGTCCTCGCGGCGATCAACATCGCCTGCTGGGACATCAGGGGCAAGGTGGAGGGCCGGTCGGTCCACAGCCTGCTGGGAGGCGCGCAGAAGCGGATCAGGACCTACATTGCCGGCGGCTACTACGCCGAGGGCAAGGGCCTGGCCGAGCTCCAGGACGAGCTCCGGTACAACGTGGAAGAGCTCCACTCCACTGCCGTCAAGATCAAGATCGGCGACCCGGTCGCGGGCTTCGATCTGGACATGAAGCGGGTCGCGGCCTCCCGCGACGCCGTGGGGCCCGACGTGGTCCTAATGGTCGATGCCAACTGCGCCCTCGACCTCGATACCTCCCTGCGGTTCGCAAGAGCCCTCGAAGAGTACGACGTCTACTGGTTCGAGGAGCCGATGCCCATCCACGACTACGAGGGCCACCGGCGGCTGGCCGAGTCCACCAGCATCAAGATAGCCACGGGCGAGAACGGCTACACCACCGCCCACTTCCGCACCCTGCTGGACAACAGGGGTGCGTCCATCCTGAACGTGGACGTGACCATCTGCCCCGGCTACGACGTCGGCCTCGAGGTCGCGAACATGGCGCGCGACAGCGGCGTGACCATAGCCCCTCACGGCTGCCAGGAGCTGCAGCTCCCCCTCGCAGCGGGCGTCGCCCACGGCGAGTTCCTCGAGTACTACCCCACCGAGGTCGACCCGCTCCGGGCCGAGATGTTCCAGCCGAGGCTCCAGCCCGACGAAGACGGCTACGTAACCGTCCCAGACCGCCCCGGCGTAGGCTTCGAGCTCAACATGGACCTCCTCGACCGCTTCCGCGTTTCCTAGCTTCCAGTCAGGCCCTGGGAACGTTCGCCCTGAGCTTGTCGAAGGGCAGTGCTCAACCAGAGAAAACGAGCGGTGGGCTCACTTGATGGTGTCTGTCGAAGGGCAACGTCGCTAGCGACCTGAGCCTGCCAGCCACACTGTAGGGGCGGGTTTGAAACCCGCCCTCCCCTCTGCTGACGGCGAATCGCCTACCCGTTCCCCTCCGCCAGCCCCACGAAGAACTCCAGCGACTCCGGGTTGCTCATCGCGTCCATACTGATGGCCTGGGACGGGGGTTCGCCGGACAGTATCCGCTTCACCGGAACTTCCAGCTTCTTGTTGTTCAGCGTCTTTGGGACCGAATCGACACTGTAGATCTCATCCGGCGCGTGGCGCGGCGATAGCTGGGACCGCAGGCGCCGCACTATCGCCGTGCGCAGCCCATCGTCTAGCTGGACACCCTCGCGCAGCACTACGAACAGGAGCAGGCGCCCGCCGCCCTCGATCCCGCCCGTGTCGACCACCAGGCTATCGAGCACATCGTCCATCCCCTCGACGACCCTGTAGAACTCGCTCGTCCCCATCCGCACGCCGCCCCGGTTCAGCGTCGAGTCCGACCGGCCGTATATGACGCACGTCCCGCGCTCCGTCACCCTTACCCAGTCGCCGTGCCTCCAGATGCCGGGGAACAGGCTGAAGTAGCTCTCGTGGTACCGGCGTCTCCCAACGTCGTTCCAGAAGTAGATGGGCATGGACGGCATGGGCCGGGTGATGACCAGCTCGCCCACCTCGTCGACGACGGCCTGGCCGTCCGCGTCGAACGCTTCCACGCTCGCGCCCAGGCAGCGACACTGTATCTCGCCCGCGTAAACGGGCAGCAGGTCGCACGAGCCGACGAACCCCGTGCACAGATCGGTGCCGCCGCTGAACGAACCCAGCAGCAGTTCGGGCCCCACTTTGTCATACACCCAGGCGAACCCCTCGGGCGAAAGCGGCGAACCCGTCGACCCCAGGCTCTTGATCCTCGACGTGTCGAAGTCTCGGGCCGGCTCCACTCCGGTCTTCATGCATGCGTATATGAAGGGCGCGGCGGTCCCGAAGTACGTCACTTTCGCCTCATCCGCGAATCTCCAGAGCGCGTTCATGTCAGGGTAGGACGGATCGCCGTCGTACAGTACCGCCGTGGCGCCATGCAACAGCCCGCCTATCAGGAAGTTCCACATCATCCACCCGGTCGTCGTAAACCAGAAGAAGCGGTCGTCCGGCCCAATCTCTATGTGCAGCGACAGCACCTTCAGGTGCTCGAGCAGGATGCCGCCGTGGCCCTGGACGATCGGCTTCGGCAGGCCCGTGGTCCCGGATGAATACAGGACCCAGAGTGGGTGATCGAACGGCACCTGCTCGAATTCCAGGTCTGCAGGCTCCGACTCCAGCTCGCCCCACAACATAGTCGATTCGAGCCCGCCCAGATCCGGGTCGTCGGCCAGGTTTGGAAACACCACGGTGCGCTCCAGTCCCGGCAGCTTGGCCTGTATCTCCGACACTGCGTCGAGCCGCGGAAACTCCCGACCGCCATACCTATAGCCGTCCACCGCCACCAGCACCTTCGGTTCGATCTGGCGGAAGCGGTCGACTATGCTCGTCACTCCGAACTCAGGAGAGCACGCTGACCAGATTGCCCCCAAGCTCGATGCGGCCAGGAACGCGATTACCGTTTCGGGGACGTTCGGCATGAGGGCTGCTACGCTGTCACCCCTCCCCACGCCCAGCCGACGCAGCCCCGCGGCCACGGCCCCAACCCTCTCGCGCAGCTCGCGATAAGACAGCGACGTCAACAACAGCCCCGACTCTGATCCCGCGATGAGCGCAGGGTGGTCGTCCCTCCTCCTCAGGGCACGCTCGGCATAGTTCAGGGTCGCACCTGCAAACCAGTGGGCGCCGGGCATCATAGCGTCTTCGAGCACGCTCTCATATGGCGAATCAGGCGCGACATCGAAGTAGTCCCAGATCGATGCCCAGAACCCCTCCAGATCGTCGACAGACCACCGCCACAGGTCGTCGTAACCTTGGAACTGCAGACCCCTCTCGGCAGCGAGCCAGGCCACGTACCGGCTGATGTTCGAACTGGCCATGCGCTCGGCAGACGGCTCCCACAACAGGTCGCCATCCCTCACCGGCCCATGATTCTGTCGCGGCATATGCCGAGGCCTCCGCTCTACCGATGTGGTGTGTCAGGCTGAGGCGTTGAACTCGGCTCGGTAGTTCTCGGCGTTGTCCTGCGGCTCGTACCCGATGCGCTCACGGGCGTGCTCGATGTCCCAGATCCGCCAGGTGTTGCCGGATACGCCGTAGAAGATCTCGAACCCCAGAGACTCGGCGTCGAGCGACTTCTGGACGAGCTGTGCCAAGTCCCCGTAGGAGCACCACGTCGCGAATGCGCGGACGCCGCCCAGCGGGTTGTTGCTCCTGGCGAAGGTCCCGATCCTGAGACACGCGAACTCGGTCCCGTACTCATCGAAGTAGTAGCGCCCCAGCGACTCGCCGTACTGCTTGGCGACCCCGTAGTACCCGTCGGGCCGGATCGGCATGCGATGGTCTATCCGCTGAAAGCCGCCCGGCTCCAGACCCTCGTAGCGCCCGGCGACTATGGCCGAGTAGGGATGGTCGCGCTCGTACATCCCCGTCGCGTGGTTCGAGCTGGCGAACACGATACGGCCCACGCCCGCCTGTTTCGCCGCCTCGAACACGTTGTAGGTCCCGATGATGTTGTTGCCGATCACGCTGTCCCACGGCGCGCTCGAAGACGGTATCGCGGCCAGGTGAATCACGGCGTCGGCGCCGTCGAAGTGCGGGCGGATCGACTCGAAGTCGGACACGTCGCCTATCGCCGATTCGAACCCATCCACGGGTTTGACATCGATCCCGCACAGCTCGTGGCCGGTCAGCCTGTCTCTCAGCACTCCACCTATCAGCCCGGCCGCACCAGTTATCAGGACTCTCATCGCGCCGTCTCCCTCGCAAGTTTGATTTGCGGCGCCATTGTAATCACGCCCCGCCCACGCGGGCAAGACGACATCCCGCGCCTCCGGGCGTGCCGGGCTGATTGAACATAGGGCACGCTCCCGCTACAATACTTGCAGTCGAAATTCGCAATTCCCGTGGAGGTCCTCCTTGGCAAGGCCCCTCAAGTACCTGCCCCGCAATGCTGCCCTTCCAATCGTCGCCGCCATCTCACTAATCATCCTCGCCGGCTGCGCTGCGTCATCCGGCACCAGCGCCATCGCCTTCCCAGACTCCCCTCCACCGCCAGGACCTGCTCCGGCCAACCTCGTGGCTCTCAGCATGGCATCTTACGTTACGGGCGATGCGGAGCCGATCGTCGAGACCACGCTGGCTCCCCCGGACCCGGAGGGCACGCAGGTTGAAGTGAGGCTCAGGGACGAGGCGGGCAGCGGGGCCTACATCTTCGACCCGGGTGAGTTGACCTTCAGCGTCGGCGACTCCATCAACTTCGTCATCGAGTCCGAGACCGAGTTCCACACCTTCACCGTCGAGGAGCTGGGCATCGACGCCGCGTCGGACGCGGGAGAGTCGGTCGAGTTCAACTTCAAGTTCGACCGCGCCGGCACCTTCCAGCTCGTCTGCATACCGCACGAGACCCAGGGCATGGTCGGCACCATCACCGTCCAGTAGGGGGCTCGATGCGGGCCACGTACAGAGACTTCGGCGACGACCCATTCCCCACGCTCGTAGTCGGCAGCCTCCCGCGGCCCCTGTGGGTGCGTGACCTGGTCGAGGACCGCAAGGTCGGCCGCGTCACGCCCGAAGCTGCCGACGAGATGCTCGACCACGCCATCCCCTCGGCCATCAGGATGCAGGAGCGGGCGGGGCTCGACTACATCTCCGACGGCGAGTGGCGTCGCGAGAGCTACGTCAAGGTATTCGCCGAGGCCGTCGACGGCTTCGAGCACGACCTGCTCATGGCCGGCACAGGCGGCAGGACCCCCACCCTGACATACCCGGCCGTCGTCCGCAGGATGGAGCAGAAGCGCCCCCTCGCGGGCGGCGAGGCCGAGTTCCTGCGCAACCACACATCCTCGAAGACCATCGTCGCCATCCCGTCGCCCTACACCGTCGCGTGCAGGCTGTGGAGCGCCCAGCACTCCTCCGGCGCATACGCGACCCGCGACGAGTTCATGGACGCCTGCATCCCCATCATCCGCGAAGAGGCGAAGCTCCTCGCCGGCCTCGGCGTAGACGCCATACAGATCGACGAGCCCTGGCTGGCGCTCCTCGTCGACCCCGACTTCCGCAAGCGCGACGGCGTAACCGACATCGACCGCGAGATCGAGCAGTCCGTCAGGTGCGTGAACGACGTCGCCGACGCCGTCGATGGCGTGCCCATCAGCGTCCACCTCTGCCACGCCCACTTCGCACGCAAGCACGGCACGTCCGGCCCCTACGACATCATCATGGACGCGCTTGGTGAGATGCGGGTGGAGCGCTTCGCCATGGAGTTCGCCACGCCCGACGCCGGCGGCATCGTCTCGCTGAGAGCATTCCCCGACGGCAAGGTGCTCGGCCTCGGCGTAATCGACCACACCGACACCCACGTCGAGACGCCCGACGAAGTCGTGCAGCGCGCCCAAGCGGCCATGAGGTACGTCGCCGCCGACCGCATATCCCTGAACCCCGACTGCGGCTTCGCGCCCTCCAGCATCAACCCCATGGACTTCGACGAGGCGTACCTGAAGCTCACCGCGATGTGCAGAGGCGCCGCCCTACTCCGCGAAAAGCACGGCTAGGGGGTCGGACATGGATCTCCTGCAACGAATCTCCATCGATCCCCAGATATGCCACGGAAAGGCATGCATACGCGGCACGCGGATAATGGTGTCCGTCATCCTCGACAACCTCGCAGCTTCGGTCCCAGTGGAAGAGATACTTGACAGCTACCCAAGCCTCGAGCGAGACGACATCCACGCGGCAATCGCATACGCAGCCGAGCTCGCCCGGGAAAGGGTTGTGACGACGACCCCGTGAGCCGGCCACCTAGCTTCAAGATCGACGAGAATCTGCCAGAGGAAATCGCGGTCCTCTTGAGGCAGGCTGGGTACGAGGCGGTAAGCGTAGAAGATCAGGGTCTGGCCGGCGAGCCGGACAACGTGATAGCAGGCATGTGCAGGGCGGAGGGCCTTGTACTTGTCACGCTTGACCTGGACTTCTCCAACATACAGGTGTACCCGCCCGACCGCATGGCAGGAATAGTGGTGCTCAGAGTGAGCGACCAGAGCAAGCCCAGATTGCTGGAGACGCTAGAACAGACATTGCCGCTACTGGAAACAGAGCAGATCGACCGGCGTCTGTGGATCGTAGAAGCAGACAGGGTGCGGATTCGCGGCGATGGGTAGCCTGCATCGGCCCGCGCCGCGGTTCGACTGGTTCATCCCCATCGACGGCGACGGCGCGCACATCGGCACCCGCAGGGCCGAGCGCCCGCCCACCTTCGAATACCTGCGCTCCGTCGTCGAGACCGCCGAGGCCTGCGGATTCCACTCCCTGCTCATCCCCACGCGCTTCGCCAACGGCCTGTTCGAGGAGGGCGCGCCCCTCGCCGAGACCTGGACCACCGCCACCGCGCTCGCCGCCGTCACGACCCGCATCCGCTTCCTCGTCGCCGTCAGGCCCGGATTCATATCCCCCGGCCTGTTCGCGCAGATGGCCGCGACGTTCGATCGGATCAGCGGCGGCCGCCTCGACATAAACGTCGTGCCCGGCGGCATACAGGGCGACTTCGAGCGCCTCGGCGAGTCCATCGACCACGCCACCCGCTACGAGCGCGCCGCCGAATTCATCGCCGCCTGCCGCGCCCTGTGGAGCAAGCCCGAGCCCGTCGTGTTCGACGGCGACTTCGTGAAGCTCGACGGCGCCCTGGCATCGCCCGGCCCCGTCGGCGACGGCCCGCGATTCTACCTCGGCGGCGCGTCCCCCGCGGCCCTGCGCCTGGCCGGCTCGCACTCCGACGTATTCCTCGCCTGGATACAGCCCCGCGACGCCATCGCGAAGCTGCTCGACGCTGCGGACGGCCAGTTCCGCGCGGCTGACCGTACGCCCTCGTACGGGCTCAGGACCCACATCGTCGTGCGCAGCACCGAGGCCGCGGCCTGGGACGCCGCCGCGGACCTCATATCCCGCGCCGACGCCGTCGTGAAGGGCCAGCGCCAGGCCGTATTCGCCGGCACCCCCATGGCAGGCCAGGTTGCCCAGCTCCGCGAGGCTGACGGGCACCGCATCGGCGGCCGGCTCTGGAACGGCATATCCACCGTGCGCGTCAACTGCGGCACCGCCCTCATCGGCACGCCCGAGCAGGTCGCCGACGAGCTGCTCGCCTACTGGCGGCTCGGCATCGACGAGTTCATACTGTCCGGGTTCCCGCACGTCGAGGAGTGCCGCAGGGCGGCGGACGACCTGCTGCCCGTCGCGCGCGACCTCATCGACCGCGAGAGGGAGGCCTGACTTGCCCAGCGCAGAGATCGTATCCATCGGCTCCGAGCTCCTGCTCGGCCAGATCGTCGACACCAACGGCGCGTGGATGGCCCAGCGCCTCACCGGCGTCGGCGTCGACCTCTACTTCAAGACCACCGTCGGCGACAACCCCGCCCGCATGCGCGACGTCATCGGCCGCGCCCTCGGCAGGTCCGACATCGTCATCACCGGCGGCGGGCTCGGCCCCACCCGCGACGACCTCACCCGCGAGACCGTCGCCGCCGTCACCGGACGCGACCTCGTGCTCGACCGCGGCCTGCTCGACCAGATCGAGCGGCGATTCCAGCGGCGCGGCCTCGTCATGACCGCCAACAACTCCCGCCAGGCATACATCCCCGACGGCGCCATCCCCGTCGAGAACCCCAACGGCACCGCGCCCTCCTTCATCGTCCAGGACCCGCGCGGCGTCGTCATCGCACTGCCCGGCGTGCCCTTCGAGATGAAGTGGCTCTTCGACAACGAGGTCATCCCCTACCTGCGCGAGGCCTTCGAGCTCGACGAGATGATCACATACCGCGTCCTGAAGGTCGCCGACATGGGCGAGAGCTCCGTCGACGACCGCATAGGCCACCTCATCGCGGACTCGCGCAACCCCACCGTCGGCGTGCTCGCACACCCCGGCCAGGTCGACGTGCGCATCGCCGCCAAGGCCCGCGACGAGGCCGCGGCCGCCGCCCTCATAGACCCGGTCGAGGCCGAGGTGCGCGGGCTGCTGGGGCGGCACGTCTTCGCGGTCGACGACGAGACGATGGAGGACGCCGTGGGCCGCGAGCTGGCCGGCGCGGGCGCGACCATCGCCGTCTACGAGGACCTGACCAGCGGGCTCGTCGCCGAGCGCCTGCTCGAGGCGGACCCCGGCCGGTTCGTCGAGGGCGTGACCGGCAATGGGCCGGATGCCGTGCGGCGGCTCCTAGCCCACTCGCGGCGGCCGGACGACGCCGACGCCCTGCTGTGGGACGCCGAAGCCCTGGCCGACGAGCTGGCCTGGGCCGTCCGGTCGCGCTCGGGCGCCGCCCTGGGGCTAGCCGTCCACGGCGTGCAAGACCCGGCCGACACCGCCGAGAACCTGGCCCGCGGCCGCACCGTGCTGTCCATCACCGACGGCCGCGGCTTCCGCAGGCGTTCCTACAACATGGCCGGACGAGGCCGCCCCGACCGCACCCGCATGAGCCTCAACGCCATAGAGCTAGTGCGGGCGGCGCTGGTGGAGGGGTTTTCGTAGAGCGAGGCGCCGTTCCACATCGTTCGGGGAGATACTTCGAAAAGCTCAGCACGAACGATATGGAACTCCCCGGTGCCACGTAGAGGGGAACACCCCAGCCGCCCCTCTGGGTTCCCGCCTGCGCGGGAACGACGATTGAGTAGCCCTAGAGTGGCAGGGTGGGTGCGGGGACCAGCTTGTGGTGGGTCGTGTCGGCTATCAGGCCGAAGGTCTGCAGCGTCGTAGCTCCCAGCAGGCACTGCCCCTCTTCTCCGAACACCACCCGGCTGGGGATCTCCCTGTCGTCGATGCGCAGCACGGCATCACTGACCGGCATCAGCATCTCGCGCCCGTCGGCAAGCGCGAACAGCAGGTGCTCCTTGGGGTACACGCCGCAGGCGCGCAGCATGGAGTCCGGCAGCACGGTGTAGGTGGCGCCAGTGTCCACCAGGGCATCGACCCACTGGGTCGGCCCGCCATTGCCGTCACTCACGCCCATGTGGGTCTTGAGCGTTCCCACGCGACACTCCCTTGCGTAGGGGCGGGTTTCAAACCCGCCCTCGAGTTCCACATCCTTCGTGCTGAGGCTCTCCTGAGCTTGACGAAGGGCTTGCCCTAAGTCCGTTCGGCCTGAGCCTGTCGAAGGCCAGTGCTCCGCCGAACGATGTGGAACGGGGACGGGAGGGGGTAGGCTGGTCGGGGTGACTGGACTCGAACCAGCGACCCCCTGCACCCCATGCAGGTGCGCTCCCAAACTGCGCCACACCCCGACCTTCATCCCAGCATAGCATGGAGGGGGGAGAGTTTCCAGTTGTTAGTTGTTGGCCAGAGGCGGGGGCGTGCAATGGTTGTGGGAAGTGTACAGGGGGGAAGAGGGGGAGCACTTTAACGTTCGGTTGCAATAATGCTAGCATACAAAGAGTGGATAAGGTACTGGCACGAATCAGGCGGAACCCCCGTAATGTACGGTTCGACGACCTCCGCAATGTCTGTGACCGTTACTTCGGACGGCCCCGGCAGAGCGGCAGTCACCTGTTCTACAGCACGCCGTGGCAGGGCGAGCCGCTAGTCAATATCCAGAGCATCAAGGGCATGGCCAAAGCCCTACCAGGTACGCCAGATGCTCAAGGCAATCGACAAGCTGGGGGAGGAGTCACAATGAACAGCCATGACCGTTACGCCTATCGCGTTATCTGGTCCGATGAAGATGACATGTACGTGGGCCTGTGTGCGGAGTTCGGATTGCTCAGTCACCTCGACGATACCCCCGAGAAGGCGTTCTCCGGCATCAGGGACGTGGTCGCCTTCGCCGTGAAGAGCCTGCGTGAGGATGGCGTTCCGGTCCCCGAGCCAATTTCGACACGCCGCTATCGCGGCACAATCACCCTTCGCATTCCTCCTGAGACCCACCGGGCCCTCGCGATTGACGCCGCTGAGGCCGGCGTCAGCATGAACCGCCTGGCCACCGAGCGGTTGTCACTGCGGCGTTAGCGGTTAAATCCCCCCATGCACGTGGCCGTGGCGAAAGTGACCTTGCGGTTGGCAGGGAGCCGGGACCTGAAGGGGAAGCGGCGGGTGGTGAGGTCGTTGTGCGGGCGTGTCCGGAGCCGGTTCGACGCGGCGATCGCGGAGGTCGGGGGTAACGACGCGCACCAGTCGGCGGTCCTGGGAATCGCGGCCGTGTCGAACTTCGCGGCCCACGCGGGCCAGGCGGTGGATGCCGCGGTCGGGTACATCGAGCGGGGCGAGGGGGAGTACGAGGTGGTCGACGTGGAGTTGGAGGTTATCTCGGGGTTCTAGGGAGTGGGGAGCCGCCCCGCACCGCCCCTTCACCCTCACCCCAGCCCTCTCCCGTCGAGGGAGAGGGGGTAAGAGGGGCCTGAGTCCGTTCGTCCTGAGCCTGTCGAAGCGCCTGCCCCGTACTCGATACGGGGACAGTGCTCCGCCGCTAGACCCTGTTCCACCCTCACCCCAACCCTCTCCCATCGAGGGAGAGGGGGTAAGAGGGGGACCCCCACGTCTACCCCGCCCCTCTGGGTTCCGGCTCGGGGCCGGAACGACGATAAAGAGCGCCGCCGGTTTTGGTGTCCGGCGGCGCTCTTGCTTTTGGGTCTCGGTTAGGTTGTGTTGGGGTCTTCGGTTGGTTGCCCGCGGCGGCCGGTATTGGCTCGGCCGCCGCGGTCTATGTCTGGCTTACTGGCAGGTTGCCAGCTGGCCGCCGTCGTGCCCAGCCATGTCGAAGTCGTTGTCCTCGACATCCGCGAGGGCCGCAGGCAGACAGGTGGTAGCCGTGAAGCTGTTGCCTCTGATCTCCAGGACCTCAAGTGTGTCTGCCGCGTTGGCGAGGCCTGCCGAGATGCCCGTCAGGTCGTTCTCGTACAGCCAGATCCTCGTGACGCTCGCCAGGTCACCCAGCGTGGCAGAAATCTCACCGCTCAAGTCGTTCCTCTGCAACCTCAGCCACTGCAGGTTCATCAAGCCGGTCATGTCCGGAATCGCGCCGCTCAACGAGTTGCCCTTCAGGTTCAGGCTCGTCACGCTGCTCGGTATGCTGGCGACCGGAATCGCCCCGGACAGGCCCGTCTCGCCCAGCCACAGGACCGTGATGTTCATCAGGCTGCTCAGGTCCGGCATGGTCGCGCCCACATCCGTCTCGCCCGCGATCAGCCACCTCAGACTGCCCGGCAACATCGCTGCATCGATACCCGTCAGCCCGGCGTTGCCGTTCAGCTTCAGGATGTCCAGGCTCGTCATGCCGCTAAGGTTCGGCAGCGAACCCGACAGGTCGTTGCCCCACAGCCAGAGGTCCGTCATCTGAGTCTCGCCATTCAGCCATCCAGGCACGCCACCCGTCAGCATGTTCTGCGTCAGGTACAGCTCCGTCAGCGAGAGAGCACTCAGGTCAGGTATCTCGCCCATGAGCGCGTTCTGATTCAGGTTCAGCACCGTCAGCATCTCGACCCTGGCCAGCGAGGCCGGGATCATGCCGTTAAGCCCCTGGTCGCGGAGCCAGATTCTGGTAACTCGCCTGGGCTCATCTGCCGATAGCGTTACACCGTCCCACATCCACAGAGGGCTGTCCTCCGACCAGTTCAGCGAACCGCCCAGCGTATCCATCGCGCCGAGCAGCACCTCGCAGTCGGTGGTCAGGCCGTTGTTGTCCGCGACCGTGCAGCCTGGATACATGTCCACGACCATGATGGTCACCGTGACCATGTCCGTGTTGCCGCTAGTGTCCGTGGCCGTGACCGTAACCATGTGGCTGGTCATGCTCTCGTAGTCCAGCATCATCGTCGTCTCGATCTGTCCGTCCTCGCCGATGTCGAAGTAGTCAGAGTCGTCAGTGTACGTCACCGTGTCGCCATCATCGTCCATCGCCACCACAGGGGCGCCAACCGGCGTGCCTGCGGGCATGTTCTCGTCCACGCTGCGGGCAGCCGTGCCCGCAGGGAATGCCGGCGGGTTGTCGGCCGGAGGTGCAGTGCTGATGATTGCGGGGTCGTTCTCGTCGGTGACTGAGATCATCACAGTGATCGTGTCAGTCGCACCCGACGGGTCCGTCGCAGTCAGCATCACCGTGTACATCGACTGCATCTCGTAGTCCAACTTCACCGCAGTGCTGATCTCGTCCTTCTGGTTCACACTGAAGTTGTCCGTGTCGTCAATCGTGTACGTCAGCAACTCCAAGTTGCCCTCAGGCGTGTTCCTGTCGGCGTCACCAGCCGGAATCGGCTCTCCTACCCTCGTGCCCTTGTCCTGGTTCTCAGCCATCGAACGCATCGCTACGTCCGACTGGTCGCCAGGAGTACTCAAGTCCTGGTCAGGGAACTTCGGAGCCGTGTTCGCAGGGTTGCTCGCCTGCACGGCAGCGTCCGACGAGGCCCCGGCCTCTTCTCTAGCATCAGCGTTGAAGTCGTCCTTGTATTCCGCCACCACGTGAAGGATACGGCCTACGTCAGCAGAACCAGGCGTGTACAGCGCTGCCGTCTCTCCGTCAATCCTCCACAAGACGGTAGCTTCGGTCTGTACCTCGACGGTATCTGTGTCGGGGTCATCACCGTCGACACAGGCGGTATTTCCGGCGGCAGTCGTCAGATCACCATCATCTTCAAACAGAGTGGTGAGATCTTCCGGAAGCGCGCCGCCCCTGTACCAATACCAATGCCTGTCGGTAACCCCGCCGTCCTGGTCCGTGTGCGTCGCTACCACAGGGATGTTCACCTGCGACTGAAGCGCAGACAGCTTCACCTCACCCGCGTCCTCTCTGTCCACAACCTTCACCATCACGTCCAGACGCGTGTACTTCGTACCGCGGTCCTCGTTGCCGGTCGTGCCGGTACTCTGCGCGACTATGGTTATCGAGTACGAGCTCTTGTCCTCAAAGTTGGCCCTGAGACCCAAAACCTCTGGGGGACCAGTAACCGTCTGCCTTGTGGTCAGTGCGCCGGCGGGGGTGAGACTGAAGTCATCCTTGTCAGCACCCTCCAAGGTGAAGGTCGCCTCGGTGTCAAGGGTTGTTCCGTCTTGGTCCGTCGCCGAATAGTCAGCCACAGCAGCCGAGAGGCCACTATTCGTGAAGATGGCAGGCCCTGTGGCGTCCGCCGCGCCATGCTCAGCAATGTACAGCGTCGTCTGGAGGAACTTACCATCGGCGTCCTTGGCAAACGCCGGCGCCTCGTTCACGTTCGTGAGGAGGACCGTCACAGTCGCAGTATCGCTTGCACTGGACGGGTCAGTAGCCCTGATCACCACCGTGTACTCAATACCGGTACCGGCAGTGTTCACAGTCCTGGCGGTCCCAGGAGTGTCAAGTGCGTCCCCAGGGTTCTCGTAGTCCAGGCCGTCATCCGACTCCAGGCTCAACTGGCCGTTGTTGTCAACTTCGAACAACGCGTTGTCATTCGGGGCAGCAGTGGTGCTTGCCGTGTCCACGTCGTACAGCAACTCGTCGTTGTCATCGTCCGACGCCACCTGGGCAGCCCTCGCTCGTCATATAGGAAGTCCCCGTGCTCGACAGCCGACAGGCCATCTCTCATCATGCCTGCGCAGCGCCTTCCGATGGCGAGAAGTCTTTGGACGCGGGCTTATAGGCTTCGTTCGCTCCTCTCGCGCTCTAGGCGCTCCCTGAGCCCACCGTGATCGCGCCAGTCACGGTCTCACCCGTAAGGTGCGCCAACTCGCCTGCCAGCCGGCCATAGCCATGCGGATGACAACAGGGCCAACGTTCTAGTTCTGCGACCCTCAATCGACGCCTCTTAGCGCCTCCGGAAGATCAGGTATGCAAAGGCTCCCAAGGCCAGCACTCCCGTCACTATCAGGATGGTTATCAGCGTGGTGCGCTGCCGCGGGGCGTTGACCACACCGGTCAGAGTATTCCGAACGCGGGTTGCAGCATCCCCTATTACTGGGACAGAGGGTAGCTCCAGGCGTGGGATGAATCGCGGCCCCGGCCTAGGCGTCGGAGTGGCTGTCGGCTGAGGCGTAGGCGTCGAGGTAGGCGTGGCTGTCGGCTGAGGCGTGGGCGTAGCCGTCGTGGCCGGCGCCAAGATAGGTGCAGGCGTGGCCGTCAGAGTAGGGGTAGCTTTCGCCCTAGGCGTGGATGTGGCCATCGGCGTGTAGCTAGGCGTCGGCGTGAATGTGGCAGTCGGCGCCGCCGTGCGCGTCGCGGTGGGCGTTGGCGTGGGTGTGGATGTAGCGGTTGGAGTTGCCGTGGGCGTTGCCGTCGGAGTCTGCGTCGCCGTTGGAGTAGCTGTGGGCGTTGCGGTAGGCGTCGCCGTCGGTGCTGCGGTAGGCGTCGCCGTCGGCGGTACGATAGGCGTAGGCCTGGGTCTGCGTGTAGCCGTAGGTGTCTGCGTGGCTGTCTGGGTCGCCGTGGGCGTTGCCGTAGGTGTCTGCGTCGCCGTTGGAGTAGCTGTGGGTGTTGCCGTAGGTACGGGCGTAGCCGTGGGAGTAAGCGTGGGCGTTGCCGTAGGTGTCTGCGTCGCCGTTGGAGTAGCTGTGGGTGTTGCCGTAGGTACGGGCGTAGCCGTGGGAGTAAGCGTGGGCGTTGCCGTAGGTGTCTGCGTCGCCGTTGGAGTAGCTGTGGGTGTTGCCGTAGGCGTCGGCGTCGGTGTTGCGGTAGGCGTCGGCGTTGACGTGGGTCTGGGTGTAGCCGAAGGTGTCGGAGTGGCTGTCTGAGTCGCCGTGGGCGTTGCCGTAAGTACGGGCGTAGCCGTTGGAGTAGCCGTGGGCATTGCCGTAGGCGTCGGCGTCGGTGTTGCGGTAGGCGTCGGCGTTGCGGTAGGCGTCGGCGTTGCGGTGGGCGTCGGCGTTGCGGTGGGCGTCGGCGTTGCGGTGGGCGTCGGCGTTGCGGTGGGCGTCGGCGTTGCGGTGGGCGTCGGCGTTGCGGTAGACGTCGGCGTTGGAGTCGCCGGTGGCGGAGGAGGAGGTGGTGGCGGCGGTGGCGGTGGTGGCGGCGGCGGTGGTGGTGGTGGCGGCGGTGGTGGTGGCGGCGGCGGTGCGTCAAGATTGATTGGATTCCATAGTCCTAGGGTTTCGTCCCAGCAGATTGAGATAACCGATCCTGTGGCAGTTGCCGTATAGGTTATCTTGAATACGTTGGAGTCTGGATCCACTTGAACTAGTGTGCCAAGGTAGTCGAAACTGTTTGAACCTCTGGTAACACTAACCCCGGTAACGTTACTCTTGGCCCGTGCCTCCAGGTGGGGATGCTTTGTCTCCGCATACAGAAGGTACCTTCCGGGAGGGTCGTGCGAGGACTCATCAAGACACGAGTGGCTTCCCTCGTGACCGTAGGAAAGCTCGGTGTCCAGGATTGTCCAAGCCACCGCAATTACGACTAGGGCCACTTTCCACCAGAGCCCAGTCCGCAGTTGCTTGTCCCCCCTTTCAGTCTGAGACACTTGGCAAGCGCTACCGGACGGGTGCGGCCTTGCCACTCCATGACGCGAGGTAGGTATCTGCCGGACGAACCCTAACCAAGAAGCCGTGTCGCGTGGGTCCCTGCTCCCGACTATGGATTAGTCGATCCACGGCATGCTAGTTTATCACCCCCTCGCTAAAATCTGCCATGACACGACGCGCCGGCCGGTAGCGTAGCGGTACACGTGTGCGAAAGGGCGTTATCCTTCCGGGTGAGTCAGGCCCAAATGGACAAAGACACGCCCATAGTACAGGTCAGAGGCCTGACGGAGTTGACACTAGAGGAACGCTGGTGACAGGTCAAGGGGGATGAGGAGTGGTGGGACGAGACCAAGCCTCGGACGGTCAGGGCGGTGGAGGCTTGCTGACTGAGCTCGGCCCGATAGAGTAGATACGGATCCCTAGAGACAGGCGCGGATGGGACCCGTTACTTGGATGCGGGCGTAGGCAGTCCAGAGTCAAACAGATGGTTCGCGAGATTCCTTCGGGTGTGAGCACTCAGAGTCCGAGGGATCGCTCGGGAACTACGTGTGTAAGCATTTGAGATCGCGGGGGCAAATGTCATTGCCATAGGAATGGCGATACTGCTTGGCACCCTGCTGGTGCTTCTAGCCGTGGATGCGAATTTACTCACCGGATCGATAGTGTCCGGCAGGTGATCGGGCAAACCGGGGCTTATTCTCGGTGAGGCGCCATAATACTCCACTACTGAAGGATCATCTATGTATCCCTTCTTCTTTGTATTTGGCAAATTCGTCATACGCTGGATTGAATACAAGTGCATGTCCAATTTCGCGCAATGCAATTGAATACAGATCATTCTGTACACTTGAAACGTTAGTAGCTTTCCACCATTCTTCATCCGACAGCGAGGCGTTCCATCCTAAGGTGTTGAGGTTTCCGTCCTTGCTCATTGAAACATTTCCTGAGCGTCTCAGTGGGAGTGATTCGCCGTCGGCTGTCTGGTAACTCCAATCGGATGGTTGGCCACCGGTTCCGTCGTCTATTCCATATCCGTACAACAGAAACCCAGTGTAGCTTTCTGTGTTCCTTACTAGCTTTCCTCCAAATGAGTATCCGCGGCTATCCCAGATCCAGCTCTGTTCTTGGCCGGCTTGTACCTCGTCAAGGTTCATGTCGTCAATGTAGTACGCCCAGTCATTGGCTGCCCTCTGAAATGACTCTCGAGCATCAGAGTCGCCAAAGAGTCCTGAAGGGGTCGTGGCGGAAGTTAGGGATAACGTCAAACTCCAAGGGCCGGTCAACGTCCTGGTCTATCACGTGAACATATATCGTCTGAGTGCTCACCCTGCCGTCAGCTCCCACATAACGAATCGTCAGGGTGTGGCTCTCGTCGGACGTGTCCCGGTCCGGGAAGATCGAGATATGGAACTCGACCGCCTGGGTGGGGTCTTCCGAGACCAAGCTCTTGGTCGGTCCATTCGCTCCGGTCGAGCTGGGCCGATTGAAGTAGAGCCTCGGTTCATTCGAACTGAGTGTCGCCGTCGCGCCTGGCAGCTCAACGAAGTACTTCATTGCCGGGTTGGCGATATGACCTTCCCAGTCGACGAGCACTATTCCCGTCTCGTTGACCTCCTTGCCAAACACCTCCCGGACGATCACTCGATTCGTCGTACCGGGGGCGGTTCAGGCTGACAGTTGGGGCCCTGGTGGTTGTGGATGCTGCTAAGCCATGCCTGGAAGCTCTCATCCAGCGGCGCGCATAGACCCGTGTCGTGGAACTCAAACGACCAAAGATCTTCAATCCCGGTCAGGGTCTCTGGCAACGCACCTACCAGTCCGCGATTGCCAAACAGAGTCAGTTCCTGCAACCGGGACAGTTTCCCCAACTCCGCAGGCAGTTCGCCCTCGAACCGGTTGTTGTCCAGATACAGCAGCTGTAGCCTCTTCAATTCCCCCAACCAAGCAGGTATCGGACCACTCAAGTCACTTGAGCCCAGATCGAGGACCTCAAGCGTCGTGAGCTTGTTCAACTCGGGAGGGAAATCGCCCGTGAGGCGGTTTACGTCGCCGAGCCGTTCGCCGAGCCGTAACTGTCGCAGGTACTGGAGATTGCCGAGTTCGGGAGGGATCTCGCCTCTAAGTCCGTTGCCGCCCAGATACAACTTGGTGACGCGCCCATCAACTGTCTTGACTCCGTACCACTTACCCACTGGACTGTCGGTCAGCCAGTTGTCGTTACGTTCCCAATTTGCCCCGCCCGTGGAGTTGTAGAGCGCCACCAACGCGTCCCTTTCCACTCCAGCTATGTCCGCGGCATCAGTTTGCGGAGTCGGGGTTGGAGTCGGGTCGGGAGCCGGTGTTCGCTTGGAGGTGGGCAGGATGAAGCTGCTGAGCATGGTCTCGAAGTCCTGAAGTGCGTAGTCTCTTCCTTCACCGCAGGCACTCCCCTCCAGGACGACGCCGTAGTTGTCCCCGTCGTGCGTGGCAACCAAAACGCGCTCGATAACGTCTACCTGGCAGTCCCAAGCCGATTCTTGACCATAGAAGTGGATCCAGTAATTGTCGTGCCCATCCAACGACACGCGCTCGAACGACTTGACCTCGGATCTATGCCACCCTCGTGTCTTTCGCTGCCAATCGAGGCGCCTCGACTCGCTGATCCTTAAGAGCGCGTCGTCAGCGTTTTCACCATCAGGTACACGGGTGTACTGGATCCGAATCGTGGGCCAGGGCCAATTCCGGCTCGCCAGCAACAATTCGTGAGCGCCTTCTTTCTTTACCACCCAACCAGGCAACAGTTCGATCCTGTAGTCGAAAGTGGTGTTCTCATAGACACCGCCGGGTACAAGCCATGGAAGCGCATGTCCAGAAGCGGTTACATACTGAAGGTACCCCGGGTGCTCCGACTCCGTCGGCGTCAGCTTGCCATAGACGCTTTCCACAAAGGCGAACGCTTCGGAAAAGAGCTGTTTGGCATACCTCCTCGGTGCATAGTGTACGAAAAAGTAAAACGAAGAGAATCCAGCCCAAAACTCGTCACTATTCGAAGAGACCAGTTCGGATATCGGGTCATACTCGTCCACCAATCCGACTTTCTCAATGGCTTCCCAGTAAAGATCAACCCATTTCAGGTTGTCGAGCTCGGTAAAGCAGAGTTGCACATGGTGGCCGGGTTCATGAACATCGCGGAAGGGAGGATAGCCGGCAGGTCCACGCAACATCTGTTCGGGTGTTGCAGATACAGGAGAGGCCGGATGCCCCCCGGCCCCGGGGGCGTGGACACTGTTTAAGTAGCGACCCTCTTCCCCCTCTAGGTCTTTCAGATGCGAGAATTCAGGCAATGCCGTCAATGGGTCTCCGTCGGCAACTATCGCCAATGCGGAGCCGATCCTGCCCAGGCAGTCAGGAATGTCCTGGCGCCCGTCCAGCATCACATCCAAGATCTCCGCCGACTTTTGCAACGTTTCGGGGTCTACTCTGCCGGGCGCTTTGATTGTCACACCAGGCCGGATGATGTACTGATGGTAATAGGCATCAGGATTCGTGACGATGCGGAAACTCGACATAGTCTCTCTTCTGACGCGGTCGAGCTCTCGGGATAGTTCCCATTCGCACACGCTGTGCTTCAACCTGTACCCTCTCGCAGGGCCTGGCAGATGAGATCCCAAGACAATCTGCTCTACGACATCATCTACGCAATGGTAGGGGTTCTCCTGTAGGCGGTACTCAATGATGTAAGAGCTTTGGTCCGTCGACTGTCTCTTCTCGAAAGACGTTATCTCGAACAATAACGCCGATGCCAAGAATTGCCGCTCCAAGTCGTCTCTGACAGACTCCGCGAACTGCTCCAGCGTAGTTTCGGCAAGCAGATCGAGCTCGCGGATGGATAGTCTACCGCCCGGAACGCTTGTGATGTGCCAATCTCCTTCCACCCAATCGTCGGGTATGTCGATGGTGTATCCGTATCCTTGCTCTCGCGTCGTGGTCGGATAGGGAGTTCGAGTAGGTGTGGGAATATCTTTCGATCCTGGCGGACAGTCCGACCCCCTCCACTCTGAAACTCCGTCCAGCCATGTCCGAAAGTCTTCATCCCACGGCGCGCACAACCCCGTTTTGTGGAATGTCAGCCAGCGGACTTTATCGGCCTTCGTCAAAGCTTCCGGCAATTTCCCAAAGAACCCGGCGCTCTCGGCGAGCGTAAGCACCTCCAATCGGGGCAGGCTGCCCAATTCTGCGGGCAATACTCCGTGGAATACGTTGCCGGCGAGTTGCAACCGACGAAGGTGACTCAATTCTCCCACCCACGCCGAAATCGGGCCTGTCATTTCGTTGTAACCCAGATTGAGCACTTCCAGCCGCGTGAGCTTGCCCACCTCATCCGGGATCTCTCCCTTCAGCCTGTTGTTAACCAGATGTAGCTCGGTGACACGCCCATCGTCCGTTCTAACGCCGTGCCAAGTACGCATCGGCTGGTCGCTCAGCCAGTTGGTGTTGTTCGTCCAGTTCCCCCCGTCGGTGGCATTGTAGAACTCGACCAGTACCGCCCGGTCCTCTGCAGAGTCCGGCACGCAGCTGCTACCAGAGACTGAGGCTACACCCTGGAGCCATGCCTGGAATGCCTCATCGGTCGGTGCGCAGAGGCCCGCATTGTTCTCGAACACGAGCTTCTCCAACATGGTCAGGCCGGTCAAACTCTGAGGAAGCTTCCCAGTCAACTGGTTGGATGAGAGGTTCAGCTCTCGCAGGTTGGTGAGGTTGCCTAACTCCGTCGGGATCTCTCCAGTTAACCGGCTGCCACGAAGGTCCAGCGCTCTCAGGTTGGAGAGGCTACCCAACTCCATCGGTATCTCCCCAGTCAGCCGGTTGCCGCCTAGCCACAGCTCCGTCAGATTCGTGAGGTTGCCCAACTCCGCCGGTATCTCCCCAGTCAACTGGGTGCTGCCGAGGTCCAACAGTCGCAGGTTGGAGAGGCTGCCCAGCTCCGTCGGCATCTCCCCCCCCAACTGGTTGCCATTGAGGGCCAGCCATGTGAGGTTGGAGAGGCTACCCAACTCCATTGGTATACCACCCGTCAACTGGTTCCCCCACAGTGAGAGCGATGTGAGGTTGGAGAGGTTGCCAAGCTCCGTCGGTATATCCCCACTCAACTGGTTGTTCCCGAGGGACAATTCAGAGACCCGTCCTTCGTCGTCTGTGGAGACGCCGTACCATTCGCGCATCGGCTCGTCGCTCAGCCAGTTGGTGTTGTCCGTCCAGTTCGCCCCGTCGGTGGCGTTGTAGAGTTCGACCAGCGTCTCCCGTTCCAACTCAACGCGGCCGCTTAGGGGCTCCTCCGGCTGCGGTCCATAAACCTCTTCGAGCGCATTGAGAATCCGAGTTCCAACGGGGCCTGCTCCAAGAAAGTCCTCTGGTTTGATCCGATTATCAACGCCGAAGAATGCCTGCGACATCTCGGCGAAAAACTCCCTGCCCCCCTCGGTCGCCAAGCCGAATGTTCCGGGAAAGAGACCGGCCTCGCGGGCGGCCTCGAACAGCGCGAGCCACTCCTCTCTCATCTCGTTGTCGAAACCTATGTTCTCTATTGCGTGAGCCCATTCGTGCACCGTGATGTCCTCGTCCCAGAAGCGCATGCTATTCTCAGGGAGATCAAGTAGGTTCTCTTCGGCGGTTGCAGTCGTAGTCTGTGTCCGGATGCCTCCCGCGCCCCGGATGGCGAACGAGTCGTAGGAGTTGCCATTCGGGTCCAGTTCACCTGAAAGGTATCTGAACTCGGGAAGCTCGGTAATGTAGCTGTTGGTCGGAATGATGGCGAGCGACGCGCCGCTGTCGCCAAGACGCTCAGCGATGTCGGGGCGGTGCTCGATCATGCGTCTGATGATTCCGGCCGCTGCCGTTAATGCCTCTGGTACGACGGCATCAGACGCCTTGATTTGAATGAGACCTACCTGCTCGAACTGAGTGTAGTACTCGGCTGCTGACGGTTCACATACATCCAGACCGAGGTCGGATATGTCGTTTCTTGCCACAGCCTGCAGTCCTGCCGGCACGCACCCTGTGAGTCCAGTGTTGCCGGCTAGGAACAAGTGGGTCAGCGTGTCTGCCAGGTTGCCGAGTTCACTCGGGATATCGCCGCTGAGTTGGTTGTCCTTCAGGCTCAGTTGCTTCAAATTGTCCAGCCCACCCAACACGGATGGGATCGACCCGGTCAACTCGTTGCCTGAGAGCCACAGATCCGTCAGGTTGCTCAGGTCTCCCAACTCCGTCGGGATGCTGCCGCTAAGCATGTTGTTGTGCAGCCTCAGTTTTTGCATGCTAGTCATATCGCCCAACTCGAACGGAATACTGCCGTTCAGTTGATTCTGGCCGAGGGTCATAGACTCCAAATTGATGAGGTTGCCCAGCTCCGCCGGTATCGGTCCGCTCAGTTGATTCTCGCTGAGGGACAGAGACTCCAAGTCGGAGAGGTCGCCCAACTCTGCCGGTATCGGCCCGCTCAGTTGATTCTGGCCGAGGGACAGAGACTCCAAGTTGGAGAGGTCGCCTAGCTCCGCCGGTATCGGCCCGCTCAGTTGATTCTGGCTGAGGGACAGAGACTCCAAGCTGGAGAGGTCGCCTAGCTCCGCCGGTATCGGCCCGCTCAGTTGATTCTGGCCGAGGGACAGAGACTCCAAGTTGGAGAGGTCGCCTAGCTCTGCAGGTATCGGCCCGCTCAGTTGATTCTGGCCGAGGGACAGAGACTCCAAGTTGGAGAGGTCGCCTAGCTCTGCAGGTATCGGCCCGCTCAGTTGATTCTGGCCGAGGGACAGAGACTCCAAGTTGGAGAGGTCGCCTAGCTCTGCAGGTATCGGCCCGCTCAGTTGATTCTGGCCGAAACTGAGTCCCTTCAATCTGAGGAGATTACCCAGCTCTGCAGGTATTGCTCCCGACAAGTAGTTGTTATTCAGCCACAAGTCGGTCATGTCCGACAGTTCACCTAGCTCTTTCGGTATCTCACCGTTCAACTCGTTGTGTCGCAGGTAGAGCCTCTGCAATTTCGCTAGTCCGCCCATCTCCTCTGGTATCTCACCCTCCAGATCGTTGTCGTCCAGGCCTAGCCAAACCAAGTTCTCTAGGTTGCCCAACTCCTCGGGTAACTCGCCGCTCAGGTCGTTCCCCTGTGCTACGATGTGCGTCAGACTCGACAAGTTGCCCAACTCGTCGGGTATGGGACCCGAAAGGTCGTTGTCGTACAGGTACAGTTGTCTCAGCGAAGAAAGTGATCCCAACTCCGCGGGTATCTCACCACTTATGTTGTTCTGAGCTATGTGAAGCCAGGCGAGACTCGACATATTGCCAATTTCTGAAGGGATCTCCCCGTTCAAATCATTGTCACTTAGCCTCAGGTGGGTAAGGCTCGTCAGCTTGCCTAACTCTTCGGGTATGCTGCCGGTCAGGTCGTTGTTGTACGCATATAGGTAGTTGAGGTTCGACAGACCACCCAAACCAGGCGGAATAGACCCTGTTAGCTGGTTGTCATGCAGGTGTAACACCCTTAGGGCTGACAGGTTGGACAGCTCGCTCGGAATTGTTCCGTCGAGCCCCATCCCGTTGAGGTAGAGCCGTGTCACTCGCGCCGGAGACCCTTCCAGCGAATCGTCGCCAATCCCGTCCCAGTCCGCGATGGGAGTGTCGGTCGACCAGTTCAACGTCGCCGTCCCCGCCAGCGTGTCACGCGCCGCAAGCAGCGTGGCGCAGTCGGACACGAGACCCGTGTTTGTCGAATCGGGAACGGCGGTGCCGGTAGCGCAGTCGCCGGCCGTCGTTGGTGTTCCGGTTGTGGTCGCAGACCAGGGCCCGTTTCCCTCGGCGTTCACGGCCCGTATTTGAAGGTCGTACTGCGTACCCCCGGTGAGTCCAGTAAGGGTGTACTCGAGCGTCCCGCCGCCCGTGGTCCACACGTCATCCTCCACAGTCCAGTTGGAGTCGACCGTCTCGTCGGCTGAGGTCTCGATATAGCGCAGGTCGTACGCGGTGATCACCGAACCGCCGTGGTCTGAAGGAGTCGTCCAAGATACGGCGAGGGACCCCGTTCCGGGAGTGACCGCATCTACGGTTGGAGCTCCGGGCGACGACACTGAACAGAATTGTAGGCCAAGTCGGTTCAAGTCGTTGTTCGGGATGTCGCGCAATCCCGGGGGTATACACCCAGTTAGCGGGTTGCCGTCAAGCCACAGCGTTCGCAGGTTGGAGAGGTGTTCCAACTCCGTAGGTATTTTCCCGGTCAACTGGTTCCCCCATAGCGAGAGCTCAACCAAGTTGGATAGGTTGCCTAGCTCCCTTGGTATCTCTCCTGTCAACCTGTTTGAAGGGAGGGCGAGTACTTCTAGGTTGGAGAGATCGCCCAACTCAGTCGGTATCTCTCCCGTCAACTGGTTCCCCCAAACCCCCAGCCATCGCAATTTGGAGAGATTTCCCAACTCAGCCGGTATTTCACCCATCAACTGATTCTCGCTGAGGTTCAGAAAATGTAGGTTAGCTAGGCTCCCCAACTCTGTAGGTATCTCGCCCGTCAGTCCACGCTCTCCAAGGCTTAGCTCAGTGACGCGCTTCGACGTCTCACCGACGGTGACCCCGTCCCATTGTGTGATGGGAGTGTCTGTCGCCCAGTTGAGAGTCGCAGTCCCCGCCAAGGTGTCCAGCGCCGCCAGAAGAGTCTCGCAGTCCAATACCAATCCTGTGTTCGTCGGGTCTGCAACAGCATCGCCGGTGACACAGCGAAGCTCGCTACAGAACGGCAGATTGACATCCGTAAAGTCATTATTTGGAATGTCGCGCAACTCATCCGAGATACAACCGATCAACTGGTTGCCGGAGAGGAACAGCCCCTGCAGATTCGACAACCCGCCCAGTTCCGCAGGTATAGTTCCCGTCAACTGGTTGCGAGTGAGGTCAAGCCATTCCAGCTTCGGGAGCCCGCCCAACTGCGAGGGTATCTCCCCAGTCAACCCTTTGTCCCGGAGAACCAGCCTCGTAACGCGTTTTGGCGACCCACCCAAGGTGACGCCTTCCCACTCAGCCATGGAAACATCCGTCGCCCAGTTCAGCGTGACGCTTCCCGCAGGGGTGTCAAGCGCTTCCAGCAGCGTATCGCAGTCGGATACCAACCCGGGATTGTTGGCCCCATCGGATACCGCGCCATCGACGGCGCAGGAGTGATCGCCGCAGAACGACAGACCGAGTTGGTCCAGGTCGTTATCAGAGTCATCGTCGCCGACATTACGCAGAGCATCCGGTATGCACCCCGTCAACTGGTTGCCCCTTAGAGTAATCCTCTGCAGGGTAGCGAGGTTGCCAAGCTCCGACGGTATCGTACCGGTCAACTGGTTGCGATCAAGATGCAGTGCTCGCAAATTGGTCAGATTGCCCAGTTGAGTCGGTATTGATCCGGTTAGCTGGTTGGAGCCGAGGTTCAGCCATGCCAGCTTAGTCAAGCCGCCCAGCGCAGGAGGTATCGGGCCGGTTAACTTGTTAGCGCTGAGGTCCAGGCTATACAGGTTGGCCAGGCTGCCGAACTCCGACGGAATCTCACCACTCAACCGGTTGTCATCGAGGGACAGCCGCTCCAAGTTGGTGAGGCTTCCCAACTGGGCAGATATCTGCCCAGTCAACTGGTTGCCCCAGAAGACCAACTCTCTGAGATTGGTCAAGTCTCCCAACTCAGCCGGTATCTGCCCAGTCAACTGGTTGCCCCCGAGGTTCAACTCTCTGAGATTGGTCAGGTTACCCAATTCGGCGGGGATCTCACCGTTCAGCCCCCCCTCCCTGAGCTGAATATGAGTGACGCGCCCACCGCCAATAACTACACCGTCCCACTCCGCAATGGGTGTGTCCGCCGACCAGTTCAGTGTTGCGGTACCCGTCAGGTTGTCCATCGCCGCCAGCAGCGCGTCGCAGTCGGACAACAGACCTCCTGTAGAGGACCCGGAGACTGCGGTGCTGTTGGGACACACGGGGCTGCGGATCGTGACGCTGATTGTCATGGTATCGGTATCACCGTCGATGTCGGTGGCGGTTAGCGTATAGGTCGTCATTCCGACCGGTGCAGGTTGCCCCGAAATCCCTATTCGGGCCGGGGGGCCGGGGGCGAAGGTCACGCCGTTGTCAGGAGTAGGCGATATGGAGTAGGTCAATGGACCGTCACCATACGCGGCCTCCGGCAAGAAACGGCTGCCGGCGACTTCCGCCGTAAAGATATACGCAACGCTGTCTTCCGCGAAAATCGGTGCCTCGTCGTCGAGTATGGTCAGTGTCACGCTCTCGGGGCCTGTGACACCTCGCGTGTTCGTTGCCACACCGGACACCGTTACGCTCTTCCTGTTGCCAGGTGCCAGTACGTCGTCGTCAATTGTGCGAAGAACCATACGCCGGCCAGCGCTCGTCTGCTGGCCGGCAGGGATAATCAGAATGTCATCACCTGGAATTTCGACATCCGCAGCCGGCGACGTCGATACAGTAACGGTGGTCTCAGCACTCGACCTGCTGTCCAGCGTCGCGGTTACTAACGTTATGTCCCGACCTTCAACTATCTCAACGGGCGACAGTGACAACGACGCCACCGGTATCGTCTCATCGTCAGCAATCGCCAACTCAACCGGTTCTGGCCCGATCACACCTTCGTCGCTCACGTTCGCCGCCGTCGCTGAGACCGTTACGCTCACGTCACCCGTTTGATTGCCGTTGTCAACGCCGATGAGCGTCACAACGCCGGCACTCGTCGTCCGACCTGCCGGAATGGTCAGCGTCGTGTTCGCGCTCAGCCTGACGGCGTCAGACGAAGAAACGGACACCGTCACTGTGGTGTCCGTGCTCGATGGCCTGTGCAGCGTCGCCGTCACCGTGCTCTCACCTCCATTCTCGTCCAGCCAGTATGGAGATAGCGCAAGGCCTACCCTCGGTGCGGGCGAAGTCGAGCTCCTGCGATAGTTCGCGACGATCTGGCGCGTTTCCTCTAAGGTTCCCACAGCATCGGCAGGGCCATCCGCGCCCCTGGACGGGTGGTCGACCGGAACGCCCAAAGGATCGTCATTGTAGGTGATATCAGGGGTCGAGAAATACTGAACCCACGGGCACCGCAAATCTGCATGAGCGCACTGCGTACCGTAGGCCATGATCGTCCGCCAGCGGGCCGACTCGGGAGCGCCTGGCTCGAACATTCGCTGGTTCACGTAGCCATAATTTGATCCGTCTACCGAGACTCTTCCCTCTCTTACTAGGTATTGATACCTGTCGTGCCTGAGGCCCAAGTTGTGTCCCAGTTCGTGGGCGAAGACCAACCCGCTGGTATATTGGAGGGTAAGGGCAAATCCGTGCGACTCGTCCTCTGTTGTGTCCGAGTACGCCACCCCGCCCACGTCTCCGCTGCCTGTTAATAGGTGAATGAGGTCCGCGGCGTAGAGGTCCCTCAGCTCGTGAATATGATCCATGTACCCGTCCGATTCATCTCGGAGCCTAAAGAGGTCGATGGCGGATAACAGAGGCCCCCCATCGCGCTCGAAGCCGGGGCCAACTTCTTCGTAGTACTCGGTGTATTGCACCTCGTCCCTGAACACCAGACGAACCCGGAGAGGCGCACCGCTGTTCCGGAACGCCTGATTGGTCTCCGTGACGAACAGGTCGATGAGCGCCTCTATAGCTGCCCTACCTCCTTCCTGTTGCTTCGCAAGGGGTGTGTACACCACCATCACGTCGATTACAGAGCCATCATCCGACGAGGCGTTGGCTGCCTGGACACCAGCGTCTCGCGGGGAAGGTACGTCTTCAAGCGGCTCGCCCAACGGCGGCAGCGACGACTCGTCGATCTGGCGAATGGCGTACGTGCCGTCGCCGACGGTCCTGATTGTGTACACCGCCTCAGGTGTCCGCACCGTGCCGACCACGATCTTGCCGTTCACCACCATGGTCATGGTTCCCAACTCCACACCTTCAAGCCCACCCCACAGCGCATGACCCGACGCGGTGGGTTCAACGTGCTCGACTACTCCGGTGAACACCACGTCGTCGAACAGGTTCAGCACTAGCGTCTGAGGCGTCGGAGGTTTCCCCGTGACGGCGTCCTTGGGGCCAACCGGAGACTCTATAGCCTGAGCGAGTTGTCCGGAATCGATCCCCACCAAGCGGTCAGCGAGAGTGTCGATCCCGAATACTGGGGGCAGATCCCCGCCCACCTCGTGGAACAGACCGTTTGACTTGGCGTCGGCTGCACGGGACGTCTGGGCACTGTATGTAAATACCAGTAAGAGAACTACAACAAGAAACGAGAGTCCAACACGGGAACCGTGCATTTGCCAAACCCCTTTTCCAATCTATCGCGCAACGGATACCCAAGGTTCAGGCGGCTCTGATTGTCAACGTTCACGTCGACCACAGAGCCGTCATCCAAGGGGACATCGTCCGATTAGGGATGATGTCCCCTTGGAGAATCTGAGTCTCTGAGTGGCTCACCCATCGGTGGTAGCGATGACTCGTCGACCTGACGGATGACATACTTTCCGTCACCCAAAGTCCTGATGGTGAACACCGCCTTGGGCGTCCGTACCGTGCCGGACAGCACACTGCCATTCGCCACGAGTGTGAAGGTCCCCAACCCGACGTCTTCGAGCTTGCCCGACAGCGCATGACCCGCCGAGGTCGATTGCACGTCCTCGACTATGCCGGTGAACAAAGCGTCGTCAAACAAGTTCAGAACAAGAGAGTTCGAAGATTCGATAGCCTGATGGAGTTGTCCAAAGTCGACCCTTGCCAAGCGGCCGGCAAGAGTCACCAAGTCCGTACTGGCTGGTACGACACCATCGACCTCCGAAAATAGGCCGCCTGATTCTGCGGCTCCATCGGGGGCAGGCGAGAAGGTCGGCGGACGTGTGCTCGTGGGCGTCGGTTCCGGCGAGAAGGTCGGCGGAGGTGTGCTCGTGGGCGTTGGTTCCGGCGTGAAAGTCGGTGGAGGTGTGCTCGCGGGCGTTGGTTCCGGCGTGAAAGTCGGTGGAGGTGTGCTCGTGGGCGTTGGTTCCGGCGAGAAAGTCGGTGGAGGTGTGCTCGTGGGCGTTGGTTCCGGCGAGAAGGCCGGCGGACGTGTTTTGGTCGGTATAGGGTCGGGCACCGGCTCATCGCCACACGCGACTAAGATTAGAACGATCAGGGCTGAAATCCAGTATTTCATGGGCCCCGTTTCTCAACGTTCTTACCTGTCTTGGGACTAGATACTTGGCGGTCCATTTCGTCCAAATCCGTGGACGGTTTCGGCCATATTGTACATGTGCTCAGTTTTTCGAGCTATCTCCCTCTTGGACCACCCATTTGGCATGTACCTGCATCATGTGCCTCCTGAATTCCGGACTCACATGACGACAGCTACGATGTGACGGGGCGGCCATGTCCCCACTTCAGGCGGGGAGCCGTCACCGTCGAGGTCCACGCTGGTTCCAAATTCAAGCTGAGGCCGAACAAAGGACAAGCAACTGCCTTCCGCATTTCGGCTAGCCCCCCAAAATGCTACCACACAGTCTGTAACCAGGGCGTAACCTATCGGGGAATTTACTATAGATCTTTGTTACCTTTCGGAGGCATCGGCATAATTGTCCCTGTTTACGCCGAATTCGGCGGAGTCCATTCGAGGGATTCAAGAATGTAGAGACCGGATGACCTGATACGAGAGAACGAGACGCTGCGGGAACTCCTGTCCAGGTTGAGCGAGGCCAGTCTCCGCATCACCGAAGATCTTAGACTTCAACTCCGTGATGCAAGGGGTTCTCGACTCCGCGCGGTCCCTGACCGGCGCTTGCTACGGCGTCATCGCCCTGCACGGCGATGACGGAATCTTGGAGGGCTTCTTATCTTCGGGCATGACCTGGACGAGACGACCAGTTTTCGGGGAGCAGACAAGATGGTAGTCTCAGCATATGACCCTTTCAGACCGACAGATACTTGATGCCCTTGGCCGGACACCGTTCGTCGACTCGACGGAGTTGGCGGGCATCCTCGGTGAACCTCACACGACGGTCCACCTGCCTAAATCAAAACCTCCCACCGGAACATTCGCAGTTCTCAATAGGCACCAAAGGCTCCGGCACTCTTGGTCTGTGGACTTGCAGCCGCCCTCTTCCAAGTGAGTAGGATATACCAGCATGCAGGGCCGGCCGCGCAGAGCAGACAACCATGGGGTCGTCGGACTGTTCGCCCCGGTGTGCTATTGACGCATATCCGGTCCAGAGTTCTTTTCAAGCGTTGGACGGTGTAGTAGAATGTGGCTCGTGGAAGAATACCTTGTTGGAGGAGCCGAAGAGTGGTTACGCCGGTCCGGCTGGCCGGAGTTGGCGCAGGCTCTGGGCCGACTGTCAGGTGAGATATGACGACGCCAGACACATTTGCCAGGACGCCGCAGGTTCGGGAGACTTTCGTGTTTCCGGACCCGCCGGAAGACCCGGACGACAAGATGACCAGCTTTGACCATCTGACGATCACGGGAAGCGCGCACTACCTGGCGATACACTTGGGGAACCGGGAGACGACGCTGGTGGCCGGAGACCGCTACGTCAGTCCGATAGTCACCGGGGACATGGCCGGACTGCGATACCCGGACCTCCTTGTAGCCTTCGGGGTGGACCCTGAGGCGTACCGCAGGAGCAACGCCTACGTTATCTCGGAGCAGGGGAAGGTGCCGGACTTCGTGCTGGAGGTGGCGTCGCGGAGCACGGGCCGGGTGGACGTGGGGGAGAAGCGCGATGACTACGCGCGGTTGGGGATCACTGAGTACTGGCGTTTCGACGAGACGGGGGAGTATCACGGGGCGAACTTGGCCGGGGACCGTCTGGTGGAGGGCCGATACGAACCCATACCGATAGAGACCGTGTCCGATGGAGTTCTTCAGGGATACAGTCCTGCGCTGAACCTGTACCTGAGGTGGGAGGGTGGAGCTTTGGTGTTCCACGACCCTGCGACGGGGCGTCCCATCGCCAGCCTTGAAGGCGAGCGTCAGGCGCGAGCGGCGGCGGAAGCTCATGCAGAGGCGCAGCAAGTCCGCGCCGACACAGAGCAAGTCCGCGCCGACACAGAGCAGGCCCGCGCCGAGGCAGCCGAAGCCCGTGTCCAGGAGTTGGAGGAGCGGCTTCGGGGCCAGGGAGCGTAAACCTTTGGCGCGCCCGCGCCCGCGTCTTCCTCTAATAGACCCTGCGACCCAGTCCGGCCGCAGCCCCGAACCCGAGAAAACGATCCTATTGACAACGGCATAGAAGATAGATTATGGTCTTGTCGCGTAAAGATATATAGTATCAATACTGTATCAGTAACGAGGCTGCATCGTTGGCAATTTGGACTCCTTGGCAGCGTAGGGAAAATCCTGTAGAATCGGGGCCGCAGGCAGATTCCGCCTTCGCCTTTTTTGTTGGCCAATAATGAGACTATGTATCATCACAGGCATGGGTATGCAAGTCAACAACGACGCTGCGTTGGCTGACGCTAGGTCCTGTCCCGGCAACCACCGGAATCGTGAAACAATCCCTGTGCCAACCGGCGCCGCGCCAGCAGGCGGAGTAAAGTGCCGTCGGGTCCAATTCCGCCTGGGCTCCAGAACCGGGCAGCAAGCCCCCCCCCCCGACTCTATCCTCGGGCAAACCCGCATCGGGTAGCTTTTCTCTGCTGCCCGCCGGCTTTTCGCGTTTGACAGCCGATGCCTGTCGCGGCGTTCCTTTCCGTCAGGAGGTTCCCCTCCGCTGGTGAAAGCGTGTCAGTAGCGGCCAACGTTCTGGCCAGAAGTATGTGCCAATGCAGGATACCCGAACGCGCCCTGAGCGCAAGGCAAAGAACTACGAACCGAACCAATAGAAGTTTCGAAAGCAAGGAGAATCAATGAACACCTTTACCAACGCATCAATGCCCCTGAAGCTCTTCGGCGTCGTCCTGGCGATGGCGATTATCGTCGTTGCCATCGCGGCGACGACCACAAGCCCAGCCCACGCCCAGTCGACGCTCCCTTTCGACCTGACTATTACCTCCAAACACGACAAAGCGCCATCCTCGTGGGAATTCTTTGTGACCAACAACGGGGAAAATATGGCCCGTTCGGTGAAGGTGCAGGCCGACTATATTCTTGACTTCGGCAGTGAAGTCAAAGTCGTCGATACGGAAATATGGACCATCCCGGAAGTGCGACCTGGGCAAACCGTAGACAGTGGGGGCGTTAGTCTAGGGATTTACAGCGTGGAACTTCTTCGTGGCAGGCCAGCAGTGCCGATGAGGATATATGCCGAAATCATCGAGTCGTATCCATTGGAATCGCCAGGACTCCATTTCAACAACGCCACGGAGGGCTGGAGGATCTGGAGCGGCAGCAACATCTATTCCTGGACCAACGGAAACACCGGCGTTGCGGTTGAAGAACTATCCGAGCGGTTTCCGCAGGTGGGAGGAGCAACGACCTTCACAGTGCGGGCCATGAATGCCAAGGGAAGCACTCCTCCTGGTGGTTTCGAAAGCCATGTTCAGCATAATGTACAGGTCGAAATCAGTCTTTCGGAGGGTTTAGCCTTCGCCAATACTCAGCCGCAGGCGCCGGACGGCAAGACGTTTGATCCGCATACCGGTATCTGGGACGTGGGCACGCTGCGGCCCCACCCGAGAACCGGCCTAATAGACCTGGATTTGCCGGTGGCGGTCAACCTCACCGCCGACAGCCTGGAGTCCCTGCCCCTGGAACAGCGGTGCCTGAAGGCGGAGGTGATCAGGGCGGTGCCAAGGTTCGCACTCAACCCCTCGAAGCGAGCCAACGACACCGCTACCGCGTGCCTGGGCGAAGAGCCTAAGTTGCTGTTGACCAAGGGCGAGGTCATCCTGTTTCGCCCCTACGACTGCGTCGGCGTCAGTCCCGGATTCCGCGGCTGCCCCAGCACGGACATGGTAGAGATGCTTGCTCTGACTCCCGACTACGAGACCCTGAAGCCGGAACGGATTCTCGTCCACGTTCGGGACCATGTAGGTCGCCAGTATGACCCCCACTTCGGCAGCGTCACCGACGGCAGCACGATCTCGTGGCAGACGGGGCGACACCACCCCAGCAGCTTGCTACCGGTGGAAGGTGTATACGTCAAATACACGAGGTCCGGGTTCAACCGCCGTATAATGGACTGGGCAAGTCTGGCCCGCACCGTGACCGTGTCCGGCCTAGACGGCGCGACGGCTCCTGGGCGGGTCAAGGTTCGCTTTGACAGCCGATCTGGGAATGTCTTTTTCGACCCGAATCCCACACATACGAGGGCCTCCATTACCCTTAGTACTCCAACCGATTTTATACAAGGTACGTTCCTCGAGTTCTCGACCTTGGGGAGCTATGTAGTAGATTTCAAGGTGGATGCGGTCCGTGACGACCCCGACATGACAACCCACACTGCTACTGGCACCACCATCTTCCATGTGGGGCCGATCACGGAGTTGGAGGTGCAGGATGGCGGTGAGGAAAGTGCCTTGGCGGCGGCCGGACAGACGGCCTACACCATCCTCGCGGCCAACAACGGACCAGACGCGGCTGGGGCCGTGCGGGTAACCCTCACAGGCGTACCCCAGGGCGCGGAGGCCATCGTCAGTGGCAGCACCAAGCGCGTGGACGACGAAGAGGTCAGCGGCAGTGATGGTACGTACACGCAGGGCACCTGCGTAGACGGCCTCTGCCGGGCGGTCTGGGACCTGCGTGAGTTGCCCGTTACCTCTGGCCGGGCCGGCGGCGGCCAGTTGCCGTACCCGACGCTGACCCTGATCGCCCCGGACGGCGTCCCCACTCCGGACATCCAGGCCACCATCGCCAGCGCCGAAATCTACTCGGTTACCATCGACGGCACGGTCCACTCCACTCCCTACTTCGACCACATCGATTGGAACAACACGGACACCATCGCGGCGCTGCCGGGCACGGGCGAAGGAGCGCCGGGAACGCCACAGGACCTGCAAGCGCAGTTCTACACCGTTCCATTCACGACCGCCCTCGTGTGGTGGACCGAGCTTGAGTCGGTGAACAGCTTCCCTGTGTCCCGCTACGAGGTGTTCACGGAGCGGCCGAATGGTGGAGCCTGCCAGGCGCCGAGTACGGACCAAGCGGGAGAGCGGCTCACGGGAACGACGTACGCGGACCGCCGTGCGAAGGAGGGCGAGCTCACGTGCTACTACGTGCGGGCGGTGAATGAACTGGAGGTTCCCGGCTACTGGTCTGGGCCAGTGATAGCGACCGGCGAGATCCCTGGCCAGCCGCGACTATCGGTGGAGGGCGGCGGTCCGGTCAACGAGGGCAACGCCGCCCAATTCACGGTCAGCGCCTCCCCGGCGCCCGCCGCCGGAGAACGCCTCACCTTCCACTACACGGTGATCCAGCGGGGCCGCTACGCAGCCGCCGGCGACCTGGGCCGGAAGGAGGCGACCATAGGCAACAGCGGCCGCGCCACCATAACCGTCCCCACCGTGGGGAACGATACCGACGACGCCGACGGGGAGATATTCGTCACCCTGAACAACGGCGAGGGCTATACGGCGTCTTCGGACCGGTCGGCCAGTGTCGAGGTGAGGGACGACGACAATCCCGAGGTGTCCTTCGCCGACGACCCGGCCACGGCCACCGTGAGCGAGGGAGATGGCACTTACGACGTGGTGGTCAACCTGGTTCCGGCGCCCCATGCCGCCACCAGCATCAACTACCAGATCGGGGGCGTCGCCGAGGCCGGCGAGGATTTCACGATCGGCGGCCTGAGCAACGGCTTTGGGTCGGTCTGGGTTGGCCCCGGCTCGTCCAGCGTGAACATCCCCGTGCGGCTGATCAACGACCGGGAGAGCGAGCAGGAGGATTTCCTGGACATCTACCTGCGCGCGGGAGAGAACTACGTCGTGGGAGCTCCGTCCCGCTACACGCTGACCATCACCGACAACGACGGCCCCGGGGCGCAGTTCGCCAAGGCCGATAGCGAGGTTGGCGAGTCCGACGGGTCCGAGACCGTCACCGTCAACCTGGTCCCGGCGCCCACCGAGGACGTGACCATCAACTACACCCTTGGCGGCGGCACGGCCACGCGGGGCACTGACTACAGCATCGAAGGCTTAACCGGCTCTTCCGGGTCGGTGACGGTCTCCGCCGGGATCAACAGCGTCGACATCCCTGTAACCATCAACCCCGACAGCGACTCCGAGCCCGACGAGACTGTGGTTCTGACGCTGGGGGGCGGCTCGGACTACACCGTCGGGACGACTCGGACGCACACGCTGACCATCTTGGACGACGACCGGCCGCGGGCGGAGTTTGCCTCCGCTGAATCCACCGTCGTCGAGGCGGACACCACGCACCCCGTGACGGTCAATCTCCGCCCTGCCGCGCCCGCGGGCGGCCTGACCCTGAGCTATGGCGTGAGAAGCACGGCCACGCGCAACCGGGACTACCGCGCCTCCGGCACGGTGCAGGTTTCGGAAGACGCCGAGAGCTTTGACATTCCGGTGGAGATCATCCACAACGGCGAAAGCGAGCCGGACGAGACGGTGGAGCTGACGCTGCGGGTCGGCTCGGGAAACAACGTGGGCGAAGAAAGCGTGCATAGGCTGACCATCACGGACAACAACCTGCCTATGGTCGCCTTTGAGGCGGCGGAGGCCAGCGTGAGTGAGAAGGCCGGTAGACATCGGGCGGTCATCACCCTGGACCCGGCGCCCCACGAGGATCTCACCATCGGCTACACCCTTGGCGGCGTCGCCACGGAGGGAGTGCACGGCCAGCACGGCCCAGGCGACGACTTCACCATCCGCGACTCCGGGACGGTCACGGTCCCGCGCGGGCGGAACCAGGCCTTCGTGCCGATAACCATCCTCAACGACTCGGACGCCGAGGGCGACGAGACGCTGAAGCTGACGCTGACCGGCGGCGACGGCTATGCCCTTGATACGTCGGCGAACATCTACGAGCTGACCATCCTGGACGACGACGCGCCGGAGGTATCCTTCACGGCGGCCTCGGGCGAGCCGGGCGAGGGTGCCGGCCCGCACGTGGTGCGGGTCAGGCTGGACGGGCAGACGGACAATCCGGTGACAGTGGGCGTCAGAGTCAGATTCCCGCCCAATATCGGCTCTGACAACACCGATTACCACAGCGCCATCCCCGGCAGCGTTATGATTCCGGCGGGGACGCTTGAAACCGAGATTACGGTGACCATCACCGACGACAACCTCAACGAGGCCGACGAGGTGGTGGTCCTGACTCTGGAGCCCGGCACGGGATACTCCCTGTCGCAGGACAAGCCCACGGAGTACACGCTGACCATCGTGGACAACGACGCGGACGAGAACACCCCGGTGGCCAGTCGCGACCATCCCCATGCCCACGGGCAGGGCTCGACACAATTTGAAGTCTACGAAGGCCATACGCGGATCCCGACGTGGTACGTGACCGGGGACTTCGCGGAGGATGTGATCTTCCAGTACGTCGGCGGAACGGCGACCCTGGACGAGGACTTCCGCTTGTTCAACATAGACGGTCAGATCGAGAAGGTGGGCGACACCTTCACGGTCCGGTCCCTTGAGTCCCCCCACGACTCCGACAGGGAAGAGGGCCTCCGTTGGGCCAGGTTCACGTTCGACCCGATACGAGACCAGGAGCGGGAAGGCGGCGAGACGGTTATCCTCCGGGTGCTGAACGGCCCGGGCTACACCGTCGAGGAGCCCACCGAGCTCACCATCACCATCATTGACTAGAAGCAACCGGCCGGCGTCCCCACGGGGCCATGGGCTGAATGCGGCAGTTCGGCTGCCGACCATTGGACGCCAACGCGCCGGTGCTGATGCGGACTTGGTGAAACGCAAAGAGAGCGGGATACATGCCGGTAGAGAGGGAGGCCATCCAATTCGGATAGCCTCCCTCTCTTGTACCTAAGCGGTCGCCGCCCCCGGCCGCATCAACAGTGCGGCGTAGCCTGGGGCGACCACGTGGTCCACCGACACCTTCCCTGCGCCGTCGTATCCGGTGCGGAAGGCGTACTCCACCTCCGCGCCCCAGGGCACGCGCCCGCCGACGCGCACCGCTCCGCCCCTGGCCGTGCCGTCCCTGCCGCGAGCGCCGTGCACCACCATCCCGCTGCGCTCTCCCTTCTTCCAGCCCAGCACCTTCAAGGCCACGGGCATCACCCGCTCATCGGCCTTCGTCCGCCGGAACAGCGCCCCGTGCAGCTTCCTGAGGACCACGGCTGACGGGGTGCTTCTGCCGTTCATGATCTGGGAGAGGTGGCCGGAGCTGATGCCCGCCCTACGCGCCACCTCGTTCTGGCTGACGTCGAGCTCCTTCATCCGGTCCCAGACGGCCTGTTGGTCGAGGTTGGGACACTGGGCGGACGCGACCTTCGCACGTCCCTCAAGCACGGCCTCGACCCTGGCCTGGAGCTTCACCCCCATGCTACGGTGCCCTCTGGACACCTGGCTGAGGTACCCGGCGGACACACCGACCTTCTCGGCCAGCTCCCTCATGGTTAGTCCGAGGGCGCGGGCGGTCTCCCGGATGAAGCTGCTGGCCTCACTCTCGATCACGTCACTCTGGCGGTTGGCGAGCTGGGCGGGGGCGACCCTGGCCGGAGCGTTCAGGACCGACTCGATGCTGGCCTGCACCTTGGGTCCCATGTTCCGGCGTCCCCTTGCCACCTGCGTCAGGTAGCCGTAGC